>JAZQLF010000037.1:0-26353 GCA_045542535.1 Acutalibacteraceae bacterium | reverse complement strand
TTTGCAGTTCTCTTACCGTTTCTTGTCTGGAGCATATAGAGCTTGCCTGCTTCAACAGTGAACTCCATATCCTGCATATCTCTGTAGTGATCTTCGAGGATTGCGCAAACCTTTGTGAATTCTGCGAATGCCTCGGGGAATTTTTCAGCCATTTCAGCGATGGGCATGGGAGTACGAACACCAGCAACAACGTCTTCACCCTGAGCGTTTACAAGGAATTCACCCATAAGGCCTTTGTCACCTGTAGCGGGGTCACGAGTGAAAGCAACACCAGTACCGCAATCGTCACCCATGTTACCGAATGCCATTGCCTGAACGTTAACAGCAGTACCCCATGAATAAGGGATATCGTTGTCACGACGGTAAACGTTTGCACGGGGGTTGTCCCATGAACGGAAAACAGCCTCAACAGCGCCCATAAGCTGTTCTTTGGGATCTGAGGGGAAGTCTTTACCGATTTTTGATTTGTATTCAGCTTTGAACTGACCTGCAAGTTCTTTGAGGTCTTCAGCAGTAAGCTCGATATCCTGAGTTACGCCTTTAGCTTCTTTCATTTCGTCGATGAGCTGCTCGAAGTATTTCTTACCAACTTCCATAACAACGTCGGAGTACATCTGAATGAATCTTCTGTAGCAGTCATAAGCCCAACGAGCGTTGCCTGACTTTGCAGCCATAACTTCAACAACTTCTTCGTTAAGACCAAGGTTAAGGATTGTATCCATCATACCGGGCATGGATGCACGAGCACCGGAACGAACAGAAACGAGAAGGGGATTTTCTTTGTCGCCAAATTTCTTGCCAACAACGCCTTCCATTTTGTCGATGTATTCCATGATCTGTGCCTGGATTTCATCGTTGATTTTTCTGCCGTCCTCATAGTACTGAGTACAAGCTTCAGTTGTGATTGTGAAACCCTGGGGAACAGGAAGACCAATGTTAGTCATTTCTGCAAGGTTTGCACCTTTACCACCGAGAAGCTCACGCATTGAAGCGTCGCCCTCTGAGAACAAATAAACGAATTTCTTGCTCATAATTTACCTCCAATAAATTTTTTGCGCATTTTGGCGCAATTAGAGTTATTACACCATCGCTCATTGTAACACATATTTTTTAAGATTTCCATAGTTTTAACATAAAATTCCCAAGATATAACAGAAAATTTTTTGGTGAAGATTGACAATCAAGTTGAAAGTGGCAAGTGGCAAATGGCAAATTCCGGGACCTGCGGCCAGCATTATAATCGGCTTCGCCCCTCACCTCTTAACTATTCACTCTTACCTTTTCACTAAAAAACGCGCCCTTTCGGACGCGTTTTTCTTAATACTTATCTTTTATTGTTTTGGTGTTTGAGTAAGCACTATATGTTTTGCTGTAATATGCTTTTACCTTATAGGTGTATTTCTTACCTTTCTTTGCAGATTTATCTACATAAGAAAGATTTGATACACCCTTTTCAGTTACGAGTTTCTGATAACTACCAGAACCCGTTTTACGGTAAATTATATAACCCTGTGCACCTGCGGTTTTTGTCCATTTAAGTGACACACCACTCTTTGTACTCTTTGGTGTTTTCAAGGTTGGGTCTGCAAGGTAATATTTTGAAAGTTCACTTGAAAGTGAAGAATTACCTGCTTCGTTTCTTGCTCTTACTGCATAGTAATATTTAGTTCCTGATTTTGCAGTTTTATCGGTATAATATGTTTTACTTGTAGAACCTAAATATTTCCAATCACCATTTTTGGTCTTGCGATAAACTCTGTATGTATCTGCACCGCTTACCTTACCCCATGTGATTTTTACACCGCTTTGGGTATTTGCGATTGTTTTCATTTTGGGTTTTGAACATTTCAACTGCTTAATTGTTGCAGTTTCAAGAACCTCACCACATTCAGTACATTCTTTATGCTTTGAACCGGCACGGTTTACTGTTGCTTTTTTATCTGTAATCCAAGAGGACGGAGTATGAACATGAGCAACAATTAGTTCTTCAGTACTTGGCACTTCGTTAAGTGTAATTGTTTCCCATGAAATAAATTTAACATCAGTTCCGTTATATTCAATAGTTACTTTAAGGCATTTTAAAATTTCTGCAGCGTTACCATACTCGGGAATAACAATATAATCAACGCCTTCAACTGCACCATCAGGTTTATCATAAGCCTGTTCAACGGTATAGCCGTAAACCTCATATTTGCCGTTGCCAAGGTCTTTATAGCCCTTTGTTACATAAGTAATGCTGTCACCCATACCACCTGCATCTGGCATATCATAGGTGTTGGTTTCTGCATTATAAACAGGGTCACTATATGTGTCGTTTCTTAAAGCGTTAATATCACTTATGTTAAAGTGTTTTAATGCTTCAGCTTCATAAACATCTGCAGGGATTGCATAATAACGCATCGTATATGAATAAGTATCATATACAAATTCTTTTTCGTATGAATCGAACTGATACATATCGATTTTATAGTTTGTGTACCATTTTACATGCTTAGGTAAAAAATCGTAAATATTATCTTCGCTGTCATTGAAAACAACTGAAAACCAAAGCTTATGAATTTCTGAATCGAATGTATCGAAATAGTTTTCCGCCGCATTTGCAGTAACAGCAAACATACTGCAAAGCATAACAATACACATTACAAGTGATATTATTCTTTTCATACTAAAAGCTCCTTTTAAAATTGATATTTTAATTATGCTCGCCTACGGTAACTGCCATAACCGAGATTAAATTATATCCTGTTTCGGTTTCTTTGAGAGTAATATCTGCATATTTGTCAGGTTGAGTTGCGGCGACAGTTCCGTCGGGAGCAACTTCGATGTTATTTGTTCCAACATAGCCCACGCGAAGAATTGCAAGACCACCTGTCTTTTCAACTGATTCAATTCTTACTGTGAATGGTGGTGTTACGCCTGTAAGCGGAACAGTATATGTTTTCGAACTTGCATCATAGGTAAATTCATAACCGTAACCCATAACACTTGCATGGATTATTTCAACATCGGGGCCGAACATTTTAAGATAATAGCCCTCAACATCTTCCGCAGGTACAATAAGACCTTTTTCAGTTACATTGTACTCCCCTGTTTTGATTTCGTCTGTAAGAAGAGTACATATTGCGATATTGAGAAGGGCTTCTTTATCGGCTTTTGTTATATCGGAGAATGAATCCGGGTCAACACCCACTACCCAGGTCAAAAACTCTGCGTAACCGGAGTAGTCAACAACCTCTTCGTCACCGGAATAGAATTTATCTATTGCAACTCTTACAATGCTTACAACACCTGTAATTGCAAGGGCGAGAACAACCAAACCGATTATAAAAGAACCGACTTTTTTCTTTTTATTAACGGTAACAATTTCACTCATAATTTTTACCTGCTGTATTTCTTTTTAGTACGCTCGGTACGTCTTTCGAGAGCTTCTTTTCTCGCCTTTTCCTGCTGACGTTTTTTCTTTTCCGCTGCTTTTTGACGAAGAATAAGGTTAATTCTGAAAACAACAATTGTTCCGCCGATTACCTGAACAACATCACAACCTGTTGCCTCGGAAATTTTTGTTGCTATTTCCTTTGGCCCTTCGGGGGAGGATTCAAGGTGAACCTTAATTTTAAAAAGCTCTCTTGTGTTAAATGTATCTTCAATTTGTGCAATTACCGCATCTGTAACGCCCTCTTTACCTATCTGAAAAATGGGGTCAAGACCGTTTGCTTCTGCGCGGAGTTTTGCTCTTTCTTTACTTGTCATAAATTTTTATTCCTTTGTCCATTTTGTGCCTTCGCGGGTATCAAGGAGTGTAACTCCCTTTGATGCCAACTCGTCACGAATTCTGTCTGCTTCTGCAAAGTTTTTAGCTTTTTTAGCTTCAACTCTCAAAGCTATTTGTTCTTCAACATATTTTGCAAAGTCATCAAGCTCTGCAACATCTTCTTTAACCTCATTAAGTTTCTTTGCACCTTCTACCAAATCAAGTGAAAGAACCTTGTCAAAATCGTTAAGAAGGTAAATCTTTGTTTTATCGTTAGTTTTCTCTTTAAGAACATCATAAACCGCAGTAACTGCGAGAGAAGTGTTTATATCGTTATCAAGAGCGGCTTTGAATGCACCCTGAAGCTTTTCAACTGCAGCCATATCAAGCTCATCGCTGTCGCAGGGGTTAAGTGCGGCAATTTTCTTGAGAAGCTTTTCATAAGCAGTTGCAGCGCCGTCAAGATTTTCGTAAGAGAAAACGAGCTGTTTTCTGTAGTGGGACTGCAAGCAGAAAAATCTGTATGCGAGAGGGTTATAACCTTTCTCCTCAAGAAGAGAAACGGTAAGGAATTCGCCCTTTGATTTGCTCATTTTACCTGAATTTGTATTAAGGTGAAGAACATGGAACCAATAATTGCACCATTTGTGACCGATATATGCTTCACTCTGTGCAATTTCATTTGTATGGTGAGGGAAAGCATTATCAATACCACCGCAGTGAATGTCCATATATTCACCAAGGTGCTTAAGGCTGATTGCGGAGCATTCAATATGCCAACCGGGATAGCCTACGCCCCAGGGAGAGTCCCATTTAAGAGCCTGTTCTTCAAACTTTGATTTAGTAAACCAGAGAACAAAGTCATTTTTATTCTTCTTATTTGTATCTTCTTCTACGCCCTCACGAACACCAACCATTAATTCATCGCTGTCGTGCTTATTGAAAACATAGTATTCGTCGAGCTTTGATGTATCAAAATACACATTTCCGCCCGCAACATAAGCATAGCCTTTATCAAGAAGACCCTGAACCATTGTAATAAATTCATCAATACAATTTGTTGCAGGTTCAACTACATCGGGAGTTTTGATATTAAGCTTTTTGCAGTCCTCGAAGAATGCATCTGTATAGAATTTTGCAATGTCCATAACAGATTTATTCTCTCTTTTTGCGCCTTTGAGCATTTTATCTTCGCCGGTATCTGCATCACTTGAAAGATGTCCAACGTCAGTGATATTCATAACGCGCTTAACATCATAACCGCTGTAACGAAGATGCTTTTCAAGTACGTCTTCCATTATATAGCTACGAAGATTTCCTATATGTGCAAAGTGATACACAGTAGGACCGCAGGTGTACATATTAACCTTGCCGGGAACATTTTCCTTAAAATCTTCTTTTTTTCTTGTAAGAGAGTTATAAAGTTGCATAATTTCACCTTATTTCGAAAAGTCAATGAGTTTAATGGACTGTTTAACATAGATTACGCCCGATACTACGCAAAGTGCGGCAGTAATCCACAAAAGTCCGTTTGATACTGCAGAAATGGGGAAATTCTCGCCCAAAATGCCGATATCGTTAAGCTCTGCAAGAATCATAATCACAAGGGAGAAAACCATCTGAGAAATGGTTTTAAGTTTGCCGTAAATATTTGCAGGAATAACAATTCCCTGAGCTGTTGCAACAAGACGGAATGATGTGATAGTAAACTCGCGGAGCAATACTATCATAATAATCCAGATATTGCAAAGTCCGAACTGCATGAATGCAAGAAGAGCTGCAGTTGTAAGAATTTTATCTGCAACCGGGTCTGCAAGCTGACCGAAAACAGTTACAATACCTTTTTTCCTTGCAATTTTACCGTCAAGGAAATCTGTAAATGAGCCAATTGCAAAAACAATTAAACCGATTAAATAATGATGCTCTATATCACTCAAAAACAAAGCGAGGAATATGGGAGTCAGAATTATTCTTATAATCGTCAATTGGTTAGGAACATTCATATTTTTCATACTGCTTCACCAATGAGAGAATACTCATCCTTATCAAATATTTCAACAGGAACAATTTCACCATCTTCAATTTCATAACCGCAAGTGAAAATAATGTTGTTATCAATATCGGGCGAATCCATATATGTTCTGCCGTAATAGCTATCTGTATAGGGGTCATAGCCCTCAACAAGAACATCGTATGTTTTACCCATACATTCTTCCATTTTCTGCTCTGAAATTGTATATTGCTGAGTCATTATTGCTTCAACACGTTCTGCAGCGATTTCAGGATCAACCTGATTGGGGAAATCATAAGCAGGAGTGCCCTCTTCGCGAGAGTATGCAAAGCAACCAACTCTGTCAATTTTCGCTTCGTTTACAAATTCGGAAAGAGTTGTAAACGCATCTTCTGTTTCACCGGGGAAGCCAACAATAAAGGTTGTTCTTAAAACAACATCGGGAATTTTCGCTCTGATTTTTTCAACAAGAGCAAGAAGTGACTCTTTGTCGCCTTTTCTGTTCATTGCTTTGAGAATTTCTCCGTCAGCGTGCTGAAGAGGAATATCAATGTAATGACAAACTTTTTCGTTTTCTGCAATTGCATCTAAAAGTTCATCTGTAATTCTGTCGGGGTAGCAATAAAGAAGACGAATCCACTGAAGCTTTTCAATTTTATTAAGTTTACCCAAAAGCTCGGGGAGTTTAAGTTCGCCGTAAAGGTCTTCGCCATATCTTGTTGTGTCCTGTGCTACAAGAATAAGCTCTTTAACGCCTTTTTCACAAAGCATATTTGCTTCTTCAAGAACATCTTCCATTTTTCTGCTTCTGAAAGCACCTCTGATTGAGGGAATCGCGCAGTAGGTACAGCAATTGGAGCAACCGTCTGCTATTTTAAGGTATGCAGTATATTCGGGAGTTGTAAGAATTCTGCCGCCGTCAAGAGGTAATTGCTCTTTGTCGGGAAAGCTCTTATACTGCTCGTCATTTTCAAAAAGAGCATCACAAACTGCAACGATATCTGCATTTGCACCGATACCGATTACTCCGTCAACCTCGGGAATTTCTGTAAAAACTTCCTCGTTATATCTTTGAGCAAGGCAACCTGTAACAAGAATCTTTTTGAGAAGCCCGTCCCCTTTTAAATCCGCCATTTCAAGAATAGCCTCAATAGACTCTCTTTTTGCATCCTCAATAAAACCGCAGGTGTTAACAATAACAACATCGGCTTTATCTGCCTCCTGAACGAGAATATAGCCTGCATCAACAAGCTTTTTAAGCATCAATTCTGCATCCACCTGATTTTTAGGACATCCTAAGCTAATCATTCCGATTTTTCGTGACATAACCTTCACCTCTTACTTTTTACCGCCCGGGCATCTCCAATTCACATTCATAAAACGCTGATTTTATATCGGAATAGGAATACCCCATTCTTACAAAACGGTTTACAATTCGCTTGCGGTCTTTCTCCGTTTCAAGCTTATTTTCGTATTTTGTCCTTAACATTTCTATAATACGCGAAATTGGCTCGTTGTCAAGTATTTTCAAGGTATTGTTAACAGTTTCGCCATCAATACCCTTCATTTTTAATTCGTATGTAATCCTCTTTACATCATATTTTTTTACTTCAAAAAGATACCTTACATATTCCTTGCAGAAGGCTTCGTCATCAATATAGCCTCTGTCAAGCATTTTATCTACCGCTCTGCGAGAAGCCTCCGCTCCGAATTTCAACTTCAATTTATCATAAAGCTCTTTTTCGGAATAGCTACGCATAGAAAGATATGTGATGCCCTTCTCATAAGCAGAGCGAAAGCCTGCCTCCTCTTTCAAGGAAGCAAGCTGAATCTCTGAAATTTCCTGACCATCCTTAATACCGCAAAGGTACCAATAGTCATCGTAAAGTGTAAGGGTATAAGTGCCGTCAATATAGATATGAACCTTATTGCCGTTACCCTGTTTGGATGTGATTTTCATTATTCGTCGTCATCTACTGCGATATCAATTTTTGCTCTTGCTGCTTCTTTTGAAACAGGTTCAGCAGGTGCAGGAGCGGCTTGTTCTCTGCGAGAAATGGGATTTCTTGCGGAAATAAGGTTTTTGATTCCCTCACGAACCTTGCCTTCAACCTCTGCGCAGAATTCGGGAGTGTTTCTGATATATTCTTTTACATTATCTCTGCCCTGACCGAGTCTTTCCTCACCATAATAGAACCAAGCACCGCTTTTTCTGATAACTTCCATTTTAACAGCCAAATCAAGAAGCTCACCGTATTTGGAAATACCTTCGCCATACATAATATCAAACTCTGCCTCTTTAAAGGGAGGAGCAACCTTATTTTTAACGATTTTTGCTCTTGTGCGAGAGCCGATAAATTCATTACCGGGGCCTTTAAGCTGTTCAACTCTTCTTACATCAATACGGATTGTTGAATAGAATTTAAGAGCGCGACCACCTGTTGTAACCTCGGGGTTGCCGTAAATAACGCCAACCTTTTCACGAAGCTGGTTAATGAAGATAACAACTGTATTTGACTTTGAAATAGCACCTGTTAATTTTCTTAATGCCTGAGACATAAGACGGGCGTGAAGACCAACGTGAGAGTCACCCATTTCGCCCTCAATCTCTGCCTTAGGAACAAGAGCTGCAACAGAGTCAACAACAATAACGTCAAGAGCGCCTGAACGAGCGAGATATTCAGTGATTTCAAGAGCCTGTTCGCCGTTGTCAGGCTGAGAAACAAGAAGAGAATCGATATCTACTCCGAGAGCAGATGCATATACAGGGTCGAGAGCGTGTTCCGCGTCAATAAAAGCTGCTTCTCCACCCATTTTCTGAGCTTCTGCAACAACGTGAAGAGCGAGAGTTGTTTTACCTGAACTTTCAGGACCGTAAATTTCAACAATTCTGCCGCGGGGAAGTCCGCCGATACCTGTTGCCGCATCAAGAGCAATTGAGCCTGTGGGAATCGCTTCAACATTAAGACCTGCATTTTCTCCAAGACGCATAATAGCGCCTTTACCAAAGTTTTTTTCTATCTGAGAGAGCGCTGTTTCAAGAGCTTTATTTTTTTCGTTTTTTTCTGCCATTTCTGAATAATTCTCCTTTATATAATTGGTATGTGCTCATCAACTTTACGGTTTGATGTTCGCACAAATGTTCGGTTACAAGTAGCATTATATAGCATCATTTTGAAAAAATCAAGCAAATTTGAAAAAAATATTGGAATATTACCCCTAAATATATGTGAAAGTTCATAAAAACGGACAATTTCAAAAAAAATACTTGCATTTGACGGAGAAAGGTGATATTATACATTTCGTTGTCTTATGTTTAGACTTATCGAAAAATTTAGAAGGAGGTGCAGCTCAATGGCAAAATGTGAATTTTGTAACAAAGAAGTTGCTTTCGGCATCAAGGTTTCTCACTCTCACAGACGTTCAAACAGAACTTGGAAACCCAACGTTAAAAGAGTTAAAGCAATCGTAAACGGCTCTCCCAAGAGAGTATATGCTTGCACACGCTGCTTGCGCTCCGGTAAGGTTACCCGCGCTATCTAAGTAACTTAATTGTTAAAAAGCATACGGCTCCGAAGTTCGCTTCGGAGCTTTGCTTTTTTTATTTTCTGTTTTTATTTCAGTTCTCTATTGTGAATTAACAAAATTTGTCACTTTTTTTGTATAAACATCCCTATTGAAATTACATTCGGTCTATAATATAATTATATTAGTATATTACCGCTTGAAAGGATGTGCTTTTTTGAGCAAGAAAAAACTGTTAAGTTTTGTTTTGTGCTTGTGCGTTTTGTTATCGTGCATCATATTCACTGACAACTTGCCCACTGCCAAAAGTGGAACAACAGGCGTCTACGAAAGTAAAGAACCCGTTTATCCACCCGAAAGTGATTTTACATACAGAGCTATTCCCGTAGATTCGCCTGTAAAGGCTGTTATAACCGGCTACAGCGGTGAGGAAACGAAAATCATTGTTCCGGAAAGCATCGATGGCCTTCCTGTAACAAATATTACGTACTCCGCTTTTTCCAAACGAGAAAATCTTACATATATAAAACTCCCTTCAACTTTAACGGGAATTTCAGGTAACGCTTTTAGTTTGTGCTCAGCTCTTACAGAGATAGATATTGACTCTGCCAACGAAACTTTCACATCAATTGACGGTGTTCTTTATCGCAAAAACACCAATAAAGAATCTGCAAACTACGGAAAAATCCAGACTCTTGTTATTTTCCCTGCAGGAAAAGAGGGTAAATTCACAGTTCCCTACGGAGTTGAAACAATCGGTTCCTATGCTTTCAATTATTGTTTCAATCTGACAGAAATCGATATGTATAATACTGTTACAACAATTAATTCTTACGCTTTCTTTCATTGCTGGAACCTTAAAAATATTCGCTTAAGCGACAATCTTCAGAACCTTGGTGCTGAAGCTTTGGCTTACTGCGACTCTCTCACAAAAATCAATTTGCCCACAAATCTGACTACCATAGGTAAAGACGCGGTTTTAGGCGGTATTGATTCCGACGACAACAAATTTTATTATTTTGTTGACGGCATATCTTGCACCAAAGATTCTTACGCACATAAATATCTTATTGACCAAGGATTGCCTGAAAGCATTATAATTTTAAACAACCATACAATAACTGATAACGATACAGGCATTAAACTTATTGATGCTTACGGAACTCTTCCCCGAAAAGAATTTATGGACATTATTGTAAACGAAGTTCCCATAAGCGAGATTGAAGCGACTCTTCCTTCAAGATATTCTACCGCTCTCGCCTTTGATATCAGCTTTACAAACGATGGAGAAGAATACACCCCTGATGATAATATTGTTATCAGCTTTGAATCAGTTTGCTCCGGTGCAATTCCCAGCGCCACAAAGATTTATTTGCAAGAGGGCGATAAGTTTACACTTGTCAGTGGCTCTGCCCACATACCTTTCATAGGAGCGCAAGTTTCAAAGGGTGGTCGTTTCGTTATACTTATGAACGATGATTTCTCTTTGCCCGGCGATATTGACGGAGACGGCATTGTTTCCCTTTTCGATGTAAAATCCGCTATTCATGCTTCGGCAGGAACTCTTGTTCTTACAGCCGAACAAACTGCTACGGCAAATCTCGATAATTCTGCAGATAATAAAATAACAACTGTAGATGCTCGTAAAATCCTTCGCTTAGCAGGCGGAATGGATGCTTAATAAATTACGGAGGTATTATTTATGATTGGTGTAGGAAAATACAAAGTAAGCGTTGACCATATGTTTTTCAAAGGCGATGCGATTTTTGAAATTGAGTATGAGAACGGCAAATATGAGTTCGAAATCGAAATTGATAATGCCGATTTTGATTTTGATATAACTATTTTAGAAGCGGAAGAAGACGGCGATACACTTGATGCAAAAGCAACAGTTGCTATTCTTCCCGGCAAAGAAATTGACATTCATCTTACCTTCGAGGATGATAAATGCAATGGCTATCTGAAAATCCCCTTTGTTGGAAAAATCAAAATCAAGGATGCCGTAAAAATCTGATTTCATTTTAATACCGTTTTACCCACCCAATGAGTAAAACGGTATTTTCTATATTGACGAAAGGAGTTCTGAAATTGGCGGAAAATAAATTGCGAGAAAGAAGAAACCCCAACTTACCCGAATGGTTTAAGCTTGACAATGCAGCTTCGGTTTTTCCGGGTCAGAACACAGGTACCTGGTCAAATATTTTCCGTTTTTGTATAGAATTGAAAGAAGAAGTTGATCCTGAAATTCTTACAAAAGCCTTGGAAAACATAATGCCACGTTTCCCTGGTTTTGATGTCCGTATCAGAAAAGGGCTTTTCTGGTATTATTTTGAGAAAAATCCCAATATTGCCCCCGACGTCAAACCCGATATTCAAAACCCTTGCCATCGTGTTAAATTCAAAGAAAATAAAGGATTCCTTTTCAGAGTTTATTATCACGGAAAAAGAATTGCAGTTGACACCTACCACGCTATTTCAGACGGTCATGGTGCAGCAATTTTTTCCTGCACTCTCGTAGCAGAATACCTGAAGCTGTGCGGTCACAGTATTTCTCCCGGTGGTCTTGTTCTTGATGCAACTCAACCACCGAAAAAAGAAGAGCTTGAAGACACCTTTTCAAAAATTGCAAATTCCAAAGGAAAAATCAAGCGCAGCGATAAATATGTTTATCACGCAAGAGGAACAAAGCTTCCCAAGCATATGGTAAATATAATTTCAGGAACAATGTCCTTTAAAGAAATACATAAATACACAAAAGAACACGGCGTTACCGTAACGGAATTTTTCGCTGCCCTTCTTCTGCAGGTGCATATAGAAAAGCAGCGTAAGGAATGCAAAAAACAAAAAGAGGTTTCCGTTCAGATTCCTATTGATTTAAGAAGCGTATATAAAACAGAAACCCTCAGAAACTTTACCATTTGCCTTCGTGCAAAGGTTGACCCACAGTTAGGTGACTATTCTTTTGAGGAACTTCTGAAGCAGGTTGCATATCAGCTTCGCCTTGCTAATGACGAAAAGAAGCTCAATGCAATGGTAACGGCTAATATGGGACTTGAAAGAAACCCCGTTTTGAAATTCTTGCCTTTGGCAATCAAGGATTTAGGTGTTGGAATTTCTTTCCTTATAACCGGTGAGCAAACAACATCGGTTCTTCTTTCTAATTTAGGTGCGGTAAAGCTTCCCGAAGATATGCTTCCCTTTGTTGAAAAAGCATTTCTTATGCCGGGACCCGGTGTTCGCAATGCAATACGTTGCGGTCTTGCAACAGTTGGTGACAATCTTGTTCTCACAGCCGCGGGAATTTATAAAGAAACCGACCTTGAAAGAGAAATTTTCACAAAGCTTGTTAAAATGGGCTTTCACGTAAAAATAGAAAGTAACAGGGATTAACCCATTCCATATATAAAAAGGATGTTTAAATATGTCATATTGTGTTAATTGCGGAGTTGAACTTGACAAAAGCGCCCATAAATGCGCCCTTTGCGACACTCCCGTATATAACCCCAACGAAAAAAGCGAGGAAGCTGAGCTCCCCTTTTCACATACCCCCGATATTCCTGTAGGAATAAAGCAAAAATTTATTGCACTTATTGTTACATTCATACTTTTAATTCCTAATATTGTATGTATGTTCATAAATTTATTTTTAAATCCTGAAACCCTATGGTTCATTTTTGTAGCATCAAGCTCACTTTTATGCTGGATTTTATTTGTTTTCCCGTTTTTCACAAAAAATCTTCATCCGTATTTAATGTGGGGCTTTGACACCTTGGCGGTAGCACTTTACACTTTGGTTTTCTATGTCAATGATTCAAGTGATGCAAAATGGTATTTTAATATCGCCTTACCGATTATTGCAATTATTTCTGCTTGTGTTTTATATTTCACCTTCTGGTATCGTCAAAGAAAACGCCATTGGACCTCAAAGGTATTGCACATTTTTATTGACCTTGTAATATGCCTTTTTGTTGCAAGTCTTTGCTTCTTCCTCGGTAATTACATAGTCGCTTGTGAAATCACTCTTATTTCAGGGGTTTGTTGTTTAGCACTTGTTTTCTTCTGGCTTTATGCTAATAAAAGTAAGAAGGTTCGAGCTTGGTTGGCGAAGAAGTTATTTGTATAAAAATTATCACTCCGTTGAAATTTACACATAAATTTCAACGGAGTGATTTCATTTTACAATCTTATTACCGGAGCTTTTAATAAACCTGTTTTTCTTAACACATATTCGTAAGACCAATTTCGTCCGCTGCTTCTCCAGGCATTTGGTCCGTGCCAGGATTCCTTTTCATTTACAAGGTGAATAGGACCGAAGGAGTTGTATCTATGTGTGTAAAGCTTAACACCGATTTCGTGCTCACCGTTTGTGAGGTCTTTGATTCCGAGGGTATAGGGCGGATAGATAATTCTACCCTGTTTATCTCCGTCAACCTCAACGGTAATGAGAGCACCGCGATAATCAGATGCTTCAACCTCTACACTGCCATTCTCAACATTAACGGGTATTTTATAAGTAATCGCTCCGCTGTAGAATGGGAAGCCTTGTGAAAGAATTTCACCGAAGCCGATTTTCTCTGGAAGAGGAATAATCGTGCTTTCAGTACCAATTACTTTAACTCCGAAATAGCCTAAAACAAATACTGTTTCAAGATTTGCAGATGGTCCGAAGGGATAAGTGATAACAAGCTCATTTTCACCCTTTTGGATTTTACCGAGCTTGACTTTATAAATTGAAAAGTCAACATAATTATCAACTATCTCATTGGAAACCTTCTCACCGTTAAAGAGGATTTCTGCTTTATCGGCATCTTCAAGACCGAGGAATGCTCCATCATAATCAATTTCGCTCCTGAAAGTATATCTGAGAGTAACCTTGCTCACATCGGGGGCTTCTCCATATACCCAGGGCTGAACAATAGCCTCGCCTCTTTCACGAAGACCTAATCTTTCTCGGCAGATATTATCAAGTCTTAAAATCTCTTCTTTAGATGAAAATTCAGTTTCACCCTGGATTTTAAACTCTGCCATATCAAGAACAAGAATATTTTCTTCAGAAAGCTCATATTTCACCTGAGAATCAACACGAATTTCTTTCTTCTTTTCTGTTTCTTTTTCTGATTCTGGTGAAACAGAAGCTGTATCAACCAATTTATAAAGCCTTGATTCATAGCCGTAAATATGGTCAGAAATTACAGTTTTTCCGTTTTTGATTTCATAATCGGCAGAATTGATATTGCCGTTTTCTGTGTCATAAATAACAACACCATATTCACCATTAACAGTAATTCTTATATCATCACCGCGGTCAACATCTTTGTTATAAGGCTCTTTATCGTGGCAAACAAAAAGCCATTTGCAATCTTCGTCCTGACGAAGCTGATAAATAAGGTCATCCGTAAGACTTCCGTTATCATAACGGATTGTCAAAGTTCTGTCCTTTTCCATAGCGGTAATAAGTGCAGAACGAGTATAATCAATGTGTTCGCTCATATCGTAAAGAGCTTTTCCTCTTTCGGAAGCAACTGCATCGCAAAGCTTAGGAGCAGCACCGAGGAAAATAAGTCTACCACCGTTTTCCTTGAATGCTTCAAGGCGTTCCAATGTAGTTGAACGAAGAGTTTCACAAGCAGGAACGATAATCGTATCATATTCCATTTCCCCAACTTTGAAAGGTGCTGAACCCTTTTCGCAAAGAGTGGGCAAAAGAGATTCGCTGATGAAGTTAAAATCTATGCTGCCCTCAAGAAGCCATTTTGTAAGGTTAAGGAAGTTTTCATCTGCACCATCGCGGAAAATAGCAGATTTATCATTGGGACCCCAATGAAGCCAGAAGCTTTCAACAGGGTGAATAACACCAACCTTAACAATGGGCTTACCTCTTGTGAGGGCTGTATTAACTCTTGCAAAATGGTCCTCAATAGCACCATATTCCTTGTACCAGGGGGACTGATATGAAATTGATGCAGGGTAGTCACGCTTTGCTTCACCTGCCATAGCATACCAGGAAAGGTGAGGAACTCGAACAGTAATACCCAAAGCCGCCTGCCAATCGCCCTGATGCTTATAGGTTCTGAAATCGCAATCCCAACCGGTTACACCGTAAAGCTCGGAGAGAACACCCTCGTAGCCGAACTGATGAGCGGCGGACTGAGCCTGTTTTGCTGTGGTGAATTCGTGAGAGTTACAAAGTAAATCTATACCGGGAAGCTGGAAGCTTCTGTAAGAACGCATTGCTTCACCTAAAGCGGCGGTCTGACTATGTAATGTAGGCTCTTCCATCATATGACCTGTGAGAGCAATTCCGTTTTCACCGCACCAGGAGCCTACTGTGTCTGCAAAGGACTGTGCGAAAAGCTCTGCAATAAAATCGTGGTAACGGTAACGATGAATTGAGGGTGCGCTATCTTTTAAATCCCAGAAAATTTCGGGAAGAGTGTCAAGAATATCTGCACCATAAGCCTCTTTATAAAGTTCGGGAACCTTGTCTGTCCAAGGCATTGTAACATCTTCTGTATCGAAAGAGTTATCAAAGGTATCTTTTCTTGTAAACTGGGGTTCATCGGTGAAAATTGCAGGAACGGTTTTGTCAAACTCATAGCCTACACTTTCTTTATATCTGTCGTGAGTAACCTCAATAAATCTCTTGATTGCATCTCTGTTAAGAGTGTCAACATAAGTCTGGTCGTTATGCCAGCTGTTAGGGCCATAAATATTGAGAAGAGCGTACCATTTTGTACCCTTTGCCTCATCATCTTCGCCGATTCTTTTATAGCTTTCAAGATAGCCATCTGAATCGAGAACAACATCATAACAAGCTAAAAGAGTATCGTTACCGCTTCTGTCACCATTGGAGCGAGAGCAGTTACCGGCACTGAAACTCTCCCCCTGCTTTTCAGTTGTGAAAACAAGGTTTCTTGCTCTGTATTTTTCATCGCAGGTAACAAGACCACCTGCCGCACCTGAGGGCCATCTGTCCTCATCATAAAGCCAGGCGAGCATTTCTTCGCCTTTTGCTTTTTCAACGCAAGCCTTAACAAGCTCCATATATTCGTCACTTAAATATTTGTTCTTAAGTCCGGTTCTTACGTGCATATGGAAACCGCCAAGACCCATTTCCTTGAACACGTCAATCTGACGGCAAAGCTCTTCCTTTGTGAGCAAATTGTTCCAAGCCCAGAAAGGTGTTCCGCGGTATTCCGCCGTTGGATTTTTAAACAACGCCTCTGTTAGAGAAGGTGTAGAATTTTTCTTATAAAGCATAGGATTTCCTCCCTATTTTAAATTAGAGTGGGTAAAGCGTATCCGAACCAGATTTTGGGATAGTCTTTTCCACTCATATTTCGTTAAAATACTCGTAAATCCGTCAGGATTTACTGCGTTTTTGCCTCATCTGAGCGAAAAATACTTAACCACAAAATTCTTCGACCTTAAATGAACGAGGTTTCGAGGAATTTTGGTCGTATTTGACTGCAGACAGGCTATCGCCTTTCAAAGGCAAATCGGGCAAAAGTACCGAAACACCGCCATTTAAGGCTGGCTCGGATACGCTTTACCCACTCTAAATTAATTTTATCATAGGGATTTTTCAAAAGCAATAAAAACTGCCTATCGGGAAGTTACAATTTCGCGGTTGTAATATGTGCAAATTGTATGATATAATTTATTGTATATAAGATTTAAAAGGATGTTACTTTATGAAAAAAGTCGGCAGAAAAGTTCATTTAATGGCACCAGAGGGGTTAATCAGACGAATTGGCGAAGGCTCGTTTATTCGTTTGAATGACGGTAGCATTTTATTCGCTTTTACTGAGTTTTTAGGCGGAAGAGAAGACGAAGATATTGCAAGAATTTCCTATATTTCTTCAACAGACGAGGGGGAAACCTGGTCAGAAAGAAAGGTTCTTTTTGAAAAGGGCGAAGATGATGTTAACATTATGAGCTTTTCATTTTTAAGAATGGAAAACGGCGATATCGGTGCTTTTTATATTGTTAAAAATAAAGACGGCTCCGATACCATTGTTATGAGACGTTCCTCTGACGAGGGCAAAAGCTGGAGCGAACCTCAGAATTGCTTAAGCTCTCTCGAAAGAGCGGATTATTTTATTCTCAACAATGACAGAGTTTTAAAGCTTAAAAACGGCAGAATTATTCTTCCTCTTGCAAACCACACGATTTATGACAATAACGAGGAATTGCACAGAGGTGAGCTTTGCTTTTTCTATTCCGATGATGACGGCTACAGTTGGAAGAAAACCGATGCAGAGCTAAAAACACCTTTCCCAAATGATAAAATAGGCTTTCAGGAACCTGGGCTTTATGAGCTTCCCGATGGTAAAATATGGTGCTATATAAGAACTCTTTTGGGTTATCAGTATGAATGTTACTCCGAAGATAACGGAGAAACCTGGTCAACACCTGAACCCAATGTATTCTTTTCATCCCCTGCTTCGCCTATGTCTGTTAAGGATTTCAAAGACCTTACGGTTGCAATTTTCAATCCCATCCCCGAGCATATTTTAAGGGACGACGATGCAGAATTCTGGGGCAGAACACCTTATACAATGGCAGTAAGAAAAAAAGACGAAAATGCGTTTACACAAGAAATGCTTTTCTATCTTGAAGACGACCTTAATAACGGCTACTGCTACCCTGCCACCATAGAGGGTGCGGATTATTTGCTTGTTGCTTATTACCACTCTAACAATACCGATTGTTGTCTTAACAGCACAAAGATAATAAAAGTTATGTATGAAGAAATAACAAACATTTAACTCTTGCATTGGCATATTTTGTATGTTATCATTAAAATGTATAATTTTGAGATTTACGGAGGTAGAAAATGAAACACGCAGATCTTATTAAACAGATGACTCTTGAAGAAAAAGCAAGTTTTTGTTCAGGTCTTGACTATTGGCACACACCAGGACTTGAAAGACTTGGTATTCCCGTTGTTATGTGGACTGACGGCCCTCACGGTATCAGAAAACGTGCAGAAAAAATGGACAAAGAGCAGGCAACAAGCCTTAAAGGTGTTCCTGCAATCTGCTATCCCACAGCAGCTACTACTGCTTGCTCCTGGGACCCTGACCTTATTTATGAAATGGGTGTTCTTCTCGGTGAAGAATGTCTTAAAGAGCAGGTTAGTGTTCTTTTAGGACCCGGTACAAATATCAAACGTTCTCCCCTTTGCGGCAGAAACTTTGAATATTTCTCCGAAGACCCTTACCTTGCAGGTGAAATTTCCGCTGCTTTTGTTAACGGCGTTCAGTCAAAAGGTATCGGTACATCTCTCAAACACTTTGCAGGTAACAACCAGGAAACCCGCCGTATGACCTGCGACAGCGTTATTGACGAGCGTGCTTTAAGAGAAATTTATCTTACCTCTTTCGAAAAAACAGTTAAACAGGCTCAACCCTGGACAATAATGAACGCATATAACCGCCTTAACGGTACATACTGCGCAGAAAACAAATGGCTCCTTACAGACGTTCTTCGTGACGAATGGGGCTTCGAGGGTATGATTGTTACTGACTGGGGTGCAGAAAATGACCGTGTAGCAGGTCTTCTTGCAGGTCAGGAGCTTGAAATGCCCACTTCAAACGGTTTAGGTAATGCACAGATTGTTGAAGCAGTTAAAGACGGCAGAATCCCCGAAGAATTCCTTGACAAAATGGTTGATAATGTTCTTACAGTTATCATGAAATCCAAAGAAGTTCTCGGTGACTATACATACGATAAAGATGCTCATCATCAGAAAGCCCGTGAAATTGCAGGTCAATGTATGGTGCTTCTTAAAAATGACGATGCAATTCTTCCTCTTAAGAAGAATACAAATGTTGCAGTTATCGGTGAAATGGCTAAAAAGCCCCGTTATCAGGGTGCAGGTTCTTCACTTGTTAATGCAATTAAGGTTGACTGCGCTTATGATGAAATTCTCTCTAAGGGCGCAAAGGTTACTTACGCTCCCGGTTATTCAACTGCAAAGAAAAATAAAATTTCTGACGAGCAGTTTATTGCAGAGGCTGTTGAAGCTGCAAAGGGCAAGGATGCAGCAATTCTCTTCATCGGTCTTACAGAAGAATTTGAATCCGAAGGCTTTGACCGCCGTCATTTAGGTATTCCCGCCCTTCACACAAAGCTTGTTGAAGCAGTGAGCGCAGTAAACGAAAATGTTATCGTTGCTCTTTCAGGCGGTTCAGCTATTGAAATGCCTTGGGCAGATAAAGTTAAGGGTATTCTTAACTGCGTTCTCGGTGGTGAAGCTTCAGGCAGTGCTGCAGCAGACATTCTCTTCGGTGATGTTAACCCCAGCGGTAAGCTTGCTGAAACTTATCCCCTTGCACTTTCTGACAATCCCTCTTACAACTACTACCCCGGCTACACCGCATCTGTTGAATACAAGGAAAGCGTGTTCGTTGGTTACAGATATTATGACACCGCTGAAAAGAATGTTCTCTTCCCCTTCGGCTATGGTCTTTCTTACACTAACTTTGAATATTCCGATATTAAGCTTTCCGCTGATTCTGTTAAAGATACAGATAAAGTAACTGTTTCATTTAAAATCAAAAACGTTGGCTCTGTTGACGGTGCTGAGGTTGCTCAGGTTTATGTAACAGATAATGAAAGTACAATTTACAGACCCAAGCAGGAGCTTAAAGGCTTTAAGAAAGTATTCCTTAAAGCAGGTGAAGAAAAAGAAGTTTCCATTGAACTTTGCAAACGCGCATTCGCTTACTACAATGTAAATATTCACGATTGGCACGTTGAAAGCGGTAAATTCACTATCAACGTTGGTGCATCAAGCCGTGATATCAAGCTTTCTGCTGAGCTTAATGTTGAATCCACAGTTGAAGCAGTAATCCCCGATTACAGAGCAACTGCTGCTAAATATTACAATGCAGACATTATGAATATCACAGATGAGGAATTTGTTTCCGTTCTTGGAAGAGAGCTTCCTCCTCGTGAAATCAAGGCTTACCCCAACCTTACTCTTGTTAATACAATCGAAGATTCTGCAGCAGGTAAAAACGGTGGAAAAATCGTTAACCTTATCAAGAAGCTTGTTGGCGAAGAGAGTATGGCTTCAGGTATCGCTTTACAGCTCCCAATTAAAAACCTTATTTCAATGAGCTTTGGTATTTTCAGTCCCAAAATGGCTGAACAGCTTCTTGACATTCTTAATGACAAGAAACCTCTTGTTCGCGGTATTACAGTAATGATTGTTAAAGCAATCCCCTCAGTTATCAAAGGTATTCCGAACCTTATGAAAATCTGATTTTCATAAAAAATCACCCAAAAATTACAAAAAACCGCCCAAAAATTACATTTGGGCAGTTTTTTATTTTTCCTGTGTCATAATATAGCCAAGATGATAAACAAATCATCCCGAACACAAAAAATATTTAAAAGAGGTGTTAATTATGACAAAAATCGAAAAAACTAACAGAGGACTTTCTAAACTTTCAATCATCACAACAATTATAGCACTAATCAGTATTCTGATGTTGATACTTCAAAATGCAGCGCAGTATATAGACAATGAAATTCTCACCAACTTTGTAAGCGTGTATGACGTTCCGGCCTTTGGCTTTATCAGTTATATTTTATCAACAATCCCTGTTTTGCTCCTTGTTGTATCAACAATATTAACAGCCATAGAAAGTAAAAAAGAAGGAAATTTAAAGCCCTTCAAAAGCAAAAGCTTTATTACAACTGCAGTAGCTGTTCCAATCCTTTATTTAGGTGTATTTGCGATGAATGTTGTTGACGAATTTATGTTTATGAATTTCTGATATAAAATCAGCACCCACCGATTTCGGTGGGTGCATTTTTCATTCAATTATTATTTTTTTACCGTTATATTTATAATAACCGTAAAATTCTTCCCCGTCTTCAAGGGAATAGGGAGCAACTGTGTAATAATAGGTTTTTCCCTTTTCTACATCTGTATCAAGATATTCTCCACCTTCGGTACTGATTACTCTTTTCCATTCACCTTTATATTCTTCTTTTTTATAAAGTGTGTAACCATCCGCACCGACAACCTTACTCCATGTAATTTCAACACCGTCTTCAACGCCGTTTACTAAAAATGTTGCAGGTCTGTAGAGGTCATAATTTCTGTTTTGAGTCCATTCAAAATCTAACACATGAGGTGCAACCTTCGGGGCATATTTTTCATACCCTTCTTCCCAATCGCTGTATTCCTCCATACCGCGCTTATTCTCAAAACCATAATTTTCAACAAGATATTCTGAAACATAGTGAGTAAACTTCACTGAACCGTGAATATTTGTATGGTGGTTATTATAGAAATCTGTTTCTAAGTTAAGGTTTACTGTATCGGGTTGGTCTATCAAACACAAGGTGGGATAACCGCGGGACTCTATCAGCTCGTTCAAAGCATTGTATTTTTTAATATCGTTAGCTTTTTCACGGGTCTGAGGAACTGTAACAAAAACGACCTCAACATTTTCTTTGTCGCAATAATCCAAAAGACTCTCTGCCGCTGTTATGATATCTTCGGTCAAATCAGTTGTATTTTCGTTATAAATATAGGAATCTCTTAAATCCTCAATTCTCGAAAGGTATGGACTGTATGTAATTGCACCTTTCATACCGTTTACTTTCAATTCGAAATCCTCGATTTCCAACTCTTTCCAACGAGAATGATAGCGAATAACAGGGAAATAAAATTCAAGCCTGTCTTCAAAAGAGTATTCTCCAATATCTGCCAAACGCTTTGTCAATGCTAATTTATTTAATGAAAACGGCATAGCGTCTAATAATTTATGCATTTGTTGAAAGCTGACATTTGAATCGTTCAATGTATTGATGTTAACAACAAAAACTGCATCGGGCTGTGTTTTTCGCGCTTCTTTTATTAAATATTCAACAGCGAAGAATGGCTGAGTGTTACAAGCGTAAGAATAAACACTTATTCCGTATTCTTCCCAAGCGAATATGGGATTCCAATATGCTAAACAGTTACTTGAACCGATATAAACTGCATCGAGAGAATTTTTTCTTTCATCATAAAAACCTCTGATACCTTGATAATCCATATATCCATTTGAAACAAGAATATTTGTTACGCTACTGAAAAGCGCTATAAACACAAGCAAAAAAGCAATTACTTTTATTGATACTTTCAAGATTTTCTTCATCTTTCCCAACCTTTCCGTCCAACTATTGTAACATATAAAAACTTGTTTCGCAATAATAGTTTTAAAGTCATTTAATTATATCTATAATCAAAGGTTCCTTTGAGAATGTATTCTCAGAAAACTCCAAAGCAGATAAAAACTTTTCTTTTGAAGAGTTAAATGATTTTTCGTTGCAGGAATAAAGTGTTGCAAGGGTATCACCTTTCTCCACTTTATCTCCTGTTTTTTTAATAAGCACAATACCTGCACTCATATCAATGGTATCTTCTTTTTTTTCTCTACCTGCACCGAGAATCACAGATGCGATGCCTATTTTTTCCGCATCCATTTTAACAATATAGCCGTCATTTTCGGCTTTTATTTCATAAATAAATCTTGCTTTCGGGAAAAGGTCGGTATTTTCAATCCAGGCTGCATTTCCACCCTGGGAAGAAATCCATTCTTTGAACTTTTCAAAGGCTTTGCCTGAAACAAGTGTTTCTTCTGTGATTTTTCTTGCTTCATCAATAGAAATGTTTTTTGAAAGCGAAACGATTTCTGAAGAGAGTGTAAGGCAAACCTCTTTTAAATCCTCAGGACCGTTATTTTTAAGCACTTCTACCGCTTCAATAACCTCAAGAGAATTGCCGATATTGTTACCCAAGGGTCTGTCCATATTTGTAATAACCGCCGCAGTATTTCTTCCGCAGTTGCTACCGATTTTAACCATAGCTTCCGCTAATTCTTTCGCATCTTGGGGAGTTTTCATAAACGCACCCGAACCGCATTTAACATCGAGAACTATTGTATGTGACCCTGCGGCAAGCTTTTTGCTCATAATGCTTGAAGCAATAAGTGAGAGATTATCAACAGTTGCCGTAACATCACGAAGAGCATAAAGCTTTTTGTCGGCAGGGGTAAGATTTCCCGTCTGACCAACAACCGCAACACCATTTTTCTCTACCTGAGCGAAAAATTCATCAGGTGAAAGTGCAGTATTAAAACCCTCAATAGATTCAAGCTTATCAATAGTACCCCCCGTGTGACCGAGTCCACGACCACTCATTTTTGCCATAACGCAACCGAGAGCGGAAACAATAGGCGCAACAATTAAAGTTGTTTTATCACCGACACCGCCTGTGCTGTGTTTATCCACCGTCAAATCACCAAATCGGGATAAATCAACGATATCTCCCGAATGTGCCATTGCGAGAGTCAAATCTGCAGTTTCTCTTTCGTTCATGCCCTGAAAGAAAATTGCCATACAAAGAGCAGATGCCTGATAATCGTGAACAGTTGAGTCAACATAGCCGTTTATAAAAAACTCTATTTCCTCTTTGGTAAGAGCAAAACCATCACGCTTCTTTTTAATAATATCGTATATTCGCATAATTACCTCACATTTTCAGGACTAAAAGACAAGGGCAACAAATCTTTCAATATAACAGTTTCAAATTTTTCTTCTGTTTCACCTAAAAGGATTTCAAAACCATCCTCGCAAAACTCTCTCAAAACCTGTCTGCATACTCCACAAGGAGCAAAAATGCCGTTGATTACTCCGTCTTTTCCGCCTACAACGGCAATTTTTGAAAATTCTTTTTCGCCCTCGGAAATTGCTTTAAAAACTGCAACTCTTTCTGCACAAATTGTCGGACCGAAAGCGGCATTTTCAATATTTGTTCCTGTAAAAACCTTACCATTTTTACAAAGAAGCGCTGCACCAACCTTGCAATTTGAATAAGGGGAATAAGAATTTTTCATTGCATCTATTGCCAACTGGAATAATTCTTTATCTGTCATAAAATCACTCTTTTATAAAAATTCCTTTAACTGTTTTTGAAATATAATCAAAGCCGTTTATTGTACCGAGATTTTCGGGTTCTATATTTTCACCATAAAGCACAAAGGGCACACATTCTCTTGTGTGGTCAGTGCCTTTAAAAGCGGGGTCACAGCCGTGGTCGGCGGTGATTATGAGAGCATCATCTGTTCTCATATTTTTAATAAAACCGCTTAACCATTTATCAAATTCTGAAAGGGCTTTAGCATATCCGTCAACTTCTCTTCTGTGGCCGTAAACCATATCAAAATCAACAAGATTCACAAAGCAAAGTCCGTTGAAATCCTTATTTTGATATTCGGTTGTTTTATTCATTCCGTCTTCATTATTTTGTGTAAACACATATTCAGTAAGACCGCGCCCTGCAAAAATATCATGAATTTTTCCAACACCGATTACATCAAAGCCTCTGCTTTTGAGCTCATCAAGCATTGTGTCTTCTGGCGGTTCAATAGAAAAATCGTGTCTGTTGGCAGTTCTTTTAAAAGGGTATTCCCCTTCGAAAGGCCTTGCAATGACTCTGCCCACACCAAAATCTCCCTTTAAAATTTCTCTTGCAATTCTGCAGTATTCATATAATTTCTCAGGCGGAACAATGCTTTCGTGGGCAGCAATCTGAAAGACGCTGTCTGCAGATGTATAAACAATTAAATCCCCTGTTTTAAGATGTTCTTCACCATAATCTTTAATAACTTCAGTTCCCGAATAAGTTTTATTACAAAGAACACCGCGACCTATTTTCTCGGAAAACTCTTTTAAAATGCTTTCAGGAAAACCATTGGGGAATGTGGGTAAAGGCTTTTCGGAAACAACTCCGGCAATTTCCCAATGACCTATTGTGGTATCTTTACCCTTTGATTTTTCAGCAAGTCTTGCTACCTTGCTTTTAAGTTCACCGTCACCTAAAAAGGAAAGTCCGTCAATGTTTGTGTAGCCTATTGAACGGAGAGTCTCTATATTAAATTCTTTGGATTTTGAAATTGATTTTATGGTGTTTGAGCCCTCATCCCCGAAGTTTTGAGCATCAGGGGCTTCACCTATACCGCAACTATCAAGAACAATGAGAAAAACTCTTTTAATATTATTCATTGGCTAATCTTACCGCCGTTTCAAGTGAAAGTTTCATCATATCTGTAAAGGAATTCTGTCTTTCATCGGAAGAAAGAGCTTCACCTGTTACAAGGTGGTCGGAAACTGTAAGAATAGCAAGAGCTCTCTTACCGCTTCTTGCGGCATTCATATAAAGAGCTGCCGCTTCCATTTCCACACCTAAAACGCCCATTTTTCTCCACAAATCAGCAGAGGTCATACCCGCAGGAACATTTTCATTATCATTATAGAATGTATCGGATGAAACAATGTTACCCACAACAAAAGGCAGATTCATTTCTTCTGCTATATCTGCAGAAGTTTTGAGAATTTTATAGTCTGCAATGGGTGCAAAAGTACCGGGAAGATTAAAGGTATGAGCATAATTTGAATCTGTACAAGCGCCCTGAGCAATTATAATATCTCTCACTTTAACCTTTTCGCACATACCACCTGCAGAGCCAACACGAATGATGTTTTCTACACCGAAAAAGTTGAAAAGCTCATAACTATAAATACCGATAGAGGGCATACCCATTCCCGAAGCCATAACAGAAACAGGTGTACCTTTATATGTGCCGGTGTAGCCGTGAATGCCTCTTACATTATTAACTAATTTTGCATCCTCGAGAAAATTTTCTGCAATATATTTTGCTCTTAAAGGGTCACCGGGCATAAGCACGGTTTTAGCAAAATCCTCAGGTGTTGCATTGATATGAGGGGTTGGGTAATTCATACTGTTTCCTCCTGAATTCTTATACGGCGCATTTTCGCGCCCCTAAATTCTGCATTTATACTCTGTACATCTTATACATCGTTGAATAAAGTCCGTTCTGTGCAACAAGCTCTTCGTGGTTGCCACTTTCGGCAATTCCGTCCTTTGTAACAACAAGTATTTTATCTGCATTTTTAATAGTTGTAAGTCTGTGAGCAACTGTTATGGTTGTTCTGCCCTTGGCAAGTCTTTCGAGCGACTGCTGTACAAGTCTTTC
>JAZQLF010000036.1:0-145477 GCA_045542535.1 Acutalibacteraceae bacterium | reverse complement strand
TACTTTTAAATAAAAAAATTAAAAAAAGGGGTTGACAAACTGCCCAGCCTGGTGTATAATATCCCTTGTCGCTTGACGAACGGTGACAGGCACAATGCAACGGGAATTGCCTGACACTTGCGGGGGCATAGCACAGCTGGTAGAGCACCTGCCTTACAAGCAGGGGGTCATAGGTTCGAGTCCTATTGTCCCCACCAATTTGTGGCCCGGTAGTTCAGTTGGTTAGAACGCTAGCCTGTCACGCTAGAGGTCGACGGTTCGAGCCCGTTCCGGGTCGCCACTTTTATTTGCCTCTGTAGCTCAGTTGGTAGAGCAGAGGACTGAAAATCCTCGTGTCGTTGGTTCGATTCCGACCGGAGGCACCATGAATGAGCTTTTATAGCTCATTCATTATATGCGGATGTAGCTCATCTGGTAGAGCGCCACCTTGCCAAGGTGGAGGTAGCGAGTTCGAGCCTCGTCATCCGCTCCAAAAAGAAAAGTCACACGTTGGTGTGACTTTTTCTTTTTGTTCTTTTCATTCTTCTCTCTTCACTTTTCACTTTTATCTTAAAAATTAAAACACTAACAGTTGAAAACAAAAAACTTCTGTGATATAATTTTAACATATTATTTAATTTTGGGGTGTGTATTAAATGGCAAAGTGGATTGATAACAAGACTGTAATTATCACAGGTGCTTCAAGTGGTATCGGCAAAATGCTCGCTGAGCGACTTATGAAAGAGCATAACTGTAAAGTAATTGGTGTTGCAAGAAGTGAAAAGAAAATGATTAACTTTGTTGAAGAACTTGGGGATTATGCAAAGTTGTTTTCTTATAAGCTTTTTGATGTTTCAAGCTACGATAATTGGCAGAGCTTCCATGATTGGCTTGTTGAAAATGAAATCAATCCCGATGTTCTTATTAATAATGCAGGTGTTCTTCCTCGTTTTGACAGACTTATGAACTATTCAAAAGAGGAAATTGATGAATCAATCAATATCGATTTCTATTCAGCTGCATATTCTTCAAAAATTATGCTTCCGCTTCTTCTCAAAAGCGAAACTCCCGCTATTGTTAACGTTGCGTCATCTGCAGCGCTTATGGCTCTCGGTGGAACATCAATGTATTCCGCAAGTAAAGCAGCTGTAAAAGGCTTGACAGAGGCTATGAGAGAAGAGCTCAGAGGCGAAGCTTACATAGGCCTTGTTTGCCCCGGATTTACAAAAACAGATATTTTCAGAAACCAGGGTGAAACTAATGGTATGGACCTTATCAATATGGTTTCAACACCTTGTGACAAGGCAGTTAACAGAATTCTTAAAGGTATTCTTAATAAAAAATCATATATCGTTGTTGGCTTCGACGGTAATGCAATGGGCAGATTCAACAGACTTATGCCTGTTCAGGGTTCAAGACTTTTCAGTTCAGTAATTAAAGCCTTCAAAATTGACCTTTTCGCTTCAACCTTCGGTTACGAAAAGAAAAGTGATAAAAAGTAATTAAGTAAATGGGATGTAAAAAACTTTTTGTTTTTTACATCCCATTTAATATTAAAATTCCATATTATTGATAAATAAATTAGTGAAATTAACATTGGTTGATAAATCTATATATTCTGCATTTTTAGTGTAAACAGATAAATCATTCAGTTCTAAAGCGTATTTTACAGTACCGAGTAAACTACTGTTATTTAAAGCTTTGCATTTGTCTTTTATTTCCTTTGGCAGTAGCCCTGTTTTGACTGCATTTTCTAAATTGATTTTTGCGGAAAATCCGCCCGAAATAAAGAGGTTTTCGATATCCTCAAAAGATATCGACTTTTCTTTTAAAAGGGCTAAAATGCCCGAATAAACGGCAGATTTCGCAAGTTGGAATTGTCTTATATCACTCTGGGTTAATTCTACGGAATCTGTTAGTGAAAATTCTTCACAATCCATATAACCCGTTTCGTCAATTGTACCATTTTCGACTAACTCTGCGATAATATCAATGAGTCCCGTTCCGCAAATCCCTTTAGGAGATTTATTGTTAATCGTTTCATAACTTCCGTCTGCAGTATATGAATAAATTGCGCCCTCTGTGGCACTCATACCGCAAGTGATATTCGCGCCCTCGAAGCAAGGTCCTGCTGCTGCAGATGTGCATAAAAGAGCATCCTTTTTATAAAACACAATTTCTGCATTGGTGCCAAGGTCAACTAACAAATTGTATTTGTTTTCACAAGGCATTTCTGCATAGTTTACTCCTGCAACTAAATCTGCACCAACAAAGGATGAAATGCAGGGGAGAGAAATAACTTTTTCAATGTTTTTTAATCCTAAATCAATGCCTTTTTCCTCTTTGCTTTCAAGGAATGTTGGTGTATAAGGCGCAACACCCATTGAAGACGGGTCAACCTTGAAAAAAATGTGGAGCATTGTTGTGTTTCCTGCAACGTACATTCTGTTAATTTCTTTAATACCCAACTCCTCAACCATTTCATTGATTTCGTCAATTAAAAATGAATTGAGTTCATTAATACCGTTTTTTCTGCACCATTCAATTCGGGTTAAAACATCTGCTCCGAAGACTCTTTGGGGGTTAGTGCGAGTTATGACTTTTATAATTTTCTTTTCATTAAGCGAAACAAGCGCAAGAGCTAAAGTTGTTGTTCCGATATCAAGAACAAAACAACAGTTCTCAGTTACTGCTCCACTTTCTTTTGCGCCAGTTACAGAAAGAATTTCACTATTTTCAGGTATAACAACATTAATGTCTGATTTTACTTGGTATTGGCAGGAAAGCTCCTCCTTGCCGTTTACAAAAACCAAACATTTTTTGCAAGTTCCCTTACCACCGCAAGGGTGTGAAACCTTTTTACCTGATTTAATTAAAATGTCAGATAAAATCGTGCCATCAGGAACAAGTATTATTTCGTTGTTAATACTGATTTTATGCATAATATTCCTTAAGCTTATTGATTTCTTCCTCACCGAAAGCACCGTCAAAGAAGAATAAATCGTCGATGTTATATAATTGCTTGTATTCGTTGTTGTATGTGCCGAGAGCATCATTACCTATGGTGAATGGCATATTGTCGAGCTCAACAAGGTACTGTGGCTCTAATTCAGTTTCGTGGCAAAGCTTGAAATTGTAGTATGTCTGAACTTTGCGATTCTCTTTATCGACAACAAATATTGCGTGAACCCAACCTGTTGAGATTTCGGGAGGGAAGGGAGTAACAAAGTCAAAGTCATCGTCACCGCAACCTATGTTAAGAGCAGTATTTGAGCATCTCAAAGCTAAAAGAACACCGCAAGTACATCTTCTACCACTCCAATTCTTATTAGCAAAAATTGCGGGTTCGTCCACTAAATCTCTGTCAATTTTAATCCAGAGTGATGCAGTAAAGCTACCGCTACCGAATTTGAAGCCCTCCATAACAAAATGACCATTTGTGCCAAGCTCAACTCTTGCACCTCTGACACCCTCGGAATAGTATTTAACTGTTCCGACTGTTGAAGTAACTTCATTCTTACCCGTTGCATCAACTGTATTATTATCGAAGAAAAGCGCAAGCTTTGTTTTTTCTTCGGGAATAAATGCGCTCAAGCCTTTCGGGGATTTGTAGTCGGGAGTGGGTTTGATTTCGGGGTGATAGGGTTTGCCGATAATTCTTTCATATTTACCCTCGTACTCAGGGAAAACACCACCAGGAACTTGTGAACAAAATCCCTTTAAATCATATTCTGGAATATCGATTCCCAAAGCATAAAGAACGGTTGCATATAAATCAACTGTTCGCATATATTCGATGTTGGATTTTTCAATACCTTTACCTCTTACACCGAAGAAAATGTATTTCTCTGTATCAGAATAACCGCCGTGACTGTGTTCAAAACCGCCATGGTCTGCAATAACAATGAAGAGTGTATCGTCAATTATTCCTGCATCTTCATAAGCCTTGAAAATGCGACCTGTCTGCTCATCTTCATATCGTACAGTTTCGAGCTGTTTTTCTGTTCCGTAGCCGTTTCTGTGACCTGCGCCGTCTGTTTCGTCAAAATGTACGAATAAAAATGTCGGCTTTTCTTTAACTATTTTAATAACTTCATCAGTCAGCTCTTTATCGTTTCCGTTTGTATATTTCTCAACGGGAATATCTTTTTCAATTAAGCCGATATTGATAGGGTTCCAGTTGCAGTAAGAATAAAGCTTTGCATCGGGAATAGCCTTGTAAATTCTTTTGAATAAAGAGGGGAGAACTTCGCTTTTGTGGTCGTTGTGGCTGAGCTTACTGTTTGTAAGCCCGTGAACAATAGGCTCAGCACCAAGAAGCATCGCGCCCCAGTTTTCTGCACTTATGGTAGGGTCCATTGAAAGACCGAAATTGGTTGTTGCTCCATTCTCAAATATTTTATCTAAATTGGGAGTTTCGGTAAGGGTGTTGAAATTTCCCATGCCATCAATACCAATAACTGCAACATGTTTATAAATTGTTCTTTCTGCCATAATATCACCTTATTTATCAAGATATGTTTTTATTTCTTCAAGCTTGTTTTCAGCGTCTTTAACCCCTAAATCATACATTTGTTGCATAATTTTTCTGTCAGTTTCTGTCCTCGAAATGTCAACAAATTCACTCGGTCGAAGAACAACTATTTTATCCTCTTTTTCAAGGCTTTCAACGTATTCGCATTGTTCGTTATATACCTTGTTTCTGTTAGAAAGGGTTTTAACGAATTCGGGGTATTTTTTATAGAAAACACCTGCGCCGTGAATACTTCCGCTTTTTCTGTAAGAAGCAGGGCGAGTGAGAACAACAATAACCTTGTCATAACCTTCGTCAATATATTTTTTAAGAGGAATACTGTCTGCAATTCCGCCGTCAAGGTAGGGCGCACCTCTGACAACAACGGGCTTTGAGCAAAAAGGAAGAGAGCCCGAAGCTCTTAAATATTCCATACATTCTTCGTTTTCTAAATCGAAAATGCTTTTGTACTCTGCTCTTCCGTTCTGAAGATTTGTTATAACTGCATGGAATTCAGTTTTATTATTTCGATAGGTTTCGCAGTCCATTGGGTCAAGCTTAAAGGGAATGTCCTCAAACCAGAATTCCTTGTTCATAAGGTTGCCCGTTTTTAAAAGAGATTTCCAACCTGTATATGAAGGATTTCCTGCGTATTTTAAGTTGTATCTTAAAACTCGTCCCGGTTGCTTTGATTTGTAGTTTATACCAAACAAAGCACCTGCAGAAACACCTACTGCAACATCAGTATAAATATCATTTTTCATTAATATATCAAGAACGCCTGCGGTATAAAGTCCTCTCATTCCGCCGCCTTCAAGAATTAAAGCAGTTTTCATTTAATTGACCTCGATTTTTTTATTGTTTTGATTGTGATTTCATTAACTGTAAACAAAAGAATAATGAACCCTAAAAGAACAAAAGGTGTGATTTTAAATGTGGTTGCAGTTGCAATAAAACCGAATGCCAGTTGAACAGCAAAGCCGATTCCGTAAGCCCCACCCATATGGAAGCCTGTAAGGTCAGCAGAATATTTTGCACCGAATCTTACGGGTACACTGTGAAGAATACTCGGGAAAATAGGACCGAATCCAACACCGATTAATAAAAGACCTGCAACGGAAATACTTCCTAAAGGTAAAGCTAAAAGCACCATTCCTAAAAATGCAGTAATAATACCGCCACGTATAAGAGTATTATCGTTTGCCTTAATAGAAATAAAGCCTGAAATTAGTCTGCCGAGCATTATTCCGCCAAAGTAAAGTGAAATCCAACGTGCTGCGATGTCTGGAGAGTAGTTGTGCGTGTTAACAAGAAAGCTTGCACCCCAAGTACCGATAAGAAACTCCATACTGCAGTAAAGCCCTTGGGAGAGTATGCTTGTTAATGCACCTTTTAATCTAAGAATATCAATAATGCTGTGTTTTTCGTTTTGCTCCTCAACTTCTTCCTTATTACCATCTTTTTCAAGTTTTTTCCATTTCTTGAGAGAAAAAGCAACAATTATAGCAATTGAAATCTGCATTAAAGATAAAATTCTGTAACCATTTCGCCAACTGCCATTTTCGCCATTGAGGAAAGCGGACATTATCAGCGGACTGATTGTGACACCTAACCCCCAAAAGCAATGAAGCCAGTTCATATGCCTTGCTTTGTAGTGGAGAGAAATGTAGTTGTTAAGGCCTGTATCAATTGCACCTTGACCATAACACATTATTATAGCGCAAATCATCATAACGATAATGTTTGGTGAAAAGCTTATACCCAAAAGACCGATTGCAGTAAGAAGAATTGAAAAAAATGTAACATTTGCCGTACCGAATTTTCTTAAAAGTTTACCTGCAATAAAGGCAATACCACCCGAGCAAACACCTGTTATGATGCTATAAAAGGATGCAAAGCTTTCGGGAATGCCGAACTCAATGTGCAACACGGGCCAACTAACGCCGAAAACCGAGTCGGGAAGACCAAGAGATATGAATACTATGTAAATTACAACTAAAATGCCTAACATTAAAATCCCTCTTATTTATTGTCTTGTGGGTATTCAACACCGATAATTTTACGTATTTCATCCATTTGTTTTGTTATAAATAAAGTTTGTTCGAAGGTGTTTACAGGACTTTCCTTTAAGCCTTTTTCAACACATTCACAAACATGAATAATCTGCTCTTCAAATCCATTTCCAAGATACTTTGTTTCGATAGTTTCATTTGTTCCGTCAAGTAAATGTATTTCAATTTCCTGAGGAGCATAAAATCTGTTGACGTGAATAAAACCTTTTGTGCCGTAAATGTAGCCCTCATTAGGCTTTCTTAAAAGCACCGCAGAAGAAATATCTGCAATTCCGCCGTTTTTGTATTTCAAAAGTGCACAGGTGTGAGTATCAACTCCGTTCCATACTTCTGCACTTGCTCCAATGCTTTCAACATCTTTACCAAGATACCAGCTTGCGAAATTGAGTCCGTAAACACCAACATCAAGAAGCGAACCGCCGCCATTTTCATTCTTTAAAACGTGGTGGTCCATTTCATCCTCGTCCATAGTGTAGCAGAATTTGCCCTCAACACCTTTAATTTCGCCTAAAAGACCGTTTTCAATAAGCTCAAGAAGCTTGATTGTTCCGGGAACGAGTCTTGCCCACATTGCTTCCATAAGAAAAACGTTATTTTCTTTGGCAGAAGCAATCATTTCTTCAACCTCTTTTGTGTTAATCGCAAGCGGCTTTTCGCAAATTATGTGTTTGCCGTTTTTCATCATAAGTATTGAACACTCTGCGTGACCTGAATGGGGAACTGCAATATAAGCAACATCAATAGCATCGGATTTTGCCATTGCTTCGTAGCTTCCGAATCTATTGGGAATATTAAATTCTTTTCCGAAAATCTCTGCATTTTCAATAGTTCTTGACGCAACAGCAGAAAGCTCCGCCTGAGAAACATTTTTTATTGCTTCTGCAAAGCGGTGAGCAATGTTACCTGTGCCCACGATACCGAATCTGATTTTGCTCATTTTTTCACGTCCTTTAAATATTAACAAAAGTATATCACATAAATTTTTCTTGTACAATAATTAAATATCAATTATAATGTAAATATAGAGTTATTTAGGAGAATAATTATGGATTTATATAAAGCTATGCTTGAACGCAATTCAGTAAGAAGATATACTGATGAGCCTTTAAAACAAGAGCATATTGAAGCGCTTAACAAGGCTATTGCGAAGGTTAATAATGAAGGTGGTTTGCATTTTCAGCTTGTGGTGAATGAGCCTGAAGCGTTTCAGGGTAAAGCAGCATCTTACGGCCATTTCAGCGGCTGCACTGATTATATTGTTGCAGTTGGTGGTAAAGGTAAGGATGAAGAAATCGGCTACTATGGCGAAGAGCTTGTTTTAGTCTGTCAGGCTCTTGGTATAAATAGCTGTTGGGTTGCATTGACCTTTAACAAAAGAAAGGTTAAATATGAAGTTAACAAGGGCGAAAAATTCTATCTTGTGATTTCTATTGGTTATGGTATTCATCAAGGCAGACCTCATAAGAATAAACCTATAGAAGATGTTTATTCTTGCGATGGTGAAGCGCCCCAATGGTTTATGGATGGCGTTAATGCTTCTATGACTGCGCCAACCGCGGTAAATCAACAGAAATTCCACTTTACCTATAAAGGCGGTAATTCTGTTAAAGCAAAAGCTCTTATAGGTCCATATTCAAAAATGGATTTGGGTATTGCGAAATTCCATTTTGAATTAGGGGCTAAAAATCAGGATTTGGAATGGGAATAATATGACTAAAATAATGTTTGTTTGCCATGGCAACATTTGCAGAAGTCCTATGGCAGAGTTTATTTTTAAAGATTTAATAAATAAAAAAGGAATTGCAGATAAATTTATAGTTTCCTCTTGTGCTACAAGCACTGAGGAAATATGGAACGGAATAGGAAATCCCGTTTACCCACCTGCAAAAAGAGAATTATTGAAACATAATATTTCCTGCGATGGTAAAAGAGCCGTTCAACTTAAAAAGAACGATTATGAAAACTATGATTACTTAATTGCGATGGACAGTAATAATGTACGTAATATTATGAGAATAATCGGTTCTGATAAAAACAATAAAGTTACAAAATTAATGAATTATACCTCTCGTGGTGGTGACGTTGCAGACCCTTGGTATAGCGGTGATTTTGAAACCTGCTATAATGACATTTATGAGGGGTGTGTCGCTCTGTTAGAAAGTTTAAAGTGGTGATATTATCAAATATAAAAATATCGTTGAGGGCGTATTTCTCGACCGTCCAAATAGATTTATTGCAAAGGTTTTAATTGAAAATAATGAAGAAATAGTTCACGTAAAAAATACGGGCAGATGTAGGGAATTGCTTGTTCCAAATGCGAAAGTATATTTATACGTTTCTGATAATCCAAATCGTAAAACCAAATATGATTTAATTGCAGTTGAAAAGGTGACTGACAGAGGCATAATTCTTGTTAACATGGACTCGCAAGTACCAAACGACGTTGTTTCTGAATGGCTGAGAAAAGGTGAATTGTTTTCAGAAAACGCGGTTATAAAAAGAGAAGTTAAATTTGGTAATTCAAGATTTGATTTCTATGTTGAAGACGGCGAAAGAAAAGCCTTTATTGAGGTTAAGGGAGTAACTCTTGAAAATGATGGTGTTGTAAGCTTTCCCGATGCGCCAACCGAACGCGGAGTCAAGCATATTAATGAGCTGATTTCTTGCTTGGAAAAGGGGTATGAAGCGTACATAATTTTCGTAGTTCAGATGAAAGGTGTGAACCGATTTGAGCCAAACGCAGAGCATCATAAAGAGTTTGCCGACACCTTGAATTTTGCAAGGGAAAAAGGTGTTAAAGTATTGGTTTATGACTGTATCGTAACACCCGATTCTATTGAGATTGATGGAAAAATTGAATATTAAGAAAAGACCTGAACACTCGTTTTGAGCATTCAGGTCTTTCTTATTCAATAATCGAAATAATGTATTCATTTTCTTTAAAAGAATGGTCAAGATAGGGGAGCGCATCCGCTTTTTTTAACCCCTTTATACCGATTCCGCTTTTTTTACAAATTGCTTCCTTTAAAGTGAAAATCCTATAAAATCTTTCAAGAATTTCAGTATTTTCGCAAAGCTTCAAATCTTCATCTTTTGGAACAAAACCAAAAACATATTCCTGCTCACTTGAAGAATAGAATCGTTTTAAAACAGAAAGAGTCGTTGGCTTGATTTTCTCAATATCAACACCAATGGATTCAGAACCAAAAGCACAAATAACCATATTTTCACAATGTGAAATATTGAAATGTATATCGCAATCTTTTATAAAAGGTTTTCCGTTATCGTCTATTGAAATTTTAATGCTTTCAGGAGAAATGTTTAAAATTTTACTAATATGTTTTTTTACAAGCATTTCACCGGCAACAGAGCATTTCTTTCTTGCTTCATCTTTATATCGGTTGATTTTTTTTTGCCTTTCTTCGGACATTAAAGAAAACCATTTTCTGTACTCTTCGTTGGTTAAATCTTCAATATTATAAATTAAATATTCCATATCAGTTCCAATAATCTGTTTTATGGGGAAGGTCAATATTTTTCGCTTTGAATACGGGTGTAACGCCGTTCTTTCTTTGAGATTCATAGTCCTTTAAGGCTCTGAAAGCATATTTTCCGAGGATTAAAATGACGGGCATATTGATTATTGTCATACCGCCCATTGTGATGTCTGCGATATTCCAAAGTAAATCTGCGCTCAATCCTGCACCGACGAAGATTACAACAGCGGCAATTATATGGTAAATGTTCTGAACCTTTTTACTCGGAACGCGACCAAGGAAGAATACTGCACATTGGTCAACATAATAAAGGTTACCGAGAAGAGTTGTGAATGCGAAAAGAATCATTGCTACGGTTATGAATATAGGACCGAACTGACCGAGGGTTTCTGTAAGTGCCGCTTGAACATAAGGTGCACCTGAAAGCTCTTTTGTAGGCTCAACGCCTGAGCTCATACACATAAATGCAGTAGCGGAGCAAACGAGAATTGTGTCAATGAAAACGGAAAGAACCTGAACAAGACCTTGCTTTGCAGGGTGGCTGACATCTGCAGATGCAGAAGCATTTGGCGCAGAACCAACACCGGCTTCGTTACTGAAAAGACCGCGCTTGATACCAAACATAACGCAAGAACCGCTGAAACCGCCGAAAATAGCCTGAAAATCAAAAGCTTCTGAGAAAATAGTTTTGAAAATTCCGGGGAGGGCAGGGATGTTTAAAGCAACAATAACAAGAGCTACAAGAATATATGCAACGCCCATTACGGGAACAAGGAGAGATGTTGCTTTAATAACTCTCTTGCCACCGCCTAAAAGACAATAGCCAACAAGAACTGCAACAATTAAACCGATAATCCAAGGGGTTGTTTCGGCGTTATAAAAGCTGTATGAAGAGAAGGTTGACTGCAAGTTATAGGAAGCTAACATATTAAATCCGAAACCGTATGTAAGCACAAGAAGAACGGAGAAAATAATTGCAAGAGGTCTGTTCTTAAGAGCAGTTTCAATATAGTAAGCTGGTCCGCCATAGCAACCGTCTGCACCTTTTCTTTTGTAAATCTGAGCGAGAGTGCTTTCAACGAATGCGGATGCACTACCGATTATAGCAATAACCCACATCCAGAAAACTGAACCGAATCCACCAAGGCAAAGGGCAGTCGAAACGCCGATAATATTACCTGTTCCAACTCGTGAAGCAGTAGAAACCATAAGTGCCTGGAAGGATGAAACACCCTTGCCGTCTGTTGGCTTTTCTGTAACAGCTTTGATTTGCTCCTTTAAAAGTCTAAATTGAGCGAATCTTGTTCTGATAGTAAAGTAAATACCACCTGCAACAAGAATTATTATTAATAAATAACTGTAAAGCGCATCACTTATTGATGCAATGATTTGTTCTAACACCTATTATTCCTCTCTCTCAAATAATTTATATAATAATTTTGTTTCTTTTTCACTAAATTTGTTGTGTTCTGCAATTTTAGAAAGTTCTGTTTGCGCATTAAAAGTTATTTTTTTGTTTTTGTAAACAGTCTCTTTTAATCTTATCATTTCATTTAAACTAGTAGAAATGTCGTCTTGTTTGTTATTTTTAAAGGATTGATTATCGAATAGATATGAGTCATCTGAATTTAGAATATAAATTTCAACACTGTAATCATAGGTGTCGGGTGAATATCGGCCGCCTGAGCTATAATATGTCGAGTATTCAACTTTTGAAATGTCATTAATCGCATATTCTTCTCTGACATTGTTAAATGCGGAATATTCAATGATTCTACCATCAGTTGTTAAGACATCTCTGCCGAATAGACCCAAACAACCGATTGCGCCTAAAATTAGAAAAGAAACAAACCAAGCAATAAGTTTTGTGTTTCGAGATTTTCTCTGCTTTTCAGTAATAGCTTTGTTTCGTTCTTCACCGAAAATAGGGCGCAACGTGGTTGAAAATCTTCTATAGTCAATTGATTTATTACCGAAAATTGCCTTATGTTTTGTTTGGTTTTCAATTAATATTTCAAGCGGTGTTAATAATATAAGCAATAGAAATGGTACAGACCAAATAATACTAAAGTGCGGTGTTGCTGCAATAACGCTCTCATCAAAAAATGAAAGTTTTGTTACCAGCGGTATGAACGCATTAATTGATAAAATTGCTATAATTATAAAAATTATTAACAGCAAATCATAAATAAATTTATCTAATTTTGAAAGTTGTGGTTTGTTGTCCTTTTGTTTCTTTTTCTTCTTTTTGCTCATTTTGTTTCCTCATTCAATAATGAAAGTTGTAACAGAATTGCTCTTTAAATCAACTTTTAATTTATTGTCTGCTACTTCAACTGTACCGAGAAGTGCCCATTTTTCACCATCTTCAAGGCTACCGCTTGTCCGAATGGTTTGGGCGGATTTGCCTGTGTTTTCAAAACCATCAAGTGAAAATATGATGTGTTTTGTTTTACTTGTATCATTAACTGCAACAATAACAATTTTACCTGTTTCTTTGTTGAATGCAGCAAGGGTGTTTTTATCGCAATGAATAATTGTATCACCGGGTCTTATGTACCTTGAAAACTGACCCATAGCAAAATATTTATTTGATAAAATAATCTCTTCTTTATCGTGGTCGGCAACTGCAAGTCCCCAGAAACCGCCTTTGATATTAGGGATACCGGAATCCTTATTACCCATATAGCCGTCCTTGCTGATATGGCAGTCGATAACTTGCCAGAGAACCCAGGCAGTCGGGGAGAGACCATTAATATCGGAAATTATTTTCTTTGCAAGCCAAAGACCGCCTCGCATATCTCCTGCGTTTTTACCTGCTTCATCGCTACAGTCGGTTTCGCTCATCCAAAGATTTCGCTTTTCAGCTCTCATTAAGTCGCCTAATTGTTTGATTTTATATGTTCCGTAGGTATGAGTGCTTATTCTTCCGAGAGCCTCTTTAGCTTCTTCCGAATATTTCTTATATGCGGTAATTTGCTTACTTGTTGAGGTTTCGTCGCTTCCTACAAGCTCAATATGGTCTAACCCCCGTTTTTTAATTGCTTTATATGTTTCAAGAAGAATTTTATTCTGGCTTTCACCTGGGTCAAAATGGCAACCCTCTTGTTTTTCACTGAATGCCTTCCAATAATCAGTGTTTGGCTCATTCATTGGTGAAATTGATGAAACCTTAATGCTCAGTTTATTGTTTATGTATTCAGTTACGTGCGCCAGGTATTCGGCAAATTCTTCATAGGTTGTGTCTTTGAGATTGTTTTTGTTAGGATTTTCTCCACCTGAGGAACAACCGCTTTTTGTCATAAAATATGGGGGAGAGTTGGAAAAAACCTCAACAAACGCATCTTTACCCGAGCTTTCGTAGCATTTTCTTAAAACATTAAGCTGATTTGTATCGGCTTCGTAGTCATAATAATATGAATCGTCTTCTTTATTGTAATAAAGCCAACCGGGTATCATAGAATCTGTTCGGGTGATGTGCTTATGAGTAGGGTTATCACCGCCACCGATGTTGTATCTCATTATATTGAGCCTTAAACCATTGTCACCGAAAAACAATTCTGCGGATTTTTGGGTTAAAAAATCGGAATAACCTAAACGGTTAGCCCACCAACAAAGGCTTGTACCCCAACCCTGAAATATACCGTTGTTGGTAATTGAACTGTTTTTTGCAGAAATGATGACATTCTTCGACATAACTTCACCCACAAAGCAATTTTTACTATAATACATTATTTACTGTTGTATAAGCAAGTGAAAAGTAAAAAAATGTTGACTATTTCAAATAAAATGTTAAAATTTCAGTAGAAATTATGGCGGTGATAAGTTATGTATGATTTTGATTTTGATATAATTTGTAATTGCGAAAGTGCCGAAATAACATTAAATAAGTGTGTTAAGAATGAAATACTCTTTGTTGATGTAAAAATGAAGCAGAAAGAGTGCAAAGCGCCCGAGCAGTTTTCTGTTAAATGGAAAATTGCTGCAACAGACAGTTGCGCGGTCTGGAATTCTTTTGCTCGTAATCACACTATTCGTCCCGATTGGTCCAATGTTGAAGCAATTTCAAGACTTGCTTCAGGTCAACCTATTCAACAGATTACAAGCTTTGATGGGAACAATAAAATTTGTGCTGCTCTTTCAGATGTCGATACACCTACTAAAATCGTTATGGGTTATTGCGAGGAAACTGCAGACATTACCTGCGAAACGGTATTCTTCACTTTGCCAACAAACCCTATTACTGAGTATAAAGCGCAAATTCGTATTGATATGAGAAATATTCCGTTCTATGACAGTATTTATGAAGTTGTTTCCTGGTGGGAAAATGATTGCGGTTATGTTTCAGCAGATGTTCCGGAACACGCAAAGCTTCCAATGGATTCGCTTTGGTATAGTTTTCATCAAAATCTTCAAAAAGAAGAGATTTTAGAAGAGTGTAAGAAATCAAAAGAGCTTGGTATGGAAACTGTTATCATTGATGATGGTTGGCAGACTGATGACAATAACCGAGGCTATGCTTTTTGCGGTGATTGGAAGGTTTGCGAAAAGAAAATGGGAGATATGGCATCTCTTATTGAAGAAATTCATAAAATCGGTCAAAAGGTAATTCTTTGGTATTCCGTTCCGTTCGTTGGTCTTTATTCGGAAAAATATGAAGAATTTAAAGATTATTTTCTTGATAAATCCGGTAATGAAAAGGATTTCTGGGCACTTGACCCGAGATATAAAAAGGTGAGAGAATACCTTTGCAGTATTTATGAATACGCGGTAAAAGAATGGAAGCTTGATGGCTTAAAGCTTGATTTTATTGATAGTCTTGTTTTAAAGGGCAAGTCCCTTGAGTATGATGAAAGAAGAGATTTTCAATCTCTTGAAGATGCAATTCATGCTCTTATGAGCGAAGTGAAAGCTCGTCTTACTGCATTGAATAAAGATATTTTAATCGAATTCCGACAGTCTTATATCGGTCCTTCAATAAGAAAATATGGCAATATGCTCAGAGTAGGAGATTGTCCGGGAGATATTCTCGCTAATCGTAGTCAGATTATTAATCTGCGCTTAACATCGGGCAAAACTGCCGTTCATTCGGATATGCTTATGTGGAGCGAAAAGGATTCGGTAGAAAATGCTGCTTTGCAGTTAGCAAATGTTATTTTCTCTGTTCCTCAAATTTCAATGCTTATTAAGGATTTACCTGAAGAGCATATAGAAATGTTGAAATTTTATATTTCATTCTGGAAAGAATACAGATTTGTTCTTCTTGATGGCAAATTAATCGCCCAAAATCCTGAAAATGATTATTCACAAGCTACTGCAACCCTTGATAAAACATCGGTTGTTGCGGTTTACACTAATAATGTTGTTGACGCCAAAAATGGAACTACCATTATTGTTAATGCTTCAGGCTTCAATTCCGTTATTGTTAAAAATGCAGTTAATAAAAGATACGTTCTCAAAAACTGTAAAGGCGAGATTATAGGTAGGGGAGAAGTAAGAGACAGCATTAAAGAATTTCCAATAACAAAAGCGGGAGTTTTGTTTATTGAATAGTAAAAAAAGAAAGAGTGTTGTCTCTATAAGGCAATACTCTTTCTTCTTTGGCGCAGACGGTGGGATTCGATGGGCTCTGCCCATCGTTCGCTTTGCGAACACCCGATTATGTTCAGCTTCGCTGAGGGGGTTCGAATCCTACAAAACACTCAAAATCCAAAAATGAAAAACAGCCACATCAAGTGACTGCTTTTACATTTGGCGCAGACGGTGGGATTCGAACCCACGAGCCGGTTAAGGCTAACGCATTTCGAGTGCGCCCCGTTATGACCACTTCGATACGTCTGCATTTGATAACTTGTGTATTTTAACAAACATTAATAATTGTGTCAAGGTTTTGTTGCTATGGAACTCTATATATTAAGAATTAATTACAATATGATTACAGAGTTGCGGTTTTGTTGACTTTTATTATATTTAATGGTATCATTATTATGTTTAATTACGCGCTCTTGAGGTGGTAGTATGAAAGACAATTCTGTAATCATTTTTACGGAAGACAGAGAAGAGTTAAACCCTCTTATAAATTTACTTGAGCAAAACCATGAGGTTTTAGTTTGTTCTTATTCATCATCTGAGTCATGGTCTAATGTTGATTTATATTCAGGTAAAAATGTTCTCTTTATTTTTGATAAATTCCCGGAAGATAAAGAGTTAGTGTGGGTTGTGTCAAAACTTGCTGAGGACAGTGTCTTTTTAACTGTTCCGATTTTGTTTACTTGTTTTGATGCTATGTATGATTTTGAAAATTGGGGTTATTCTGCCTTTGCGTATGATGTATTACCATATCCTTTTGATTATGATATTGCTCAGAAGAGGCTTGAGAATATTTCTGAGATTCGCCAGTTAAAAGCGCAGATTACTAATCTTACTCAAATACACACCAAACGAATTCTCAATCAGGCAAATAAGCTAAAAGAACAGAATGTTAAAATGCAGACAATGAACTTTGACCTTGTTGAATTATTGGTTGCAGCTATCGAAAGCCGTGATTTGGAATCCGGTCAGCATATCAAGAGAATTCGTTACTTTACAAAAGCCTTAACTGAAGCTGTTATGGAGCTTTGTCCTGAATATGGTATCACCCGCGAGCAAGCTGACCATATTTATTATGCATCTTCTGTTCATGATATTGGTAAAATTGCTATTCCTGATGCAATTATGCTTAAACCCGGAAGACTTACTGCAGACGAGTTCGAGGTCATGAAAACTCATACAATCCGCGGTGCAGAACTTTTAGGAATGCTTGACGATATCAGTGACAACAATATGTACTTTAAATATTGCCAGGATATTTGCTACAGTCATCATGAGAGATGGGACGGAAAAGGTTATCCCCGTGGTTTAAAGGGTGATGAAATCCCGATTTCTGCCCAGATTGTTTCTATTGCTGATTGTTATGATGCTTTAACAAGCCACAGACCATATAAAGCTGCTTTATCTCATGAAGAAGCTGTTGAACTTATTGTTACCGGTGCTTGCGGTGAATTTTCTCCTCAACTTTTGAGATGTTTTGAACGCGTTTTGTCAGAGTTTGCAAAAATCGAGGGAGAGTTGAAAAGCCTTCCGTCTGCTGAATCAACAGTTACCGAAAATAGAATTGATCCCGGCATTGAAGATAAAAACATCACTCTGAATGCTTGTGAAAATGATATTCTTGAAGCTTATGATATTATTTTTGAAGCCGATTTGAAAAATAATCTGTTTTCAATAATCCGCGGCGATTGGTTGAGATATTTCCCATATGTTCCGAAAAACTATGTTGAATTTGTAAGTCAGTGTAGTAAAATTTGCCACCCTGCCGATGTAACCCGACTTAATGCAAAGGTTAATCTTGATGCTTTTCAGGAGTTAGCTAAAAGCGGTCGCAAAAAAACACGTATCGAGTTCCGTGCAGTAAAAGACAGAGTTGAATACTTAACTGTTGGTTTCGTTGTTTTTAAGGTTGATGAAGAGGATAACCTGATCGGATTAAACGGTGCTTTCAGTATTTATCAGGATGATGAAATTTTAGGTGATATTAAACGCGGTTTCGGTGTAACTGATGGTCTTACGGGACTTTCTTTGCCCAAGCAGTTTGAGCATGATGTAGATTCATATTTGCGTGAGCGCCCCGGAACAAAGAATCTTATGATTTATATCGATATTGACGATATGAGTATGTGTAATAACATATTCGGTTATGAATATGGCAACGCTCTTATTAAAGACTTTGCTGCAAAGCTTCGCGGTATTAAATCAAAAGATAAATTTATTTGTAAAGCCGCATCTGATAAATTCTGCTTGTTTATTAAAGATATCGATAAGCAGTCCGAGGTTGTTGTTTTGGTCGAGAAGATTCACAACTTGTTGCGTAAACCTTATCATACAGCAACTGAAAACGGCGTATTTACCGCCACAATGGGTATTGCAAGATACCCCAATGACGGTTCGAATTATAAAGAGCTTGTTGTTTCGGCAGAATATGCTTCAAAATCTGCTAAAGCAAACAGTAAAAACGCTTATGCATTCTATAACAACGGTATGAAGCATTTAGCAACATACTCTATGGATGATGATTCAATACCATACGAAAGAAAGAACGATGATTATGAACCTAAATTTGTTCCTGTTACTAATGTTATAACTGGTGAACTGGTTTGTTATGATTTTGTTCCGTTTTCTTCATTTGATGATGAAATTTCTACTACTTCGGAAGTGTACTACGAATTAAATAAGAATTCTTCTACTCGTAAAAATTTGAGTATGCTTTCCATTAAAACTTTGTTGCTCTACGGAATTTCCTTGAAGAAAAAGGGTGAAAAAGTTCCACCCATGTCCGTTTATACGATGTTATTGCCCGATGATATGCCCAGCCTTATTCAGGAGCTTGGTAACTTCGTTAAAGAAAACGATTGTAGCGGTCTTGATGTTTGCATAGTTTTCCCTCAGGACTTTTTGGAGCACATCAATATCAGGCGTTTGCGTACTTTTGCGGATTATATCAAAGACTTAGGTTTTACAATGGGATTGTACCTTATAGGTACCAATTATATTCACAATAATTGCTACAATGAAGGTATTTTTGACAGATATATTCTTACCTCTGAATATATCGAAAGAACTTTAGCTACAGGTTCCAGTGAAAAGCATATTAACTATGCAGCTGCAACTTTAAATAACCTTAAGCATTTCGTAAAAGATATTACAATTCCTACTAAAGTTGAAGATTTTGAAATCGAAATGATGTTGAATTCAGGATCAGAACCTTTCTCTTGCTCTCAGAAACCCATTCGCGGCACAAAAGCAATGTTGAAGGACTTTAATGAACGTAATAATCAATTCAAAAAAGGTGATCTTCCTCAAAAGCCCAGAGTTTCTGAAGTGGATAGAGAGATGCTTTATTATGACCTTTCTAAAGGTCCTTGTGTAGTTATTACCTTTGATATTAAGAGAGATAAACTCTCAATGTCACCAAATGCAAATGAAGTTTTTGGATTTGATGTTGTAGGCTATTTCAATAAGCAAGAAAAAGTTGAGGTTTTGTCTTTTATTCATCCTGAAGATAGTCAGAAGGTTTTCAATGCATTGGTAAGCTCCCGTATTAATTTAACTTTAACTCATACCGATGTGAGAATCTCTACTTCTGCTGACAGAAAGAAATACAGACGTTTTAGTGTTAATTTCCTTGCTGTTGTGGATGAAGGGGGAACACCTGTCAGATATCAGTGTTTCTTACATAGACTTTTAGATTAAATTTTTTAAATCTTCTAAAATTCTTTTTTCTATACGAGATACGTATGAGCGAGATATATTGAGCGTTTTAGCAATTTCTTTTTGCGTCAATGGTTTGTTTCCGTCAAGTCCATACCTTTTAATAACTATCAATTTATCTCGTTCATCTTCAATTTCATTAATCAAGGTTATCAGTTTGATTAATTTTCCTTTGGTATCAATATCATCAATGATGGTATCGTCAACAGCGATTATATCCATAAGTGTCAGTGGATTACCTTCGCTATCTGTATCAATTGGTTCGCTGAAGGAGATTTCCTGGGAAAGCTTTTTGTTGTTTCTGAAATACATTAATATTTCATTTTCAATACATCGTGCGCAATATGTTGCAAGCTTCGTTCCTTTTTCCCACTTGTAACTGTTGATTCCTTTAATTAAACCGATTGTACCTATTGATATCAAATCATCCTGGTCGCTGTAATTTGCATAGTATTTTTTCACGATATGTGCAACAAGTCTTAAATTATGCTCTATGAGTTTCTTTCTTGCTGCATCATCTCCTTGAGAAAACTTTTCCAATAATTCCGCTTCTTCCTTTTTAGAGAGCGGTTTCGGAAAAGAATCTGTGTCAGTTACGTGAAGAATAAGGCAAAGCATATGACTTAAAATCGTTAATAAATCCATTTTAACACCTCGTTAAAATATATTCTTGATTGTTTTAAGTTTGCAAGTCCTACTCACTTATTTCACCCTAAAGAAGAGGTTTTATGAAAAAGATTGAACAATACAAAACCACCGTCAGATTTACTGCCATAACAATTCTTGATTTGTTTTTGACAGCAATATATTACATTGTCTGGAGCGTTGCTTATAATCCCGATTTCGAGCATCCGTATATCGGTAAAGGTAAGTTGTTCCTTGCTGCTGTTTATTTCGGTGTGTTACTCGTCACAAGCATTATTTTAGGTGCATCGCGAATTGATGAGTTAAGAAAAAGTGAAATTCTGTTTTATGAAGTTTTTGCAATTCTTTTTGCAGATGCAATAGCTTATACCCAGGTTTGCTTAATTGTTGCAAAAATTGCCAACATCATACCTATGCTTTATATGCTTTTTGCGCAGGTTCTGGTTTTAATTTTATGGACCGGGTTATCTTTCCGTATTGTTCACCGTCTTAATCCGCCGGAAAAGCTTTTAATTATATACGGCAGTCATCTTGCTACGGAAATTGTTTATAAAATGAGTCAGCTCGAAGAGCGTTATGTTATTACAGAGTCTGCAAATGTTGATGAAGGCTTTGACGAGCTTACCCAAAGAATTGATAAATTCGAAAGCGTTATCATTTGTGATGTTCCCGCGCGTATGCGTAATGATTTACTTAAATATTGCTATCAGCAAAATAAGAGTATATATGTAATTCCGAAGATTTCTGATATCGTAATCAGAAGCGCTGCAGATATCAGTTATTTTGATTCTCCTATTATTAAATGCAGATCAGTTGGTCTTACTGTTGAACAACGTGCAATTAAACGTATGGTTGATGTTGTTTGCTCGTTACTTGCATTAATTGTTCTTTCACCTTTGTTTGTTGTAATTTCGTTAGCAATAAAAATGTACGATGGCGGTCCTGTTTTCTATAAACAGAAGCGTTGCACAAGAGATTTAAAAACATTTGATATTTTAAAATTCAGAAGTATGATTGTTGATGCAGAAAAGGATGGCCCTCAACCTGCTGTTGACAATGACTCAAGAATCACACCTGTGGGAAAAATAATCCGTGCTTTGCGAGTTGATGAATTACCGCAGATTATTAATATTCTCAAAGGTGATATGTCCATTGTAGGTCCTCGTCCTGAAAGAATTGAGCATGTTGAAAAATACTCTGAGGAAATACCTGAATTCGTTTGCAGATATAAAGTTAAAGGCGGACTTACCGGTTATGCTCAGGTTTATGGTAAATACAATACATCTGCCTATAATAAACTGAAAATGGATTTGATTTACATTCAGAACTATTCTCTTGCAATGGATTTTAAATTGATTTTAATGACAGTCAGAATTCTCTTTAAGAAAGAAAGTACTGAGGGTTTTGACAAAAAAGGAAGTAAGAAATAAGTGAACTTATACTTTATGATTCTTGCCGGTGGTATCGGTTCAAGAATGCAGTCTCCCGAATTGCCCAAGCAGTATCTTAAAATAGATAACGAGCCCATAATTATAAAAACTGTTAAGAATTTTATTGATTTTGGTTCTTTCAGAGCAGGGGTTATTTGCTGTCCTGTTGATTGGATTGAATATACAAAAGCCTTGCTTTTAGAGTACAATGTGCCTACTGATACTGTTTTTGTTGTTCCCGGAGGTAAAAACAGAAACTCTTCTGTGCAGAATGGTTGTTGCTTTTTAACTAAGAATTTTAAAGTTAATGACGATGATGTTATTTTGACTCACGATGCTGTAAGACCTTTTATCGATTCAAGAATAATTAAAGATAATGTCAATGCAGTTAATGAATACGGAGCAGCAAACACAGTTATGCCCGTATATGATTCAATTATTAGAACCTCCACAGGCGATTTTCTATCGGAGCATTTGCCCCGTAAAGAGCTTTACAGAGTTCAGACTCCCCAAAGCTTCAGATTGAATGAACTTCACAATGTTATTAACTCACTGTCCGATGAAGACCTGGAGGAATATACCGATGTTGCTTCTATTTTTGCTGACAGAGGTTTCAGGGTTAAGCTGGTTGAAGGTAAGGACAGTAATATTAAAATTACAACTCCATTTGATATGGCGGTTGCTGAGTCTATTATCACCAATTTGCCTTGATAATTAATTCATACATAAATAATGTTATTTTTATGAAAATATAATTACAAATGTAATTTTTATTATAAATTTAAATAGTATCTATTCCAAAGGAGGAATCCTTGATGGCAGTTAAACGCCCACAACGTTCCAATAAGCCTCAAAAGGCTAAAAAACAACATAAAAAACTTAAAAGGTTTTTCTCTGTTGTTATGGTTCTTGTTGCAATTTGTCTTATTTGCGGTACGGTTGCTTGTACCTATGTTTACAAATTCGCAAATGAATATATAACCAACGGAAAGAAAATCGACCTTGAAGAGTACAAAGCTAATCAGGAACAGACAAGTATCATTTACGGCTATGATTCTAATAAACAGCTTGTTGAGCTTTTAAGGCTTCACGGCGCTCAGAACCGTGTTTGGATTGACTATAAAGATATTCCTAAAGATATGATTGATGCTTTCCGTGACCTTGAAGACAAGCGCTTTAATGAGCACAAAGGTGTTGACTGGTACGGAACTGTTTTCGGTGTTGTTTCATCAGGCTTTGAACGCGGCGCATCAACCATTACTCAGCAGTTGATTAAGAATCTTACCAAAGAAGACGGAAGAACTGTTTCCCGTAAATTCTATGAAATTCTTAATGCGTTGAATGTTGAGCGCAACTATTCCAAGAAAACAATTATGGAATTCTACCTTAATACTGTATATCTCGGAAACGGTTGTTACGGTATTAAAACTGCAGCTGAAAAATATTTCGGTAAAGACGTTGAGGATTTAAATGCAGCCGAATGTGCGGTTATTGCTTCTATTACAAAAGCACCTGCAACATATGACCCTTTGACCGAAGACGGTCTTTCTGCTTTGATTGATAAAGACGAAGACGGCAATATGGGCAGACAGAGATATTGCCTTAATTGTATGTTAGAAGAAGGTAGCATTACTCAGAAAGAATACGAAGAAGCAAAGGACTACGAGCTTGTTTTCACAAATAGCGAAAACTATAAGGGTAGTCAGGTAACAGAAGACGATGATGAGGACGAAAAAGAATATACAGAAGATGATATTAAATTCACAGATAAAACCGATTCTGATAAATCCTCATATTATGTTGAATATGTAATTGACAGCGTTATTGAAGATTTACAGGAAGAGTACGAGTTAACTTACAACGAAGCATGGAAAAAGGTTTTCTTCGGTGGTCTTCGTATTTATACCGCTATTGATCTTGACGTTCAGAAAGCGGCAGAAAATGTTTATGTTAAAAGAGAAACCTTCCCTGATGAAGATTTAAATGATAAAGAAAATCCACCAGTTCAATCTGCAATAACAATTATGGATTATAGCGGTAGAGTTGTTGCTATGGTTGGCGGTGCAGGTCCTAAAACTACTTTCCGAGGTCTGAACAGAGCTGCGGATTCACCTCGTCAGCCCGGTTCAGCTATTAAACCTATTTCTGTTTATACTCCTGCGATTGAAAATAATATTTGTACTTGGTCAACCAAGGTTCAAAACTATGGTATCAGATTAGGTTCTTCAAGATGGCCCGTAAACTATGGCGGTTCTCATGGTTCTGCTACTAACTTTGTAACTGTGCAATCTGCTTTGGCACAATCATTAAACACCGTTCCTGCGCAGTTAATGAGAAAAATTGGTATTGAAACAAGCTTTGATTTTCTTGTGGATGACCTTAAGATTTCAACTTTTGTAACAGATGAAGATGACCCTAACTATGACGGTAACTTCTCTTCGCTTTGCGTTGGTGGTACAAGTGAAGGTGTTACAACTCTTGATATGACAGCAGCTTTTGCTATATACGGTAACAATGGTTATTATTTTGAGCCTTATTGTTATTATAAAGTTACTAATAACGACGGAACTGAAACTCTTCTTAAGTCCGGTAACAGCGATGGTGAGCAGGTAGTTTCCGAAAGCACTGCCGGTGTTATGCGTCAGCTTCTCAGAAGCGTTGTTAATGGCGGTACTGCAGGTGGCTACGGTGTAAACGGCTTTGAGACCTTTGCAAAGACAGGTACAACATCTGATGATAAAGACCGTTGGTTTGTTGGCGGTACACCTTATTATGTAGCAGCTGTCTGGTATGGTTACGATGAACCTAAAGCAATTACCAATACCTCGGGTAACCCTGCAGGTAAGATTTTCAAGGCAATTATGAATGATGTTCACGAAGACCTTGAATATATGTCTTACCCAAGTGCAAGCGGTGTTGTAGCAAGGTCTTATTGTAAAATTTCCGGTGATATTGCTTCAGCAGGTTGTGCAGAAACCGGAACTGGCTATTACAAGGCTTCTCATATTCCTTCAAAATGTAAGAATTGTGCTATGATTCACGCTATCGGTTCGGAGATTCCCGATGAGGTAACAGCACCATCTGCTACAGAGGAAACAACAAAGAAAAAGAAAAAAGATAAAAATAAAAAGACAACAACGGCAGCTACCACAGTTAAAACAACAGTAGCACCTACTACAACACTTCCATCCACTACAGCGGAAGTACCTACTGAAACTGAAGCGGTGGCAACAACCCCTGAAACATCAGAGGAATCGGCAGTTGTTTCTTAAAATATTAATCGGCTGATAGATATTCTATCAGCCATTTTTGAGGTAAATTTATGATTATTTTATCAGTTGATTACGGCGACAAAAGAACCGGAATAGCAGTTTGTGATAAGCTTGAGATGTTGGCTTCACCGGTATGTGTCATAACAGAATGGAATCAATCAGTTTTGGCTCAAAAAATTGTTGATGTTGCAATTGAAAGAAAAGCAGAACAAATTGTGATTGGTTTACCTAAAAATATGGACGGCTCCAAAGGCTTTCGTGCAGATGCTTGTGAAGAATTAGGTGCAGTTATTAAAACTCTTACAGAAATACCTGTTACTTTTTGGGATGAAAGACTTACTACTGTTTCTGCTCATAGAATCCTTAGCGAGAACAACGTAAGAGGTAAAAAACGTAAAAATGTTGTGGATGCAGTTGCAGCTGATATTATTTTGCAGGATTACATTGATTCAAGAAAAAACAGAGGTTAATTTATGTTCAGAAAGAATAAGAAGATAGAAACTGAAAAATTAAATATAGTTAACAGTTCTATTTATACCGCTGATTATGTTCTCAGTAAAGCCCTTGATATAGGGGAGAATATTCTTCGTTGTGGTGGTGAATCCCACCGAATTGAAGATACAGTTGAGCGTATTTGTTCTGCTTACGGTGCGGTACATACAGATGTTTTTGCGTTGCCATCATTAGTTGTTGCAGGCGTTCGTTTTGCAGATGGAACAACAGCTTCTCAGGTAAGACGTGTTTATAAAACGACTAATAATATGTATAAGCTTGATGAAATGAATAAAATTTCCCGTGATGTGTGTAATGGTATCATCTCTTTAGAAGACGTTGAAGACAAGATTCATAACGCTTTACACAATAAACCTTTTCCTAAATACTTGTCTATTTTAGGTGGTGTTATTGCTGCAGGGGCTTTTGCAGTGTTTTTTGGCGGTAATTTATGGGATGCACTTGCAGCTGCTGTTGCAGGATTCTTTGTTTCTGTTATGAACAGACAAAAGATTAATCTTATGAATAAAATGCTTTATACTGTTGCCCAGTCTTTTGTTGGTGCGATTTGTGGTTTATTGCTTGTTCATTTTGGTATAGGTCAGAACATTGATATGGTTATGATTGGAACAATAATGCTGTTGATTCCCGGCCTTGCTTTCGGTAATGCGGTACGAGATTTATTGTTCGGTGATACTGTTTCAGGTATAATTCAGTTGGTTCAGGCAATTCTTACTGCAGTTATGGTTGCTTTCGGCTATATTGTTGCTATTATGTTTTTCGGGAGGGTATTTTAATTGGAAGATATAATTATTAAAATTATCGCTGGTACAATAAGCACTCTCGGATTTGCTATTCTTTTCCGTTTAAAGCCGTCACATTGGCCTTTTGCGGTGCTGGATGGATTAGTTGCTTGTATTTGTTATTTTGGTTTTACAGAGCTTTTTGGCGGTAATTTTCTGCCAAATCTTTTAGCAGCGTTCGCTGCATCGGTTCTTGCAGACCTTTTTGCAAGAATATGCAAAGCCCCTGCAACTGTTTTCATTCTGCCCGGATGCATAGCTCTTGTTCCCGGAGGAACTCTTTATTATGCTATGAGTAATCTTCTTTCTGAAAACAGAGAAGTAGCAGTTGAATACTTTTTGATAACTTTAACTGTTGGTATAGGTATCGGTGGCGGTATTATAGCTGCGTCACTTTTAAGAGTGTCATTAAATGCTGTTGCAAGAAAATTAAAAAGAAAAAAGAACTAATTTTATATTGACATTGATTTTATACAGATTTATAATACTCTGTATAATTATTCATAAATTATAGCTTTTATTAATTTAAAGCTATTTATATTCCAAGGAGGCCATTATGGAACGCTATTATCAACCGGAGATTGAAACCGCAAGTCCTGAACAACTCAAGGCTTGGCAGGATGAACGTCTCGTAAAACAAGTTAAACACGTATGGGACAATGTTCCTCTTTATCGTGCAAAAATGGAAAAAGCGGGTGTAACTCCCGACGATATCAAAGGTACTGAAGATTTACATAAATTACCCTTTGTAACTAAGGATGATTTGAGAGAAGGTTATCCTTACGGTCTTCTTGGTAAGCCCTTGTCTGAATGTGTGAGAATCCACTCAACATCCGGTACAACAGGTAAAAGGGTTATGGCTTACTACACCCAACATGATATTGACTTGTGGGATGATTGCTGTGCTCGTGCTTTAACTGCAGCTGGTGCAACTAATGAAGACGTTTGCCAGGTTGCTTATGGTTACGGTCTTTTTACAGGTGGTGCAGGTCTTAACGGTGGTAGTCACAAGGTTGGTTGCCTTACAATTCCGATTTCTTCCGGTAATACAGAGCGTCAGATTATGTTTATGCAGGATTTAAGCGCTACAATTCTCTGTTGCACACCTTCTTATGCGGCATATCTTGGTGAGTCAATGAAAGAAATGGGACTTACACCCGATCAGATTCCTCTTAAAGCAGGTATCTTTGGTGCGGAAGCCTGGAGTGAAGAAATGCGCCACGATATTGAGAAAACTCTTGGCATCAAGGCTTATGATATTTATGGTCTTACTGAGCTTTCTGGTCCCGGCGTTGCTTTCGAATGCTCTGCTCAGAGTGGTATGCATATTAACGAAGACCATTTTATTGCTGAAATCATTGACCCTGAAACACTTGAGGTTCTTCCCGAAGGCTCAAAGGGTGAGCTTGTTTTTACAGCTATAACAAAAGAAGCTTTCCCCATTCTTCGTTACAGAACAAAAGATATTTGTGTTCTTAAGCGTGAAAAATGCTCCTGCGGTCGTACATTTATTAAAATGTGCAAGCCTATGGGCAGAAGCGACGATATGCTTATTATTCGTGGAGTTAACGTATTCCCGTCTCAGATTGAAACAGTTCTTCTTAATCAGGGCTATTCCGCTAACTATCAGATTATTGTTGACAGAGTTAAGAATACCGATACTCTTGATGTTCATGTTGAAATGACACCCGAAATGTTTACTGATAATATGGGGGAAATTGACCGCAGACAGAAAGAACTTGTTGACGGTTTACGTTCTATGCTTGGTATTTCTGCTAAAGTTACCTTGGTTGCACCTAAGTCAATTGTTCGCAGCGAGGGTAAAGCAGTTCGTATTATTGACAAGAGAAAGATATAAGGGAGGAATTACTGTGAGTATTAAACAGATTTCTGTTTTCGTTGAAAATAAACCCGGTGCAATGAGCGCTATGACAGCCGTTCTTGCAGAAAATGAAATTGATATGAGAGCTCTTTCTCTTGCAGAAACAGGAGATTTCGGCATTGTTCGTATCATTGTTAAGGACCTTTATAAAGCAACAACTGTTTTAAAGGATGCAGGTTATATTCACTCTTTAACTGATGTTTTAGGTGTTAAAATTCCTGATGTTCCCGGTGGTCTTAACAAGGTTTTGAATATCCTTGAAAGCACAGGCGTTAACATTGACTATATGTATGCTTTTATGGGTAACGGAGTAACAAAGCACGCTTATATGATTTTCCGTGTTGAAGATATTCAAAATGCTCAGAATGCACTTGTTGAACAAGGAATTCATATGATTACAAAAGAAGATATCGAAAAGCTTTAATTTATTTAAATCCTGCCGTATTTAAAACGGCAGGATTTTTTTATATATTTGAAATTTTTGGTTAATCTATCATTGAAAGGGTGATTTTAATGATAGAACAAGATACAATCAGACTCCTTCGTGAGTGCGATGCAGGAGTTAAAATGGGAATTTCTTCGATTGATGATGTTCTCGATGATGTTAAATCCGTTAAATTGAAAGAATATCTCGTTAACTGCAAGAATGAACATGTTGAGCTTGACAGAGAAATACAACAGTTACTCAACAAGTATCAAGATGAGGGTAAAGACCCGAACCCCATTGCTAAAGGTATGTCCTGGATGAAAACAAATATGAAACTCGCCATGAAAGAGTCAGACGAAACGATTGCAGACTTAATGACAGACGGATGTAATATGGGAGTAAAATCTCTCAATAAATATCTTAATGAATATTGCGCCGCAGACGAGGTGACAAAGGATATTACCAAAAGGCTTATAAATCTTGAAGAAAAACTTGCGGTTGATATTCGAAATTTTTTGTAATGCTGACTTAAAGGTGTGCTTTTTGAGTACACCTTTTTGTTTTTTGAAGTTTTAGACAAATTTCTTGATTTTTATCTTTTAAAAATGTATAATATGACCATAGGAGGGATGGTATGAAACGGTTATTTTCAATTGTTTTGTCAGTTTTCTTGATTTTTTCTGCAAACAGTGTTGCGTTTGCTTATGAATATGATTTCTCTACAGATTTGGAAAAATTTACTGAGAATGTTAGTGAGTTAATTGCCGAAAGTGAAGCGGTGATTCCTGATAACGAGTCCGATGAATATTCATGCTCATCCGGGATTTATTTTTCGAGCAGCGATAATAATTCAAATTCTAAAAACGAATTGACAACTTCTTATACAAACCGCCTTATAGTTAAATCGTCAGAAGAAATAGATACTTTAAACGCGGTAAGTTGTGTAAATGGTTACAACGATTTATACATATTACAGTTCTCAAATTCAGAAGATTACCTTTCTGCTTATGAATATTATTCAAGGTTAGAAAGTGTTGAATATTTACAAGAGGATTTGTATTGTAGCGTTCAGACCGAGGAAGAATCAACTACTGACTTGACCGAGGGTACAACTGAAGCAACAACCGAAACCGTGACAGAAGAGCCTTCTGAAGAAAACAATAATGATGAAGTATTGTTTAATCCAACACAGACCCAATCAGATATTTTTGGTTTTGCAAGCTTAAGAAGCCATCTTGCAGAAGAGGGGACTACATATTCAGATACAATTGAAGTTGCAGTCCTTGATACAGGTGTTGCTAATAATCATGTTATTTTCGAAAACAGGATTGAACCTACCGGCTTCAATAGCATTGATTCTGCGGATGATTGCTTTGATGATTTCGGTCACGGAACCCATGTAGCCGGAATAATTGCCGCTAATACTCCTGATAATGTTATAATAAAACCATATAAAGTTCTTGATGATACCGGTCTTGGTACGGATTTGCAGGTTTACCTTGGTATTGAGCAAGCTATTGCCGACGGCGTTGATGTTATTAACCTTAGTCTTAGTCGCCGTGGTTACAGTACAGTTTTATATGAAGCAATAATCCATGCAGAAGAGAATGGGATTATTGTTGTTGCTTCTGCAGGTAATAAGGGTGTAAATTTATCTGAGATTTCATATTCTCCTGCTGATTTTGAGGAAGTTGTTACTGTTGCTTCTTGCACAGATGATTTTCAGTTATCTGATTTCTCAAACTATGGCGGTGAAACAGATATTGCCGCTCCGGGTAATTCAATAAATAGTGCTGCAATGGATGGTGGATATACTGTTAAATCAGGTACTTCAATGTCCGCGGGATTCATTTCTGCTGCAGTTTCTTATCTTCTTTTGCAATTTCCGGAATATTCACGCAGTGAAATTGAATCAGCTTTATATAATAATGGCAAACCTTGTATAACTACAACCACGAGTGTTAACTATATTTACGCTGAATATCTCACAAAAGAAAAAGAACCAAGTACCAATCCGGTTTTCAGTTACACTAAATCTCTTTTCAGCGACCCTTTTGAGCTTGAAATCACTTGCGAGGATGAAGAGGCTGAAATTTACTACCGAACCTCAATGATGAGTGAAGGTGAATATCATCTTTATACTGAACCAATAGCCGTTAATCACGATTTAAGTGTTTTTGCATTTACAATTTCAAAAGGCTCCAACAGGAGTACTACAGTTGGGTATACATATACAAGAAGACCACCGACTGACACATCTATTTTTACCGTTGACTCAAACGGTGTTTTAACTGCATATACAGGTACAGATACTGATGTTGTTCTTCCGAACATGGTTAATGCTGTTCGAATTAAATCTGTTGCAGAGGATGTTTTTAAAGGTAATACCAATATTACCAGCATTGCATTGCCTGCATATGCAACTTCGATACCTGATAATGCTTTTGCAGGTTGCACAAATCTTAAGTTCGTTCGTATTAAAGCTGTAACTTCTGTTGGTAACAATGCTTTTAAGGGTTGTACAGCGTTAAAATGCGTTGTTTCTGATAAATTAACTTCGGTTGGCGATTTCGCTTTTTATGATTGCAGCAATTTAAGTTCATTTGTATTCACTGTTTTAACAGATATAGGCGAATCTGCTTTCGAAAACACAAGCTCACTTGAGATTGTCGGTGTCAATTCTTTCACTAATATTTCAAAAAGAGCATTCTGCAACTCAACAGTTACTGAAATATCGTTGAATAATGCACTAACAATTGGCGAAGAAGCTTTTTTAGATTGTAAAAACTTAAAGTTTTTATCATGTCCAAGGGTTACTAATATTGGTCAAGGTGCTTTTTCAGGCTGCGATAATATTATTTCTTTTGAATTTGATTCTCTTACCAATTTGAGTGGCGCTGCCTTTAAGGGGGTGGAAACTCTTGAGTCTTTTAGTGCTAATAGTTTGCTATTAATACCTGACGACGCTTTTAAAAATTGCACAGCTCTTACAGATATTTCATTTGATAGTGTTGAAACAATTGGTTCAAATGCATTTTATAATACTAAAATAGAAAATGCTGTTTTTGATAATGCAACTTATGTTGGAGAAAATGCATTTGGCTGTTGTCCGGATTTGGTTGAAATATCTTTTAATAATCTTGATAGTGTTGATTTTGGTATGTTTTTAGATTCTCCAGATATTAAATCAATATCTTTTGAGAAAGTAAAAACGATTTCATATGATACTTCAAATGAGTTTTCGGGTTTACATAATTATTTTCCCAAATTAGATATGTTCAGTATGCCGCTTCTTGAAGTGGTTCCTGAAAATATGTTCAAAAATAGTAAATTAACAGATTTGATTTTCACTAACTTAAAAAAAGTTGGCGAATATGCTTTCTATAACTCAAGCGTTACTTCGGTTGATTTAAGCGGAGTTTCGGAAGTAGGGGAATATGCCTTCTATAATTGCGATATTTTAACTGAGGTTTTGTTACCTGAAGCTACATATATTGGTGAGTTTGCTTTTTCTGAGTGTGATAACATTACTTCATTTGAAGCAAATCTTCTTGAAAGCTTTGATTTTGATGTTTTAGATAACAGTGTTGCGTTGTTGGAAACGCTTTCATTGGATAGCGCATATAGCATAACAAAATCAGGGAGCTCTGATTTTACATATTCTCAATTCCCTGAGTTAGTAAACTTTACTGCAAACAGAATAACATCTTTGCAAGATAGTGCCTTTGAGAATTGCAAAAATTTAAGAAATGTAAATATAGAATCTGCTGAAACAATCGGTAACAAAGCATTTAAAAACAGTGGTGTTGCTGACGTTATTGTTTCGGGTGCCACATCAATTGGTGAAGAATGCTTCAGAGGTTGTTTGAGGTTAACTAATATTGACCTGACTTCTACTGAATCAATAGGTGATTTAGCTTTCTTTGGTTGCTCAAATATCACTGATTTTTCAGCCGGAAGCATAGATGAATTCGATTTAAACACGCTCTATGGTTGTGTTAAATTGAAATCATTATCAATTGACGGCGCTGAAAGTGTAAAAGGTCTTGATTTTTCAGAATTGAATACCCTTGAAAACCTTTGGCCACTTCTTAAGAGTTTCTCTGCAAACTCGCTTCCTCAAGTGCCGCAATATATGTTTTGTCAGTTCAAGAATGTTGAAAATATTTCTCTTGATTCAATAACCGAAATACCTGAATCAACTTTTAACGGAACAACTATTTCTATAGCAGAATTCCCCGCGGTTATTTCGGTTTCGGATATGGCGTTTGCCGGATGTTCTGTTCTTGAAACTGTTAAGTTAGATAATGCAACTTCAATTGGTAAGGATATATTTAATGGGTGCTCTGCTATAAAGACACTTAGCTTTAATAAGCTAGAAGAAATTCCTACTTTTGATGATTACAATTATACATTCTCGGGAAATACAAACTTGGAAAGTATTTCTATGGATTCTCTCACAGTTGCTCCTGATAATGTATTCAATAATTGTGATTCTCTTATAAGCGTATCAATGGATTCTATTGAAATAATTCCGGATAAATTCTTCTATGGTTGCTCAAATCTTAATACGATCTCATTAGATTCCGTTACTGATATTGGTAATAGTGCTTTTGCTTATACCGATTTATCTAAAACTTCTTTTGATTCGTTACAGAGAATCGGCAAATATGCTTTTGAAAGCTGTAGACATTTAACTTCTTTTGATTTTTCTGCTTTAGAGTCAATAGGTGACTATGCTTTTAGATATTCAGGTCTTACAAGTGTCGTAATGGATAGCCCCACTAAATTAGGCGTTGGTGTTTTCGTTGGATGCAGTTCTATAAAAGAATTTGATTTTTATGATATGCCAAATCTCAGTGCAACTTCTTTGTATGGTGGGAGTTCACTTGGCGGTTCGTGTGTAGCTAACAGTTTTTCATGGGGTGGTGTTAAAGAGGTTCCGGCTTCATTTTTCGCCAACTGCTCTTACTTACAAAATGTGGTTTTATATGATGCAGAAGTTATTGGTGAACATGCATTTGAAAACTGCAAATACTTAACTTCAATTGATATACCATATCTTAAGGTGCTAAAGGATTATGCTTTTTATAATTGTACTGCTTTAAAAGTGGGAGATACTGATATATCCGATTTAGCTGAAGAATTAGGTGCATATTCAATTACAAAAACTAAAAATACAAGTAGTAGCGCTACTCATTCTGTTGTATTTGAAAAATTAAAGGTTGCTCATGAGAATTCCTTTAGCAATGTGAACTTAACTTTTGCAAAATTTCCGGTTATCGAAGAAATTTATGATTTACCCGAATCTAAGGAATATATTCTTATAGGTTCTGTTGTTAAATCAATTGATTGTTGTGATGATATTTCTTCGAAAGTAATTGCAGTTGAAGGCACACCAGTGCTTGAGTATTCTGAGAGATGCGATTTAGGTTGGTTACCTTATAATTCAGAGAATGCAACAATAAGTACAGTTGATTTCAACTACATTTATAAATCTTGGAATGTTTTAGATGAATTTTTTGATGAGTTTCAAGTGATTGGCTTTGATAATCTTGATTATCAATGGTATTCTGCAAGTGAGTCTGATTTTTCTGATGAAAAGCCAATCAATACACAAAATTTGAGTGAAGTTGAAGATAACTTTATTTATTGTGTTGCAACTTCTACTGAAAATGGTAAAGTACATAAATTAAGAAGTGAACTTGTTGTAGTAGTTGATAATGTTATTGAGTGTTCTGAAGGTACAAGTTGTTCTGGCGATTATATTTATACAGATAAATCAGCTTGTTTAAATGAATTTGATCTTATTTCAGCTATTGAGGGGTTTGAGTTGAATGTAACACCTTCATTTGATAGCGGAAGTGCTCAAGGGTTTGGAACCGGTACCAAAATTAAACTGTATTACGATAACGATTTGTTATGTAGTTTCACGGAAATAATGCGCGGTGATTTGACATGCGATGGTACTGTTGATGTGTTAGATGCGGCAAGATTTAACAGTGTGTATTTCTATTATAATGAGTATGAAGATTTAATTGATACTGATGATACTGTTGCTGCCGATATGAACGGTGACTGGGAGTTGAGCACCGACGACTACCAACTTCTCGTCAACAAAATTTTATCTAAATAAAAAATAACAGTTTCCTGTTAATTCAGGAAACTGTTATTTTTATTGTTTATTTATTTGTTAATTTATTTCTGTAATTTTTTAATAATTGCTTTGCAATCCTCTAAATCCATAATCTTGGGAACGGGGTAGAGGGGGTTGCCTTCCATAAGTGCGCGTTCTGCGATAAGCTGAATATCTTCGTCTTTAATCTGCTCAAACTTATCAGGAATACCCATATTTTCGTTGAGCTTTCTTATAGCTGCAATAAAGTTTTTAGCTTTGTCGCGTTCGCCTTGCGCTGCTCCGGAAACGCCTGCAACGTCTGCAAGTTCAGCGAGTCTCTTGTAAGCACTTTCGCCGAAATAATCAAGAACATAGGGGAGGATTACTGCATTTGCAAGACCGTGAGGAATGTTGTACATACCGCCAAGGTTATGAGCAATAGCATGAACATAACCAACATAAGCTCTTGTGAATGCAAGACCTGCATGGAAGGAAGCTACAAGCATATTTTCTCTTGCTTCAACATTCTTGCCGTCTTTGTAAGCTGTTTCGATATTTTCAAATACAAGCTTTGTAGCAATAATTGCATCCTTTTCTGTCTGCTTTGTGTTGCTATGGCCTATGTAAGCTTCAACAGCGTGTGTAAGAGCATCCATACCTGTTGTTGAAGTGATGTGAGGAGGAAGACCAACTGTAAGCTCAGGGTCAAGAATAGCGTATTTAGGACGAAGAACAGGGTCCATAATGGAGTTCTTTTCATGAGTGTCGGGGTTGGAGATAACTGCCGCGATTGTGCACTCTGAACCTGTACCTGCTGTTGTGGGAACTGCAAAGAAGGGGGGAAGTTTCTTTAAAACTTTAAGAACGCCTCTCATATCAGAGGGAGTTTGTTTGGGTTTAACAACTCTTGCTGCAGTAACTTTAGCGCAGTCCATAGGTGAACCGCCACCGAAAGCAATAAAGCCTTCGCATCCATTTTCTTTATACATCTTGAGAGCGTCTTCAACGTTGTAAATTGTGGGGTTGGGCTGAACGCTGTCAAATACAGAATACTTGATGCCTTCTGCTTCAAGAGCTTCAAATAAAGGATTGAGAAGTCCTAATCCCATAAGACCTTTATCTGTTACCACAAGGACATTGCTTACGCCTTCGCTTTTAACAATTTTGGGTAATTCTTTTACTGAACCTGCACCCTTAACAAGCTTCGGGGGAGTCCAATCCATAAAATTAACCGCAAATTTCATTGTTTTCTGGTATGCTCTGTAATAAGCGTGTTTCAAACTCATAAAAAACCCTCCGTAATTTTATTTGTTTATATAATTTGTGATTTTATCTTTTAAATCTGCCAATAAATCTTCTATCAATTTATCTTGTTTTGCCATTCCGTCCTTTAAGAAGGGGAATGCTTTAAACAATCTTTTCTTCGATTTACCCTTTAAATTCAGAAAATCGTTTTTAAAATTTTCATATTTAGTGTTCAATTCATTGAACTTGTCGTTAAGCTCTTTCTTCAAGGCTTCCGATTCGTTTTCGGATTTACCACCGATGGTTGTATATACCTGAATTGCAAATTCACTGATTTCTTCGGAAATTTTCATAAATGTTTTTGAAAAACTACGAATACCGAGAGCATGAATAACAGTATCAAGTAAATCAAAGGCGAACACAGTCAAGAAAATATAGGTTAAAATGTTTCTTGAGCTTTCACTGACCTGACCTACAATGTAAAGGTTCATAATCGGCTCTAAAATGAACACGAAAAGGCAGGAGCAAGTGCCCCAATAGAAAGTGTGGGTAAGACAAATTCTGCCTTGTATATTAAACTTCTTGTTGGAATAATCCCACCAACGAGCGTTGAAAAGCTTTTCCATAATATAGCTTGTCATAAACTCAACTACATCGCAGAGAATTGCACCTGCAACAAAAATCAAAAGCTCATTTATATAGAGGTTTTCAGTTATGTGCCTTAAGGGGAGCAGGCAAATCATCATAACAAGACCGCCTGTGCCGTAGATAGGGCAGATAGGACCTCTTAAAAAGCCTCTGTTAATCCATTTTTTAGGACGGATTGAACAATAGCAGGATTCAAAAAACCAACCAATAAAGCTGTAAAAGAAGAAATAGAAGATATAATCTAATACACTATAATCTGAAATTGTCATTCTTCACCGCCTATTCCGGTCAGACTGTGGAACTTTTTGCGATATTTTTCGGAAGAAGAGTAAATCATTTCAATAGTGGCGCAGTATTTGTCCATAGAAGTTACAACGAAGCTTTCAAGATACTTCGGAGGGACAACTGTTAAAGGCCACATATGTTTTTTTATTATGTCTTCTTCTTTTTTATTTAAAGTTCCGCAAAGGTAGTAGGCATTTTTTAATGCGGTACCGGGGTGTCTGTAACCGTGTAGTTTGTGACTTAAATCATCTTCTCGCCAATCGTAATAAAACAAATCGTGCATTGTTGCCGCTCTGGCGGTGCTTTCATAATCAAGACCTAATTTTCTTGATACGAGAAAACTTAAATATGCAACACTACGTATATGCTGAAGTCGGTTGATTTTGAAATGTTGCTCGAAACCGCTTAACTGCTGAAGCTGAGGAGAGTTATAAATATCTCCTGCATATTTTAAATAGTTTTCCCAATCGGGAGTGTCCATTCGGTAAGAAGATATATAAGCCTTATATAACTTACTCATATTGCTTATTTAACAATCTTGTGGAAGACTTTTTTACCTTTTTTGATGATTACATAACCCTTTTCAAAATCAGAAAGAGGAATGATATACATGGGGTCTGTAATTTTAACATCATCAACGCTAACGCCGCCCTGCTGAATGAGACGTCTTGCTTCACCGCGAGAGGGGCAGAGATTTGCTTTGCATAATGCGTCAATAACACCAAGTCCGTCTGCAGAGAAATCTTCTGCTGAAAGCTCTGTTGAGGGCATATTGTCAGCGTTACCTGCACCGCTGAAAACTGCTCTTGCAGCTTCTTGAGCTTTGGTTGCTTCTTCTTCGCCGTGAACGAGGTTTGTAAGCTCGAAAGCAAGAATTTCTTTTGCTTTGTTAAGTTCGCTGCCTTCCCATTTATCCATTTCATCGATCTGCTCGAGGGGAAGGAAGGTAAGCATTCTGATGCATTTAAGAACGTCATCATCAGAAACGTTTCTCCAATACTGATAGAATTCGTAGGGAGATGTTTTGTTGGGGTCAAGCCATACAGCGTTACCTGCAGTTTTACCCATTTTCTTGCCCTGTGAGTCAGTAAGAAGGGTAATAGTCATAGCATGAGCGTCTTCGCCTAATTTACGGCGAATAAGCTCTGTACCGCCAAGCATATTGCTCCATTGGTCATTACCGCCGAACTGCATATTGCAACCATAATGCTTGAAGAGGTAGTAGAAATCGTAGCTCTGCATAATCATATAGTTGAATTCGAGGAATGAAAGACCATTTTCCATTCTTTGTTTATAGCATTCAGCACGAAGCATATTGTTAACAGAGAAGCAAGCGCCAACTTCACGAAGAAGCTCAACATAGTTAAGGTTAAGAAGCCAGTCAGCGTTATTAACCATCTGTGCTTTGCCTTCGCCGAATTCAATGAATCGCTCCATCTGACGTTTGAAGCATTCTGCATTGTGGTCGATATCTTCTTTTGTAAGCATTTTTCTCATATCACTTCTGCCGGAGGGGTCACCAATCATTGTTGTACCGCCGCCGATAAGAGCGATAGGCTTATTACCTGCCATCTGAAGACGTTTCATAAGTGTAAGTGCCATAAAATGACCTGCAGTAAGACTGTCTGCAGTACAGTCAAAACCGATGTAGAATTTAGCTTTACCTGCATTTATCATTTCACGGATTTCGCTTTCATTTGTAACCTGCGCGATAAGTCCGCGAGCAACTAATTCTTCATAAATTCCCATTGTTAAAACTCCTATGTAAAATATTATTTAATATAAAATTTCATACATATATAAGTATATTATATTAAAGATGGAAAGTCAACACATTGAACATTAAAAGACTTATATATTTGTTTAGTATTTTTATTGACAAATGTGGTTTTTGAGATTATCATATACTTACGAAACTTCAGGGCGGGGTGCAAGTCCCCACCGGCAGTAAAGTCTGCGAGTCGCTTTGCGATTGATTGGGTGAAATTCCCAAACCGACGGTATAGTCCGGATGAAAGAAGATTTCAAAAGATTTTATAATTAATCTTAAATTGAAACCTTTTATTTTCGCCCTGAGTCTTTCGGGGCGATTTTTTTATTGAAAGGTTGGTTTTTATGAAAAACAAAACTAATTACACAAACAAACAGAAGCTTCAAAGACTCACTACTGCAGCTGTTTTGGCAGCTCTTTCCCTTGTGCTTATGGTAACAATCCGTTTCCCGATTTTTCCCTCTGCACCCTTTTATGAAATGGAGTTTGCCGATGTTCCAATACTTGTCTGCTCTGCTATTTTAGGGCCTGTATATGCCCTTGTAAGCCTTTTTGTTGTTTGCCTTGTCCAAACTCTTACTGTTAGCGCTTCAAGTGGTATAATCGGCTTTTTAATGCATTTTCTTTCATCAGGTCTTATGATATTGACACTCTATTTTATTAAGAAGAAAATAAGTGGCATTAAGGGCAAAGTTATTTCAGGTGTCTGCGGAGTAATTGTTGTTGTGCTTGTAATGATTCCGATGAATATTTGGCTCACATCAGTATTTATGAACCTTGATTTCACAGGATTTATCAATGGCTTTTTAGGCGTCTGTGTTGCTTTCAACTTAATTAAAGCAGGTGGGAATGTGCTTGTGTATAACATTATTGCACCTGTTGTGTTAGATGAATATAAAAATATATTTAAAACTAAAGAATAATTAGGTTTTCTATTGACAAACCTTAATAAAATTAATACAATTTATAGGTTAAATCTTCAAATCTATTTTCGGAGGTTATTATGGTTTTTGAAAAGCTTAGAGCGTTAATCTGCGATGAATTTGAAATAGACGAGGAATGTGTAACACTTGAAGCTAATCTTATGGAAGATTTAGGTGTTGATTCAATTGACCTTGTTGATTTAGGAATGACTGTTGAGGATGTTTTTGAGGTGGAAATGCCCTTTGATGATGAAGACCTTGAAAAAATCAGAACAGTTGGCGATTTAGTTAAGTATATTGAAGAAAATAAATAATTATAAAGAGGAAGAAAAAATGGCAGAACAGAAAAAAATGGTTGAAGCAATCACTTCTATGGAAGTTGATTTTGCTCAATGGTACACTGATGTTGTTAAAAAGGCAGACCTTGTTGACTATTCAAGTGTTAAAGGCTGTATGATTATCCGTCCTTATGGCTATGCTATCTGGGAAAATATTCAGAGAATTCTTGATACAAGATTTAAAGAATTAGGTCACGAAAATGTATATATGCCTATGTTTATTCCCGAAAGCCTTTTGCAGAAGGAGAAAGACCACGTTGAAGGTTTCGCTCCCGAGGTTGCATGGGTTACTCACGGCGGTAGTGAGAGATTAGAAGAAAAGCTTTGTGTAAGACCTACCTCTGAAACTCTTTTCTGTGAGCATTATGCTAAAATTATTCAGTCTCACAGAGATTTGCCCAAGCTTTATAACCAGTGGTGCAGCGTTGTTCGCTGGGAAAAAACAACTCGTCCTTTCCTCAGAACACGAGAATTCTTGTGGCAGGAGGGTCACACAGTTCACGCAACTGCCGAAGAAGCTGTTGCAGAAACAGAGCAGATGCTTAATGTATACGCTGATTTCTGTGAAAAATCCCTTTGTATGCCCGTTGTTAAAGGTAAAAAGACCGAAAGCGACAAGTTCGCAGGTGCAGAAGCAACTTATGCTATTGAAGCACTTATGCATGATGGTAAAGCTCTTCAGGCAGCAACATCACACTATTTCGGTGACGGCTTTGCAAGAGCATTTAATATGACATATCAGAATAAAGAAAATAAACTCACTTATGTTCACCAGACCTCATGGGGTTGCACAACTCGTCTTATCGGTGCACTTATTATGTCTCATGGTGATGATAACGGTCTTGTTCTTCCTCCCGATGTTGCACCTATTCAGGTTGTAATTCTTCCTATTGCTCAGCATAAGCCCGGTGTTCTTGATAAAGCTTACGAGCTTCGCGACCGCCTCAGCAAAATCTTCAGAGTTAAGGTTGATGATTCTGATAACTCTCCCGGTTGGAAATTTGCTGAATATGAGATGAAGGGTGTTCCTGTTCGTCTTGAAATCGGTCCCAAAGATATTGAGAATAACCAATGTGTTCTTGTAAGACGTGATAATAGAGAAAAAATCTTTGTTTCTCTTGATAACCTTGAAGAAAGCCTCAGCGCTACTCTTAAGGATTACGCAGAAGCAATTTATAATAAAGCTCTTGCTAATCAGAATAAACGCACATTCGCATGTACATCAATTGATGAAATCAATGCAAAGCTTAATGAAAACGGTGACGGTTTCGTTAAAGCTATGTGGTGCGGTGAAGAAGAATGTGAAGATAAGGTTAAAGAGCTTACAGGCGTTGGCTCTCGTTGCATTCCTTTCGAACAAGAAAATCTTTCTGATGTATGCGTTTGTTGCGGTAAACCTGCAAAGCAAATGGTATATTGGGGTAAAGCTTATTAATAATAAAATTAAACCTTGCTACACAACGTAGCAAGGTTTTTTATTTGTTATTTATTATGCATTAACAAGGTCGCTCATATTATAAATTCCGTTTTCTTTTCCGTTAAGGAAAGCTGCGGCATTTACTGCACCTTGAGCGAAAATTGCTTTTGAACGGGCGCTGTGAGAAAGCTTGACGATTTCGTCATTACCTGCGAAAATCACTTCGTGCTCACCAACGATTGTACCGCCGCGAACGGAATGAATACCGATTTCATTTGTATGACGTTTTTCTCTTTTAGAGTATCTGTCATATTCAAAATATGCATCAGGCATCATTTCTTTAACTGCATTGCCAAGCATAATAGCAGTACCGCTGGGTGCGTCAATCTTTTGATTATGATGAGCTTCAACGATTTCAACATCGAAATCTGTACCAAGAATTTTTGCAGCAGTTTTTGAAAGCTCGCAAAGAAGGCTTACACCTAAAGACATATTATAGGAGAAGAAAACAGCAATTTCTTTTGATGCAGCTTCAACTTCTGCAATCTGCTCATCGGAAAGACCTGTAGTTGCAAGAACCACAGCTGTATTAGTTGATTTAGCATATTGGAGCATATCGGAAAGTAAAGCAGGGTTTGAAAAGTCGATTATAACATCAGCTTTTATATTTATCTCGCCGTAATTCTGGAAAACGGGAAAACCAATTGAATTATCTTCAACTATATCAATACCTGCAACAATTTCGCAATCCTTACGGGAATTAACTGCTGAAACAACATTTCTTCCCATTTTTCCGCAGCAACCGCTTAAAAGTATTCTTGTCATAACTAACGTCCTTTACTATATTAATTGCGGGACGGTAAAGACCGCCCCTGCAATTTTTAAATCATATTATGTTTTTTCAAAACGGATTGAAGAAGCTTTGTATTGGCCTCGTTAAGAGGGGAAAGGGGCATTCTGCATCTGCCAACATCAATACCCATCATACACATTGCCGCCTTAACGGGAATGGGGTTAACATCGCAGAAAAGCGCGTTACATAAATCTATATATTCTAACTGTAACTCAGCACTTTCTTTTGTCTTACCCTCGATACCTAACATTGCAATATCGTGAGTGAGTTTAGGAGCAATATTTGAAAGAACGGAAATAACACCCTTTGCGCCTAAAGCAGTGAAAACTGTAATCTGATCATCATTACCTGAATAGAAATTAAGGTTATCACCGCAGAGAGCAACAGTTTTAGCAAAAGCGGAAATGTCGCCACTTGCCTCTTTAGCACCGTTTATAAGGGGAAGTTTTGAAAGCTCGAGATAAGTCTCGGGTTTGATATTAACTCCCGTTCTTGATGGTACATTATAAAGAATAATAGGTGTTGAAACACGCTTTTCAATATAAGTATATGACTCTATAAGTCCATCCTGAGATGCTTTGTTGTAATATGGGGTAACCATTAAAAGACCGTCAACACCGCATTTTTCAGCATCATTGGAAAGCTTAACAGCGTGAACTGTATCGTTACTGCCTGTGCCTGCAATTACGGGTATTCTGCCGTTTGTAACTTTTACCGCTGTACGAATTGCTTCAACGTGCTCGTCATAAACAAGGGTTGATTTTTCGCCTGTTGTTCCGCAAACAACAATTGCATCTGTACCGTTTTGTATCTGGTTTTCGATTATTTCCTCAAAAAGTGGGAAATTGATTTTTAAATCCTCGTCTTTGAATGGTGTTACAATAGCAACACCGGCACCCGTGAAAATAGGTTTTTTCACAGCGAAAACCTCCAAAATAAGAATTTGTTAAAATTATTATTAATCCATATAACCTTCTGCACAGAGAAGCTCTGCAAGAAGAACTGCGCCGCCTGCAGCACCGCGAAGAGTATTGTGAGCAAGGCATACGAATTTATAATCATACTGAGAATCTTCACGAAGACGACCGATAGAAACTGCCATACCGTTTTCAAGATTTCTATGAAGCTTTGTCTGGGGCATATTGTCTTCTTCGAAATAGTGAAGGAACTGCTTGGGAGCAGAGGGAAGCTCCAACTCCTGTGCTCTGCCTTTGAAATTCTTCCACATTTCAATCATAGTTTCTTTTTCAGGTTTATTTTCGAATCTTACAAAAACTGCGCCCATGTGACCATCAGAAACGGGAACACGAATACACTGAGCTGTGAAATGAGGTTCTGTTGCGGAAACAATTTCGTCACCAACAATTTTACCCCAAAGCTTAAGAGGCTCTTTTTCGCTCTTCTCTTCTTCGCCACCGATAAAGGGAATTACGTTGTCAACCATTTCGGGCCATCTTTCAAAGGTTTTACCTGCACCTGAAATTGCCTGATATGTGCAAACAACAACATCTTTAACTGTGTATTTATCGTGAAGGGGGAAGAGAGCAGGAACATAAGACTGCAAAGAGCAGTTGGATTTAACAGCAATAAATCCGCGCTTTGTGCCAAGACGCTTTCTCTGGGAATGAATAACTTCGATATGCTCGGGGTTAAGCTCCGGAACAACCATAGGAACGTCGGGAGTCATTCTGTGAGCGCTGTTATTGGAAACAACGGGGCATTCTGCCTTTGCATATTTTTCTTCAAGTTCTTTTGTTTCAGCTTTTGAAAGATTAACTGCGCAGAACACAAAATCAACTTCAGCAGCAATTTTCTCAATATCTTTTTCTGCATCAAGAACAGTCATATCAAGATATTTTGCAGGTGTGGGCTCTTCCATGCACCAACGGTCACCGAGAGCTTCTTTGTAGCTCTGACCTGCTGAACGTGATGATGCAGCGAGAACTGTTACGTCATACCAGGGGTGGTCTGCAAGTAAGAGAGCAAATCTCTGACCAACCATACCTGTTGCACCGATAATACCAACTTTGTACTTTTTCATAAGTAACCTCCGTATTGTAAAAAAATACTTGTAAATGCGTTATAAATGAATTATAATAGAATCCGCTTTTTAACGATTATATATAATACCATTAACTAAAAATTTAGTCAATGATTTTAAAGCATTTATTTTATGTATATTAAGGAAATGACAAAGGAATTACTATGAACAAATCTGATTTTTACTATGATTTACCTGAAGAGCTTATAGCCCAGCACCCCCTCGAGCCTCGTGACAGTTCACGAATGATGGTTCTTTCAAAAGAAAGTGATGAAATTCAGCATCAGTATTTCTATGATATCGGCGATTATTTTAAGTCTGGTGACTGTTTAATTCTTAATAATACCCGTGTTCTTCCTGCTCGAATTTATGGTGTAAAAAAGGAAACCGGTGCGGTTGTAGAGTTCCTTTTATTAAAGCAAATTGAAAATGATTTGTGGGAAACCCTTGCAGGACCGGGCAAAAGAGCTAAAGAGGGGACAGAGTTTACTTTCGGCGACGGAATACTTTCTGCAAAAGTTGAAGAAGTTCTTCCTAATGGCAACAGAATTGTTCGTTTCTTTTACGATAAAAGTGATAATATTTTTAATATTCTTGATAAAATCGGTCAGATGCCTCTTCCTCATTATATTACAGAGGAACTTGAGGATAAAGAAAGATATCAGACAGTTTATTCAAAAGAATTAGGCTCTGCCGCAGCACCTACTGCAGGTCTTCATTTCACTGAAGAAATTCTTGAAAAACTCAAAAACAAAGGTGTAAAAATCGGTTATGTAACACTTCACGTTGGTTTAGGTACATTCAGACCCGTTAAGGCAGAAAAAATTGAAGGCCATCAGATGCATTCAGAGCATTACCATTTGCCCAAAGAAACCGCTGAATTGATAAATGAAACAAAGAAAAACGGTGGTAGAGTAATTGCTGTTGGTACAACAAGCTGCAGAACCCTCGAAAGTGTAGGCACATTCTGCGGTGAAATAAGAGAAGATGACAGAAATACAGATATTTTCATTTACCCCGGTTATGAATTTAAATGTATTGACGGTTTATTGACGAATTTCCATTTGCCAGAAAGCACTTTAATTATGCTTGTTTCTGCGTTTTATGGCTACGATAAGACCTTAAAAGCCTATAAAGAAGCAGTTGAAGAACGATACCGCTTCTTTTCCTTCGGCGATTGTATGTTGATTTTGTAATGAGGTAATTTTATGTTTAAATTAATTAAAACAGAGGGTACTGCAAGGCGTGGTGAGTTTACAACCGTTCACGGTACAGTTCAGACTCCTGCTTTCCAGAATGTTGCCACCTGCGGTGCTATAAAGGGCGGTTTATCTGCCTATGACTTAAAAGATATCAACTGCCAGGTTCAACTTTGCAATACTTATCATTTGCACGTTCGCCCCGGTGACAAGCTCATAAAGGAATTAGGCGGTTTACATAAATTCACAGGTTGGGACGGACCTATTCTTACGGATAGCGGTGGGTTTCAGGTGTTCTCTCTTGCAAGTCTTCGCAAAATTAAAGAAGAGGGTGTAACCTTCAATTCCCATGTTGACGGCAAAAAAATCTTTATGGGTCCTGAAGAAAGTATGCAGATTCAGTCCAATTTAGGCTCAACAATTGCTATGGCTTTCGATGAATGCATGAAAAACCCTGCTGAATATAAATACGCTAAAGAATCTATCGCAAGAACAACAAGATGGTTAGTTCGTTGCAAAAATGAAATGGAAAGATTAAATTCTCTTCCTGATACTTTAAATAAAAATCAACTTCTTTTCGGCATAAATCAAGGTGCAACCTATGACGATTTGCGCGTTGAACATATGAAACAAATTGCAGAATTAGACCTTGATGGTTATGCCATCGGAGGCCTTGCGGTGGGTGAACCAAAAGAAGATATGTATCGCATTATTTCTGCAGTTGAGCCCTTTGCTCCCAAAGATAAAATCCGTTATTTAATGGGTGTTGGTACACCCGGTAACATTATTGAGGGTGTCAGCAGGGGAGTTGACCTTTTTGATTGCGTTATGCCTAGCAGAAATGCCCGTCACGGACATTTATTTACCTGGAACGGAATAATTAATCTTAATAATGCCAAATATGCCAAAGATGATACTCCTATTGATATAGAGTGCAACTGCCCCACTTGTCAGAAGCATTCAAGAGCATACCTTCATCATTTGTTTAAGGCTAAAGAAATACTTGCAATGCGTCTTGCAGTTACTCATAACCTTTATTTCTACAATAACCTTATGCAGAGAATCCGTGATGAGCTCGATAATGGCACGTTTACAGAGTTTAAGGACAAATACGTTGATTTGCTTGATACGAGAATATAAATTATTTTAAAAAATTGTAAAAAAGACTTGTATAATTTTGCTTTCAAAGGTATAATATGCAGGTATGAATTTTTTGGAGGATAAAATTATGAATTTTATTACATTATCAATTTTTGATTCTTTTTTAGGTGGCGGTGCTGCTGCAGCCGGCGAAGGCGGTAATCCAGGTGGTAACCCCATGTCACTTATTCTTATGGTTGGCTTATTCGCAGTTATGTACTTTGTAATGATTCGCCCCCAGAAGAAAAAACAAAAAGAAGAACAGCAGATGCGTGATACTATTCAGATCGGTGATGAAATCACAACAATCGGCGGTATTATGGGTAGAGTTGTTACTGTTAAAGAAGACAGCATTGTTCTCGAAACAGGTGCAGACAGAGTAAAAATGAAATTCCAGCGTTGGGCTATTCAGACTAATAACACTGCTAATGAGCGTATGGAAGCAGAAAGAAAAGCTGCTGCAGATGCTAAAAAAGCTCAGAGCGAAAAAGCTGCTATTGATAAAGCTGTTAACGGCAAATCCAAAAAGACTAAAAAAGTTGAAAATATCGGTGCTGCTGACGAAATCAAAGCTGAAGAAGAAGCAAAAATGGCAGAAGAAAAAACTGAAGAATAATCATAATAAATTTTTACTCCGCATATCTTGTACAAAAAGATATGCGGAGGTTTTTTATGCCTAAAAAAAATAATGATAAAAATTTTATAAAGTCGATAAAACCATATATTATCGGAGTTAGCAAAGGTTTTGGTCTGTTCAGCGTTTTATTTATATGCACTGCTCTAATAATGTATAAATTCAACTTTGATAACCAGGCTATGTATTATTTAATATATTTATTTATAATTTTTGGTAGCTTTGTTTGCGCTGTTTCTGTTTATAAAAAGGTGAGAGGTCGTGGATTTTTAACAGGTATAATATCATCTTTGCCGTATAGTGCTCTTGTTTTTCTGTTAATTTGCGCTATAAACGCTTTTAACATATCAGGTAACATTCTTCTCGTCTTTTTGCTAACACTTTCAGGGGGCTTTTTAGGCGGGATTACTGCGGCGAATACAAAATTATAAAGGTGATTAAAGTTGAAAAGAAGTTTTGTTTTAAAAAATAAGAATATCAAAAGATTAAAGCTTGATTATATTACCGTTATTTTATCAACGATATTTTTTTGCGGAATTATAATTGGTGTAACACTAATAAAAAATTGTGATGACGATTTCAAAAATACATTATTCAATTTTTTAAATAACTTTTTATCGACCAAAAGCCAGGGGAGCTTTCTTTCGGTCTTTTCAGGTTTGTTAGTTATATTACTTCTATTTGTTTTTTTTGAATTTATATTTGGTTTATCAGCAGTTGGAACGCCCTTGATACTTATTTTTTTAGTTTTATTTGGTGCTTTTTTTGGCGCAGAAACCGCTTGTATTATTTTAAATTGGGGACTAAAAGGTATATTTTATTTTCTTTTAGTTAATTTACCTTGTTATACAATAACAGCAGCAATTTTAATAAAATGCTGCTGTGTAAGTGTTAATATGTCTTTTGTTTTATTAAACTGCCTTTTATGTAAGGATTCAATTAAAAGGAATGTGTATGATTTCAAAGAATATATCTTAAATTATTTAATTCTTATTTTGCCAATAGTTATCGGGGTTTTAATCAGTACAATATTCTTTAAAGTTTTCTGCACCTTATTTGTGGTCCTTTGATGTATCTGTAACCTCGATAACCAGACGTTTTGGTGCTTTAACAGTGCTCAGAGGGTTAGCTGCAGCAGCTTTCTGGAGTTGCTCGTCCATAACATGAGTATAAATCTGTGTTGTGCTGAGGCTTTCGTGACCGAGCATTTCTTTTATAGCCAGAACATCAACATTTCCGTGCTGATACATTAATGTTGCGGCAGTGTGCCTTAATTTATGTGTTGATAACTCCCTGTCCTTTAACCCTGCTTTTGCAAGAGTGTTTTTTACTATAAACTGAACAGTTTTAGGACTGATTCTTGTTTTTTGGCGACTGATAAAAAGCGCATCCTTGTCTTTTACCTGGTCAACAGGACGGAAGGGGAGATAGGCGTTAATTGCGTCTATACAGGCATCATTTAAATAAATTGTCCGTTCTTTGTTGCCTTTACCAGTAACAACCATGGTGTTGTTTGAACGAATATCGCTGAGATTTAATGAAACAAGCTCAGATAATCGCATACCACAATTTAAAAATAAAGTAATAATGCAATAATCGCGTTCTTTAAATTTTCCATCAACAGAATCAAGAAGTTTCAGGCTCTCTTCAAGCGTCAGGTACTTGGGGAGAGTCTTTTTGATTTTAGGAGAATCTAATTCCTGAAGAGGATTTTCCTTAAGAAGACGCTTCTGAACCGTCAGGTACTTATAAAACATACGAAGAGTTGTAGCTTTTCTTGCGCGGGTTCGCTCATTGTTATCACGACTGTCTTTACAATATACTAAAAACATATATGCATCGTTCAGTGTTACGGATGAAACAGTTTCGATACTTAAATCGTTGATTTTAATTTCTTCGAAGGGAGTATCTTTGGAAACAAGACCACGAATCTGTTTTAAAAATCTGAAAAATGTATATAAATCATTGGCGTATTCTGTAACAGTAAGGTCTGAACGGTTTTTAATAACGCTGTTATAGTTAAGATACTCGAAAACAAAAGGCGGGAAAACTTCAATAAAATCATCTTTTCTCAAAATTATACCTACTTTCAACAAGTTAAATAAAAAAATAAAAAGGGTAGAACCCCAATGCAACTAATTTTCTTATTGTAAACATTATAATCTACCTATCAACAAAAGTCAATACTTTACGACAAAATTAAAGTTTTGTATAAGTCGGGAGAGAAAAAGAACAAAGGGCAAGTTGTATTGGATTAACTTGCCCGTATAATATAGTATATGGCCATATGGACATTTATAGCAAATTTTGCTTTAAAAATCAGTCTTTATACTTTTTCATACAAATAAGTATTGCTGATGCTACAACAACCATTGTAATTGTGTAACCTAATTTAGCAACTGCATTTTTTTCAGGATTTTTCATTTTTACATTTTCCTTTCAATTATATCTCTTTGATACATTTAATAGAAATTTTTTAATTGATACTTTACTCATTTCAAAAAAACTGATTAAACGAGATTTTTCGCTTTTTCTGATATTTCACTCTAAATTTCTTCAGTTAACTGAATTATACCGCCAAAATCACGTAAATTTCTGTTTTTATTATAAATAGGTTTAATATGGTGGTTATTAAGAAATTTTATAATATCTTCGTAATCTCTGTGATTTTCTATATTACCGCTGAAGTATATCCTATCTTTTGATATTTTGCAAGAAGCTCCACCCAGGAATCCATAATGCTGTTCTGATAAATAAACATCACCGCTTGATATATTTAAAACATCAAATTGATATTTTTTTAACAAACAGGCGAGGCCTTCATCTTCAGTTATAACCGCGTTATCACTTACAACACAAATATTGCACCTTGCATAGCCCTGTTTTGTGTTTATTAAATTAAGGTTTTTAGCATCAGCAAAACAGAGAATATCTTTTGATGTGTATTTAGTGTTGCAAATAATATAATCGCCTATATACGCAGTATTTAAAAGAATGTCTGCAGGATACGGTGAAGATATTCTTTTATTGCATAATAATGGGGTTATACCGAGTTTTTTTAGTTCGCTCTCCCCTATTGCACTGGCATTTACTATAACTTGTCCGTTACCAAAATTAAAGGAAAGAATATCTGCGTGAGCTGAAATTTCATCATCCAATAAAGGATTTTCTTTTAAAATAAGGCATTCGATACCTTCTTCGGTTAACTCCTTGATTTCATCGGTATATCGTTCACCAATTAAACCGTGCTTAACTATATTTTGAGGTAAATTAGGCTTTTCAATTATTTGTATCATATATTATCAACTGCGCATTCAAAAGCTTCTCTGATATTACGAACTCCAAATATCTCAATGTTATTAAATTCGCTTTTAGAAAGATTTTTTAAATTCTGGCGCGGTACGATACATTTTTTAAAACCAAGCCTTTGGCACTCTCTAATTCTTTGCTCACAATTATTAACGGTTCTGATCTCTCCTGCAAGACCGATTTCACCGAAAACAATGGTCGAGCTGTCAATTACAGCATCCTTTAAGCTTGAGATAAGTGATAAAGCAACTGCAAGGTCACTTGCAGGTTCATCAGCTCGAAGACCACCTACAATATTTACATAGCAGTCCATATTACCAAAGAAATAACCTGAACGTTTTTCCATTATAGCCAGGAGCATTGCCATTCGGTTATAATCGAAGCCTGTAGCCATTCTTCTTGGATTTCCGAATCCTGATGTAGTAGCAAGACCCTGAACTTCAGCGAGAATGGGTCTGGAGCCTTCTATAAGGCAAGTTACGCAAGTACCCGAGATATTTAACGGTCTACCTGAAATCATTGCTAATGACGGATTTTCGATTTCTATAAGGCCTTTGTTAGTCATTTCAAAAACGCCGATTTCATTGGTAGAACCGAATCGATTTTTGGCTGCTCTTAAAATTCTGTATGTAAGGTTACGTTCACCTTCAAAATACAAAACAGTATCAACAATATGTTCCAAAACCTTTGGTCCTGCTATATTTCCATCTTTATTTACATGGCCCACGAGAATAATAGATACATCATTATTTTTTGCGGTACGCATAAAGAGATTCGTGCATTCTCTTACTTGAGTAACACTGCCTGCGGTTGAATTAACTTCAGATATACTCATTGTCTGAACTGAGTCTATCATAACAATATCGGGTTTTTCTGTTCGGATGTATTCACAAATTATCTCTGCATCAGTTTCACACATTATAGCTAAAGCTTCACTTGTTACACCCAATCTCTTTGCTCTCATTTTTATCTGATAAGCAGATTCTTCGCCGGAAACATATAAAACAGAAAGATTATTGGAAAGCAATTCGCAAATCTGCAAAAGAATAGTTGATTTACCAATACCAGGGTCACCTGATAGTAATACAAGAGAGCCTTTTACGAGTCCTCCACCCAATACCCGGTTCAATTCCCCTATTCCGGTATTGTAACGTAATTCCGTACTTGAATCAATTTTAGAAAGAGATAAAACTTTGCTTGAATAGGAAGAAGATCTGTTTAAAGAGGATTTTTTTGAAGATTCAGTTATAATCTGTTCCTCATTCATTGTATCCCATTCGCCACAGGTAGGACATTTTCCGTACCATTTAGGCGATTCGTAACCGCATTGGTTGCATATAAAAACAGTTTTTGTTTTTGCCATTACTTTCATCCCTTACAAACATAATTCTGAATTCCCATTGCTATACAAAAAGCAATTTTCTTTTGATAATCCGAAGATTTTAATTTTGACAATTCTTCATAATTAGATAAAAAACCGCACTCAATTAATACAGCGGGTTTAACCGCGTTATATATCAAATAAACAGATGTTCCGCATTCTTTGACCTGTCGAGTATTATCTTTCTGAAGAGTATTCACAACCGAATCTTGTATATATTGGGCCAATGCTGAACTTTCTGCTTCGGTTTTGGGTGAATAAAACACCTGGGTCCCGCTATATTTTTCAACTTGGAATTTATTCTGATGAATGCTTATAAAAAGCGAATTATCAGTTTCTTCCATAATTTTCATTCGATTATGAATGTCGGAACGTTTCTTTTCTCTGATTGTTGTTAAGCCTTCATCTTCTGTTGATGAGTCACTTTCTCGTGTCATCACGGTTTTAAAGCCAAATATAACTAAATATTCCTGTAGATATGTTGCTATACTTAAATTTATATCTTTTTCTATAGTGCCGTCGTTTGCTATAGCACCGCCATCAAAACCACCATGTCCCGGGTCTATAATAATTGTGGGTAGGTTGTTTGAAGCATTTTTAACCGTTTTAACATAATTTTTATTAAAAGAAAAAGAATAAATAAAAATCATTAAGGAAACTAAAATCGAAATAGCGGTAAATAAAAGTTTTTTCAAAATAATCACCGCTAAATTATATGAATCTATATTTCAATTTACTCCAATATTATATTCCAAAGCGATAGTTTTTTCAATATAAAAAATCATCTTTAACCAATGATGTGATTAAAGATGATTTAAACTTTTATGCATATTTAGAAATCATTTGTTTTCTGTCAATTTTTCCGTTAAAGGTCTTGATAATTTCATCAATTACCTCAATTTTCTTGGGAAGTTTATAGGGTTCAAGATTTTCAGTAATTAACTTGCGGATTTCTGCTTCATCAAGCTCTTTACCTTCTTCAAGAACAACTAATAATTTTAATGATACATTGTCACCTTTTATTGAAGGAATGAGAAGACATTCATCAACACAGTCAGCTCTCATAACAACCTCTTCAACTTCAACAGGAGCAACCTTCAAACCACCAAGATTAATGGTATCATTGCTACGACCAACCAATATGATTTCGCCATTAGGAGCAAAATAGCAAAGGTCACTCATAACAAGCATACCGTTTTTAATAGCCTGAGCTGTTAATTCGGGTTCATTCCAATAACCCTGCATAACAGATTTACTACGGATTGCAATAAGACCGGGCTTTTCAGCAGATGCATCTTTCATTTCGTTACCGTTTTCATCAAGAATAACGATTTCGCTATATGAGTTGGGTTTACCTACGCTTGATGCATATTGTGAACCACCGGAAACACAGAACTCATCCGTACAAACAACACCTGCTTCTGAACAACCAAAACAGTTGTACATATAAACATCGGGCATTAATTTACGCATTTTTTCCTTATCTGTTTCCGGATAAGCTGTTGAGCTTGAATAGATAAATCGGATTTGGTCATTAAGAGCAGCAAAGTTCTTCGAAGCGAAAGCAAGAAGAAGATGAATTGCTGATGGGGGCAAATATAAAGATGTAACTTTATGATCTTCAATAGTCTTGAAGTATTGCTTAAAGTTTCTGAAACCATCAAGAAGGCAAGTTGTACTACCTACTGCCATAGCAATATGAACCTTTCTTAATGCAGCAGCGTGGTTCATAGGAGTTGGAATAAGCCAGATATTATCTGACTTAATGTTTGTTGTTTCAATACCTGCCAGGGCAATGTTAACCTGATTGGAGTATGAAACCATAACACCTTTTGATTTGCCGGTTGTACCTGTTGTGAAAAGAATTTCAGAAAGGCTGTCAGGATCGGGTTCGCAAGGTGTAAAATTATCTTCTGTAGCTTCAATTTCTTTAATAATTTCAGCTAAACTCCAAGCTTCAGGGAGATCTTCTCTTGCTTCAAGAGTAACCATTGTTTTGGCATCGAGCTCTTCTGCAATCTCTATAATACGTTTGCTCGGTGAACTTTTTTCAACAGGAACAAAAGTTGCGCCCAATAACTGAACACCATACCAAAAATATACGTAAGACATTATATGGTCAGCTTCAACAACAATTCTGTCCCCTGCTTTAACACCTTTATTCTGCAGATACAAAGCAGCTTTTCGGTTAATTTTAGCAAGCTCTTCGTAAGTACATTTCTCATCATTTATTATAAGAGCAATTTGTTCAGGTGTTGTTTTTGCAAATTCTTGTATTTTTAATGCAATTGATTTCATAAATTTCACCTTAATAGTTATTTAGATGTTTCGAGTTGTTCGATTCTCTTTAATAATTTATCATGAACTCCATTCCATTCAGCAGATGCCGCTGGGTCATTCCTACGGTCAGGTAAATCATAATTTTCATCAATATATTCAGCAAGATGCGCAGTAAATTTTGTTGCACCATAAAAATTTACGTGACCATTATTATAAAAATCATTATTTACATCAAGCGGAATTGTAAAAGAATTTTGAGAATCCTGCGAATAATAGCTGATATAATTTAATCCTTCTTTCTCAAGAATCTCATAAACTGTATTAGCTCTACCCATTTCGATTTTTCCTCTTGATTGAGGAGTGTCAACAAAAAGGACTTCTATATTATTTTCCTTAATATAATCAATTAACTCATACAAAGCTTCCTCGCTGATAGAATCCAAAGGAAGTTTGTAGTTCGGATCGTAAGCTTTAGGAGCAACCTTGCTACTCTTAACAGTTACTTTTGGACTGACAAAGAAGCCCATATATTCATGTGGTTTTTGAATTAAATTATTTTCAATACGGAAAGTATCTTCTTCCCATTTTGAGTGATATTTAATAAACGATAAAAAATATGATAAATCAAATTTTTCAGCAGTTTTATCAGCTTCAGCTCTCTTTTCTATTGTAGTTAGAGCTGCTTTAAATCTATTAATCGATAAAGGTGACACAACATCAAGATATCTTCTGGCTCTGACATCCATTGTGTCAGCATCAATATTATCTTGACCAAAGGGTCTGATATCAATTAAAAATAATTCAACATCCTGATAGGACAATGCATCTTCTATTGCATGGATATACAACCAGGAAGGAAAAGCATCAGTTGCAAGCGGGTAAAGAGCAATGCCATGTTCTTCATATGCTTGTGTGGGAACCCAATAACGATCTGTACCGCTGGTACCCAAAATGACAGCATCTACCGTATCATCAACAAGAGCTCTGTATCTGCTGAATCGTCTGCTGGATGTTTTAGTTTCTTCTGTTTCAAACAGATCACAAAGTGTGAATAACATCAAAGCAACAACCAAGAAAAAGGCGATGCTGCGAATAAACTGTTTTTTTGTCATTGTGCAACACTCCTTTTCTTAGAAATTACCATAAATAAAGCTACTTGCGTTATAACCGGGGCCATAAACACCAAAAATCAAAATGAAAGCTATAAGGAGGAGAATTAATCCCCAACGGAAAATAATATTTTGCTTGGAAAGAGATTCTCTTATTTTTATACCGTTTTCTTGTAAAATACCAACTACCAATAATACAGCAATAGAAACTATAAGAACAGTCATTTCTTTTTGGCTTACACCATAAGTATAAATTTCGCCGTTGGCACCAGTTATAAAGTCTAAATCAACAGAAGTGAACAAAGCCTTTATCATAAGGAGTGCATCTTCAAGACTAGGCGCTTTAACAATGATTCTTGAAATAAAGAGCAATGTTGTAGTTCGTAAAATCTGGAACAATCTGTAACTGAAAGTTTCTGTGTTAATGTGTAACTTTTCGATTAATTTTTTATAAACAGGGATCAACGCAACGCTTCCGGAAATAAGGAAAGCATTGTATAAGCCGTTTACAATATACTGAGAAGTGATGCCATGCCAGATACCTATCAAGAAGAAAACAACCATAGGAGCGGCAACGGAAGGTACAAGTTTACCTGCATATGTGCCGTGTTTTTTACGCATTTTCTTACTTAAATTAGAAACGGGTCTGCAAAGCATAACAGGATAGAAAACATATTCTCTCATCCAGGCACCAAGAGACATATGCCAACGACGCCAGAAATCTGCCAAGGAAATTGAGAAGAAGGGTCTTTCAAAGTTCATGGGTAAATTGATACCGAACATCTGCGCAGCACCGCGAGTAATGTCAGTACCACCGGAGAAATCGCCATAGATCTGGAACGAATAAGCTAAAACTCCGAAGAAAATTTGGGAACCATTATAATCTGTAAATCCGTCAGAGAATACCGTTGCAGCGATAGCTGATACTCTGTCAGCAATTACAAGTTTTTTAAACAAACCCCATAAAATAAGAAGTGCGCCGTTCTTTAAATTATCGTAATCTAATTTGTGAGATTCTTTAAGTTGAACACCAACATCTCCGAATCTGTTCAAAGGACCTTGAACAACTGATGGGAAGAAAGAAACAAACAATGCAAATTTTCCGAGATGTTTTTCAGCAGCATATTTACCGCGACCGATATCTATAAGATACCCGATACTATTAAAAGTATAATAAGAAAGTCCCAACGGTACCATTAAATTAACAAACGGAATTGAAGCATCCCATCTGAAAATGGTGAACATATCGTTAGCAGCACCGATAAAAAGATCAAGATATTTAAGAGTAGCGAGAGTGCCAAGGTTTATAAGTACAGTTAAAACTTGAACTGTATGAATTTTCTTGGCAACCGCTTTTTTCATTTCTCTCTTTTTTTCAACGGTTAATTCATCACCAAGAGCATCGATTTTTTGCTGGTTTTTGTTTCGCATACTCTGCATAAACAAAGCCGATAAATAGGTGAACAAAGTTGTTCCGACCATGTAAAAGACAGTATCGACACCGCTGTAAAGATAAAAAGCGTAACTTGCTGTTAACAGAACAGCCCATTGAAATTTCTTAGGAACGATATAATATATCGCAACTACTAATGCCAGAAAGAAAAAGAATCTAAATGATGTAAAAGGCATATCAATCTCCTCAAAAACAGAAACCCGAAAAATTACATTTCGTCAATAAGACGTTCAACTAATGCAAGGATTGCCTTTGCACTGTTAAAGTTTTCGGGCTCCATATCGTCAACAGTAATAGTGATATCATAAGCATCACATAATTCACCAACGATAGAAACGATATCAAAGCTATCAAGGATTTCATCATCAATGAGTTTATCCTCGTTTTCAAAATCAATGTCATCTCTAACAGATTTAAGAATTTCTAAAAGTTTTTCCATAATAATTCTCCTAAAAAAATGTATTGGTTAAAAACATATTTTAACTAATAAAATATAACACAACATTCGACTTATGTCAACAAAATACTGACTCTGAAAGTAAAGCCAATTTTTTCATCTGAACTCTTTTAAATCTTTTGTAAGTAGTTTGTGTCTGACAATTCTGTGAAGCAATGATGACTCCCCTATCATTTCAAATAAAACGTTGCAAAACATAACAGGATTAATGGTGAAATCGTTTCCTGCAGGTAAAATGAACGACAAACTCAAGGATTCATTATCAAAATTGCAATTAAAATCAATCAGGTGTTCGCAAACATTAATCTCTTTAATTAAACCTTTTTTTGTTTTCTTTTCAATCAAAATTTTACCGTTTTCTACTGTTTCTTTAATTTTAGAATAAAGCGTTCTGGAATCATTTACCGAGGGAATAGAAACAGTATATTTAGCTTTATTGATAGCAAGATTTTTCTCTATAGGCTCTGCCACCTCTAAAAATTCGATACCTGGCACAGTAACTCTGTTAAGCTCTTCTAAGACTCTTTCATTGGTGTAATTGTCATCAGTAAGACGTATGTCTAACACTTCTCGTAAACCTTCAACACCCAACGGAAGAGGTAAACCGAAAACAAGATAAGGATGGGGGTTAAAACCTTCAGTGTACCAAAGAGGTATATCAGTTCTTCTGAATGCTCTGATAAGGCAACGGGTTAAATCCAGATGGGAAATATATTTTGAAGAATCTTTTTTAGTGAACCATATTCTTATTGAGCGCATCACACTTACCTCCATTTAATGAATTTGAACCGCAAGCAGAACATTGCTGACGGCAATGACCTGTTGTTTCGGCATTTTTGGCTTTCTCGTTCTCTGAGATAAGGAATGATTTTTTTATACCACTGTTTATATGGTCCCAGGGTAAAATTTCTTCATAACTTCTTCTGCGGTTAGCATAAAACTCTGTAGAAATACCGCAATCTTCAAAGGCTTTCATCCAACCATCGTAGTTGAATTTATCATCCCAGCTGTCAAAGGTACAGCCATTGTTGTATGCAGCTTCAATAACATCGCAAAGCTTTCTGTCTCCGCGAGCAAAAACACCCTCAAGAAAAGTTAAATCGGTATTGTGGAATCTGAAAGTGATTTTCTTTGTTGTACAGGTTTCAAGAAGAAGTTGCTGTTTACGTTTTAACTCCTCGCGAGTGTCCTGTGGTTCCCATTGGAATGGTGTGCAAGGCTTCGGAACAAAGGAAGAAACACCTGCACTAACGCTGACGCCCTTTCCTTTGGGCTTGTCCGGATTGTTATAAAACTCATTAACCACCTTTTGTGAAAGCTCATTAATTCCGATAACATCTGCATCTGTTTCTGTGGGTAAACCTACCATAAAATAGAGCTTAACTGCGGTCCAACCGCCCACAAAAGCTTTTCTGCAGGTGGAAAGAATCTCCTCTTCGGTTATATTTTTATTAATTACATTTCTCATTCTCTGTGTACCCGCTTCAGCAGCGAAAGTAAGTCCTGAACGGCGAACAAGAGCAAGTTTTTCTTTAAGCTCATCGGAGAAATTATCAATTCTCAAAGAAGGAAGAGCAATATTAATTTTCTGAGGACTTGCCCATCCTAATAATTCTTCAAGAAGCTCTGTGATTTTAGTGTAGTCGCTACTTGAAAGAGAACAAAGAGAAAGCTCATCATAGCCTGTTGTACAAGCTAATTTCTGACTTTGCTTGCTGATAGTATCAACATTCTTTTCTCTTATTGGTCTATACCAGAATCCAGCTTGACAAAAACGGCAACCTCTGATACAACCTCTGAATATTTCGTGGACTACCCTATCGTGAACAACTTCAACAAAAGGTACAACAAACTTGTCCGGGTAGAAAATATTGTCTAAATCAGCAACGACACGTTTATTAACCTTTTCAGGTGCTCCGTTTTGAGGAGTTACAGATTTAATGGTTCCATCTTCGTTATAATCAATGTCATAAAGAGACGGAACATAAATACCCTCGATCTGAGAAGCAGCAATTAAGAATTCTTTTCTCGATTTGCCTTCTTTTTTATGTTTCTCAAGCAAGTCAAGGAAATCGAGCATCATTTCCTCACCTTCGCCAATCTGGAAAGCATCAATAAAGTCTGCCAAGGGCTCGGGATTACATACGCAAGGACCACCTGCGATAACTATAGGAACATCAAGGAAATCTCCTCTGTCTTTTGATCGAAGAGGAATTTTACCCAAGTTGAGCATATTTAAAACATTGGTATAAGACAATTCATATTGAAGAGTAAAACCAACAACATCAAAATCACCCAATGCATCCCTGCTCTCTAAACCAAAGAGCGGAATGTCTCTTTCGCGCATGATGTTTTCCATATCGGTATCGGGCGCAAAAACTCGCTCACACCAAAAGTTATCACGGGAATTAATAAGACTGTAAAGAATTTTCATTCCCAAATGTGACATACCGATTTCATAGGTGTCAGGAAAGCAAAAAGCAAATCTAATATCAACATTTTCCTTCTCTTTAACAACCGAATTCAGCTCACCGCCTGTATATCGTGCCGGTTTCTGAACTAAAGGTAAAATACTTTCAATTTTTTCTTTCAACATCACAAAAATCTCCATTTTAAATTATGCAGATATTTTACAATATTTTTCTCTAATAATCAAGAGAGATTTACTTTTTGAAAATAGTGGTTAAAATCATATAAATGCTCATTATTATTAAGGAAAAATTATGTTGAAAGTTGAAAAATATGTAAATTGATATAAAAGAAAAAATAACAGTTACTAAAACAGAGATTACACTAAGTATCATTTGTGTGTTTTTTTCGTTAAGATATTTTAATAAAACGTTATTTAACACATTGCCCCCATCGAAGTTATAAAATGGAATTAAATTGAAAATTCCTAATACTAAATTAACTTGAGCTACATCTGTCAGTATGCCTTTATAGACAGTAAAATGATTTAAAATTATAAAGGTAATCCCACTTATAATTAAGTTGAATATTGGTGCAGAGCTATTAATAACAATTTCTGCATTATAATTATTTATTGACGTAATCTCTCGCAAAATATCAGCACCGAAAAGAGTGAAAGAAACCTTTTTCGGTGCCGTGGAAAACAGATATATAAAAAATAAATGAACTAATTCGTGAAGTAAGGCAAAAATCAAAACAATCAAGAAAGAGAGATCTGCCCTTGTGGTTACAATTAATAAAATTAACGCAAGAAAAGAAAAACTGATTTCATAGACCGTATTTTTAATTTTAAACTGCATTAACTGCCTCGCTAAGGGCTTTTTTGGGATTATATGAGACGTTATCAATCCTTAATTCAAAATGCAAATGAGGCCCTGTAGAGCTGCCAGTAGAGCCAACCGTTGCAATAATCTCCCCTGCTCTTATTTTTTGCCCTTTTTTCACGTTTAATTTTTTACAGTGACAGTAAACGGTCATTATTCCGTTTTCGTGCTGTATTTTCAGAAAATTCCCGTTCCATTTGTCATAATCAGCGTGTACTACTACACCGTCAAAAGCTGCATATATGTTTGTACCCTCCTTAGCGGCAATGTCAATACCTGCGTGAAAACGCAAATCACCGCTTATAGGGTGGGTTCTTGTACCGAATTCTGAAGTTGTTTTACCCGCAAGAGGCAAAACCATTGGTTGACTTAACTGGTAATCGTCTGTTGAAACGTTATCGGGAATTTCTTCCTTTGAGGAAACTTTTATGTCTTTACCGCCACTCGCGATAATTTCAGCACTTAAAGAGGGCTCTTCCAAAGGTATATATTCAGTTTCGGATTCTTTTGCTGATTTTGAATGATTTTTAATATCAGCAAATGCTGATTGCACTTCTTCAACCTCTAAATTTTCTTCTAATTTTCCCGAAAACATTTTTTCAATCTCAATAAATAAACTTGAGTTACTGCTTTTCAGAGCAAATAGCAGCCCGAACAATATTATGCAAACTGAAAATTGAAGTAATAATGTTTTAACTAAATAGTCCTTTTTGTTTTTCTTCATAAAAAATCACCTGCAAAAATATATGCAGGTGAAATAAAAATTATTCTTCTGTTTGAAGCTCTTCCCATTCGGAATACATTTCTTCGAGTTGAGTTCTTAAATCATTTAAATTATTTGTATATTCAAGTAATTTTTCATAATTAGCTGAAATCTCAGGTGAAGAAATTTCCTGTTCCAACGCAGAAATCTGCACTTCTGTTTCTTCGATTTCCTTTTCAAGTTTCGCAATACGTGTTTTACGCTTTCTCTCGTTACTTGCTTTTTCTTTTCGTAATTTATAATCATTAATAACAGGCTTCTTTTCCTGAGTATTAACTGATTCAACGGAAAGTCTTTCTCTGTACTGAAGATAATTGTCATAATTACCGTCAATATTAACTGCACCATCGTGTGTCAGATAAACAGTTTTAGTAGCAAGTTTATTGATAAAATAACGGTCATGGGAAACTACAAGCATAGTTCCGTCAAAATCAAGAAGAGCATTTTCAAGAACTTCTCTTGAGGTGATATCAAGATGGTTTGTGGGCTCGTCAAGAATCAAAAAATTGGGTTTTGAGAGCATTATTTTTAATAATGAAATTTTTGCTCTTTCACCACCACTTAAAAGAGAAACCTTTTTAAAAACATCTTCGCCGCAGAAAAGGAACATTGCCAAGGCGCTTCGGATTTCTGTTTCAGTCATAAAACGATACATATCCCACACTTCATCCAAGACAGTTTTATCTGAATGAAGCTTATCAATATTCTGATCAAAATAACCGATTTTGACGTTACATCCAAATCGGAATGTACCCGAATCTTGTTGAACTTCTTTATTAAGAATTTTTAAGAAAGTTGATTTTCCGCAACCGTTAGGACCTAAAAGAAATACTCTTTCTTCTCTGAAAACAGAAAGGTTAAAATCCCTGAAAAGCTGTTTATCAGGGAAGCTTTTAGCAAGGTCTTTTACATTAACAACCTCGTCCCCTGTTCTTACATCGGTTTTAAAACTGAAATGGACGCTTTTTAAAGCTTTATCTGGTACTACAAGGGTTTCTTTAAGTCTTTCTATCTGTTTTTCTTTACTTGCAATAGTTATATAATTTCGGGCTTGATTAAAGCGCTTTTGTTGCTCGATTATTCCCTCAATTCGCTTAATTTCAGTAATTGTTTTTTCGTATTCACGCTCGATTGTTAACTCTCTTTCAGCTTTCAGTTTCTGAAAAACCGTATAATTACCCGTTGTGAGAGTTAATTTTTTATGAGCAATTTCCATTGTTGAGGTTGTAACCTTGTCAAGAAAGTATCTGTCGTGAGATACAACAATAATTGCACCCTTATATTTAATTAAAAAGTCCTCAAGCCATGTAACAGCATCAATATCAAGGTTGTTGGTAGGCTCGTCCAAAAGCAGAAGATTAGTGTTTGATAAAAGAAGTTTACAAAGTGATAACTTTGAACGTTGACCACCGCTTAAAGAATTGACTTTTAAATTCAAATCATTTTCAGAAAAACCGAGACCTAATAAAGCAGATTTAGTTTTCGCTTTATAAACAAGTCCGTCACGGCGTTCAATATCTTCTGTTAATTTAATCTGTCTTTCTATTAACTCGATACTACTTTCAGTTAATAGTCGTTCGGTGATTTCTTCCAGTTCCTCTTCCATTTTGGCAACATCGGAAAACACAGTTAACGCTTCATCATAAAGAGACTGGTTATCGTCACATTCCAAGTACTGCTCCATATAACCGATTCTTACATCTTTACCGCGAACAATACCGCCTTCGTTAGCTGAATACTCACCTATAATAAGCTTGAATAAAGATGTTTTACCTGTGCCGTTTGCACCAATTAAACCGATTCTGTCGGTTTCCTCCACTTTAAAAGCGGCGCCTTTAAACAAGACGCCGTCAAGAAAACCGAATGTTAAGTTTTGTGCCGTTAATAAAGACATAAAACCACCAAATTTTAAAAATTAAAGTGTACTTACCAATACTTCGAAGTTACCTTTTAAAACAGTTTCGCCTGAATTTGCAGGAAGAAAAATGCTGTCACCTGACTCGATTTCAACTGTAGTTCCGTTGCATTCAACTGAACCCACGCCGTTTGTAACAAGAAGAGAAACAAAGCTTTCGCCGTCAACGCTAAAGGAGTACTCACCATCCACATTAAGAGTTGACATTTTAAAGAATTCGCAAGAGCAAAGTTCCTGGGAAACCGCACCATCAAGAGCGATTTTTTCACCGTCTGCATCGCCGGAACGGGTGGGCGGAACTGTGTCAGTAACATCAAGTGCTTTTTCAACGTGCAATTCGCGAGGTTTACCGTCAACAAGTCTGCCATAATCATAAACTCTGTATGTTGTGTTGCAGTTTTGCTGAACTTCAGCGAGAAGAATGCCACCACCGATTGCGTGAAGAGTACCTGCATTTATAAAGAATACATCACCTTTTTTAACGTTAACTTTGTTTACATATTCAAGGAATGTGTTATCTTCAATTGATTTCTTAAATTCATCACGGGTTAATTCTTTGTTAAAACCATAAATAAGCTGTGCACCCTCGTCGCAATCAAGAATGTACCAAGCTTCTGTTTTTCCGTAGCTGTTTTCATATTTTTTTGCATAATCATCGTCGGGATGAACCTGAACAGATAAATCTGATTTTGCATCAATGAATTTTATAAGAAGAGGAAATTCTTCATATTTCTCCCCTTTTGAGCCAAGAAGTTCTTTATGTTCTTTAACAAGCTCAGTAAAGGACTTACCCTCAAACTCACCGTTAACGACAACATTATCTCCATCATTTCTTGCACAAAGCATCCAGGCTTCTGCAATATTATTCAAATCGGACTTAAAGCCGTAATCATTCTTTAAACGATTACCACCCCAAACGATTTCTTTAAAAACAGGCTGTAATTTAATAGGATAATTCATAGTTATTCCTCCGTTTTATTCTGTTGACTTGTTCCTGCCTCAACAGCAACAACATTCTTGATTTCTTTCTTTTCTATAAAAGGAACAGACGATGATTTTATATCAATTCTGTCGTAATATTCTTTAAATCTAATAGTAAATCGAATCTTTCTTTTGCATTTTTTGCAAAGGAAAATTGCCCTGAATGACTGATTCATAACTCGCCAATCACTGATTCTTTCGCAAGATGAACCGCAAACATCACAAAGACAAGCCATTTTTGATTTATCAATGAGAGGGCTGTTAATATCAGTAATAACTTTAGGCTTAAATGTAATTTTTGAATAGAAGGAATTGTCACAAACCAAGGTATATGACTTCAACATATTTTCATTAAAAATCTTTTTGAACAAATCTGCAGTAAGTTTACTGTCGTCCAAGGCTCTGTGAAGAGAATAATCTTCGAAGTTAATACCAAGCTTCTCTGCAGCTGCAGAAAGTCCAATTTGGTCTGCTTTTGAAATATTCATAAAGGCTTGAGCATATTTTTGAAGATTAACATAATTGCTCAAGAACGGAATAAAGGAAATGCCGTTGAAATATTTAAAGTTTTCAATCAAAACTCTGATATCAGTATCTCCCCAGGTTAAAATAACATTTTCCTCGTGAGAAACCCATTTTCTGAAATTGGACATTGCCTGGGAAAAAGGTGTACCGCTACTGATATCGTCATTTGTAATGTTTGTAAGCTCTTTAACACGGGCGTGGAGTTTCTTACCTAACTGCGCTTTAATGAAAACAGAGAATGTGTCAACAATATCGAGATTGCTGTTAAGCTTAACAGCACCAATCTCAATAATCTCATTCATAAAACCTTTTTTCTTTTTGCAGTAAGTGTTGTTCCACTCAAGGTCCATTATGATATAATTCATAAAAAAACTCCTACATCCAAAAAACTGAACTTTGACCGTCTACAAAGACGGTCAAAATCAAAAATCATTTTAAGCCTTCAGCATCGTATAAGAAAGCTGTTTCAAGAAGAACTTCTGCACCGACTTTAAGTGCTTCGGGAACAAGTGTATCAGGTGCGTCAAGTCTTGTGTGGTAATATCTGGGTGGTGTGGGGTCCATTGCCGCAAAGCCTGTTGCTTTAATACCCTTTTGAGTAAATGCAGCAGCATCGCAAGCACCAAGATAAATTGAAGCATAAGGAATGTCATAACCACAATTAAGTGCTGCTTTCTTAACAAGCTCTTTAACCTGTTTATCGTGCTTCAAAGTGCCACTTAAATCTCTGTCATAAACTGCCATATCTTTAAGGTCGCGCATTGTGTCGCAAGCAACAACAACAGTTTCAATCTCTTTAAGTTCTTTTTCGTGAGCTTTAGCATAAGCCTTTGCACCACGAAGACCGGCTTCTTCTGAACCGGAAAGAATTACGCGAACCTCTGTATTTTCAAAACGAACATCTGCTTCATCCATTAATTTAAGAACAGACATTGCAGAAAGGCAGCCTGAAAGATTATCGTTAGCTCCGGGAACGCTCTTTGTATAGCTTTGGAAGAAAAGGAAGCCTATGTAAGGAATGACGAAGATGCAAAGAACAATTCCTACAACAAAGAAGAAGGTTTCAGCACCCGCAGATTCAACGCCCTTTAATTCAAGAACAATGAACTTAATAATACTTGCAATACAACAAGCAATAAGACCAACAACAGCAGGAATAAGGAAAAGCTTCATTCCTGTACCGCCGAGCTTGTAGTTAAGAATCCATTCGTACTGTGAGTCAGAGTGACCGACAAAGATAATTCTTTTCTTGGTTTCCCCTGTTGGTTTGCGCGTAGCAATTAAATTGTGGGAAAGATGACCTTTAAAAAGAGGGTCAATAAACTGCTTATACATCAAAAATTCAAGTACAAGAGGAATAAATCCGAGAATTGTGAGAATAAAGCCCACAAGAGGGTAACTGAAATAGAGAATTGTAGCAAGAATTGCCATTGCAACTGTAAAAGGAATAAATCCCATAAACGCCTGACGATGAACGATAAATTCTTCAAAAGAAACGTCGTCAGACCATTTCTTTAAATCTTCTCCCATAGACTGTTGAGCTGCATATTCTTCCTTACTACCGGGGGCTCTCGGACCGATTTTTTCACAGATATCAGTGATTTTTTTCACCATATATTCTGTGTTGGCATCAAGATTGATTTTTGCCGCATCAAGTTTACTAAAAACAGTTTTCATACTGTCACCCACTATTCTCAATATTTAGTAAATCATAACATATTAATTTACTTTTTACAACACTAAATATAAAAGAAAATATGTTGATTTTATAATATTTATATTGTAAAATATTTGTATTAATTCAAGGTGGTGTACCCTATGATAAACGACTCAAAAGTTTTATTTTACAAATCAGCCGCTAAAAATTGGCTTCAGGCAATGCCTTTAGGTAACGGCTTTCTTGGTGCTATGGTTTATGGCAAAACCGATAATGAAACAATTGCAATGAACTCCGACTCTCTCTGGACCGGCTTCCCTCGTCCATCTCAGGTTAAAGAGGGCGCAAATGAAGCTTTTATTAAAGCGAGAGAATTGGCTTTAAAGGGCGAATACAGAAAAGCTCAGGACATTCTTGAAGAAAAAGTTCTTGCTCATTGTTCACAGGCTTATATGCCCCTTTGCCATATTAAATATAAATTTAAAACCTGCGGTTTTCAGAAAAACTATAAGCGTAGTCTTGACCTTGAAACAGGTGTTAATACTGTTACTTATACCCGCGGAAGCTGTGATTTTTCAAGAGAAAGCTTCGTAAGTGCTATTGATAATGCTTATATCGAAAACATCACTGCATCTAAGAAAGGTGCTTTAAATTTTGAAATTTCTCTTACAACTCAGTTAAAAGGCAACACCTTCTCTGAAAACGATGTTTTGATTTTAGACGGTAGAGCTCCTTCCGATTCACCTGCAAACCAGGAAACCTACGCTCGTCTTGATGCTCCCCAGTACCCCGACGATGAAGCACTTCAGGGAACACATTTCCGTTGCGCTGTTAAAGTTGCTACAGACGGTAAAGTGGAATACAAGGAAAAATCTATCGTTGTTTCTAATGCAACAACAGCAACTGTTATTTTCTGCACAGAGAACTCTTTTAATGGCTATGATAAACATCCCGTATTAGAGGGAAAAGAATATAAAAATGCTTGTTTAAATAAATTAAACAAAGTAAAAGCAGATGATTTTTCAGGTCTTAAAACTGCTCATATAAATGATTTCTCAAGCTATTTTAACAGAGTGTCACTTGATATCGGCTCAAACGATAAAGGCAATATTCCCACCGATAAACGTCTTATTAAGCATAATAAAGGCGAAGAAGATATTGCGCTTTATACACTTATCTTCAACTTCGGTAGATATCTTGTTATTTCCGGTTCAAGAGCAGGTTCTCAGGCAACAAATCTTCAAGGTATATGGAACGATAAGGTTGCTCCTCCGTGGAGTTCAAACTACACCGTTAATATCAATACCGAAATGAACTATTGGCCAGTTCTCCCCTGTAACCTTGCAGAGTTTAACCAACCTGTTATTGCTTTGGTTAAAGATTTGTCTGTAAAAGGTGAAAGAACTGCTAAAGAAATTTATGGTGCTCGTGGCTTCTGCGCTCACCATAACGTTGATATCTGGAGATATTGTGATCCTGCTTCCGGTGATGCTCAATGGGGCTTCTGGAATATGTCAGGTGCCTGGTTCTGTCAGCACGTTTTCAACCATTATTTATACACAAATGACATTGCATATTTAAGAGAAACCGGATACCCCATTATGAAAAAATGTATTCAGTTTATTCTTGATTTGCTCGTTGAAGATAAAGACGGCTATCTTATTATGGCTCCCTCAACTTCTCCTGAAAATGAATTCCTTATTGACGGCGTTGCAATGAGCCTTAGCGAAACCACAACAATGACAATGAGCCTTGTTAAAGAGGTATTTGCAAACACCATCAAAGCTGCTGAAATTCTCGGTGAAAAAGACGAAGATATTGAAGCAATGAAAAAAGCTTTGCCTAGACTCCTTCCCTTTAAAATCGGTAGTCGCGGTGAGCTTCTCGAATGGTATAAAGAGCTTAAAGAGCATGAACCCGACCACCGACACAAATCTCACCTTTATGGACTTCATCCCGGTAACTTGATTACACCTGATGAAACTCCCGATCTTGTAAAAGCATGTATTCGCTCCCTTGAGCTTCGCGGAGACAATGGCACAGGCTGGAGCCTTGGTTGGAAAATCAATATGTGGGCTCGTCTTTGGGATGGTGACCATGCATTAAAGCTTCTTGATATGCAGTTAAGACCCGTTCCCGCAGCTAAAAATGTCAGATATCGCGGTGGCGGAACATATCCCAACCTTTTTGATGCTCATCCCCCGTTCCAGATTGATGGTAACTACGGTTGCACAGCAGGTATTGCAGAAATGCTTCTTCAGTCAAGACAAGGTAAAATCTTCTTACTTCCTGCCCTTCCATCTTCCTGGAAAAATGGCAAGGTTACAGGTCTTAAAGCAATCGGCAACATAACTGTTGATATCGAATGGAAAGACGGCAAAATGGTTGATTACAAACTCGATGGTAATACAGACGGTATTGAAATCTATTGCCAAGGTAAGAGAATATAAATAAAAACAAAGGAGAGGTGAAAACCTCTCCTTTACTTATGCGAAAATTATTTTCCTAAAACTTCACCTATAAGGTTATAAAGTGCTTCAAGCTCTTCTTTGGTTAAAGAAATACCTTTACCCATTTTTTCGTGGTCAGGAGCCCAATCACGAATATCGTATTTTGGGTTACCGCCATTCCAGGAAATAAGGTTAAGCTCTCTTGTCCAACCTTTACCACTTTCGGAAATCTCGCCTAAATTTTCCTGAATTTCGTATTTAAATTCTGCCATGATTTATCTCTCCTTATTGAATATTGAATTTCTCTTTAACTGCCTGTGTGAAAGCATACATCTGGTCGATTTCAAGTCTTCTGCTTTCGGTAAGTTCAGCAGCGTTACGAGTTCTTGTATGTATTCCGATATTAACGCCGTCAAGGCTTACATAGTATTTTGCGTTTACAGGGTAGCATTGACATTCTGTAACAGAAAAATAGCCAACAAGATTCTGTAAAAATTCTGCCTTTTCTGCATCGCCGTCCTTATGTGCCTTAATGAGTGCGGAATAAAGCTCGGGATGGAAGTTTGCCATAACGCCTGAGTAACCGTGAGCACCCATCTTGATACTTGCAGAAAGGGTTGCTGCATTAGCATTAAAGAGTTTAACACCCGTTCCTTTTATTATATCAAGCTTTTCCTGAAGTTTAGCAGTATTGCAACAGGTATCTTTAATAAACTGATATCTTCCACTTTCAGCCATTTTCTTCATAACGTAGGGTGAAAGCTCGCGTTTATAGGGGTAAGGACATTCATAAACACCGAGAGCAATTTCAGGAAGGTTTGATGCAACGTATTCCATATTTTTAAGAAGAACATCATCGTCTTCATCTGCTTTTGCAAAGCGGTTTGAAATGAAAACATAAGCATCAATTCCGCAATCGATAAAAGCTTTTGCTTCTTTAATCTGAGTGTCTAAATCGTCAGCAGTGTGTCCTGATGCTACAATAGACATTCCTTCGGGTTTGTTTGCCATAATAAACTTTAAAAGCTCAAGTCTTTCTTCAAAGCTCAAAAAGAATATTTCACTACTCTGGCAAATAGCAAAAATGCCATCAACGCCTTTTCTTTCATACCAATCCAAAAGCTCTTTAACGCCGTTGTAGTCAATTTTATTGTCATCTGTGAAAGGTGTTATCATTGTTGGGTAAACACCGTTTCTTATTTCTTTCATAATATCACTTCCTTGTGAGATATAATAACATATAATTATTAAAAAATAAATAGACTTTTTACTTTTTAATTGCTATAATAAAACAAATTAGTTTTAGGAGAAAATAAATGAGTATCAGAAAATATCATGAAAAGGATTTCGAAGCAACTAAATACGTTTGTATTCACGATATGCTTGGAAAAGAGGAATATAAAACAATAATTGAATATGTTGAAGTAATGTTCTGTCGCTATTACCTTGAAAAAGAGCCCGAAAACTGCTTCGTTGCAGTTGATGAAAATGACAAACCAATCGGTTATATTTACGGCGTTAAGGATTATGATAAATACCAGGAAAATTTCGGTGAATATATAAATCACGTTGCTGAAATTGAAGGCAGAAGATTTCTTGCAGAAGCGCTTACTGAAATGTATGACCACGCAATTTATAAAAATGACTACCCTGCCCATTTACATATTGATATTCTTCCCGACTATCAGTCAAAGGGTATTGGTTCAAAGCTCATTAATACCTTCTGTGACTACCTTAAAGAGCAGAATGTTAAAGGGGTTATGTTAATCGTTGGAAGCGATAACTATGGCGCAAGGCGCTTTTACGAGCGAAATGGATTCACTCTTTTGCAAGATGTACCAACAGGTGCAGCATATGGTAAAAAACTCATATAAAAGTTAAAGACAGTAGGCTCAAAACCTACTGTCTTTCTTTTTGTAATTATTTTGAGAGCCACTCGTCAGCTTTAGCTGCGGACATTCTCTTGATGTTTTCTTCTGTATAGGGTGATTCTTCGCCACCATTTACATAAAGGAAGAATTTGCCGTCTGCAGTTTTGTAAAGGCTTTCTTCGTAACCTGCAGGGTCACCGAATTCGCCAAAAACATTCTTTTTAACAAGCTCTGCTGTAGCTGTATCATACTCTACTTTACAAATAACCTTTTTCATCGTTTTCACCTCAAATTTAATAATAAAGTTTCACACCAAAGGTATTATATATTAAGTTATATTAAAAATCAACAAGAAATATTATACATTCTTTTCTTCCATAATGCTCTTATAAGCAGGTCGAATAATCTTATCAACGCAGATAAGCTCTTCAATTCTGTGAGCACTCCAGCCAACTATACGAGCAATAGCAAACATTGCGGTGTAAAGCTCCTGAGGAATACCGAGCATATCGTAAACAAAACCGCTATAGAAATCCACATTAGGACTAACACCTTTATAAATTTTTCTCTTTTGCGCAATGAGAATGGGAGCAAGTTCCTCAATGTTTTCATAGAGTGCTAAGTCTCTTTCCCTGCCCTTTTCAGCAGCAAGGTCTTCAACATAGCTTCTGAAAACTCTTTCGCGAGGGTCAGAAAGTGAATAAACAGCGTGACCCATGCCATAAACAAGACCTTTTTTATCAAAAGCCTTCTTATCAATGATTTCTGAAAGGTATGCACTCAATGCTTCTTTATCGTCATAGTTCGGGACATTAGCTTTAATATCGTCAATCATTTCCATAACTTTGATATTAGCACCACCGTGCTTCGGTCCTTTGAGAGAAGACATTGCAGCAGCAATAGTTGAATAAGTATCTGAACCGGAAGAAGTAACAACGCGTGTTGTGAAAGTTGAGTTGTTACCGCCACCGTGTTCCATATGAAGAATCAAAGCAGTATCAAGCACCTTTGCTTCTGTCTGAGTATATTTTTTATCAGGACGAAGCATCATTAAGATGTTTTCTGCAGTTGAAAGCTTCGGGTCAGGTCTGTGAATAATCATACTTTCCTGCTTTTCAGAGTAGTTATATGCATGGTATGCGTAAACTGCAAGAAGCGGAAATTCGCTTATGAGCTGAATACATTGACGCAAGGCATTCGGAATGGTTGTGTCAGTTGCTTTCTTGTCATAAGAAGCAAGAGTCAGAATACTTCTTGTCATGGAGTTCATAATGTCGCTACTGGGAGCTTTCATTATAACATCACGGGTAAAGTTATTGGGAAGACTTCTGCAATCTCTTAAATACTTTTTAAACTCTTTAAGTTCGTCTTTATCGGGCATTTCACCTAATAAAAGAAGATATGCAATTTTCTCGAAACCGAATTCGTTTTCGCCAAGATTATTAATTAAATCCTGAACTTTATAACCACGATACCATAATTCGCCATCGCACTGAACCTTTTCACCATCAACTGTTTTGGAGGAAACGATTTTAGATATATTAGTAAGTCCTGTAATAACGCCGTTGCCGTTCATATCGCGAAGACCTTTATTAACCGCGTGTTCTTTATAAAGCTCGGGAGCGATGCTGTCATTTCTTCGGCAAATTTCCTCTTTAAATGCAGTGTAATTATTAAGTTTATCAAAATTCATCGATTCACCTTCTTCAGATTTTATTAATGTTTATTATATCATATTAAATATACAAAATTTTAACAATGTAGTCAATAATAGGGGTATTTTCTTAATGAAAATTTAACATATAAAAGTCGCCTGACTTAGTATAAAGAAAGGCGACTTTTTTCTTATTTAATATCTTTATATAGTTGTTTAATTGTTGGGTAAATGAGCCTGAATTTCTGATATCTTTCTTCGTAAAGAGAAACAAGCGCCTCGTCGGGTTCAACAGTTTCTTTAATGCCTACTAACTTTTCAGCGCATTCTGATACGTTTGCATACTCACCTGCACCAACCATTGCAAGAATTGCAGAACCGAAACCGGGACCTTCCTCAGCAACAGGAATATTCAAATTTATATTAAGAATATTAGCTAAAATCTTTCTCCAAAGCTTACTTTTAGCACCGCCACCACAAATGCAGCTTGTTTTAACATCAACATCGAGGGATTTTGCAATTTCAATATTATCTCTTATTGCAAAGCTAACGCCCTCTAAAACTGCAAGAAGCATTTGAGAACGGGTTGTGTTTGGGCGAAGGCCGATAAACATACCTGTCGCATCAGTATCGTTTATAGGACTTCTCTCTCCCATAAGATAAGGTAAGAAAAAGAGTTCGTTCTTACCTAAAAGCGTAGTGTCTATTTCATTTTCAAGTAAATTGTAATCTTTCTCACATAAAACCTTGTCACATAACCATTTATGGCAGGAAGCAGCAGAAAGAATGCAACCCATTAAATGAAAACCACCGTCTGCATGAGCAAAGGAATGAAGGGCATTAAACTTATCAACACCGAAATTTTCCGAGGAAACAAAAACTGTTCCTGAAGTGCCGAGAGAAATGTTACATTTACCCTCACCTGTTGTGGCAGTTCCTACCGCTGCTGCGGCGTTATCACCTGCACCTGCAACTACTATTGCTTTATCGCTAATTCCCAATTCTGAGGCAATTTCAGGCAAAACAGAACCAATAACCTCATAGCTTTCAAAAAGCTTCGGCATTTGCGACTCTTTAACTGAGCATATATCAAGCATTTTCTTTGCCCAAGTTTTATTTTTTACATCTAAAAGAAGCATACCCGATGCATCGGAATAATCACAAGCGTGAACACCCGTAAGTAAATAATTTATATAGTCCTTCGGGAGCATTATTTTATCTATTTTTGCGAAATTCTCTGGTTCATTTTCTTTAACCCAAAGAATTTTAGGTGCGGTAAAACCTGCAAAAGCAATATTTGCGGTATTTTCCGAGAGAACAGCCTTACCTATAACTGTATTCAAATACTCGGTTTCTTTCCAGGTTCTGCCGTCGTTCCAAAGGATTACGGGACGAATAACATTATCACACTCATCAAGAATAACAAGTCCGTGCATTTGCCCTGCAACGCCTATACCTGCAACATCTTCACCGGAAACTTCTGCTAAAAGTTCAGGCAAACCAAGCTTTAAAGCAGACCACCAATCTTCTGCATTTTGTTCGCTCCAACCTGATTTAGGATAAGAAACTGAATAATCCTTTGTAACAGAATTAATAATTTTACCCTCAGCATCAGTTAAAAGCAATTTTAATGAAGATGTGCCCAAATCAGCACCAATAAAATATTTCATAAAACAACCTCATTTGCATTAATAACAAATTTTCTTTATTTTAGCATAAATATATAAAAATATCTACAGTAAAAAGCATTGTATTTTTTATTTAATGAAGTATAATTGATTTATCTTACTTTGAAAGCGGTTTTAATATGAATGAGTTTTGCAAATTAGTTTCTAAAATCAAAGATAATGATGTCATAGTTTTAGAAAAAAACAAAATTTATGATGTTCGTCAGGATGATTCATTTTCTTTAAAAGGCTTTTATTGCTCTAACACAACTAAAAAGCATGAAAATCCCGATGGAACTCGTTACTCCGCTTTATATTTAGACGGAAAGAAAAATATAACTATTGACGGAAACGGCGCAACCTTGCTCATTCACGGGAAAATGACTCCCCTTTTATTAAATAATTGCGATAATATAACTATAAAAAATCTTACTATTGATTACGCTTGTCCCACTATGGCAGAATTTAAAGTTCTTTCAAATGATAACGGAACCTGCATTATTGAAATTAACAAAGACTGCCTTTACAGAATTGAGGGTAATAATTTAATCTGGCAAGGTGAACCCGGTTTAAACGGCGTGCCCTATTGGGAGGACTCATATATCGGTAACCGCAGACATATTAAATTAATTGACCCTGAAACCGGCATACCAAGAGATTTCAGAAGAGCAGATTTAGATTTTGAAACCATCGAAGATTTAGGAAATAATCAGTTAAAAATTGTTCTAAAGAAAAAAGATGCTGATTTCCCGGTCGGAGCAATTTTCCAGACAAGAAATATCGTCCGCGACCAGACTGGTAGCCTTTTTCAAAGATGTAAAAATCTCAGATTTGTGAATTTAAGAGTTAAATTTATGCATGGTTTGGGCATGGTTTCCCAATTCTGCGAAAATGTTACATATCTTAACTGTGACCTTACCCCAGCAAAACATAGAACTATAACAAGTACTGCAGATTTCTTTCAGTTTTCAGGTTGCAAGGGTAATTTAATTGTTGAAAACTGCAAAGCACAAGGCGCTCATGATGATTACATCAATGTTCACGGCACTCATCTGAGAATAATTGAAGCAGATTATGAAAACAATTCTATTATTGTTCGTTTTATGCACGATGAAAGCTGGGGATTTCAGGCTTTTGAAATCGGTGACGAGCTTGAATTTATTAAATGGGACAATCTTCAGCCTTATGAAGTAACAAAGGTTATTTCATACGAGAAGCTTAATGACACTGATATTTTATTAAAGCTCGACAGAGAATTGCCCAATATCGCAATAGGTAAAGATGTTGTTGAAAATGCAACCTGGACACCGAATTTATATGTCAGAAACTGCGATTTTGGAACTACAAGCGGTAGAGGTATTCTCTGTACAACCCGTGGTGAAATAATAATTGAAAACAACAGATTTTATAAGCTTCAGGGTCCTGCTCTACTTATGGAGGATGATTGTAACTTCTGGTTCGAATCAGGTTATTCAAAAGAAGTTGTTTTCAGAAACAACCAAATCATAAGTTGTGACCACGGAATCACCTACCCAGGTGCGCCCGTTATTCGTTACACACCCAAAATAATGGATGAAATTTTCAACGGTTATGTTCACGGAAAGCTTGTTCTTGAAAACAACATATTTAAAAACCCAATTGGAGAAAAGCACGTTATATGGCTCGAATATTTAAAAGAAGTTGAATTATCAAACAATGTATTTGATACTGATTTTGCTATTGAAACAAAAAACGTTCAAACAATAAATAAAAGCAACAATGTTGTAATATAATTTAAAAGCAGTCGATAGTTTTTACTACCGACTGCTTTAATTATTAGAATTGCCAATCAATAAACTTTCTGAATATCATTACAATCTGATTTATAAAGTTTGAAAATTCAAGGTTAAGAACCGAAAGGATGTACGGTTCTGTATATTCCCAATCCTCTTCTTTAATTGTAAGGTCTTCGTTATCAACAAAGTATCCCGGTTCAAGGAAAGCCTTTGTTTTCATTTTAACATTAAGAATATTTCTGCAGGCTTCTCTCATTGCTGTGCCAAAGCCTATGGGGTCTGCATAATACTGCATCTGTATTGCTGCAACGTGAGATGGCATATTAAGGAACCATACACCTGTAAGCATTGTATCATTACCACTATAAATTGCGAGAACCGGGCTCATATGACCATTACCGATAAAGTTGTTTGAATAGTCGGAAACAACAAAGCCCTCGAATCCCCATTCTTCACGAAGTAAATCCTTGAGAAGCTCTGAACAACCTCCGCACCAATCTGTACCGATTCTGTTATAGGCAGACATAATACCATAGCAAGCCGATTCCTTAACAGGAATTTCGAAAGCTTTAAGGTAAATTTCACGCATCGTCTGCTCATCTGCCCAAGTAAAAATACCTGCACGATGAGATTCCTGGTCATTCATAGCGAAGTGCTTAATGGTCGTAACAAGTCCTTGTCCCCAAGCACCATTAATAATTTCAGCACCCATTGTGCCAGAAAGAACAGGGTCCTCTGAGAAATATTCAAAGTTTCTGCCACCCATGGGGTTTCTGTGAATGTTAACACCTGGGGCATACCAGATATCAGTACCGATACTTCTTGCCTCTATACCTACACTATCACCCATTTTGTTTGCAAGTTCTTTATTCCATGTACAAGCGATTGCAGTAGCACATGGATAAGCGGTGCCACTATCAGTATAAGCAATACCATGAGCACCTTTGATACTGGATGGACCATCATTATCCCAGGTCTGTGGAACGCCAAGTCTTTCAATTCCGTATGTCTGATAGCCACCGCGAGCAACAAGATTAGTCATCTCGTCAAGAGTGAGCTGGTCAAGGAATTGATCCATAAGCTCTTCGTTTTCATAAACATCCTGAAGAGTGATAACACCTGTATCGTATGTTACACCCATTTTAGGTGCAGTACCCTCTTTGGTCGGCTCGGGGTATTTATCTGCATTTTTAATTTCTTCTGTTTTAACAAGATATCTTGATGCAGGATAAGTTCCTTCAGGATTTGCTCTTGAAAGAATTGTGAAGCCCGAATATGCATCATCAAAAAGATTTTTGATTTCAGTTCCTGTAACACCATCAAATTTGATTATGATATCTTCACCAACTTTGTATGTGAATGAATCAATATGCTCGCGAACATTTTCCCCAAGAATAATCTGATAATCGCCTTTTTCAAGAACCCAGGCTTCGTTATTGAATCTATCATAGGAAGCCATATCATTTATATTAAATTCAACTGTTATAACTTCACTTTCGGATGGTGCAAGAAGCCTTGTTTTTTCATATCCACCCAAAGCAATGGCACTCTTTTCAATTCTGCCTGTATATGGAGCACTGTAATAAATCTGGACAGTGTCCTTACCGCTGACATCACCTATGTTTGTAACCTTAACATCAACGCTTATTTTACCGTTTTCGGTGCTTGATGACACAATTTCTTTTCTGAAAGATGTGTATGAAAGACCATGTCCGAATGGGTACTGAACTTTATCTTTTGCAAAGGTTTCAAAGTATCTGTAGCCAACATAGATACCTTCCTGATATTCAACATAGTATTCTCCACCGTCATATTCATAAGTACCGAAGTTCTGTGTTGAAGGATGGTCATAAATACTGTAAGCAACGGTATCTGCAAGCCTTCCGGATGGATTCACTTCACCATTGAGCATCTGACCAACCGCTTTCATACCAAATTCACCGGGAATCCAGATAATGGCGGCTGCCTTTATGCTTTCATATTCATCAAGAAATCCCATTTCCATAACGTTACCTATGTTAAAAAGCACAATAACATCTGAAAATGTAGAAGCAACCTTTTCTACCATTGCTCTTTCACTATCACTTAATCTAAGTGTTTCGGGAGTAAGGTCAGAATTTTCTGCACTGGTTCTGCCGATAACTATAATTGCAGTATCGGAAAAGGCTTTTGCGTTTTCCATTATATCATCAGTAAGCACTTCAGGATCCATTTCGTTAAGCGCACTCTTTGCAAGTAAAAGCTGAGTGAGATTATTAAAAACTGTACTTCCTGTTTTAAGAATTTCATTAGAACTACAATATTTTTCATAGAGCTCCATAAGCTCTGTGTTATAAACAATTCCAGCTTCATCCAATGCTTCATAAAAATACACAGGATTGTGAGTAGTGATTGCACCGGAACCTGCACCACCCAAAAGCGGAACAACAGATGCCGCACCAAAAACATTTACCTTTTTACCTGCAAGAGGCAATGATTCATCTTCATTTTTAATAAGAACTATACCCTCTTGCTCAATTTCAACGGCAACCTGACTTGACATTGCAATAACTTCATCCGGTATATTTCCGCTTACAGCAACTGCCGGAACTACCAGACAAGTCATCAAAATAGTAAAGACAAGTATTACGGCAGTAACCTTATTAAATTTTTTCATTTTGCCATCTCCTTTGATAAAAAATATTAACTTTAATTACACTATAACAAAATCTTTCTACATAATCAATATTTTTTAATCAAAGTACACAAAAAAACAGTCAAAATGTTCTTATTTTAGAAAATCTTCAAGCCACAGAAAATGGGATGGTCTATGGAATTTCGGTTTCAAAGTAGGATTCAAAGCCATTAAATGCTTATCCATTTCTCCCTCATCAGTTTCTAATCTATAGGCATTAAAATAGATTTCACCATTTCCCGATAATATTTTCTCTTTTGGAAAACTTACGGTCGCTTCATAAGAATTTTCTGTGCAAACGACATTACTTTCCACAAAACACTCTTCCACAAAGTTGATTTCTAATATCGGAACACCGTTTTCATCGTCACCTTTGTTTTCCATAAGGGCGCACATCAGTTTATTTTCGGGGCTGATTTCTATTTCGTAATAGAATCTTCTTTCAGGGTCTGAACCTATTAATACTTCACAGGCATCACCCTCAGAGTGAATATCATTATAATTATGGTGTGGACAATAAAATTCAGTATTCTCAGCGAAAAACTTAAAGGTCAGAATGCCGTTGTTTTCGCAGATATCAACAGTTGTTTTATATGGTGCAACTGAACCATCTCTGCAATTTTTTAATTCATATATCATATTACACAATCTCGCTTTCAAAAATTCCGATACTTTCTCTACCTAAAAGATTGTTTGAAACATTACGTGCATTAAAGTATAGCCTGAATTTGTTATCATAATATGTAAGGCAGCAAGCGTAAACATATTGAGCCATCCAATTACTGTTACCGCATTTTTGTGGAACTAAAAAGTTTTTAACAAAATCAAATTTCACGCCATCATCGCTCTTTAAAAGAACAATAGCCGAATGACTTTTGCCGTCCTTTTCAAATAATCCGTTCTGAAGGCCAATGTAGCAATCTTTTAACTTATAAACCTTTAAGCAACCAGAACAAAGATTCAAGTATTCAATTTCTTTATCGGGTTTTATTATTGGTTCAGTTCTTGCTATATAATCTGTCGCAATCGAATCGCTTTCTGCAAAAGAAATGTATCTCGGCTCACAAAAACCGCAGTCTTTAATAAAAGTCTGTCCGCAGGAATAATAAAGCCTGTTTTTGCCATTTATATTTAATAAAAATGGGTTAGAAAGAGCTTGTCCGTTCTCATCAACCTCATAATCTCTTGTATTGCCTAAAACTAAGTAAGGCTTCGACCAGTTTTTTAAATCAACAGACTCTGTGCAGTAAATTTCTGATTTCCACTTACCACCAAAAACTGCAAAAAGATTTTCAATTGGTGTTTTTGTCTTTTCATAAAAAAGATAATACTTTCCGTCAATATAATTGATATTGGGACGCATTGCATTTTTTACAATTCTGCCCTTTTTCTCAAAGCTTATACCATCAACACTATCGTACATATATACACCAAAAAAGGTATGACAAAACAAATGCCATAACCCATCGTGAGAAACATCGGGCGTCAACACGCTTGGGTCTGCAACGACAAAGCTATTGAGAGGATTTTTTATTATGGGATTTTTTTCATATAATTTGAACTCTAAATTATTAAATTCATCAAATGTTAAATTCTGCATATCAAACCTCAAGTTTTTTTATTTATATTAACATAAAATAAAAGTCTTTCGCAACCAAAATTACGAAAGACTTTATAATTATTGTTATCCTTACATTTTTCTCTCATCCTCTTCAGGGCAATTTTCATTATCCTGTACCCTACCATTCTAATTCTGGTGAATTAGCAGGATAAACCGAACCTCTTGAGCTGGTAAATCTTGGATACCTCGTTAGAAAAGCTCTGGCAAAGTTGGTTACCAGAACAACTTAATGCTGGTAAAAAAAGAAGAAGAAAAAAGAAAAGAAAAAAATCAAGAAAATGCAGGATTGTCTTGATTTATAAGGCTCTGACCAGCCTTTTAATTACCAGAAATACTTTCGCTTTCATCAAAAGAATTTCCAGAGATGCCTGACGATGAAACAAGGTCTTAACAGAGTATTAAAGACAAAAAGACCCTGCACATCTTGTGATGTGCAAGGTCTGTATCTCTGTTTATTCAATCACCAGAAAGGATAAACGAAATTACCCTTTTGAGGATAAATGAGTTTTGCTGGGATAATTGTATTATTCCCACTCGATTGTGCCGATGGGCTTCGGAGTGAGGTCGTAGAGAACGCGGTTGTTGCCTTCAACTTCGTGAGTGATTCTGTCTGTGATATGGTGAAGAAGAGCGTAAGGAATTTCTTCGATTGTTGCGCTCATAGCGTCAGTTGTGTTAACTGCGCGGATGATTGCGGGCCAACCTTCGTAGCGTTCTTCATTTCTTACACCAACACTCTTAACATCGGGAACAGCAATAAAATACTGCCAAACCTTACCTGCGAGACCATTTTTATCAAATTCTTCACGGAGAATTGCATCAGCTTCTCTTAATGCGTGGAGTCTGTCACGAGTGATTGCGCCAAGGCAACGAACACCAAGTCCGGGTCCGGGGAATGGCTGACGATAAACCATAGCGTGAGGAAGACCAAGAGCTTCACCAACAACTCTTACTTCGTCTTTAAAGAGTAATTTTACAGGCTCAACAAGTAAGAATTTAAGGTCTTCGGGAAGTCCACCAACATTATGATGAGCTTTAACAGCTTTTTTACCCTCAGCCTGCTTATTGCTTTCGAGAATATCGGGATAAATTGTTCCCTGAGCCAAAAATTCAACGCCATCAAGCTTTCTTGCTTCATCAGCGAAAACTTCAATAAACTCTTTACCGATTATTTTACGCTTTGTTTCAGGGTCAGAAACATCTACGAGCTTATCAAGGAAACGGTCTGTAGCATCAACGTAAATAAGGTTTGCATCAAGTTCTTTTCCGAAAACTTCAACAACCTGCTCGCTCTCGCCTTTTCTCATAAGACCATGGTTAACATGAACGCATACGAGCTGTTTGCCGATTGCTTTTATAAGAAGAGCAGCAACAACGGATGAGTCAACACCGCCTGAAAGAGCAAGAAGAACCTTCTTATCTCCAACTTGTTTGCGGATTTCATCAACTTGTTCGGCAATAAAAGCCTCTGCAAGTTCAACTGTTGTAATTCTTTGCATATCATCGGGTCTTTTAATAATTTCCATAACAGTTAAACCTCCGTTTATAATCAGTCTGTATAGTTGTCAAAATAGCCTTGAACAAGAATAATGGGTGTACCCTTGTCACCAGAACCACTTGTAAGGTCACAAAGTGAACCGATAAGGTCTGTAAGCTGACGAGGTGTTGTACCCTGAGATGCCATATTACCTACAAGGTTACCGGACTTTGCTTTAATGCTGTTTGAAATAGCTTCTTTAAGCTCTGCACCTGAAAGACCTTTGAAGTCGTTATCAGCAAGGTATTTAAGCTTAAGCTCGTTAGGTGTACCGATAAGTCCATCAGTATGTGCAGGAGAAACTACCGGGTCAGCAAGCTCCCAGATTTTACCCTGAGGATCTTTGAAAGCACCGTCGCCGTAAACCATAACTTCAATATGCTTACCTGTTCTCTTAAGGAATTCTGCCTGAATCTCTTTAACAAGACCATTACATTCTCTGGGGAACAATTTAATTGTATCTTCAGTTGATTTGTTTGAACCTAAAAGACCATAAGCTTCGTTGCAACCACCGCCGTTAACGGGTGATGTGAGAATATCATCGAGACCGCAAACAACTTTTGCACCTGCAGCTTTAAGGATTCTCTTTGTTCTTGCGCGGGTGTGAATATCACAAGTAAGAACACAGTCAGTATAATCAAGAATTGTTTTTGCCTGGTTTGCGAAAATAATCTCAACCTCTGCGCCTGCTTCTTTGATTATATCGGAATAATAAGCAACATAGTCAACGCCTGTAAACTCGTGCTTGTTTTCGCCGAAGAGCTCTCTGTATTTTTCAAGAGTAAGCACATCAGAATAAGGATTAATTCCTGCTTCATCGAGCTGGTCATAAGTCAAAAGAGAGTTACCAACCTCATCACTGGGGTAGCTGAGCATAAGAACAACTTTTTTTGCCCCCATTGCAATACCCTTAAGGCAGATTGCAAAACGGTTTCTTGAAAGTATTGGGAAAATAACACCAATTGTTTCTCCACCAAGTTTTGCTTTTACGTCATCTGCGATATTCTGAACTGTGGCATAGTTACCCTGTGCTCTTGCAACGATTGATTCAGTAAGCGCTACAACATCTCTGTCGCGAAGTTCAAAGCCTTCGCTCTCCGCAGCATCAATAACGCTGTTTACTGCAATATCAACAAGATTATCGCCTTCACGGATGATGGGGCAACGAATACCTCTTGATACAGTACCGACTTTTCTTTCCATAATAATCTCACCACTTTATATAGTTTACCAAATTTGGAATTTAATACATTGAAAAAAGTATGGAGCGACTTTCAATGAAAGCCGCCCTCAATTGAAATCTTATTTCATCATGCTGGCAACTTCGTCAGCAAAATTGTCTTCTCTTTTTTCGAGACCTTCGCCTTTTTCAAGACGAACAAAACTTGCAACCTTGATATCAGCACCAGTTGTCTTTGCAACATTTGCAACATAACCTGCAACAGTACCATCGAAAAGGTCAGAACGAACGAATGCCTGTTCAAGAAGGCAGATTTCTTTAATCTGTTTCTTAATACGGCCTTCAACTGCACCTGCGAAGATTTTGTTTGTGATATATTCTTCTTTGCCTGCAACAGCAAGAGATGCAAGAGTTGCAACTGCTTCTTTTGAAAGGAAGTTGAAGAGATAGGGGCTCTTCATATTTTCCTGATATGCAGCAACATCTTCAGCGCTGAAAAGGTTTTCAGCAATAGCTTTGTCGAAGAGAGCTGTAAGAATGGGCTTGGGAAGAGACTCGGGCTTGTTAAGAGAGCTATCAATTGTGATAGATTTCATCTTAGCAAGTTCATCTTCAGAGATACAGTCTTTGCCAAGGTATTCGGGACGCATAGCAGCAATCTGCATAGCGATGTTTTTACCCATTGCTGTGAATTCAGCTTTATCAGCAAGGTTTGTTTCGAATTTAACTGCAACACCAACAGCGCCGCCAGCGTGGATGTATGTTACAACATCACCTTCAATGATTTCGAAACGACGGATTTTGAGATTTTCACCAATAACAAGAATAAGGTCGTTAAGGTTTTCTGTAACTGTTCTGTCAGAACCAACAAGTTTAAGGTCTGCAAGAGCTTCTACAGAAGCGGGTTTGTTAGCTGCAATTGTTTTAGCAACGCTAAGACCAAATTCCTGGAATTTTTCATTTTTACCAACGAAGTCTGTTTCGGAGTTGATTTCAAGAAGAACTGTAACTTTTGCATCTTCGTCTGTATGAGCGATGATAGCGCCTTCTGCAGCAATTCTGCTTGCTTTCTTCTCAGAAGCAGCAAGGCCTCTTTCACGAAGAATTTCAAAAGCTCTATCCATATCACCGTCAGCTTCTGTAAGTGCTTTTTTACACTCCATCATACCAACGCCTGTTTTTTCTCTTAAGTTTTTAACATCTAAAGCTGTGAATGCCATAGGTGTTTCCTCCTTTATAAAGTTATCAAGGCGGAAATAAATTCCGCCTATTAATTTACTACTTATTCAGCAGCTTCAACAGCTTCTTCAGCTACTTCTTCTGCTGCAACAGTCTGCTCGCCCTGACGACCTGCGATGATAGCGTCTGCCATTGCACCTGCGATAAGCTTAACTGCACGGATAGCATCATCGTTACCGGGAATTACATAGTCGATTTCATCGGGGTCACAGTTTGTATCAACGATAGCAACGATCGGAATACCGAGTTTCTTTGCTTCGAGAACTGCAATTCTTTCTTTTCTGGGGTCAACAATGAACATTGCTGCGGGCATTTTCTTCATTTCTGTAATGCCGCCCATGAATTTTTCAAGTTTTTCTCTTTCGAGGTTGAGCTTAATAACTTCTTTCTTGGGAAGAAGCTCGAAAGTACCGTCAGCTTCCATAGCGTTGAGCTGAGCAAGTCTTCTGATTCTCTTCTGGATTGTGTTGAAGTTTGTAAGCATACCGCCAAGCCAACGAGCGTTAACGAATGACATACCGCAACGTTCTGCTTCTTCCTTAATGGAATCCTGAGCCTGTTTCTTTGTACCTACGAAAAGAACTTCGCCGCCCTCCTGAGCGATCTGGTTGATGAAGGTGTAAGCCTCTTCAAGCTTCTTTACAGTCTTCTGAAGGTCGATGATATAGATACCATTTCTTTCAGTAAAGATGTACTGAGCCATTTTGGGGTTCCATCTTCTTGTTTGGTGTCCGAAGTGAACACCTGCTTCGAGTAATTGTTTCATTGAAACTACTGACATAATTTTGTCCTCCTTTTTGTTAAACCGCCGCAAGGTTTCGACTCATACACACCACACCATTTGGCGCACACGGCACATATAATCTACCCTGCGTGAGTTTTTTGACTGAAAAAGTATATCACCCTTTTACAAAAAATGCAATACTTTTTTATTAATTATTTCCTAAAAAATGCATTTTTTAGCGTGAATTTAAATTATATGAGTATTTTTTATATCTCATATATCGGGTAATTCGTTTCATACGGGTTTCTCTTGCGAAATCATTCAAAACGAAGCTGCCGTTATCTCTCATTGAAATTACCTTCAAAGGAGCAGTTCCGTCGGGCAATTCCTTAAGAGGAACACGGATTAAGTTACCTGCTTTATCTGGCAAACGGCAAACTGCATATTCGCCGTCAAGATATTCAACAAAAATGTCCATTATTCTTCCTCAACATCGTAATTAGAATCGTTTATGGCTGAACCGAAGTAATTATGTTCTTCTGCGGGTTTTGTTTCTTCCTTTGGTGCAGAAGCAACTTCGATATCATCAACGGAGAGTTGTTTGGGCACTGAAACAGATGAATTAGCCTGCATCTGATACCACTGTTCTTTTGTAATGAGAACTTTTCGGGGTTTACTGCCCTCAAAAGGTCCTATAATACCCTTTTCAGACAATTCGTCAACGATACGAGCAGCTCTTGCGTAGCCAAGCTTAAGCTTACGTTGAAGAAGAGTTGTAGATGCCATACCTGCTTCAACAACAACCTCAACTGCTTTCGGGAACATTTCGTCATCATAGTCCCCTCCTGCACCCATATTGTCAGTATCAACTGCAGAACCTGATTTTTTCTTTCCGTCCTGAGCGGCTTTGAGTTCAATTTCCTGCATTACCGCATCATCGTACTTAACTTCTCCCTGAGAGGTAACAAAATCAATGACTCTTTCAATTTCTTCATCGGAAACATATGAACCCTGAACACGAACGGGTTTTGAAAGACCAACAGGACAATAAAGCATATCACCATTACCAAGAAGCTTTTCTGCACCTTGAGTATCAATGATTGTACGGGAGTCAATCTGTGATTTAACCGCAAAAGCGATACGGCTTGGAATATTTGCTTTAATAAGACCTGTAATAACGTCAACAGAGGGTCTTTGAGTTGCAACAATAAGATGCATACCTGCAGCACGTGCTTTCTGAGCCAAACGACAAATTGAGTCTTCAACTTCATTAGAAGCAGCCATCATCAAGTCAGACAACTCGTCGATAATAATAACAATCTGAGGCATTTTAGGAAGACCTTCAGCCAAAGCATAGTTATTATACCCCTGAAGGTTTCTTACCCCGTTATCTGCAAATAAAGCATAACGCTTGTCCATTTCTGCAACTGCCCAGGAAAGCGCGCCTGCGGCTTTTCTCGGGTCTGCAACAACAGGAACAAGAAGATGTGGAATTGAACGGTAAACAGTAAATTCAACTTTCTTCGGGTCAATCATTATAAGCTTAACTTCATCGGGCTTTGCATTGTAAAGCAAACTCATAATCATTGTATTAAGGCAAACGGATTTACCGGAACCTGTAGTACCTGCAACAAGCAAGTGGGGCATTTTTGCAAGGTCGGCGCAGGTTGCTTCACCCTGAATATCACGGCCTAAAGCAACATTAAGTTTAGATTTTGAATTCTGGAAGGACGGGCTTTCAAGTATTTCACGAAGAGTAACCATAGCCTTTTCTGCATTTGGAACTTCAATACCAACTGCATTTTTATTAGGTATAGGAGCTTCGATTCGGACACCGTATGCTGCAAGATTCATTGCAATATCATCAGCCAGAGCAGTGATTTTACTGATTTTAACACCAGGGTCGGGTTGAAGCTCAAATCTTGTAACAGAGGGGCTTTGGCAGATATCAACAATACGAGTACCAACACCAAAGCTCTTGAGGGTTTTTACAATCGTCTCCCCTCTTTGACGGAGTTCTTCAGCGCTACCGGAGTTGGTATTTAACTTCGGTTTTTCCAAACAGTCAAGTGGAGGCAATTCATAAACAACTTCAGGAACAACCTCTTGGGAATCTTCAGTTACCTCTTCCTCTTCATCAAAAACATCAGTTTCAACAGGCTCTATTTCCTTTTCTGTTTCTTCCTCGAATGTCTCAACTACCTCTTCAAAATGTGTCTGCGCAACGCTTTGTCTGTTGAAAATTTCATCAAGAGACGGAACATCCACAGGAGGTTCGTCTTCAAACTCGCCCAAAAGCTCTATTTCTTCTTCAACTGGTGGCACAGGAGTTGTATCAAGAATCGGTTCAACACCTTTATCAACAGCTGGTTCTCCGTCAACGGGAACATCCAGCTCTATCTGATGCTTACTTTCTTTTCTGCGTTTTGCTGCATTGCGAGCACGTCTTTCGTGAATATCTTCACTGACAGTTTCGTAAGTTTCTTTAAAACCTTCCATTTTTTCCTCTGCATAGCCTGCAGCGGCTTCAGCAGGTTTTTTCAAAGAAGAAACAAGCTTTAAAACTGTTGTGCCTGTAAAAAGCATAAGAAGCGCCAAAAGAACAAGAATAACAACTACGCCTGCAGCCAGTTTGTTTCCAGCTGTCATTAAAAGGGGCAAACCGCCTAATAAAGCACCGAATACACCATAACCGTAGTGCATACCTGTACCATCATACTCTTTGAATATTTTGTATGCATTTGAAATCTGTTCGCCGTATGTAAGCTCTGGTTCGCAGTTTACAATATGCAAAAACGAAACGAGTAAAATAAAGATGATAAAGCTTTCTGCAACTTTAATTTTATATTTTCTTGAGTCTTTACCTATCGCAGAAACAATAGATACAAACAAAATAAATATAGGTAAAATAAATGCATTCAAACCGAACAAGCCAAAGAAGAGATTGCGGAGCATACCCCAAAGGCTGCCTGCTTCAATAAACACAACCGCACCCATGAATAAAGCAAAGAAACAACCTACAAGAGATGCGATTTGCTTATGCTGACTATTAAAAAGAGAGTTTTTAGCGGCAGCTTTTTTATTGTTATTCTTTTTACTTGTGTTTGTGTTCTTCTTATTTGAAGAATTAGACTTTTTAGCCTGTGCCACAATAACCCCTCCTTAAAATTTACTGATTGCGCTGATTATTGTTGTAATAAATCCGAGCGCCAGACAATAGAAGCCGAAATATTTAAACAAATCTTTTTTAATTAACAACTGCAAAACTTTAATAGCAAAAACACCTACAACCGCAGATGCAACAACACCTACAACAAGAGGTAAAACGGGAATTATAGCATCAGTTTCCATTGCATCTTTAAATTCCACGAGTCCGCTTGCAAGTACAGCAGGAATGCTCAATATAAACGAGTATCTTACCATATTTTTCTTTGAAACACCGCAACAAAGACCTGCGGAAATTGTTGAACCCGAGCGAGATATTCCGGGAAAACAAGCAGCAAAGAACTGAGCTATACCGATAACTAAAGCTGAAAGCGTTGTTACATTTTTATGTTTCTTGTAATTTGCATTCAAGGTAGTGCCAAGAATAAGTAAAAATCCTGTAAACATAAAGCAGATACCTTCTGCAAGAATGCTATCATCAGAAGCAAAAACACCTACAGAATCCATTAAATTTGTATCTTTGCCTGTTGGTATAAGCAAAAGAAGAAGTGGTATGCAAGAAATTACAAACATAAAGAGCATTCTTCTTGTAGCAGACATTTTTTTGAAATCCAAAGTGAATTCACCTTTAAAAATATCTTTAATGCAGAATATAAACTCTTCGAAAAGCTCATAAATGGGTTTATAAAACATCAAAAGAATGGCAACAAGTGTACCTATATGTAACATTGCAGAAAATAATCCTGCAGTATCAGTTTCAATGTTAAATAAATGCCTGAACAAAGACAAATGTCCGCTGCTTGAAATAGGTAAAAATTCAGTAACACCCTGAACTATTCCGAGAAGTAAAGCTTTTAAAATTTCCATAGTACCTCCGTTAACTGTATTAATTACACAGTTTATCTAAATATTCAAGGGCATCAGAAAGCCCTCCGATTTTATTAATTAAACCTTCCTTAACCGCTTCTTTACCGCTTAAAACAGTTCCGAAGTCGCTTACAAGCTGGTCATTATTGAGCATTAATTCCTTAAATCTTTTTTCGCTTATATCAGAATTACGTGTAACAAATTCCAGAACACGTTCTTCCATCTTTTTCAGATACAAAAGTGATTGAGGAACTCCAATTATGAGTCCGTTCATTCTTACGGGATGAACAGTCATAGATGCAGTAGGAACAATAAAAGAATGTTTAGCACTAACGGCTAAAGGTATTCCGATAGAATGGCTGCCACCAAGAACCAATGATACGGTAGGTTTGCTCATACTTGCAACAAGCTCTGCTATTGCGAGACCTGCCTCAATATCACCACCAACAGTATTTAAAATGAGAAGCAAACCTGAAACATCGTCATTCTCTTCCACCGCCACAAGACGCGGAATGATGTGTTCATACTTAGTTACCTTTGTATTCTGCGGTAGATTATAATGGCCTTCTATCTGACCGATAATGGTCAAACAATGAATATACTTTCCATTATGGCAAACAGTTACGCTACCATCATTTTCTTCATCAACATTATCAGAAACCGCTTCAGTTTCTGATACATCAGAGTTCTCTTCTTCAGTTGAATCAGGGGTTGTAAAAGCCAAATATTTATAAAGCTCGTTATACATAAATCCATCACCGAGTGTTAGTATAACCAACAAAAGCCAAATTAAACCCATTACAACCCATATATAATAGCACAATTAACAAAAAAGTGCAAGATTTGTCGCAATATATTTATAGTATATATTAATTAATATTTCTGTTAATTTATTGACAAAGACTTGAAAAGATATTAGAATAAGTTTGTTAAAAATTTAAACAAGTTATTTGGAGGTTTAACTATGGGTCTCACATTATGTGAAAAAATCATTAAAAACCACCTTGTTGACGGCGAATACGCTCCCGGTAACGAAGTGGGTATCAGAATTGACCAGACTCTTACTCAGGATGCTACAGGTACAATGGCTTATCTTGAGCTTGAGGCAATGGACATTGATAAAGTAAAAACAGAGCTTTCTGTTGCTTATATTGACCATAACACATTACAGACAGGTTTCGAAAACGCAGACGACCACAAATTCATTCAAAGCGTATGTAAAAAACGTGGCGTTCGTTATTCTCGCCCCGGTAACGGTATTTGTCACCAGGTTCATCTTGAAAGATTCGGTATCCCCGGTAAAACACTTATCGGCTCTGACAGCCACACTCCCACAGGCGGCGGTCTTGGTATGCTTGCAATGGGTGCAGGTGGTCTTGACGTTGCAGTTGCAATGGGCGGCGGTGCATATTACATAACTGTTCCCGAAGTTATCAAGGTTAATCTTACAGGTAAGCTCTCCCCTTACGTTGCTGCTAAAGACATCATTCTTGAAGTATTAAGAATTCTCAGCGTTAAAGGCGGCGTTGGTAAGGTTGTTGAATACGGCGGTGAAGGTGTAAAAACACTCTCTGTTCCCGAAAGAGCAACTATTACAAATATGGGTGCAGAGCTTGGTGCAACAACATCTATATTCCCCTCTGATGAAATCACTTATGAATTTATGAAGGCACAGAGCAGAGAGCAGGATTGGGTTGAGCTTCTCCCCGATGCAGATGCAGAATATTCAAGAGTAATTGATATAGACCTTTGCGCTCTTAAGCCTCTTGCTGCTATGCCTCATATGCCCGATAATGTTAAATCAGTTGAAGAAATTGGCAACATTAAGGTTGACCAGGTTCTTATCGGCTCCTGCACAAACTCTTCACTTCTCGATATGATGAAGGTTGCAAAGATACTTAAAGGGAAAAAGGTTCATCCTTCTGTTTCTCTCGGTATTGCACCCGGTTCAAAGCAAGTTCTTAATATGCTTGCACTCAACGGTGCTCTTGCAGATATGATTGATGCTGGTGCCCGTATTCTTGAAAGCGCTTGTGGTCCTTGTATCGGTATGGGTCAGTCCCCTTGTTCTTCAGGTGTTTCTCTTCGTACATTCAACAGAAACTTTGAAGGCAGAAGCGGTACTGCAGACGGTAAGGTTTACCTTGTAAGCCCCGAAACAGCTGCTGCATCAGCTATCACAGGTGTCTTCACAGATCCCACAACATTAACAGATGACATTTCCGTTACACTTCCCAAATCATTCATTATTAATGACAATATGATTGAAATGCCTGCTGAAACTAAAGAAGAGGCAGCTGCAGTAGAAGTTTACTACGGTCCCAATATTAAACCCTTCCCCAAGACAACTCCTCTCGCAGACTCAATTTCTGCAAAAGCAGTTCTTAAGGTTGAAGACAATATCACCACAGACCACATTATGCCTGCAGGTGCAAAGATTCTCCCCTATCGTTCAAACATCCCTTATCTTTCACAGTTCTGCTTCCGTCAGTGTGACGAAAACTTTGCAGAGCATTGTAAAGAAGCCGGTTCAGGCATTATCATAGGCGGTAACAACTATGGTCAGGGTTCTTCAAGAGAACATGCTGCTCTTGTTCCTCTTTATCTCGGCGTTAAAGCTGTTATTACAAAATCTTTCGCAAGAATTCACAAAGCAAACCTTGTAAACGCAAGTATTCTTCCTCTTAACTTTGTGAATGCTGATGATTATGATAAAATTTCTGTTGGCGATGAACTCCAGCTTCCCGAAATCAAAGCTGAACTTAAAGCAGGTAAAGAAATTACTCTTAAAAACGTTACTAAAAATGAAGAATATAAGCTTATTTGCGATGTTTCCGAAAGACAGGTTGACATTCTTTGCGCAGGTGGCTTACTCGATTATACCAAGGAGGAAAATAAATAATGAACGAAGTACAGATTGAAAATGCTCTCGCTAAATTTAAACAGCTTCTTATAGAGCAGTACGAAAGAAACCAGAAAATTAAAGCTACAAAAGAATTTAAAGACTTCAAATCACTTGATAAAATCGTTATCGGTGTTTGCGGTGGTGACGGTATCGGTCCGATTATCACTAAAGAATCTGCTGAAGTTCTTAAATTCATCCTTAAAGATGATGTTGAAAGCGGTAAAATCGTTTTCAAATACATTGACGGTCTTACAATTGAAAACCGCGCTAAAGTTATGAAAGCAATCCCTGATGATGTTATGGAAGAGCTTAAAGCTTGTGACGTTATTCTTAAAGGACCCACAACAACTCCTCAACAGGGTGACGGTTACCCCAACATTGAAAGCGCAAACGTTGCAATGAGAAAAGCACTCGACCTTTTTGCAAACGTTCGTCCCGTTAAGATTCCCGAAGAAAACATTGACTGGACATTCTTCCGTGAAAACACAGAAGGTGCTTATGCAGTTGGTTCAAAGGGTGTTGATGTTGACGGCGAATTAGCTTTCGACTTTGTTGTTACAACAACCGAAGGTACAGAAAGAATTGCTAAACTTGCTTATGAATACGCAAGAAATAACAAAAAAGAAAGAGTTTCTATCATTACAAAGGCTAACATCATCAAAACAACTGATGGTAAATTCCTTAACCTTTGTAAAGAAATTGCAAAAGATTACCCCGATATCATAACAGACGAATGGTATGTTGATATCACAACTGCAAAGCTTGTTGATAAAAAGCGCAGAACGGATTTCAAGGTATTTGTTCTCCCCAACCTTTACGGAGATATTATTACTGACGAAGCTGCTGAATTCCAGGGCGGTGTTGGTACTGCAGGTAGCGCAAATATCGGTAAACAGTACGCTATGTTTGAAGCTATTCACGGTTCCGCTCCTCGTATGGTTAAAGAAGGTCGCGGACAGTACGCAGACCCCTGCTCAATGCTTCGTGCATCTGTTCTTCTTCTCTCTCATATCGGTTACCAGGAGGAAGCAGACAAGCTTGAAAAAGCGCTTGATATTTGTATGATTACTGAAAAGAAAATGACCATTACAGGCCGTGACACAGGTTGCACTTGTGAAGAATTCGGTAACTACGTAATGGAAACATTAAAAACTCTTTAATTTTAAGGAAAATTATTATGAAAGATAATAACCATCAAGTTTCAATTCCTGTTATAAAGCGTCTTCCCCGCTACCACAGATACCTTGAAGAGTTGAAAAATTTAGGTGTTGTCAGAATTTCTTCGAAAGAACTTTCAACAAGAATGGGTCTTACCGCTTCTCAGATAAGACAAGACCTTAACTGCTTCGGCGGTTTTGGTCAACAAGGTTATGGTTACAATATCGAGCAGTTGTATAACGAAATCGGTGCAATTTTAGGTTTAAATAATAAATCAAAAGCTATTATGATTGGTGCCGGTAACCTGGGCCACGCTATTGCAACACATATTCATTTTGAGAATCGCGGTTTTGATTTAGTTGGTATTTTTGATAATAACCCTGCAGTTATTGGTACAAAAGTCGGTGGCAAAATTGTAATGAGCTCCGATGATTTGGAAGAATTCTGCGTAAAAGAAAAACCCGTTGTTGCTATTCTTTGCATTCCTGCTGAATATGCCGCAGAAAATGCTGATAAGCTTGTTTCATTAGGTATCAAAGGTTTCTGGAACTTTACACAATATGACCTTGTTCACAGATACGAAGATATAGCCGTTGAAAATGTCCATTTAGGTGACTCTCTTATGACTTTATGTTATCAGGTTCAAGAGATCACAAAATCCTGCGAGGAATAAAAATGAAGAAGATAATGGATATTGATATTGCCGATATAGTTCCTTTTTCAAAAGGTATTATCGTAGCAAGAAAAGACACTTTAAAAAGCGGTAAAACAAAAATTTCCTTTTTTACTTATGATGTGAAATTGGAAAGACCTACCGCAAGTACTCGCGGTGCATATCTTCTTAACAAATTTGGTGAAAAATACGAAGCAATTTCCGAGCAACTCAGCGACTTTATTTATTGCGATGCAGCCATTTTACCAAATAAACACGTTGCTATTGCTTATACAAGCGGCGAAATCGGTCTTTTCAACGATAAAGGTGAGCTTTATTGGACCGGTGATTTGCAATACAAAGGTTGCCCAATAAGTGGTGTTGTTCCCGAGGGAAAATATATCTGGTGCGTTGTTCCCGAAAATAACTGCATAATCAGATACTCACCTACAACGGAAAAAATCGTTTTAAGAATTGGCGGAGATTCTTCAACTGCATTTTTAAACCCTGTTTCTTTAAGTGTTTATGAAAACAAATTATATATTTGCAATTATCAATCCTGCAAAATCAGAACAGTAAATTTAAAGGATTTTTCTGTTGCAGATTACAAAGTTTTCGACGAACCGGTTTATAGATACATTAAAACTAACGACAGAGAAATTGTTGAATTGGAATCCGGTGTGTATATGTTATAATCACCAAATTTTCTTTCGACATTTTTCACTTTTCACTACTTTACAAACGACCTCATTAGTATTAAAATTAACTTAAATAAACTTTTAAGTTGATCCGAGAGGTCTATAAGGTTTTAAGAAAGCACAATACCTTGTCGCACCTTGCGGCAAGGTATATTTTTTTGAGGTTACTATGAAATTAAAAGCAGAAATAATGGACGAGGCAGCGGTTAGACGCTCACTAATCAGAATTGCCCATGAAATTGTAGAAAAAAACAAAGGTACTGAAAATCTCGCTCTTGTGGGTATAAAACGTCATGGTGTTCCTTTGGCAAAAATGATTGCCTCTAATATTGAAAAAATCGAAGGAAAAGACATCTTTGTGGGTGAGCTTGATATAAAACATTATCGTGATGATTTAACCGAAGTAGTTGAATTGCCGGAAGCTTCCCCTCTTGATTCTCCTTTTGATGTTACCGGGAAAGATATTGTTCTTGTTGATGATGTATTATTTACAGGAAGAACAGTAAGAGCTGCAATTGAAGCGATTTTCAGTATGGGTAGGCCCTCAAGTATTCAGTTGGCAATTCTTGTTGACAGAGGCCACAGAGAGCTTCCCTTCAGAGCTGATTTTGTGGGTAAAAATGTTCCCACTTCTACATCAGAGCTAATTAAGGTGCTTTTGCCTGAATACGATAATTGCACTTCCGTTAATCTTTATCAGATATAACTCAGTTATTAGCCGAAAGGCAGTAATAAAAAATTCAAAGTGGGGGTTAATATGAAACTTATTTACAATGTTGACGACAAACCAAAATTCGGACAACTTATCATTTTTGCAATACAACAATTACTTGCAATTATGGCTGCAACTTTAGTTGTTCCAGTTATCATCGGCCACAATATGAGTTCTGCTGCTGCACTTTTTGGTGCAGGTGTTGGTACACTTATTTATGTCGCTTTTACTAAAAAGAAAAGCCCTGTTTTCCTCGGTTCTTCTTTTGCTTTTATCGGATCAATGTTTGCTGCATTTGGCGGCGCTGCATCAATGGCAATGGGTTATTTGGGAATTATAATCGGTGCTGTTTTCGCAGGACTTGTTTACGTTATAATTGCTTTGATCGTAAAATTTGTTGGCGTTAAATGGATCAACAAGCTTATGCCTGCTGTTGTTATCGGACCTACAGTTTCTATTATCGGTCTTTCTCTTGCAGGTAATGCAATCGGTGACCTTACCTCAGGTGGTTTAAAGAAGATTGTTCTTAGCTATGCCGTTGAAGCTAATGAGTTAACCGGTTTAAATGAAATCGTTGAGGTTGAAAATCTGGTTTCTGTTGCATCCCCTTATGTTGCTCTTATCTGCGGTCTTGTTACTCTTTTTGTTGTTTGCATTTCTTCTGTTTACGGCAAGAAAATGGGTAAGCTTATTCCTTTTATTATAGGTATTTTAGCAGGTTATGTAACTGCAACTGTTTTCACCGTTATCGGTAATGTTGCAGAAATTGACGCACTTAAGGTTATCGACTTTTCACATCTTACCAATTTATTTGCAAATGGTATCACAGTTAATTCCTTTGTTCAGCTTCCAGAATTCACTTTCTTAACAGCTATTGATGGTATTAAAGAAATTACACCTACTTACCTTGTAACTCTTCTTGTAGCTTATGTGCCTGTTGCTTTTGTTGTTTTCGCAGAGCATATTGCCGACCACAAGAATATTTCTTCAATCATCGAAAAAGACCTTCTTGAAGATCCCGGTCTTTCAAGAACGCTTCTCGGCGATGGCGTTGGCTCAATGTTTGGCGCTTTCTTCGGCGGATGTCCCAACACAACATACGGCGAATCTGTTGGTTGCGTTGCTATTACTAAAAACGCTTCTGTTTACACAATTATTGCTGCTGCAATTCTTTCCATTGTAATTTCTTTTGTATCGCCATTTGTTGCATTTGTTAACTCAATCCCCTCCTGCGTAATGGGCGGTGTTTGCGTTGCTTTGTATGGCTTTATCGCAGTAAGTGGTCTTAAAATGGTACAAAAGGTTGACCTTGAAGACAACAGAAATCTCTTTGTTGTTTCTGCGATTCTTATCGCAGGTATTGGTGGTCTTACAATTCAATTCGGTGAAGTCCAGATTACAACAATCGCTTGTGCTCTTATTCTTGGTATCATTCTTAACGTGGTTCTTTCCAAGAAAAAAACTGAAGAAGCCGCTGAATAAGATTGACAGTTAATTGCTCTTGTTATATAATTAAATAAACTAAAAAGGCATTACACATATTTGTGTGATGCCTTTATTATAGAAGGTGTTATTATGTTTTATAAAGCAGAAAATGAGTTCTTTACTCTTGCGGTAAAAGAAATGGGCGCAGAGCTCAATTCTCTTAAATCTAAGAAAACTGGTATTGAGTACATATGGTGTGGTGATGAGTCAATCTGGTATGGTCAATCCCCTATTCTTTTCCCGATTATCGGACGACTTCTTGATGATAAATACACCTTAAATGAAAAAGAATATACAATGGCAAAGCACGGTATTGTAAGGAAGAAACCTTTTAAGCTTGTTGAAAGTACAAATGATTCATTGACTTTTATGCAGACAGATGATGCTGAATCAATCGAGTCTTACCCCTATCAATTTGAACTGAAAGTTACATTCAAATTAACGGAAAATGGGTTAAAGGTTACTCATAAGGTTACAAACAACAGTGATGACACAATGTATTATTCTTTCGGTGCGCATCCTGGTTTTAATTGCGAAATTGGTGATTATCTCGAGTTTTCCGATGATAGCAAGTTATTAACAGAAAGAATTGACCATGAATCTATCTTGATTGATGAAAAGTTCCCTGTTGAGATGGATGGTAATAAAATTGAACTTACCAAAACATTGTTTGACGATGATGCCCTTATCTTAAGTGATTTCAATTCTAAAAACGTTAAAATTAAAAGCAACAACCATAACAGAGTTATCAGTTTTGATTTTGATTCACCCTTCTTAGGTATCTGGGCAAAGCCTAATGCACCTTATGTTTGCATTGAACCCTGGTGGGGCATTAATGATGACTACCATAAAAAGAGCGACTTTTCACAAAAACGCGGTATTATGTCTTTACAATCAAAAGACAGCAAAGAATTCTCCTGGGAAGTTAGCATCAGTGAATAATTAACAGTTGACTTACTCTATAAAAAATATTAAAATATATATGTAATTTGAAAGGATTTGGTGATTGTTATGACAGATAAATTTGAAGAAAACTTCGGCAACGATATTGTATCAGTTGTTGATGAAGAAGGCGTTGAACACACTTTCGAAGAACTTGACAGAATTGAAACAGATGAAGGCAGATTTATTGCCCTTCTTCCCATTTATAATGAAGCTGAAGAAATTCTTGACGGCGACGGTGAATTAATCATTCTTTCAGTTGTTGAAGATGAAGACGGCGAAACTTATCTTGAGCCTATTGAAGATGAAGAATTATTTAATTCAATCGGTCAGATTTTTGAAGAGCGTCTTGCAGATTATTTTGAATTTGACGAAGAATAATTTTATCAAAATTTAATATACTAACTATGCCTGCGGTGTACGAGAAATGCGACTAATACTAACCCTATGTCAAATAAAAGGGAGTCCGGGCTTCTGCGGCGGATTGCAGACCTCCCGGCTTTTGTCGGACGAAGGGAGCGTGAAAACGCGGAGAGGACACCCACCTGCTAAGAGCAGGTTACTATTATCGCATCCGGCATTGTGGGTTTTTTATTAACAAAAAAAGTAGTAGCAATTTGATTGCTACTACTTAATTTTTTATTATTTTGATTCAGCTGTTTCAGCTTTATACTGTGCTCTTGCAAGAGCTGCTTTTTCTTCCATTTCAGCAATTTCAGCTTTTCTTCTTTCCATTCTTTCAATGTACTCGGAAAGGTCTTTGTATTTAACGGGAACATTCTGTTTCTTGATAAGAATGTTAACAACAATTATGATAACAAAACCAAGAATAACAAGGAATGAACCGAATCCGATATTACCTGAATACATTGCTCCGAAGTTTGAAGTCAACTGGCTGTTGAAAACCAGGAATGAAATGATGCTTAAAACTGTGAAACCGATTCCGCAAGAAGAAAGCGTAATATTTCTTTTAAATCCTTTAGGTGAACAAGAAACGGAGTCAAAAGGAATATTCAAAATCGCAAACACTGCAGCAACAAGAAGGAACAATATTGAAAGAAGATATGTTATAAATGCGACTCTTGTTAAATCAGAACCGCCAATCATATCAAACAATAAGCCGAAATCCATTTCCATAAGAACATCCATAACAACATTAAGAACGGAAATGTCTTTATCAATGCTCTTATAAGGCATATTAACTGTTACATGAGCCAAAGGCAAGAACATCATTCCAATAGGAATAAACAAAGAAATAAGACGAACAATAGAAAGCTTTGTACCTACGAAAGCGAACTTAATTCTGTCAATCTTAGGTTGCATTTTAATATGCTCTTCTTCTGCCTTATCAGCATCTTCAGCAAGTCTTTCCTGATGGTTATAATACATAAGGTTAACGCCACATTTAGGACATTCTGCCTTAATATCAATCATTCTCAGTTTGTAACCGCATTTAGGACAATTAGCCATACAATCTCCTACCTATCGTATTTTAATTTATAAATCATTATAACACAACTATTTAATATTTTCAATAAAAAAACGAAGAAAATAAATAATTAAATAGTAGAATTTGTTAAATTACTTTTTAGAGATTGCGAGTTTAGCTTTCTTTACGATATTATCAGCATCAAGACCGAATATATGAAGAAGTTCTACTGCAGGACCTGATTTACCAAAAGTATCTTCTACACCAAGCTTAACAACAGGCACAGGATATCCAGAACAAACCGCGTCACAAACTGCGTCACCGAGACCACCGATAACATTATGCTCTTCTGCTGTAACGATGCAACCTGTTTTCTTCGCAGCTTTTACTACTGCTTCTTTATCAAGAGGTTTAATTGTATGCATATTGATAAGTTCAACAGAAATGCCCTCTGCTTCAAGGATTTTTGAAGCTTCGATTGCTTCCTTAACCATAAGACCGGTTGCAATAATTGTAACATCAGTACCCTCTTTGAGAGTTACAGCCTTACCGATTTCAAATTTATAATCCTCATCGAAAATTCTCGGAACAGCAAGTCTTCCGAATCGCATATAAACAGGACCATCGTGCTCAGCCGCTGCAAGAACTGCTGCTCTTGCTTCAATATCATCAGCAGGATTAAGAATAACCATACCAGGAATAGAACGCATAAGAGCAATATCTTCACAGCACTGATGGCTTGCGCCATCCTCACCAACAGATATACCTGCGTGAGTAGCACCGATTTTAACATTAAGGTGAGGGTAACCGATTGTATTTCTTACCTGCTCAAATGCTCTGCCTGCAGAAAACATTGCAAAGGATGAAGCGAATACTGTATAGCCGGTTGTTGCAAGACCTGCAGCAACACCCATCATATTACCCTCGGCAATACCTGTATCAAAGAATCTTTCGGGGAAAGCCTTTTTAAAGGCACCTGTTTTTGTAGCTGCAGCAAGGTCAGCGTCAAGAACAAGAACATTGGGATTTTTTTCACCAAGCTCAACAAGAGCTTTACCGTAAGCATCACGAGTTGCGGTTTTAATTACATCTGCCATAACTTAACCCTCCAAATCTTCAAGAACTGCTTTAAGTTCTGTCATTGCAGTTTCATACTGTTCTGCATTAGGAGCAGAGCCGTGCCAATTAACCTGATTTTCCATAAAGGAAACGCCTTTTCCTTTAACAGATTTTGCAACAATTGCAGTAGGTTTACCTTTAGTTGCTTTAGCGTTTTCAAGAGCTGCTTCAATTTCATCAAAATTGTGAGCATCAATTTCAACAACATTCCAACCGAAAGCTGCAAACTTTTCAGGAATCGGATAAGGTGAGTTAACCTCTTCAACAGAACCATCAATCTGAAGATTGTTGTTATCAACAAAAGCAACAAGATTATCAAGTTTCTTAGCAGAAGCGTACATAGCTGCTTCCCATACCTGACCTTCTTCTATTTCGCCATCACCAAGAATTGTGTAAACTCTGAAAGCATCACCTTTAAGCTTTGCACCAAGAGCCATACCACAAGCTGCTGAAATTCCCTGGCCAAGTGAACCTGAGCTGATATCAATACCGGGAAGATAATTCATACTGGGATGACCTTGAAGACGAGAATCAACTTTACGAAGAGTTTTCAATTCTTCAACAGGGAAATAGCCTCTGTGAGCCATTACAGCATAAAGAGCAGGTGCTGCGTGACCTTTTGAAAGAACGAATCTGTCACGGTCAGCTTTTGTGGGTTCATTGGAGTCGATATTCATTTCTTTAAAATAGAGATAAGTTAAAATCTCTGTAATAGAAAGTGAACCGCCGGGATGCCCTGATTTTGCATTGAAAGTTCCTTCAATAATGCCCATACGAACATTACAAGCAACTTTAGCTAATTCTCTTTTAGAATTTGCGTCCATAATAATGCCTCCATTATTTAATATAATTTGTTTTAATGTAATTTATGAAATCTGCCACAGCACCATCGTTACAATGGCAGGTTACGTACTCTGAAATCTGTTTTATGTCATCAGGAGCCTGACCGCAACAAACGGGATGCTCTACCCTTTTTAACATATCAACATCATTGTAATAATCACCGATTGCGGCGGTGTTAGATTTATCAATATCTAAGAGTTCTGCAAGTTTTAAGACAGCAGTGCCTTTATTAACCCCTTTATTTACAACTTCCAATGTGAAAGGTGATGTTTTAAAACACTCAAAAATATCAGAATTTTCAGGATTTTTAAATTCATCTTGCAATTTGTTGATTAATGACTTGGGTCCGAAAAAGGAGGCCTTCCCCCACATATTACGTGGTAAATCATTAATTTTTTTGCAAAGTTGATAATCTAATTTATCCATTTTAGAAACAACTAAGCCATAAATGCATTTTCGTGTTGCTAAATAAAGCTTATCAGCTGAAAAAACTGTAAGCTGAGCTAATTTATACTTTGAAAGAATTTTAAGAATTATTTCTTCACCCTGAGGTGTTATGGGGTTTTCGAATATTATTTTTTTCTTTCCAAAATCATATATTCCTGCACCATTTAAATAAATGGCAGGAGTACTGATACCCAATTTGTTGTAGTGAATTGAAAGTGACTGTAAATTTCGTCCGGAGCATAAAGTAAAATTACCACCGTTATTTACGAAATCTTGAATAGCTTCTTTATTATTTTCAGGCAGTTTAAAGCTTTTGGTGTTCAAAGTGCCGTCAATATCTGAAACTAACAACCATTTACTGAAGTTATTTGCCATTATGATATTCTCCTAAGAAAGTCTGTGAAATAGTCGGGTAAATCCGCTGTAAACTCCAGATATTCATTAGTAATCGGATGAACAAATCCGATTGTTGCGGCGTGAAGGCACTGACCTTCCAAGCCATAGGTTTTCTTCGGGTTACCGTAAACTGAATCCCCAGCTACCGGAGTTCCCCGAAAAGCCATATGAACACGTATCTGATGAGTTCGTCCTGTTTCAAGCTTTACTTTTAAATAAGTGAATCCGCTAAATCTTTCAAGCACTTCAAAATGCGTAACAGCATTTTTGGAGTTTTTATCAGTAACTGCTTGTTTTTTTCTATCTTTAGGATGTCTGCCGATTGGGGCATCAATTGTACCTGAGTCGGTTTTTATATTACCGACAACAACAGTTTTATATACTCTTGTAAAACTATGCTCTTTAATTTGTTCGGCCAGACCTCTGTGAGCTGTATCGGTTTTGGCAACAATCAAAAGTCCGCTTGTGTCCTTGTCAATTCTGTGAACTATACCGGGTCTTATTACCCCGTTAATTCCTGAAAGCGAATCACCGCAATGATAAAGCAAAGCATTAACAAGGGTTCCCGAATAATTTCCGGCAGCGGGATGAACGACCATACCTTTTGGTTTATTGACAACCAACAAGTGCTCATCCTCATAAACAATATCTAAAGGAATGTTTTCGCCCTCAACTGATAATGTTTTCAATTCAGGAAACTCGATACTGATAATATCGTTCTCTTTTACCGAATATTTTTTGTTTTCAGCTTTTCCGTTAACAAAAATATTACCGTCATCAATTAATTGCTGAGCTGCATTACGAGATAAATCATCGCACAAAACAGTAATCGCCTTATCTAATCGCAAACCAACTGCTTCGCCGCAAACCGTAAAATCACTTTTACACATAATTTACTCCGTTTCAGTTGACTTCTTCTGCTTAACGCTATCTTTAATTAAATCAACAATTAAATAGATTATCAAAGAAAACGCACCAACAGTAATCAAACAATCAGCAAAATTAAAAACCGCAAAGTTAACAAATAAGGGTTCAATAAAATCAACTACGTAGTGTAAGCGGATTCTGTCTATAATGTTACCTATTCCACCGGAAATCATAAATAACAAGCACAAATTAACAAACTTGTTTTTGTTTTTATTACTGATAAGAAAGAATATTGTAAAACCTAAAAGTATAACAGAGAAAACTGTCAATACAACAGTATGGGTAGAAAAAGAACCAAATATAGCACCTGTATTTTCAACATAACGAAAGCGCAAAACACCATCAATTACATCAACATATTGTATCGGTTTTAAATAATTTATAACCAATAATTTAATTATCTGGTCTGCGCCTACAAGAGTTAAACACAGCAATATTGCAGAAAAAACCGCCATTTAAACACTACACCTTAACTAATTATTTTCTACGGAAGAAACCAAATTTCTTTTTAGGTTCTTCGGGTTCTTCATCTTCATCAATATCATCAATTGTTTCAAATGAATCAAACATTGAAGGAGTTGATTCACTTTCGCTACTGTCAGAGAAGATATCAATAGCTTCATTAACTGATGTTGTATCAACTGAAAAACCTCTTGAAATCGGAATATCTTCATATTCAGGTTCTTCTTCAGTAACTTCAGAATCATCGGAAGTTTCATCAACATCCTCTTCAGTTGTATTATTATCAACATCATCCTCTTGTGCAACGAATTCAATATCACTTTCTTTTTCTTCAAAAGCAACATTGAAGTCAGCAATATCAGGAATCTGCTCCTCTTCTGCTTGATTTTCGTTTTCAACAAATTCAAGAGAAGAATCCTCACCGAAGAAATCATATGGAAGAGTTGTTTTTACAACTTCTTCACCATCCTCCTCTACAAAAGCAGGCATCGGGAACTCTTCTTCATCGGAAGGCTCAATAAATTCAATAATGTCATTTTCAGGGTCAACAGACTGAATCTCTTCAACAACCTCTAAATCAGTATTTTCTTTTTCTTCTTCAACCTGTTTTTGGGCTTCTTCAACTGCAAGTTCAGGAAGCTTTGAAATCAACTCGATATGAGCCTTATATTGAGCAAGAATTGATGCACGGAAATCAGAAACTTCCTTTTTAAGCATTTCATAATGAATAGATTCGCTTGTGATAGTTCTTGTAGCAGCGCCAACAGTATCACTGGCAGAATCATTTGCTGCAATAAGAATTCCGTGAGCTTCTTCTTTTGCCTTATTAATTATTTCTTCAGCTTTGTCACGGGCAATAGATAAAAGCAAATCAGAATCTGCAATCGCCTGCTTTTCGGCATCGGATTTAATAATATCAGCTTCGCCTTTTGCTGCAGCAAGAATTGCTTCCGCTTCAACCTTTGAATCTTCAACAGACATTTCTGCTTCTTTAACAATAATATCTGCTGCTTTCTGAGCGCCGATAACAGCTTGTTTAATCTGTTCTTCGTCTTTTTTGAACTGTTCAAGTCTGTCTGCAAGCATACTAACTCGCTTAATAAGTTCAGCATTCTCTCTGAATATTTTTTCGTAAGCAACTGCCACTTCACCGAAAAAATTATCAACATCATCAGATTTATAGGCGTTTCTTCCGGCGCCTTTGAATTCATATTCTCTGAGTTCAGATGGTGTCATCATATAGTTTTTCCCCACTTCCGCTATTTTTTAAAAGAACACACCTGTATTTTCCAATTCATCAATAAGATCACCTGAAACATTAACATTATAAGGTGTAATGATATATGTGTTGGTGGAAACTTTTTTAAGCTGTCCGCCGTTTGCATAAGCAACGCCGTTAAGAAGGTCAACAAGACGTCTTGAAACATCCTTACTTGCAGCTTCAAGATTAAGTACAACAGTTCTCTTATCATTAAGATGATCAGCAATTGCACGAGCATCTTCAAATTTATCAGGTTTTACAAGAACAACCTGTAACATAGCAGTTGTTCTTACATCAACAACTCTGCTGGGGTCACTTGTTGCTCTTCTTGCACGAGCAGGTGCTTTAGGTGTTTCACGCTCATATTCATCGTAAGAAGATACAGTTGAGAAGGAGCGGGGTTCAAAAGTTTCAGTAACCTCTTCTTCAACAACCTCATCAAAATCCTCTTCGTTTTCGCTGTTTGTAAATTTTTTCCAATAATCCATGAATGACATAATAAAACCTCCGTTAATTAAATTTATTTATATATTCTCGCTCCGAAAATCGCGGAGCCAACTCTTACTAAATTAGAACCATGAAGAATAGCCTCTTTGTAATCCCCGGACATTCCCATAGAAAGAATTTCGAAATCAAAATTTTCATAATCACCATTTTTGATTTCTTCATAATAATTACTCATTTTTTCAAAATATTTTTCTAATTTTAAGGAATCGTCACATATAGGCGGAATGGTCATCAAACCTTTGACAATCAGATTTGGTAATCGGGAAATCTCAGCTAAAGATTCCTCAAATGCTACCTTGTCAAAACCGGTTTTACTTTCTTCATCACCGATATTGATTTCAAGAAGAACTTTCGCCTGAATACCGGACTTAAGCGCTTCATTGGAAATACTTTGAGCAACTCTTAAGCTGTCAACTGATTGAATCATATCAACCTCGCCGACAATCTTTTTAACTTTGTTTGTCTGAAGGTGGCCTATCAAATGCTTTTCAACACCATCAAGATTAAGAAAATCCTTCTTTGAAAGGAATTCCTGTACCTTATTTTCGCCGATTAAATCAATTCCGCAATTGTTGATTGCGTGGTTGATATATTCAGTGCAAACAGTTTTAGTAACTGCCATAAGTCTGACATCAGCAGGAGTACGATTTGATTTAATGGCGGCTTCAGAAATCTCATCCTTGATTAGTTTAATGTTTTCTGATATTACCGCAAAATGAGCTGTATCAAATGAGTTTGTTGTCATACAAATCAACTCCTTCCGTCACAACTTTATCATAAAGCTTTATGTAATCCGAGCTATTGTCGGGATTATCAACTATTGAATAATCTTTAGTGGAATATATAACGCGAATTTTTCTGAATCCCATTAAATTACCACGAACGATATACACACCTTGCTGACCGTCAATATTTCTTATTGAAGTATTTGAAATTTTATAGCCTGAATATTCGTCAGTTATGATTTCAATATCTTCAATTCTAAAATCAGTCAGGTTTTTATTCATTTCATCACAACAGAAAATAACAACAGTTTCTTTTCCGTCTTTCTCCCCAATTTTATACAATGAAACGGGCAAACGCTCAACACCAGATTCGGGGAAATTAATATAAATATCTTTATCAAAAGTTAAATCAACTGTTTTTTCTGAATCAACAACACAAGCAATGTACCATTTAAAAGATGAAACTGTACGCCCAACAACTTCAGAAGAGATATCACTGGGTTTAGATTTAATTGCTTTTTTCACATCTTCAGCAGTCAAAGAATCTATATCGCTGAAATTCAAAGCATTTTCATAGCCGTCTGAACCACTTATAAAATAACCTGCGTTATTGCTTTTAATCTCAGTATAATCAAGATTTTCACTGTTTAAAGATGACAATTCTTCATTTAATTGAACCAAGTTATCAGAAAAATCAAGGGTCGTACCTGTGGCAATTTGTTTTCCAACTAACGAATCTCTGAATACTTCTACAGAAGAAACAGCGTTATTGAAATCTCTTTTCTCAACTGCCTCAAGATAGTCATTCAATTCCTTGTTAATTTTCTTAGTTAAAGAATTGATATTTAATGTCTGGAAATTTGCCTGTCCGGACAATTCCTCGTAATGTTCAATATCTTTTTTTAATTCCTGGGCTTTAAGATAAGTTGCCGCATCTTCAGGTGATGAAAAAACTATAGAAACAGTATCACCACTTGCAACTCTATCACCATTAGCAGCAAAAGAAACGGTTGTTCCTACTGCATCGCTTTTAATGAATTCCTCATCACGTATAACAAAACATTTGGTATCAATTGTTTTGTAAACGGTTTCTTTCAAAGCAAATTCGGTTTTTATTTCTGTATTAGCCTGGTTTACTAAGTGATATATAATATAGGAAGAGAAAAAAACAACAACCAAAACAATTGCAACAATTGAAGCAATTCGTTTAACTGTTTTATTCTTCACAAATATCACCTTCCATATATTTTTTTATTAAATTATCAACCGACTCCAGCATTTCGTCTTTTGATAATAAATCAGCATAAATCCAATGTATATTTTTATTTCGTTTGAACCAAGTGATTTGCCTTTTAGCATATCTTCGTGTTTCTCTTTTTAAATTTTCAACACAGACATCAAAGGAAAGTTCACCGTCAATAAAGGGTTTTAGTTCTTTATAGCCAATAGCGTTAAATGCAGTTTTTGAAGGATTGAGTTTAAAAAACTCTTGGGCTTCCTGGAGAAGACCATTTTTTAGCATTATGTCAACGCGTAAATTAATTCTTTCGTATAATTTTTCTCGGTCTGAATAATTGATACCTATATATATTGGCTCAATATCGGACTCAATTTTATGAGATAACTGATTTTGCTCCGTAAGAGTCTTTCCTGTTGTTTTATATATTTCTAAAGCTCTTACAACTCTGACAATGTTGTTTGGATGTATATTTTCAGCGGCTTGAGGGTCTATTTCCTTCAACTGCTCATAAAGAGACTCAATACCGTTTTTCTCAACCTCAAGAAGAAGCTCTTTTCGAACATTATCAGAAGAAGCAGAATCCAAAAACTTGGTATTAGATAAAAATGAATCAATATAAAGTCCTGTACCGCCAACTATAACAGGAATTTTACCTTTTTTAATAATTTCATCAAAACTGTGCTTCGCATCATTGCAGTAAGCTGATACACTATACTGCTGGTGGACATCTAAAAAATCAATTAAATGATGCTTGATTCCATCCATTTCTTCGGGTGTCGGTTTGGCAGTAGCGATATCCATTCCTTTATAAATTTGCATTGAATCGGCAGAAATAACTTCACCATTAAACTTCTTTGCAATATGGACACCTAATGCTGTCTTACCCGATGCAGTTGCACCAACGACAACTATTGCTTTCTTTTTCAAAATGATTCCTCACACAATTCGTTTAAACTGTTTTTCAAGTTCTTTTTTTGTCATTTCAATCATAACCGGTCTGCCATGAGGACAGTACCTTATATCTTCACGCTTCAGAAGCAATTCAACAAACTTTTCAGCTTCGTAGGAAGATGTAAAATTACCTGCCTTAACTGCTGCTCTACACGCCATAGAATGGTAAATCCAATCAAGCTTTTCAGGCATTAAAGTTTTTATATTGTTTGCAAGATACCCTGCAATTTCTGAAACAATATCAGAAATATTGCAATCAATAAGCTCGGGCGGACAAGCACCTACTTTTACGCATCGGTCACCAAAATCAGATATATCATATCCTGCATCTGCTAAAAGCTCAATGTTTTCAATAACTGCATTATACTCATCAGGAGAGAGTGTAACAGTTATGGGTTGAAGCATAATCTGAGACTGACCACAACCAGCTGCTTTGAATTTTTCAAAGAGAATTCTTTCGTGAGCTGCGTGTTTATCGATTAAAACAAGCTTACCTTCCAGCTCTGCAATCAAATAAGTGTTAAATGCTTCGCCTACAAATCTGAAATTCAAAGGGAGTTCTTTTTTAGGTTCTTGTATAACCTCGGTTGAAACAGTTTCTTTATTTTCATTTTCTTCAAACACTTCTGTTACTTTAGGAGCAGAGGGTTGTTTAATTGTTTCAAAAGTATCATTAACGTTAATTTTAATATTAAGCTTTGGAGACGGGTCTTCAGTTACCACATCTTCTTTTTTGCTTTCAATTACCAAATGTGAAACGGATGGTTTAGTGTATTCATCCTTTAAGAAATCAAGCTGCTTTGGTTCTTTTTTTTCGGGAGAATGAACAAGAGTTTCAACACCTGTAACAGGTTTACCAAATTCTTTGACTTCTATTATTTTAGGTTGTTCAACAATAACCTTAGGTTGCTCGATTTCAGTTATTTTTAACTGCTCACCCTTGTCAGCAGGCTTTGAGAAGATTTTAGCTTCTGAAAACTTTGCCTGAACTCGAGTTGTATCACCCTGAAGAGCAGATAAGGTACCATAATAAACACTATCAAAAACCTTTTTCTCTTCAAAAAATCTGACCTCAGTTTTTGCGGGATGAACATTAACGTCAACAGATTCATAAGGCATATCAACAAACAAAACACAAGCAGGATATTTTCCTACCATAATTGAGTTTTTATAAGCAGCCTCTAAAGCGCTTAAAAACACAACACTTTTCACAAATCTTTTATTAACAAAGAAAATCTGCATTGAACGACTGCTTCTGCCTGCAGTTGGCTTAACAACAAAGCCTTTAACTGCTATTCCATTTTGCTCATTATGAACAGGAATAAGATTATCGGTAAAATCTTTACCGAATACTGCATAAATTGCAGATTTTAAATCATTATCACCGGGAGTTGAAAACTGCAATTTACCATCACGAATAAATTTAAATGAAATATTAGGATTAGAAACTGCAATTCTTTCCATTAAAGTTGCAATATAATTCCCCTCTTGAACATCCTTTTTTAAGAATTTCATTCTTGCGGGAATATTATAAAACAAATCTCTTACGATAATTGTTGTTCCTATAGGGCAACCTGCATCATCAATAAGAATCTCTTCTCCACCTTCGATAATATAACGAGTACCAAAATCTGCATCCGCAGTAGAAGTCAAGAGCTCAACTCTTGAAACTGCACAAACAGAGGCCATGGCTTCTCCTCGGAAACCGAGAGTCGAAATTGCATCAAGGTCTTCGATATTGGAAATTTTACTTGTTGCGTGGCTTATGAAGGCCTTTTTTACGTCTTCTTTATCAATTCCGCAACCGTTATCAGTGACACGAATATATGTTTTACCGCCATTTTTGATTTCAACGGTAATGTTCGTAGCACCGGCATCTATTGAGTTCTCAACAAACTCTTTAATAACTGAAGAAGGGCGTTCAACAACCTCACCTGCCGCAATTAAATCTGCAATATTCTTTGGTAAAACATTTATACGCGGCATAGATTCGCCCTCCTTTCAAACTAATAATATTTATAAATTTTCTGCGCTCTTCTGTAATTCGAAAAGAACCGTCATAGCTTCTATTGGTGTTAAGGTATTAACATCAATATTTTTTAATTTTTCAATAATCTGCTCTTTTTCACCTGAAGAAAATGAAAGTTGAAGTAAATCTTCAGGCTCTTCGGTTTTCTTAATCTCTTTAACAACACTTACTTTTTCTTGTGCTTCAAGTGTTGCAAGTATTTTCTTTGCGTTTTCAACAACCGCTTTAGGAACGCCAGCAAGCTTAGCAACCTCAACACCATAACTGCCGTCAGCAGCACCTTTAACGATACGGCGTAAGAAAGTAATATCGTCACCGCGTTTCTTTACGGATGTATTGTAGTTTTTCACACCATCAACAGTATTTTCAAGCTCAGTTAATTCGTGATAATGGGTTGCAAACAAGGTTTTTGCACCGATTTTCTTTTTATCTGCGGTGTATTCAAGAACTGCTCTCGCAATGCTCATACCATCATAAGTTGATGTACCTCTGCCGATTTCATCAAATACAATCAAACTCTTTGATGTTGCATATTTAAGAATATCTGCAACCTCAGTCATTTCCAACATAAATGTTGATTGACCTGCTGAAAGGTCATCAGACGCACCAACTCGGGTGAAAATGCGGTCAACAATACCGATTTTCGCACTACTTGCAGGTACGAAACTACCGATTTGCGCCATAAGAGTAATAATAGCAACCTGACGCATATATGTAGATTTACCTGCCATATTAGGACCAGTGATAATAGCGGTTCTGTTGTCGCGACAATCTAAATGAGTGTCGTTAGGAACAAATGGCGCACCGCCGAGCATAAGCTCAACAACAGGGTGTCTTCCATCTTTAATGATAATTTCATCTGAATTGTCAACAATGGGTCTTGTATAATTATTGTTAACAGCAGTATAAGCCAAGGAACAAAGACCATCAAGATTTGCAACTGCTCTTGCAGTTTTTCTCACTCTTTCAAGCTGGTCAGCAACATTCTGACGAATTGCGGAGAAAAGTTCATACTCAAGGCGAACTATTCGCTCCTGGGCACCAAGAACTTTGGATTCAAGTTCCTTAAGCTCCTGAGTTATATATCTTTCACAATTGGAAAGAGTTTGTTTTCTTATATAGTGGTCGGGTACAAGCTCTTTAAATGAATTTGTTACCTCGATATAATATCCGAATACTCGGTTATAGCCAATTTTAAGTTTTTTGATACCCGTCTTTTCCTGCTCCGCTTGTTCAACAGCGGTAAGATAACCCTTACCGTTCTCAACAATATCGTGGAGAGTATCAAGCTCTTCGTTATAACCTTTTCTGATCATACCACCCTCACGAACAGAAAGAGGTGGCTCATCGGTTATAGCGGTTTTAATTAATGTGTTAACATCTTCAAGTAAGTCAATGTCTTCATAAATACCCATAAGCATTTTTGATTTAACGCCACTTAATGAAGACTTAATGTTATAGAGTTGGTCTATAGTCTGGCTTAATGTCTTTAATTCTTTAGCATTAGCAGTACCATAAACAACTCTTGTCATAATTCTTTCAATATCAAACATATCTGAAAGATATGACATCAATGAATCAAGTAAAATAGTGTCACTTGTTAATTCTTCAACGGCATTTTGCCTTAAAATAATTGAAGAATAGTTAATTAAGGGTTGTTCAACCCAGTTTCTTATAAGGCGCTTACCCATAGCAGTTTTTGTATGGTCAAGCACCCAGAGAAGACTGCCCTTTTTCTCTCTTCTTATCTGAGTTTCAGTAAGTTCAAGATTACGTCTAGCAGTAATATCAAGAGTCAAGAAACTGTCTTCATTATAAAAATCAACATCGTTAATATTCTGGAGTTCATTTTTCTGAACACCTTTTAAATAAATAAGAGCTGAACCGAAAGCATATAAAAGGCTCTTGTTCTGAGTGAATTGTGATAATCCGTTTTCATCAGAAATATGAGATTGAATGATTTCAGAAAGCTCATTTTCGTTATACTGTGATTCTGAAACGATCTGATAATCAACAGATAACCTATCCTTAATAAAAGCAACAACCGATTTAACGGAAGATGCGTATTTATTAATAATCACCTCACTTGGTGAATAGCAGCCAAGTTGGTTAATGATTCTTGCAGTTGTATCTGCATCGGAGAAAGAATCAAGATGAACCTCACCTGTCGAAACATCAATAAAGGCAAGTCCGCAATCCTTATCAGAAACAAATACAGATGCAAGATAATTATTCTTACTCTCGTCAAGCATATTGCTCTCAATAACAGTACCGGGAGTAACAATACGAACAACGTCACGTTTAACGATACCTTTTGCTGTAGCAGGGTCTTCAACCTGCTCGCAAATGGCAACCTTATAGCCGCGACTAACAAGCTTAGCGATGTAAGAATCAGCGCTGTGGAAGGGAACGCCGCACATTGGCGCACGTTCCTCCTGGCCGCAATCTCTACCCGTGAGAACAAGCTCAAGTTCTTTTGAGGCGACTTTTGCATCCTCGAAAAACATTTCGTAAAAGTCACCTAATCTGAAGAACAATAACGTGTCCGCATAATTCTTTTTTATTTCAAAATACTGCTCCATCATGGGAGATAATTTAGCCATTTCCTACCTCAGCGAATAAAGAATTTAAAATTAATTAGTGGCAACCGCCGCAAGAAGAGCAGCTACCATCGCAGCTATGCTCCTGATGGGGTGTGCAGGTTTCGGGGTCTTGTCCGTCAACACAGCAAGCGAGAATACCCATAATCTCGTTCATCATATCGTCAACTGCTGTTTTTGCAGCTTCAAATTTAACCATATTGCCGTTGAGCATAATTTCACGATAAAGCTGTTCAAATTCTTTTGCAAAGCCTTCCATTGTAGCTGCGTCTGCTTCTTCACCTTTTGCAGCTTCGTTCTGATAATTCATCTGAACAAGGTTGATTTTACCGATAAGCTCGTTAAGTGCTGTATCTGCTTCATTTGCTTTTCTTGCTTCTTCGTAAGCTTTGTAGCGGTCATCCTGCTGAATAGCAGCGCCGAGCTGTCTTGTAAGTTCAATTACTGTCATTTTGTGTGTACTCCTTAAAAATAAAATTATATTAAAGGGTTTCCCCTCTTTTAACTGTTTTCACCTGGAATTTCCTCCTGGACCTTTAAAAGTTCCATAAACCATTTCGTTTTCTCTTCTTTGGTAAATGGGTCAGGCATTTCGGCAGCAGGTGTGCCTTTTCTTGGTGAATAAATAAAAGTAAACATTGAGCCGTATTCCACTTCTTTTACAAGCGATACAGTATCAAGAAATTCCTCATAGGTTTCACCGGGGAAACCAACAATAATGTCTGTAGTTAAATCAACATTCGGGATTTTTTCTTTTGCATAATTAACGAGCTCAAGATATCTCTCGCGAGTGTAATGCCTATTCATTTCCTTAAGAATTCTGTTATTACCGGATTGAACAGGTAAATGAAGATGTCCGCAGAAATGTTTACTTTCAGCTAAAACATCAATAAGTTCAAAACTGCAATCTCTGGGATGGGAGGTCATAAAATCAAATGTGAACTCCCCATCAATAGAGTCAATTCTTCTAATAAGCTCTGCAAAGTTAACATCAAATTCACAACCCTTGCCGTATGAATTGACATTCTGACCGAGCAACGTGATTTTTTTATAACCCTCTCCGATAAGCTGTTTTGCTTCAGCTAAAATAACTTCAGGATTTCTGCTTCTTTCTCTGCCTCTCACGTGAGGAACGATGCAATAAGAACAGAAATTATTACAACCATACATAATAGAAATCCAGGCATTTTCACCGCTATCACGGGAATATGGAAGCCCTTCAGCAATAACACCATCGCTATTATCTGTGCAGAACACTCTTTTTTTACCACAAAGAGTATTCGAAAGAAGCTCGGGAAGCTTATGAACAACGTGAGTACCAAAAACCAAAGAAACAAAGGGATAGCTTTTTTTGATTTTTTCGGCAATATGAGTTTGTTGCATCATACAACCACAAAGAGCAATTATCAAATGAGGCTTCTCTGCTTTTAACTTTTTTAATGCGCCAACATTACCGAAAACCCTGTCTTCTGCGTGTTCACGGATGGCACAGGTATTGTAAAGAATTAAATCTGCAGTCTCTACTTCATCGCAAAGCTCGTAACCCATTTCAACAAGCATACCCTTGATATGCTCACTATCAGCAACATTCCCCTGACAACCGTAGGTATGAATAAATGCTTTAGGACTGTTTTCGGGAAAACGGGCATTTAAAATCAAGCGCACCTTTTCAGAAAAGTCTTTTTGAATATTTAATTCTTCCTCTGAAACAAAAACATTTTTTTGCAAAATCTTCACCTGATTAAAGTAATTAAAGAATAGATTGAGTCCAACCTAAAATATCGTTATAAACCTTATCCTTACAATCTTCGTTGAGAATTTCGTGTCTCACGCCAGGGTAAATTATAACTGTAGGCTCGTGACCAGCTTCGATTAAAGAATCCGAACAAGCGATAGGACCTTTACCGTTTGAACCAACCGGGTCTTTCGCACCGGAAATAATCATTATGGGTAAGCTTGTGGGAACGGTTGCAGGCCACATTTCATCACAAGCGAGAATACCGATAGCTGCAAGGTCTCTGACACCTGCAAGAGTGAGTTCAAATCCGCAAAGAGGATCTTCAGCGTAGTTTTTAACATTTTCTCTGTTAACGCTCAACCAATCAAGGTCAGAGGCTCTGTCCTTAATCTGAATGGAAGAGAATTTATTGAGAAGTCCGGCTACAGTATGGTTAACAGTTTTAGGACCGAATTTATCAACTAATTGGTCAAGAGTATTTATTGCAAAATCAAGACCTGCAGGAAGCTGAGCAGTACCGCAAAGAATAAGACCGGAAAGCTCTTCTCCAAAGGAGCTTGCATAAACTCTTGCACAAAGTGAGCCCATACTATGACCAAAAAGAATATAAGGAAGCTCGGGGTAACGTTTATGCATTATTGAATAAAGAATGTGCATATCATCAACAAAACGGCGATAACCGTCTTTTTCTGCAGTAAAGCCCAAATCATCTTCGTCATTTACGGACAAACCGTGACCGATATGGTCATTACCGCAAACTACAAAACCATTGGATGCGAGGAAACGAGCAAAATCGTCATATCTGCCGATGTGCTCTGCAACACCATGGGCTATCTGAAAAACCGCAACGGGAGTAATTTCATCATCCTGCCATATTAAAGTGCGGATTTTATTAACCCCTGTTGACGAGTTAAAATATGCTTCTTTTTTAATAATTGCCACAACTTTTTCCTCCTTTTTTTTAGCGAAAAAATGCAAAAAGGCTATATACACCCATAATTGAATTTATGATACCATAACAGGTATTATTTTTCAAGATAAAAGAGCGATAAATGTAGCAGAAAAACGAGAAATTTTACTTGATTTTTTAGTAAACTTGTTTTTTTCACAAAATATTGAAATTACGGACATATTGTGTTAAAATGTTTACAATTATGCGAAATATAGTGGAGGTACATAAAATGAATACCGAATTCAACACTAATTCAAAAGCTATTATCATAGGAATGACCGACACCGGCGAAAGAGTCCCTGCGGCATCAGGAAGAATCTCTACTCAACCCGGTACTGCTCTTGAAATTTTAGAGCTTTCAAAAGATGCGGAAAAGAATGCTTCTTTAATTTCAAAGGTTACTCGCTCAGGTCATACTTCTACCGTTGAGCACACAGTTTTTAACCTTGCCTTTCAGAACGTTTCAGTTCTTGTTGAGCAGTTTGTAATCGAATTCAGACTCGCTTCTTTTACAGTTAAATCAAGAAGATATGTTGACTTTGCAAAGTTAGGTTATTATACCCCTCACTTTGAGTCAAAAAATGTGCAAGATAAATACATCGATCATATGGATTATTTATACGGTGAATATCAGGCATTTATTGATGCAGGTATACCTAAAGAAGATGCACGTTTTCTTCTCCCCTACTCCCTTTACAGCAATTTCTACTGCACTTTGAACGCTCGCGAATTAATCAATATGCTTTATGCTATGATTTATGGCAGAGGCTCACAGTATAAAGAGCTTAAAACCTTGGGTGAATCTCTTTTAGAGCAAGCTCGCAGAATGACTCCCGGTATTTTTACCGATTTCGAAACCAGACGTCCCACAGTGCAGGACATCCCCACATACTCATACAAGCCCAACAAAGAACTTATAAAAGAAGAACCTGCAGTTGAACTTTTGAGTTACACTCCCGATGCTTCAAAGGCAGTTGCAAGAGCGGCTCTTATCGAGGGTTGTAATCTTCCCACTGCGCAAATTGAAGAAATTATCAGCGACAAAGCGGAATGCAGTTCAATTATTGAAAAAGTAATAAATTCTAAACGTCAAAGACCTTTGGAAGCCGCAACATTCACTTTCAGAATCAACAATGTTTCTCTTTCTTGCTTAACTCACTTTGCACGTCACAGAATGCACTCAATCGGTATCCCCTCTTTATCATTAACTGATAGAACCCGTCACATCCTTCCCGAAACAATTGCAGCAAATGAGGAGCTTAAAGCAAGATATTGCGAAGCCTTCACAAAAACTGCGGCAATTTACGAAGAATTAAAGGCACTTGGTGTTGACGAGGAAACTCTCGCTTACGTTCAGCTTAGCGGTAACACCCTTGATATTGTTACAACTATTAACGCCCGCGAGCTCCTCTTATTTATGAAACTTCGTTCTTGCAACAGAGCCCAGTGGGAAATCCGTGATTTTGCTGTAGATATGCTCAAAAAGCTTCGCGAAGCAGATGAAACAATCTTCAAATTTTATGGTCCCAGCTGTTATGTTCACAAATGTCCCGAAGGTCCTATGACCTGCGGTAAAGCAGCAGAAATCAAAGAATTTTTCAGCAAATTATAATTTATTAAAAAGCAACAAGCCACTTCAAAAACGAAGTGGCTTGTTATTTTTTTGTAAAAATTATTCTAAGATTATATTTGTATTTCTTCCGTTAATTGCACGTTCTAAAATTGCCAAATCAATAACGTCAAGATAGCCGTCACAAGAGGCATCCGAAGCTATATCATATACAGTTGAAACATCAGTACCGGCTAACACTTTATTAACTGCATCAGAATAATCCGCTACGTCCGAAGAACCGTCACCATTACAATCGCCAATCAAAATTAAAGTCCAATCTTCTTTTGTCCCTTCGGTACCGCTTGGAACAGAAATTTTTGAGTTAGTCGCAGGGGTGGTCACCTCAACATACATTCCGTCGTAATAAACATAACTGTCCTTGGCATCATAAAATGAACGAATCAAATATTTATCAGTTGATTTTACTATGCTGTTATATGTAGCCTGAAATTCTGTAAAATGATCAGTTTGTGTATATTTTTCGGTAGCATAGTTGAGAATTGGTAAAAACAAATCAGTATCACTAACGTGACTGTCTGAGAAAACCTCACCACCAAAATATATGTCTTTCGTATTCAACCCTATGAGAAAGAAGTCATAGTAAATTTGTGCAGTAGCCTTCTCAGTCTGGTCATCCCAGGTTATATCAAGCAGATACCACAAACCATCATCCATTTGAACAGCATTCCACATATGAGCACCACCATTTGCAGTTCCAGTGATGCAAACAGAGGGGATTTTATAATAATCACAAATTAATTTAAAAGCTTCAGCATATCCCTGACAAACCGCTCTACCCTCAACAAGAGCGCCATAAGCGTCATGAGAATTGCCTATATAATCAGCGCTGTTTAAATCAGGGTAATAAATAGAATTACAAAGATAATCGTGTACAGAACTAACAAACAAATATCTGTTTGTCAAATCAACAGGTACCGCTTTCATAGCCTCCAACATATTAGCATGATAAGCTGCAATATTAGAATCGTTATAAGTTGTTTTCTTGTAGATGGAAATTGTGTAATCAAGGCTTTTTACGCAAGTATTGTCATAAAGATAACCATTATCAATAGAGTAACCATTGTAATAAAAAATGTCCGGTCTATCATTACAAACTGCATACATTACTTCCCATAAATATTCGGACACAAAATTACTGTATAAAAACTCTCCATATTCAAAAGTCATCGATATTGTTAAAGTACCCGCGGGCGCGTTAACAATGTAATCAAACATCTTCTTTTGACAGTCATCAAGCAATGAATAAGAAGAATAGACCGTTTTACCTTTTTCAAACTCATAGTAGTAAACAGGTGCATTGTCAGATAATGTTGGTAAATCTACAGAATCATATTCAATTGAGTCGCTTAAGGTATAAGGAATCGGTATACCTTTATCAACCTCAGCAGCTAAAGAACTGATACCACAGTTTATTAGAATTATTATAGTTACAAGAAAACAACAAAATACTCTCTTCATAATAATGCCTCCATTTGTATCATAATAACATATTTAAAGCAAATATTCAACTTTTAAAGATAAAAATACAGGATTTATATGCATTTTGTACCCTTTAAAAGAAATTAATATCTATTTTTTTGAAAAAGAGTAGTGTTTTATATTGAAAGTAGAAAATAAAAGGTATATAATGTAAAATAGATTTTCATTTATTTGAGAGGTTAACTATATGTTAGGCAAATTAGTTAGAGTTTGCATAACCGATCCGGTCGGTTCTCCTCTGCCAAACGGAAAAACCTACAACCTTAATCACGGTAAGCCTATTGGCAAATTCAAAACATCTTCCCCTATTAGCGGCGTTTTAATCTTGGGGATAGATAACCCGGTGAAGCATTTTGACGGCAGAGTTGTTGCAATCTTAAAATTCCGCGATAATGGGGAACAAAAGCTTATAGCTTCCCCGAAATCCAAAAGATTTATTAATTGGGAAATTGATAATTTTATTAAATTCTATACAGATGGCCGTCCATACACGTTGGATTGTTACTATGAGCGTTCATGCGGTGCGGTGGTTTTCAGGAAAATCAATGAAGATTATCGTTATCTTCTTATTCGCAACCGCCGCAGTTCCAACTGGAGTTTCCCTAAAGGTCACGTTGAACAAGGCGAAACATTAGAAGAAACCGCTATTCGTGAAGTTTTAGAAGAAACCGGATTACACATTGATATAATACCTGATTTCGTAAGCAAATCCCAATACACAATTCAGAACAGAATTCAAAAAACAGTTCAGATTTATGTTGCATCAACTAAAGATACACAAACTAAAATCCAGATTGAAGAAATTGAAGATTATGTTTGGTTAACTTACGAAAATGCTTTAAAAAATTTAAAATTTGAGAATGACAAAACAATTCTCAGAGATGCACGGGACTTCTTATTAAAAAATAACTATATCAGCGAGGTAAATAATGGTTGAAAATATTGTAACAGCAATTGTTGATTTTTTTCAGAACGAGTTTCCTCCGCAGCTTGTAGCATTTTTTATTTCCCTTTGTCCTATTCTTGAACTTCGCGGTGGTATGATTGCGGCAAAGCTTCTGGACATCCCCTTTATTCAAGCATTTTTAATCTGCTACATCGGTAATATGATTCCGATTCCTTTTATTCTTCTCTTTATCAGAAGAATCTTCAAATGGATGAGAAAATATAAATTCTTCGGTAAAATTGTTGATAAGCTGGAAGCACGTTCCGAAAAGAAAAAAGATACAATCGTTAAATATCAGGAATGGGGGCTTCTTATTTTCGTAGCAATTCCCCTTCCCGGAACAGGCGGTTGGACAGGCGCACTTATTGCTGCTCTTATGGATTTAAGATTTAAAAAATGCTTACCCATAATAGCTCTTGGTGTGTTTATTGCAGGGCTTATTATGTCTTTGATAACATACGGAATATTTAATTAAAATTAGTAAACACCGTCATAATGGCGGTGTTTAAATTTAGGTGATTTTATGTATTGTTATATTTTCGGTGCAATGCCCATAAAAAGTTTTGACTTCAATATAAGCGAAACAGACCTTGTTATTGCGGCAGACTCCGGTATAAAAAATACTGAAAAATTCAATATAACTCCGAATTTAGTTATAGGTGATTTTGATTCTTTGGGCTACAAGCCCGAAGGCGATAATATTATCACCCACCCTATAGAAAAAGATGATACAGATACCTTGTTAGCGGTAAAATATGCATTTAAAAAAGGTTACAAAAGCTTCAGAATATTCGGTTGCATCGGTGGAAGATTAGACCATACATTTGCTAACATTCAGACTGCGTCATATATTGCGGAAAATGGCGGAAATGCGGTGTTTTATGGTGATAATGAAAATTTTACTGTTATTAAAAACAGTAAAATTGAATTTGAAGAACATCATACAGGAAACCTTTCTGTTTTCGCTCTTGAGGAATGCACAAATGTAAACATTAAAGGGTTATATTACGAAATGGAAAATGGGCAATTAACACCGATTTTTCCGTTAGGTGTTAGTAACAAATTCATTAGCAAGAAAGCCGAAATTTCAGTTGAAAACGGAACGCTTTTAATTATTTGGGAAAACCAATAAAACAACAGGAGAATTAAGATGAGTAACTCAATTAAAAATATTCAAGGTGCAATATTTGACCTTGACGGAACTATACTTGACTCTATGCACATCTGGAGCGAAATCGGTTTGCTTTTCCTTAAAAATAAAGGAATCGAGCCCGAACCCGGAATCGAAGAAGAATTTGTGAAAATGAGTATGGTTCAAGCTGCAGAATACTATATTAAAAATATTGACCCTACCGCAACAGTTATGGACATAGTAAATGAAGTTAATTCATTAGTTCAAGGCTTTTACTTTAACGAGGTAATAAAGAAAGATGGGGTTAAAGAATTTTTGGACTTGCTTGAATCTAAAGATGTTAAAATGTGCATTGCTACTGCAACTGACAAGCATCTTGTTGAAAAAGCTTTGGAAAGAAACGGTATAAGAGAATACTTTTCTGAAATTTTCACTTGCTCAAGCGTTGGTGCAGGTAAAGACACACCTGTTATTTATGATGTTGCATTAGAACATTTAGGAACCCCAAAAGAAAACACATACGTTTTTGAAGATGCTCTTTACGCCATTGAAACTGCAAATAAAGCAGACTACAACATTGTTGGTATTAATGATGTTTCCGAAAAAGCTGACCCGGAAACTGTAAAAAAGCTTTGCAATTATTACATAAACGACTACTCTGAAATTTATAAATATTTTGAGTAAAAAATTAACGCCTCGGTAACTGAAATGGTTACCGAGGCATTTAATTTAATCTTCTGTTGTTTCTTCTGTTTCAACTGATGTTTCTTCAGCTTCGGTTGTTACCGATTCATCAATAACATCATTAATCTCTTCAACAACTTCTTCAACTACGTCTTCTTCAGGCTTGTAGTTTTCATCCATAAGTTTGATGAAGGTTTCACCTGAAATCTTTTCTTTTTCAATAAGTGTTTCAGCAATTAAAACAAGCTTATCGTTATGCTCTGTAAGAATATTTTCACACTTATCAAAGCATTCAGTTAAAATTCTCTTTATTTCGTCATCAATTTGAGTTGCATAGGTTTCGGAATAATTCTTTGAATGAGAATAATCCATACCCAAGAAAACTTCATCAGTGTCTTTACCGTAAAGAACGGGACCAAGCTTATCGCTCATACCATATTTAGTAACCATAGAACGAGCAATTTCTGAAGAATGAGAAATATCTTGAGAAGCACCGGTTGAAATATCTCCAAAAGTAATTTTTTCTGCTACCCTACCACCCATAGCAGTAACGATTCTGTCAAGCATCGCAGATTTGAGCATATGTGAAGAGTCTTCATCGGGTCTGTAGAGAGTATAACCTCCAGCCATACCGCGAGGTATAATTGAAATTTCATAAACAGGTTCACAGTTTTCAAGATAATATGCGGAAACTGCGTGACCAGCTTCGTGATAGGCTGTAATTTTCTTATCTTTTTCTGTATATTTACGAGATTTCTTTTCTGCACCAACCTCAACTTTAACAGTTGCCTCATCAATTTCTGTCATTGTGATAGCTTTTTTATTGCGCTTTGCAGCCAAGAGAGCTGCTTCATTCATAAGGTTTTCAAGGTCAGCACCAACAAAACCTATTGTGGCATGAGCAACACTCTTTAAATCCACATCAGGAGCTAAGGGTTTATTCTTAGCATGAACTTTAAGAATTTCTTCTCTACCCTTCAAATCGGGTCTTCCAACTGTAACCTGTCTGTCAAAACGACCTGGTCTTAAAAGAGCGGGGTCAAGAATATCAGGGCGGTTTGTTGCTGCAATAATAATGATACCCTCATTATTACCAAAACCATCCATTTCAACAAGCAACTGGTTAAGGGTTTGTTCGCGTTCATCGTGACCGCCACCCATACCTGCACCGCGATGGCGACCAACGGCATCAATTTCGTCAATAAATATAATTGAAGGTGAACTTTTCTTCGCCTGGTCAAAAAGGTCACGAACACGGGATGCACCAACACCAACATACATTTCAACGAAGTCAGAACCTGAAATTGAGAAGAAAGGAACATCTGCTTCCCCTGCTACTGCACGGGCAAGTAAGGTCTTACCTGTACCGGGAGGGCCCACAAGAAGAACACCTTTGGGTATTCTTGCACCAAGCTCGGTAAACTTATGGGGATCCCTTAAAAATTCAACTATCTCCTGAAGTTCTTCTTTTTCTTCGTCAGCACCAGCAACCTGCTTAAAGGTTGTTTTTCTTTTTTCGTCCTTACCGAATTTTACACGAGCTTTACCAAATCCCATTGCGCGATTATTTTCTGAAGAAATGGAATTGTTCATTCTCTTCATAAAAATGTAACCGCCAACAATTACAATAACAACACAGAAAAGACCTGGCAACAACTGCATAAGAATTGAACCTGAAGCGCCTGAAATATAGTTGTATTTAATGGGAGTTTTGGGATTTGCTCTGTTATATTCAACGACAGAGTCATGAATATCATCGATGAAAAGAGAAACATTAGGAACTGAATACTTAGCAGAAGTACCATCCTTTAATTCATAGGTTAAAGCACCTGAGCCAATATTCAAACTATACTTTGTTACTTCGCCCTTGTCGAAAAGCTCAATAACCTGGTAATATTCAAGATTGGTTTTCTTAACACCACCTGAAGAATACCATGAAAGGAGAAGTATCGGAATTAATGGAATAATAATATAAGGCAAAATAGCCTTGATTTTGTCAACGTTTTTTATGACAGGTCACCTCTTTAGTCATTATACACAGATTCTTTTAAAACCCCTATAAAGGGCAAGTTTCTGTAATATTCATTATAATCCAATCCGTAGCCAACAATAAACTCATTAGGTACGGAACCACCGATATAATCGGCTTTTATATCTGCTTCTCGTCTTTCGGGTTTATCAACGAGAGTGCAAATTTTTATACTGTTTGGTTTTCTTGCAGAAAGAATTTCTTTAAGGTAGTAAAGTGTGTTACCACTGTCAAGAATATCTTCCACAATAAGAAGGTCTTTACCTTCGATATTTTTATCAAGGTCTTTGATAATTTTAACAACACCGCTTGTTTTAGTTCCCGAGCCATAGCTTGAAACCGCCATAAAGTCAATGTTACAAGGGATGGTTATAGCTCTCATAAGGTCAGCCATAAATATAACAGAGCCTTTAAGAACGCTTACAAGAAGCAAATCTTTATCTTTATAATCCTCGCTGATTTTCTTGCCCATTTCTGTTACGATATTACGCAGTTCTTCTTCACTGATAAGAACTTTTTCAATATCATTCATCATATTCTTACCTATCATTATATTCTCCTTTAACTAAAACAATATTACGGGAACTCTTTGAGGAAAAACATCTTTTTGTAACACCAAAACCTTGAACCCATACAACTCCAACGTCATCTGAAATTACTGGTAATTGGTCCCTTAACTCGACAGGAATATTTTCTTCAGTAAAGAGTTTTTTTAAAGATTTTGTAACATTGCGTTTTATAAAAGTAAACTCATCACCCGGGTTTCTTGTTCTTAAAACAAGATTACCAACAACGGTATCATAGTCTATCATATTATCAAAGCAATTTTGGTTAACAATTTTTGAATTATTGTTAAATTTTTCCAATGTGACAGTAAAATCGTTCATATCAACAGAAAAAGGAAAATCATCTGCTATACAAAAAACAGTTTTACTTTTAATATCTGCCCTATAAAATCTGATATAATCTTTTTTTACTTCAGCAAAATCGTTACCGTAAAGTTGAAGACGTCCCCCATCTTTTAACAAGCCTTGAAGAGCTTTCACTTTTTTATTATCAAGGCTCCTACTCGAAAAATTCTTATAGGCTTTAAAAAGAACCTCAGCGCTTACTGCATAATTATGGTTTAACAATAGTTGTCTATCAAATATATTTTTACCTTTTTCAGCAACAGTTAATAGCTTATCTGCTTTGTTTCCGACAAAACCTGTAATATAACGAGCATTGTCACTTAATGATGAGAACGAATCTAAAAAAGACGGGTTAATCTCCTCGATAACAGGCAAAATCTCGTGTCTGATTTTATTACGGGTATAATCCACAGATAAATTCGTACTGTCTGTAACAAAAGAAAGATTATTTTCTTTGCAATAGCCCTCTATTTCAGCCCTTGAGCAATCAAGAATAGGTCTTATAATATTATCTCTGACATATGGAATACCGCATAAGCCTTTAACGGTTGTCCCTCTTGCCATATTAAATATTACGGTTTCTGCGTTATCATTAGCATTATGCGCGGTTGCAATTTTTGAATTAACACTGCAAAAGCTGTTAAAAGCTTTGTATCTTAACCGTCTTCCGCACTCTTCGACAGATTCCTTTGTTCTTTTAGCTTCCTCTATACAATCGACTTTGACAACTTCAAAAGAAATATCAAAATCTTTGCAAAATTTCTCTGCGAAAACCTCATCACGTTCAGCTTCGTTACCTCTGATACCGTGATTTACATGAATTGCTTTAATATTATAACCGAATTCACTTTTATAAGTATGAATCAAATGAAGAAGACAGACCGAATCAGCACCGCCCGAAAAGCCAACAACAACCGTTTCAACATTTTCAAGCATACTGAATTTATTAACAGTATTAAGAAATTTCCGGGAAACAATTTTTGTAAAATTATTCATCTCTGTACTCCAAAGTAGAGAAAAGAGTAAACTGACCATCCCAATGGAGCTTAATTCTGTCAGTAGGACCATGTCTGTTTTTAGCAACATCAACGTCCGCTTGTGTCATATCAATTTCATCGGGATTCTGAGCACCATTTTTATAGTAACCCTCACGATAAAGCATCATAACAATATCTGCGTCCTGCTCGATTGAACCTGAATCACGAAGGTCAGAAAGCATAGGTCTGTTTGAGGATTTACCGTTCTTTTCAGGACCACGGGAAAGCTGAGCGCAACATACAACCGGAATCTTTAAATCCTTTGCAAGCATTTTAAGACTTCTTGTAATTTCAGTAATTTCCTGAACTCTGTTTTCCTTTTTAACTGCAGACTGCATAAGACCTAAATAGTCAATAATAATGCAGTCAACGTCCTTTGTTCTCTTGATTTTTGATTTGATATCAGGAACGGTAATTGTTGAGGTATCGTCAAAGTAAAGGTTACATCTTGTAAGTCTGTCAGTAGCCTGAGCAAGACGTTGCCATTCTTCATCCGAAATATTACCGGAACGAAGTTTATTACTTTCAACACGTGCCTCAGTGGAAAGCACACGGGCTGCAAGCTGTTCATTTGACATTTCCAAAGAGAAGAATATAACTTTTTTACCAGTCATACCAACGTTACGCGCAATATTAAGAGCAAAGCTTGTTTTACCCATAGCAGGACGAGCACCGATAAGAACCAAGTCAGAACGGTTAAGACCCGATGTTATTTCATCAAGCTTAGAAAACCCTGTAGGAATACCCTTAAACTCTTCTGCATTTTCGGAAGAAATTTTTACAAGATTGGGGTAAACCTCTGCAGAAATTACGTCACTTAATTTTTGAAGCGAACCAACTGCTCTACCCTTTCTTATATCATAAATCTTCTGCTCAGCAGAGTCGAGAATTTTATCTGCCTCTGCTGCGCCGTCAACTGCAGAATCAATTGTTTCTTTTGAAATCTTGATTAATGACCTGAGGAAATATTTTTCTCTTACTATTTTACAATAATTTTCTACATTGGCAGCACTGGGCACCATCTGGGCAAGTTGGAAAAGATAATTCTTACCGCCTTCAACATCAAAAGAGCCGTTACTACTTAATTTATCAAGAATAGTAAGAGCATCAATTCTTGAACCTAAAGTATCAAGAATCATTACCGCATCCATAATGGCGCGGTGCTGGTCAATATAAAAATAATCAGGCTTAAGGTGGGACAGAACAACAGTCACACATTCGGGATTTATAAGAATTGAACCGATAACTGCTTGTTCGGTTTCAAGACTGTATGGTAAATCCACACCGTCAAAAGTCGGCAATTTATTTTTTTCAGCCATTTTTTTAATCCTCTCTTAAAAGTGTACGAAAAAGAACACTCTTATTCTTCCACAACCTGCACTTTAAAGGATGCAGTAACCTTGGGGTGAAGACGAACCTGGGCGTTATATGTGCCGAAAGCTTTAATATCGTCAACTGAGATTTTTCTTTTATCAACAGAAACGTTGAACTGCTTTGAAACAATAACTGCTATTTCCTTCGCAGTTACAGAGCCGAAAAGTTTGCCATTTGCTCCGCCTTTTGCTTTAAGAACAACAGTATTATTGTTGATTTTTTCTGCACTCTGCTTTGCGGCTTTAAGCTCTTCCTCTGCTTTAAACTGCTCGGAAGACTGCTTGTTTTTCATTTCGGAAAGAGTCTGTGCTGTTGCTTCTGCAGCAAGCCCGCGAGGAAACAAGAAGTTTCTTGCGTAACCATCAGAAACACTTACTTTTTCGCTCTTTTTGCCGAGTCCTTTTACATCACTTTTTAAAATAACATCCATTTATTTGTACCTCCATGGAAAGATTATTTTGCTAAATTATAAGCATCAATTGCTTTATAAAGCATTGATTTTGCATTTTCTATATCTATGTTTTTTAATTGAGCTGCCGCCATTGTGCTATGACCACCGCCACCGAGATTTTCCATAATCAGTTGAACATTCTCTTCGCCGAGAGAACGAGCAGAAATCTGAACGATATCTTTACCGATATAAGAAAGAACAAAGGAGGCTGCTACACCATCTATTTTAAGCATTTCATCTGCGGCAATTGAAGTAACGATACGTATATCTTTCGAGTTGCTTTCGGTATGAGAAATCATACAATTCTCATAAATTTCTCCGCTGTCTAAAATTTCATTTTTTAGAGAAACCATATCTGCACTTACAGAAAAAAGCTTCTTTACAGAAACTGTATCTGCTTTATTTTCTCTTAAGAAAGCAGCCGCTTCAAAGGTTCTTCTTGAAGTTCTTAAAACGAAATCTTTAGTATCAAGAACAATACCTGCAAGTAAAGAGCTTGCAATAACACCTGGCAAAGCATCTTGAATTGTGGAATACTCTATAAGCTCTGCAACCATTTCACAAGTGGAAGACGGCGACGGAAGATGATAAAAGATATCTGCGTCGTTTATAAAGTCATCGGAGCGTCTGTGGTGGTCGATAACTACTTTCGCCCCTGCTTTTTCGTATAAATCAGGTTCATCAACCAAGAAAAGACGGTGGGTATCTACGATAAACAATACAGTATCATCATCACATTTGTCCATTGCTTCGGAAAGTGAAATAAAACCATTATAACCTTTATTTCTTGCTAAATTTACTAAACCACCTGCTAATGTTGTATTCTCATCAAGTGCTACAAAAGCAGGAATCCCGTTAGCTTCTGCAAAAAACTGCACACCCATTGCAGAACCGATTGCATCATAATCGGAAAACTTATGTCCGACAACTATAACTTTCTTGTATTTCTTAACAAGCGTAGAAATGTTTGCAGCGGTCTGACGGGGTGAAACACGTGAATTGTCATTAGCAAGATTTGACATACCGCCATAATAAACATAGCCATTTTCAGCAGTATAAACTGCGGCTTGGTCGCCACCTCTGCCCAAAGCCATTTCGAGAGCTTTTTTCGCTCTTGTTTCACATTCAGAAAAATCCTCACCCGTGCCGACACCGATTGAAAGAGTTGCATAAACGGGAGTGTTGTTATTCTTATACTCTCTGACGTCCTTCAAAACAGAAAACTTACCGGCGGTAAGTACATCAAGATTTCTCTTTTCACCAATAACAACAAAATTGCCGTTACCGGTCTTTTTGAAAATCAATTTTTCTGATTTCAACCAATTTTCGATTCGACTTTCGATTCCGCTTGATACCTGAGCAAACTTGCTATCAGTAAGCTGACGGGAAAGCTGCTCGATATTATCAACAAGAATTGACATAAAAAACGGACGGGAAAGTTCATATTCAAGAGCGGTTTCTTTCATATATGTATCATCAAAGAAGTAAAAGCAAAGCATTGGGTTTGATTTGCTTTTAATCTTTGTGATAAAGGCAGTGAATTTTTTATTCTGAAACTGTGCATCTGCTTTTTTTAATGTTTCATAAACAGAGAATTTAAAATCCGGGAAGAAATCTCTTATATTCACATTACCGCTGATATCAACTAAAACATCAGAACCGAATTCCTTATTATACCAGATAAAATTCCCCTGCATATCGCACATTACACAAGGCAAAGGAAAATCATCAACAGCACCTATTTGCTCTTGTAACAAGGATTTATTGACTTGTTGAATATATTTTCTTGTAGTTTTAAATGACAATACTGAGTAAAGTACATTTGCCGCAAGGACAAAAACAAACAAAACAAGAAAAATGAGTGCGGTGTTGTTATTTATTGCAAAACTCACTACAGAAAAGACCAACAACAATAAGGAGGTCAGATAACCTGCAGGGTTCTGATAAAACAACGCTTTTAATTTCATATTCTTATACCTTTAAACTTCCATTAAAATGGGTAAAATCATAGGACTGCGCTTTGTCCTCTCATACATTAAACGAGATATCTCATCACGCAATTTCGTATTCATAGCATTCACATCGAAGCTATATGGCGGAAAGCTATCAATAACTCTCATTGAAACCTTAACAGCTTCATTCATCAGAAGCTCCGCTTCCTTAACATAAACAAAGCCTTTGGAAACAACCTCGGGTCCGCTTAAAAGCTCACCTGAAGCACCGTCAATTGTAGCAGCAATAATGATAATACCGTCCTGACCGAGATGCAAACGCTCTTTCATAACTCTGGCACCTACATCGCCGACACCGTAACCGTCAACATAAACCTTTCCGTTTGCAACAGTTCCGGAAATAGAAATATTAGTGTCAGAAGCAGAAATTTCATAACCGTTATCAGCAATAACAATATTATTACTGTCAATGCCCACGCTTTCCGCAAGTCTTGCATGATAACGAAGGTGCTTTTGCTCACCGTGAACAGGAATGAAATACTTAGGTTTAACAAGAGAAAGCATAATTTTAAGTTCTTCCTGACAAGCGTGACCGGAAACGTGAACATCATACATTTTCTCGTAAATAACCTGAGCGCCAAGTTTCAGTAAATCATTAATAACCTTGTAAACAGTTTTTTCGTTACCGGGAATAGGACGGGCGGAAATAATGACGCAGTCATTGAAACCCACAGAAACTTTTCTGTGACCACCCTGTGCCATTCTTGAAAGAGCAGACATAGGCTCACCTTGGCTACCGGTTGTAACAATAACGAGTCTGTCATCAGAATATCGCTTAATCTCATCGATACTTATTAATGTTTCCTCGGGAATATTTATATAACCCAATTCCGAAGCAATAGAAACAACGTTTTCAAGGCTTCGTCCTGAAAGAGCAACTTTTCTGCCTGTCTGAGCAGCAATATCAATAATCTGCTGAACACGGTGAAGATTAGAAGCGAATGTTGCTATAATAATTCGTCTGTCCCCCGCTTGATTAAAGAGGTTGCGGAAGGTTTCACCCACCTTGCTCTCGCTTTGGGAATAACCGGGTTGCTCCGCATTGGTAGAATCAGAAAGAAGACAAAGCACACCCTCATTTCCCAACTCAGCAAAACGCGAAAGGTCAATTCGGCTACCATCGATGGGACAAGAGTCGATTTTAAAGTCACCTGTCTGAACAACCGTTCCTGCTTCACATTTAATAGCTAAAGCAACAGCATCGGGAATTGAATGGTTTACTTTCACAAACTCAACATCAAAATCCCCTAATTTAACTGTGTCACCTGCTTCAACGATATGAAGCTTAACTTCGTGTTCAAGCTTATGTTCGCTGAGTTTTCCGTTAATAAGACCTGCAGTAAGAAGGGTTGCATAAACGGGAATATTAACTTTTTTCAAAAGATAACTTAAAGCACCTATATGGTCCTCGTGACCATGGGTGATAATGATACCCTTTACTTTATCAATATTTCTTTCAACGAAAGTAAAATCAGGAATAACAAAATCTACGCCTAATTGGTCCGATTCAGGGAAAGCAAGACCACAGTCAACAATTATCATTGATTTGCCATATTCATAGCAAGTCATATTTTTACCGACTTCATTAATACCGCCCAGAAATGAAATTTTAACCGGTTCTTTTTTCTTCGGTGGTGTTATTTTTGAATATCGAGAGGTCTTCTGTGTGCTTTGCTTTGAGTTATTTGTTTTTTTAGATGCAGAACTGTTTTTCGGCTTAGTTTTTGAAGCGTTTTGTTTTTTAGTATTTTGAGCAGAATGATTACCCTTTTTGGTATTGCTTTTTTTATTCTGCGCAGTAGCTTCAGAAGATTGTTTTTTCTTCTTATTGTCTTTTTGCATAAAAATCTCCTATTATCAAGATTTATCAAGTATGTAAAGCCGTCAGAAACAAGACGGCATAATAACCTATTTTATCAACTATATATAATACTATTAATTAGCAATTATGTCAAGCATCATATATCTTCAAATATATTAATAATAAAATTACATAATTCTTCAGAAACAGACATATTCCCCGAAGCACAAACAACTTTGATATTATCTGAAAAAGACTCTTTAAAAATTTTAACGTTACCGTTTTTCATCGATAAATTATAAGCTCCATCTTTATAAAAAACCGTACCGAACTCACTTAGTTTCCCGGTCATTTCCCCTGTTTTCAAAGTTTTTTCAATACTTTTTGAGCAAACAAAGAAATTCGGTAATTCATAAATTAATTCATCAATGCTTTTGTTTGTTCTTTTAATAATATCAAAAATAGCAAACAACAGAAAAACGCTGTCTTTTTTCCAAAGATTTTCGTAATATTTGTTTTTGAAATCGATTTTATTTTTATCATTTTTATTATAAAAATGCACAATCTTTTTCAGAGTCTTTTGCGAATAGGTTTCATCATTATATTCTATATTGACATTGGTACCCGAATCATTCATATTTATATAAATTTTATGGTCATTATTTTTAGAATTTCCGACTTTTACAAATATTTCTCCTAATGTTTTTGAAAGAATATCATTTTTGCAATCAATAACCGGAGTAAATTTCAGATAATCATCGAAAACAGATGATATTTCACGAATATACATCTTTCTTAACCCATGAATTTGTCTTACATTTTTACACTCCTCAGGTCTAACATAAATAAACTCGCCTTTATTGCAAAAATCAAATAAATTGCAACAATCCGCGTTACTTAATATTTCATTATGAGAATTAAAAATCTCAATATTAGTTCCGCCACTTTTTCCGCTGATAAAAATGGAGTATTCACATTCACAAAAATACAAACCGAAAAATATATGAGATTTAAAGGTAATGCCTATATCAAAGCATTCTGCGCCCGAAGCTATTGCCCCACTTAAGAAAGCCAGTTTAATTGCTAAAGAATTGGGCGAACCGTCACTTGCGATTAATATTTTCGGTTCTTTGAACACAGTTGCAAGAGCTGAACCCAAAATCGAAGCTTTATCAGGTGATAAACCTTGAAACTTATTTTCAAACATGTGGTAAAATCTCTTTGTAAACGGTGATTTAACGAAACTGTCATACTTGACATTCTTTTTAATCACGGAGTTGTTCTCAACAAGCATATCTTCACCGATCAGGGCATTTGCACCTATAACAGAACCTGCAAAAACGGCGGAATTCCTTTTAACTGAAGCATTTTCACAACAAACAGCACCGTCAATATAACACCCCGAGGACACATAAACATTTTCAAAAAGTACACTGTTTTTAATTGATGTATCAGTCGAAATCAAAGAATTGTTATAAATAACCGCATTTGGTCCGATGGTTGAACCGCTTTCAATCTGGGCTCTTTCTCCTAAATAAACAGGCGGAATAATTGAAAAATCCCCTTTTGGAACACTACCATCCGTAAAAATACCTTCGGCAATATACGGTGGTTTAAATAAAGTTTTACCGTTTAAAATATCAAATAATAAACATTTATATGATTTTACTGTATTCAGGTATTTAACATAACCTGAAATCTTTATATGAAAATCGGAGTATTTACGGCAATTATTTATCAATTCAAAAAAGTTGATGCTTTTGCCATGAAGTTTCTTCAGATTATTCACAGAAGTCAGGACAGCACACCCTAAGCCGTTTTCATCTTCAAAAGCAACAATATCTGAATCCAAAAAAATATTTTTATATTCGGAAGAACAAAACTCAAAATACATATCATTACGAATAAGCAGCACTTTTTCACTTTTATCAAGAGAAAACAAAGTTTTGTTAAAGGTGAGCATATTAACATTTTGGATTTCAAACAATGGAAAGCTTAAAGTTTTTTCGCTGTCAATAATAAAAGCTTTTTCTATTGATGCATCAACAAAATTCATAAGTTGAAGCTGTAGCAATGAACAGTTAAGAACGGGCAAATCATAAAAAGACCGAACATTTAACTGTTCGGTTAATAAATTATTTTCAGAAAAATCCACACAAACAAGATACATCTGACAACCCCCTTTTAAAATTATTACCAGCAGTCAATAAAAAATTAAATAATAAAAATGCTTTTAAATTCCAATAAACTGTGATATGATATTTTTATAAAAATTTTCAAGTTAAACAAAAGGATTATTTATGAAAAAAGTTGAGATATTTACAGATGGCGCTTGTAGCGGAAATCCCGGTCCGGGTGGTTGGGGCGCTATACTTCGTTGCAACGGAACAGAAAAAGAATTAAGCGGCGGAGAAAAAGAAACAACCAATAACAGAATGGAACTAACTGCAGTTATCTCCGCACTTTCAGCTTTAAAGTACCCATGTGAAGTTATAGTTACAACAGACTCAAAATATGTATGTGATGCAGTTACTCAAGGTTGGGTTTATTCCTGGAAAAAGAACGGTTGGCGTAAAGCCGATAAAAAACCTGCGTTAAACCCTGATTTATGGGGCGAATTGTTAGAGCTTTTAGAAAAACATCAGGTTACCTTCAAATGGGTTAAAGGTCATAATGAGCACCCCGAAAACGAGCGTTGCGACAGATTAGCAGTTGCAGAATGTGAAAAGTATAAATAAAGAAATCCTTACATCTTTTTGATGTAAGGATTTTTGTTTTTTTATTATTTTTTTATGGCATTTATGATGTCTTCTACTGCATCTGCAATAACTTGAGCAGTTCTTGGTCCCATTGAATTGGTTTCCTCATAATGTCTTCTGTTGTGTTTATCTCTACCATCTTCAATATATGGCGATTTTTCGTGAAGAATGAAGTCATTGGGCGGTAAAATATAGCCTAACTCATCATTTGCAAGACCGAAAACCAGAATATTCGGGTCGTTAACTATATCACAAAGAAGCTTTGGATTAAACTCTGCACCTTTGCCGGTTGCTGATTCTTCCGCACTTAAAGCACCACCGAAAACAAGTTCAGGGAAAAACTCACCGGGTAACAATAAAAGCTTTTTACCGCCAATTTCAAAATATGTGATTTCCGACTTTAAGCACCAATAATTCGGAGCATAATCTCTGGTGAATTTATCAGCAGTCAAAATACCGATATCACAAGCAATGGTAAGAACGGGATTTTCAACATCAATATATAACTCTTTATAAGCGAAGTTAACAATGGGTTCGAGCTTTTTATCATTATCTATTTTTAAAGCGTAATCCGCGAGCTTATAGCCGATATTACGGGTAGATTCTATAAGACGATGCTCGTCACGAAGAATTTTCTCGTCAGGTATGTCCATACTTATCATACCGCCGATTGCACCAACTGTATAAAAGGTTTCCGCGCCGGTTGTATTCCTGATTTTTTCTCTTAAATAACAAGGGAAATCCGCACTTACGAGATGGTTGCAACCCTGCAAGGATTCTGAATGAGATGCAAAGTTGAGAAGCCACACTTCATTAGAGCCATCATCAGGAACGAAACGGAATCGGGTGAGAGTTTTTGAATAAACAATAGGTGTTCTGATATCTTCCTGCATATCGGGAACTTCTATTTCACCAAGGTACAGATCACCATTTTTTCGGTTGTTATAAGCCTCAAAAGCACATTTTACTACTGATTCAAAAAGGAGATTCATAAACTTGTCGTCTTTACCGCTGAAGGGTAAACGACCCCAGATACCCATTGTGTCAATACCAGCGTGGTTATGAGTTGACATAACACCGATATAACGGCAACAGGTCTGCTTTGAAAAGCCCTTTAATAATTCGCGTATCTTGTTTACATCTTTATTGAGAAGACCAACAACATCAAGAGAAATAAGTAAAACTCCTCCTCTGTCAGTATTATCATCAATCCAGACTGCGTGGGCGTATTGTGGGTCAATAACCCCTCTTGCAGGGTTATTTTCTCCGTAACCGGCAATGTAATACTTTTTAGAATCTATATCGTCGGGCAGAATAACCTCTCTGTGAAATCCAACCGTATATTTTTCGGCAGAGGTTTTATCAATAAAATCCACCTCAACGGGCTCTAAAGGTTGAGCTTTTTTCGATTTCAAAGACATTTTTCCGTGACCTTTTACAATGCCGTTAAGTAAATAATGTAAAACTGATTTTTCCATTCTCTTCACCTCAAAGTTTCATTCTTTCTTTGTAATCAGGCATATGTTTTTCTATTAATTTATAAAAATCTCTGCTGTGATTATGGTGTTTTATGTGGGCTAATTCGTGAACAACAACATAATCAATAAACCGCTCATCCTTGTCCATCAGATACAAAGAAAAGTTTAAATTATTTGTTCCTGAACAAGAACCATATCGCTTTTTAGCAGAATTAATTTTCACAGACGCGGGTTTTAATTGCATAATATTTGAATAATATTCCACTTTTTGCGGTATAATCGCTTTCGCTTTTTTTCGTAAATTCTCAATTTCTTCTTGAGTATATTCTTTGATTTCCTTTTTCTTTTCTCGTTGTGATATTATTGTTTTTTCGAGCCATTCTTTCTTTTCAAGAAGGATTCTGTCAATCTCTTTTTGAGAAGTTCTTAAAGGTGCTCTGACAGTAATATTACAATTTACATCAACCTGAATTGAAACTGTTTTTCGTTTAGAACGTATCAAAGTATAATCAAATAACATAATTAAAAACCATTTTTATATTCGTCCAAAGGCTTACCGCCTCGCTCTAAATATTCTTTATAAAGCTGCTCTTTTCTTTCTTTTGTATATTCATAAGCCCAAAGGTTATAAACACCCGAAAAGCTTTCAAAGGTTTCATCGGGGAAAACTGTGAATTCCCCAGATTTATACGGCAAAGGAATTTCTACTGTTCCGTTTGAAGCAATAAAATAATATTTGGCAATTTCTATAGATTTTCTGTTTGCAAGGTAGTTTGGTAACTCTTCGTCAAACTTAATTTGTGTTACAGGGAAAAGCGCGATTTCAGCGTTTACAAGCTCATAAAATTCAGGTGTTGTTCCAAGATGCCCATGATGAGCTTGTTGAACAATATCTGATTTAAGAAATGTGGGGTATCTTTCTTCAAGTACCCGACTTTCTTCAAGACCTGCATCACCGGGAAACAAAATTTTCGTTCCTTCAGCTTCTGCCATAATTACAACTGAAGAATCGTTATAATTTTCATTACTTTCAGGGAAAACATCCTCATGAGAGCAAAGAACATCAAAACGAATATTATCCGCATAAAAATACATACCAGTATGCAAATTACAAACCGGAATCTCAGGATGCTTTTCCATCAAATCATAAAAAGCAGTTACATAATTAAGGTTCGAAGGTGTCCAATATGTTCCGTCACGATGATCGTTAGGCACAAAATTGCAGTAAACCTTTTCAATAATTGTGTCATGGGTATAATAACGCACATAATTCATAAATTGAGCAATATGGTCCTCGTGACCGTGGCTCAAAAACCAACCTTTGATTCTGATTTTCTGACCTTTAGGAGTACGCTCCCGAAGAAAATCATAAATTCTGTCACAATCTCTCAAAGAATATGTATGAGCACTGTCTATAACAAAGAATGAACCCTCACAAGTGCGCATAATATAACACATTCCGCAGTCAATCAAAGTATGGTCAACCTCAAACTGCCAAAGAGTTGTCTGAGAGTTATTGCCGAATTCTTCTTTTTTATATTGCGGGAGAGCAGTTTTACCATCAAGGCAAAGCCTTACGCTATTATCACAAGAATAATAACCGAAAGATAGAACAATTTCATCTTTCTGGCAAAAAGTGAACTCGTTACTTTCAATAGTGTTTTCAAAAAGCTTTTTGTCTTCGAACTGTGAAACAAAATTTTTGAAGCTGCTTTTTTCAATATTTTTGTAAAGCAGAAGAGTGCATAATTCACCTGATTCGTAGCACAAAGATTCGCAACCAAAATAGCTGTCCGCTTTATTTTTGAAATTAATCGAATAATTTTTTAAATCCATACTTGAGATTACCCCGTAATTATTAAATATCACTTAAATTTAGAGATTCGAAATATTTTATAATATCTTGTTTATTTGCGGCAACCTTACCTTGAATCATTGTTCCTCTACCACCGCCTCTGCCGTTAAGAGCAGAGTTGAAATGTTTTGCAAATTTACTTAAATCAAAGCTCAGACTACCTGCAACATAAGAAAAGCCGTTTTCTTCACTACCCGAAAGAATAACGCAGATTTCTTTTTGAGTCATACCGAAATTTGCAAGTTCGCGCATCATATCGGCATCATAAAAGGAAGAAAAGTAAAGTGCAGAATCACCCATAAACAACAAGTTTTCCTTATCATTTTCTACAACCTTCATTTTAAAATCTGAATAGGCTCTTTGCACAGAACCGATGTCCTCGATTTTCTTCTCAATAAAAGAAGCAATTTCATGTTGCTTTGAAGATAAAAGAACAGATGCATCGTAAACACTTTTATATTTTTCTCTGTAATCAAGAAGCGCTTTTAATCCCGATTTCATTACAATTCTTACACCACCTCTGTGGCGCATAAAATCAAGGATTTTAATAACACCTATTTCCCCTGTTCTTTTAACATGGGGCGCACAGCAGGCGCAAAGGTCAGTTTCACCAAATTTAACAAGACGAACATTTTCTTTCAAATCAAGCTTACTGCGATATTCAAGATTTGCTATTTCATTTTCATCCGGGAAAAAGCACTCAATTTCAATATTGTCATAAATCACTTTATTGGCTCTTTCTTCAACATCATCAAGCTGCTCTCGGGTTAACTCACCGCTGAAATCAACAGTTACATAATCCTCTTCCATATGGAAACCCACATTATCGTAACCATACAAAGAATGAACAACGCCTGAAACAATATGCTCACCGCTATGATTTTGCATACGCAAAAAACGCTGTTCCCAATTAATCTTACAGGTATATTCCGTTGAAGCTTCTAACTCCTTGTCAACAAAGTGGTAGATTTCACCATCAATTTCCTGAACATCTGAAACAACTGCATCACCGATAAAACCGGTATCAGCTCTTTGACCGCCACCTTCGGCAAAAAATGCGGTTTGGTCAAGAATGATTTTATACCCTTTTTCAATCTTTTCGCAGAAAATAACAGTTGCCGAAAACTCCTTAATATAACTGTCCTTATAAAACAACTTTTCCGTCATAATTAACCTCTGTAAAATGCTAAAGAAATAGCGATAACGTATTGCGCAGCGTAATATGTAGCGTGATTCAGAACAATGGAAACTCTGTTAGTTCTGTCCTTCTCATTCTTACTGAAATAAAGCCCTGCAAGAAATGCATCTGAAAGAACAAATAAAGCGAAACCGATGTTAAGCAATACACTATGTAAAGAATAGCTTTCTGTTATTGTATAGCCTCCTGCAAAGCCTAAAGTCATACATAAAACCGCTGTGTAAAGTATGGTGATTTTTTTGAATTTTCCGTATTCAAGCTTCATAACCTTTTCTGTTGCAATTGCAATTATGATACCTGCAACAATACCGATAGCAACACAAATAATATTTGTTAATTCAATTCCGTAAACGGAAACCATTGCAATACTGTAAAAAATGTGACCAATGAGAAAAGTGACAAAGCCTAAATTAGTGCAACGGTCTGCGTCATTCAAACGTGAATATTTTAAATCAAGAACAATATCACCCAGCATACCGAAACAAGCACCGCCGATGGTAAAAGCGCCTAAAAAATCAGGACAGGCTTCATTATCAATAAAAAAGAATACCGCAGACAAAATGAATCCCATACTCGCCAAGGATTTAATAGCAACGACATCGGTTGTTACAACACATTTTCTTTTGAATAAAAATATGATAGTTGCCGCAATACCTATAACAAAAAACATATACCCCAACATAAAATCACCTTGTTTTTTAATACTAATTTGATATTAACATAATGAAATATAAAATGCAATTAACCCTTGACAAAAAGGGTTGCATAATTTTCAAAACATAATTTTGTTAATTTTCACTAACGAATTTGCCTTGATTTTTATGACGAAGAGTGGTAATATAAAGGCAAGTTAATACGCCAATAACTTACGCAAACACCGACAGCCGTTCACAAAGTTGAGCGGCTGTCGGTGTTCTTTATTATATATATAAATTATAATTAAAATATTATTAAATTTTACAATATTATATTGATTTGCATTGTTTTTTGTTGTAAAATTAATTTGTATTTATATGAAATCATAAGGAGAACTTATTATGAAATACATAGAATTTGACAGCTCTAAGGAATACGATTTAATTCTTTTAGGTCGCGTTGCAGTTGACTTTAACCCAACAGACTACTACTGCCCTCTTTCACAGAGCACAACTTTCAAAAAATACCTTGGCGGTTCACCTGCTAATATTGCAGTGGGTCTTTCAAGACTCGGTAAAAAATGCGGTTTCTTTGCAAAGGTTTCCGATGATGAATTAGGAACTTTTGTTGAGAATTTCTTTAAGAATGAAGGTATCGACTGCTCTCATATTACCCGTAGCACAAACGGTGAAAAAATCGGTCTTACATTTACTGAAATTCTTTCTGAAACAGAAAGTTCAATTCTTATGTATCGTAACGATGCAGCAGACCTTAAGCTCTCTGTTGAAGACATAGACGAGGACTACATAAAGAAAACAAAAGCACTTCTTATTTCAGGTACCGCTCTTTGCGAAAGTCCCTCAAGAGAAGCTGCTCTTAAAGCAACTCTTCTTGCAAAGAAAAACAATATTCCGGTTATTTTTGATATTGACTATCGCGCATACAACTGGAAAAACAGCGATGAAATTGCTATCTACTATTCAACAGTTGCTTCAAAAGCTGACATCATTCTCGGCTCAAGAGAAGAATTTGATTTAACAGAAAAGCTTATCGGTCTTGACGGCACTGATAAAACAAGCGCTTCTTATTGGCATTCCCAAGGCGCAAAAATTGTTATTATCAAGCACGGTAAAGAGGGTTCAACAGCTTACACTAATGATGGCGAAAGCTACAATATCAAGCCCTTCCCCGTTAAGCTTCTCAAATCCTTTGGTGGTGGCGACGGCTACGCATCCGCTTTCCTCTATGGTCTTTTTGAAGGTTGGGAAATCATTGATGCACTTGAATTCGGCTCTGCTTCTGCAGCTATGCTTGTTGCGAGTCACGCTTGTTCTCAGGATATGCCCTCAGTTGAAGCAGTTAAGGAATTCATAAAGAAAGAAAAAGAAGAATATGGTGAGATGATTGCTCGAGCATAAATTATTTGACATTTATATAAATGTGGAGATATATGGATATGGAAAAAAATTTTAAAAGATTGTGCGTAGCTTTATTAACTGTTTCAATACTTTTAACCTTGGCTTCCTGTGGTGATGATAAGGCTTCAGAGGACAACACAACTACAACAGAAAGCACAACAATCGCAACTACCAAGGCGCCTGAAAAAACTACTGAGGCTTCAACCACAACAACGGCTCTTTCAACAACTGTGGTTGAAGAAACAGAAGCTACTCAGAAAACTACAAAAGCAGATAAGGCTGAAGCCACACAAGCAAAGCCAACACAGGTAAAACCCACTGAATCAAAGCCTAAGCCCACACAGGCGAAGCCTACTGAAGCGAAGACTACTGAAGCAAAACCTCAGAAGGCAACACCAAAATTTGTTTTCACTCAAAGCCTTCCTGTTAAGGTAACTGCATTCAGTGCAGAGTTTGAGGTTGTAAAGGCTAATACTGCAAACGGTTATTGGTATAATGAAGATACATATTTGTTTGAAATAAACATAACAGTTACGCGTTGCGATGACGGTATAAATGAAGAAAAGGCATCGGCTGTGCAAATGACGATTAAAGATTCAAACGGAAATGTTGTCAGAAGTACAAGTACGAGTGCAGGTATGCTTAGCATTGGTGAACAAGGTACAGGATGTATGGCTTGGAGTGTAGACGGTCCAGGTACTTATACAATAGAATTTTCATCAATATGAAGATTTTAAAAAAAGAAATGAATAATATGGTGAGATGATTGCTCGTGGTTAAGGAATTTATAACTAAATTCAAAAAAGCTATCAGCCTTTTATTGCTTTTAGCTTTAATATTTGCGCAAATCCCTATTTTAATTAATGTATATTTGTATGAATTTTCTTCAAGGTATTTTTTAACAGTTGAAGAAGCGGCAGAAGATAATTTTGACTGCGTTCTCGTTCTCGGTGCAGGTGTTTGGGGTGATTCCCCTTCTCATATGCTTGAAGAAAGACTCAATCGCGGTATTGAAGTTTATAAAACAGGTTGCACCAACAGAATTCTTATGAGTGGTGACCACGGCAGAGAAGAATATGACGAAGTAAATGTTATGAAGGGCTTTGCTGTTGATGGCGGTGCAATTGCTGAAGAAGTTTTCATGGACCACGCTGGTTTTTCAACCTATGAATCAATGTACCGCGCTAAAGAAGTCTTCCAGGTTAAAAAGGTTGTAATCGTTACGCAGAAATATCATTTATACAGAGCGGTTTACAATGCAAGAAAGCTTGGTCTTGATGCCTATGGTGTTGCTGCAGACGGTCAGTATAATTATTCGCTCCCTGTAAGAACTTATAACAACACAAGAGAATCTATTGCACGTTGCAAAGATTTTATTTGGTGCATTTTCAAACCCGAACCCACATATTTAGGTGAAGCAATACCAATAAGCTCAAGCGGTGTTTTAACAGATGATAAGGTGAATTAATATGTTTGAACAATTAACTTTTAATGAAAACGGCATAAAAACTGTTTGCGAAATGAACGGCAAACATTCTGATATGCTTATGAATATCAAAGTAAAAAAGTTTTCAGAAAATGAAACCTTCACAGTTTATGATGAGGACTGCGAAACTGCGTTTTTAATCCTTTACGGTGATGTTGAAATTTCCTGGGATGGAGAAACCAAGAATATGGTAAGAGAGAATCCCTTTGTTAAGGCTTCTTATTGTTTGCATGTTCCTAAATGCACAGAGGTTACAATCAAAGCTAACAAGGAAACTGAAATTCTTATTCAGCAAACTGATAATGATATAGTTTTCTCTCCCGTTTTTTACACACCTGATATGATTTTATATCAGCATTTCGGCAAAGACCAATGGGACGGTGCAGGCTACAGAATTGTTTCAACTGTTTTTGACCATGATAATGCACCCTACTCCAATATGGTTCTCGGTGAAGTATATAATCAGCCTGGTCGTTGGTCCAGCTACCCACCCCACCACCATCCTCAACCGGAGGTTTATTATTATCAATTTGATAAGCCTCAAGGCTTCGGCGCAGCTTTTGTCGGCGATGATGTTTATAAAAGTGTCCAGGGTAGCGCGGTATTTATTCCCGATGGCAAAGACCATGAGCAAGTTGTTGCTCCCGGTTATGAAATGTGCTATATCTGGATGGTTCGCCATCTACCCGATGACCCTTGGCTCAAAACAACAAGATTTGTTTCAGAAGAGCATCAATGGCTTACAAAATAAACTATTAAAAAATCAGAAATTATTCCTTGAGGAGTGATATATAAATGGCTATTATGACAATGGGTCAAGCCCTTGTTAAATTCCTTGATAACCAATATGTTTCCTTTGACGGTAAGGAAACTAAATTCGTTGACGGTATTTTTACCGTTTTCGGTCATGGAATTGTATGCGGTCTTGGTCAGGCACTTGATGAAAACCCCGGTTCTCTTAAAGTGTATCAAGGCAAAAATGAGCAAGGTATGGCTCACGTTGCCGCAAGCTTTGCAAAGCAGAACAACAGAAGAAAAATTATCGCTTGTTCATCTTCTATCGGTCCCGGTGCTGCAAATATGATTACTGCGGCTGCAACTGCAACAGTTAATAACATCCCCTTGTTGCTCTTCCCTGCAGACACATTCGCTTGTCGTCAGCCCGACCCTGTACTTCAACAATTTGAACAACCCTATTCCCTTTCTGTTACAACAAACGATGCCTATAAGCCTGTTTGCAGATATTGGGACAGAATTGTCCGCCCTGAGCAGTTAATGTCTGCTATGACAAACGCTATGCGAGTTCTTACAGATACTGCTAACACAGGTGCAGTTTGCATTGCACTTTGCCAGGATGTTGAGGGTGAAAGCTATGATTACCCCGATTATTTCTTCGAGAAAAGAGTACACAAAATAACAAGAATTGCTCCTGCTGAAGATGAAATTTCTGATATTGCAAAAATTCTTAAATCCGCAAAGAAGCCTCTAGTAATTGCAGGTGGCGGTGTTAGATATTCAGAAGCAGGAAGAACTGTTGAAGCTTTCTGCGAAAAACATAACATTCCTTTTGCAGAAACTCAGAACGGCAAATCTGCAGTTCTTTCCTCCCACGCTCTTAACCTTGGTGGTGTTGGCGTTACAGGTAACCTTTCAGCAAATGTTATTGCAAAAGAGGCTGATGTTATTCTCGGTATCGGTACTCGTTTTTCCGATTTCACAACCGCTTCAAAATCACTTTTTAAAGCAGATGCGAAATTTATAACAATCAACGCTGACAGATTTGATGCATACAAGCTTTCTTCTGTTAAGGCAGTTTGCGATGCAAAGCTTGGTATAGAAGCTCTTGAAGTTGCTATTGGCAATTATAAAACTGCTTACACAACAGAAATTCAGGATGCTAAAAAAGCATGGGCAGAAGAAATGGAAAAGCTTTCTGCTTATACATATTCAGAAGATTTCGAGCCTATTATCAAGGCAAGATATGAAGAAACAATTCCCGAGTTTGTTGAAAAAATCGGCGGTACTATTACTCAGACCTCCGCTCTTGCACTTATAAGAAAAACAATCGACGATGACGCTATTGCAGTTGCTGCTGCAGGTTCTCTCCCCGGTTGTATGCAGAGAATGTGGACAACAGATGCACCCAACTCCTATAACATGGAATATGGTTATTCCTGTATGGGTTATGAAATTGCAGGTGCTCTCGGTTCAAAAATGGCAGAACCCGACAAGGAAGTTTATGCGTTCTGCGGTGATGGTAGCTATTTAATGCTTCATAGTGAGCTTGTTACATCAATTCAGGAAAACAAAAAAATCAATGTTCTCCTTTTTGATAACTCCGGTTTTGGTTGTATCAACAATCTTCAGATGTCAAATGGTATAGGAAACCTTGCAACAGAGTTCCGTAAACGTGATGAAAACGGAAATCTTCTTGGTGAGCTCATTCCTATTGACTTTGCAATGAGTGCCGCAGGTTATGGTGTAAAAACATATACCGCAAAAACTCTTGAAGAGCTTGAAGCAGCTCTTATTGACGCAAAAAAACAATCTGTTTCAACTCTTATTGATATCAAGGTTCTCCCCAAGTCAATGACCGATGGTTATGGCGCTTGGTGGCACGTTGGTATCGCATCAACATCATCAAAAGAAGCAGTTAACACTGCTTTCAAAAATAAAGACGAAAATCTTAGAAAAGCGAGGAAGTTCTGATGCTTGATAAAAACAAAGTAAAACTCGGTATTGCTCCTATCGCGTGGACAAACGACGATATGCCGGACCTTGGGGCAGAAAATACATTCGAACAGTGCATTTCCGAAATGGCTCTTGCAGGCTTTACAGGTTGTGAGGTTGGTAACAAATACCCCAAAGACACAGCCATTCTCAAAAAGGCTCTTGACCTTCGCGGAATGCAGATTTGTAACGCTTGGTTCTCAACCTTCCTTACAACAAAGCCCTACGAAGAAACAGAAAAGGAATTTATCAAACACATTACTTTCCTTAAAGAAATGGGCGCAAAGGTTGTTGGTGTTTCCGAACAGGGCCACTCAATCCAGGGCACAGACCTTTCTATCTTTGATGATAAATATGTTATGAACGATGAAGAGTGGGATATGCTTTGCACAGGTCTTAACAAGCTTGGTAAGGTTGCAAAGGATATGGGTATCACTCTTACTTTCCACCACCATATGGGTACAGTTGTTCAGACAGCTGCTGAAATCGACAGAATGATGGAAAACACAGACCCCGAGCTTTTCAACCTTCTCTTCGACTCAGGTCACCTTGCATACTGCGGTGAAGATTATATGTATATTCTCAAGAAATACATCAACCGCATCAAACACGTTCACCTTAAAGACATCCGCCCCGATGTTATTGCAGATGTTAAAGCAAAAGGCGAAAGCTTCCTTCAGGGTGTTCGCAAGGGTACTTTCACAGTTCCCGGCGATGGTGTAATCGACTTCGCTCCCATATTCGAAGTTCTTGCAGAAAATAATTACGAGGGTTATGTTCTCGTAGAAGCAGAGCAAGACCCTGCTATTGCAAATCCCTTTGAATACGCTCTTAAAGCAAGAAAATACATTGCTGAAAAAGCAGGTCTTTAATAGAGAGGTACTAAAAATGGCTGAAAAAATCAAATATTTTTGTAATGGTCAGTTTAAGGAATCTAAAACTGACGTTTGGTATGATCTTTACAATCCCAGTACAGGTGAAATAACAGGACACGCTCCTTGTTGCACTAACGATGAGGTTCTTGAAGCAGTTGAAGCTGCTAAAGCTGCTTACCCTGCATGGAGTGCAACTCCTGCTATTAAGAGAGCTCAGATTCTTTATAACGTCCGCGACCTTCTTATCAAACACATGGATGAGCTTACAACACTCGTTGCAGAAGAAAACGGCAAGGTTTGGAGCGAGGCTGAAGGCGATGTTCTTAAAGCAAAGGAAGGAACAGAGCTTGCAACTCAGGTCCCCTCTCTTATGATGGGCGAAAGCCTTATGGACGCATCATCAGGCTTTGATACAACTCTTTATCGCGAATCAATGGGTGTTTTCGCAGGTATCGTTCCCGTTAACTTCCCTGCTATGATTCCTTTCGGTTGGATGGCTCCCGTTTGCCTTGCAACAGGTAACACAATGGTTCTCAAGGCTGCAAGCCTTACACCGAGAACAGCTCTCAGAATTGCAGGTCTTTACAAAGAAGCAGGCGTTCCCGACGGTGTTATCAACATCGTTACATGTTCAAGAAACGAAATCAACGTTCTTCTTGACAGCCCCGACGTTAAGGGCATCACATTCGTTGGTTCAACTCCCGTTGGTAAGCTCATTTATGAGCGTGCTGCAAAGGCAGGCAAGAGAGTTCAGGCTCTCTGTCAGGCAAAGAACCACGCTCTTGTTCTTGAGGACACACCGATTGAAAGAACAGCTGCAGGTGTTATCAACTCAGCTTTCGGTTGTGCAGGTCAGAGATGTATGGGACTCTGCTGCTGTGTTGTTCAGGAAAGCATT
>JAZQLF010000035.1:0-127838 GCA_045542535.1 Acutalibacteraceae bacterium | reverse complement strand
AGTCGTTTTTTAGTGAAGAGTGAAAAGTGAAGAGTGAAAAGTGAAGAGTGAAAAGTGAAGAGTGAAAAGTGAAGAGTGAAAAGTGAAGAGTGAAAAGTGAAGAGTGAAAAGTGAAGAGTGAAAAGTGAAGAGTGAAAAGTTTAGGGGAAGCTACGCTTCCAAACATAATTATTTGGCGCAATTTTGCGCCCCGAAATTTGCCACTTGCCACTTTCAACTTGCAATTTTAAAAAACTCTTGCATTTTTTTATATTATATGGTATATTACCACTGTACGAATATGAACTTGAGTGAGAGCAGGGGAACCTGCTCTCATATTTATTGCCGAAAAAAGTTTTCGACAATTTGAAAAAGTTTGTAGAATAATTTTAAAAGAGGTGCTGATTTGGCAAAGAACACAGTTTCTCAGGTTTGGGAAATCGCAGAACCCATTGCAGAAGAATTGGGTTTAATACTTTGGGATGTTTGCTTCGAAAAAGAGGGTGCAAACTATTATCTCAGAATATTCATCGACAAGGAAGACGGCGTAGGTATTGAAGACTGCGTCAATATGAGTCACGCTATGGACGCTCCGTTGGACGAAGCAGATTTAATTGACCGTCAGTATAATTTACAGGTTTCTTCCCCCGGTATCGAAAGAAAGCTCACAAGAGATTTCCATTTTGATTATTTTATGGGAGAAAAGGTTATCGTAAGACTTATTCGCCCCTTTGAAGGTCAGCGCGAATTTAAAGGAGTTCTTATTGATTACTCCGAAGAGGGTGCAGTTACTATTGAGTTCGATGAAGAGAACACAATGACTGCCGAAAAGAAAGAAATCGCTTGGGTTAAGCTTGATGATTTCTCAATTTAATTGTTTATAATTTGATTGATATATTGAAAGGATTGGTAGGAAAATGGCTAGAAAATCTTCTAAGAAAACAGAGAACAAAGAATTTTTCGAAGCAATACTTATGCTCGAACAGGAAAGAGGAATTCCTGCAGACTATCTTCTTGAGAAAGTTTGCGCCGCTATCGTTACATCAGTAAGAAGAGAATACGGCGGCGAAGATGTTGTTTTTGTTGATTGCAATCCCGAGGAATATAAGCTCCGCGTTTATCTCAGAAAACAGGTTGTTGAAGAGATTGAAAACGAGTTTACAGACATTCTTCAGGAAGAAGCAGTTAAGTACAATAAAAAAGCTCTTGTTGGTGATTTCGTTGAAATTCCTCTTGAAACAAAGCAGTTCGGCAGAATTGCAGCAACAACTGCAAAGAATGTTATCAGAGGCGATATTCACGACGCTGAAAGAGGTCTTATGCTCAGAGAGTTCGAATCTAAGCAGAAAGAGCTCGTTACAGGCAAAGTGCAGAGCATTGATCCCCAGACAGGAAACGTTACTCTTGAAATCGGTAAGGCAGTAGTTGTTCTTCCCAAATCAAGACAGCTTCCTAACGAAACATATACAGAAAATCAGCTTGTTAAGGTTTACATTGAGGGTGTAAAAGACACTCCCAAAGGACCTAAAGCAATGATTTCAAGAACTCATTCCGGTCTTGTAAGAAGACTCTTTGAAACAGAAGTTCCCGAAATTTATGACGGAATTGTTGAAATCAAAGCAGTTTCTCGTGAGGCAGGTTCAAGAACAAAAATCGCAGTTATTTCCAAGGATGAAAATGTTGACCCCATCGGCGCTTGCATCGGTCCTAAGGGTGCTCGCGTAGGTACAATTGTTGAAGCTCTCGGTGGAGAAAAAATCGACATCGTTATTTACGATGAAGACCCCACAAAATTCATCGCAGCAGCACTTGCTCCTGCAGATGTTCTTTCCGTTGAAATTGATGAGGAAAGAGAAAGAGCTTGTCACGTAACTGTTCCCGATACACAGCTTTCTCTTGCTATCGGTAACAAGGGTCAGAATGTAAGCCTTGCAGCAAGACTTACAGGTTGGAAAATAGATATTAAGCCCGAAAGCGGATTCTACATTCCGCAGAGCAAGTGAGGTTCTTATGGCTGAAAAAAAGATACCTATGAGGAAATGCCTTGGTTGCGGTGAAATGAAGCCCAAAAGAGAGCTCATTCGCGCAGTCAAAAGTCCCGAGGGTGAAATAAGCCTTGACCTTACAGGCAAAAAGTCGGGTAGGGGCGCATATATATGCCCTGATAAAGCGTGTTTTCAGAAAGCAAGAAAAGGTAAACGCCTTGAAAAAGCTCTTGAAACCGCAATTCCCGACAGTGTTTATGACGCTATGGAAAACGAACTTAAGTAAGATTCTTAAATAAGGTCGAAAGGACTGGGCAAAATTTGAATAAAAAAGATACAATGGGTTTTCTTGGGTTGTGCCGTAAAGCAGGTAAGCTTTGTTGCGGTCACGATGTTGTTAAAGAATCCATCGTAAAATCTACTGCGGAGCTTGTTTTTCTCTCTTGTGACGCTTCAGAAAGGCTCGAAAGAGAAATGACTCACGCGTGTACCTATAACGGTAAAATTATTCCTATTATACGTACTTCTTATTCTATGGCAGATTTTGACGCAGGCGTCGGCAAAGGTTCAGGTGTTTTTTCCGTAACAGACACCGGTTTTGCTAAAAAACTACATCAACAATTCGGGGAGGAATTAGATGATAACAAAATATAAAGTTGGCGAAGTAGCTAAAGACTTCGGCTTACAGAATAAAGATATTATTGAGGTTCTCGGTAAATTCTACGAAGAACCAAAAAAGGCTCAGACTGCTCTTGATACAAAAGAGCTTGACGTTCTTTTTGACGTTTTGACACAGAAAAATAGCGTTGAAAACTTCAACTCATATTTTGCAATGAAAAAGGTTGAAGAAAAGAAACAGGAAAAGCCCGCTCCCAAGAAAGAGGAGAAAAAGGCAGAGCCTAAAAAAGATGAAAAGGCTCAGAAGAAGGATGCTCCTAAGAAAGAGGAGAAAAAAGCTGACAAACCTCAGAAGAAGGATGAAAAGAAGCCAGCTGAAAAGGCAGAAAAGAAGCCTGAGGGTCAGTCTAACGCAAATCCCTTTAAGAAGAATGAAAAGAAAAAAGACGGTCCTATGCAGTCAAGAACAAAGGGTGAAATGCGTACTATCGACACAAGATCAGACAACGTTCAGCTTGAAAAGTACAACGAGAGATATGAAAACATTGCTCCCGTTCACTCTATCAACGACAATGTTCAGACAAAGCAGAAATTAAAACAGAAGAGTCAGCAGTACAGAAAACAGCAGGGTATGCGCTCCAAGAGAAGAGAGAGCGAAGCAGAAAGATTAAAGAGAATTGAAGCAGAACGCGCTAAAAAGACTCTTGTTATCACTGTGCCCGAAGAAATTACTGTTGGTGACCTTGCTGCAATGCTCAAGAGAACTGCTGCAGAGGTTATCAAAAAGCTCTTCTCTCTCGGTATGATGGCAACTGTTAACCAGGTTATCGACTATGATACAGCAGAAATCGTTGCAACAGAGCTTGGTGCAAAGGTTAAAAAAGAAGTTGTTATTACTATTGAAGAAAGAATTATCGACGACCACGAAGATAATGCAGAAGACCTTCTTCCCAGAAGTCCCGTTGTTTGCGTTATGGGTCACGTTGACCACGGTAAAACATCACTTCTTGATGCTATTAAAAATACTTCTGTTACAGCAACAGAAGCAGGTGGTATTACTCAGCACCTTGGCGCTTACAGAGTAAACCTCAACGGCCAGGAAATCACCTTCCTTGACACACCCGGTCACGCTGCTTTCACAGCTATGCGTGCAAGAGGTGCAATGGCAACTGATATTGCAATTCTCGTTGTTGCTGCTGACGATGGTATTATGCCCCAGACAGTTGAGGCTATTAACCACGCTAAAGCAGCAGGAGTTTCCATTGTTGTTGCTATTAACAAAATGGATAAAATGGATGCTTCTCCCGACAGAATTATGCAGCAGTTAACAGAATATGAGCTCATTCCTGAGGAATGGGGCGGCGATGTTATCTGCGTTCCCGTTTCTGCAAAAACAAGAATGAATATTGACACTCTTCTTGAATCAGTTCTTCTTGTAGCAGAAATGAAAGAGCTTAAAGCCAACCCCAACCGTGCAGGTAAAGGTATTGTTATTGAAGCAAGACTTGATAAGGGTCGCGGTCCTGTTGCAACTCTTCTTGTTCAGAATGGTACTCTTAAATCCGGCGACATTATCGTTGCAGGTACTGCAGTTGGTAGAGTTCGTGTTATGACAGATGACAAGGGCAGAAAGGTTTCTGAAGCAGGTCCTTCTGTTCCCGTTGAAATTACAGGTCTTGCAGAAGTTCCTGTTGGCGGTGACGCTTTCGACTGCGTAAGCGATGAAAGACTTGCAAGAGAACTTGTTGAACAGAGAAAGAACTCACAGAAAGAGGAAGCATTCCGCTCAATGCAGAAAGTTACTCTTGATAACTTGTTTGACTCTATTAATGAAGGTTCACTTAAAGACCTTAACATCATTGTTAAAGCAGACGTTCAGGGTTCAGTTGAAGCAGTTCGCCAGAGTCTTGAAAAGCTTTCAAATGAAGAAGTTCGTGTTAAAGTTATTCATGGCGGTGTTGGTGCCGTTAACGAATCTGACGTTATGCTCGCTAACGCATCAAATGCTCTCATTGTCGGCTTTAACGTTCGTCCCGACCCCGTTGCTGAAGCAAACGCTGAGCGCGACAAGGTTGAAATGAGAATGTATCGTGTTATTTACGATTGTATTGAAGAAGTTGAGGCTGCTATCAAAGGTATGCTTGCTCCCAAATTCCGTGATGTTGAAATGGGTAAAGCAGAGGTTAGAAGCGTATTCAAGCTTTCAAGCGCAGGTACAATTGCAGGTTGCTATATCATTGATGGTAAAATCACAAGAAACTGCAAAATCCGCGTTGTTCGTGATGGTATTGTTGTATTTGAGGACGAAATCTCATCACTCAAGCGTTTCAAAGACGACGTTAAAGAGGTTGCAACCGGTTACGAATGTGGTGTAGGTCTTGAGAAGTTCAATGATATCAAAGAAGGCGACATTTTAGAGGGATACATTACCGAAGAGTATAAGGATTAATAAAAATCCAAATCTTCAGGCACATTGTGGCATTTTTATGACTTGAAATATGCGTCATAAGAAATGCCACACTGCATCTAAATCTTTGAATTTTAGATATTTCATTTTTCTTTACATTTAGGAGAGAAAATAATGGGAACTTATAAACAAAATCGTACAGCAGAGGACATTAAGCGCGAGATTGCCGCTATTGTAAGAGAGCTTAAAGACCCCAGAATCTCTGACCACCTTATAAGCGTGGCAAGAGCAGAGGTTGCAGGCGACTTGTCCTATGTAAAAGTATATGTAAGTGCTGTTGAGGGCATTGAGGTGGCAAAAGCTGCTACCAAAGCCCTTACAGGTGCTACCGGTCTTGTGCGCCGAGAGGTTGGTAAACGTCTCGGTCTTCGCAAGACACCTGAAATAAAATTCGTTGCCGATGACTCTATTGAGTACGGTATGAGTATTGTTAAAAAGCTTGAAGAGATTTCAAGTGAGTTTACCGATGACTGAGGAAAAATTATGGTAATTGATTTAAAACAATGTGCCCAACTTTTGAGAGAGCACAATGAATTTGTGATTCTTTCTCACGAACACCCTGACGGTGATACCTTGGGTGCGGCTTTTGCTCTCGCAGAGATACTCAAAAAAATGGGTAAAAAGCGTGTTGTAAAATGTAGTGATAAAATTCCGAAAGATTTCTACTATATGACAGATTCTTATGTTGCCGATGATGTAACAGACCCTTTTATTGTTACGGTGGATGTTGCTGACCAAAAGCTTTTAGGCGATATGGTGTTTTTATATGGTGGAAAGGTGGAGTTGTGCATTGACCACCATTTGTCAAACACCTATTATGCAAAGGATTCCTTTGTTAAGGAAAGAGCGGCTGCTTGTGAGATTATTTATGAACTGGCACAGGAATTGGGCGTTGAACCGGATTTGTATATAAGAGAATGTATTTATACAGGTATTTCAACCGATACAGGCTGTTTCAGATATCAGAATACAACACCCCAGACCTTCAGAATAGTCGCAGACCTTATGGAGAAGGGTATTGATTCCAAAAAAATTAATAAGCTTATGTTTGAAACAAAGACAAAAAGCTTTCTCGAGTTGGAATTATTGGCAAGAAAAACTCTTGAATATCATTTTGACGGCAAATGCGCTATTATTACATTGACTCAGTCCATGTATAAAGAAAGCGGCTCAAGTGAGCATGAATGCCACCCCATAACAGCACTTCCCCGTCAGATTGAAGGGGTGCTTGTTGGTGCGGTTATAAAGGAAAAAGAAGACGGAACTTTCGGTATTTCGGTTCGTACCGAAGGCGATATTGATGCTTCCGAAATCTGTTCAAAAATGAACGGTGGCGGTCATAAAGGTGCCGCAGGTGCAAGCTTTTCCTGCTCTTATGAAGAGGGAAAAGCAGAATTACTTAATGTTATAAAAACTGCTTTGGACGGTTTGAATCAATGACAGGAATAATACCTCTCAAAAAAGGGGAGAATATTACCTCCTTTTTTGCAGTAAATAAAGTCAGAAGAATAATCGGGGAGAAAAAGTGCGGCCATACCGGCACACTTGACCCAAACGCAACAGGAGTGCTGCCGATAGCTGTCGGCGGCGCAACGCGTTTTATTGAACTTCTGCCAACTCATAAAAAGGCCTACAAAGCAACCTTTAAAACGGGTTTTTGTACAGATACTCTTGATATCTGGGGTACGGTAACGGAAACTTTCAGTAAAGAGGTAAGCTTTGGGGAAATAGAAAATACCACTTCAAAATTCAAAGGGGAAATCACACAGCTTCCCCCTATGTATTCCGCTATCAAAAGAGACGGAGTTCGTCTTTATGAACTTGCCCGTCAGGGAATTGAGGTAGAGAGGACTCCCCGAAAATGCCAGATATATGAGCTTTCTGTTTCGGAAGCAGAAAATGGTGAATACTCTCTTTACTGTGAATGTTCTGCAGGAACTTATATAAGGACTCTTATAAATGATATAGGAGAAAAGTTGGGTTGCGGTGCAACTATGACCTCTCTTTCAAGAACCTTTGCTTGCGGAGTAGAAATTTCAGAATGCTTCACTCTTGAAGAATTAGCTGAATTGAAGGAAAAAGGCGAGATTGAAAAAGCATTTATTCCTTTGGAAAAATTGCTTTTAGAATACCCCGAAATTCAGGTCACGGAAAATCAAGCCAAAAGATTTTCCAACGGCGGAAGCCTTATGCGAGAAAGGCTTCGTAATTTAGGCGAAAACGGAATTTACAGAGTTTACGGCAATGGTGAGTTTTTAGGTTTAGGTGAACTTACCGATACAGATTTGTTAGTGAAAAGAGTTTATAATAATGTTTGAAAACAAGAAGGTGCTTGTGGCACTGGGTACTTTTGACGGTCTTCATTTGGGACATAAAAAAGTGCTTTTAAGCGATACAACTGAATATGATAAGAAAATCGCGTTGATGTTTACCGAGCACCCTCAGAAAACTCTTTCGGGGGCAGTTCCCGGTGAGCTTATTACAGAATCAAAGAGAAATGAACTTTTAAAAGAATGGGGTTACACTCCGGAATTTCTTGATTTTTCGGAAATTTCAGGTCTTTCTCCGGAAGCTTTTATTGATAACATTCTTATTGAAAAATTCAATGCAACTGCCGTTTGTTGTGGTTTTAACTATCGTTTCGGCAAGGGCGCAAAGGGTGATGTTTCTCTTTTAAAACAGCTTTGTGCTGAAAGAGAAATTAAGCTTACCGTATGCAATGAGGTTGAATCTGACGGTGCACCCATCAGCTCCACCCGAATAAGAGAGTGTCTTAAAAATGGTGATATCAGAACGGCAAACAAGATGCTTGGCAGATATTTCTCTTATGATTTTGAGGTGGTTCATGGTGATGCCCGTGGCAGAATTTTAGGGTCACCTACAATCAACCAATTTTTCAGCGAAAATTTTACCGTTGCAGAGTATGGGGTATATGCCTCATTTACTATTGTCGATGGCAAAAAATATACATCTGTTACGAATATCGGTGTTCGCCCCACAATAAAAGGTGGCAGCGAAAAGCGAAGCGAAACCAATATTGTTGGCTTTGACGGAGATTTGTACGGAAAAAACATTGAAGTTTTTCTTGTTGAGAAATTAAGAGGCGAAATGGCATTTAACTCTCTTGAAGAATTAAGTGCAAGAATTTCTGCCGACAGAGAAAAGGCAACAGAAATTATAAAAAAGGAGTTTCAGAATGAATTTTAAAAATAAAATCAAAGTAGCTCCCTCTATTCTTTCTGCAGACTATGCAGATTTGAAAAATGAAATTGAAAAAGTTAAAGTTGCAGGGGCAGATATGCTTCACGTGGATGTAATGGACGGACATTTCGTACCAAATATTTCAATAGGCCCTCCCGTTGTAAAATCCATAAGAAATGCAACAGATATGTTTCTTGATTGCCACCTTATGATAAGCAATCCTTCAGATTATGTTGAAAGCTTTGCAAAATCGGGTGCAGATTTAATTTCTTTCCATATTGAAAGCGAAAGCGATGTGGAAGAAACTTTGGAAAAGATAATAAATGCAGGGGTTAAACCTGCGTTGGTAATAAAACCGAAAACTCCTGCCGATGTAGTTTTTCCCTATATGGAAAAACTTGCAATGGTTTTGGTAATGACTGTTGAGCCCGGTTTCGGCGGACAGTCCTTTATGGCGGATATGCTACCCAAAATCAAGGCAATAAGAGAAAAAGCAAATCAGGTAAATCCCGATTTGCTTATTCAGGTTGACGGAGGCATTGTTCCGGAAACTGCAAAGTTATGTATTGAAGCAGGAGCGGATGTGCTGGTTTCCGGAAGTTATATTTTCGGTGCGGAAAACATTGAAGAAGCGGTGAATTCCTTAAGATAAAGCTTTGCCGTATTCATAAATTTTTGATATTTCCGATTCGGTGCATACAGAGGTATTACCGAATTCGCATAAAATATGTAGTATTTTTTCGGAAAAGGTTAACTTCGGACGGATTATGATATAAAGGCAGTTTTTGTATTTGTAGGGTTCAGACTTCTTTATAAAATCTTTTAATTTTGAGATTATTTTTAAAGAATCAATAAAAGAATTTTCGTCCCAAGGGCAGAAAAGTATGGGTTCAGCATCCTTTTTCATAATCAAACGCTTTTTGCTTTTAGAATCCGAAATGGGCGAACTTGTAAAATGGAAAATACAACCCCCATCCTCTAAAGGCGCAACTTCAATAAGAAGCTTTCCGTCAGTATCAACGGATTTTCCTAAGGTCTTTCGTGCCTTATCAAGAATTGTCCATATAACACGGCGAGTTTCAATGTTTGAATAATCCATTTCATCGTAGGTAATATCAAGGTCGGTCATATCCACTTCTGAAAGTGTTACGGTGATTCTTTCTTCGCCGTTTGATTCGATTTTCATTCTTCTCCCCCCAACTTAAAATGAGATATACTAATATCATAATACTCCAACAGCTTGGGTACAATGATAAAATATTGGAAAGGAATTTTCTTATGAAATTTGCAGTCAGCAGTTACAGTTTAAGCTCTCTCGTGTCAAAAGGCGAGGCAACTGAAAAAGAGCTTATATCAATTGCCAAAGAGCTTGGCTTTGATGCAATTGAATTTGCAGAAATACATACTCCCGAGGGTATGGATAAAACTGAGTACGCAAAAGAACTTAAAGCAGAATGTGAAATAGTAGGAATTGTTCCTGTTCAGTATTCCGTAGGTGCAGATTTTATTTATGGTTCTGACGGTGATTTGCAAAAGGAAATCGAAAGACTTAAAGGTGAGGTTGATATAGCTGAGGCTTTAGGTGTTCAGGGTATGCGCCACGATGCAACGGGCGGTTACCGTGATGAAGATAAAAAATATAAAGGCTTCGAGCAAGCGCTCCCGAGAATTGTTGAGGGTTACAGAGCGGTTACGGAATATGCCGAAACAAAAGGCATAAAAACTATGATTGAAAATCACGGTTATTTCTGTCAGGACAGTGACAGAGTTGAAAAAATAATAACAGGCGTTTCTCATAAAAATTTCGGTGCTCTTATTGACATCGGCAATTTCCTTTGTGCAGATGAAAATCCTGTAACTGCAGTGGGAAGACTTGCGCCATTTGTATCTTATGTTCATACAAAGGATTTCCATATTAAAAGCGGAAGTGAGCTTGCACCTCAGGATTGTTTCTTTAAAACTCGTGGTGGAAACTATTTGCGCGGTGCAGTTTTAGGTCACGGAAATGTTCCCGTTTTACAGACCTTGAGTATTTTAAAGGATAGTGGCTACAACGGCTACATAACTCTCGAATTCGAGGGTTGCGAGGAAGCTAAAAATGCTTGTAAATGGGGTCTTAACACCCTTAAAAATGTTTGCAATTATTTGAATTGGTAAAATATGATTAATTTTGACAAAAAAGTTGTTCTTGCTTCCAAATCTCCCAGAAGACAAGAACTGATAAAACTTATTTTTGATAGCATTGAGATATTACCTGCAGAATGTGATGAAACTCTTCCCCAGGGAATAGGAGCACGTGAAGCAGTTGAATATCTTTCGAAAATAAAGAATGAAGCCTCCGGGGAATTAACCGATAAAGGCAGTCTTATAATTTCTGCTGATACTGTTGTTGCGGTTGATGATGAAATTCTCGGGAAACCCGTTGATAAAGAAGATGCTCGCAGAATGATTTCCCTTTTAAGCGGAAAAGTGCATCAGGTTTATACGGGTGTTACTCTTTCGATGAATGGGAAATCCGTAACGTTCAGCGAAAAAACAGATGTTGAGTTTTATGAACTTTCCAAAGAAGAAATTGAAGAATATATAAATACTCCTGAGCCCTATGACAAAGCAGGGGCTTACGGCATCCAAGGAAAAGCAGGACTTCTTGTTAAAGGTATAACGGGGGATTACTATAATGTAGTGGGTTTGCCCGTTGCAAGACTGAAAAGAGAAATTCTTGAATTTATACAAGAGGTATGATAACATAAATATCAGTACCATCCACCACCTGCGGTGGTCCCCCCTCCTTTTTTACATTCGTAAAAAAAGAGGGATAGCTAAGGTAAAAAGATTTTATTATAAAGGCGGTGCTTTTTTTGGCAGAGAAAACCAAAGAAGTGTATGTTGAACCCCAAGTAACTGAAGAAGATATAGAAAAACAGAGAAGACAGCAGGAGAAAGAATACCTTGGCCCTCGTGAAATGGCTGCTTACATAATTTCGGGTATTGGTGACAAAAACTGGGAAACCTTTAACGGTAATAACGAGTTTTTCTACACCACAACTTTCCAGCATGTAAGCCCCATTACATTAAGTGTGGCGCAGTCCTTCTGCAGTATTCTTGATACATTTGATAATGCAATTTCGGGACCTATTCTTGACAGAACACGTACCCGTTGGGGTCGAGTTCGTCCCTATCTTGTTTTAACCCTTCCTTTCTGGCTTTTTTCTGCGGCAATGCCGTATATTTTGCCCGACGGACTTTCACAAGCAACGCTTTTGGGACTTTTTCTTGTTATAAGATATATCGGTTCAATTTCAAACTCTTTCTATACACCTGCTTATCAAGCAGTTCTTTATAACTTAACACCAAATGTAAATGAACGAAACAAGCTTATTGCGGCTGATACCTATGTTGACCTTTTCGGTGTTTGGCTACCATCGCTGTTCCCGTTCTTCGTTGACTATTTACCACGTACCATTCCAACAAGAAACATTTATTTAACGGGTGCTATTATATTTATGGCTCTTGTTGTTGTGTTCCGTGTGTTCGGCTTTTTCAGTCTTCGCGAAAGAGTGCCGTTGGCATCCCGTGAAGAAATGAAGAGCACAAGCGTCTGGAAATCCGTTAAGCAGGTTGCTTCCTGCCGTCCGATGTGGGCGCTTATGGCAAAGAATTTCTGCGGTATGGGTAAAGGTACAGGACAGAGCGTTGCAAACTATTTCTGGCTTAACTGTACGGGCAAGCTTTCCAATGCGGCAATATCGGGATTATTTACCGGTCTTCCCAGTTATTTTGTTTTGCCCTTTGCAAACAAGATGGCGAAAAAAATTGGTGTTAAAAAGCTTTCTGTTCTTGCCTATGGTTACTGTGGTATAGTTTATCTTATAATGTATTTTATCGGCTATAGCCCGACAGACAATAACATTATTAACTTGGTTATCATTGTTATCGGTCTTACCTTTGCAGGTGCTATGAACTCTGTTCAGCGTTTCTGCGGTACCGCTCTTCAAGGTGATTTATATGACTATGTTGAGTGGAAAACCGGTATTCGTAATGAGGGTATGATGAGCGCGGCAATGGGTTACATTACTCTCATTACCAACAATATCTCTACAATTCTCAGCGGTATCATTATTGCTGCTATCAAATATGAACCTCTCATTAACTCTTACGGAGTTGTTATTCCTCAGACAGACCCCGATATGCTTAAAGCAATATGGGCAGTGTTCACTCTCGCTCCCGCCTTCGGACGAATCGGTAAGGCAATTTCTCTTTCCTTCTTCAATGTTGATGGTAAGGTAAGAGAGCAGATGATGGAAGACCTTGCAGTTTCCAGAGCGGCAAAATTAAAGAGCAGAACAGGAACAGACGAAAACTAATTATTGGAGATGCTATTATGAGAATAGTAGTTAAAGTGGGAACCTCCACTCTTGCTCATAGTACAGGATGCGTTAATATCCGTCATATAGAAGAGCTTTGCAAGGTTCTTTCTGACCTTAAAAATGCAGGACACGAGGTTATTCTTGTTTCCTCGGGTGCTATCGGAATGGGTATAGGAAAGCTTTCTCTTAAAGAAAGACCCACAGATATGCCCACCAAACAAGCGGCGGCGGCAGTAGGTCAATGCGAATTGATGTATGCTTACGATAAACTCTTTTCAGAGTATAATCATACTGTTGCCCAGATTCTTCTTACAGGACTTGACCTGGAAGACCCAACAAGATATCACAATATAAAAAATACAATGAACAGACTTCTTGAACTTAATGTTCTTCCGATTATCAACGAAAACGATACTGTTAACACAGACGAAATTTCCGTTGGTGATAACGATACATTAGGTGCAATAGTGGCAGTAAGTATGCACGCAGATATGCTTATTCTTCTTTCCGATATAAACGGACTTTATACCGCAGATCCAAGAGAAGATGAAAATGCTATTCTTCTTTCTGAAATTACGGAAATCACTCCCGAAATTGAAAGTTTAGGCGGGAAAAGCGGTACAAATCTCGGTACGGGCGGTATGGCGACAAAGCTTTCTGCTGCAAAAAAATGCGTAGCAAGAGGAACGGACGTTGTTATAGCAAATGGCTCTTCACCTTCAGTCCTTTATGACATTATGGACGGCAAAAAGGTAGGAACAAGATTTATTTCAAAGAAATAAGGTAATATTAATGAAATCAACATCAGATATTTTAAAGGAAGCAAAGGCGGCAAAGACCGTTCTTTCTTCTCTTGATACTCAAACAAAGAACAACGCCCTTTTGAAAATGGCGGATGCGCTTGTTGAGAATCAAAAAGAAATCCTCAAAGAAAATAAAAAGGATTTAGAAAACGCTAAAGGAATAATTTCCGAGGTTATGCTTGACCGTTTGGCTCTTTCTGAAGAAAGAATAGCAGGAATGGCTGAGGGCATTCGTCAGGTAGCAAATCTTCCCGACCCTGTAGGAGAGGTTATCGAAAGCTTTGTTGCTGAAAGAGGCTTTTTAGTAGAAAAAACCGCAGTTCCTATGGGCGTTATAGCAATAATTTACGAAAGCAGACCCAATGTAACTTCAGATGCGGCGGCACTCGCTCTTAAAAGCGGTAACGTTTGTGTGCTTCGCGGAGGTAAAGAGGCTTTCCTTTCAGCAAATGCTATTGTAAACGCTATGAGAAAAGGCCTCAAACAAGCAGGTCTTCCCGAAACCCTTATAAATCTTGTTCAGGACACAACAAGACAGAGCGCAAATGAACTTATGAATGCGGTTGGGTACGTTGATTTGCTTATTCCCCGAGGTGGCGCAGGACTTATTAAAGCTGTTACGGAAAATGCAAAAGTTCCCTGCATTCAGACAGGAACAGGAATATGCCATATTTATGTTGATGTGAGCGCCGATTACGAAAAGGTGCTTAATATAATTGAAAACGCAAAAACAAGCAGACCCTCTGTTTGCAATGCTTGTGAGGTTGTTCTTATTCACGAGCGCATTTGCGATCAGGTTCTTCCCCTTCTCAAGGGTAGGCTTTGCGATTTGAGAGAAGCAAAGGGGCTCAAACCTGTTGAACTTCGTTTGGATAAAAAGGCTGCAGAAATTATTGACGGTACACCTGCAAAGGACGAGGATTTTGATACAGAATTCCTTGATTATATTTTAGCAGTTAAAATTGTTTCCGATATTGACGAAGCCATTGAACATATTGCTCTTCATTCTACAGGTCATAGTGAAGCAATTATTACGGAAAACAGAGAACGCGCAAAGAAATTTGTTATGGCAGTTGATAGCGCGGCAGTTTATGTCAATGCCTCTACTCGTTTTACTGACGGCGGAGAGTTCGGTTTAGGCTGTGAAATGGGTATATCTACCCAGAAGCTCCACGCAAGAGGTCCTATGGGTCTTAAGGAATTGACAACTTATAAATATGTCATTAAAGGCGATGGACAGATTCGCTGAAAGGATGATTTTTATGAAAAAAATCGGTTTTATCGGTTGCGGAAATATGGGCGGCGCTCTTGCAAGAGCGGCGGTTAAATCCGTTGGTGCTGAAAATATTTTCGTGTATGATATAGATTCCCAGAAATCAAAAGATTTTGCAGAAGAAACTGACGTCAACGTTTCAGATGCAGAGTATATTGTTCTTAATTGCGATTATATTTTCCTCGGCGTTAAGCCGCAGATGTTAAAAAATCTTTTTGAAAAACTTTCACCCGTAATTGAGGAAAGAACAACTGATTTTGTTTTGGTTTCAATGGCAGCAGGGGTTTCTCTTTCATCTCTTAATGCTATGGCGCAAATTGACTGTCCTATTATCAGAATAATGCCAAATATGCCTGCAAGTGTGGGCGAGGGTATGATTCTCTATACTTCGAATGACTTTGTTTCTAAAGAAGATATTGACGGCTTCCTTGATACAATGAAATATGCAGGTCTTCTTGATAAAATCGACGAAGATAAAATCGACGCAGCAAGCTGTGTTTCAGGTTGCGGTCCTGCATTTGTGTTTATGTTCTGCGAGGCTCTTGCAGACGGTGCGGTTGAATGCGGTCTTCCCCGGGATAAAGCGCTTCTTTACGCGGCGCAGACTCTTATCGGTTCAGCAGAGATGCTCATAAAAACAGGAGAGCACCCCGGAAAGCTTAAAGACACGGTGTGCAGTCCCGCAGGAAGCACTATTGAGGGAGTTAAAGCTCTTGAAAACGGTGCATTCAGAGCAAGTGCTATGGATGCCGTAAGAAAAGCTTACGAAAGAACATTGGAATTAGGTAAATAAAAAATCGCTGACACAAATGTCAGCGATTTTTAAATTTTATATGGTTATTTAACTGATGTTCTTCCAACAAGATAGTCTAAAGAAACTTCGAATAGGTCAGCAATTTTCACAAGAATTTCCAATTTGGGCTCTCTTGTCATTAATTCATAGTTTTGATAAGTCTTTTCTGTGATATCGCAGTATATTGCAACTTGGCATTGTGTTAAGCCTTTTTCTTTTCGACATTGTTTTAAACGGTCTGCGAGAATTTTTTTCATAATTTTCACCTACAAATGTTCTTGACAAAATAAGTATAGAAAATTATAATGAACAATATACCAACGATTGTTGGTGTAAATGATATTCAAGGTGATTAGAATGGCAGAAATCTGTCTTGACTGTTGGAACGAGTTGACAGGGAAAAGATATACTAAGCTAAAGTATATACTTTCCGAAAATTTAGATTTATGTGAAAATTGCGGAGAGTATAAGAATGTAATTGTTATTGAGAGAAAATACTATTACTTAAATATGATAAAAAATAAAATAAACAGGAAAAAATGAGAGCGGAGTAATCTGCTCTTGTTTTTTTGGAATTATAACTTTTAATTTTATTGAAATAGCAATTTCAATATGTTACAATTAGACTGTAGAAATTTTGGCTTTGGGGTGATTCTACATGATAAAAGCGGCGGTTTTTGACCTTGACCACACACTTTTTGATCGTTACGGTACAATAAGAAAAATTTCACCTGATATAGTTGCGTCCTTTGATATTGCCGAGGGAATAACAGCGGAAATTTTTGCCGAAGAGCTCAGCTTTGCGGACAAGCAGTATGTTCATAAAGGTTGGAGAAATATTCACTCTTATCTTGTTGAGAAAAATATTTTTAAAACCGTACCTACCTATGAGGAATATGCCGAAAATGTTCTCAGATGTTTCAGAAAAGCAACGGTTAAATACGATTTTGCAATTCCCGTTTTAAAAGAAATCAGAGAAATGGGAATAAAGACCGCTCTTATTACCAACGGAACTCCCGAATTACAGTATTTTAAACTGAAATCCCTGGAATTAGACAACTGCTTTGATGAAATTATTGTCAGTGGTGAAACCCCCTATGAAAAGCCCGATATAAGAATTTTTCAGCTTATGGCAGAAAAATTAGGAATAAATATAGATGAAATGATGTATATCGGTGACCATCCTAAAAATGACATTGACGGTTCAAGAAATGCAGGGTGCGTTCCCGTTTGGGTGAAAACAACGGGAACCTGGATTTTCCCCGAAATCCCGAAACCTGAATTACAGGTTGAAACAGTAGAAGAAATCCCCCAAATGATTAAGAAAATTAACGAAAGGTAAGAAATTATGAACGGTACAAGCTTTTTACCCATAAGCGCAAAGGAAGTTGAAGAGCGCGGTTGGGCAGAAGTTGATTTTGTATATGTTTGCGGCGATGCATACGTTGACCATCCTTCTTTCGGTGCGGCTATAATAACACGTGTTCTGGAAGAGCAAGGGTTCAATGTGGCTTTTCTTGCTCAACCCAAATTTCATAACCCAGAAGATTTCAAGCGTTTCGGAAAACCCCGTTTAGGTTTTCTTGTCAGCGCAGGTAATATAGATTCAATGGTAGCTCACTACACTGTTGCCAAAAGAAAACGAAATTATGATTATTATTCCCCCGGCGGAAAAATGGGACTCCGCCCCGACAGAGCGACAGATGTTTACTGCCGTCTTATAAGAGAAGCGTACCCCGACACTGCAATTATTATCGGCGGTCTTGAAGCATCGCTTCGCCGATTTGCCCATTATGACTATTGGAAAGACGAAGTTATTGAAAGCATTCTCGTTTCCTCGGGAGCAGATATTCTTACCTATGGTATGGGTGAAAACATCATAAGAAAAATCGCATCGCTTCTTGATAAGGGTGTGCCGATTTCCAAAATACGGGATGTTCGCGGAACTGTCTGGATGGGTTCTCGCGATGATAAAATTCATTTTGACTCTGCAGGGGAATGGGATTTTAATAAGCTTAAATCAGATAAAGAATATTATGCAAAAGCATTTTCCGTTCAGTATAAAAACCAAGACAGTGCCTATGGTAAAGCTCTTGTGGAATATTATGGGGACAAAATGCTTGTGCAGAATCCTCCTATGCCTCCTCTTGAAAGAGAAGAGCTTGATGCAGTTTATGCTTTGCCATTTATGAGAGATTATCATCCCTCTTATGAGAAACAAGGAGGAGTACCTGCAATCACAGAGGTGCAGTTTTCTCTTACTCATAACCGCGGTTGTTTCGGAGGTTGCAATTTCTGCGCCCTGGCTTTCCATCAGGGAAGGAGTGTCCGTTCAAGAAGTATTGAAAGCGTTGTGGAAGAAGCAAAGCTTTTAACAGAAAGAAAAGATTTTAAAGGTTATATAAATGACGTTGGCGGACCTACGGCAAACTTCCGTCACCCTGCTTGTGAGCAACAAATAAAAAACGGTGTTTGTGCAAATAAAAAATGCCTTGCTCCCGAGCCTTGTAAAAATCTTAAAGCAGACCATAGCGAATATATTGAACTTCTTTCCCAGATTGAACGATTACCTAAAATCAAAAAGGTTTTCATCCGTTCGGGTATCAGATACGATTACCTTAATGCAGATAAAACTCCCTCGGGTAACGCATTTTTCAAAAAACTTGTTAAGGACCACGTAAGCGGTCAGTTAAAGGTTGCTCCCGAGCATTGTTCGGGTAATGTTTTGCGCCTTATGGGTAAGCCCGATTTCAAAATATATGAAAAGTTTAAAGACAGATATTTTGAGCTGACAAAGAGCTTCGGTATGGAGCAGTATCTTGTTCCCTACCTTATGTCAAGCCATCCGGGAAGCACACTTTCCGATGCGGTGAAATTGGCGGAATTTATTAAACGTTGGAATTATAACCCCGAGCAGGTGCAGGATTTTTACCCCACTCCCGGAACGGCTTCAACGGTTATGTTCTATACGGGACTTGACCCCTTTACAATGAAAGAGGTCTATGTTCCTAAAACGCCTGAAGAAAAGCGTATGCAGAGAGCTCTTTTACAATGCGCAGACCCGAAAAATGCAGAATTAGTAAGAATTGCTCTTAAAAAATGTCACAGAGAAGACCTTATCGGTTACGATAAAAAATGCCTTATAAAGCCCTCTTATAAAGACAGGGTTGAACAGGCAAAAAAGCAAAATTCTTTAAGAAATAATAAAAATCAGAACCGTAGAGGTAACGGAAGAAATACACCAAAAGGAAAGAGGAGATAAAATGCAACTCTTGAAAATAGATAAAGAGAATTATGTGGGTCAAGCAGACCCATATATTCTCAAGCATAATGGAAAATTCTATATTTACACCACAGGTGATGATGGGATTTATGCTCATTCCTGCGACACTCTTTTAGGTGATTGGAAATTTGAGGGCAGAATTTTTACAATTCCCGGCAAAGAATGCTTCTGGGCACCATCTGCTATTTACCACGAAGGGAAATTTTATATTTACTTTTCTTTTGAATACTACGATGTTGAGCCCGACCAGGGCGGACATCATCAGGCAATGCATGTTATAGAAAGCGAAAATCCCTTAGGACCGTTTTCAGAAGCAAAAAATATTTTAATGCCTTTTTCAATCGATTCTCACATTGTAAAAACCGATGAAGGCCTTTTCCTTTTCTATTCTCCCAATACCTTTGAGGGTGAGAGAATAGGTACATATATTGTAGTTCAAAAAATGGCAGACCCTTATACACCCGTTGGTGAGCCTGTACCCGTTGTCAAGGCTTCCATTGACGAAGAAATTTTCTGCCGTAACCGCTATAAAGAGGGTCAGCATTGGCACACCATTGAGGGAGCATATTGGTTCCAGGAGGGCGAGTGGCAGTATCTTATGTATAGCGGTGGTCGCTATGAGGACGAAACATATTTTGTTGGCTATGCGGCGGCAAAAACTACCGAGCAGGATTTAACAAAGGTCAAATTCCAAAAAATGCCCGATGACAATACTTATGCACCTCTTCTTCGCAGTAACGAATGGGAAGAGGGAACAGGTCATAACAGCGTTATCAAAGAGGACGGTCAGTATTATATTGTTTACCACGCAAGAAATACAGAAGCCGACGGACTTAACGGCGACAGAAGAAATGCAAGAATTGCAAAAATGCATGTCGAAGACGGAAAAATCTGGGTTGAAAGATACCCCGACCATATATAAGAGAGATTATAGAGGTATTGTTTATGATTATTGATGAACTTGTTGGATTTTCCAACCTTTACGGCAGTAACGAAGAGCTTGTTCTTGCAGGTGGCGGAAACACTTCTGCAAAGGACGGCGATATTATGTATATCAAAGGTTCAGGCACACGCCTTGCAGATATAACTGCAGAAGGTTTTGTAAGAATGAGCCGTAGTAAAATTGCAGAAATCTTCACAAAAACCTACCCCGACAATGATAAAGAGAGAGAAGCACTTTCTCTTGCAGATTTAATGGCGGCAAAGCTTCCCGACCAGGAAAACAAAAGACCCAGTGTTGAAACCACACTTCATTCACTTTTCCCCCATACCTTTGTTTTGCATTTGCATCCTGCCCTTGTTAATGGTATCACTTGTTCTTTGGGCGGTGAAAAAGCGGCAAAAGAGCTTTTCGGTGACAGCGTTTTATGGATTGAGCCCTGCAAACCCGGTTATACCCTCGCGAAAAAATGCTGTGACACATTAAAAGAATATAAAGATGCTTTTGGTAAAGATGCGGATTTCCTTCTTCTTGCAAATCATGGTATTTTTATTGCTGATGATACAGTTGACGGTTTAGGAGAAAAGCTTTATTCCGTAATGGCAAAAATCCGCTCCGTTACAGAAAAAGAGGCAGATTTGTCCGTTGGTGAGTTTGACGGGGACAAATCACAAGAGATTTTCAATGAAATCTGCGATGTTTTCGGCGAGGACTGTGTTATAACCTATGAGCCTTCCGCAGTTTCTCTTGAATTTGCTAAAGATAAAGAGAGCTTTCAAAAAATATATGAACCCTTTAACCCCGACCAGATTGTATATTGCAAACCTTATCCTGTATATATCGAAGAAAAAGAGCAGATTAAAGGCGCAGTTGAAAATTATAAAAAAGAAAACGGATTTTTACCGAAGATTTTGTTTGTTAAGGACTGCGGTCTTTATGCAGTAGATTACTCTGAAAAAGGTAGCGAAACTGCGGCGGCACTCTTTAACGATGCAATGAAAATTGCCCTTTTTGCAGAGAATTTTGGTGGTGCAAGGCATCAAAGCCAGGATTTGACAGATTTTATTGTTAACTGGGAAGCAGAAAGCTATCGCAGTAAACAATAAATGGAAAAACCGATAATAAAATAAACAAAAAAAGCCTGTGTTATTTATGGAATGTTCCAAAAAATAATATAGGCTCTTTATTTTGTTGGAATTTTCATAAATCTATGTTAAAATCATACTTGTATAAAAATGACTATGAAAAGTCATAAAGGAGGAGAAAACGTTGGCAGAAAAACAGATGAAACTTAACTATAAGAAGACGATTCTTACAGGTTTCGGATTTCTCGCAACATCAATCGCATGGGCAATTTATGACCCGTACATTACAAAAATTCTTAATAAAATTCTTTCCGAAAGTGATGCGATTACCAAATTAAGCCATGCTATTGCGGATGCAGTTCCGTGGATACGTGATTTTTCAGAGGCACAGGGTAACGCAGTTTCCCTTGGTGGCGGATTTACACTTGTTCCCTTGTTTATCGGTATTATTATGACGTTCGATAATATTTTCGGTGTTATTTTCCAGCCCACATTCGGTAAGCTTTCCGATAACTGCCATTCAAAGCTTGGTAAGCGCCGTCCCTTTATCGTGACTTGCGCTCCTATTTCCGCAATTCTTTTTGCACTTATTCCCATAGTTGCACTTAATACAACAGGTTCTATGCAGCTTCCTCTTACAATGATAACAGTTATTTTGTTCGTATTCTCGATGTCATTGTGGAGAGCACCGGTAGTTGCTCTTATGCCCGACCTTACACCTCCCGAGCTTCGTTCAGAGGGTAACGCGGTTATTAACCTTATGGGTGGTATCGGTTCAGCTGTTGGTATGGTTGCAGGTACTCTCGGTATCATTCTCTGTACCATTTTCACAGGTCACAGCAAAGCAGAAATCACAGCGGATGAAACCCTTTCATTCCCCTATGTTTTCATTGTTGGTTCTGTTGTTATGATTATCGGTATGCTCGTTCTTCTCTTCTTTGTTAAAGAAGAAGATACAAGCATCAAGCTCAAAGGCGAAATGAACCAGTATGCTGATGCAAAGGCTAAAAAGAAAGCCGCTAAAGCAGAAGCAAAAGCACAGAAAGCAGCTCTTAAAGCAATCAAGCTTTCAAAAGCAGAGAGAAAGAGCCTTATCTTTATGCTTGGCACTCTTTTCTTCCTTTTCTGCGCTGCAAATGCTATTACAACATTCTTCTCATTGTTTGCTCAGGAAATCCTTCATATGATTACCTCAAAAGCAACAATCGTTATGCTTATTTTTGCAGTTTGCTCAGGTCTTGCAGCTCTTCCTGCAGGTAAAATGGGTAAAAAAGTGGGCAGAAAGAAAACCATTATGGCAGGTCTTGCAGTATTCCTTGCCGCTTTCGTTGTTTTCTTCGGCGTATTCGTTGGTATGCTCGGAAGCAAAAACCTTACAATCAACAACTATGTTAAAGTAAACAATACTTATATTGCAATTGATGATAACATCAATTCTTACAATGCAAAGGTAAGTGACCTTGCAGAAGCAGAAGGCAGAGAGCTTGCTGACGAAGAAGTTCTTAATATGGCAGGTTATGTTGCATACAAAACAGAAGGCACAGATGTAAATGGTCACTATGCTGAGTTTGACAAATACCTTGTTGAAAATGCAGGTGAAGGTATTTATGATGCAGTTATATCTGTTGCAGAAGAGGTTCTTCTTAATGGAGAAGCTGATTTTGCAAATGCTTTAACAGCAGTAACTGAAACTGTTGATAGCGTTACAAAGATTCTTCAGATTCTCATTTATCCCGTTCTTGTTCTTGCAGGTGCGGCTAATATGTTTATTACTGTTAATACTCTTCCCCTTGTTCTTGAAATCGGCGGTGTTGAAAAGGTTGGTACTTTCACAGGTTACTACTACACAGCAACCTTCTCCGCTCAGATTGCTTCTCCCATTATCTATGGTTTCATAAGAATGTTTGCAGGAACATATATGTCCTTGTTCTATTACAGTCCCATTATGTTCGCTATTGCAATCATTCTCATTATGTTTGTAAAACATGGTGAAGCTGTGCCGGATGAAGTAATCAAAGAAGCACAGCAAGACGATTAAAGATTGTCATATTTTGCGTATAAAATGACGTTACCCCTTACAATTCGAATGAATTGTAAGGGGTAAATTTTCTTTTTTAATAATATCTCATCAAAGCGACAACCTTACCGAGAATGATAACCTCATCTGTAATAATGGGTTCAAATTCATCGTTTTCGGGCTGTAAACGGAAATGACCGTTTTCTTTGTAGAAGCGTTTAACAGTTGCTTCGTCCTCAATCATAGCAACAACAATTTCGCCGTTTGAAGCGTAGGGAGTTTTCTCCGCAATAACAATGTCACCGTTAAGAATACCTGCCCAGAGCATACTCTCACCGCGAACTTTTAAAGCGAAGAGCGGTTTATCTCGGGAAACTCTTCCTGTATAGGGGATGTAACCCTCAATCTGCTCAACTGCCAGAATGGGCATACCTGCCGTAACAGTACCCAAAAGGGGAACGTGGGTAACATTTTCTGCCTGACCGAGAATTCTTATTGACCTTTTAAGAAGCGGGTCGCGCATAATGTAACCTGCTTTTTCCAAAGCGTCAAGGTTAGCTTGAACAGAGGATGTGGATTTAAGACCAACTGCTGCGCCGATTTCTCTTACCGAGGGGGGAACGCCATCCTGAGAACGCTCCACCAAAAATTCATATATTCTTTTTTGGGTTTCGTTAATAGGTTCCATAAAATCACCTTTTCGAACAAATTTTCTGTTTTCTAAATGTATAATAACACATATTTTCCGAAAAAGCAAACATTTGTTTGCAAAAAATGAAAAATTTTTCATATATTTTAAAAAACAATATATTTTTCTGTTTCGGAGTGGTTATATGTTTAAAATTTTTACATTTAAGCAAATTGCAGTCTTGTCTTCTTTTGTGTGTTTTATTATGCTGCTGGGAGCGTTGTTGAATGCCTTTTCTCCCTACGTGGCAGCCTTTTCCCGAAATCAAGTAAGTGTACCCATAATTATGTACCATCAAATCAGCGAAAACAAATCTATCTGGGGAGATTATGTTATACCGCTCTCTGTCTTGGAAGATGATTTTAAATATATGAAAAGCCATAATATAAATCCGATTTCTTTTGATGAATTGCTTTTGTTTGCCGAAAAAGGTGAAAAATTGCCCGAAAACCCCATTATAATTACTTTTGATGATGGAGAGAGAAGTTTTTTAACAAAGGTCCTGCCTCTTTTAGAGCAAAATAAATTTCCGGCTAATGTAAATTTAGTGGGCTCTCTTGTAGAATTATATACTAAAAACGGAGATACTGACGACAGATATGCCTATCTTAATGAAGAAGACATAAAAATTTTAGCAAAAAATAAATGGGTTTCTCTGGGTTGTCATTCTTATAATCTACATTCTTTAAGTAATCGCAGGGGAATGGGAAAAATTTACGGGGAAAGCGAAGTAGAATATAAAAAACTTATTAATAACGATATCGAAAAATTCAATAAGAGCTTTGAAAGAGTAACGGGGCAGCTTCCTAAAATTATGGCGTACCCTTACGGAATTAAAAACGAAACCTTGAGAAATATTGTAAGAGAGAAAGGGTTTACAATTACACTAACTTGTCGTGAAGAGGTAAATAAAATTGCTGTTGGCGATAGTTTGGAAGATTTGGGTCGGTTTAACCGCCCCTACGGAAAAAGCAGTAAAAGCTTTTTTGAGAAGATTTACAAGGAATAACCAAATTTACTGTACTTGTAAAGACAAGAGCTTTATGATATTATGTAGGGGTAAAAGGATGTAGATATTATGAATATTTATAAAAATATAGATGAATTAGTGGGAAAAACTCCCCTTATGATACTTTCCAATTTTATAAAAGAAGAAAATTTACAAGCTAATATATTTGCAAAATTAGAATGCTTTAACCCAACAGGAAGCGCAAAGGACAGACCTGCTCTCGGGATGATTTTAAAAGCTGAAGAAGAGGGAATTCTTAAAGAAAACTCTGTTATTATTGAACCAACAAGCGGTAATACAGGCATTGGTCTTGCGGCAATTGGCGCTTCAAAGGGTTACAAGGTTATAATCGTTATGCCCGATACTATGAGCGAGGAACGAATAAAGCTTATGAAAGCTTATGGAGCAGAAGTGGTGCTGACCGATGGAAAAAAGGGTATGCAAGGCTCAATTGAAGAGGCACAAAGACTTTCCGAAAAATATGAAAATTCTTTTATTCCCTCTCAATTTGATAACCCCGAAAACCCCGAAGCTCATTATAAAACAACCGGTCCTGAAATCTGGGAAGATACTGACGGAAAAGTTGATATTTTTGTGGCAGGAATCGGTACGGGTGGAACTCTTTCCGGAACGGGAAAATTTCTGAAAGAGCAAAACCCCAATATAAAAGTTGTAGGCGTTGAACCTTTAAATTCCCCTTTGCTGACAAGTGGTGTTGCAGGTGCTCACGCTATTCAGGGTATCGGCGCAAACTTTATTCCCGAAAATCTTGATAAAAATATATACGACGAAATCATAGATGTCTCTAACGAAGACGCTTTCCTTTATGCTCGTAAAATGGCACAAAAAGAGGGAATAGCAGTTGGTATTTCGTCGGGTGCGGCGCTTTTTGGAGCAATAGAACTTGCAAAATGCCCTCAAAACAAAGGTAAAAATATAGTTGTTGTGTTGACAGATACAGGGGAACGCTACCTTTCAACAGAACTTTATAAATGAGGTAAAAGATATGGAAAGATTTTTAGAATCAGTAGGATTGATAACAGGAACGGTTAAAAATCTTGAAGCAATAAACAGAGAATGCTTTCTCAAAAAGGATTCTGATAAAGCGTTAATCCCTAACAGAAAAGAAATTGTAAAGGTTATAAAGGATTTGCAGTCACTTCTTTTCCCCAATTATTTTAAGCATAGCGAGGGAAGCGAAAATGTTCTTTCGCAGACAGAGCTTCTTCTTAATATTTATAACCGCCTTATTGAGCAGATAAAGGGAGCTTATGCCTTCAACGGAACAACTATGGAAGAAACTCCCGAAGAGCTTTGCAACGCTTTTATTGAAAGACTTCCGAAAATAAAGCAACTCCTCATTAAAGATATTGAGGCTATTTACGAGGGTGACCCTGCTGCAAAATGCCACGAAGAAGTGCTTATTTGCTACCCCGGCTTCTATGCAATTTCAATTTTCCGCCTTGCTCACGAGCTTTATACTCTTAAAGTTCCGCTTATTCCCCGAGTTATGACGGAATATGCTCACGAAAAAACAGGTATAGATATTCACGCAGGTGCAACTGTTGGCGAATATTTCTTCATTGACCACGGAACAGGTATTGTTATCGGTGAAACCACAACAATCGGTGACCACGTTAAGATTTATCAGGGTGTTACTTTGGGTGCAAAGAGCTTTGAGCTTGACGAAAACGGCGCACCCGTTAAAGACATTAAGCGCCACCCCGATATCGGCAATAATGTTGTTATATATGCTAATGCAACCATCCTTGGCGGCAACACAAAAATCGGTGATAACTGCGTTATCGGTGGTAACACCTGGCTTACTCACTCAGTTGAAGCAGGAAGTACTATTTATTACAATGCTAAATGAAAAAATCCTCCGATTTCTCGGAGGATTTTTTTAATACATCGCTTCGCGTTTTTTCTTTTTGATGAACTTATAAATTGCGTAAGATACAATAAGCACTGCCGTAACAGAGAGACCTATATATGCATCAAGATTTGAGTTGCCTTCAATTTTAAGCTCATTCCAGAGCATATTCATATAGTTCTGGGTTTCGTAATCCAGGTTCTCAAACATCTCTGTTCGGGGTGTGTTTTCCTCATCGGGGTAGAGAACCGGGTCACCCTTTAAATCATAATCATCGGATTCGAGAACGTTTGAATGTGGGGTTGCATAGCAAATATAATTAGCATTTGCAACTGCAATTTCCTCTTCAAGCATAAAGTTGATATAAAGCTCAGCAGCTTCCTTGTTTTCTGCATTTTTGGGAACACACATAGCATCAACGAAGAAGTTAACACCTTCCTTGGGGTAAACAAAAGCAAGGTCGGGATTTACATCATACATTGTAAGGAAATCCCCTGCATAATAAGGCGCAAGAGCTGCTTCACCGTTTTCCATTTTATTGAAAACCTCATCCATAACGTATGAGGAAACAAGGTGATTCTGTTGCTTTAAGGCTTCAATTGCCTTGTCCCAGTCTTCAACGGATTCTGTATTTATGCTTTGCCCCAAATAACATTGTGCAACACCGAAAGCATCGCGGGGGTTGTTGAACATAAGAATTTCGCCCTCGTAGCGCTCGTCCCAAAGAACACCCCAACTGTCAGGGGCTTCTTCTACCATTGTTGTGTTGTAAATAAGTCCAACCATACCAACGGTGTAGGGAACAGAGTAACTATTTTCGGGGTCGTAATAAAGATTACGATATTTTTCGAGAATATATTTGTAGTTGGGAATATTGGAATAATCAAGCTCAGCCAACATATCCTCTTCAATAAGCTTTGCAATCATATAATCTGAGGGGATTATAACGTCATAGTTTGCGCCGCCTGACTGAAGCTTGTTATACATATTCTCGTTGCTTTCGTAGTTTGAATAGTTAACGGTTATACCGTAGCGCTTTTCAAACTCTTTGTTAACATCGAGAGTTCCGTCTGAACCGTCGGAAATGTATTCACCCCAGTTGTAAACATTAAGGGTTGTGCCTTCAAGATGGGAATAATCCTTTTTTTCTCCTGCAAAGCAAGGAACAATGGTAATTCCAAGAAGAATTAAGCTGAATACTACTGAAAAAAAGCGTTTCATTTCTTTGCACCGCCTTTTTTCGAATTTTTCTTATCTCCTCTTGAGGAAATAATATTTGAAACAACCAAAAGCACTAAAATTGCAAGGAAAATAAGAGTTGAAAGGGCATACATATCAGGTGTAACTCTACGCTTTGTCATAGAGAAAATTCTGATAGGCAGGGTCTGTGAACTTGTACCGCTTACAAAGTAGCTTATAATGAAATCGTCAATGGAAAGAGTGAACGCCATCATAAGACCGGAAATAATACCGGGCATAATTGCAGGAAGAACAACCTTATAAAATGCCTGGAAGGGTGTGCAACCCAAATCCTGCGCCGCTTCCGAAAGATGGGCATCCGTCTGCTTGAGCTTCGGAAGAACATTTAAAATAACGTAAGGAAGCTCAAATGTTACATGGGCAATTGTAAGGGTAGTGAAACCCAATGTGCCGGTTTTACCGAACAAACCGCCGATGAACACGAAAAGAAGCATCATTGCAATACCTGTAACTATTTCGGGGTTCATCATAGGAATATTTGTTACAGTCATAATACTGCTTTTTACAAGCTTATTTTTGTAGCCGAAAATTGCCGTTGCGGCAGCAGTACCCATAACAGTTGAGATAATTGAAGAAACCACCGCAATTATTAAAGAGTTTTTAAATGCGGTAAGGGTTGCGGCATCACGGAAAAGTTCTTCATACCAATGAAGAGAGAAGCCTTCAAAAACTGCAGTACTTTTTCCGGAGTTAAAACTAAAAAGAATAAGAACAGCGATGGGTGCATAAAGGAAAATGAACACAAGAGCGGTATAAAGCTTTCCGCCGAAGGAGGTTTTCTTTGTCATATTACAACACCTCCGTCATCATCGGAGAACTTATTCATTACTGCAAGACAAATGAAAATAAGAATCATAAGCACAAAAGAAAGAGATGCGCCTAAATTAAAGTTGTTTGCAGTCTGGAATTGAGTTTCGATAATATCACCAATAAGAGTTGTTCCTGTGCCGCCTAATTTCTGAGAAATATAGAATGTGCTTACAGAGGGAACGAAAACCATTGTAAAGCCTGAAACAATTCCGGGAACGCTTAAAGGAATAGTAACGTTTCTGAAAACGTCAAGCTTGTTACCGCCCAAATCCTGCGCCGCCTCAATAAGAGAACGGTCTGCTTTGAGCATAACTGTATAAATGGGTAAAATCATATAAGGCAGGAAGTTATAAACCATACCGAGAACAACTGCACCACGGGTGTTAATAAGGTGGATGGGTTCGAGGCTTGATCCTGCTAAATTATTTATGCATTCAACAATATAGTTAAGGCCCGTTGTGAGAAAACCATTGTCCTCTAAAATTGTCATCCAGGAATATGTTCTCAAAAGGAAATTCATCCACATAGGAAGCATAATGAGCATTGTCATTGTGCTTTGCTTTTCGGGACCCTTTGCAGCCATAATCATTGCAAGAGGGTACGCAACAACAAGGCTTATAACGGTAGCGAGAAGCCCTAACCATACAGAGAGAATTATTGTATCGGTGTATTTTCCGATACTGAGCATATTGTCAAATGTAAAAGCACCGGTTTTGTCGGTGAAAGCATAGTAGGCAACCATACAAAGAGGAACGATAATAAAGAGAACCGCCCAGACAATGTAGGGAGAACCTGCTAAGCGTGTCATAAGAGAAGATTTTTTCTTCATCACAAGCACTCCTTTTCATAAAATAGAGCGGAAAAGTTTATTCGTCCTCTTCCTCATAGGTGGCGTCTGAAAGCTCGTCAAATTCTTCGCTGAAAGAGCTGTAGTCGCCGTAAAGACCGGAGTACTTTGATTTTTTCATTATGTGAATAGCATCGGGAATGATGTTAAGACCGATAGTTGAGCCAACAGTCTGATTATGGGTAGATTCAATCATCCATTTAAAGCCCTTGATTTCAACGATAATTTCGTAATAATCGCCTTTAAAGGTTGTTGAAGTTACAACACCTGAAATCATAGCCTCTTCTACAGGCACAACGTCAACGTCTTCGGGGCGGACAACAACGTCAACCTCTTCGTCAACGCCGAAGCCTTTATCAAGACATTTGAATTTGTGACCTGCCATTTCAACCCAGAAGTCAGCTCGCATAACACCTTCAATGATATTACTTTCACCAATGAAATCTGCAACGAATGCGTTTTTAGGCTCGTTGTAGATATCAGTAGGTGTGCCGATTTGCTGAATGACGCCCGAATCCATAACAACGATTGTATCGGACATTGAAAGGGCTTCTTCCTGGTCGTGGGTAACGTAAATAAATGTGATACCCAAACGCTTCTGAATATTTTTAAGTTCAACCTGCATATCTTTACGAAGCTTAAGGTCAAGAGCGCCTAAAGGCTCGTCAAGAAGGAGAACTCTGGGCTTAACAACAAGAGCACGTGCAATTGCAACTCGCTGCTGCTGACCGCCTGAAAGAGAAGATATATTTCTACGCTCAAATCCTTTAAGGTTTACGAGGGCAAGCATTTCGGTAACAGCTTCCTTAATCTCTTTTTCGGGAGTCTTTTTAAGGCGTAAACCGAAAGCAATATTCTCATAAACATTCAAATGAGGGAAAAGAGCGTAACGCTGAAAAATGGTGTTCAATTGCCTTTTGTGAGGCGGAACACCATTTATTACTTTACCGTCAAAGATAACATCGCCCGAATCGGGTTCCTGGAAACCTGCAATAATTCGGAGCGTAGTTGTTTTACCGCAACCGGAGGGGCCTAAAAAGGTTATAAACTCTTTGTCGCGGATGTATAAATTCATATTGTCAATAATTGTTTCTCCGTCAAAAGCTACGGAGATATTTTTCAAATCAATAATGTTGTTGGACAATTATGCAGCCCCTTTCTGCAAATTAAGAATAGAAAAATCACCTACCTAAAGAATTTACAATATAATTCTTCAAAAAGGTGAGTTTTTCGCTCGTTTACATTATACAATATATATGTATAAATTTTTAATTTGCAACTTTAAATATATAGATATTTAAAGAAAAAGTCAATATATTTTTAAAATTGTTGTAAAATAAATTTTAACAAAGTTTTAAGAGGGAATTTATCGAATTAAACGCAATAAAACAGTGTGTCCCATGCAGGAATATAGGGATGATGGCGCAAATGTATTTTATATTCGGAATTTAAACTTTTTATGAGTATGGGTAATTTGAAAATATCTTCACTTTTATGGTATGCGGCAACATTCATTTTAGGCTTGAATTTCTTTAAAATTTCTTCTCCGCCCTTTAAAATTTCCATTTCGCAACCCTCGGAATCGATTTTTATATAGGATGGTTCAACATCTTTGCAAAGACTGGGCAAGGAAAGAGAATTTATCATATTTTCTCCACCAACTGCAGACTGCCTTCCTGCCAGAGAAGAAAAGCCGATTTCACCGTCAAATCCTGTAATTGCGGCATTTACACCTTTGAAATTCTTGAGATTTTCGCAGTTTGCCATTAACTTTAAAAAAGTTTTTTTATCAGGTTCTGCGGCAACGATATTATTGTATTCGCCATTGGTAAGTTTTACAAATTTTTCAACAGTATCGCCTCTGTAAGCTCCGATGTCGATAAAGGTTTCATTTTTATTGAAATTTAAAACATTTTCATATATTTCTTTTTCAGGTGTTTCAATCTCTTTTAAAAGAGAAATTTCCCCGCCGAATTGGAAATTAACATAACCTTCAAAAATTTTTCGGGAGAAATCATCTGCCAAAAGGGAATGAGCCAGATTTATTTCTTCTTCGTGACTTTCTAAAAATGTTCTATCAAAAATTCCTGTACCTATAACGGGTACACAGGGCACAAGAACTCTGTGCTTTCCGGCGATATCAAAAATATTTCCCATAACTTCGGGAATTGATGTTCCAAAGGTGATTATAATAGTGAACTCTTTGTATTTTTCTTCAAAATATTCCAAGGGTTTAACGGGTAAACCTCTGAAAAAACGCTCTCTTACAAAACCGCTGCTTGCAGTAATTCCCGAAAGCCTTATATTAAGATTTTCCAATACATCAACGACTTTATCGGCACCGTTTCCGGTACCGTACATAATTATGGGTTCAGTTGTATTCTGTAATTTTTCCCAAACAGATAAATTGTCGATTTTGAAATTCAGCATTACACTCACCATAGACAAGTGTAGCACAAAAAAGGTTTTTCTTCAACATAAAAAAGCCACCTCTGTATTAAGACAGAGGTAGCAGTTTTAGACGAAACAGCTACTATATTATGCAATAATGTTTCCTTTGCAATCACGCAAACCTAAATACATTTCATAGACAACCATTAACTGTTCTGCTCTGAATTTATGAAAGTCTTCACGGTTAAGTGTGCTTTCCGTTTTTTCGTGGCGGGTTTTCTTTCGCAAACAGTCAACGCGCCACCAATGGTATTCGATGAGAATGGCAAGTATTTTCAGTTTAAGGCTTTTCATAAAACAGCGTCTCCTTTTCTTTATATTTAGAGCAAAAAATCAATATATTGTGGTTGTTTTTTGTTTTTCGCTCTATAACTACATTATACATATATACTTTGTCGAAAACTGTCCCAATATGGCGAGGGGGAAAGTTTTTTACAAAAAAATAAACTATTATAGGATAATTAGGATTTCGAAATTCGGAATGTCGGGGCGCGAAAATGCGCCGTAGAAGAATATGTGAATTTATTGCGAAGCCTACATTGCGGCATGGTGGTAGGTCATCCCATAAACATTATCTTTTGTAAAAGTAATGCAATATGAAGTTAGAAAAATATCAATAAAAGCAGAAAACCATCGCCTTTCGACGATGGTTTTCCGCTGTGGATGTGGGGTGTGAAAGAGAAAGATATGGCTGTGGCTCTCGCCACTATATAAACTCCTTTCGGAGAATATACCAAAATTTGCTTCGCAAATAGTGAAGAGTTAAAAATGAAGAGTGAAGAGTTAAGGGGAAGCTTCGCTTCCAAACATTATAATAGCTGACCGCAGGTCCCGAAACTTACCACTTGCCACTTTCAACTTGCAACTTATATTGCCTGTGTGGTAACTGCCACCATATTCGCTTCTTCAGGCTTTGAGATTCTGATTACATACTCAAAATATTCATCTGTTTCGCTTTTGGCAGTATCGGCTTCTATTCCCGCTTTTCTTATAATATCAACTGCGTGGTTTAACGTGTTTAAGAAAATCCTCATATCTTTATATGCTTTCGTCTGCGGTTTTCGGGGCGTTTTTCTTCTGCGGTGAACATCTGCTATAAGCCTCTCTGTTTCCGCAACGGTTAAATGTCGTTCAATTACTATATCAAGAACTCTTTTTCTTGTTGAATTATCGGGAAGCGTCAGCAAAGCTCTTGCGTGGCGTTCAGAAAGTCCGGCACAAGAAATTTTATCACGAATGTAATCGGGAAGACGCAAAAGTCGAAGCTTGTTTGAAAGAGTTGATGGAGCTTTTCCTAACTTATTTGCAATTTCATCCTGAGAAAGACCATATTCCGTCATAAGTCGCTCAATAGCAACGGCTTCTTCAAAGAAATCAAGGTTTTCTCTCTGGACATTTTCAATAATTGAAAAAAGAGCAGATTGTTGGTCGGACACATTCATTACAATGCAAGGGATTTTGGTCATTCCTATCATTCTCGCCGCTCTCAGACGGCGTTCACCGGAGATGAGCTCAAATTCCCCATTTTCCAGAACACGAACGTTTATAGGTTGAAGCAATCCGTTAGCACGAATTGAACAAGCCAAACCCTCCAGTTCGTTGTAATCGAACCTTACTCTTGGTTGTTGGGGATTTGGTTTTATAAGGTCGTGGGGTATTAATTGTATCTGACTGTTTGCTTTGCTTTTTGAAGATTTAATCATTGGTGTTCCTTTCTGATAGTAGTAATTTCATCGTTCATCCACAAAGCCTTGTCCGTCTCTCTTTGACAACACTATACCACCAAACACACAAAAAATAAAGCATTTTCGGTCGGGGGAATTCGACTGAAAATGCTTGGTTTTGATAAGATTATAAAGGTTTTTTGGCGATTTGTGCCGAGGGTCGCGGGTATTTTGGCGAAGTTTGCGAAATCTTTTTTATATCAATTATAACTCGCTTGTCACCGCCGGGAAGAGTAAACTCGTTTACAGCCTCTACCTTGCCACCTAAAGTTTGCAAGGATTTGGTTGCTCCATCTATTTCTTCTTTAGCAATAGCCGCTTTGAGAGATAAAAATGAACCGCCTTTTTTCACAAAGGGAAGTGTGTATTCAAGAAGAACACGAAGCTCTGCAACAGCTCTTGCTGTAGCAAAATCGTATTTTTCGCGATACTCGGACTTTTGTCCCGATTCTTCGGCTCTCGAATGAAGGATTTTAACATTTTTTACGCCCATCTCTTCCGCCATATTCTCAACGGCTTTAAGCTTTTTACCTGTTGAGTCAAGAAGAGTAACATTAACATTAGGGTAAGCGGCGGCAATTACAAGACCGGGGAAACCTGCTCCTGTGCCAACATCAATAACGCTCATACCGTCCTTGAAATCGGCAACTTTGCTTACAAGTAAGCAGTCAAGAAAATGCTTAACTGCAATTCCCTCGTCATCTTTAATTGCGGTAAGATTTATCTTATCGTTCCATTCCTTTAAAAGTCTGCCGTAAATTTCTAATTTTTCGGCTAAATCCTGATTAATTTCAATACCATAATCAGAAGAATAAGTTTTTAATATATCTATTATTGACATAACTCAAATCCTTTTTATATAATGCCGACCGCAGGTCCCGAAACTTGCCACTTGCAATTTTCAACTTGCAACTTTAAATTATCCTCTGTAAAGTGCAAGAATCTCTTCAATAGGTCCTGAGAAATTGTCTGCCATGGGGGGCAAGGGCTTTTCTGTTTTGAGGAATTCTGTGAAGAGAAGTCCTTTTTTGTCATTACCCATCTGATATTTTGCAATTGTTTCTGTGAGAGCCTGTTTCTTATCAATATTTGTAAGATATACGCAATCAAGGAATTCAATTTCAACTGTATCTGTGGGAGCAATTGCTTCAAGAATAATTGTAATGGTTTTGCCGTTTTCGATCTTAAGAGCGCGTTTTCTGCCGTTAACCTTAACGGTGATTTCACCGCTTACAATGTCTTTAAAGAAGAGCTTATAATTTCTCTTTTCAGGAACAACGCTGGTGTCACCCTCACCTGCACCGATAGTAAAGGAAACTGAAGAGCCGTTTTCTTTAACGGTAAAGGGAGTTTTGCAGAAAGCACCATTCTGATAGGAAAGAGTTTCACCGTCGTCTTCGTAAAGCTTAAAGGTGTTGTTACCTCTATAAATGAGAAGCTCCATATCAACGGGGTTGGTGCAGTCGTTTGTTTTATCGTTTGCGCTCATAGGAATAATTGCACCTGCTTTTGCAAGAACGGGAATATTTTCGATATCACGATACATTCTTACAAAACGCTTACCGCAGTAAATTCTGCCGGTGAAAATATCAGTATATCTTCCTTCAGGAATCCATACGTTAACGCTTGCCATATTGTTGTCAGTTGAGGTGTGCTCTGTAATGGGAGCAACAATAAGCTCTGTTCCGAAGAAGAACTGGTTTTTACATTCGTAAGCGCTCTTTCTTTCGGGGTATGCGTAGTACATAGGTTCGCATATCGCACGGCAATCTGTGTGAGTGCGATAGTTCATTGTATAGATATAGGGAAGTAATTTGTGACGAAGGCGGAGTTGGTCTTTTGCAATTTTTTCTACGGGACCGCTGTAATTCCAGGGCTCTTTACCTGCAAATTCATTGTTTGTTGAGTGAAGTCGCATAATAGGGCTGAAAACACCAAGCTGAACCCAACGAATGTAAAGCTCATCATCTTTTCTACCCATACAGTGACCGCCGATATCGTGGCTCCACCAAGGATAACCGATGTTTGATGCAGTTGCAGTAAAGCCGGGTTGGAAATCAAGAGCTGACCAGGTCTGAGTTGTGTCACCGCTGAAGCCGAGGGGGTATCTTTGGCTACCTGCACCTGCAAAACGGGAAAGAATAAGGGGTCTGTTGTTATTCTTTGCATTGTCATAGAAGTGATAGTGGTTCAATGCCCAAAGGGGGTCAAGACCGGGAACGGGTGTTTTTGTACCTTGTTGCCAGTCAATCCACCAGAAATCAACACCCATTTTTTCATAAGGATGGTGAAGAATTTTAAAGTAGTTTTCTGTGAACTTTTTATCTGTAATATCAAATTTAACAGGTTGCTTCTTTGAAGAATCCTGACCCATAGCCTGACACATTTCTTCATATTGGTCTTCAAACCAACGAACACCCTGAGAGGGGTGAAGATTAAAGGTTACTTTGTAACCATCGTCTTTAAGCTTTTTAAGGAATCCTGCAGGGTCGGGGAAAAGGTCGGTGTTGAAGCTGTAGCCGGTCCAACCTGCTGACCATACATCATAAACATATTCCATAAGGTTCTGATGCATAAACACCTTGTGGCTGTCTTTGCCAAATTTTTCTTTAATATCAACCCAATGCCAGTCCATATCAACTGTTGCAACGGTAATCGGAACATCCTCCTCTTTGAATCTGTCCATAAGAGTGAGATATTCATCCTGAGTATATGCTTTGTAACGGCTCCACCAGTTAGAAAGAGCATATCGGGGAATAAGCGGAACCTGGCCGGTTAATTTATAAAGGTCAGTTGTTGCGCCTACATAATCGTTGCCGTAAGCGAAATAATATTCATCGGAGCCTTTGTGCTTTCTGGGTAAAATGGCACCGTCTTCTTTGAGAACAAGAGTGTCGCTGTCGTCAAGAATTGCAACACCGTTTCTTGAGCAAACACCGTCGCCGAGGGTGATAACACCGGCAGTTATATCAAGAGTACGGCAAGTACCTTTAAGGTTACCTGCTTTGTAGTTGGTTACAACTCTGCCGTCACGCAATTTAATGCGCACCATTTTCTTTGTTTTAAGATTGTAAAGGAAGTTTGCTTTTGTAGTTTTGATTTCAATAGTTCCGCTTGATTCGTTAACTTTGAATTCAGGTTTCTGGAAATCGCGGAACCATACGCTCTGTGTAGGCTCGTCGCAGAACTTTCCTTTGCTCTGGGTTTCAACACGTAAAAGGCAAGGGGTAAGCACTGTAAGTCTTACATTGTCGCGGACTAATGTGTGACTTTTATGTGCTACAGGTGAGCAGTCAATTTTAAATCTGTCAAAGAACTGTTCCATAATATACTCCTTAAAATTAATTTTCTTAAGCTCAAAATACTCTATTGTAATAATACAACTTATACAAATTAATGTCAATAAATCAGTAGGTTTTTCCGTTGACAAAACAGATGCGTAATGCTAAAATTGTATTTTGTGAAAGGGTGGTACTTATGGTTTTTCAGAAGAAAATCGGTTTTGACAACGATATGTATATCGAAAAACAGTCTGAACAGATTATGAAACGCATTGATGAGTTCGGCGGAAAGCTCTATCTTGAGTTTGGCGGTAAACTTTTCGATGATTTTCACGCATCCCGTGTTCTTCCCGGCTTCAAGCCCGACAGTAAATTGCAGATGCTTTTAAACCTTAAAGACCACGCAGAAATTGTTATTGTTATTTCTGCAGGAGATATCGAAAGCAATAAAATCCGCGGCGACTACGGCATTACTTACGATAGTGACGTTTTGCGCCTTATGGATGCTTTTGCAAGTGCAGGTCTTTTTGTGGGTAGCGTTGTTATTAACCAATTCAACGGACAACCTGCTGCAATTAAGTTTAAAGAAAAACTTGAAACACTCGGTATCAAGGCGTTTGTTCACTATACTATTGACGGCTACCCCTACAATGTTAAGAAAATCGTTAGTGACGAAGGCTTCGGCAAAAACGATTATATTGAAACCACCCGTCCTCTTGTTGTTATAACAGCCCCCGGTCCCGGTAGCGGAAAAATGTCCGCTTGTCTTTCTCAGCTTTACCACGAAAATGCTCGTGGCAATAAAGCAGGTTATGCAAAGTTTGAAACCTTCCCGATTTGGAACTTACCCCTTAAGCACCCTGTAAACCTTGCTTATGAGGCGGCAACGGCAGATCTTAACGACGTTAATATGATTGACCCTTATCACCTTGAAGCTTACGGCAAAACCACCGTTAACTACAATCGTGATGTTGAGGTTTTCCCTGTTCTCAACGCCATATTCGAGAAAATTGAAGGTGTCAGCCCCTATAAATCCCCTACAGACATGGGTGTTAATATGGTAGGCTACTGCATTTCTGATGATTCAGTATGCAGAAAAGCATCTCACGAAGAAATTGTAAGACGTTATTTCAGTGCCCTTTGTGACAAGAAAACGGGCCACAAAAATGATGGCGCAATAGCAAAGCTTGAAAGCCTTATGAACCAGGCAGGTATTTCTGTTGAAACAGAACGCCCAACAGTTAAAGCGGCACTTCTTAAAAGTGAAACAACGGGCAACAGACCTGCAGTTGCAATTGAGCTTCCTGACGGAACAATTGTTACAGGTAAAACCAGCGACCTTTTAGGCTCTGCTTCAGCGGCCCTTCTCAATGCCTTGAAGGTTGTGGCAGGCATTGATGACAGCGCACTTCTTATTGAGAGAAAAATTATTGAGCCTATTCAGGACCTTAAAACAAGCATTCTCGGAAATCACAACCCAAGACTTCATACAGATGAAGTGCTTATTGCTCTTACAATGAGCGCTGTCGAAAGTGAAGATGCTAAAAAGGCTTTCGATGCTCTTAAAGCTCTTAAGGGAAGCGAAGCTCACGCTACGGTTATTCTTTCCCAGGTTGACAGAGATACATTCAGAAAATTGGGAATTAACCTTACTTGTGAACCTCATTACGAGAGTAAAAAACTTTATCATAAATAAACAAAAACACCGCGGAGTCCTTTCGCGGTGTTTTTAGTAAAGAAGTGATTATTATGAATTTATTGAAAAATAAATATATTCTTCTTGATGGTGGATTCGGAACAGAACTTATTAAAAAAGGCCTTTTGCCCAGTGAAGATACCGTTAATGCGGTTTTTGACCATCCCGAGTGGGTAAAAGAAATACATAAATCGTATATAGATGCCGGTAGCAATATTATTATGGCAGACACTTTCGGTGCAAATGCTTTTAAGTTGGAAGGTTCTGAGCATAGCGTAGAAGAATGCATCAATAAAGCAATTTCTCTTGCAAAAGAGGCGGCAAAGGGGACAGACACCTTTGTTGCCCTTGATGTAAGCACAACGGGTAAGCTTCTTGCACCTGCGGGAGATTTGACATTCGAAAGCGCTTATGAATGCTATAAAGAAGTTGCAATTTGCGGTGAAAAAGCAGGTGCGGATTTAATCTGCCTTGAAACCTTTACAGATTTGAGAGAAGCGAGAATTGCTCTTTTAGCAGCAAAGGAAAATACGAATTTACCCGTAACAGTTACCCTTTCTTTTGACGAAAACGGCCTTACAATGAACGGCAGCACACCCTCTGCGGTGGCAGTAACTCTTATTGCTGCAGGTGCGGATGCAGTAGGTCTTAACTGTTCTCTTGGCCCTGATAAATTATGGGGCGTTGTAGAAGAATTTTTAAAATATTCTTCAGTTCCCGTAATCGTAAAACCCAACGCAGGTCTTCCCGATTTAAAAACGGGCAAATATTCAATGGGTGCAGAAGAGTTCTCTGCTCTTATGGCGAAGTTCTACGAAAAAGGGGCGGTAATTCTTGGCGGTTGTTGCGGAACAAGCCCCGAATATATTGCAGAGCTGAAAAAACAACTTGATAAAACGGAAATAAAAGAAAAACCTGAAGCAGTTAAAGGTGTAATCAGCGGTGCAACAACTGCGGTTTTGCTTAATGAACCAAGAGTTATCGGCGAAAGAATTAACCCTACCGGTAAAAAGAAATTTAAAGAAGCTCTTGAGAGAAATGACCTTGATTACATTTTAAACGAGGGCATTTCTCAGGTTGAAGCAGGAGCAGATATTCTTGATGTAAATGTGGGTCACAGCGAAATTGACGAAGAGGAAATGATGCAAAAGGTCGTTACCTCTTTGCAAGGGTCTTTAGGTCTTCCTTTACAGCTTGACTCAACCTCGCCGAAGGTGCTTGAAAAAGCATTGAGAATTTACACAGGTAAAGCCATTATAAACTCCGTTAATGGCGAAGAAAAATCACTTTCAACAGTTCTTCCTCTTGCTAAAAAATATGGTGCGGCAGTTGTTGGTCTTACTCTTGATGAAGAGGGTATTCCCGAAACAGTAGAAAAAAGAGTGGAAATTGCCGAGAAAATTATAAACCGCGCAATAGAAATCGGCATACCGAAAGAAGATATTATAATCGACTGCCTTACAATGACAGTCAGCGCAAAGCAATCTGCAGCACAAATCACTTTGGATGCAATGAGGCAGGTTAAAGAAAAATTCGGTGTTAAAACAACCCTCGGTGTTTCCAACGTTTCTTTCGGTCTTCCTCAAAGAGAAATAGTAAATACCGCTTTTGTTACTTTGGCTCTCGAAAACGGACTTGATTTGCCTATTATGAACCCCAATTCAGCTTCAATGATTGGAGCGGTAAGAGCATATAAGGTTTTAAAATCTATTGATAAAGATTCTGTCCAGTATATTTCTGCTTTTGCAGGAGAAAAAACTGCCGTTCAGGAGAAAAAAGAGCTTTCTCTGGGTGAATGTATTGAAAAAGGTCTTAAAAACCAAGCGGCAGAATTAACCGAAAAAGCTCTTAAAGAAACAGACGCTCAAAGTCTGATAAATAATGTTTTAATTCCTGCCCTTGATAATGTCGGTGCAGGTTTTGAAAGCGGTAAACTCTTTCTTCCCCAGCTTATGAGAGCTGCCGATGTGGCAGGTGCTTGCTTTGAGGTTATTAAAGAAACAATGAAAAAGAACAACACCGTTACAGAGAGCAAGGGTAAAATCATTCTTGCAACTGTTAAAGGTGATGTTCACGATATAGGAAAAAATATTGTTAAAACTGTTCTTGAAAATTACGGCTATGAGGTAATTGATTTGGGAAGAGATGTTGACCCCGACGAAGTTGTCAAAGCCCAAAAAGAACATAATGTAAAACTTATTGGTCTTTCCGCTCTTATGACAACAACTCTTCCTGCTATGGAAAGTACAGTAAAAGCCTTGAAAGACGCAAAAGCCGACTGCAAAATAATGGTTGGAGGAGCTGTGCTCACCCCCGAATATGCAGAGAAAATCGGTGCAGATTTTTATGCTAAGGATGCAAAAATGAGCGCGGATATTGCCAAAAAAGCATTATAAGGTTATACTTAAACTATCAAACATAAAGGTTGTGATGTATTGGAAAATAAAATTAAAAATCCATTAGAACAAAATCACATTAAAACAAAAGAAATGGTGTTCTATCTTGCAGCTATTTTCTTTTACACAATGATGACAGGTATGGTTGGCTCATACCGTCAGGCGTATCTTGTTAACGTGTTGAGAATGGCAGATGACCAAGTTTCTTTCTACAATGGCTTTTTAAGCGTTGCAGGATTTTTAATGAGCTTCGTTTATGCGCTTATTATTGATAACCGCAAAATCGGTAAGCGTGGAAAATTCATCCCTATAGTAAATGCAGTTGCAATTCCTATGGGTATTGTTACAATGCTTCTTTTCTACACTCCCGACGGACTTGCAGGCACACTTCTTATGATTTACCTCATCACAATCGGTATGCTTCATGGTGCTTGCTGTAGCTTTGGTAACGCAATTAACCTTGTATCATTTGTTATGACTCCTAATAACAAAGAGCGTGACAAAATGATTTCCTTCCGCAGCATTTCAAGTGCGGTCGGTAACTCTGCACCTTTAGTTGTTGTTCTTGTTATTGGTGAAATTATCAAAAAGGTATCTCCCGACAACCCCAACAGAGAATACCTTGAATATATAATCGGTGCTTCTCTTATCAGCGTTGTAGGTACAATAATCACTCTTATGGGTATGCGCTTTATGAAAGAGCGTATGGCATACAGTGAAGAAAAGAAAAATCCTCTTGTTGGTATTATAGATGTTCTTAAAAATAAATATGCATTAATAATTATTATCAGTGAAACACTTAAAAGCTTCCGTGGAATTGCAAACTATATGGGCGTTTTCCTTGCGGCAGCGCTTTTGGGCAGTACAAGTAAATTCCTTTTATTCGGTCTTCCTACAGGTATCGGTACTGCAGTAGGTATGCTCGTTATCAATGCACTTCTGAAAAAATTCAATGCAAAACAGCTTTATATTGCATCGGGTATTTATTCCGTTATTGCAAATACTATCGCCTTTGTAATCGGTTACATATATTTCAACTCACCCTCAAATGTTTTGCAGATAGCATTTATTGCTTGTTTGTTCCTTATTGGTCTTCAGTTTGGTGCATCAAACCTTCTTCCCTCAATGTTCCAGGCAGACGTTCTCGAGGTTATTGAGCTTAAAACAAGCAAACGTCTTGACGCAACGCTCCCCTTTGTTATCGGTATCGGCACAATGATAAGCGGTACTATTGCAACTGCACTTTCTCCCCAGATACTTTATGGCGAAGGCTCAATTATTCAGTACATTCAGCCTACTGACCTTAACCCCGAACCTGAACAGACTCTTAACACAAAGATTATGATGCTCTTCTTCTACACCATTTTCCATGGTCTTATGATGTTCCTTGCAGGCGTTCCCTTCTTCTTCTACAAGCTCACCGGCAAAACAAAAGAAGATATTCATAATCAGGTTATCGCAAAAAGAGAACAGATGTAAAAAACAAATCCTTGCTTTTTGAAGCAAGGATTTCTTTTTAAAATTGGAAGTGGCAAGTGGGAAGTGGAAAGTTTTGGGGAAGCGACCCTTCCAAACATTTTAAATCTTCACTAACCGCTACTTTTTCTTTGACTATTAACGTTTCTTTTCAAAAAATTCAGAACGAAATAGTCACGGTTTTTTATTATAATTGCTGTGCGCAGCACCCGAAATTTGCCACTTTCTACTTGCAACTTGCAACTAAAAAATCCCTTGCTCTTTCGGAGCAAGGGATTTTTTGAAACTTAATACATTCCGCCACCTTGAGCTGCTGCCATTGCTGCTGCGTTAGCTGCATCTGCTGCGGGGTCGGGTTTATCTGTAACAAGGCTCTCTGTTGTAAGAACCATTGCTGCAACGCTTGATGCGTTCTGAAGCGCTGAACGGGTAACCTTTGTGGGATCAAGAATACCTGCTTTTGCCATATCTGTGTATTCTTCTTTAGCAAAGTCGAAGCCGTAGCCAACTTTTTCGGAACGAAGAATGCCGTCAATGATAACTGAACCTTCAAGGCCTGCGTTAGCTGCAATCTGACGAACGGGCTCTTCGATAGCCTTACGAACAATTTTTGCACCTGTTTTTACATCTGCATCTTCAAGAGATGCGATGTAAGCATCAAGGGCAGGAATTGCATTGAGAAGAGCAACACCGCCACCTGCAACATAGCCTTCTTCAACAGCTGCTTTTGTTGCTGCGAGAGCGTCTTCGATACGGAGCTTCATTTCTTTCATTTCTGTTTCTGTTGCCGCACCAACGCGAATAACAGCAACACCGCCTGAAAGCTTTGCAAGTCTTTCCTGAAGCTTTTCTCTGTCGAAATCAGATGTTGTTGTTTCGATCTGTGCTTTAATCTGCTGAACTCTTGCGCTGATTTCGTTGTTATCGCCTGCACCGTCAACGATAATTGTGTTTTCTTTGGAAATCTTAATCTGACGAGCTCTACCAAGCTGAGTAACAGCAGCATCCTTAAGGTCGAGACCAAGCTCTTCTGTGATAACCTCGCCACCTGTGAGGATTGCGATGTCACGAAGCATTTCTTTTCTTCTGTCGCCAAAACCGGGAGCTTTAACACCAACGCAGGTGAATGTTCCGCGGAGTTTGTTTACAAGAAGAGTAGCAAGAGCTTCGCCTTCGATATCTTCTGCGATAATAACAAGCTTTTTACCTGCCTGAACGATTTGTTCAAGAAGGGGAAGGATTTCCTGAATGTTAGAAATCTTTTTATCTGTAATAAGAATGAAGGGGTCGTCGATTACTGCTTCCATTTTATCGGTATCTGTTACCATATAAGGAGAGATGTAACCGCGGTCAAACTGCATACCTTCAACAACATCACAGCTTGTTTCTGCAGTTTTGCTTTCTTCAACTGTGATAACGCCGTCTGCAGTAACTTTTTCCATTGCTTCTGCAATAAGAGAACCGATGTTTTCATCTGCAGAAGAAACAGTTGCAATTCTTGCAATATCGTCTGTATTTTCAACGGGCTTGGAGTTTGCTTTGATTGTTTCAACAACATTGTCAACTGCAAGCTTGATACCTCTTTTAAGTACCATGGGGTTTGCACCTGCAACAACGTTTTTCATACCCTCGCGAACAAGAGCCTGAGCAAGAAGTGTAGCTGTTGTTGTACCGTCACCTGCAACGTCATTTGTTTTTGTGGAAACTTCTTTTACAAGCTGAGCGCCCATATTTTCAAAGGGGTCGTCAAGCTCAATTTCCTTTGCGATAGTAACACCGTCGTTTGTAATAAGGGGAGCGCCGTATTTCTTGTCGAGAACAACGTTTCTGCCCTTAGGACCAAGTGTGATTTTAACAGTATCGCAAAGCTTATCGATACCTGCCTGAAGAGCTCTGCGAGCTTCTTCGCCGTAAATGATTTGTTTAGCCATAATTAGAGCCTCCTAAAAAATCGTAAATTATTCTACAATAGCAAGAATATCGCCCTGACGAACAACGATAAGAGTTTCGCCGTCGATTTTAACTTCTGTGCCTGAATATTTGCTGAGAATTACTTTGTCGCCGACTTTAACTTCCATTTTAATTTCTTTGCCGTCAACGATTCCACCAGGACCAACAGCAAGAATTTCAGCTGTCTGGGGTTTTTCCTGAGATGCGGCAGCAAGAATAATACCGCCTTTTGTGGTTTCTTCTGCTTCGCAGAATTTGAGAACAACTCTGTCGCCTAAGGGTTTGAGTGTCATAGTATAGCCTCCTGTATATAAAGTTATTTAATCTCTTTTTAGCACTCTATATCTTCGAGTGCTAAACACATAATACCTCTTATTTATGAACAAATCAAGACTTTTTTGTAAATTCATCTATATTTTACCATAAAAATCCCAATATATACCACTAATAAATTATGTGAAGAAATCAGGTTTAATGTATTAATAGTTGAAAAAACACTTTGCATTTGATAGAATATTTTCAATATTGAATTTCAAAGGTGACAAAATGTTTAATTTTTTTGTTGATAAAGAAAAAAGAGTGGGCGACTGCTATTACATAACCGACTCGGATTATAATCATATTACCAATGTTTTAAGAATGCAAAAGGGTGATAGCTTTCTCGTAAGTGAAGAGGGCGTCAGCAATCTCTGTTTTATTGAAGCAATAAACAGTGATTCTGTTGTTGCAAAAATTATTAAGGAAAACTATCAGGACACCAATTTGCCCATTAAAATTATTCTTTTCCAGGGTCTTCCCAAAAGCGATAAAATGGAGCTTATTATTCAGAAATGCGTTGAATTAGGCGTAGATAGTATTGTTCCCGTTGAAATGAGCAGATGCGTTGTTAAAATTGAGGAAAAGAAAAAGAAAAGTAAGCAAACTCGTTGGCAGGCTATTGCGGAAAGTGCCGCAAAGCAGAGTAAAAGAAGCATTATTCCCGAAATTCAAGAAGTTGTTTCCTATAAAATTGCTTTAAAAATGGCAGAAGAGCTTGATGCTATTCTTGTGCCTTATGAAAATAAAAACGGTATGAAAGCCACAAAGGATGCCCTTTCAGGAATAAAAAGCGGTATGAGTGTTGGTATATTTATTGGTCCTGAGGGTGGCTTTGATGAAAAAGAAATTGAAACTGCCATTGAAGCGGGTGGAAAAACAATTTCTTTAGGCAAAAGAATTCTCCGTACAGAAACTGCTGCAATAACGGCGGTAGGTATGTGTATGCTATATGCGGAAACGGAGTTGGGTGAAGAATAATGAAGAGTTTGCCCGTTGAATTCGCCGAGAGAATGAAAAAACTTTTAGTCGAAGATTACGAAAACTATGAAAAAGCTTTACAGGAAACACCGGTAAGAGCTTTTCGCGTTAATACCGATAAAATAAGCCTTGAAGATTTTGATAAAATAAACGAATTTTCTACAGAAAAAATCCCCTATGTGGAAAACGGATTTTATTTTGATTATGATAAAATCGGCAATCATCCATATCATCACGCAGGAATGATTTATGTTCAGGAACCGGGGGCTATGGCACCGGCAGAATGTGTGGAAATTGATCCCAACTGGATTGTTCTTGATATGTGTTCTGCTCCCGGCGGAAAAAGCAGTCAGTTAAGAAATAAGTTAGGTGAAAATGGCGTTCTTGTTTCCAACGAGATTATACCCTCAAGATGTAAAACCCTTACGGGGAATATTGAGCGTTTGGGTCTTAAAAATACAGTTACCACCTGCACCGATACGGGAAAACTTGCAAAAATATTTCCCGATACTTTTGATTTAATAATGGTGGATGCACCTTGCTCGGGTGAGGGGATGTTCAGAAAAGAAGAAATAGCCATTGACGAATGGAGCCCTGAAAACGTTCTGAGATGTGCCGAAAGACAAAAAGAAATTTTAGAAAATGCAGCAATCTGCCTTAAAAACGGTGGTTGTATTGTTTACGCCACCTGTACATTTTCTCTTGAAGAAAATGAAATGATGGTTGACGCTTTCCTTTCAGACCACCCTGATTTTGAAATCGTAAAAGTCAGAAAGGTTGTTGAAGAAAACACCGAGGATGGTATTTTCTTTGAGGGCTGTAGATGCGAAAATATTTCATTTGCCCGAAGATTTTACCCCCATAAGAACAGGGGTGAAGGTCAGTTTATGGCAGTTCTTCATAATAAAAATGATTATTACGGCAGTTATGAAGCACCAAAAATGAAAACGAAAAAAATCGACAAAGTAGTTTTTGATTTTCTTGATGATACATTAACAGAATATAATAAGGAAAATGTTTTAATGCACAAGGGCACACCGATTTATTTCACTCCTGATTTTGATGTGAAAAACGTTACAGCTTTTTCCGTTGGTGTAACAATCGGTGAAATTAAAAAAAATTATATTCAACCCCATCACCAATTTTTTATGGCAATGGGAAAGGATTTTAAAAGAAAGATAGAGCTTTCTGCAGATAGTGAAGAGGTTAAGAAATATCTTCACGGAGAAGAAATTTCCGTTGAGTGCCCTAATGGTTGGGCGGTTGTTATGGTTGACGGTTGCGCCCTCGGCGGAGCAAAGGTTTCAAACGGCAGAGCAAAGAATCATTACCCCAAAGGGTTAAGGACTAAATAAAAATACTGTGAGAGTTTTTCTCTCACAGTATTTTTTCCATCTCTGCCGCTTTTCTTAAAATTTCAATAGACGGACCGGGAATTCTTCCAAGGTGGTCAGGTCCTACATTAACAAGGTAATTTATTCCCAATTCGTTAAGGTGCTTTTTGTTTTTGTAAAGCTCTTCAGAGGATTTCCAGTTGTGGTCGCGGTATGAGAAACCCCATGAATTATTAAGTGTGCAAGCAGATTCATATAATCCGTAAGGACTGGGCTTGAATCCGTCAATGCTTTGATAATTAATATTTTGAGGGTCAACTTTTGAAAGCTTTTCCCATTCTTCCTTTGTTTTGGGGATTTCGTTGTCACCCAAGGAAACATAGTCATACATACCATTACCTAAACGAGAGTTAATAAGGCAGTCGGGCTGTAAAGATTTAACTGTATCGTAAATAATCTTACTTTGCTTGTCGCTTAAGGTCATAGGTACATCAAACCAGGCAAGAAAGATATCGCCATAGTTTGACATTACTTCTTTGACTTGAGGAAGAATTTTATTTTCGAAGCAAATATCAAAATTCTTTTCTTCTGGATTTGGGAAATCCCAGCTGTTGTCCCATGTAACACCTGAGCAACCCATGTGGTTTGAAAGATAACCGCCACCGTGCTTTTCGTGCCAGTCAAGGTCTTGGGAATAGTAGAAACCAAGCTTAACATCGTGTTTTGCACAAGCATTTGCAAGCTCTTCTATTATATCTCTGCCGTAGGGCGTTGCATCAACAACATTGTATTTATCCACCTTGGAATGAAAAAGAGCAAAACCGTCGTGGTGCTTTGTTGTAACAACAAAATATTTCATTCCGCAGTCCTTTGCAAGCTTGATTATCTCATCTGCATTAAAATAAATAGGGTTAAAAGCGGTTGCCAATTTTTCATATTCTTTAATTGGTATTGCAAAGTGAGAGCCAATCCATTCGGCGTAATTATCACCGAATTTACCCTTGTATTCTCCGCCAAGAAGAGAATACAGACCAAAGTGCATCATCATTCCGTATCCTGCATTTTTAAAAAATTCAATGTTGTTCATATTGCCACCTCGTTTTGTAACTATAGTATATAAAAAACTATAAATCAATGCAAGAAAAATATCAGTCAAAAGGAAAAATCTTCTGACTGATATTTTTTTATTTGTACTCTATAAAATTATATTTTTCTAACGTCTTGAAATATTGTGAAAGTCTTTCGTAAAGAGGATTTGCCTTTTCTCCGAAATGCTCTTCAACATATTTTCCGATTTCAAGAATATCTTTTTCACCGTCCATAAGAGGCCATATAAAGCTGCCCATTTCGTCAAGGTGAATGAAACTTATTTTCGGCTTTTTAATGAGCTTTTGCATTATTCTGTTTGCAATGCCCTTGTTTTCCATTTCGAGAGTTACGTTGCCGTTTTCATCTTGGGACCAATTAAGACCTTCTTTACAAACGGGCTTTCTTTCAAGATAATTTTCGTTTGTTACTTTATCTTTTTTCATGCTTTTTTATCACGCTTTTTCCAAACAGTGAATTTAAGAACTGTGAGAATAATCAAAGCGAAGAGGAGCAAACCGCCAAGGTCGGAAACTGCTGCAGGGATGCCAAGCTTCTCGGAAAGGTTGAGAGCAGAGTCGATACCGAATACTGCAAGAAGAGCAAGGAGAATACCCACAAGACCTTCACCTGCAATCATACCTGAGCAGAAGAGAATACCATCGTTAACGATTTCTTCTTTGTGATCTGCCTTTTTGCCTTTAATCTTGTCAAGAGCAAGTCTGATAAGACCGCCAACCATAATACAAGCGTTAAGCTGAACGGGAAGATAAACACCGATAGCAAATGGAAGAACGGGAATACCGATAAGCTCAACTGCAATAGCGATGAATACACCGATAAATACAAGTCCCCAAGGCAAGTCACCACCCATAACACCTTCAACAATAAGCTTCATAAGTGTTGCCTGAGGAGCACCGAGCTCGTCTGAACCGAAGCCCCAAGCGGAGTCGAGAAGGTAAAGTGTGCCGCCGATAGCAAGAGCGGAAGCAACAACACCAACAATTTCACCTGTCTGCTGTTTTCTGGGAGTTGCACCTAAAATATAACCTGTTTTAAGGTCCTGAGATGTGTCACCTGCAATAGCGGAAACGATACAGATAATTGAACCGATTGCAATTGCGCTGCACATTCCGTCAACACCATCTGCCCCTGTAACCTTAAGAATAAGAGTTGCAATGAGAAGTGTTGCAATAGCCATACCTGAAACGGGGTTGTTACTGCTACCAACAAGGCCAACCATTCTTGAAGAAACGGTTGCAAAGAAAAAGCCGAAAATAACAATGATAAATGCACCAAGAAGTGATACGGGAATTGCAGGAATGAGCCAGATAAGAATTGTAAGAATAAGAATAGCAATGATAACTATTTTAAGGTTGATGTCTTTTGCTGTTCTTTCTGTTGATGTTGCACCTGCACCCTTCATGCTCTTAAGAGCACCTGTGAAGGTTTTAATAATAAGGGGAAGGGATTTAATAAGGCTTATGATACCACCTGCTGCGAGAGCACCTGCACCGATGTAGCGGATGTATGTGCTCCAGATAGCGCTTGCGCCACCCTCTGCAAAAAGCTCGCTAATGGGAGCAGTTCCGGGGTAGAGAACGATTTCAGAACCGAAAAGAACTACCATGGGAATAAGAACAAGCCAGCTGAGAATACCACCTGCGAACATATAAGAAGAAATTCTTGCACCGCAGATGTAACCAACGCTCATAACAGCGGGGTAAATCTGAGTTCCGATTTCACCTGCAAAGCCTTTAACGCGGAAAGAAATTTCACCGGAAACAAGCTTAAGACCATCGATGATGAATTTGAAAAGTGCTGCAAAGCCCATACCAGCAAAAACAGTTGAAGCACTTGCACCGCCCTTTTCACCTGCAAGAAGAACTTCTGCACAAGCAGTTCCTTCGGGGTAGGGAAGAGTGCCGTGTTCTTTAACAATAAGAGCGTTACGAAGGGGAATCATAAAGAAAACACCCAAAAGACCGCCGATAAGGGCAATAAGAGTGATTTCAACAAGGTCAGGCTTTTCCATTTTACCTTCTGCTGCCCAAAGGAAAAGAGCAGGAAGAGTGAAAATAGCACCTGCCGCAAGAGATTCACCTGCAGAACCGATTGTCTGAACCACGTTGCTTTCGAGAATTGAGTTTCTGCGCATAATAATGCGAATAACACCCATTGCGATAACGGCGGCAGGAATAGAAGCTGAAACCGTCATACCAACTCGAAGACCGAGATAAGCGTTTGCTGCGCCGAAAACAACCGCCAGAATAATACCCATAACAATGGAGGTAACTGTAATTTCGGGAGTTACCTTTTCTGCCGGAACGTACGGCTTGAAGTTTGATTTGTTGTCCATATTTTCTCCAATCTATCGGCATTTTCATAAGAATATACGCCGAAATTAAAATAATCGCTTCATTCTATCATAAAACTTTAATAATTACAATATAATAATTATTTCAATTTCTCCAATATTTTCAAGAGAATGTTAAATATATTTTCGGTTGAAGAAATGCTTAATTTTTCATTTACTGTGTGAACATCATAAAGCGCAGGTCCGATTGAAATACAGTCTATATTTTCTATGGCATCTGCAAAAACGCCACATTCAAGACCTGCGTGAATTGCTTCAACTTTAGGCTCTTTTCCGAAATATTCCGTATAAACCTCTTTATAAAGCTCACGAAGTTGAGAATCCTCTTTGTATTCCCAAGGGGGATAGTGTCCGTTGGTATCGGTTTCCCAATTAACCGAGCTGAAAAATGCCTGAAGCTTTTCTATGAGGAAGGAAAGACCTGGTTTTTTATTGCTTCTCAAACCAAAATGAAGAGATAAAACGTCGTCTTCAATTTTGAGAACGCCGAGGTTCAATGAGGTCTGAACAAGATTTTTAATTTCTGCACTCATTTCAAGAACACCGTTAGGAACACAGGTTAAAGCAAAAATGAGCTTGTCTTTTATATCATCGCACAAAACTTTATAAGAACCATTTTCACCTTTATCAAAGATACAAGTAAAACTGCTTTCTCTGTCAGAAATTTCTGCTTTGATAATATTGAGATATTCTTCTGCATTTTTGATGAATAAATCAACATCTCTGACGCAAAGATCAACTGTGCATTTGTTGGGGATGGCGTTGTCCTTGTCGCCACCATTAATGTTGATAATATCAAAATCGCAGGATTTTTTAATGTGATTTAAAAATCTTCCTGCAAGAGTATCTGCATTTACTCGGTTATTATTAATTTCAACACCCGAATGTCCGCCTTTAAGACCTTTGAGAGTAACTGTAATTTTTGTTCCTTCTTTTTCTTGGAAAAGCAAAGGAGTTTTTGCAAGAAAATGGCATCCGCCTGCACAGGAAACTGTAACAGTATCATCCTCTTCGGAGTCAAGGTTAATCATTTTTTTAGCGCTGAGAATACTCATATCAAGCTTTCCTGCACCAATCAGACCGATTTCTTCATCGGCAGTAAAGACTGCTTCAATGGGCGGATGGGGAATATTATCGCTTTCAAGAATTGCAAGAATCATTGCAACGGCAATACCGTTATCAGCACCGAGAGTGGTTTCCTTTGCTTTTAAGAAATCGCCGTCAATAAAAAGCTCTATACCTCGATTGATAAAATCAGTATCGGCATTTTCTGTCTTCTGGCAAACCATATCTGTATGACCCTGAAGAATAACAGGTTCGCTGTTTTCGTAGCCGGGTGTTCCGTCTTTGAAAATCACAACATTGTTTGCGTCGTCAAATATATATTTCAAATTATGATTTATTGCAAAATTTCTGCAATAGCGCGCCATACCTTTGCAGTTATCTGAACCGCGTGGAACATCGCTTATCTGTTTGAAATAATAAAATACTCTTTCGGGTTTTAAATTTTGCATTATTCCTTCTCCTTTTCTGCAATTCGTTTTGAATATATGCAACCGCAGTAATTTTGTCGGTAAAGATTGTATTTTTGGGAAAGCTCGCAGGAACGCTTATAGCCCTCTTTCTTTTTAAAATCGGAATAAAGATATTTAATTCCGAAATCTTTTTCAAGCTCTCCGCCGATTTCGTTAAGTAATTGTGCGTTTTTATAGGGACTTACGGAAAGAGTGGTGGTGAAATAATCGAAACCATTTTCTTTAGCGTATTCTGCTGTTTTCATAAGTCGCAAACGGTAGCATTTTTTGCATCTTTTGTCACCCTCAGGTAAATCCTCAAGACCTTTTGCATGAGATTCAAATTCTTCGTTGTCATAATCGGGGGCAACAATTTCAATATTTTCTAAATTCATTTCTTTTATAAGTCGCTTTAATTCCTCAAGGCGATAATTGAATTCCCTTTCGGGAGAAATATTGGGGTTATAAAAGAATAATGTGATATTAAAATGCTGGTATAAATACTCTAATACTGCACTGGAACACGGAGCGCAACAAGCGTGGAGTAAAAGGGTTGGCTTATTGCCGTTTTTCTTTATTTGCTCAATTGTTTCATCAAGCATTTTTTGATAATTTATTTTCATTTTATACACCAATCTAAAAAAGATATACTAAAATAATATAATAGAAAGAAAATAATTGCAAGATGTTATGAAAAACCATTTTGTTACGTTTATATAATCTTTCACCAGAGACCACAAATTCCTGAATTTTGATTGCTGATTTTTAATTTTAAAAAACTTTTTGAAAAAAATAAAAAATTCTCTTGACATACAAAATCTTTTGTGCTATAGTAGTCAAGCATTAAGTTGCTGGTGTAGCTCAGTTGGTAGAGCAGCTGATTTGTAATCAGCAGGTCGGGGGTTCGAGTCCGTCCACCAGCTCCATTTTTTTGAATAGTGAACATGGGAGTGTTCCCGAGTGGCCAAAGGGGGCAGACTGTAAATCTGTTGGCACCGCCTTCGGTGGTTCGAATCCACCCGCTCCCACCAAAAATCCTCGTACGATAGTACGGGGATTTTTACTTTTTCACTCTTAACTATTCACTCTTCACTTTTAGTTTGTTTCACGGATTTTTGGCAAGTAAGAAGTAATAGTGAATAGTGAAGAAGTATATTTTGCGGTAAGCTAATTAAGTAATAATGAATAAGTTTAGAGGTTGGTTTTTGTGCCAATCTCTTCTTGTTTTAATCTGAAAATAACAGTATAATAAACTATATAGCGCATAAAAATGGCGAAAGAGGTGGGTTTATGAGCATACAGAATTTATTTGCACAGTATAAAGAATATAAAAACGGTATAAGTCATTGCACATTTAATCCTGCAGGACCCGGCGTTGTCAGAATTCACCTTGTTCCGCCGAAGTTTAAATTGTTCGGTAACAGGGCGTACATAGTTATTTTAAATGGTTATTATTTATTACCTCTGGGCTATTCCTGGGCAGTATTGCTTTCCAATTTTATGAAAGAGGTAAACGCCTTTGACTCAAAGCCTATAACTGAAAGCGACGAAGACAAAATTTTTAATAATACAATAAAAAAGACCCACTCCATATACCCATCTATGAGTAAAAACGATATGGAAGAGGACTTGGAATTTATTTTAAGAGTTCTTTTTGCTGTTGCAAGAGGGGATGACCCGGAAATCGAAATTGAAAAGCTTTCTCTTCGCCAATACGGGAAAAATATGACTGCCCCTCACAGAATGGATTTATTAGTCAGCTCTATGACCGATAGGGACGGAAAGTGGCAATGTAACCAGAAATGCACCTTCTGCTATGCGGCAGGCCAATGCAAAAGCCAGACAAAAGAATTAGATACAGAAGATTGGAAAAGGGTAATTGATAAACTTTACAAATCCAATGTTCCTATGGTGACCTTTACGGGTGGAGAGCCAACAATGAGAGAGGACATTGATGTTCTTGTTGCTCATGCAGAAAAAATGGTTACCCGACTTAACACTAATGGTATAAATTTAACTCCTGAATTAGTGAGTAAATTGAAAAGTGCAGGTCTTGATAGCGTTCAGGTTACTTTATATTCTTACGATGAAGCTGTTCATAATGAGCTTGTAGGTTGCGAACATTTTAAAGACACCGTTAACGGCATAAGAAATGCAGTTGAGGCAGGACTTGATGTAAGTGTAAACACCCCTCTTTGTAAAAAGAATGGGGATTACATAAAAACTTTAGAGTTTATTAAATCTTTGGGTGTCAGCTTTGTGACGGTCAGTGGTCTTATCTGCACAGGAATGGCAGAGATTAACCATGAAGAATACGACCTTTCGGAAGATGCTTTATTTGAAATAATAAAAGAAGCAAAGATGTTCTGCACCGTAAACGAAATGGAAATGGATTTTACCTCTCCGGGACTTATCTCTAAAGAAAAGCTCCAGGCAATTGGCTTAAATGTTCCAATGTGTGGTGCGGCGCTGAGCAATATGGCAATAGCACCTGACGGAACTGTTGTTCCTTGCCAGAGTTGGCTTAATTCTGATGCTGATTTAGGCAATATTCTTACAGATAAATTTTCTGAAATATGGAAAAACAAGAAATGCCTTGAATTAAGAAAAATGTCTGATGAAGAAGCCTTGAGCTGTCCCTTCAGGACAAAATGCGAGGTGAATGGGAAATGAGAGCAAAAAAAGATAAAAACGATTATTCTGCACAAACCATAAAAAATCGCAGAAAATTTCCTGCAAGAAATACGGCGATAATCGGAGTTTGTATTGTCGCACAGTTGTTTTTGATTTATTTTGCTATAACCGCAAAAGCAGAGCCACAGGATATAATTGAAAAATATGACGTTAATGTTGAGGTGTTGGATGACGGAAGCCTTGATATTGAATATTCATTTTTGTGGAAAGCAATTGACACAACAGAAGAGCTTACCTGGGTTGAAATCGGTATGGCGAACCCATTTTTCACAGTAGATGAGAGCTCGCTTTCGGGAAATATAAAAGAATATACCGAAATATATAATGACGGCTATTCCGCAGTAAGACTTGATTTTAAAAGAGGCTATAAAGGCGGAGAAAACCTTAAATTTTCCTTTAAGGTAAATCAGGCAAATATGCTCTGCAAGGATTCAAACAGTTATTTTTATGAATTCGTTCCTTGTTGGTTTAACAGTACACCCGTAGAAAACTATGAGTTTAAGTGGAAAAAGACAGATTTCTGTGACGGAGCCGATGGAGCGAAAATGAAAAACAGTTATTACGTCTGGTTGGGAAGTCTTGATTGCGGAGAATATGAAATACTGCAGGTTTCTTATGACCTTGATGCCTTCAATGATGTTGAGGTTGTGGAATATGAGCCGTTTATGACCAATGGAGCATATAATCAGCTTGAAGAAGATAGAATTATAAAAATTGTTGTCTTTTGTGTTGTAATTGCAGGTATTCTTGTTGCTGAAATTTATCTTCTTGACAGTCACGTTTCATATCGCAGGGGAAGAGGTTTCCTTGTAGGCTACGGTCACCCGATACATACCTACGGATTCCAAAATCCTCGTTATATAAGAGCATATAACAGAGCACATACCTCCACTTCGACAGGTAGGGGTGGCGGCGGTTTCCGTGGTGGCGGATGTGCATGCGCATGTGCGTGCGCTTGTGCCGGCGGCGGAAGAGCAGGTTGTAGCCAGAAAGATACATATACCAATATTGAGCGAATAAAAAAATATTAAAATGATTTTTTACAACCGAGGTTTGCACTTTTGTAAACATCGGTTGTTTTTATTTTGATTTTCTGAAAATATCTTGAGAATAAATGTATAATGTGGTATAATTACTGCGTATAGGCATTATTTTATGGAGGTTGGTTTTTGTATGAAAAAACTTCTGAAAAGGCTTGCAATTCTTGGTGTTTGCACAATTTTGCTTGCAGTAAATTTCTTAACACCTGTAGCAATTGCCACTTCGGGAATATATGAGCTTACTTTTGACAATCTTTTTGTTTTTGAACAATGGGCGAATAACGCAAATTCGGGAACTGCGATCCCCAGCGCGACGGGTGTATTAACAAAAGATGTTGCCGCAGGAATCTTTACTCTTACTAACAATTCAACCGATGGTTCAGAGGTTTTTACATCCCATTCTATGGGTTCGAATGTGGGCTATTATTCAATGCCGGTTGAAGCAAACACAGAATATGTGTTTTCATATGTTGTTGACGGCAGCAATCCTGATTTTGAAGCATTCGTTTTTTATTTTGATACCACAGGCTCATATATGTCTTTCCAAAATAAGGCTACATCTCAAAACGGGCTTGATGAATGGAGTTTTACAACTCCCGAAAATGCAGGTTATATTCAGGTGAGATTTGATAATAATACTGCAAATTCCAGTGTAACGGTTTCTGCTATAAAAATCCGTTCAAAAGAAGTTTATGACTATGCAAAAGATCTTGAATACCGAAAAACCTTTACATATTCAGCAGGAGCTACATATGGCACCCTTCCTTCACCTCAGAGAGATAACCTTGTTTTTGCCGGTTGGTACACAGGTCCTGATGGAGCTGGTGAAAGAATAACTGCCGATACGGTTATGACAGCTTCAAGCTATAGTCTATATGCAAAATGGGAGCCACTTTTATCAGGTGACATTAGCATAGTTTCTCTGCCCGTTAAGCAGGAATATTGTGTTGGTGAAAAGCTTAATACAAAAGGCCTGGCTATTTCTGTAACATATTTGGATGGAACAACAGAAATTCTCGATTCGGGCTTCAGTTGTTCACCTCAGGTTTTAAATGAAACAGGGACTCAGACCATAACAGTTTCATATGGCAATAAAATCGCTGAATTTACGGTTAATGTTAGGGAGGCGATTGATGCATCAATAAGCTTTAACGGTTCTGCTATTACCGTTCCAATGGCCAATTATAAATATACGCTTAATAAATCGGTTTCTGCTTTCAATCGCTATGAAATAAGCTATTCTTCCGATGCTTATGTTAAAGGAATTATGCTTATGGGCGGAACAAGCGAAGAATTTTTCCTCGAGCCCGGGGAAAACGCAACTTTTTCAGGCTATATTGATGGCTTTCTCAACGGAACAACTCAAAATCAGATTACCTCAATAACCTTTACTGCTCTTGATAAGGACTTCATGGATTTTTCTTTAGAATCCATTTCGTTATCTGAAGCAACTAGTCTCGGTGATTCTGATGGTATGGTTTATCTTTCGGATACTAACTATAAAATCGGTATTGATTTGGATTGGGGCGGTGCGCTTACATATCTTGAAGATTTGACTAACGATGTTATGTCATCTGTACCCAAATATGCCATAACTAAAATAACTGAAGTGGATTTTTCATCTAAAGTTAAAACGGGTATCGTGCATAACACAAGTAGCAGCGTTAATCTGATTAACTGTAACGATACAGGTCGTCTTGTTCAGCAGTCTTATTACGGAACAGGTTCGCCACCTTACGAAATAGGTGACTATAATGGTACTCCGTGGAATTATAACCCTGTTCAGGGCGGTAATGTGAAAAATGAGGCTAGTAAAATAGTTGATTTAAAGGTTACCGATAACGAAATATATGTTAAATGCCGTCCTCTTGACTGGGGAAAATATTCTGATGAATTTGCCGCCGCAAACAGTTTAGAAGCGAAATACGGAGAGGATTACATCACACCCTCTTATATGGAGGCATGGTACACTCTTGAAGACGGATTAATGAGAGCAACCTGCAGATTTGTTGACTATTCGGGCTATCCTGAAGCAACTACAACTCAGGAGCTTCCTGCGTTTTACTGCGTTGAACCCTTAAACAATTTTGTTTACTATTCCGGAGGAGAGCCTTGGTCTGACAGCAATACCAAAGTTACTGAAGATAACCTTCAGTTCTGGGGGGATTACCCCGATCAATTCTTTGATTGTAACGAGAACTGGGCAGCATTTATAGGTGACGATGAGGATAGCTTCGGTATAGGTCTTTACTGTCCCGGTCAGGCAAATATGCTTACCGGTGTTTTCAGCAGAGATGGCTGTACTTCGGCTTCTCCGGCAACAGAGAGTCCGACTTCTTACATAGCAGCTGTTGATACATTTACTTTTAAAAGTTACAGTCCTTATTCATATGCTTATTATATAACAACAGGTAATGTTGACACTATAAGAAACAATTTCAAGGCAGTTGCAACTAACCCTACAGACCCTTGTGACGTTAGCTATACAAACGGCTTTTGTAATAATTGCGGAAAATATCAGATGCCAAAGCTCACAACCGATAAATATGACCTTAACAATGATAATACATTTGATAATGTTTATGAGATTTCCAATGCAGGTGAGCTCTATTGGTTCAGCGCTAATGTAAACAACGGCGATGTAAATGCCAATGCTATTCTTGTTAACGACATTGTAGTTAATGAAAATCTCGTTTCAAATTCCGGTGTGCTTAATTCAGAGAATGCAAAAATCAGTTGGACACCCATCGGTAACGGTACATACAAATACAACGGCATTTTTGATGGGTACGGTCACACTATAAGTGGTTTGTATTTTAACAGTAATGTTTATTACGCGGGCGTTTTCGGTTATACGGATTCCAAAGCAGTGATAAAAGAAGTTGGTTTAACCGATTCCTACATCAAAGCCGATTGGTATGTGGGAGCCATTTGTGGCGATAATTACGGTACAATCACTAACTGCTACAGCATAAGTAGTGTTATTAAGGGAAATGTGGGTGCTGCAGGTATTTCTGCGGCAAACGAAAGTGGTGCTACCATAACAAATTGCTACAGCACCGCAGCTATGTATGGAGAAATCTATGTAGGCGGTATCTGTGGCTATAACCCGGGCACTATTTTAAATTGCTATTATCTTGAGGAGTGTGCTTTCAATAGTTCCGGTGTTGCGCAGAAAGGCACTGGTGGTGATACCACAAGCTTTATTGAGGATGCCGCAAATCAAACTATATCAAAAACCCTTGCGGAATTTAATTCGGGTGAGGTTGCATATCTTCTTCAAAAATCAAACGCAGAACAAATATGGGGTCAAAAGAGTAACACTAAAAAATCTGCCCCTATTTTTGATTATACGGGAAAATATGCCGTAAATACAACAACCGATACAGATGGATTTTTCCTTGTTTCGATCGGTGACCTTGAAAGCGATGATGATGTTGATATATATGACTATCAACAGCTTATAAACACAGCACTTTCAACAGAAAAAATTACCGAATATAAAGAAATGCTCAGAGCTGATTTGGATGGCGATGGTTTTATTGATGTTTTAGACTGCAGCATTATGTCGTTGATTATTCATGGTCATCTGGATAGCATTTCAGTTTACCCTGCCGGCGATTTCGATTGCGATGGTGTTGCTTTTTCCGATATTGATATTTCCTCAATCAGAAAAGGATTATTAAATCTCGATACTTTATCTACAAAAGAAAAATTTGCCTGCGATTTAAACTTTGATGGTGAGCATAACAATCTCGATATTGAGATTTTAGATTCCTATGTACCAAAAACAACAAATGATATTTTTGTGGGGAATGAAGAAGTGTTTAAAACCAAAAAGGCAAATGTTATTATTCTCGCCGGTCAGTCAAACGCTTATGGTGCAAGTCCGTTAACGCAGGAGGTTCGTAACGCCGTTGGAGATACAGATTTTTCAAATGTAAAAATCAAATATACGAACATTAATAGCGACGATGGTGGGAATAACTGGAGAGTTTTCTATTCTAACAATGACTTTGAAACCTTCCGTTTAGGTATAGGCGGTCAGGCTGATATGTGGTTTGGTCCCGAGGTTGGACTTTCCTATTACCTTGCAACAAATGAAGAAACAAAGGATGAAGAATGGTATATTATTAAGTGTACTGCGGCAGGAACGTATCTTGGCGGTAACTGGTTGTATGACACAACAGGAACATATCAGAATGCAGCTAATTCCGAGAATATTAAAAATTCTCTTGGGGTTTATCTTGCAGACGGAATGATTAACTTGGTCAGTGCTGATCTTACTGCGCTGGAAAAAATATATGATGATATTGATATCCGTGCATTTATGTGGATGCAGGGTGAAAGTGACTCCTTGGTTAAAGAGTGGGCAGACCAGTACGGCGATTTGCAGAATATTCTTGTAAATAGGGTTCGCACAGAATTCGAATCAAGAGATGCAGATGCTCAAATCGGTTTTGTTGACGGAGCTATTGCCGCATACAATTCAACATATAATTCTTGGACCTATTCTGATACGGTTAACACGCATAAATCCAATAATGCATCTCTTTGGTATGTTCCTACGGCAACAAGCAAAAATATAATAAACAAAACAACTGCAGGGCTTTACACAAACACATCAACCTCTACCAATAAACTTTCTGACTCAATCTGGATTGATACATCAACGTGTAAATCCAAATTAGAAAACAATAATGAAAATGGTGAAAATGATGGTGCTCATTATTGTGGTGACTCTATGTTTAAAATCGGTCAATGGTTTGCTGAAGGTATGATGCAGGTTTCATAACTTTTAAGTGAAAATTAAATGAGCTGTAAAAAACATTCGTTTTTTACAGCTCATTTTTATATGTGTTTTGCTATTTCGGCATTAGCTCTTTCTCTTAAATCAAGAAGCCATTTTTGTTCGTGGGGGTAAGTCTGGAATGTTAAAGGAACATCCAAGCCTTGTTCAATAAGATTTAAAACATGTTTTCTTGATGTAAGATGTTCTAAAAGTTTCAATGCTCTTAAATCCTGGAAAGCATCGTGGAAAACAAGGTGGCGTAAAGAGTTGAGAGGTTTGCCATCCTTACCGGGATAAACCACAAAAGCATCGCCGGAAGGGAAAGCACCATCAGCATCTGTGATTTTATAGGGGTCAATGGGGTATTTTGAATATTGTGAATACCAGAAATTATGACCCCATTGTAAAAAGCCTTTTGCTTCGTATTTATAAAGTAAAACACCTAAAACTCTGTTTCTCTGTGAGGGTTGGGAGAACATTCTGTTAGGTAAGAAATTATCTACCTGACAGCAACAGTAATAGGTCCAGAAATTTTTAACCTCAGCCTTGAAAGCATCTGCTTCACCTTCGGTGCAAACGGGTGTTTTAATAAGTCCGTTTCGGTAAAATTCAATATCTGAAAGAGCATCGAGGGTATTGAAGCCGGGGAAAAGTCTGTGAAGTGTATCTGCGGCTTTTTTGTAATCCTTGAATTGCTTTTGATTCGGTTCATCGGAAACATGCAACCAACAGCGGTCTTTAATACCTAATTCCTTAACCTCTTTTTTAAAGGCTTTTGCGAAAGCTTCAAGGAATTCTGTGTAGGGCTTTCCGGCGGCAGCAGTTTTCCAACCGAAAATCTGTTTTTCTTTACCGTTTACCGTGGCAATAATTTTAGGCGCGTGCTTTGCACCCCATTGGGTAAAGAAATGGGAAATTTCAAAAGCTTCAATGCCGTTATCAAGGCAGATTTTTATGTATTTTCTGAAGTTTTCGAAGTCGAAAGAATATTTATTGTTTTCTTTTGTAACCTTCACCAACTGAACAGTAGGACGTTCGCCGCCAACTGCTGTATCAAGAGGGGGAGTGAAAACAGGAGTCAAAAGCATATTAACCCCGTGCTCAGCGGCATTTTTTATATAATTTTCAACAATGCGCCAATATTCATCGGAGAAAACATCAACACCGTAATAGGTGCAAAGGCAGTCATTGTGGAACCAGTTTGTGTAAAGAAGCTCTTGTTTAGGGAGTTCTTTATCAATGATGTTGAGAGTAAAGGTTTTTTCAACAACTGTTTCACCTGCAGTTAAAATAAGGGCGATTTTCTTTTTGCCGGTTACTGCTTTTTTGGGGAAATATTCCACCCAGATTGAATTCCATTCACCTTTTTTAACAGTGATTGCATCCTCGACGGGCATAAGCAAGTCGGGAAAGCTTTTTCTGTTAAGATCATAGTGGAAGGAATCGGAATTGTCGTAACCATTTTTACCTGCAGGAATATCTTTAACATAATATAGCTTTAAATCTTCTTCCAAAGGAGATTTAACTGAAACGGAAATTTTATTTTCGTTTTTGTTTTCAGATAAAAAAGCAAGTTGAAATGAAAAATTTTCGTTTTTCAAGCAGGAAAAAGAGTCGAACTCCTTAAAGTTCGGTTCTTTTTCTTTAAAAACTTTAGTAAGTGAAGATAGTAATAAAGTTTTCATAATTAATCCTCTTTTTTGTCTATTCCTTTTTTGCGGAGAATGATAAGGGGAATAAAAATAAGAATGGAGATAATACCTGCAACAAGGAACATTTCTGCACAGGGTTCATATTTTTCCATACCATTTTCAAAGTAAACATCAGTTGCTACTGCCTTGCAAACGGCATCACCGATAGCCGGGCCCACAACCATAGGAATAAGAACAAAGAAGATCATTCTGATACCCTGGAAAAGACCAACCTTGTCATCGGGAGTATAGTCACGGACTGTGGAGTTAAGCATAATACCAAGAAGTGCGTATCCGATAAGAACGGGGATTGCTGCAATACCAAATGCACCGAGAGTATCCGCAAAACCTGCAATAATAAGACCAACAACAAAAAGAACGGTTGCAATTAAAATAAAGTTCTTTTTACCGATTTTGTCAATTAATTTACCTGCGCCGATTATAAGAGCACCTGCACCGATAAGAATAAAGGGAGCAGCAATAAGAACGGGTGTTGTAAGGTACTGACCAAGATCTTCGATTTTAAGACCAAGTACGCCAAGATAAATAAGAAGATAGGGGAAGAAAATCTGAACTGCGATAGAATAAATACCAACTGCAACAAGAGAAATATAAAGTTTGCTATTTTCTTTGATTACAGAGGGTCTGAAGCCATAAACAAGATCTTTCCAATAATTTGCGTTGGGGTTTCTTTCACCGCTTCTTGAATCTTTGAGAGTGAAAAGACCAATAATACCGCAGAAAATAACAAAACCACCGAGCATGAAGAAGAAGTTGGAATAACCGCCGAGAGGCTCAATCATACCGCCTAATATAACAACTACTACTGTTGCAACAATGGGAAGAATTGAAAGGACACTTTCTGCGGTTGCACGGTTTTTTGAAGTTGTAATATCTGTTACCCAAGCGTTAAAGGCAGAGTCATTACTTGTTGAACCAACAAAGGTCATAATGCAGTCCATAGCAATAATTGAAATTGCAGTTGCAGTAACAATCTGAGCTGAGTCGCTAAGACCTAAAAGTCCACCGATATTTTCTTTTGTTAAGAAACCGAATGCGGCAGTAATAACACCCCAGATGAGATATCCAACGGAAATGAAAACTTTACGTTTGTTCATTTTATCGGAAAGGTTACCCATAATGAAGGTGGTAACAACGGCGGTTATAGCGCTGAATGCAACCATAAGGCGAATAGCAGTCATTGAGGAAAGTGTGCCTGTTACGGTTCCGTTTTCATAAACGGTTGAATACATAAATGTGTTGTAATACATATTCTCAAGGTTCCATGCTATCTGACCCACAAGTCCAAAAAGGCACAAGTTGAACCAGGTCCTGCCCGAAAGTTTGCTTTCGGACGAGGTTTTTATTTTATTTTTGCTCATAAAAACACTCCTATAAAATGATGCTTCTATTATAAATATAAATATAATGAGTGTCAAGGAAATTGAATGTTGAATAAAACAATATAAAATTACCAATAATTTTTCTGTTACAAGTATTTCAAATGTTTACAAATTTTAGAATGTGTGATATTATTATTCAGTTATGAATTTTTTTCGGAAGGAGGTATTGCAGTTGGAACACAGATTAGTTCATTTTGCGGCAGATAAGGCGCTTTCGAGAATTTTAAAGTACATTGATAAAGCACCTGAAGAGAATCTTTTAAAGATTTTAAAGGTTGCGGAAAAATATTTCACAATGTACCCAAAAGAGAATTATGAGAAAATGCGCAAGGCTGTAGGCGATAAAGACAATGTCTATATGCACCTTGCAAAGAATATTTTTAATGACGTTGACCGTGATTTAGTAAAATCTTTGCTTATTTCTTTAGGTATTCACGCAGGTTATTTCGGAACAAAAACTGTCCGCGCAAAAAGGGACGAATATAATTGCAATATCCCTTTCATTATTCTTTTTGACCCCACAAGCGCTTGTAATTTGAAGTGCAAAGGTTGTTGGGCGGCGGAGTATGGTCACAGCTTCCAGCTTTCTCTCGACGATATGAGAAGTATTGTTACTCAAGGTAAAGATCTGGGAACGCATTTTTATATGCTTACAGGTGGCGAACCCCTAATAAAGAAAGACGATATCATTACTCTCGCTTCCGAAAATCCCGAGTGCACATTCCTTATTTATACCAACGCAACTCTCATAGACAAAAAGCTTTGTGACGATATAAAAAGATGCGGAAATATCACCCTTGCCCTTTCAATTGAGGGTGACGAATGCAGTAACGATGACCGTCGCGGTCAGGGTGCTTATGAAAAGACCATTGAAGCAATGGAGCTTCTTAAAAAAGAGAAAATCCTCTTCGGTATTTCTGTTTGCTACACAAGTCGAAATGTCAACGATGTCACAAGTGACGAATTCCTTGATAAAATGGTTGATTTGGGAGTTAAATACGCTTTCTATTTCAACTTTATGCCCGTTGGTAAAGGTGCGGACAAGGATTTGATTCCCACTCCCTCGCAACGAAAATATATGTATTTCTGGCTTAAGAAAATGCGTAACGGTCATACGGGAAAACCTTTGTTTGTTATGGATTTCCAGGATGACGGCGAGTATGTTGGCGGCTGTATTGCAGGGGGAAGAAACTACTTCCACATTAACTCAAAAGGCGATATGGAGCCTTGTGTATTTATTCATTATTCAGATTCCAATATTAAAACAGATACGCTTCTCGAAGCCCTCCAAAAACCGCTCTTTATGGCATACAGAAAAGGTCAACCCTTTAACGATAACCATTTAATGCCCTGTCCTATGCTTGAAAACCCCGATATTCTTAGAAAAATCATTAAGGACACTGGAGCAAAGAGCACGGATTTTGTGTCACAAGAAACAGTTGAAGAGCTTTGCGCAAAATGCGACGATTTCAGCAAATCCTGGAAACCGGTTGCAACTGAAATCTGGGAAAACAACCCCCACCCAAAAACACATACACAGTATTACAGAGACCACAAATAAAAAGACTTGCTTCCTTTGGAGCAAGTCTTTTTTAGTGAAGTGATAAAAGTGAATAGTGAATAGTGAAGAGGTTGCGAAGCTGATTAAAATTTTCTTCAAAAAAACTTAACAAATGCATATTTTTTATAAAATAAACATACGAATTTAATTGCAAGTGAAAGAAAACCATCAAATAGGCTTTAGTTTGACGGATTTTGGTTTTGTGAAAGGAATAAAAATGCAAAAACAATGAATAAAAATGTAAAATGTAGTAGTTTTTCAGCCGGTGTTTAAAACAGCTCAAAAAGAGGCTTGTAGTTAAATTCAACAATAATATTGAGAAAAAATTAACGAAATGTTAATAATAGCCAAAAATTTCAACGCAATGTTGACGGGTTGTGCTTTATTATGTTAAAATACTAACATACAATTTTAGAGAGGGGCGGAGTACGTCGAGGGAGACTGATCTGGCTCTCTAAAAGAAAGGTGAATTTTTATGAAAAAGACAAGACAAATTTTATCAATTGTTCTTGCCGTGCTTTTCGTTTTCAGCAGTATGCCGGTTGTATATGTAAATACAGCGGCGGCAGATGCGGTTGCACTTGCAGCGGAAGAAACAGGAACACTTGAAAATCCAACAAGACCTGTTGAAGCAACAGGATCTTTTGCTTTTGATGATTTAGTAAAAATCACAATTGAGGTATTTAACACGGATTATACCTTCTATCAGACAAAGGATGAAGAGTATTTTGCTTTAGCCCAGAGTTACTATTTACAGAAGGTTAATGCGGATAATATAACCGTTAAGTTTGAAAGCGTTGGTTTATGGGAACAAAAAACCTCTGATATGACCAACCCTGATTCCACAGAGCTTGAATGGCGCGGTAACGAGGACGACGGTTTATGGGAAATTCCCGGCGTTAAGGACAACAGAACAGATTTATTCCGTCAGAATCATCTCGTTTCTGAAGGCTGGGAGCCTACTACAAGCGCTTCTCAAGGTATTACATCATTCCCATTTAATATGCCGGAAGATTCAAGATATGCATGGAATTATAACCTTGTTTTCAAGGGCAACAGCGGAGACCTTACCGGTGAGCACCACACAAACTACTATCAGCAGCTCAAATGGAGATGGGACGCTAACGATGGTAGCGACTTTGCTAAGGTTGATGTTCGTCTTCAGACAAGAATCCGCGTTCTTGATGCTCGTGAATTTGTTGTAGAACTTGCAAGATTACAGAACATCGTTGATAATCCTGAGAATTATACAGATGCTTACGTTTCTTCTGCTCAGGCAATTCTTAACGATATTCCTGATGACCTTGAAAATCTTACTGCAGTATATGACCAAAGTGTTATTGATGCTCATGTAGAGGCTATGAGAGCGCTCAGCCTTAACGCTGCAGACTACACAGAATACAACAGACTTTACACTCAGTTAGCAAGTATTACAAATGCTAAAGGTGCGTACACAGATAAAAGCTATGCAACATTCCAGGATGAAATTGCAAGAATAAACGGAAATCTTTCCAAATCTCTTGATAAAACCCAGCAGGCAACTGTTGATGCAGCAGTTGAAGCTCTCAAAAAGGCTTTTGCAGGTCTTGTTACAACAGACTTGACAAATAAAACAAGTTCTGAGCCTGATTGGACCAGCCGAGACAAAGGTTATGGTAAAGTTCAAGCTGAAATAGACCAGACTTCTTATAAGTTTATGCAAACCAGGGATTATCAGAAATTCCAGTTTGACCAAAGATTCTTTATCAGAAGATATGGCGGCAATAACTCCTCTCGTTTCTATGGTTTATATTTCGAAGAGAATTATCCCACTTGCGGTTCTTCAACTTGTGCTGGTGACACAAGCCTTACCAACGGAACAACGCAGTTCCTTAATTTGATGGACCAGAGTATGCTTACCAGCATTACTGCAAAGGACGAAAACGGAACAAGCATCACCGCAAAAGAATTTAATCAATGGATATGGGATGGTTCTGTTACAAATGCAGGCGATTCCATCGTTTCAAACGGCTTACTCACCCATGACTTTAAACTGGCTAAGGGCGGTTTTTTGGGCACAGGCGAATTCCTCTCTTATGCTGCAGACTCATCTCCCGTATTTTACGGCAGAGTTGCAGGGGATTACGGCGAAATTGATTTAACCTATGTTTACAGACTTGGTTATATGTATGACTCTTCCGACTATGCATGGACTAATGAGTCATATTACCACTGGCACATTCCCACAACTATTGAAGTTACAGACGTTCGTCAGCTTATTTCTGCAGTAGATCAGTCAAATGCAATTATTGCTGATGCAGATAATTATTCTGATGCATACATAGCAAACCTTAAAGCAGCTATAGCAGGTATTCCTATGGAAATGCTTCGCGGTGTTGAATACTATGAGCAAGCAGAGGTTGATGCTCTTTATAATCAGGTTAACAGCGTTTTAAATGCAGGAGAAGAAGGCGCTGAAGGTTTTGCTGATTACTCAGAGTATAGTGAGCTTCTTGAAAAATTAATGGCTGTTGATAATCAGTCCAGATATACAGAAGAAAGCTTTGCTGTATTTGAAGAAGAAGTTTATACAATTAACAAAAATCTCAGCAAAACACTTCCTGCAAGCGAGCAGGCACAGGTAGATGCAGCTGTAGATGCACTTAGAGCTGCTTATGCTAAGCTTGAGTTCTACGAGGTTGGTAATGACAACTCCTTCAGTTCAGATGAATTAGCTGATAACTTAGGTAACAGTACTCTTGATTTTGAAGTAAGTAACACAGAGTACACATTCATGCAGACCTATGACGGTCAGAAATTTGCCCTTGAAACAAAGCTTTATCTTGAAAGCACAAATGACAACTACGATACATTTATTTACGGTTTACAGTATTCTATGGTTAAAGCAGGGGACACAACCTGCCAAGACAGAGAAACTCCTGACGCTGGATGTCATAACCTGGAAAGTGTTGTAGTACCCGAGGGTGTCGCTTTTACAGATGGCTTCCTTAATGTTGTAATCGAAGGCGTAGAAAAAGCAGCCAAGGATGCAAATGGTGCATATATTCAGGCTTCCGACGGAACAGGTACAATCGGTCGTAATACAACCTGGGTATTTGACAAAGAAAACTCCAAAGGTTCTTCCTTCATAAGCAATGGCTTGATTTCTTATGGTGCAAAAATCACTACTGACCCTCATTATGCTACATCAAATATCATCTGCAACGGCTTCAGCGGTGGCGCTTCAGGTGACGCAACAGGTTTTGAAGCAGTTTACTCCTGGCGTTTAGGTTGGGGTTACAGAGAAAAGCACGTTCTTGACAATCTTGTTAACCTTTCAACTACAGTAAACCGCCACGTACATATTCCTGTAACTGTTAAGCTTACTGATGCTCGTGCGCTTAATTCTCTTTATGAACAGGCTTGTAATATTTTAAAGGGTAAAAGCGATGTATCTTATACTCTTGAAACTCTTCTTAAACTGAATGAAGCATGCAAGGCAACTCCTCAAGATATGGTGTATGGTGATAAATACTACACTCAGGATGCGGTTAATACCGAATATGCAAAATTGTATGCAGCATTTGAACAGCTTGAAACCGGTGCAGATTATAGTGAATATTTCGATGCTTATGTTAAAGCAGAAGAAATCATCAATTCAAATAACAGCGACTCAAGAGGAAATGCTCTTTATGATGAAGAAGCATACGCAGAGTTTGTTGAAACTGTAAAAACAGTTGATGACAATCTTGACAAGAAGCTTCTCGCAACAGAAGAAAATCAAGCAACTATTGATAAAGCAACACAGGCTATCATTGATGCAATTACAGACTTGGAAGAAACAAAGCGTGCGGATTATTCCGACCTTAATGACGCTATGACCGAGGCAGAGAAAATTCTCAATGCTCCCGAGGGAACATACACAGATGAAACTCTTGATGCTGTTCAGAAAGCATATGATGATGCTGTTGCTCTCGATAAAGAGCTTCCTGCAAGTGAGCAAGAACAGGTTGATGCAGTAGCCGATGCTCTTAAAGAGGCTGTTGATAATAAGGATTATAAAGCTGATTATTCCGAATTTGAAGAAGCATATGATAAAGTTCAGAATATTGTAAACAATCCTGACGATTATACAGAGCAAAATGTTCAGGATGCAAAGGATGCTCTTGAAGAAGCAGATAAGCTTGATAGAGACCTTCCCGATACAGCGGAAAACCGTGAGAAAATCAAGAATGCTACCGATGCGCTTGATGAGATGCTCAGCACCGTAGAGGGCAGAGCAGACTACACAACATATAATCTCTATATGGATATTGCATTAAATGTTGATAAAAATGCTTATACAAAATCAAGCTATGATACATTTATGGCAGAGGTTAAAGCAATCGATGATGGTCTTAGCAAAAATCTTCCCGCAAGTAAGCAGCATATTGTTACCGAAGCAGAGAATGCACTTGTTGATGCGTATAATAAGCTTCTCGGAGCAACAACCGATCCCGGTAGCACAGGAGATTCTTTCACAAATGAAGATGTTGCCGATGCGTATAACGGCGCATTCAAGTTCTCTGTTGCATCAACCTCTTACAATTTCGTACAGACAGTAAATGACGAAAAGATAAGAATAAAAACAGATCTTGTTGTAAACAATGCAGACACTGCAGGATATACAATTAATTTGGAATCACTTAAGATTTCTTGTCTTGAGCCAAACGAGCTTGTTTCGGAACCCACCGGAAATACTTGTTTGAATTCCGATGTTGTTACAGTAAACCAGGCAAAGAAACTCTTCTGTAAAGAATATGTTGATGCAGGCGTTGTTACCGGTGTTGTTATGTATTCTGCGGATACTAACGGCGATATGGCACACCATACAACATGGGTTAATAATTCAGGCAATAGCCTTTCAACAGATGGCTTACTTAATTCTTCTACAACAATTACAGAGGAATCCTCCGCTTCTGCAGATTATATCTACAAAATTACCGGAGACTCTGAAAGAAGCTACACATATATTTTAAGACTTGGTTGGGCTGAAACAGATAATGCTACAGGAACAACAACTCGTTACCACGCTCACATTCCTGTAACACTCAATATGACCGATGCCAAAGAATTGTATTCTCTTTATAACAGCGTTGAACAAACTGTTACAGCAGGAAATGACGGAACTTACACAGATGAATCCTTCACTGCTCTTGAAAATGCATTTAACAATGTTAATACCGACATATTCATGGGCAACGAATACTTTACTCAGGCTGAAGTTGATGAAGAACTCGCGAAGCTTAAAGCTGCTAACGATGCTCTCTCAGAAAAAGCTGATTATACAGATTTCGACAAAGCTTATGAGCAGATTGAAGAAATCGTAAATAATCCCGATAACTATACAAAAGAAACTGTTGATGCAGCTCAGCAGGCTAAAGATGTCGCAGACACTATCAGCAAGGACCTTCCTGCAAGCGAACAGGGAACAATTGATTCAATAACCGATGCAATGAATCAGGTTATCGAAAACAAACAGGAAAAAGCTGATTATACAGATTTCGACAAAGCTTATGAGCAGATTGAAGAAATCGTAAACAACCCCGACAAATATACTCAGGCAACTGTTGATGCAGCTCAGCAGGCTAAAGATGTTGCAGACACTATCAGCAAAGAGCTTCCTGCAAGTGAACAGGGAACAATTGATTCAATAACCGATGCAATGAATCAGGTTATTGCTAACAAACAGGAAAAAGCTGATTATACAGATTTCAATAATGCATATGAGCAGATTGAAGAAATTGTAAACAACCCCGACAAATATACTCAGGCAACTGTTGATGCAGCTCAGCAGGTTAAAGATGTTGCAGACGCTATCAGCAAGGACCTTCCCTCAAGCGAACAGGGAACAATTGATTCAATAACCAATGCTATGAATCAGGTTATTGCTAATAAACAAGAAAAAGCAGATTACACAGGTTTTGATGCTGTGGTTGATGCTCTTGAAGAAATCGTAAATAATCCTGATAAATACACTGATGAAACTGTTCAGGCAGCAAAGGATGCTCTTGAAGAAGCAGAAAAAGTAAGCGATGACCTTCCTGCAAGTGCACAAGATCAGTTGGATGAAGTAACTGAAAAACTTCAGCAGGTGGTTGATGCCGCTCAGGAAAGAGCAGATTATACAGATTATAATAATGCTAAAACAGAAGCTGATAATCTTGTAAATGATGATGGAAACGGTAATCCCATCTATGATGAGGAAGCCTTCCAACAGTATAAGGATAAGGTTGCAGAAGTTGATAATGCACTTGACAAAAATCTTCCCTCAGACTATCAGACAACTGTTGATGAAGCAGCTCAGGCTCTTAAAGATTTAAGAACCGAGCTTGATGCAACCAAGGGTCACGAGGAAAGTGTTATTGACCCCGAAACAACAGTTGATTCACTTAAAGATAAAGTTATTGAAGAAGGCGGTTACAACCCGGATGAAGTAATTGTTGAATTCAGAAACTACTTGGGTGAGGAACTTGCAGGTGAAGCATTTGTTGGTACAGGTTCAACAATGAGAGTAATTCTTAAGAGCACAGGTGAGCTTTTAGAGTACAAATTATTCATTGTTATGGGTGACGTTGACGGCGACGGCGATGTTGACGGTAATGACTATCAGAAAGCAATGAATGTTGGTCTCAAGAAAGAAACTTATGCAGAAGAACATAGCTATTTCTTCACAGCTAACGATATGAGCGGTGATAGTTATATTGATGTTCTCGACTGTGCTTTAATCAGAAGAATGTTCTAAAATTAAAATCGGTGCTTCAAGAAATTGAAGCACCGATTTGTTTCATACAAAAATTAAAGGGCTACTTATAACAGTAGCCCTTTTCTATATACCAATTATACCATAAAAAAATAAAAATTACAATACTTGCATATAGCAGAGATTTATAGTATCATTAACTTTTGCAGATACCATATTTTTTGTTTTCGGAGGTAGTGTTTTGCTCGGTAAAGATATGAAAATCGAAGAACAGAATGCCCAAAAGGTACAAGAGTTTTTAGACAATGAAATTGTACGTTTAGGCGAGCTTATTGAAGAATACAAAGCCAATGTAAAGATTATGGGTGAGGACTTTAATATGGACAATCCCAACGGCGGTATGTATTCGGGAATGGAGCTTACTCAAATCCATCACGAAATGGAAAAGCAGTTTATATATTCCGAAGAAGCATCAAGAGATATTTATTTCTATAAAAAGCTTCGTAATGCCCCCTATTTTGCAAGGGTGGATTTTAAGGGTGATAAAGCTTCCCGTGAAAAAACAATATATATCGGTTTAAGAACTCTTCAGAAGCACGATACTTTCGAGATGCTTGTTTGCGACTGGCGCGCACCAATAGCATCACTCTTCTATGAAGATTTTGAAGACAAAGCATACTTTCAAGCACCGTCAGGGAAAATCAGCGGTGATTTGCTTCTTAAAAGGCAGTTTAAGTTTGAAAATGGTAAATTGAAATACTATGTAGATAGTGACCTTAAAATTGATGATGATATTTTAAGAGATGTGCTTTCTTCTTCATCGAGTGAGCATTTAAAGGTTATTGTAAACAGTATTCAAAGAGAGCAAAACAAGGTAATTCGTTACACAGATAACGAAAATCTTCTTGTTATGGGTCCTGCAGGAAGCGGAAAAACCTCTGTTGGCTTCCACAGACTCGCATATCTTCTTTATCAGAACCGCACAGAGCTCAGCTCTGCGGAAATTATAATGTTCTCAAACAACGATATTTTCTCAAGCTATGTTGCAGATATTATTCCTGAGCTTGGTGAAATGCCTATTAACTATGCATCCTTCTATACGATTTTTGCGGCGGAGCTTCCCACTGTTTCAACGGGCGACTACTATTCTCTTGCAGAGAGCATCATAAATGGTGACACTCGTCGCAGCAAAAGCGCAGAAATTAAATTGAGTAAAGAATTTGTTGATTTCCTTGAAACAGATACAGATGTTTGCGAACCTGAATTCAGCGATATTACTCTGTTCGGCGATGTTATTTTTTCAAAAGAAGCACTTTTAGAAAGATTTTTAAGTGATACGGAAAACTCTCAAAAATCAAGAGGGGAACGCCTTGCAGCGTATATTCAGGGCGTTGTTGACGAATATTTTATCAGCCACAGAGAAGAGATTTATCTTCATATAGATGCAGATTCTGAAATTGACGAAGATACTGCAAAGCTTTTCAAAGCGAAGCGCAGAGAAGTAAAGCAGTATGCTGCCGAAATGATTAAATCCGCAATTCTTGTTGACCCCATTGCAGTTTACTTTAAGCTTTTGGAAAAATATGCAGAAGAAATTAATTGCCCCGAGCTTCTTGATACAAAAGCCACTCTTGATAAAGGCTATCTTGAATTTGAAGATGCTCTTGGCGTGGTTTATGTAAAATCTGTTCTCGGCATGTCTGCGGTACTTTCAGGCGTAAAGCATATTCTTATAGACGAAGCTCAGGACCTTTCATATATTCAGCACAAGCTTATTCTGAAAATGTTCCCGAGAGCAAGAGTTACTCTTCTTGCAGACACAAATCAGGCAATTGTTTCACAGCTTAATACTACAAGCAAGGAAGAACTTGCAGAGATTTATAATGCAAAAACGCTCACACTTAATAAAAGCTACCGTTCCACAAAGGAAATCAATAGCTTTGCGTTAAATCTTCTTCCCAAAGAAAAGAGATATGAAATCTTTGAGCGCTCGGGAGAAGATGTTAAAGAAATCAGCGGTAATATTGCAGATTTTAAAAATGCAGTGAAAGAATTAGCTGAAAACAGTCCTTCAACCTGCATAATTACCCGAAATCTTAAAGAAACAATAGCAGTTTATAATGAGCTTAAAGCAGAAATAGACGGTTTGAGAATTTGCGATAATAAATCCTTTGAACTTTCCCATAATCCTATTGTTATGCCGTTAGCGCTTACAAAAGGACTTGAATTCGATAATGTAATTGTGTACGATAAAGATGATGCTTTCAAGGGTGAAGAAAATCAAAAATATCTCTATATGGCTTCAACAAGAGCACTGCACAGGCTTACAATTTTCGAGGTGAAAGAATGAAAAAATTAAAATTCTTTGTTATTACCGATCCTCACTATTTTAGCGAAAACCTTGGGGCTTATGGTACGGGTTATGAAGCTTTTATGGATTACGAGCAGAAATGCTACGCAGAAACTGCTGCTATAAACAAAGCTGCTAATGAATATCTCAAAAATAGCACCGAAGCAGATATAATTCTTATAGCAGGCGATCTTTCCTTTAACGGAGAAAAGGAAAGTCATATTGAATATTCAAAAGAGCTTAAAGCATTAAAAGAAAGCGGTAAAAGAATTTTCGTTGTTACCGCAGGTCACGATATTGAACCTAATCCTTTCCAATATAAGGGTGGAGAAAGAGAGTCGGCAGAGGGTATTGAATTTAAAGACCTTTTAAGCTATTATGGTGAATTCGGTTATAACGATGCTATCGAATTTAACGAAGAGCATCTTTCTTATGTAGCAGAGCTTTCCGAAGATGTTCGTCTTTTAGTATTGTGTAACGATACTGCCGAGGGTAAAAACAAGACTTATGATGACGAGTTCTTAAAATGGATCGAGAGCCAAGCTAAAAAAGCAAAAGAAGACGGCAAAATGATGATTGCAATGGAGCATTATCCCGTTCTTCCAGGTCAGCCTGTTCTTGCTCTTATTCCTGATGCTCGTCAGAAAGAAAGCAAAAAGCTTATTGAAACTCTTGCGGATAACGGAGTTCATCTTATTTTCACAGGTCATATGCACAACCAGAGTGTGAATGTTGTTGAAACAGAAAAAGGTAATAAATTCTTTGATGTTTGCACAGGCTCTCTTATCGGTTGCCCCGCATTTATGCGCCTTGTTACAATTGAGGATGAAAACACAGTTGAAATAAAAAGTATTCCTGTTCCCGAGTTTCAGTGGGACAAAAACGGAAAAACAGGAGAGCAGTATCTTCAGGATCAGTTTGACAGAATGTTAATAACCTTAATCGGCGGAATGAAAGATAATCCCGAAAAGGTTCTTGGCAAATTCGGCATTGGCGATAAAACCGCACTATACAAACCCGTTAAATTTGTCGGTAAAATTCTTTATACATGGTCCGTTGGAAAAATTGCAAGACTTTTTTTTGTAAAAGCTCATCCCGATGTGAAGAATGACAGATTTTTTGATTATCTTGTGAGCCTTGTAAGAAATATGTTCTGCGGTGACCAACCCTACACGGAAGATACACCCTTCGGAGAAACCTTCCTTAAGGTTCTTAAAAGATTAAACCCAATACTTAAAATTCTCAATAAAAAACTCCACGGAGCACAGGGCGAAGAGCTTGATTTTTATGAAGTGTTAAAGCACTCTGCAGGTAACTATGGAATTTCTGATTACAATGCAGTTTTGAAATTAAAATAAACAAAAAGCAGTAGGTTTTTGCCTACTGCTTTGTTTTTTATTGTTTAATTAAAACGCAATCTTTTCTTCGATGTAGTTTTCAAGCTCATCAATTGAAATACGAACCTGTTCCATTGTATCTCTGTCACGAACTGTTACGCAGCCGTCTTCAATACTGTCAAAGTCATAAGTAATGCAGAAGGGTGTACCGATTTCGTCCTGACGGCGATATCTCTTACCGATTGAACCTGCATCGTCAAAGTCAACATTGAATTTCTTTGAAAGCTTTGTGAAAATCTCTGTTGCCTGTTCATTAAGCTTCTTTGAAAGGGGAAGAATTGCACATTTGAAGGGTGCAAGAGTGGGATGAAGACGAAGAACAACACGAGTATCGTTCTTTTCTGCATCAACAACCTCTTCATCATAAGCCTCTGTGAGAATTGTAAGGAAGAGTCTTTCAACACCGAGAGAGGGTTCGATAACATAGGGAATATATCTCTCATTTGTTTCGGGGTCAAAGTAGTCAAGGCTCTTGCCCGATGTGTTGATGTGCTGAGTAAGGTCGTAATCTGTTCTGTCAGCAACGCCCCAAAGCTCGCCCCAACCGAAGGGGAAGAGGTATTCAAAGTCAGTTGTTGCTTTTGAGTAGAAGCAAAGCTCTTCGGGATCGTGGTCACGAAGACGAAGATTTTCTTCTTTGATACCTAAAGAATAGAGCCAGTCACGGCAGAAGCCACGCCAGTATTCAAACCATTCAAGATCTGTACCGGGCTTGCAGAAGAATTCAAGCTCCATCTGTTCGAATTCACGAACGCGGAAAATGAAGTTACCGGGAGTGATTTCGTTACGGAATGATTTACCAATCTGAGCAACGCCGAAAGGAACTTTCTTTCTTGTTGTTCTTTGAATATTTGCGAAGTTTACAAAGATACCCTGAGCAGTTTCGGGACGAAGATAAAGCTCGTTTTTGCTGTCTTCTGTAACGCCCTGGAATGTTTTGAACATAAGGTTAAACTGACGAATATCAGTAAAGTTATGCTTACCGCAAGAAGGACAAGCAATAGCTTTTTCCTTGATGTAGTCCATCATCTGTTCATTTGTCCAGCCTGCAACGTTAGTGCCGTCAAAATCTTCAATAAGGTTATCTGCTCTGTGACGAGTTTTACATTCGCGGCAGTCCATAAGAGGGTCGGAGAATCCGCCTAAGTGACCTGATGCAACCCAAGTCTGAGGATTCATAAGAATAGCGCTGTCAAGACCTACGTTGTAGGGGTTTTCCTGAATGAATTTTTTGCGCCAAGCATTTTTGATGTTTGTCTTAAGCTCAACACCGAGAGGACCGTAATCCCAAGTGTTTGCAAGACCGCCGTAAATCTCGCTGCCAGCATATACAAAGCCTCTGCCTTTGCAAAGAGCAACGAGTTTTTCCATGGATTTTTCTGTATTTTTCATATCCTAATCTGTCCTTTCAGATAATTAACAAATTTAAAAATCGGTGTCTAATTTTTTATCGGAAACTTTTCCGCCGAACTGACTGTAATACATATCGGCATAAAGACCGCCTTTTTTGAGAAGTTCTTCGTGAGTTCCTCTTTCTTTTACAGTACCTTTGTCAATAAAGAGAATTTCATCAGCTTTCTTAATTGTAGAAAGTCTGTGAGCAATAACGAAATTGGTTCTGCCTTTCATAATTTCGCTCATAGCCGCCTGTAAAAGAAGCTCTGTTCTCGTGTCAACGGAGCTTGTGGCTTCGTCAAGAATAAGAATTTTCGGGTCTTTTAAAAGTGCACGGGCGATTGTGAGAAGCTGTCTTTGGCCTTGGGAAAGGTTTTCGCCGTTTTCTTCAAGAACTGTGTCATAACCCTCGGAAAGTTCTGCGATGAACTCGTCTGCGTGGGCGGCTTTTGCTGCGGCGATAACTTCTTCGTCGGTAGCATCAAGTCTGCCGTAACGAATGTTATCTTTTATTGTGCCGTTAAAGAGCCATGTGTCCTGAAGCACCATTCCATAAAGGGAACGAAGAGCATCTCTCGGAATATCGCGAATATCAGTTCCGTCAATGGTAATCTTGCCGTCGTTTACATCATAGAAACGCATAAGAAGATTAACGAATGTGGTTTTACCTGCGCCCGTTGGACCAACAAGAGCTACAAGACCACCGCATTTAACAGAAATATCAAGGTTTTCCATTAAGGGCTTGTCAGGTGTATAGGAGAAAGAAACATTTTCGAATTTAAGAACATCTTTAAATTCAATTTCTTTTCCGTGTTTGTCTGCAACCTCTTCCGGCTCGTCAAGAACAGCAAAAACTCGTTCAGATGAAGCCATACTTGATTGCAAATTGTTTACGATTTGAGCAAGTTGAGAAATGGGAGATGTGAAAAGCTTTGAATAGGTAATAAAGGTAAGAATACCACCTATTGTGAAGCTGCCACCCATATCATAAAGAACTGTGCCGTTAACGGAGAAAATGCCGTTGTTTACTATAAGATAGCCACCGATAATGGCAATAAGAATATAACCAAAGTTGTCAATAAGGTTAATGAAGGGAGCGATTGTTCCCGAAATGAACTGCGCCTTTCGGCTGACATCTGTCAATTCGTCGTTGATATCGTTGAATTCGTCAACAGCTAATTGCTCCTGACCGAAAAGACGAACAATTTTATGACCTGTGTACATTTCTTCAACGTGGCCGTTAAGCTCACCCGTTCTGTCCCATTGAGTTTTGAAAAGCTTCTTTGAAACCTTCATAATGCTCAATGCAATTGCTGCTGCAGGGGGAACAATGAGAACAATAACAAGGGTTAAGAACCAGTTTGTTATAATCATCATTACGAAAACGCCAACAATAGTGATGATTGATGTTACAACGGAAACTAAGTTGTGTTGAAGAGTATTGCTGATATTATCAATATCGTTAATAAGTCTTGAAAGAATATCGCCTTTGGCATTGGAATCGAAGAATTTAAGGGGTAAGCGGGAAAGCTTTGTATTTAAATCCTCTCTCAATCGGCGAACAACCTTTGCAGTTATTCCTGCCATTGTGAACTGCTGAACAAAGGAGAAAATTGCCATGCCGCCATACACCGCAAGAAGCATAAGAATATAAGGAATAAGGCTTTCCGCGGAAATCTCATACCCTTCAATTTTAAGAGCAACCTGCTCATTGAGAACATCAAGAGCGTCACCTATATAGGAGGGTCCGATAACATTACAAACCGTACTTAAAATACAGGTTATGAAAACTATTACACAACCGCCCTTGTGCTCTACAAGGTATTTTAAAAGGCGCTTCATCGTTTCGCCAAAATGATTTGCTCTTTCCTCGCCCTTTTGGACAGAGCGATATGAGGAATAGCGCATTTTTCGGGTGTTTCGGCGCATTTCAAGAAGTCTTTGACGATTTTCGTCAAGCTGTCTGGGTTTTCTTGTCATTTTGTTGCCTCCTCTTCACTAAGCTGGGATGCAACAATGTCCTTGTAAACGTCGCAGGTTTTTAATAGCTCTTCGTGAGTACCTGTACCCACAACCTGGCCTCTGTCAAGGACGATTATTTTATCTGCATCAATTATTGTGCCAACGCGTTGAGCCACAATAAGAATAGATGAATTTTTAAGATTTTCTTTCAAAGCCGCGCGAAGACGAGCGTCTGTTGCAAAGTCAAGAGCGGAGAAGCTGTCATCAAACATATAGAAGAGAGCTTCCTTTACAATGGCACGGGCAATGCAAAGCCTTTGCTTCTGGCCGCCGGAAAGGTTTGTTCCGTTTTGGGAAATCATACTGTAAAGCCCGTCGGGGAGCTTTTCAACAAAGTCTTTAGCCTGTGCGATTTCAAGGGCGCGCCACAATTCAGCATCAGTAGCATCTTCCTTACCATAGCGAAGATTATCTGCAATTGTTCCGCTGAAAAGGAAAGCCTGCTGAGGAATGTAGCCGATTTTAGAATAGATTGATGCAAAATCCATCTGGCGAACATCATAACCATCAAGGAAAACTGCACCGTCCGCTACATCATAGAAACGGGGTATAAGATTGAGAATTGTTGATTTACCTGAACCGGTACCACCGATAATGGCAGTAACCTTGCCCGGATTTGCAGTAAAGCTCACATCTTTAAGAACATCGGTATAGTTACCATCGGGGTTCTTATATCTGAAGTTTACGTTGCGGAATTCGATAACACCCTTTTCCGAATTGTTGTCTTCTTTTTGAAGAATTTCCATTTCGGGTTGCATTTCAAGAACATCGTTAATACGATTTGCGGAAATTTTAGCTCTTGGGAGCATGATGAACATTGCCGCCGCGTTGGAAAGAGCAATAACAACAAAAACAAGATAAATAATAAATGCCTGCAAATCACCGATAGTATTTTGAATTTCAACTGCATCTGTAAGGCGGTTAATCTGAACATAACCGATAGCCACAAGAAGAATGATAAGTAAAAATGCAAGAAGAGTTACAATAGGAATAAGCGAAGCAAAAATTCTCTGAACAGTAACAACCATTCCTGTTAAATCATCGTTTGCATCCTTGAAACGCTTGTCCTCATGCTTTGTGCGATTAAATGCACGAATAACTCTTATACCGCTGATTTTTTCACGGATTATAAGATTAAGCTTATCAACCTTTTTCTGAATTTTATCAAAGAAGGGCAAAATCTTTTTTGCCACAAGAAGTGCTATAATCGCAATAACAGGAAGAACAATAAGAAGAACAAGGGAAAGACCCGGGTCCATAATAACTGCCATAATTGTTCCGCCGATAAGCATAATCGGCACGGAAATAATTGTGCGAAGGCTCATAAGAATGAAATCCTGCACCTGACGGATGTCGTTAATTGTTCTTGTAATAAGAGAGGGGATGCCGATTTTATCAATATCACCTTGGGAGAAGGATTCAACCTTGTTGAAAATATCTGCACGAAGCTCTCCTGCAAAGCTTGTTGAAACCCGGCTTGAGCAGTAGCTGTTTGCAATGGAAACAAGCATTGCAATAAAACAGCAAACAAGCATTATTATACCATCGGATTTAATGGAGTTTAAATCGCCCTTGTTGATGCCTTCGTTGATGATTTCGGAAAGCAACAACGGGAAGCCAAGGGTAAGCACGTTGTTTATAGCTGCAAGAAACAGCGTAAACAACGCAAAATGCTTATGCGGTTTTAAGTAGCGCAACAGCTTTAACATCCACAAATCCTCCTATAAATTCAATACATAAAAACACATAATAAATATACCAAAAAATAGTAGAGTTAGCAACAGTTTTTTACCTTTTTATTTGATTTTTAAGATAAATTTAATTTTTATTGATTAACAAAGGTTTTTACCAGGTCTTGCGCTTGACATAAATCTGCAAATATTGTAAAATACTAAACTGTTAAATTATGTATTTATATATCATTTTAGGAAATGAGTGTGATTTCAATGCATTGGTCCGAAATAATCGCCGACCGTATTATCAGACGTAATCCCGATAAGGAAGAATATGTTTGCGCCGCAGGTATCAGCCCCTCCGGTTCAATTCATATCGGTAACTTCCGTGATATCGCAACAAGCTATTTTGTTGTTCGCGCACTTATCAAGAAAGGTAAAAAAGCAAAGCTTCTTTTCTCCTGGGACGAGTTTGACCGTATGAGAAAGGTTCCTGTTAACGTTGCAGCTATTGACAGCGATATGGAAAAATATATCGGTTGCCCCTATGTTGACGTTAAAAACCCCTTTGATACAGAAGAAAAAACCTATGCTGAATATTTTGAGCACGAATTTGAACGTTCAATCGTAAAATTCGGTATCAATATGGACTATCGCCATCAGGCAGAAATGTACAGAAGCGGTAAATATACAGAGCATATTCTCCATTCTCTTAAAAAGCGCGGAGAAATTTTCGATATTCTTGCTTCTCACCGTACACAGCCCGTTCAGGAGGGTGAGCGCGAGGCATATTACCCCGTTAGCATCTACTGCTCCGAATGCGGTAAGGACACAACTAAAATCGTTTCCTTGAGCGATGACTGCACTCAGGCAGAATATACTTGCGAATGCGGTCACAAGGGTTCCTTTGATTTTACAAAGGACTTTAACTGTAAGCTTGCTTGGAAAATTGACTGGCCTATGCGTTGGATGTACGAGGGCGTTGACTTCGAACCCGGCGGAAAGGACCACGCAAGCCCCCACGGTAGCTACGATACAAGTAAAGATATTGCAAAGAAAATCTTTGGTTATGAGCCCCCTCTCTTCCAGGGTTATGAGTTTATCGGTATCAAGGGTACAACAGGTAAAATGTCCGGTTCTTCAGGTCTTAACCTTACTCCCGAAACACTTCTTAAAATCTATGAGCCCGAAGTTATTTTGTGGCTTTATTCAAAAACAGAACCTCTCAAGGCATTTGACTTCTGCTTCGATGATGGTATCTTAAGACAGTATTTTGAGTTCGATAAAATGTATAACGCTGTTAAGGACGGCACTGCAAACGATGCTCAGAAGGATATTATGTATAACACAACAGTTGACGACAGAGTTCTTGAAACTGTTCCTATGAGCCTTCTTGTTCAGCTTGGTAGCGTTGTTGACTTTAATGTTCCCATGCTTGAAACTGTTTTCGAGAAAATCGGAACTCCCTATAAGAGCCAGCAGTTTGGTGCAAGACTTGACAAGGCAAAATATTGGCTTGAAAACTGCGCTCCCGACCAGGTTAACCGCTTAAGAGCAGGTCGTAACTGGGAGGTTTATGAAACTCTCAACGAAACTCAGAAAGCAGAAATTAAAGCTCTCTTTGAATATATTTCTGCAGGTGGCTACGACCTTGATGAGCTTAACAAAAAGCTTTACGCTATTCCGAAGGAAATCAACGGCGGCGAGCTTGACGAAAAAGAGCTTAAGACAATTCAGGGCGCATTCTTCAAGAATGTTTATAAGCTTCTCATAGACAAGGAAAAAGGTCCTCGTCTTTATCTCTTCCTTTTCGCAATCGAACCCCAGAGATATGTTGGTCTTCTTGACTTCTCCTACCCCAAAACAGAGGAAGAAGTAAAAATGGAAGAAGCAGCAAAGGCAGAAGAGGTTGTTGAAAGCGAAGATAAGCACGTTTATGGCGAAGCAGATGCTTTCGTTCCTCTTAAAGAGAACACAGTTTCCATTGAAGATTTTGAAAAGCTCGACCTCAGAGTTTGCGAAATTCTCAAAGCACAGGAAATCAGAAAATCTCACAGTTGCTTAAAGCTTACTCTTGATGACGGTAGCGGTGAAAACAGAGTTATCGTTTCTTCAATCAAGAGCGAATATACCTGCGAACAGCTTGTTGGTAAAAAGATTATTGTTATTGCAAACCTTGAACCTGCAAGATTCTCAGGCGTTCAGAGTAATGGTATGCTCCTTGCAGCAACAAACGGTGCTTGCGGTTGTCAGGTAGTATTTGTTCCCGACTGCGTTCCTGCAGGTACACAGATTAAGTAATATGAAATTAATACCGATTACCGAAGAAAGATTCGATTTGGTTATCAGTAAAATGACAGCGGCGTTTCCTTACGAGGAACGCCGTGACATTTTAGACCAGAAAGAATGTTTAGAAAATAAGTATTTCAAATTTTTAGAGATTTTTGATGGCAAAACCGATGTAGGCTTTATCGCATTATGGGATTTCCAAGAGTTTGTTTTCATTGAGCATATTGCTATTGACGAAGAAAAACGGGCAGGCGGTTATGGCTCAAAAACTATTGAGCTTGTAAAAGCAACTTATAAAAAGCCTATAATCCTTGAAGCAGAAGCTCCTGAAACAGAGCAACAAATAAAACGAATTAAGTTTTATGACAGATTAGGCTTTAAAATAAACGGTTACGAATATGAGCAACCCTCTTACCATGGCGGTGAGGGTGTGCCTCTTAAAATTCTCTCTTTCCCTGAATTAATCAGCCAAGAGGAATTTGATTTGTTTATAAAAAGGACAAGAGAAAATCCATATAAAAAGAGCTTTTCGTGAGAAAGGCTCTTTTTAAATACATTTTAATAAACTCATTGCAAAAAATAAAATATGTGCTATACTACATTAATGTAAATGTATAAATTAATTTTATAATAAAGGATTTTAATATGATAACTCCCGAAAAAATTGACAGAATAAATTTTCTTGCTCGCAAAGCACGTGAGCAGGAATTGACAGAAGAAGAGAAAATAGAGCAGAAAGCTCTCCGTGCGGAATATGTTGCCGCATTCAGAAAATCTCTTGAAAATACTCTTGATAATACAGTTATTCAGCGCCCTGACGGAACTCGTGAAAAGGTGCAGAAGAGAAAGAAAACATCCGGAGAAAAGCAATAATGGCTACTATCAGAAGAATGAGAGCAGACGATATTAAAGACGTTGAATATGTCTGCCGAATGACTGCAGGGGAACTTAGCATAAATGATGAGGTTGTAGGAAATAGAATGGCGAAAATGTTTTCTACATATTATGCCCGTGAATGTTACGATTCCTGCTTTGTTCTTGTTGACGAAACGGACAAGGCGGTAGGGTATGTTTTATGCGAACCCGATTATCGCAGATTTCAAAAACTTTTCAGGAAAATTGACGTTCCTGAAATTTATAAATTAGATAAAAAAAGCGGCAGAAGAAGCTGGTTGTTTCCCATTCCCTATACTTTTTATGGAATAAAATATCCGGCACATTTGCATATTGATTTGCTTCCCGAATACCAGAATAGCGGTTATGGTTCAAAAATGATTCAGATGCTTTTGGAAGATTTAAAAAGCAAAAATGTAAAAGGTGTAATGCTTATTGCAGGAATCTGGAACTATGGTGCAATTCGTTTTTACAAAAGAAACGGATTCAAGACAATTTTCAAGGGCTTTGGCGAAAATATAATGGCAATTAATTTAACAAAATAAAACAAATTCATATAATTATTCTCACTTAGGTAGTGATTTTTATGGCAATTAAACCCGTAACAGCAATAATAGTAGGAGCAGGGCATAGGTCGATGGCTTATGCCGATTTCTCTTTAAGATACCCTGAAAAGCTTAAAATTGTAGGGGTAGCAGACCCTGATAAATATCGTCAGAAAATGGTCAGCGAGAAATTTGGTTTTTCCAAAGAATTTTGTTTTGATTCTGCAGAGGAACTTGCAAAAGCTCCAAAATTTGCTGATGCAGTTATTAACGGCACAATGGACGAGCAACACGTTGAAACATCAATTCCGCTTCTTGAAAGAGGCTATGATATGCTTCTTGAAAAGCCTTTTGCAGTGAATGATGAGGAAATGGAGCGTTTAATCGAAGTGGTAAAACGCAATAATAATAAGGTTATGATTTGCCATGTGCTTCGTTATACTCCGTTTTATTCAACAATAAAGCAGCGTATTTTAAATGGTGAAATTGGTGATGTAATAAACATTCAAACAGTTGAAAATGTCAGTTATCATCATCTTTCAACATCCTTTGTCCGCGGTAAATGGGCGAACTCTGAAAAATGCCATACCTCAATGCTTCTTGCAAAATGCTGTCACGACCTTGATATTATGATGTGGTTAATGGGTGAGGACAAGCCCGTCAGCGTTTCTTCAGTTGGTGCAAGAATGCAGTTCAAGCCTGAAAACGCCCCTGAAAATTCAGGTACACGTTGTCTTGTGGATTGTCCCAATGTGGATGATTGCCGTTTCAGTGCAAAGCGCCTTTATCTTGACCACCCTGATATGTGGACAGTTTATGTATGGCGTGATATTGAGGATGTTGAAAACCCCACAGACGAGCAAAGAAAAGAGCTTCTTATGCATAGCGATTACGGCAGATGCATTTATAAATGTGACAACGATGTTGTTGACCATCAGAGCGTTCTCGTTAATTTTAAAAGCGGAGCAACAGGTACTCACAATATGACCGGTGGTTCTGCCGAGCCGTTGAGAACAATTCGTGTTACCGGCACAAAGGGCGAAATTTACGGAGAATTCGAACACGCTTTTATTGAAGTAAGAACACAGAACCCCGGAAAAGAAAATTATTTTGATAAAGAAATTATAGATTTAAGCCATATTTCCGGTGAAGGTCACAGCGGCGGAGACGAAAGACTTACCGAGGATTTCGTTAACTTCCAACGTGGTGAAAGTCACTCTATTTCATGCACATCAATTTACGATTCTGTTCCCGGTCACAAGGTAATTTTCCTTGCAGATGAATCAAGGGAAAAGGGCGGAGAATTAGTACATATCAACTTATAATTATTTTGCTTACGAAAGGACGGCACAATGAATAATAAAACAAAACGTGCCGTCGGTATCGGCTTAAGAGCAAGTTTTGTTCTTGCAATTCTTTTTGTTATTATTTTTAAATATAATGATCTTGTTAATATAGATGTTCGCGCACTTGTGGAAAAAACAAACACTCTTTTTGAAGCGGGTGCAGCGGTTGTAGGTGTTTATTCCCTTAAAGCCATAGTTTTTGTAATTCCTGCATCGGTTCTCTATATGGCGGTGGGAATGGCGTTCGATTTTCTTCCCGGTCTTCTTGTAAACGCAATCGGACTTTTTTCAGAGCTTAATATAACTTATTTTATCGGTAAGTTTTTAGGCGGTGAAAGAGTTGAAAAGAAGCTTAAGCAATCCAAAAAAGGCGAAAAAATCATAACCCTTCGTGATAAGAAAACGCCGTATCTTTATGTTGCAAGACTTTTGCCGGTTTTTCCCATAGATTTTGTAAGCCTTTTCTTTGGGGCGAGTAATATGGGCTATGTAAGATATATTTTAATATCTTTCTTCGGAGTTATGCCCCGAATAATTCTCATAACTCTTTTAGGAGATAAAATTTACGATATAATCCCTGTAAAATTTATGATGACGGTTGTGGTCTTTGCACTCCTCGCCGCATCAATAGTGATTTTAATTAAATATATAAAAAAGAAATCCAACTGAAATTTCAGTTGGATTTTTTAGTATCAGAGCAAGCCTTTAATGCTTTCTGTAATTTTTTTAGCAATATAGGGGTTGTTCATTGTGTAAATGTGGATTCCGTCAACAGCGTTTGAAACAAGGTCAACAATCTGGTCAATGGCGAAAGCAATACCAGCGTCAACAAGTGCTTCGGGTCTGTCTTCATATTTCTGAATCATTTTAACAAATTTTCTCGGAAGACTTGCACCACACATTGAAACCATACGTTCAATTTGGTTTTTATTTGTAACGGGCATAATACCTGCTGAAATCGGAACAGTTATTCCTGCCATATCGCATCTGTCACGGAAACGATAGAAATATGAGTTGTTAAAGAACAACTGTGTAACGATGCTTTGAGCACCGCAGTCAACTTTATTTTTTAAGTTTGCAATATCTACCTTGCCGTTAGGTGCTTCAAAGTGAGTTTCAGGGTAACCTGCAACAGAAATACCGAAATCGCCTTGGCTTTTTATGTAAGAAACAAGGTCATTGGCGTGAATGAAATCTGTTTTTGGCTCAAAATCGGGGTTCTTGTCACCGCGCAAAGCCAGAATATTCTCAATATTATTTTCTTTGAGCTCTTTTAAAACTCTGTCAACATCTTCTTTTGTGGAGTTGACGCAAGTAAGATGCGCCATTGCTTCAATCCCGTATTTGTTTTTAATAAGAGATGCAATGTCACAGGTGTAGTTATTTGCAGAAGAACCGCCTGCGCCGTAGGTAACGCTTATATAATCGGGTCTTAAAGACTGCAATTCTGCAATTGTGTTATAGACTGTTTCAACAGAGCCTGTCTTTTTAGGTGGAAAAACCTCAAAAGATAAAACTGTTCTATCGCTGGTATATAAAGATGAAAGCTTCATTACACTCACTCTATTCTAAAAATCCACCCCTTGCGGAGTGGATTTTTGTTTTTAATTAGTCTCTTTTATCGCGTTTGTGGAAATTGTTGCGGCGAGGACGTCTTTCTCTTTCGGGTTCGTCGTCATTTTCGGGAACAAGACCTTCAACTTCAATAAGAGCATCTCTTCTTGAAAGGTTGATTCTGCCCTGGTCGTCGATTTCTGTAACCTTAACGATTACCTCGTCACCAACGTTTACGCAGTCTTCAACTTTTTCTGTTCTCTTAACGTCGAGCTTTGAAATGTGAACAAGACCTTCTTTACCGGGAGCAATTTCAACGAATGCACCGAAGGACATAAGTCTTGTAACAACACCTTTGTAAATTGCGCCAACTTCGGGGTCGTTTGCAATTGTGTTGATAATATCAAGAGCGCGGTTTGCATCGTCAATGTCAACTGCTGTAACGAAGATTGTACCGTCTTCTTCAACGTCAACCTTACAGTTGCATTCTGCGCAGATTTTCTGAATAACTTTACCCTGCTTACCGATAACATCACCGATTTTCTCAACATCAATTTTTGTTGTGAGAAGCTTGGGAGCATATTTGGAAAGCTCTTTTCTGGGTTCAGCAATACAAGGAAGCATAATTTCATCGAGAATATACATACGAGCATCATATGTTTTCTGGAATGCTTCTTTGATGATTTCGGGAGTAAGACCGTGAACCTTAAGGTCCATCTGAATAGCAGTGATACCGTTCTTTGTACCAGCTACCTTGAAGTCCATATCGCCGAAGAAGTCTTCAAGACCCTGAATATCAACCATTGTCATGAAACGGTCGCCTTCGGAAATAAGACCGCAGGAGATACCTGCAACGGGAGCTTTAATGGGAACACCTGCTGCCATAAGAGCAAGAGTTGAACCGCAAACAGAACCCTGAGATGTTGAACCGTTTGAAGAAAGAACCTCGGAAACAACACGGATTGTGTAGGGGAATTCTTCCATTGAGGGGATAACGGGAAGAAGAGCTCTTTCAGCGAGAGCACCGTGACCGATTTCACGTCTGCCGGGGCCTCTTGAGGGTTTTGTTTCACCAACGGAATATGAGGGGAAGTTGTAGTGGTGGATGTATCTCTTTTCTACATCTTCGTCAATACCGTCGAGCATCTGTGCATCGCGAGCAGTACCGAGAGTTGTGATAGAAAGAACCTGAGTCTGACCACGAGTGAACATACCTGAACCGTGAACTCTTGAAAGAAGGTCAACCTGAGCGTTAAGAGGACGGATATCGTTGATACCACGGCCGTCAACACGTTTGCCTTCGTCAAGAAGCCAACGGCGAACAACAAATTTCTGGAGTTTGTAGAGGCAGTCTTCGATTTTGTCTGCTTCTTCGGGGAATTTCTCGTCAAATTCAGCGTGAACTGCATCGTAGATGGGACGAAGTCTTTCGTCACGGATTCTCTTGTCATCTGTATCAAGAGCAACCTTAACATCTTCAATAGCGAAAGCTTTGATAGCTTCGTAAAGCTCTTCGCTGGGGTCGTTTGACTCGAATGCGATTTTTTCTCTGCCAATTTCAGCAACAATGCCTTTGATAAATTCAACGATTTTCTTGTTCTCTTCGTGAGCGAACATAATACCGTCGAACATAACTTCGTTGGAAATTTCGTTAGCGCCTGCTTCAATCATAGCAACAAGGCTGTCAGTTGAAGCAACTGTAACAGTCATTTCTGTTTTTGCTCTCTCTTCAAGAGTGGGGTTGATAACATATTTGCCATCAACAAGGCCGAGAGAAACGCTGGAAACAGGACCGTCCCAGGGAATGTCGGAAATAGCGATAGCTGTGGAAACACCCCAGAGAGCTGCGATTTCGGGTGAGCAGTCGGGGTCAACGGACATAACTGTTGCAACAACAGAAACATCGTTTCTCATATCTTTGGGGAAAAGGGGACGAATAGGTCTGTCGATAACACGAGATGTGAGAACAGCCTTTTCGGATGCCTTACCCTCACGACGCTGGAAAGAGCCGGGGATTCTGCCTACTGCATAAAGCTTTTCCTCAAAATCAACGGAAAGGGGGAAGAAGTCTACGCCTTCACGGGGTTTGTCTGCCATTGTTGCAGTACAGAGAACTTCTGTTTCACCGTAGCGAACAAGACAAGCACCGTTTGCAAGACCAGCCATTTTACCGGTTTCAATTACTAATTTTCTGCCGGCAACTTCTGTTTCAAAAGTTCTGAAGTCTTTGAAAAACATAATTTTTTACCTCTTTTTATTTATTTCCGCGTCAATGGATTAGCAACAAAGAAAAACACAAAAAGCTTGTCCTTTTCTTTATCGCTAAAACCTAAATCAGCGGATTATACACTATATTATACCACAAACTATGTGGAAATAAAAGCCTTTTTAAGCACTTTATTACTACCTAAAAAAACGGCTAACGGGACAAACGGTTTTCCGTTTGTCCCATTGTTTTAAAGAATTATTTACGAAGACCAAGACGAGCAATGATTGCACGGTAGCGTTCGATATCTGTCTTCTGAAGGTATGCAAGAAGGTTTCTTCTGTGACCTACCATTTTAAGAAGACCGCGACGAGAGTGGTGGTCCTTCATATTGTTTTTAAGATGTGCGTTAAGGTCGTTGATTCTTTTTGTAAGAACAGCGATCTGAACTTCGGGAGAACCTGTGTCGCCCTCGTGAGTAGCAAATTCTTTAATGATTGCTTGTTTTTCTGCCTGTGTCATTTTTTTCACCTCATTAATATATTCCCAAATAACCCAGTAATACGGTAGGTGAACGCCCTTTAAAAAAGGCTTACTCCATACTCCGAGTCATAAGGCTTTGATATTATATCACAAGGAAACGCAAAATGCAAGAGTTTTTTTATTGAGATGCCAGATGCCAGTTACCAGATGCCAGAATAGCTGCCAGTCGCCAGCAGTGTAGCAGTTAGCAAATATCAAGTTGCTGTTGATGATAGGCTTTGCTATTTAGTTACTCTTGTGAATGTGGGGGCTTCAGGGAGATTGGTGACACGGAGGGTGTTTTCGTCGATAACTGTGAAGTCGTATTCAAATTCGCTATCGGGAAGGCTATCAACGTCCGTAAGGTAAATGTAAACGGGTACCTCGTCGCCATTTTCGTCAAAGTCAAAGAAGCAATAGAAGTCTGTGAAGATTTTTTTGCCGTTTACATTAAGGGTTGCATAGCTTGTTTCGGTATTTAAGATAAGTGTAGCATCGCCTTTTTCGTCACAGAATAAATGACCGCTATTGGCGGAAACAAATGTTACAGTTTTGGGTGAGTTAAAATACTCGCAAACCTCAGTTGTATCAATAGTAGGCGGCATAAGAATATCATACATGGCAACGAAGTTATAGGGGAATGGAAATTTTTCTTTAATGCTTGAGGCATAGTAGGAACCGTCTTCGGGTTCCCAATATTCTAACAGCTCATAACTGCCGTCCTCGTTAATCCGGAAGGTTATGGCGCAGGGACACCAGCTACCGCCGTATTGCTCCACGAGACCCAAGGGATTGTCAATTGTGTACTCTTCGTAAGAGGCCTTCAGATATACGGTGATCTGATTGCCACTTTTCTTTTTGCTGTATATAAAGTGGGATTCGGTTGGGTAAACATCTGTATCGGGGTCATCGGGCGAATTATATTCTTTGATTGCTTGTGATACGGCAGTATCTAAGTTGAATTTATTTCCGTTGTGGTTTTTGACTGCGGAGCCTATAAGAATACCCACTATTGCCACCACAATTACACTTGCAATAATAAGCAAAAAGGCGGACTTTTTGTGAAGGTGACGAGGTTGCTTGTTGGTTGAATCGGTACTCATATTGTGTGCTCCTTTCCAATTTTTGTAATTTCAGTTTAAAATAAGCGGTTTGTTTTGTCAATGTGGTTGCGGTAAAGTTAACTTATTCTTAAGAAATTATAAAAGCAGTGGTAAATTATAATGTAGGGGAAGCAACGCTTCCCCTACATTTTGCACTTTCCATTTTCAATTTTCAATTTAATTCCGAATTACATTTCAACCGCTGCTCTTTCAACCTCAAGACCTTTTTTGTAGCTTTCCATAAACAAGTTGAAGGATTCAACGATATCTGCATCGGGTTCAAGAGTTGTCATTTTCTGTGTTGCGAAAATCTTGTTGTCAAGGTAATCGGGGAAGAGTTCATTTTCTTCTTTGTTAACTGCGTATGCTGCAAGAACTGCAATACCCCAAGCGCCGCCTTCACCTGCAGTTTCCATAACGGAAACAGGAGCATTCATACAAGCTGCTAAAACGCTCTGACCGATAACGGGAGTTTTGAAGAAACCGCCGTGACCGAGGATTTTATCAATTGCAACATTCTCTTTATCGAGGATTTCCATACCGATTTTGATACCACCGAAAGCAGTAAAGGTCTGAACTCTCATAAAGTTTGCAAGAGAGAATTTGCTGTCGGGCTCTCTTACGAAAAGGGGCTTACCTGTTTCAAAGCCTGTAAGGAATTCGCCTGAGAAATAGTTGTAGGAAAGAAGATTACCGCAGTCTTTGTCTGCTTCTGCAGATTTTTGGAAAAGAGCGGTAAATAAATCACCCATTGAACACTCTGCATCCATAAGGTCGAGAACCTCTTTGAAAAGATATGTCCAGGCGTTAATGTCGGATGTGCAGTTATTGCAGTGTACCATAGCAACGGGAGCACCATCGGGAGTTGTTACCATATCAATTTCGCGATAGAGCTTTGAAAGAAGCTTTTCAAGAACAATCATAGCAAATACGGATGTACCGGCGCTTACGTTACCTGTTTTAACTCTTACGCTGTTTGTAGCAACCATACCTGTTCCTGCATCACCTTCAGGAGGACACATAGGAATACCTGCTTTAAGGTCGCCTTCTTCGTCAAGAAGCTTTGCGCCTGCTTCTGTAAGAACACCTGCTTTGTCACCTGCAACAAGAACCTTGGGAAGAATATCTCTGATTTTCCAGGGGAAGCCTTTTTCTTCAACAAGAGCATCAAAGCTATCGAGCATTTTTTCGCTGTAATTGTTGCCTTCCATGGGGAACATACCTGATGCTTCGCCGATACCAAGAACCTTTTCACCGGTAAGAAGAGTGTGTATGTAACCTGCAAGAGTTGTGAAATATGCAATATCTTTAACGTGGTCTTCGCCGTTTAAAATAGCCTGATAAAGATGCGCAATGCTCCAACGGTCAGGAATATTGAAATCGAAAACCTCTGTTAATTTACTTGCGGCTTCACCTGCAAGGGTGTTTCTCCAGGTGCGGAAAGGACAAATCAATTCACCCTCTTTATTAAAGGGGAGATAGCCGTGCATCATACCGCTGATACCGATTGATTTGAAGCTTGTGAGAGTGATGCCGTATTTTTCTTTAACATCATTTTTAAGAGAGCTGTAGCAACCCTTAAGACCTGCAAAAAATTCCTCCTCTGCATAGGTCCAGATGCCGTTTACAAGGCTGTTTTCCCAATCAAAAGCACCAACTGCAAGAACTTCGCCACAGTCATCAATAAGAACACCTTTGATTCTTGTTGAGCCGAATTCAATACCAAGTATTGCTTTTCCGTCGAGGATTAATTGTTTTTTGTCCATATTATTATCTCCTTTAAGAGTATTGTTTTATATTTCTATATTTAATTCCTTGATTTTATCTCTCAATTTCTGAAAATCCGAAAGTGCATCGGGCTTGTTGAGAGGGTTTCTGAGGAGTGCGGCAGGGTGAAATGTACCCATAAAAAGAATATTTCCTTTTTGAATGAATTCTCCGTGTTGCTTTGTAACGCGGAAATCCTCGGAAATGAGCTTTTGTGCCGCAATTCTGCCCAGGCACACTATGATTTTAGGCTTTATAAGTCGTGTTTGATTTCTCAACCATTCAATGCAAACATCTTGCTCCTCGGGTTTGGGGTCGCGATTTTGCGGAGGTCTGCATTTAACGATATTCGCTATATAAATGTTTTTCTTTCTGTCAAGGTCAATTACATTTAAATATTTATCTAAAAGCTGACCTGCCTTACCAACGAAGGGTTCGCCTTGTAAATCCTCGTTTTCACCGGGGCCTTCACCAACGAAAAGAATATCTGCATTTTCATTTCCCACACCGAAAACAAGGTTTGTTCGGGTTTCCCCTAAAGGACAGTTTTTGCAGTTTGAACAATCTTTCTTTAATTGTTCAAAATTCTCGTATTTCAAAGAATTATCAACTCCTTGGGGGTGTTTGTAAGGTTTTCGAAACCATCTTCGGTAATAAGAGCCATATCTTCAATTCTTACACCGAATTTGTTGGGAATATAGATGCCGGGTTCAACCGTAACAACATTACCAACCTGAAGAATAGAATCGCTTCGGGGTGAAAGGTTTGGAAGCTCATGGATTTCAATTCCCACACCGTGTCCGGTTCCGTGACCGAAAAAGTCGCCATATCCTGCACCGGTTATAATATCTCTTGCGGCGGCATCAGCATCTTTGCAGGAAACGCCTTTTTTGAGAATTTCCAAAGAAGCCTTTTGAGCCGAAAGGACAATTTCATAAATTTTTCTTTGCTCGGCGGAAACGTTGCCAACTGCAACAGTACGGGTCATATCACTGTGATAACCTTTATATACCGCACCAAAATCCATTGTAATGAAATCACCGTTTTCAACAATGGTGTCATCGGGTACACCATGGGGCATAGAGGTTTTTTTACCTGTTACGGCAATAGTCTCAAAGGAGAGCGCCTCTGCACCATGAGAAAGCATATAAAAGTCAAGCTCAAGGGCGATTTGCTTTTCCGTTACGCCGGGTTTTATAAAAGTAAGAATATGCTCAAAAGCATCTTCTGCGATTTGTTGTGCTTTTTTTATGCACTGGATTTCTTCCGCAGTTTTAACCATTCGGAGTTCATTGATTTTATTTTCTAATTTCTTTGAGGGTGTTACTCGGCAAGGGAGAAAAGCTGTTTTGAAAAAATCTGCCATGCTGACGGTTATTCTTTCTCGCTCCGTGTATGCTTTAAGAATACCTTTGTCTTTTAAATATTCTTTAATCTCAACAGATGCCTTTGTCACTAAAAGTGCGCGACAAGAGGCGTTTTTTTGCGCCGCTTCTATATATCTGCTGTCGGCAAAAAGCACCGCATCATCTTTGGTTACAACAAGATAGCCGTCGCTTGACGGAAAGCCTGTAAAATATCTTCTGTTTTCCGGGGAGTGAATAAGAATTGCTTCATGGGAGTTTTTGAGAAACTTCTGCAATTCATTTATTTTCTCCATAATAACCGTGCTCCTTTATAAATGCATCGCGGATGGGTTTTTCTTTTGCTCTGCTTCGTTCAAAATGTTTCTTAAAAAGTCTTTCTTTCTCAATTGGGTCAACAAGAAGGGGAATTGCACCGCAACGATTGGCGGCGGCAACATCTGTCAACACCTGGTCGCCCACCATAGCGATTTTTGAAATATCAACATTCAGTTTTTTTGCCATTTTGATAATTCCATGGGGGAGAGGCTTCTTTGAATAAGCATGGAAAGGTGCACCAAAAGCTTTTGAAAACCAATATGCTCTTATACGAGGAGTATTGGTAACAATTGCAACTTTAAAACCCGCTTCTTTGAGAACATTAATCCAGGCAATTGAACCGGGAATTGTTGTTAAAGTAGAATCCTTAACGGAAGTGTTATCTAAATCAAAAGCTACAGCTTCAACCCCGATTTCTCTCAAGAATTCAGGGGTAATGTCGTGAATCGTATGAAACATATATTTAATCGTAGTGTCTTTTTCTCTTGGCATAATATCGCCACCCAATCAGAAGTCATATTTTAACATTTTAATAATATCACAAAAAAATAAAAAAGAAAAGATATGAAACCTAAAAATAAGGCTTCATATCTCATTTTCTTAATACTTTCTCTTACGAGCTGCTTCGGATTTCTTTTTTCTCTTTACAGAGGGTTTTTCATAATGTTCTCTCTTACGAACTTCCTGAATAACACCGTCTCTTGAAGTCTGTCTTTTAAATCTGCGAAGTGCGCTATCTAAAGATTCGTTTTCTTTAACTTTTACCTGACTCATTTATAGTTCCCTCCCTCCGCTGTTACCAACAAAGGTATAATTATCAATATACATTTAGCATTATACTATATCAATAGTAAAGTGTCAAGAGGGAAATTATAAAAATTTTATTAAGGCGAAAAAGTTTGTGAGAGGTAATAACAGCGTAAGATAAGGATGCGGAAGATGTTTTTGAAAGCGAAGGCGGGAGAAGGAGAGAAAATCACAGGCTTAAGATGAAGAAGTTTTTTACGAGTTGAAGATAGTATGAGATACATCGAAACTCGTAAAAAACTAAAAAAGAAAAATTAAATATTTTTGTGCCTATAGATAAAAATACACTTTCTGAAAGATGTTGCTAACAGAAAGTGTATTTTACTTTATAAAGTTTTTTCTTTTTATTCTTCGCTTAAGACCTTGATTTTATCATTTTGCCATAGCGCCGATTTCCATCATATATGCACCAATCTGGGCACCAAATTCGGGAGCACCATCCATAATGAGCTTACCTTGCTGAACGGATTCAAGCATATCGTCAATTGACATCAATATACCTAAAGCGCTGTCAAGGTTGTTAAAGCGCATTGTGAAGAATGGGAGAGCGCGTTTGTATTCGCCTCTGCCGGCTTTACTCTTACCTGCTTTAATTCTGATATAAGCGGAAACGGAGTCTTCGCCGTCAACCTTCCAGGCATAAACACGGTCAGGGCTCTTTGAAGTCCAGTCATGGATTTCAGGGTGACCCATTTTGTTAAGTGTACTGATACCTGATGAAAGAAGGTAGAAATAGCATTTAACAGTAAGACGTTTGTCTTCTTCTTTTTCTGGCGGTTTGGCGGCTGTCAAAAGGCTTGACATTTTAAGAAGAGCCATCATAAATACGCCGAATTCATAAGCATTGTTAAGACCAATCATTTTGGGGAGTGTTGCAGGTCCGATTTTGCCTTTGAAGAAAGCATTCATAGACTCAACATTCTTGAATTGAAGCTCAACAAATTTTTGTTTTTTTACTCTGTATGCAACTTTGTTAGCGTGAACGAGCCATTCATCGCCGTTTACCATAAAGTGTGTTGCCCACTTTCCTTCGGGAGCATCCGGGTCAAGACAACTAACCTGATAAATGCAGTGAACTTTCTCAAATTTCTTTTTGAGAGAGGGAACATCTGCAACGATAGTTTTCAAGAGGGGCAACGCACCGCAAAGGAATATTTTATTAGTATATAAAGCCTCTTGGCTGTTTGGCATTTTTACCACCCTTTCTTTGAAGTTTAACGAAAATTAATAGGAACGTAGTTTTTGAGGAGGAGTGTGTAGATTTGGCTTTTTGGCGACCCCGAAGCGTACAAAGGTACGTGAGTTGGGGGAGGCAAAAGCCAAAGATGCATACTCACACCTCAAAAAATTAGAATTCGTCGTCCCAGTCGTTGTCTTCTTCAAAGTCAGCCTTCATTACTTCACGAACTGCTTCGATGATACCGTTGGAGTCAATGCCGAGAGTGCTCATGATATCTTCGTGAAGACCGATAGGTGCAAATGTGTCCTGAACGCCAAGCTTTTTGAATGCGCAACCCTTACCGGATTCAACAACAACCTCAGCAACTGCGCTACCAAGACCGCCGATAACTGTATGGTCCTCAACTGTGATAATACGGCGAGTGTCCATAACTGCTTTAAGAACAGCTTCTTTATCGAGGGGTTTGATTGTGTGCATATCAAGAACGCGAACCTTAAGTCCGTCTGCTTTCTCAAGAAATTCTGCAGCCTGGAAAGCCTGGAATACGCAAGAACCGCAAGCGATGATTGTAAGGTCTGAACCTTCGTGAACTTCAACTGCCTTACCTACTTCAAAGCCATAGTTTGCATCTTTGTAAAGAACACGGTCGAAACCACGGTTGATTCTGATGTAGAAAGGACCGGGTGTGTTATAAGCTGCCATAACTGCATTGTAGGTTTCGTAACCGTCAGCAGGGCAGATAACTGTAAGGTTAGGAATAGAACGTGTCAAAGCAAGGTCGCAGATAGCGTGATGAGTTGAACCTGCCTGACCGAAGGATGTACCGGAGTGTGTAGCAATAACTTTTGCGTTAACATTCTGGTAGCAAAGGTCTGTATGAAGCTGGTCTGCGGAACGGAAGGATGCAAACTGAGAGAAGGTTGAAAGGAAGGGAACAAGACCTGCCTTAGCCATACCTGCAGCAACACCGAACATATTCTGTTCTGCAATACCTACGTTAAAGAAACGGTCGGGGAATTTCTTCTGGAAATCACCGATTTTTGTTGATTTTGCAAGGTCAGCAGTAAGAGCAACAACCTCGGGATGTGCTTCTGCCAACTCAACGAGAGCCTGACCGTAAATTTCGGCTGTGGAGAGAGATGTTGATTGTTCAGCTGTGTAACTTAATCCGCCTGCCATAATTATTCAGCCTCCTTTTCTGCACGTGCAACGCGTTTTGCATAAGTTGCTTCAAGTGCTTTTTTACCATTTGCATATTTTTCATCATCAAATGCACCGTAGTGCCATCTGAAATCGCCTTCGATAAAGTCGATACCGCAACCCTTAACTGTGTCGCAGAGAATGAGAACGGGTTTATCTGTTTCGTTTTCATAAGCAAAGTCAATTGCTTCGCAAAGCTCTTTAATATTGTTACCGTCAATTTTCTTAACGATAAAGCCGAATGCTTCCCACTTGTCTGCAAGGGGTTCAAGAGCCATAACATCTTCTGTATTACCGTCAATCATATTGTGGTTACGGTCAACAAAAGTGATAAGGTTTGTAAGCTTGAAGTGAGCTGCGCTCATTGCTGCTTCCCAGTTTGAACCTTCGTCAAGCTCACCGTCACCGAGAACAACGAATGTTTTATAGTCTTTTTTGAGAAGTCTTGCTGCAAGAGCAGTACCAACACCGATTGAAAGACCGTGACCGAGAGAGCCTGTTGAAGCGTCAACGCCTACAACCTTGTTTGAGTCAAGGTGCATACCCATTTTTGAACCGGAAAGGTTGAATGTTTTAAGCATTTCCTTGTCGTTGAAGCCAAGGTCGCAAAGAACAGGTGCATAAGCAATACCTGCGTGACCTTTACTGAGGATGAATCTGTCACGATCCTCCCAGTTGGGTTCTTCAACTTTGATGTGCATATATTTGTGGTAGCACACTGTCATAATGTCCATAACGCTCATACCGCCGCCGATATGACCTGATCCTGCCCAGTATGTTGTATCAAGGCAGAGGTTACGGAGTTCGTGAGCTTTCTTTTCAAGAGCAAGCCACTCCTGTTTTGAAAGAGCCATTATAAATTCCTCCTATAATATAAATTTGCCGAAAACTCGGTATTGTTTCTTAAATTAGCCTAATTCGGGATGATTTTTCTTAACAGCCTTGAATGCATCTTCTGCGATTTCAATTGAGCGGTTAATATCTTCGTGAGTAAGGGAAGCGTTAATGAAGTGGTTGTGGTGAGATGTAATAAACAAACCACGGTTTACACATTCTGCAACCCAGTCCTGATGAAGAAGAAGTGAATCATCATTTGCAATTCTTAAATAGAAGAGAGCGGGAGCACCGGAAACAACAAGGTCAAAGCCGTGCTCTGCACCTGCTTTTTTGAAGCCGTCTGTAAGTTCTCTGCCGAGAGCATCGAAGAGCTTGGGAGCATCCAGCTTTTTGAGCTTGTTGATTGTAGCAATACAAGCTGCAAAGGGAACTGCACTCATCCAGTAAGAACCTGTGTATGAAAGGCTTGATGCAGCATTTCTAAGGAATTCCTTACCGCAGAAAGCAGACATATTGTAGCCGTTTGCAAGAGCTTTACAGAAGCAGATAATGTCAGCTTCAAAACCGAAGAAATGGTCGCTACCTGCAAGGTCAAGACGGAAACCGCAACGAACATCATCAACAATAAGAACGATTTCGTTCTTTGTGCAAAGCTCGCGAACTTCTTTCCAGAAACCGTCAATGGGGAAAGAGTTATCGTTAAAGTTGCCGTGGTTATAAGGCTGAGCGATTACTGCAGCAATTTCGCCTTCGTTTTCTGCAAGGAGTCTCTTGAAGTTTTCAATATCATCCCAAGGTGTATAGAGGTTGTTAGCAACATCTTCGGGAGTAACACCGGGGTAGTCAATTTTCTGAACCATGGGAGAAACACCGTGGTAGAAACCATTGAAGAAAATGAGTTTCTTTCTGTGGGTGTGAGCACGAGCGGTAAGAATAGCACCCTGAGTAGCGTCATTACCGTTCTTTGCAAAGAATGCCCAGTCAGCAGTGTTAACAGTGTCAACAAGAAGCTCTGCACATTCAACCATAATTTTATCGGGAGAAGTTACGCAGTTGCCTTTTTTGATTTGTTCAATAACTGCTGCATCAACATCTTCGTCACCATAGCCGAGAACGTTGGGGCCGTAAGCACACATATAGTCGATGTACTGGTTGCCGTCAACATCCCAGAAATATGAGCCCTTTGCCTTTTCGGAGAAGCGGGGCCATCTGTTAACGGGAATGAACTGACCTTCTGCAGGTCCGAGGTGACCATAAACACCTGAGGGGATTACCTGGGCAGCACGAGCATACCATTCATCTGATTTTGTTGTTTTATATAATGGGAATTTTTTACTCATTTTGCTACCTCCTTATGCAAGATATAATGCGACTCTGTCAAGTATGCGGTTAACGTTATCAAGCATACTAACAAGACCGTGCATTTCGATTTTACCTGTACCGATGCAGGTAAGAGCATTAACATTTCCATCAAAAAGAGCGCGAGCAGTTTCGATTGAATCGAAAATCATAGCAGCACGATATTTTTCGGGAGCTTTTTTAAGGGTTACAAGACGGTGGTCTTTACATACAAGCTCAACTGCAGGACCGTTTTTGATGCTAATCATAACGCTGCCGTCTGCAATATATTTTGCGCTGAATTTACCGATTTCATCATTATTACCGATTTGAGCGATAGCAACACCGATAGTGTAGAGCATAAGAGTTGTGCTTCTCTCGAAGAAAACGGGGTCTTTAAGGTCTTCTTCACTTGCTCTCATATATTTTGTGAGTATATCTGTAAGAGCAGTAAATTCTTTAAGAAGGAACTTGATATGTGTAAATCCTTTTGAAGGAATGGGAGTTACGGTGCCATCAATAAGACCGTTGAATTTTTCACAGCTTGAGAAGGGGAGTTTAACATCACAGTTACCGCAGCCCTGTTCCATACGGCATTTGCCGTTTTTGAAATAGAGAGTAGCGGCGGGGCCGTCTTTAACTTCTAAACCGATGGAAATCGGTTTTTTGCCCTGAAGCAATTCGGATGCTTCGGGAACGATTTCGCAAAGATTCTCCAAAGTGCCGAGAACAGCATACATATTTATGTACGCAAGTGTTTTTGAATCCATTAAATTTTGCAAAGCGATTGCCTCCTTTTTTAAAATAGAATTCAGTCCATTATATTTTAACAGAGGTTTCGGGCAAAGTCAACAAATACGAAAAAATAATTAAAGTAGAATATGTTGAAAAATCACACAAACCGCGTGTTTTATTTCTGAAACAGAAAAAACAAGCCATTTTAACAAAAATCTTATAAAAAGTTCATAAAAACCACGCTTTTATTTTGTATAGTTTAAATGTAAGGCGTTCTTGACATTTATATTTATTAATGTATAATAAAAGTGAATACAAATTCACTTTTGTTATCAAACTCTATTTTAGGAGGTGTCTTTATGGACACAAGATTCGCTATTAGTGAGTATCATGACGCAGCTGCGGTTACAAGACAGCTTGACGAACTCATTAAGAAACCTATTTACACTATTAAACCCGATGTACTTAAACAGTACGAAGAAGAGTACTATGGCAAAAAATGCGCTAAGAGTAAGGAAATGATTGAAGAAGCTAAGCAGGTTATTCCCGGCGGCGTTCAGCACAACCTTGCTTTCAACTATCCCTTCCCCCTTGTTTTCACAAAGGCAGACGGCATGATGCTTTATGACGTTGACGGAAACGAGTATTTCGACTTCCTTCAGGCAGGTGGCCCCACAGTTCTTGGCTCCAATCCCAAGGTTGTAAGAGATCAGGTTATCGACCTTCTTAATACTTGCGGTCCTTCAACAGGTCTTTTCCACGAGTTTGAATACAAACTTGCAAAGAAAATCTGCGACAGCGTTGAAACTTGCGATATGTTCCGTATGCTCGGTTCAGGTACAGAAGCTTGTATGGCTGCTGTTCGTGTTGCAAGACTTGCTACAAAGAATAAAAACATCGTAAAAATGGGTGGTGCTTACCACGGTTGGTCTGACCAGCTCGGTTACAGTATCCGTGTTCCCGGTTCAAAATTCACTCAGGCACACGGCGTTCCGCTCTACCTTTTCAAACATACTCAGGAATTTTTCCCCAATGACCTTGATTCTCTTGAAAGAGTTCTTCGTCTTAACCAGTTCCGTGGCGGTACAGCTGCAGTATTTATGGAGCCCATCGGTCCCGAAAGCGGTACAAGACCTCTTGATAAAGACTTCAACAAGGGTGTTGAAAGACTTTGCCGTAAATACGGCGCACTCCTTATCTTCGATGAGGTTGTTACAGGTTTCCGTATCGGTATGGCAGGTGCTCAGGGTTACTTCGGCGTTTCTCCTGACCTTACTATCTTCGGTAAAGTTATCGCTGGTGGTTATCCCGGTGCAGGCGGTATCGGCGGTAAGAGAGAATATATGAAATACCTCGGTGCAGGTCTTGACGCTAGTGGCGAAAAGGTTAAGAAAGCATTTATGGGCGGTACAATGGCTGCTACTCCTCTTTCTTGCGTTGCAGGTTACTACACACTTGAAGAAATTGACAAACAGAACGCTTGTCAAAAAGCAGGTGAAATGGGTGACAGACTCACAAAGGGTCTTCAGGAACTCATTAAGAAATACAACCTTCCCTTCGTTGCTTTCAACCAAGGTTCAGTTTGCCACATCGATACAGTAGGTACAATGCACTACTCAATCAACTGGTCAAAACCCTGGGAAATCCCCGGTGTTCTTTCCGCAACAAGCGAAAGAAAAGCAGAAATGCAGCACATGGGTGCGGCTTACATGGCAGAAGGTCTTGTTACTCTTGCAGGTAGCCGTCTTTACACTAACGCTCAATATACACCTGAGCTTATCGACGAAGCTCTCAGAAGATTCGACAGAGTATTCGCAAACGTTGCAGTTAAAGAATAATTTTATTAAAAAAGAAGAGCCACGGTTTTTCCGTGGCTTTTTAGGAATGAAGAATTGAGATTGGAGATATAATGAGATGCCAGTCGCCAGATGCCAGATGCCAGTGTAGGGTCTGCGACGCAATTATAATGTTTGGAAGCTTGCTTCCCCGACACTCCTCACTCCTCACTCCTCACTCCTCACTTATAAAGGTTTCTTTTTATAGAAAGGAGTTAATCAATTTATGGATATTTTAGAAGCAAAAGAATTAGTCATAAAAGCAGGTCACGAGCTTTTGGAAGCAGGACTTATTGTAAGAACCTGGGGTAATATCAGCTGCCGAGTTAATGATAAGCAGTTTGTTATCACTCCCAGCGGTATGGCTTACGATGTTCTTACTCCCGACGATATTGTTCTCGTTAATATTGCGGACCTTTCTTATGAGGGTGATGTTAAACCCTCTTCAGAAAAAGGTATTCACGCTTCCTGTTATGAGCTTCGCCCCAACATTAACTTCGTTATTCATACTCATCAGAAGAATGCTTCCGTTGTAAGCACTCTCGGTCTTGATATTAACAATATCGACGGTGAAGATGCAGAGATTCTCGGTACAGATGTACCTTGCGCTTCTTATGGTCTTCCCGGTCAGCCCAAACTCCGTCAGGGTGTTATCGGTGCACTTACCCGTTCAACTTCAAAAGCGGCAATTATGAAGCATCATGGTGCAGTTTGCCTCGGTGAAAGCTATGAAGATGCTTTTGCGGTTGCAAATGCTCTTGAAAGAGTTTGCGAGAAATTTATTGCAGCTCGTTGCGCAGAGGTTTCAGGCAAAGCGGTTGATACATTCAGCGGTGTTGTTGATTATGTTACGGATGTTTTCAAATCAGGTGACAAATATAAACCCGCAAAGGAATTTGCTCCTTGCGATAGCGAAAGAAAAGGTTCTTGCTTCTTCGTTGGAGAAGAGGGCAAGGAATCTGCAATTATTGATACAAAGAGCGGTGCTTGGGTAGGCGGCGGAGAAATCCCCGACAGCGCAGATATGCACTGGGCAATTTATAAAAAGAGAGAAGACGTAAACTTCATTCGTCACACAAAGAATGATTTCGTTGTTGCAATGTCAAGAAAAGGCAAAACAATGAAACCCCTTCTTGATGACTTTGCTCAGCTTTGCGGCCCTGTTGTTAAATGCGCAGTATTTAACCCTGCTAATACTCTTAAAACAAGCAAAAAGGTTGCAAAAGCCCTTGGCAATAAAAACGCAGTTCTTGTTAAAGATAACGGCGCAGTTTGCGTAGCAGGTAATCAGTACGACGCAGAAGCAGTTGAATTGGTTATGGAAAAGGCTGCTAAAACTGCAGTTGGCGCAGAGCTTTATGCAGACGTTAAGCCTTTAAGCGCACTTGATTCCAACCTTATGAGAATTATTTATAAATTAAAATATTCCAAAAAAGCGGGTAAATGATTTATTTAATCCCCTCAAAACTTTTTTTGAAAGTTTTGAGGGGATTACTTTTTATGAAATATCCTCCGATATGTATATCTCTTCTGTTTCTTGTTGAGCTACTATAAGCAAATCTTTTGCAATAGGGTCTTGACATATTTCTATGATGTGAGTAACCGAATTAAAAAGATGCTTATACATTTTTTTGTATAACTTTAATTCTTTTGCTATTGCTAAATCTGTAATCATAAACACACCTTGAAAATTAATCATAGAAAAAGAATAGCATAAAAAAACACAAATATCAAGTACCCGAAGTATATTTGACCAGCTATACTCTATACTTTTATCGTGTAAATGAAGTATAGAGGAGTGGTGAAAGTGCATTTGAATGAAGCAGTTGCATTAAGAATAAAGGAGTTATGCGAAGAAAATAAGCTTACTCAATATCAGCTATATTTAAAAAGTGGTGTGCCACAATCCACATTAAGCACTATTATGAAATGCTCCTATCCAAGTATGAAATTAAGAATTATTTATGAAATATGTGACGGACTCGGCATTTCACTTAACGATTTTTTCAATTCACCGCTTTTTAACAGAGATAATATAGAAGATTAACAAAGAAAACTGCCTTACCCTTATTTGAGAGTAAAGCAGTTTATTTTTTATTAAATGGTTAGTAGTGTATACATCGAATAACCGAATCCGCCTAAAAATACAAGAATTAAAAGTATTCTCACAACAAGACCGATTTTCTGTTTTGCGGTCTCTTTTCCAAAGCATTTGAAGGTGTTAATGAGCAATACTGCACCGGCAAGGCAAAGCATAGATAAAAACCAGAAAAGATATCTGAAAACAGCATCCGTTGTATTGAAGAATCCAACCTGATTAATGCTTTTTGCATAGAGGTTTTCCGAAACGAGAATAACAACAAAACCTATGACAGCAACAGCCACTAAAATAAGAGGGATTATATTCATTTTAGTTCTGTCTGCTTCAGAGGATCCTGCGGTTTTATAAACCTTAGAACGCTTAGGAATAAAAAGTCCTTTAAGCTTTTTGTTTTCAAAGTTTATGTATTTCTTTAAAAGCATATCTTTATGATACACTGCATTTCGTCTTGCGATTAAAACAAAAACAAATGCTACAAAAAATGCTACATCCATATTGTCAACTCCTTATTTTGCTTCGCTTATCTCGTAAAAAACTACTGCGTGGGGATTAAGGTTTGTGTTGAGAGTGATTTTTCCGTTTTCAACTGTTACAGTTTCTTCTGATGGAGTAAGCTTTGAGCATTCGGTATATTTACTGTAAAGCTCATTGAAATAGATGTTTCTTGCCTCTTGGTTTTCAAGAGTAACGGGACTATCTATTTGCGGGTCATCGGGTGACCAGTTGAAGCAGTCATCACCAATATTATAAGTTTTTCTGTCCTCAACCCATTCGTCAAAATAGTTACAATCATCATCTATTGTATAGGTGGTGATTTTTACTTTTTTGCCATCGAATTGAGGGGCATTTATATTAAAGGTAAGATTTACATCGTGCTTATAATCCAGATCGTTTTTAAAATTATAAGCCATAATGTGAAGTGTGTTAGTTTCCTCGTTGAAAGCAGAAACTGAATCAATTTCACCACCGATAATCTTACCCTCTTCGGTGTTATCTGTGCGCACAAGCTTTGCACCTGCCATTTTAGCGGCATTTTTTGCAACGTGGTAGCTTACTGTTGGGTTACCATCTAAAAGACCGTTTGAAAGGTATGACCAGGCGGAGAAATAGTTGATGTCATTGTTGAACATCTGTGCAATAAGTCGAGCATCATAAGCTGCCTGATAGGTGTAACCGCAGGTACGGCTTAAAAGCTCATCATTATTAGCACCGCTGTTTACACCGCAGAGAATTCTGCCCTCGTCAATACCATAAATAAGGTCTGTCAAACCGTTTTTTTCAGCCACATTTCTTATATAGGCGATTGTTTCGGGGAGAGTGTAGCCGTCAGTGTATTCACCGGGAGTTGAATCATAGAAAGAAGCGGAAAGATATTTAATAGGTGAACCGGTTTTACCTGTTTTATAGTTCTTACCCTTAGCACAATGCTCGATAAATATTGCTTCGTCCCAGACACCTTCGGTTACTGTCATTGAATGGGCACCAACAAAAACATCCTCGCCTAAAACATCAACAAGTGCTTGTGCGGTATAGTCATAAAGCTTGCAATAAGCCTCGGCACTTTCTTTTGCAAGGATTTCTTCATCCTCGGTGTCAGAGCCGACAAACCAATCGTAGTTTTCGTATTCGGTCATAACACCGAAACGCCAGGTGAGAACCTCTTCTTTTCCGAATTCCTTAACAAGTGCTTCTGCAATCGCTTTTATGTAGTTGTAATAAACATCGAAGTCATCGGGTGGATAGCGGTTCATATTAAAGCCTACATCAGTAGCTGATTTTTCGGAATATTTAAGGGGAACGCTGCCTAATTTGAGCAACGGTTTACCGCCCAAATCAACAACGCCTCTGCAGTTTTCAATGAGGACTGTGAAATCATAGTCATCAAGAACTGTTCTGTCAAGAGGGTCCTTGAACAAATCTCTTGTTTCTGTACCACCTGAGCATTGCATAAACTGAACGTATTCAACAAACTCAAAAATATTATTTTCTTCGTTTTTTGTTGCATTTACAAAGGGGTTGCCCTCAATTGACCAGATGTTAACATTGCTTACAGGGTTTGAAAGGGTTGCACCTGTTTTAGATGCATCTACGCTGAAGGTGAATTGGTTATCGTCACCGGAAATAATACCACCAACAATTCCAAAAAAGCTAAGAATTAATGGTATGAGAAGACTTAAAAATTTTACAAGAGCGGATGGCATGATGAAAAAACCTCCTATTACTTATTCTTCAATAGCTGCTTTCTTTGTGTTGATTTTGTAGAGAATTTCAGAATCAAATTTCTTTGTTCTGTCATATCTGAAAATACCGTTTAATTCCTGCTCAACATCAGTAAGCTGAGTATAGCAGAAACCGATCATCTTGGGACAGTCAATCAATGCAGTTGTAAGACCGTCATAACGGGCATAGAATTCCTCAAGGCTTGTTGCGGCGTTGCCGTAACCCCAGGCTTTTTCTCTGTCGTTTTCTTCGAATTCTTTGAGTTCTACTCTTATTCCGCCGTATTCGCTCATAAACACGGGTTCACCTTTCCAGGTCTGTTTGTGACCCTGATGGTCGAAAAGGATATTTTTATTTGTAAGGTCTTCATAATGACCTCTGAAAAGGTCGCAGTCCTGGTCATAATCGTGGACATCAAAAATATCTGTTTCAACGTGGAAGTTACCGCTTGTGTCAATGCAAGGACGGGTTTTGTCAAGGTTTTTAACAGTTCTGTAAACGATTCTTAAAATATCGTCATCCTGTTTTCTGCCGTCAATGTCCCAGGTTTCGTTATAAGGACACCAACCGATAAGTGCAGGGTGGTTGAAATCTCTTTCAATTTCTTCTTCAATTTCAAGAAGGAAATATCTTAATGATTCAAAGTTTGTATGGTCTGCACCCCAGTTGCCGTGCTCACCCCATACAATGTAGCCTAATTCATCGCAATAGTGGAGGAAAAGTGGCTCGAAAATCTTCTGGTGAAGTCGCGCACCGTTAAAGCCAACCTCCATTGAAAGAAGAATATCGTTTTTAAGAGCTTCTGCAGTAGGAGCTGTGTAAATTCCGTCAGGGTAGAAGCCCTGGTCAAGAACAAGTCTTTGGAAAACGGGTTTGCCGTTGATATTAATAGCTTTGTCTGTAAGCTTAACCTCACGAAGACCGAAATAGCTTGAAACCTCGTCGCCGCCGAAAGAAAGGTTAAGGGAATAAAGTCCGCCTTTACCTACTTCCCAAAGGTGCTTTTCGGAAAGGTTAAGAGTGAGGGTTACAGTCTGACCGAGAGTGTCGGTTGAAGCGGAGCCAACCTCTTTGCCATCCCAGAAAGCACGTGCTTCAAATGTGCCGTTGCCTACAAGCTCTGCGTGAATTGTGAGAGTGCCGTCTGTGATGTTGGGGTAGTATTTTACGGATTTAATATAGTTTTCAGGGCAGAATTCCATATAAACTGTCTGCCAGATACCTGTTGTTCTTGTGTAGTCACAGTCGTGGGAATATACCAATTCACTCTGTTTACCGCGTGCCTGAAGAGGTGAACGGGTATCGTCCTGAGCGCAAACAGTAATAATATTTTCGCCAACCTTCAAGAATTTTGTTGCATCAATTCTGAAAGATGTGTAACCGCCGAAATGCTCACCTGCAAATTCGCCGTTAACGTAAACGCTTGCGTGGAAATCAACTGCGCCAAAAACGATGAATGCTTTTCCTTTTAACTGTTCCTCCGTGATTTCAACAGTTCTTTTGTACCAAACTGCTGCCATAAAATCTTTATAGCCGATGCCGGAAAGCTCACTTTCAGGGCAGAAGGGTACGTTGATTTTCTTTGAAAACCGGGCATCAACATCGAAAAGCTTTCTTTCCTTTCCGCTATCGCCGAAGTCAAATTCAAAATCCCATTGACCGTTTAGGATTATATAATCATTTCTTTTAAAATTAGGATTCGGATGTTCGTTTCTGGGTATCATAAGAATTCTCCTTATTTTTTCAAATATATTAAAAGTACCGCAATATCAGCAGGGGAAACACCGCTTATGCGAGAAGCCTGACCGATAGTTTCGGGTTTGATTTTCTTTAATTTTTCTCTTGCTTCAAGGCGAAGATTCTGAACATTGTCATAATCAATGTCTTCAGGAATCTTTTTAACCTCAAGTCTTTTCTGCTCTTCTACCTGAGCCAATTGGCGTTTTATATAACCTGCATATTTAAGGTTAATTTCAACCTGCTCGAAAACCTCGCGGGGCAGGTCGGGGCGTCTTTTATCAAAGGGAGTGAGCAGTTTATATGAAAGTTGAGGTCTTTTAATAAGCTCTGACAGTCTGCAACCTGTTACAGTGGGTGCAGTTCCTGCCTCTTCTAAAACCTTTGAAAGCTCTTCCGATGGGGGAATTGTAATTTTAGAAACTCTTTCGGTTTCTTCTTCAATAAGGCGCTTCTTTTCTTGAAGCTTGTTGTATCTTTCCTGACTTATAAGACCGATTTCGTAACCCATTTCTGTGAGCCTTAAATCTGCATTGTCCTCTCGGAGAATAAGTCGATATTCGCTTCGGGAGGTCATCATTCTGTACGGGTCACGGCAACCTTTGGTAACAAGGTCATCAATAAGTGTGCCGATATAAGATGTGCTTCTGTCAAGAGTGAAAGGCTCTTTGCCTTGTACCTTTCGGGCGGCATTGATACCTGCAATAAGACCTTGAGCGGCAGCTTCCTCGTAACCGGAAGAGCCGTTAAACTGACCTGCGCCAAAAAGTCCGGGAAGATTTGTAAATTCCAAGGTAGATTTAAGGGCAAGAGGGTCAACGCAGTCATATTCGATAGCGTAAGCAGTACGCATTACTTTAACATTTTCAAGTCCCTTTATGCTCTTTAAGATTTTCAACTGAACATCTTCGGGGAGAGAAGAGGAAAGACCTTGGAGATAAAGCTCCTCTGTTCGAAGTCCGCAGGGCTCAATGAATACCTGATGGCGTCCTTTTTCTGCAAAGCGAACGATTTTATCTTCAATACTTGGGCAATATCTTGGTCCCACACCCTCAATTTTGTTGGAATAAAGAGGTGAACGGTGTAGGTTGTCAAGAATGACTTGCTTGGTATCTGCGTTTGTGTAAGTAATATGGCAAATTGCCTTGTTTTCTAAAACGCCTTCGGGAGTTTCAAAGGAGAAGGGTGTGATTTCTTCATCACCGACCTGTTCTTCAAGACCCTCAAAGTTAACGCTGTTTCTGTTAACTCTCGGAGGAGTACCTGTTTTGAAACGTCTTAAGGGTAAGTTAAGCTTCAAGAGTGAGTCGGAAAGCTCGTTTGACGGGAACATTCCGTCAGGACCGCTTTCGTAGGAAACATCACCTACATAGACCATACCTTTAAGGAATGTGCCGGTTGCTATAATTACGCATTTTGCGGTGTATTCCGCTTCAAGCTTAGTAGAGAAAACCCAAAGTCCCTCTTCATTTTTTGAGAGTGAAACAATTTCACCCTGCTTCAAATCAAGATTTTCCTGATTTTCAAGGCAGAGCTTCATATATTCCGTGTAATCGCGGCGGTCAATCTGGGCTCTTAAAGAGTGGACCGCAGGACCCTTTCCCAAGTTGAGAATACGGCTCTGTATTAAAGTTTTGTCTGCGGCTTTACCCATTTCACCGCCGAGAGCATCAATTTCGCGGACGAGATGTCCCTTTGATGTTCCGCCGATAGATGGGTTACAAGCCATATTGCCAATCCAGTCAAGGTTAACGGTGAAAATAACTGTATTCGCACCGAGCCTTGCGGAGGCGAGAGCGGCTTCAATACCTGCGTGACCTGCACCGATAACCGCAACGTCATAATTTCCTGCAAAATATTTCATAGAAGTTTCCTTACTTAATAAATTTAATGTGACCGTCTTCGCGTTCCTTGAAAGGCGGTTTTTCATTGGGGTAGCCTAAGGTCATACCTAAAATGAAATGCCAATCCTGGGGGATTTCAAGAATTTCTTTCCATTTTTCAGCGCCTTTTTCATCATCAAAAAGCGCACCTAAAGAACCAATCATACAAGAACCGAGACCGAGAGAATGTGCTGCGAGAGCAATATTTTCTGCCATAAGTCCACCGGACATACCGTCTTTTGATGGTGCAACTATAAAAATGAATACGGGAGCATTGTGGTAAACGGGGCGAAGATTCCAGCCTGTGTAAGCAGGAGTGTCCCAGCCTACAATGTCTTTAAAATCCTTGTTCATTTCTTCGAGTCTTTCTTTGTTAGTCAAAACTCGTAAGTGGCAGGGTTGGGAGTTTCTTCCGCTTGGAGCACGGATTGCCGCATCCAGAACCACCTGCAAAAGCTCCTGGGGAACTTCCTTGTCGGTGTATTCGCGAATAGTCTGTCGGGACATTATATTTTCTATTACGGGGTTCATTGTTTATCACCTTTTTCGTTAACAATAAGGTTGTAGTAGCCGTTAGCAAGGGAGTTGTCGATTTTAGTTTCAACAACTAAAGATTTTTCGATTTTTTCATCAATTTCATTGCCAACGATTATTTCAATCATTTCTGTTCTTTTTTCGTTGAAATAGGAGCTGTTTGTGTCAGCGTCACCGCGTAAAACCAGGAAAATATATTCATCTGTTCCGATAACCGTTGCAAGACGAGCATCGGTGTTTTTTACTTTTTCAAAAAATCCTGCCGGGTAGCTTGTATCGTCCTTGTGAAGAACAACTGTCTGAACAGAGCTCTGATAACCTGATTCAGCAAGGAAATCTGCCGCTTGTTCCATTGTCTGCTCGCCGGCGTTTACCATAGCCGCCATATTCTGAAATTTGAGAACAAGAGCTTCGCTTTCGGTTTGATTAATTTTAACGGTCTGACCGTTAAGGTCCGTTGTAGTAAAGTAGCCGGTGATAGCCTGGAAAACAATGTAGTTTGTTTTAAATTGAGCATAAAGTCTTGTAAGAGGGATTTCTTCCTCTCCGCCGGTGCCGTAATAATGAACGAGCAACGCTTCGCGGAAGCTGTCTGCAGTAAAAATCTTTGTAAGAGTTTCTTTTGTTACGCCGATTTTTGTGTAATATTCGCCGTAAATTCCCCAATAAGCATTAACTTTTTCTGAAACTGCTGCTTTTTCTGCGGTGGAAAGAGAGATGCCTTGAGAATGGGCAAGAGAATTTGTTTTAAAATAAGTTTCTGCGTAAACAGTTGCTTTCTCTTTTAAGGTTTTGTATGGCGCACCCACACCTAAATCTACAACCGCTTTGTCAAGAAAATATGTGAAAACGTCGTCGCTTATTTCCACGCCGTTAATTTCCATTGCAGTACCCTTGTCAACAAGAGAGCAGCCGGAAAAAGCAAAGGAAGAAGCAACGCAACAAATTGCTAATATAACAGATAAAATTCTTTTGATTTTCATATTACACTTCCGAAGATTTATTTAGAATTTTAATACATAAATATACATAATACAGTATAACAGAGTTGTTTTGTTAAAACAAGTATAAATGGGGAACATTTTCAAATAATATATTTGAAAATGAGTGGAAAGTTGAAAGTGGCAAGTGGCAAGTTTCGGGGCGCAAAAATGCGCCAAAATAATATGTAGAAGGAGTTAATGTTATGGAAAAAGAAAGAGAGAAGAAACAACGTCGTATTGCAAAAATCAATGGTGTGAGAATAGTAAATGCAGAAAACTCTAAAAAGCAACAGGAAAAGCCCCAAAAAGATGCTACTGCAGGAACAAGAAACCTGATTTGGTTAATGGATAAAGATAATTTGGAGTTATAAGAAAGGACTGTAAAAAACGGAAAGTTTTTTACAGTCCTATTGTTAGGGACAGGAAAAAAATGCAGACCGCATAAAACAATATTTTATGCGGTCTGCGCTTTTTTACGCACCTAAATTCTCATTATTTTGTCTTACATATTCATATACCGGCTCAAGCTTTTCTTTTGTGAGTGGGTAGAAGAATTTGTAAAGGATGAATACGAGGGTATATGTAATTGCAGGGATGAGAGTGCAAACTGTTAAAATGCCGTCGCTTATGCCATCGACATAGCCTGCATTTGCCATAGTTTCTGCTTCGTAACCGATTTTGCCGAGAAGAATAAGTCCGCCGTAGTCTGCAGCAGTCTGGCCAAGCTTTCTGCAGAAGGTGTAAACCGCGTAAACTGCGCTTTCGTTTTTGATGCCTGTTTTATAAAGCTGATAGTCGATAACGTCTGCAACGATTGCCCAGTTTGTAATGGAAACGAAGGAATAACCGAAGCCGATTACAAACTGCATAGCAAGGAAGAGCCATGCCTGGTCGGGTGCGGGTTTAATGAAGAATGTGGCAACTGCCGCCGCAGCTGCAACAAAGGAGGTAACGCCACAAATCTCTTTCTTGCCGTATTTCTTAACGATTTTTCCGGAGAAGGGAAGCATAAGTACAAGGGGAGCGTACTGTGCGATTGTTCCCATAACGGAAAGAGATGTGTCGCAGAAATAGTTTTTGTAAAGGTATTGGTTAAGTGAGCCGAATTGAAGCTGTCCGCTGATAAGAATACCTGTTATGGCGAGAACTACAAAAGGCTTGCTCTTTAACATTCCGCCGTAAATTTCTTTCATATTTACTTTGGGCTCTGCTTCGGAAGGAACTCGTTCCTTTGTCATTCCGTAGCAAGCATAGTAGAAAATAATTGAAAGAATGCCCATTACAAGAGCGAATTTGAACATACCGGGACCGTCTGCAACGTTATAGGTTGAGCCGTCTGCGGCGGTAACTGTTGTATAAATAAGGAATGGAGCTAAAAGAGCAGGAGCAGCACCGCCCACACCGCTACCGATGGTGCGGAAGGTGGAAAGGAGAGTTCTGCCGTCAGGGTCGTCGGTAATAACGGAGGCAAGAGAGCCGAAAGGCACATTCATACCTGTGTAAAGCATACCGAATGCGATGTATGTAACGTATGCGAAAATAAGGAGCAAAGCGGGGTTTTGGGTATATGCACCTGCATCAATAAAGCACAAAACCTGGGAAAGAGCAAGGGGAATTGCCAACCATTTAAGGTAGGGGCGATATTTACCGTCTTTATTAGGACGCTTTTTAGCAACAATTGCACCCCACATAGGGTCGTTGATGGCATCCCAAAGACGAGTGAAAAGAAAAAGGTTTGCAACCTTTCCTGTGGGAAGCTTTAAAACGTCGGTATAAAAAACTTTTAAATAAGAAGAAACGTATGTAAGCAGAAAAAGGTTTCCGCCATCACCCAGCATATAGCCGATACCCTCGCGGATGCCGATTTTATTGGGGTGTTCCTGTTTTACGGTTTCTGTTGAAACGGTGTTTTCCTTTGCCATATTTTCAGCTCCTGAAAAATTTTTAGTTTAAGAATATTAATCCAAAGCCTGATAATTTACTGCAAGACCGCCTTCACTTGTTTCGCGGTAGTGATGCTTTAAGTCCTTGCCTGTCTGATACATTGTTTCAACAACGGTATCAAACTTAACTTTTCTTGTGGATGTAAGGAAGTTTGCAAGAGAGAGTGCGTTTATTGCTCTCATTGCCGCAACTGCATTTCTCTCAATACAAGGTATCTGAACAAGTCCGCAAACAGGGTCGCAGGTAAGACCGAGATAATGCTCCATAGCGTTTTCTGCGGCATATTCAATCTGGTCAAGGTCCATAAAATGAAGCTCTGCAAGTGCCGCCGCAGCCATTGAACAAGCTGTTCCGATTTCTGCCTGACAACCTGCTTCAGCACCGCTTATGGATGCATTTTGCTTAACAACATTACCTACAATACCTGCCGCTGCAAGTGCTTTTGCAATTTCAAAATCTGTAAAACCTTTTTTCTCTTGCATATAGAAGAGAACTGCGGGAAGAACACCTGATGCACCGCAGGTGGGAGCGGTTGTAATCATTCCGCCGCCTGCATTTTGTTCACTTGCTGCGTAAGCATAAGCACAAACAAGACGATTTTCGCGAGTTTCGGGAGTTTCATCCATATGACGTTGAGCGTAAAGATATTTTGCTTTTCTTTCAACCTCAAGTCCACCGGGGAGAATACCCTCAATTGAAAGACCCTCACGAACAGTCATCTTCATTTGCTCCCAAACGGATTTAAGGAATACGAAAATGCCCTCGCCCTCGTAATTTGCAACATAATCGCTTAAACGAAGATGGTGCATAAGGCAGTATTCTTTGATTTCGTCAAAATTCTTTTGAGGGTAAACCTCGGGAGCGGTAACAGCTGGAACGCCCTCTATTCTGATTTCACCGCCACCGATACTCATTGCGCGAACGTTTGCGATTTCGTTTTTATCATTATCAAAAACTATAAAATCAAGAGTGTTGGGGTGGGGTAAATCCTTTTCTGCTGTATTAAGCACAATTTCATTGGGAGCGGAAATAGTGTCTTTTAAAACCTTGTCTGTGCCGTGTCCCTCACCTGTCAGAGCAAGTGAGCCGTAAAGAATAACTTTAACAAAGGCTGCATCAGGGTAATTTTCGTTTATATATTCTGCGGCATATTGTGGTCCCATTGTGTGTGAGCTTGAGGGACCTTTACCGATTTTATAAAGCATTTTTAAGGATTGCATATTGTACCTCCGCCGATTAAAATATCGTCAATATAAATGGCTGCCGTCTGACCGGGAGCGGCGGCTCTTTGGGGTTCTTCGAAAAGTATTTCGCCAATATCATCCGTAAGGGTAACAGTTGCCTTTGCAGGTCTTGCGGCGCAACGGATTTTCACTTCGCATTGGAAGGTGTCGCCGGGTGCTTTACCCGAGGTGAAGTTAATATCACGAATATATATTTTTTCTTTGAAAAGCTCGGGGTTGTCACCGATGGTTACGGTGTTGTTTTCGGCATCAATGGAAAGAACGTACATTGGTTTTCCGAATGCACCCAAGCCTTTTCTTTGACCGATGGTGTATTTATAAATTCCCGAATGTGTACCTAATTTTTCGCCACTTGAAGAGAGAAAATCTCCGGGAGTGGCTTCAGGGTTGAATTCGCGTTCTATAAATGAAATATAGTCGTTATCAGGTATAAAGCAAACCTCTTGACTGTCCTTTTTCTCTGCAACGGGAATGTTATGGTCCGAAGCCAGTTGGCGAATTTCGGGTTTGGACAAATCAGCTATAGGGAAAATAACGTGAGAGAGAATATGCTGATTAAGACCGCTCAGAAAATAACTCTGGTCCTTGCTTGATGGGTTTCTTTTTATATGATAAATCCCATCATCGTCTTTGACGATGTTAGCATAGTGACCCGTTGCAAGAAGGTCGCCACCTTGGGCGAGGGTGTATTCTAAAAGCTTTCCCAACTTAACATTGGGATTACACATAACGCAGGGGTTAGGAGTTCTGCCCTGGAGATATTCGTTGCAAAAATAATCTGTAACTTTTTTGAACTCTTCCCTCATATCGAGAACGTCCAGAGGAATTCCTAAAGTATCAGCAACTGCTTTTGCATCTTCAATATCTTTATCTGCTAAATCGCGAGGTTTAAGGCGCAAGGTAACGCCGCGGACATTGTATCCGCGCTCCTTTAAAAGTATTGCTGCAGCAGCGGAATCCACACCGCCGCTTATAGCTACAAAAACCGTTTCAGACATATATTTACTCCAAACAAATTCTTCTTTGAAAATAATAACATACGTATATAAAAAAATCAAACTCTATGTTTATATTATCGGTAAAAATATTTCTTTTTTTACAAAAAAGACAGGGAAAATCCACTTGCATTTTTTCAAAATTTGGTGTAAAATAATACCATTGATATATTCGGGGTATATAGGCTATTTTGCAGATAAGAAGCAAAATCCTATGTGAAAAATATATATCAACTTAAGATTCAGGTAAATGTGGAAATAAACTTTTGCTTTTGCGAAAGCACGAAAGGATGGATTTTTTTGTCAGCGGATTTGCATTGCCATACTCGATTGTCAAACGGCTCTCTCGGTATTGAAGATTTAATTTTACTTGCCAAAAAACGCGGTATTACAACAATCGCTATTACCGACCACGACTGTCTTGCGGGTACGGTAAGAGGTAAAGTTATCGGTGAAAGGCACGGAGTTACTGTTATTCCCGGTGTTGAACTTTCGGGAACGGACAAGACTACGGGTCAGGAAATACATATGCTTTGCTATAAGCCCGATTTCCCCGACAGACTTGAAGGTCTTTGCCGTCGCAGTTCGCTTATCAGAAAAAAATCATCTCATATTATGATGCTCAAAGCGGCTCAGCGTTACCCTATAACACCTGAGTTCGTTGTTAAGTGCGCATCCGGTTCAACCAATATCTTCAAAATCCATATTATGCAGGCTCTTATGGAGAATGGATATACTGACAGAATTTACGGTGACCTTTATAAAACTCTTTTCTCTTCCGATGTTGAGGGCAATATTAATAATGTTCCCGAATATGAAGATATTTTTGATGTGCTCAAACAGATTCACGACGCAGGCGGTATAGCAGTTCTTGCTAATCCTCAGCGTTGCAAAAACAAAAATCTTGTGGACGAGCTTGTTAAAGCAGGGCTTGACGGTATTGAGGTTTACTCTCCCGAGCTTTCCGACGAAGAAAAAGCAGAGTTTATAAAATACGCTAAGAAGAATAAAATTCTTACAACAGGCGGTTCAAACTTCAAAGGTCTTTACAATAAAATGGTAGTTTCCGTTGGTGACTGCGACTTGCCTGACGAATGTGTTCAGGAGCTTAACACATATAAAACAAGAAAGAAAAAAGCTGAAAGAAAAGCAGCTGCTGCAAAATCTGAATAATAAAAAATATATCAGGTGGTTGAATTTCAACCACCTGATTTTTAATTTGTTTTAATTTAAAATTTTTCCCAATCCGCTAACGAAGAAGCAGGAGATTTTTTCGAAAATGTTATCCGCATTTTCTTTTTCGGGATCAAAGTGTTTTCCTGAAGAGGTAGGCGATGCAGTAAATTCAATAGAATCCAAGCTGATATTACCATCTGTGCCCTCGGGAGAGGTGAAGCAGAATTTAAGTTCTTTTACCTCTTTAAGCTTTTCGTTTGCGTAACCTATACCGCAGTCATTACCTCTGAAATAAAGTCTGTTAAGGTCAAGGGTTATGGTGTGCCACTGGCTGTCGGCAGGGATTACCATGGAATTCCCCTTTGTTTCGGAAACAGCGGCAGAATACCATGTAAAAGAGTTTTTATATAGCTTCAAGCTATCAAAGGTTATGTCCTCTGTGCCGTTATTGCGAACAGAGAAGGTTATAGTACCGTATGTGCTGTAATCGGTATCAACATCCTTGAAGCTGACAACCTTATTCTTTTCATTTTCATTTTCAAATGTAAGAACAGGCTTAACACAGAATTCGGAAGCAGAGCCTTTTATATCAATGAAGCCTTCTTTATTAAATTCAATCCCTGCATTTTCCGCATCCCAAGTGGGATAGTAATCTGTATATGTATCGTCCTCATTGTGCCAAACAGTTTCGTTCTCGCACTCTGCCCAAGGCTTTTCAACCCAATAATGCGTGCCGATAGCTTTATCTGTAACAAAGGGGCAAACAGGGAAAAGCGCCTTACCCTTTAATGAGGAGTAAAGATTAGCATTACCATTAGTTAAATAGTAGGCATAGGCTGCGGATTTTGGTTCTTTAACAGAATCACTCCAAATCCTTACTGTGTCTTTGTCGATTATTTCTGCATTCGCCTTAACATAAATACCATCTGCACCGCATATTGCAAAGCCTTTTAAAACTTCACCCTTTGAAGTGAGAGTGTCACCGATGTTTTCGAATGTTACATAAATGTTACTATCTTTAATTTCTGTTTTCTTGGGTGTTGCAGTGGTGTATGTATCGGATTTTTCGTAAACAAGACCCAGGGCTGCAGAAGCCATTCTTTCGCCGACCTCTTTCTTGCTTTCAGGGTGAATATAGCCAACTTCCTTAAGATATGTTATTGGTATATCATAAACAGAAACTACCGCACGGGAGTCTTTTTCTTCCTTCTGCATTTCTGTAAAAGCGATGTTTCTGTTAAGGAAATAATTGTTATCACCATAATTATATGAAACAAGTTGAGTGTAAACAATGGGCAATAATCCGTTTTCGTAAGAGAAAAGCTCCGTATAGGATATTTGCAAAAGTGAGCAGGAAGCGGAATAGTTTTCATCGGTTAAGCCGAACATTAAATCAGTTTCGCCCTGATACCAAATCATACCCGATAATCTGAAGCTTTTAAGTGCTTCAATTCTCAGGTTATAGTTTGTGGTCATATCGTGATAAAGACTTCGGTTATCATCAAGCCATTTATCATTTTCGATATATCTTTCACGGGCTATAAGGTCATTCTTTACCTTTTTATCGGACTCTATTGCTTCCCTTGAAAGCCAGGAGGCAATTGATGTGCCACCTAAAGAAATATTGAGAACACCAACGGGCATATCAATTTCCTTTTGAAGCTTTTCTGCAAAGAAATATGCTACCGCACTCATACCGTAAATTTCTTCGCTTTCACCGGTAATCCATTTGGAATCGGGAATATCTTTAAGAGGTGAAGAGGGGATTTCTTTAGTTCCGTCAAGCTCTTGATAAAAAGGTGTAATAAGCACTCTCAGATTTTTGGAGAGAGGCTTTTTTTCTTCCATCCATTCTCTTGCGATTTTTGCCTGACCTAAGGGGTATTGCATATTACTTTGACCCGAAGCCAACCATAGTTCACCGAAAACAACATTTTTCAGTGTTGCAAATTTCTTACCGTTTTCCTTTACAATAATGTTGTATTCTTCATAACTGCCTTCGGGTGCAATGAAAGAAATTTCAAAATTGCCGGTTTTATCGACTTTTTCGGAAGCTTTTGCAACAACTTCTTTTTTACTGTTGATAAGTTCAACAGATATTTCTTTCTTTTCTGTACTCGTACCTGCAATAACAACCTCTTCATTTTGCTTAAAGAGCATATTATCTGTGTAAAAACTGCGAAGGTACGGTGGTATTTGCGGTGCTGTTGCAAATGCAGGGGTAACACAAAGTGTAGTTAAAATCACAGCAAGTATAATTGATAATAATCTTTTTTTCATTCTTTTACCATCTGTTTTCTACGTATTCGCAGAAGGCGTACATATCTTTAATTTCGAGCTTTGTTCCGTCATCCAAGGTTACATCACCGTTCCAAAGACCGTGAACCTGATGGGTGTGCATTCTTGCAACGCCAACATTCATATCGGAGTGTTGGTCAAAGAAGGGTGTCATTGTAAGATTGAATCTGCCATCCTCGGAAATAAATTTCCAGGGGTTCATATATTTATCGGGTTTCGGGAAAACTTCAACATCTACTGCGCCGAATTTATGAGCTTTGCCGTCATAGAAAAGGCAGGTTTCTGTGGCGTTGCTTTCGTCACCGATTGCCCAAGTAATTTCAAAACCGAAAATGTGCTTCTTGCCTTCTTCGTCAGTTAAATATGTTGAGCCGTTACCCCAATACCAAACCATTTTATGAGGTGTGTTAACGCGACCCCAGTCAAGGGCGCAGAAGGTGTTTTCTTTTGAAAATTCCCAAACCTCGTCACCATATTTAAAAGTACCACCGCAAGGCATACAGTTTTGCTTTGTTGTCATAAAGTACTTTGTAGGTGCATTTTCGAAGGGAAGAACAGTTGTGATATTTTCAAGACCGGGCATAATGTCCATCTGGAAATTACATTCAACCATTTTGCCTTTAACGGGCATTTTGAAGTAAAGGGTTCTTGAATTCTCTTTTGTGTCAAAATCAAGCTCCGCTGCGCCTACTTTTGCTTTAAATCTGTTGGGTGCATCACCTCTTGCAGGGAGAATATATTTGTTATCTCCGCCGAGGAAAAGAGCGAAAGCATCCGCAAGAACCTTGCCGTTTTTAATATCGATAAGCTTTGCTGCAGCATAGCCACCAATAGAGATATTTGCAAAACTGATTTGAACGGAATAATCCTTGTTGCCTAACTGATAGAAATCCCATTCTTTTTTTCTTTTGTTAGGTTTTGAGAAGGAACGCTCGTAATCAAAAACATTATGTCTTGCCCAACCTTTAGCAAGAAGTGTGCCGTCGGGAGAAAGAAGGGGAGTTCTTTCGGTATATTCAGTTTGTTTTGAAGACTCTTTCCATTCATTAAAGGGTATATAAGTTCTTTTTGTTTCGTTGCTCATATAAAACACTCCCAAAAGAAAATTTTTCACAAAATTATTGTAACAGATTTTTATATTATTTTTCAATTGTATATATGTAAAAAAAGCAACTCGGATTTTTGTCCGAGTTGCTAAATTATTTATCAGCCGTTAAGTGATTCCCAGATGATTCTGAAAATATCAAGAGAACCGAGGAATCTTACGAGGTTGTCGGGGATGAAGCTTGCAAATTCCCAGAAATCTCTGAAATCTGCATCTTCTTCTGTTGTGTCGATAGGAGCATCTTCGTATTCAAGAAGGAATGCCTGAGTATAAACGATGCCGCCAACGCCGAAGATTTCAGCTCTTACATAGCTACCGATGTTTGCAGAATAATCGTCAAGGTCAATAGTATCGCCGTATGCGATTGTGTTGCCGTTAGCAATCCAACGGATGCAAAGTGCATCATCAACATCAAGGGAGATAACATCTGCACCTTCTTCAACAGTTACGGAGTTGATGTAAGGAGCTTCAACATCAAGAGGAGCTTCATATTTTGCATCGTAATCGTCAACCTGACGAGCAAGAACATCTTCTGCGATTGCCTTTGCTTCTTCGTCGCCGTTTTCAAGGAGATAGTTGCAAATTTCTTTAAGCTCTTCGTTGTTGCCAAGCTTTTTACTTGCAGCAAAGAAAGCACCTGTGCTCATTGCTGTTTTAAGGTTGTCAACTGTGTTTTCGGGCATAAGCATCATTGTGTATCCTGTGTATGCTGCATCAACGCTGTGAGCGTCACTTGTTGCAATACCGAGAACGTTTCTTCCCTCGGGAGCAAGGTTCATAAGAAGAATGTCCCAGAGCTTTCTGTCGAAACGAGTTCTGGAGTCGCCCTTGCTGTTCATATCAATACCCATGCAAGAGGGGTAAGTTCTGAGAAGGTTTGTGAATTTATCAATGTAGTATTTGTACATTGCGTCGCTGTAATCGTAAGCGTCTGCTGTGCAGTCTTCGTCACGAGCGTTTGTGTATTCACCGGGATGGTTGATAACTGAAAGACCGCCAAGCTCATCAACTGCTTTGATAGGTGTTTCATAGTCACTTGTACCACCAAGGATACCGTTACCATAATCAACAAACCAAGAGTTAACATGAGCATTGTTCAAAGAACTGGGGTTGTTTTCAATAGCGAAGGGAACGCGAAGCATTTTTTGACCTTCTGTACCATCTTCAAATGTCTGATAGTAGTAGTCGCTTCCGTTTTCAGTTACAACATCGTAACGGTTGCCGTCAAAAGTAAGACCGCCTTCTTTGTCAAGAACAACCATTTCTGTGCCGGGGTTTCTCATATCAACGAAAACTTTGAGAGCGGGGATTACCTGCTGCTCTGTCCAGGAATAGCTTGAAAGACCGTGGTCGGAAACTGCATATACATCAAAACCGTATTTGTAGTTGATTTCAAGCATATCCTTGAGAGTATCTCTACCATCGGATGCAGTTGTATGAGTGTGAAGGTCAGTTTTGTACTGATCCCAGGACCAATCAACATCTGCGTAGGGGTTTACGATTGTGTAATCTCTGTCTGCACGTGCGGCATAACCAACAGTTGAAAGAACACCTGCAAGCATAGCAACAACGCAGATAACAGAAATAACTTTTTTTGTCATTTTCATTTTTATCACCTTTCTTTGTATTGTTTATTTAATAAATTCTTTTTTATTTATCATTTTTCCGAGAGCTTCTTCTCTTGTGATTTTGCCGTTATTAGCATCTGTCATAAGCTGAACATCGTGGTCACGAAGCTTGTAGAAAGCCCAGAAAAGCATGCCCAAAGCAACACCGATTGCAGGAACCATTATGAAAAGGAACCATAATCCGTCAAGAGTTTGGGGAGTTTGAGTTATTCCCAATTTTTCAAGCTGGTCAAAGTTGTCTGCATCGGAAACATCCTTCCATTTGATGACATCCAGAAGGAAAAAGTAAAGTGACGAAGAAACAGCACCTGTAAGCTTTGCCATAAAGGTCTGAATAGCAAAGGTGATTCCTTTTGCTTCAATTCCGGATTTGAACTTGCCATATTCGGCGCAGTCGGGTGTGAACATAAACAGCATAACACCACTGATACTCTGGGGAATAGAACGGATAACATAAAGTGCAACAATAAGCCAGATGTTGTTGTAACCTAAAAGCCACATAACCACACTCAATGCGATAGTTATAAATCCACAGAACATAAAAATCTTCATTTTGTCGAACTTTTCTACCATTTTGGGGACAAGCAGCGAGAAGATAAGGGAAGGAACAGCAGAAAGAGCCATAACCACCAAACTAAACTTCGAGTCATTGAAAAGATAGAAGGCAACAATCAAGGTCATTTGCCCTGCTATATTAGCACCGCTGTAGAAGAATACGCCGGCATAATAAATGAGAAGATTTTTGTTTGAGAACAGATACTTGAACATCTTTCTGACTGTGAAAGATTCGTCCTGTTTTCCGGCACAACGTTCAACGCCGTTTTTACAAATGAATACCATTGTAATTAAAGCAACAACTGCGATGATGATTGAAACGGTGCTGTAGCTGAAGCCAACGCCTTCACCTGCAAGAACTGTTGCAAGAATTGTTGCAAGACCTGAACCAGCGCCACCCCAGATACTCTTATATGACTGAAGAGCAGTTCTTTCGTCAAGACGTTCGGTCATTGCAGTAACCATACCATAAATGGGAACATCACAAAGTGTATATGCAGTATCCCAAAGAATATAGGTTATTGCGTACCATGCAAGCTTGAATGCCTCGCTGCCATCTTTGGGCATTGAGAAAAGCAATACCGTTGAAACGGGAATGGCAATCAATGAGATTTTCAACCAAGGTATAAACTTTTTACCGCTTTTGAAACGAACCTTGTCAAAGATGCAACCGAAAATAGCATCGTTAACTGCATCCCAGATTTTTATAAGCAAGGTTATACCTGCGGCTTTTTTTACATCAATACCCTGGAAGAGAAGTGCCGTTGTCAGAATTGTTGTTACGAGGGTATAAATCATATTCTGACCAGTAAAGTAGATGTAGTAGCTTTTTCTTTCTTTGTTGGTCGTTTGCCAAAGGGGGTTTTTGTTGAGTTTTTCTTTAGTCAAACGCATCACACTCCAATACCCCATAATAAGTTATATTATATTGTAATACTTTACCAAAGCAAAAGCAAGTAACAAGTTTAATAATTTTTATTGTATTTTTATGTGCAAAAAACATATTAGCGGTTAGCAATTAGCAAATAGCAATTAGCAATTAGCAGATAGCGGTTAGCGGATAGTAAAAGTAGAGGTGAGTAAAAACTCACCTCTACTTTAAAAGTTTAAATTTTCTATTATTTCTTAGCTGAGCCAACTTTGTTGAGAATTGAAACGCTACCGATGATGATACCAACAACAACGAAGATACCAACCATACCTGCGCCGGAGCAAAGAAGAGCTTCGCCGATGTTTTCTGTTGTGAAGTGAAGACCTTCAACTGTACCTGCCTGAGCAGTTGCCTGTAAAAGTATATTTAACATTTTAGTTTCCTCCCTTATTAGTTACCGAAGAAATTGAGAATCATACCACCGGCGATAACGGAGGCAACCTGACCTGAAACGTTAACACCTGTTGCGTGCATAAGAAGGAAGTTCTGGTTATCAGCCTCAAGACCGAGCTTATGAACAACACGGGAGCTCATGGGGAATGCGGAGATACCTGCAGCACCAATCATGGGGTTGAATTTTTTTCCTTCAGGAAGGAAGATGTTGAGGAATTTTGCGAAGAGAACGCCACCTGCAGTATCGAAGATGAAGGCTACAAGACCAAGACCAAGAATGAGAGCTGTTTCCCATGTTAAGAAAGCATCTGCATTCATATTTCTTGCAACGGTGATACCGAGGAGAATTGTGATAAGGTTTGCGAGAACCTTCTGAGCTGTTTCTGAAAGTGAATCAAGAACGCCACATTCTCTTATAAGGTTACCGAACATAAGGAAACCGATAAGAACTGCAGACTGAGGAGAAACAACACCTGCAATAATGGAAACAACAATGGGGAAGAGAATTCTTGTTGTTTTAGAAACGGATTTACCTTCGTATTTCATACGGATTTTGCGTTCTTTTTTAGTTGTGAGAAGCTTGATAACAGGGGGCTGAACGATGGGCACAAGAGCCATGTAGGAGTATGCCGCAACGATGATAGCACCGATGTATTTAGAATTCAAAGCAGTAGCAACGAAGATTGAGGTGGGACCGTCTGCAGCACCGATAATAGCGATTGAAGCAGCTTCGTTGATGGGGAAGAAAAGTGATGCAACGCTGAGAGTAAAGAAGATACCAAACTGTGCAGCGGCACCGAAAATCATAAGCTTTGGATTGGAAAGAAGAGGACCGAAGTCAATCATTGCACCGATACCGATAAACAGGAGCAAGGGGAAGAGCTCGTTTGCAACACCTGCGTTGTAAAGAACTTCAATTGCGCCGTGTTCGGAAATAACACCCTCTGTAAGAGCGAGGGGAAGGTTAACAAGAATTGTACCGAAGCCCATAGGTAAAAGGAGTGTAGGTTCCATATCCTTTGCGATTGCAAGGTAAATAAGCAAACCGCCTATTGCCCACATAATAAGCATAGGAATAATTTCGGATGTGAAATCCATTCCCATTACAGCTTCAAAAATACTCATGATTTTTGAGCCGAAATCCATTAAGTTTTCCATATTTTTCCTTCTTTCGTTTTATATAAAGTTTTTATTCAACAATTCCTTCAAGGAAATTTGTTTCCTTAACATTAAGCTCCCTGTCAACGCGGAATGTTTTGATTTCGTGTTTGCCGATATCGAACCAGAAGCCGTTATCGAAGAGCTTTGACATAATGTAGCAACGTGTGGATTCAATACCCTTTGTTTCATAAAGTCTTATGATAAGGTCACCGCTACCGTCTTCGCAACGCTTGAGAGCAGTAATAAGAACATTATCTGCATTTGTGTAAAGGAATGAATCTTTCTGTGAAAGTTCGCCTTTATGATAGCTTTCGGGAACTGCAACCACATTATTGTTGAAAAGATGAGCTTCCTTAACAATATCACTGCTTTCAGCTTCACCGTCGTGGAGATAAATGCCGTAGGAGAAACGATTTAAGCCCTCATCGGTGAAGTTGAAGTTTGCATCGGGTCTGTAGGAATAGTGGTCTGCAAAAATTACGTTTCTCAATGCAGTAAGTCTTAATTCTGCACCGGGACAGTCGTAGCTGTATTTTGAATCACTCATTACGGAAATACCGAAGCGTTTGCCCTCTTTTGAAACGGTAAGGTCTGCCCAGTTAAGTGCCGGTTCTTCATCACCGTCGCAAGGACGTTTAATAAAGCTGTTGGGGATTTCATAGGTTGAAATCTCGTCTTTACCGCCAATGGGGAATGCAAACTTAAGAAGAGTAAATTTCTCTTGCCACATTGCCTTGCAGTCAACCTTTAAGGTTTTCTGACCCTTTGCAAGAATAAATTCTTGTGTAAGATAGGAATCATTAAACTTGTGAGTTGTGCGTATTACTGAACGAAGAGCACCTTTTTCAACTCTTTCGATGCTTACGAGCTCCATAAGACCTTTTACATCGTGGAATTTGAAAACATTGTGAGCCCAGGTATCAGTTGCTTCATCGTTGATAACTGTGGGAATAGCGAGGAAATTGTCACTTGCATATTCTGTGTTTGTTTCTTTATTTATAAGGCTCTTGATGTAACCTGTCTGACTGTCAAGTTCAACTGAAATGAACTCATTTTCCATAAAGAAATCCTGTTCGCCGGAAAGCTCTTTATCAGCTTTGACATCTTCTGTTTCGAGCCAGTATGTTGCATAACCGAAAGGAGCAACCTTTGCCATAAACAAAGTATCAAGATGTTCGTCATTTGAACGGGAAGAACGAACATTCTGGAAAAGAACCGAATTGCCCTCGGAATCTGTAACTGCTTTTGAGGGGTGATACATTCTTACAGGCATATTGATTTCATAAGAATGGGGATTGAATACAATAACGGGACGGGGGAAGCCGTTGTCTGCGCCGGTATAATGGCGGGTTTCGAGAACTGCATCACTTACGCCGTCAATCCAGGTGTCAACCTTACGTGCGATTTTAAGAAGTGCGCTGTTGTAGCTTTCGGAAGCTATATTCAAAGCGTAACCCTCAGATTCCTTAACATCCTCATAGGCTTCCATAATGGAGCAACCGCAGAGAATATCGTGGAACTGATTGAAGCAAACCTTTTTCCAGGCATCCTCAAATTCTTTTGTTTTAGGCTTGGAATCTGTAACAACAGAAGAAATTGTGTCCCATTTCTCTGCTGCCGCAAGGATATTTTCAGCCTTGCGGTTAAGAGCCTTTACCAGAGATGTTGCGCTGTAGCAACCGCTTGCGTGGTGCTGAAGCTCGTTACCCCAATCAGGAATATCAAGGAATTGATTAAGCATATCTTCGAAGTATTCATCGGGAGAGGAGAACTCAAGTTCGTTGTAGCCCTCTCTTTCGAGATTTTCTTTGAGATATTCAATGTCGCCCTTTGTAGGACCGCCACCGTGGTTGCCAACGCCATAAAAAATCATCATTCCGTGGCCTGTTTCTTCTGCGCGACGGTTTGCATCATCGATTCTTTTGTCGAGAGCTTCCTTACCGTGAGCGCAGTAGCTTTCGGGAATTCTGTAAGTCATAATGCGAGTGCCGTCTGCACTGTCCCACCAGAAAAGGTTTTCGGGAATTTCTGAATTCTCGTGCATACCGGGGCGCATCATAACATAAGTGTTCATACCGCCCTTTTTAAGAAGCTGGGGAAGATTTGCATTGTGGCCGAAGGAGTCAACGTTATAGCCTGTTTTGCAGGTGATACCAAATTTTTCGTAGTAGTAAAGCTGACTGTAAAGAGCCTGACGGGCAAAGCTTTCGCCTGAGGGCATATTGCAGTCGGGCTGTACCCACCAGCCGTTAATGGGCACCCATCTGCCCTTTTTCACCATTGTGCGGATTTCCTCAAACATCTGAGGGTCGATATCCTCAACCCACTTATAGTATGCCGCAGATGAGCAGGTGAAAACAAAATCGTTATATTCCTTTAATCTGTCGAGAGCACTGCGGAAGGTCTGAAGAACCTCTCCGCATCCCTCCTGCCAACGCCAGAGCCAGATAGGGTCAAGGTGGGCATTGCCGATAAGCTTGATTGTTTTATCC
>JAZQLF010000034.1:0-98249 GCA_045542535.1 Acutalibacteraceae bacterium | reverse complement strand
AACTGTATAAATGTAATTGCCGTTCTTATTCTTTACAGAAGTATCTGTAAAGGTTGTCTTTTTGCTGCTTACTGTACCAACTTTAGTCCACTTTGTACCTGTAATACTTCTGCGATAGATAATATATTTACTTGCACCGCTAAGCTTACCCCATTTAATGTAAGCGCCTTTAGTGGTATTCTTAGCTTCTTTGAGAACTACTACCTTATCATCAAAATCTGCATTTCTTTTAACAGTAACTTTAAATTCATACATTGAATTCTTATCAACATCAACGCTACCGTCAGAATAAACTTTTGCGGCATAAGTTACCATATAATAAGTTTTGCTTTTATAGTTACCTTTTAATTTAATTTTTTTTGTAAAGGAATATGCACCCTTATCGCAGTTAACTACATCACTTTCTACAAGCTTTGTGTAGTTTTTATCAGAATAAATTTCATAAGCGAAATAACTGTTCTTTTTCTTAGAATTGATATAAAAATTAATGTAGTCATAGTCGCCATAAAGCTTTACGGTTTCTATAGTTTTTGTGCCCTTTGAATTAGTAGGTGCCATATAACCCAAGTTCAATTTGCTTACTGTAAGACTTGCAGCTTCAGCAGCAATACCCATAAAGGAAACAAGAGTTACAATTGCCATTACTATTGAAAGAACTCTTTTTGTCATTTTCATAATAATACTCCTTTCAATGCGATAGAAACTTCTACCATGTTAGTACACATTAATTTTATCACACTCTATTTCCATAGTCAATACAGACAACAAAAATATCGCTCCTCGAAAACCAAAGCGCGATTATAATTTTATGCAGCGGGATTTGTAGATTTGGTGTTCCCGAAGACCTTACAGGCACACTTCTCTTCTTAAGTGATGAAACCTATTCTAAATTCGTAACAGGTGTTATCATCCCCGTTGACGGCGGTTTCTCAGCATATTCAGGCGTTTGATTTAATTAAATATAATTTTAAGGACGGTTCAAGAGAACCGTCCTTTATTTTATTACTTTTCAACTGTTACTAATTCGTAATGGCTATCAAGATACATCCAATAATATGAATTAACACCTGTATTGTGAATTATAACCTTATATTTATATTTAACACCGGCTTCTGCTTTTTTATCTGTCCAACAAAGATACTTTTTACCATCAATTTTTTTACTACTCGGATAAACCCCGTTATATTTTTTCCATTTTGTTGAACCTTCAGCTTGTCGATAAACTCTATAAGAGGATACACCGGGTTCATAGTCATCCCAGTATAATGTAACAGTACCATCATCATTACGCACAACTTTATAAATATCAGGTGTTTTTTCGATATTTAAATCGCCATGTCGTCTGCTTACATTTGCATCCGAAAGCACAGCATCAATAGTGAATTTTATATAAAAATCTCTATCATCAAAAATATCGAATTCAAAAGGAACTGTATATGTTTTCTTACCACTTTCCTCAACTACTACTTCTTTTGTAATATCGGTATCATCATCAGTGTAAGTTATTATATATTCCTTTGCGCCTTCAATGGCATCAAAAGTCACGTCTGCACCTGTTGAAGTAGTTTTTGCAGTAATATTACCAAACTCTGCATCTTTAAACTTACCCGTCACAATATTGGCATCAAAAGCAGTCAGGTGACCATCAATATTATACACTATCGCAACAGTATATTCCCCATTTGAATTACATTTCGCTAAATTATAATTCATTACAGAAATCATAGGTCCGTAAACATAGTTTCCGCTATATAATGATACCCATGTGTTCTTTTCGTAATTATAGCCATATATTTTAATGGGCACTTTCTCTTCAGCTACGAAAAATTCAACCTCATCTCTGAATTCACTGTGAACAAAATGGACTTTCTCTTCTCTGGTTATTTCTGATTCAGGCAATCTTGAATACATGTTACTTTCACTGTAACAAGTAGTTTGCTCTACACCATTAAATACACCTTTAACAAGGTAAGTATATGCAGTTTTATCTTCAATGGTTTCATCAAAATATTCCATTAAAGTACCATTTTCTTTACCTTCTACTGTATCAATCAAAACAAACTCAGCAGTTTTATCGCCTTCGCGCCTGTATATGTTATATGATTGTGCGCCTCTGTCTTTCCAATTAACACCCATACCTTTGACACTGATATAACTATTAGTAATCACCCAAGGGAATTTTTCCATTTCATAAACATCTTCTTTTATGGGTGTTTCATTGGTTCCGTCTCTGAGAGCTGTTACTGTATATCTGATATTACCTATTCGTTCAGTAACAAATCTACAACTGATTTTATAACCTGAATCACCATCGGAATCGTGTTCCATACTTTCATATAATTCCCATTCACCCGATTCATTCATAATATAAATATTATATTGTGTAGCAAAAGGAACAACTTGCCATTCTATAACTGCACAATCGGCTTCGGAATCAAATCTATGAGAAATTTTTTCAGGCTGTTGGAGAACAACGAATTCGATACCATCTCTAAAAAAGCTACCCTTTTTTGTTTCACCTTCAGAGCGAACTGTGTAAATATATGCGCTTTCCAAGTCTGCTGTAGTATCAGTAAACTCTAAAACAGTTGAATCAACTGTACCTAATTCAGTCCAGTTTTCTGATTTATCGAGAGGTCTTCTGAAGACCTTATATGCACTGACACCCTCGACGGCATACCAGGACACGAGAACACCCGTATCAACAACACAAACATCACTAAGTTCAGGTGCTTCGAAATATTTAATTTTATCACCATTAGAGCTGTAATAACTGCTTACGGCACTACCGTAATCGGTTGAAATTGTAGCTATAACAGTATATTGATAGGTTTTGTTATTTTCTGCGGTGGTATCTTTATATGTAGTTGCAGTAAGCCCTTTCTTCAGAGTCTTCCACTCTCCACCACTTTCTTTTCTCATAACAGTATATTTTGCGCCTGTTTTGGTTTTGCCCCATTCAATTTCAATTGTGTTATTAGCAACTACAGAAACAGAACTGATTACGGGAGCTTTAGCAAAAAGACACACAACACCTGCATAATGATATCTTGTTGCCTCACCTTTTTTATTTACCGCTTTTACAGTATAAACGTAATTACCATTTTTATTTTTTACAGAAGTATCTGTAAAATTATTTTTCTTGCTACTTACACTGCCAACTTTTTTCCATTTTGTTCCGTCAATATTTCTGCGATAAATATAATACTTAGATACCCCTGAAATTCTATCCCATTTAACTTTAGGTCCGTTTACGGTGTTTGTTACACTGTTAAGAGTTATAATGCGCTTTTCAAAATCAGTAGTTCTGTCAACTTTGATTTTAAACTCACGAACAGATTTGGTGTCAATTTTAACATTACCATCGGAATAAATTTTTGCGGCATAGGTTACGGCATAATAGGTCTTAGTCTTATATGTTCCCTTAAGGGTTATTTCCGGTGAAAAAGAATACTCACCATATTTACACTTAACACTACCACCGTCAATACATTTTGTCATTTTTGAATCGGAATAAATTTCATAAAAGAAATACGTCGTTGCTTTTTTAGTTGCTTTTATATAAAAATTCAAATAATCGGCAGTACCATAGAGTTTAACGGTATCAACAGTTTTTGTACCCTTTGAATTTGTGGGTAACATATAGCCCAACTTCAGATTAGCTGTTGAAACAGTTGCCGCTTCAGCGGATATACTTACAACTGAAACCAGCGTTACGAGCACCATAATTATTGAAAGAACTCTTTTTGTCATTTTCATAATACTACTCCTTTCAATGCGACAGTTATTTCTATCGTATTAGTACACCAATATGGTAACATATTCATCTATTGATGTCAATAAAAAAGGTGCAACCTCAAATGAGGTTGCACCTTAGTTTTTTATTCTGCTTTAGTAGCTTCTAAAGCTTCTCTTTTTGCGATTTTTTCTTGAATTTCTTTTTCAAGCTTCTTCTGCTTTTTCTGATATACAAGATACCAAACAACACCGATAACTACAAAGATTGCTGCAATTACGATAAGAAGAGAAAATGAGCTATCTTCAACTTTGATTGTAACTGCATCGTAGTTGATGTAGTAGCAACCGTCGAAAGCATTGTCTGCATAGTCTGTAAGGTTACTATATACAACAAACTCACGAAGCTCATCGCAGGATGCGAAAGCATAGCTACCGATATCTCTTGCACTTTCGGGCATTGTGATTGTTGTAATACCATCGCAATCAAAGAATGCTTCTTCGCCAATGTTACCAAAGCCTTCTGCAAATACAATACCTGTGAGAGCGTCACAGTTATAGAATGCTCTGTCTGCGATATTCTTAACTGATTCGGGAACTGTATATTCGCCTTTTTTACCTGCGGGGTAAAGAGCGATTGTTTCAAATACGAGAGAACCGTCTTCTGCTTTTTCTTCGTTAGCAACAAGAACAACACCATCAAGTGATTTGTAGAAAGCGTTACCCTCTGCAACATCGATTGCCTGGAGAGCTGTGCAACCGTCAAAGCTTACGGGGTCAAGTTCTGCAAGAGTTGCGGGAAGAGTAATGGTTTTAAGGCTTTCACAACCGCTGAAAGCATATTTACCGATTTTCTCTGCAGCGGCAATTTCAACCTTTGCAAGCTTCTCACAACCTGCGAAAGCATCGGAAGGAATAAGTTTTACACTTTCGGGAATTGCTACTGCTTTCAATGCAACGCAACCTTCAAAAGCACCTGCGCCGATTGTTTCAACGCCGTTTGCAATTGTTAATGTTTTAAGAGCTTTTGCATCTTTAAATGCGCCAACGCCGATAGATTTAACACTTTCGGGAATTGCTACTGCAACAACAGAAGAACCTTCGAAAGCATTGTCACCGATTTTAACAAGTGTTTTGGGAAGAAGAACTGTTGTAACCGCAGGATTATTTACTGCATTATCTGCAATAGCAACTGTACCCTCTTCAACTACAACGTTTGCAATATCACCTTTTACTTTGTAAAGGATTTTGCCTGCATAAACCAAGCCGTTTGCATTCTTGAACCAAGCAGTGTTATCAAGAGCATTGCCCTCAATTTCTGCAAGAGTAGCAGGAAGGCTGATTTCTGCAACATTTTTTGCAATTTCAAAAGCATTTGCTTTAATAACCTCTGTACCGTCTGCAACGATAAGAGAAGTTGTATTTTTATTACCTGCAAGAACAAGAGTTTTGCCGTCTGCAGAATAGATCGCTGAACCTACAGCTTTGTAGTTTTTGCTATCTGCATCTACAGTAACCTTCACAAGAGAATCGCAACCGCTGAAAACGTTGCCACTGAAGGATTCAAGAGAAGCAGGAAGGTTAACTGCAACAAGCTTTGAGCAATCTGCAAAAGCACTGTTGCCGAGCTTTTCAACATTTTTACCGATGTAAAGATCAGTAAGTTTTTTGTTACCTGCGAAAGCTTCGCTATCAATCTTTGCAACGCCGTCACCAAGGTTAACACTCTTAAGACCTGCGTTCTTGAAAGCAGAGTTTGCGATATCGTGAAGTGAATCAGGAAGAGCGATTTCCTTAAGTGCTTTACAGCCTTCGAAAGCGGAAGCTGCAATATATGTAAGACCTTCGTTAAATGTTACTTTGCTGAGCTTTTCTGCATTTTTAAATGCATTACTGCTGATTTTTTCAACATTTGCAGAAATCTCAATTTCTTTAATCTGAGAATTTTCAAAAGCGTTCACACCGATGTATCTGAGAGCAGGTTCTTCGGAAAGCTTAACTGCAGAAATCTTTGCATATTTAAAAGCGTATGCTCTGATTTCTTCAACACCCTGAGGAAGCTGATATTCCCCTGTTTTACCTGCGGGGAAAGTAACAAGAGATGTACCTTTTTTATTGTAAAGGACGCCGTCTACGGAAGAATATTCTTTGTTGTTATCAACAACATTGATTGTTTCAAGAGATGTATTGCCAACAAAAGAATTTGCGCCTACTGCGGCAATATTTTTACCGAAATCAATTGTTTTGAACTTTGTATCAGCAAAAGCAAAGTCGCCGATATCGGAAAGAGTTTCGGGAATCTTGATTTCCTCAAGAGAAGTACAACCTGCGAAAGTTTCATAACCGATTGTTGCAAGAGTTGTTTCAGAGAAATCTGCAACCTTAAGAGAAGTACATCCCTTAAAAGCACCGGCATCAAGAACACCGATAGCATCATCGAAGTTGAATTCTTTAAGATTTGTACAATTTTGGAAAGCGTAAAGACCGATTTCCTCAACGTCGGGACCTAATGTTACGGTTTCGATATAGTCACAACCAAGGAAAACGTAATCTTCAATAAGAGAAACGCCTTTGGGAATTTCGATATTTTTAACCTGACCCTTAACGCCGTAAGTAACTCTGCCGAAGCTGAGAGCGCCGTCGGGCTGTGCATTTTCCCAAGCAGTATCTTTGAAAGCATCTACTGCTACGTTTTTAAGGTTTTTATGTTCTTTTACCTCTTTAAGAGAAGTACAACCTGCAAAACATTTTTCGGGAACTGCAGTTACTGATTCGGGATACTCGAACTCTTCAAGAGCTGAGCAACCTTCAAATGCAGATGCACCAAGAGATGTAAGAGATTCAGTTTTTGTAACCTCTTTAAGAGCAGTGCAGTCTTTGAAAGCTCTGTCTTTAACAGTAACGATTTCACTGTTGAATTTAACACTTACAACAGTTGAGTTGCCCTCAAAGCAACCTTCACCAACAGCAATAACGCTTAAGCCACCTAATTTAGTGGGAAGCTTAACTTCTGTTTCGTCACCAACGTACTTAACAAGCTCAACTGCAGAACCTGCATCGACTTTGATATACTCGTAGCCGTCTTCAGTTTCTTTGTTGAGTTCAATCTCTTTTGCAGATATAGTAACTTCTTCTTCTGCAAAAACAGATATGGGTGTGGCAGCAACAAAGACAAATACAAGAATAAATGCCAAAATGCCGCACAGGGGTTTTTTAAATGCTGTCATAAAACAACGTCCCTTCAAAAATAAATTACCGTAAACTTTAAATTCCTGAGAACTTTACAGATAGATTAATTATACAGTAAACACCCTTGGTTGTCAAGCAAACTGACTACAACCAAGGGTGTTTTAAAACTTTAATTATTAACAAATTTTAGCACTTTTTTATGTGTAAAATGAATAAGTTTTATCTCTGAACTCTACCTGAACCGTCGCCACCTGCAAGTTTTTCAACCTCTTTAACGCCAACACGGTTAAAGTCACCCTCAACAGAGTGTTTAAGAGCAGATGCTGCAACTGCGAATTCAATAGCTTCCTGAGTTGATTTACCACTGAGAAGAGAGTAAATAAGTCCGCCACCGAAGGAATCGCCACCGCCTACGCGGTCAACGATGTGGAGATGGTAGGATTTTGAGAAGCAGTAGTTCTCGCCGTCATAGAGCATACCTGCCCAATCGTTATCACTTGCGGAAATAGATGTTCTGAGAGTAATAGCAACCTTTTCAAAACCGAATTTATCTGCAAGCTGTTTTGCAACAGATTTATAACCCTCGTGGTTAAGCTTACCGCCGTAGATATCGGTATCTTCTGCTTCAATGCCGAATACATCCTTTGCATCTTCTTCATTGGAGATGCAAACATCAACATACTGACAAAGGTCTGTCATTGCTTTTCTTGCTTCTTCTCTTGTCCAGAGCTTACCTCTGTAGTTAAGGTCGCAGGAGATTTTAACACCCTTTGCCTTTGCTGCCTTACAAGCCTCGCGACAGATATCAACAAGATTTTCACCTAAAGCGGGAGTAATACCTGTAAAATGGAACCAATCAGCGCCATCAAAGATAGCATCCCAATCGAAATCGGAAACAGATGCCTGCTGAATTGAAGAATATTTACGGTCATAGATACATACAGAACCTCTCTGGGAAGCACCTTTTTCAAGATAGTAAATACCTATTCTTTCGCCACCTCTTACAACCTTTGAAGTATCAACACCGAAATAACGAAGAGAATCAATAGCCGCCTGACCGATAGCGTGATCGGGGAGCTTTGTAACGAAAACGCTTTCCATACCGTAGTTAGCAAGGGAAACGGAAACGTTTGCTTCACCGCCACCGAAAGTAGCCTGCATCTTATCGTTCTGGAAGAATCTGTAATAACCCTCCGGTGCAAGACGGAGCATTATTTCACCAAATGTAACAACTTTTGCCATTATTTTCTTGCCTCCTTAACAATTTCAACGCTCTTTTTACAAAGGTCGATTATTTCATCCCATTTCTGATTATCAATAAGGTCTGCTGTAACCATATATGAACCGCCACAAGCCGCAATTACAGGGCAAGAGAGGTATTCTTTAAGGTTATTAAGACCGATACCGCCTGTGGGCATAACTTTGAACATAGGGAAGGGTGCGCTCATAGCCTTGATTTTTGCAAGTCCGCCTGACTGCTCTGCAGGGAAGAACTTAAGAACTTCAAGACCAAATTTGAGAGCTGCGTGATAATCTGTGGGAGTTGTGCAACCGGGGTAAATGGGCATATTCTTTTCCACACAGTATTTAACGATTTCAGGGTCAAAGCCGGGTGTAACAATAAACTCTGCACCTGCTGCGATAGCTTTGTCAACGTGCTCTGTTGTAAGAACAGTACCTGCGCCAACGAGCATTTCGGGACAAGCTTCTTTCATAAGACGAATTGCAGTATCTGCACCTGCAGCACGGAATGTTACCTCCGCCACGGGAACTCCGCCTTCACAAAGAGCTTTTGCAAGAGGAGCTGCATCTCTTTCGGGGTTATTGAGTTTAATAACGGGAACAACACCGATATTGGAAATTTTTGTATTCATTTCGTTCATTTTATTTTGACTCCTTTTCACAAGCCTCAAAAAGACCGTTAATATATGTTGCACCTAAAGCTCTGTCAAAAAGACCATAGCCGGGTTTACCTGTTTCACCCCAGATCATTCTGCCGTGGTCAGGACGTACATAGCCGTCGAAATTATTATCTGTGAGAGCCTTTACGATTTTATACATATCGAGAGAGCCGCAATCTGAAAGATGAGCGCGTTCTTCAAATGAGCCATCTTCCATAATCTTAACATTTCTGATATGCATAAAAGCAATTCTGTCTGCTTTAGCATATTTTTCAATCATTGCGGGAATATCATTGCTTTCTGCGCAACCAAGACTACCTGTGCAAAGGCAAAGACTGTTTGCAGGGCTGTCAACGATAGCGAGCATTCTGTCGAGATTTTTCTCACAAGTGATAATTCGGGGAAGTCCGAAAATGGGGTAAGGCGGGTCATCGGGGTGAATAGCCATTCTAACTCCGCATTCTTCTGCAACGGGAACAACTTTTTTGAGGAATTTCTCAAGGTTCGCCCATAAGCCCTCTTCACCTATTTCGCCGTAAGCGGTAATAAGCTCGCGAACTTCTTCCTGGGTGTAGCTTGAATCCCAACCGGGAAGATGAATGTCATCTTTAAGCGGGTCAAGACCTTTCATCTGCTCCCAATACATTACAAGACTTGTTGAACCATCTTTAGCTTCCTTATCAAGCTGAGTACGAGTCCAGTCAAAAACGGGCATAAAGTTATAAGTAACGCATTTAACACCGTATTTTGCACATCTTCTGATATTTTCGCAATACACATCAAGAAGGTGGTCAACATTGTTTCTTCCCAATTTGATATCTTCGTGAACGGGAATTGACTCAACAACATCAAAAACGAGACCATGCTTCTCGCACTGCTCTTTCATTTCTTTAAGAGACTCTTCGGGCCATACCTCACCGGGTTTAACATCATAAACCGCAGAAACGATGGAACGCATACCCGGGATTTGGGAAATATACTGGAGTGAAACAGGGTCTGTTTCGCCGTACCAACGGAATGAAAGCTTCATTTTCATTATTTTTTCCTCCAAAACGGACACTATTCAAGTGCTGTAATTTTATCTTAACTAAATTATAATTTACCCTATTTACCTTGTCAAGCAATTAACAATTCCATAGAAATACGATTTTTGTATATTTTAGTAATATTTTTATCAAATCGTATTATTTTTAGGTAACGCATCAAATTTTATACATTTCTGCCGCTCTTACGGTATTTTCAAGGAGCATTGTGATTGTCATAGGTCCGACTCCGCCGGGAACAGGAGTAATGAAGGACGCTTTTTTCTCTACTTCATCGAAACAAACATCACCGCAGAGTTTACCCTCGCAATTTCTGTTCATACCAACATCAATAACAACTGCCCCCTCTTTTACCATATCAGCAGTCACGAAATTCGCTATACCTACCGCCGCAACGAGAATATCTGCAGAAAGAGTTTCTTCCTTGAGATTTTCTGTTTTCGAATGGCAGATTTCAACAGTTCCGTTTTCTTTGAGAAGAAGCATTGCCATAGGTTTACCTACAATATTACTTCTTCCTATAACGACACACTTTTTACCGCTAACGGAAATATTATAGTATTTGAGCATTTCCATAATTCCTGCAGGAGTGCAAGGTAAAAATGTGAAATCACCTATCATTATATGACCCACGTTTACAGGGTGGAACGCATCCACATCTTTCATAGGGTCTATTGAATTTAAAATTACTTTTTCATCAATATGCTTCGGAAGAGGAAGCTGACAAAGGATCCCGTCCACCCTACTGTCATCATTCAATTTATTAATAAGCGAAAGAAGCTCTTCCTGGGTTGTTTCCTCCGGTAATGCAAATTCAAATGAGGTCACGCCTATTTCCTCGCAACCTTTTTTCTTATTATTGACATAAACACGGGAAGCACTGTTATTGCCTACGATAATAACCGCAAGACCCACATCGATTTTCTTTTCATTCAAGGCTTTAACGCGATTTTTAAGTTCTTCTCTTTTCGCTGCGGAAACTACCTTACCGCTTATAATTTCAGCCATTGTCACTTTCCCCTTTCTCTTCGCTTATATCAACAGTTTTAATATTAGACTGTGCTTTTAATTTTTCTTCTTTTATCTCTTTAAGCATTTTTGCAGCATCCGGCGGAAAATAATCCACACCCTCGATTTTAACGGGATGCTTTTTCACCTTAATGAGCATTGCAACAAGAATAATCGAGCAAACCACAACGATGCAAATTGAAAGAAGCTGTGACACACGGATTCCGGTTCCGCCTATATAAAGACTGTCTGTTCTTAACCCCTCAATAAAGGTTCTGCCCAAGCCGTACCAGATACCATAGGAAAGGAAAAGCTGACCGCTGAACTTACGGAATTTTTTAAGAGTTAAATAAAGAAGTAAAAAGCCTACCATGCACCAAACAAATTCATAGAAGAATGTGGGGTGAACAAAGAGGTTGTTTTCCTCAATATAGGCATTCACATCCGTAACACCCTCTAAACCGAATTTATCAGGGTGAGAAGCTATATAAGCCGCAACCTTTTTACTCATCATACCGAAATTGCCGTTTGTGAATGTGCCGAAAGCTTCCTGGTTTGCATAGTTACCCCATCTGCCGATACCCTGACCGATAAGAAGACTCATACCAACAAGGTCAAGAAGATTAAGGAAATTGAGCTTTTCCAGCTTGCAGGTAATAAACGCCGCCAATATACCGCCGATTATACCGCCGTAAATAGCAAGTCCACCATTCCAGATCTGGAAAATTTCTGCAGGATGCATACTGTAATAATCCCATTCGAAAATAACGTAGTATGCTCTCGCACCAATTATTCCACCGAAGGTTCCGTATATAAGAACATCAACCATTTTACTTAAATTCATTCGCCAGGTGTAAGCGATTCTTCCGCCGAAAAGCGCAGCAAGAATAAAGCCGAAGGCAATAATTACACCGTACCATTTTATCTGAATAAATTTATCGCCGATATTGAATTCGCAGAAAACTGAGGAAACGTCAAAAACATTATTGATTCCTCCGAATGTTACACGGGCAAAATCTGCAAACCATTCCACTTTTATCACTCCTATGTATAACGGATTTCTCCGTTAATTAATTTTAGTTTTTCACTACCGAAAGTGCTGCTTTATCTTCATTAAAGCATTTTTTCAGAAGGTCATTTACAAACTCAAGCTTTAAATTCTTAATAACCTCAAATTCTGAGAAAAGCTCCTCGTTCTCGAAATGAGAAACTACAAGTCCGTTTGCAACTGTATCAATATCAGTAAATGCTCTGACGGTTTTACCATACTGTTTTTTACGGACTGTTTCAAACTGCTCGACCGTTATGCCCTTTTCTTTTAAAGTCTTAATGCAAGAATTGATTTTCTTTGCAACTTCCCCGGGATTTACTGACTCACCTGAGAAAAGACAAGCGGCATAATTATGACCGTTGAAAAACTCTGTACTGAAAGTGCCGTTAATAAGCCCTTCATCAAGAAGCTCTTTATAAAGAGGCGAAATTTGCCCTGCAATTATATCAAGCATCAACGACATTGCAATTTCTTCTTCAAGAGTGCAACTTTCATTGAAGAAATTCTCCTTATAACCAAACGCGAAAACAGGTGTTCCTACAGGAAGCTTTTCTTCAACATAATTTTTAACTATGCTCTCCTCTTCCTTTTCAAAGGCGCGTTCAACTGTTACATTTTCGTCACTTTCAAGAAGTCTGTCAGCAACCTCAAGAACCTCTTCAACAGTTGTTTTACCTGCAACAGCAAGTGCCATATTAGAAAGGTTATAAAAAGTTTCGTAGCAAGAGAAAAGCATCTCGGCAGTAATCTCTGCAATAGAGTCTTTTGTTCCTGCAATATCAATTTTAACGGGATGCTTATGGTATAAACATTCAAGCAAATTGAAAAGACATTCCCATTCGGGAGAATCCTTATACATATCAATTTCCTGACCGATTATACCCTGCTCCTTCTGAACAGTTTCTTCTGTAAAGTAAGGATGTCTTACAAAGTCAAGGAGTATTTCAAAATTCTCTTTGAAATGACCGGTACAAGCGAACAAATAACAGGTTCTGTCAAAGCTTGTGTAGGCGTTTGCAGAAGCTCCGGTTTTAGCATATCTCTGGAAAGCATCAAGCTCTTCACTTTCGAAAAGCTTGTGTTCAAGAAAATGGGCAGTACCTGCAGGAATTTCTGTAAAGCTCTCTCTGTCGCTACGTTTAAAACGAGTGTCAATTGAGCCATATTTTGTACCAAAAACTGCATAGGTTGAAGTATATTCAGGCTTTGGGTAAACAAGAATTTTCAATCCTGATTTATGGTCAATACTGTAATAACCCTCACCGAGAATTTCGTTTTCAATATATTTAATTACATTCTCGCTCATTCTTCAACACCGCCTTCCGCAGTTCCTTCAAGCATAAATACAGTATCAAGAGTTACTGCTTTTGCCGCTTCTATAATATCTTCGCGAGTTACCTTTTTAAATTGCTCAATAAAGTTTTCAGGGTACAAAAACTCCTTTGAGCAGACCTGAGAAGTAAACCAGGATGCAACAGATTCCGCTGAATCCGAAATGCTTCTGAAACCATCTTCGAGGGATTTTACAGAAGAAGCTATATCATCTTCGGAGAAATTGCCCTTTCTAATATCTTCAAGCTGATCAAGTATAGCATTTTTAGCCTTTTCCTCGTTATAGCTTTCAATTCCGCTCTGAACAAGCATAACGCCTTTCTGACGGAACATCATAGCAGAACAATAGTAGCAAAGGCTCATTTTCTCACGGACAACGGTGAAAAGCTTTGAATGAGGACTTCCGCCGAATAAATCCACCATAACTCTACGGGCAGCGTAGTTATCGTCCTCGCCTTTCATACCCATTCTGAAGCCCATAACAAGCTTACCCTGTTTTACAGCTTCCTGCTCTTTAACATATTTAACATCTTCACACTCTTCAACATAAAGAGTCTCATTAAGTTGAACAGGGCGTTCATCAGCAATATATTTTTCCAAAAGTTCTTCAACATTATTGAAGCTGCCACCGCTTATGCACACGAGCATTTTGCTCTTGGCAAGAATTTCTTTATAAGCTTCATAAAGACTTTCGGGAGTAATTTTTTCAATATCGTCTATTGTACCGTAGCGGTGAATTCCGTACAGCTCATTTTCAAACATTATTTCATTACAACGGTTTTTAGCATATGTTCTTTTATCGCTGTTTTCTGCAATAAGACGCTCTGCTAAAAGTCTTTTTTCACTTTCAACATCATCATGGCAGAAAACACCGTTTTCAAGACGGGGTTCAAATACCATCTGGAACAAAAGTTTCAAGCATTCGTCGGTTATACCTTCTCCGTCAATGGAAAATCTGTCATCAATGCAGGAAACCTCGATTTTCAAAACCTGGTTTTCACCTGACTTAGTAACATCAACAATAACCTCTGCACCGTAAAGAATAGCGAGTTTCTTCTCGATGCTTGTAACATCGGGGTATTCTTTGCAGGAACGGGTAAGCACATTGGGAACAAGAGCGTAAAGAGATGCCTTTTCTCCCAAGGGCATAACAAAGCTTAAAGAAGCACAGGCAGTCTTAAAGCCTTCAGCTTTCACCGTACAAAGTTCAACTCCGTCAAAAATCTTTTTATTCTGTAAGTCGTATTTCACCGTACCACTCCAATCATAGTTAACTAACATTTTAACATAATACGGAAAAGGTTTCCACTCTTTTTTCATAATTTCTTATCTCCTGCTCTTCAAAAATATCTGGGCTTCTTTGGTATTTTTGACTATTTTTTATTAAATATATACCACTATTGAAAATATTGACAAAATAAATCCGTTGTGGTAATATATTCGGGTTGTATTATATATCGGAGGGATATAAAATGTCAGGACATTCCAAATGGAGTACCATTAAGAGAAAAAAAGGTAAAATTGATGAAGCAAGAGCTAAGGTTTTCACAAAAATAGGCCGTGAAATTGCTGTTGCAGTTCGCGAAGGTGGTCCCGACCCCGCAGGTAACTCAAAACTCAAGGATTGCATTGCTAAAGCTAAGGCAAACAATGTTCCTAACGATAACATCGAAAGAATTATAAAAAAAGCCGCTGGCGAAACAGGTGGCGCTAACTACGAAGAAATCATCTACGAGGGCTATGGTCCCAACGGTATTGCAGTTGTTGTTAAAGCACTTACTGATAACCGTAACCGTACCGCAGGTGATGTTCGTCACTATTTCGATAAATTCGGCGGAAATATGGGCACATCCGGTTGCGTTATGTTTATGTTTGATTACTACGGCGTAATTATCGTAGAAAAAGAAGATGTTGATGAAGACAAGTTAATGGAAGACGCTATTGAATGTGGTGCTGTTGACTTCATCACAGACGAAGAAGAAATCTTCGAAATCCGTACTGACCCCAATGATCTTGGCGCAGTTACAAGTGACCTTGAAGCAAAGGGTTATAAATTTATGAGCAGTGAAACTGCTTATATTCCCCAGACATATACTCGCCTTGAAGATGAAGAGAGTATGAAAAAAATGAGCAAAATGCTTGAAATGTTTGATGACAATGATGACATCCAGGGTGTTTGGCACAACTGGGAGAACGAAGACGAATACGAAGGTTAATTTCCTCCTTTTATCTATTGATTTTTATTATTTAATAATATATAATATGTAGTAACAACTTACGCTCAATTCGGTCATGCGACGGGTGGGTCCTGTGCGACGGGGCACCGTGAACCATGTCAGGCGGGGAACCGAGCAGCATTAAGCGGACCGTTCTGTGCGCCACAGTCCGCCTGCTCGTCGTATGACCGAGTGGAGCGTAAGTTTTTGTTTGCTTTAGAGCAAACAAAAACAGTGAAAAGTTAAGAGTGAAAAGTTAAGAGTTGATGGGAAGCTTCGCTTCCAAACATTTTAAAACTTCGCAATCTTTTCACTAATTCTTCTACGACGCATTTTTGCGCCCCGACACTGGCATCTGGCATCTGGCGACTGGCATCTTTACAATGCGTCGCAGACCCGAAACTTGCCACTTGCCACTTCCAACTTACAACTATATTCAAGGAGTGAATATTTTGTACAGAGCTTTATACAGAAAATGGAGGCCTCAGGTTTTCTCTGATGTTTCAGGTCAGAACCATATTACAGAAACTCTTATGAACGAGATTTCTTCCGGTAGGCTCTCCCATGCTTATCTTTTTACCGGCTCAAGAGGAACCGGTAAGACTACCTGTGCAAAAATTCTTGCAAAGGCAGTTAACTGTCTTAATCCTCAAAACGGAAGTCCATGTAACGAATGTCAGATTTGCCGTGGCATTGACGACGGCTCTATTCTTGACGTTACGGAAATTGACGCTGCAAGTAACAACAGCGTTGATAACATTCGTGATTTAAGAGATGAGGTTAATTTCACTCCCGCTGCAGCAAAATACAGAGTTTATATTATCGACGAGGTTCACATGCTTTCAACGGGTGCATTCAATGCACTTCTTAAAACTCTCGAAGAACCTCCCGAGCACGTTTTATTTATTCTTGCTACCACAGAGGTGCAAAAGCTTCCTGCAACTATTCTTTCAAGATGTCAGCGCTTTGACTTCAGAAGAATTCCTCCCGAGGACATTGCTGCAAGACTTATGACCGTTGCAGAAAACGAGAATTTGCAGTTATCTAATGACGCGGCGCTTCTTATTGCGAGAGTTTCTGATGGCGCTTTACGTGACGCACTCTCAATCCTCGACCAATGCGCAGGTTATAATGAACCTATTACTGTTAACACGGTAGGCAATGCGGCAGGTCTTTTAGGCAAGGATTATTTATTTGAAATCTCTGATGCTCTTTTAAACCAGGACAGTCCTACTGTTCTCAATATAATTGACAGACTCCACTCCTCTTCCTGCGATATGGAAAGACTTATGAGCGAGCTTGTTAACCATTTTAGAAACATTATGATGGCGAAGACCACAAGAAACCCCGAAAAGTTTATTGTGAGCACTCCCGATGAATTACAGCGTTACAAAGAAAATGCTGAAAAAATGACCTACGGAACAATCCTCCACATAATGGAAACTCTTTGCCGTGAAGCTTCACAGTTAAAATACAGTTCTCACCAAAGAGCCCAAACCGAAACAACTCTTATAAGACTTTGCCAGCCCTCTCTTTCAACAGATAACGCGGCGGTTATTCGCCGACTTGATGAATTGGAAGCACAGTTAATGCTCTTAAAGGCACAGGGTGTTACGGTTACTGTTGCAGATACACCAAAACCTGTCCCAATAAAAGAAGAGAAACTTCCCGAAAAGGTAGTTGAAGAGGTTCAAGAAGTTGCACCAATTGTTGAAGAACCTCAAAATGCACCTATTGAAGAAATACCCTTTGACGAACCACCTTTCGAAGAACCTCCCGTTTTTGAAGATTTCGCGCCTAAAATTCCTCAAGAGCCTTTGAAAGAAGAGGTTGTTGAAGAAAAGAAAGAAGAACCTGCTCCTCAACCTCAAAAAAAGGTCGATACAGGAGTTGTTACAGATGCAGACAGTGCAGTACCCTTTGCCGCTTGGGAAAACACTTTAAATCAACTTTCCAGAATAAACAGACCCTTGTACCCCATGCTTATAGGCTCTTCTGCTTACAGAGCAGGTAACACAGTCTTTATAAAAGCAAAAAACACTGCATTCTCTCAGATGTTTACTCAAAAGGTTCATTCCGATGCAATTGCAGAAGCTCTTATGAGAGCAACGGGCGAAAAGCTTAAACCAATGATTTACAATGACGGTTCTTCCCCCTCTGCTGACGAAACCGCAGAACCTATTGATGCATTTCTCTCAAAATTAAATAAACACAATATAGATTTTCTTATTGAAGAATAAATCACTAAAAAGGATGGTAGAATAAAATGAAAGCAAGAATTCCTAACCAGGGTGGCGGAAACTCCCAGGCAGCTATGATGAAAAAAATCCAGGATATGCAGAATGAAATGGCTCGTATTCAGGAAGAAGTTGAAAACTCCGAGTTTTCTGCAAGTGCAGGTGGCGGTGCAGTTGAAGTAACTGTTAACGGCAAACACGAAGTTCTCGCAGTTAACATTCAACCTGAAGTTGTTGACCCCGATGATGTTGAGATTCTCTCCGATATGATTATCGCCGCTACTAACGAAGCAATTCGCAAAGCAGCAGATACAATGGAGCAGAGAATGGGTAGCGCAACAAGCGGTCTCGGTCTTCCTGCAGGTTTAGGTTTCTGATATGGCATACGATGTTGCGGCACTTGAAAAGTTAATCGAGCAGTTTCAGAAAATGCCTTCTATCGGCAGAAAAACTGCTCAAAGAATGGCTTTTCACGTGCTTGATTTAACAGACGATGAAGCAAACGAATTTGCAAAAGCAATCGTTGATGCTCATACGAAGATTCACCGCTGTTCACTTTGCCACAACCTTACAGAAAATGAACTTTGTCCTATATGCGAAAGTGTAAACAGAGATAAAGGTACAGTTTGCGTTGTGGAAGAACCTAAAGATGTTCTTGCAATGGAGCGAACAAGGGATTTCAGCGGTGTTTATCATGTTCTTCACGGAGTTATCTCCCCTATGAACGGAATAGGCCCTGAACAACTTACAATTAAAAGTCTTGTTGAACGCGCGGCTAAAGGTGACATTACTGAGCTTATTATGGCTACAAACCCCACTATTGAGGGTGACACAACTGCTATGTATATCAGTAAGCTCATTAAACCTTTCGGCGTTAGGGTTACAAGACTTGCCTACGGTATTCCCGTTGGCGCAGATATCGAATACGCTGATGATGTTACTCTTATGAGAGCATTGGCAGGCAGAAGCGAGTTATAAAAAGAAAGGAGTGGTCATAGTGGCGAAACAAGAGAATAAAACAGTTGCACAGAACAAAAAAGCATACCATGACTACTTTGTTCTTGAAACCTATGAAGCAGGCATTGAGCTTTTCGGCACAGAGGTTAAATCCGTCCGCGCAGGTAAAATGAATCTTAAAGATTCCTGGTGCAATGTAGTAAATGGTGAAATGCTTGCAAATGGTGTGCATATTTCACCTTATGAAATGGGCAACCGTTTCAACCGGGACCCTTTAAGACCCAAACGTCTTTTAATGCACAAAAAAGAGATAATGAAGCTTATGGGCGAGGTTAAGCAACAAGGCTGCGCCCTCATTCCCCTTTCCGTTTACTTCAACGAAAGAGGAAGAGCAAAAATGCAAATCGGTCTTTGCAAAGGTAAGAAAAATTACGATAAGCGCGAAACTGAAGCTAAAAGAGATGCTCAACGCAATATTGAACGTAGTTTAGCTGAAAGAAACAGTTAATTCAACTGATAGTTAAGTTGTTTTAATGGCTTTGCAACCAATGGTTTATAAAAAAACAAGCATTTCAACCTTTGTTATCTTCTAAAAAAATATATTCTCCGATAGAATGGAATTACCGAAAGGAAATTCTACCGAAGTAAAGGAGAAAAAAATTATGTCAATCTTTAAAAGAAAAGAACAAGAAAAAAACATTATTAAGGAACAGGAAAACGATGCTACCGTTATTAACGAAGAGGAAGCAGAAACCTTCACATTAGGTCAAAAAATTGCCGAAGGAAGAAGGAGATGCAGTTATACTCAAGAAGAGTTTTCTGAGCTTTTAGGTGTAACTCCTCAAGCGGTATCAAAATGGGAAAACGATGTATCTTGTCCCGATATTCAGTTACTTCCTAAAATTTCTCAACTACTTAATATAAGTATTGATGAATTATTGGGAAATCCGCAAAAGAAATCTGAAGAACCAAAAGCAAAAGCTGTTGATACAAGTAAACTTAGTTTCACCATTAACATCACTAAACAAAATCAAAATCCGGTAAATGTTTCCCTTCCCTTTTCAACAATAAAAAGATTTGCTAAAATGGGTAACGGTATTTCCGGTGTTTTGGGCAATAATACGTTAAACGGTGTTCAGCTTGACGAAATTCTCAATATAGTTGAAGATGGAGCAACCGGAGAAGTTTTCAAGGTTGAAGCCGAAGATGGTACAATTGTTAAATTTATAATCGAATAAAAATTACATACATATACTCAATCATTATGGTTGAGTATATGTAAAAACTTCTTCACTATTCACTCTTCTCTCTTCACTTGAGCGAAGCGAAATATGGGGATGAAAGGATTTCGACGGGGATTTTGAACCGTTATAAGCGAGCAGAGGCGTGGTACCGCTTTAAAAACCACACTTTTAAAAATAACTGACAATAATAAAACAGTTTTAGCAGCTGCTTAAGTCAGCTGCCGTCCTTACTGAGAGTACCGCGGCTCAGATAGGGGCGTCGTTTAGTGGTGCACGTGAACAAAGGAGAGCCTTGTACTTTGTCACGGACTAAAGGGCTACCAAGGGTTAAAGCCTGTTTACCGGCGTTTTCCCAAGGGAATTTCAAAAGATAAACTACGCTCGTAGAAAGTTTCGGGAATAGGTTTTCGGACGTGGGTTCGACTCCCACCATCTCCACCAAAAAGAAAAGTCGCGTTAGCGGCTTTTTCTTTTTGTCCTCTTCACTCTTCTCTTTTCACTTTTCTCTCTTCTCTAAAAAACGCGACTTTTCCAGATAAAAGATAAAAGAGAAGAGTGAAAAGTTCTTTTATATTGAAACCTCATTTTCTTTTTGCTATAATGTAAGAAACTGAAAAAATTTCACTCCCAAAGGAGCAACTACTATGTCCATCGAAAAAGTCAGAGAGTATTTTAAAGGCTACGGTATAGAAGATAAGATTTTAGAATTCCCTGTATCAAGTGCAACCGTTGAATTAGCAGCGAAGGCTTTGAATACTGAGGGTTGCAGAATTGCGAAAACTCTTTCATTTTCTGTTAACGACTCCCCCATTCTCATTGTTACAGCAGGTGACGCTAAAATCGACAACAAAAAATACAAAACCTTTTTCGGTGCAAAAGCTAAAATGCTTTCCTTTGACGAGGTTGAAGAAAAAATAGGTCATGCCGTTGGCGGTGTTTGTCCTTTCGCTATCAATGATGGCGTTAAGGTTTACCTTGATGAAAGCATTAAGCGTTTTGAAACTGTTTTCCCTGCCTGCGGAAGCAGCAATAGTGCTATAGAAATGACCCCCGATGAATTGGAAAAATACTCAAACTTCATTGAATGGATTGATGTTTGCAAATTACCTGAATAAAAATAGGGAACATTCCAAGTTTAAAACTTGAAATGTTCCCTATTTTTAATATTTTTTTATTTAAAAATCTTATCGTACTTTTTAGCCCATTGAGAAACTTTTAACTTATCATATTCTTTAGGCAATGTAGCGGAAAGTGATATAATTTTGCTCACATCTGAACCAACCTTTAAAAGTTTTTTCAAAAGGTCTTTGTCCTTTACTATTGCAATGGCACGTTTCGGCATATCAATGGCAGGATGTATAAAATCCGTTATACTTTTGCTATCTGCGGTAATTGTCATTTCTCGCCAAGTGAGAATTTCTTTTTCAAATATGTAATCTATTTGTTGGGGAGCAAGCTTTGTAAGTAAAAGTTTAACTGCAGCGAGAGGTGCTAATCCTCCGCCCAATTTTTTATAGAAATTATACTGATAATTCCACAAGGTTTTTGCAGTATAACTCTCGGTTCTGTCATTCATTACAGTTTTTGCAAGAATGGGTGCGGCTCTTAATGAATTTGCAATGCCCGAGCCGATAATAGGAACTGTCATAAAGGCACTGTCACCGATTGCCGCATAACCGTTTGCGACCATAACCGAAATTGGTTGACGAACAGGAATCTGAACAAACTGCCCACCACGGACAAGTTCTTCGCCCAGACTCTCATTACGCTTTCTGAAAACTGCAGCGGTTCTGTTAGCTTCTTCTAAATCAAATGGCTCAAATCTACCTATAAGTAAATCCGTGTATTCATCCTCAGTTGCAACCCAACCTATACCTAACTTACCTTCGGGAAGAAGGCAAACCTTGTATTTGTCTTTAACAGAGGCTTCGCACCCTTTGTTATAAAAAGCCCTATACACATAGAACTTTTCATTTTTATCGGGGTGATTCTGAATCCCGAATTCTTTTGGCAAACTGCTTCTGACAGGAGATTCACAACCACAGGCATCTATAATTAAATCACCATAAAACTCACCTGTCTGGGTCTTTATTCCCACAACCCGATTATCTTTAACAATCGCTTTTTCAATAGTACAATTGTAAATAAATTTAACAGCATTTTTCTCGGCAGCATCAATGAGCAAATTGTAAATATCTTTACGCTCCATTTTTATTTCCAATTGGTCTTGAGGAACTTGTTGTTTTATAGCAATTTTTTCGTTGGGAGAATAAAAAGTCATATCTGTTTTATATTCAAACAAATTCTCTTCAGGCATAGGTAAATTCACCAGAGAAAGTGCTTTCGGGTCAAAAATATCTGTCCAGTCATAACCCATATTATCTCTTGAGTTTTTTTCATACACAGTAACATCGAAGCCATTTTTCCCAAGAATTGAAGCTACTGCAATACCACCGTGACCCCCACCGGCAACAATTATTTTTTTGCTCATATATTCCCCTCCTTTAGTTTAAATATATCATAGTTTATAAATAAAATGCAAGAAAAAACGCCATAGCAGAAGCTATGGCGTCAATTTATTTATTATTTGAGGAATCAGCCACCAAGACCAAGTAATTTAAGAAGTTCCTGGAAAAGACCGAAGATGAGGTTGAGAATTGTGTTAGGTCTGATAATTTCCTGCTCTTCTTCTGCAGTTGTACCAACAGTGTAATCAAATGTTTTTTCGTCTGTTACACCAGTTGCTACCCATTCATCTGTCTCTTCGTTATACTCTTCTTCAACATAGTTGATTGTAAGTGTATATTCACCGAAAAGAGTATGAGTGAAAACTACATCGTAGCCATTTTCAAACTCGCCGTTAAACTCATCGTTTACGTACCATGAAACAGGAACAAAACGTTTGCCTACTACGCCTTCAGTATCGTCCATACCGCTACCATATGCTGTAAAACGAACTGTTCTGTGGTGAACGTAAGAATCTGAAATACCTACTGCGTCATTGTTGTCAGCAGAATAAACTTTCATGCTACCAAGGTCAACAATTGTATCTGTTGCGCCGCAACCGTTCAAACATTCTGCTGTCTTTGTTCCGTCAGCAGAGTATGTAGCATCGTTGTTTGATTTGTACATACCAAAGCTATGATCAACAACTTTAAAATTAACAGAAACTGCTACTTCTGCTTCTGCTATACCGCAAGAGAATACAAGATCTTCTGCATAATTACCAATAGGAAGGTCGTTTGCAGGGCTAATAGAAAGTGTAACAGAACCATCTGCTTCAACTGAAAGAGAACCGCTCTTTACAACTATATTGAAGTTAGGTGTTGCAGGAAGTTCAACATCAATTGTTGTATTACCTTTGTTGGTAATTGTAACATCCTGAGTTGAAATTGAATCGTAACCGATACAAACAGAACCAAAGCTCAATGAATCTGTAGAAATTGTTGTATCATAAACATTCATCAACCAAACAGGATAGTAAGTAATATCACCTAAAACTGCAGGTGTAGTACCTTCTAATTCAACTTCTACTGTATCAGAGTTTTCTGTTGTTGCCCAACCGATCTGAGAATAACTTAATTTTGTAAAGATTGCACCGGGTGCTTTTGTTGTTTTGTTGTAATCTACTTCTACTTCCTGAGCAGTACCAACACCGTCTGCACCGCCTGCGAATGTAACTTTGTAAACGATAGGAGTCCAATAGGGATAGAGCTCAACGTCACCAGTAATTTTCTTGTCATAAACTGAATTTAATTCATATTTAACACCGGTACCATTGTTATTCTTTGATACACTCCAACCAGTCTGAACATAGCCTTCACGAGTAAACATTGCACCGGGAAGAGTAATTTCCTGTGTGCCATCAGTTTTCATAACAACTTCTTTAAGCTGTGTCATTGAAGCATCAGTATAGTTGTTGGGGTCAGTTGCATCATAGTTAGAACCTGCACCGATTGTAATTGTGAAAACAACCTGTTTCCAGTGAGGATAGAACTTTGTTGTGTTGTTCTTAACAGTCTGTGAAGAACCGAATTTCAACACTGTACCGGTACCTTTTGCAGTCTTTGTCCAACCATCCTGAACATAGTCTTCTCTTTCGAAGTATGCTTCGGAAGGAAGGGTAACCTTGTTGCTTGAATTAGTTGTAAGAGAAAGCATATCATCAGTAATGGGAGTACCATCTTCTAATGTTGCTTTGAGTGTGCTGCCTTCAGCTGTACCTGCATCAATTTTAGCAGTATAAGCTGCAAATGCTGTTACGCTGAATACAGATGCGATCATCAAAACAGCCATAAAGACAGCTAATGATTTTTTGAAGTTTGTCTTCATTGTGATTCCTCCAAATCAATATATATAATTATACAATTGAATTATATCATACTTATCAAAAAATTTATATTAACATATTCACCAAACATAATGAAAAAAAACTGTTAAAGTTAATGAGGGTTTACACAAATTCCCAGTTTTCTCATTTATTTTCACCCTTCTGTTATAGGCATTGAAGCAACAGCATTCAGAGATAAATCCGCTCTCTTCCCTGCCAAAAATTCATAATAAGCCTGAGAGGCTATCATAGCCGCATTATCACCACAGAATTTTAGTTCAGGCTTGTAAAGCTCTACGCCTTTACAACTACATTTTTCTTCCATAACTCTTCTTAATCGAGAGTTAGCGGAAACGCCACCTGCAAGAACAATTTTTTCAGCACCATAATCTTTTACTGCCTCCATTGTGTGTGAAACCAGAAGATCTGTTACTGCCTTTATAAAAGATGCTCCCAGGTCTTCTGCCTTAACCTCTTCACCCTTTTGTGAAGCATTGTGAACAAGGTTCACCGCAAAGGTTTTAAGTCCCGAAAAGCTAAAATCATATTTCGAGTCAGCCACTTTTGGAACAGGAAATTTATATTTATTTTCGTCACCGTTAACGGATATTTTATCAAGATTTACGCCACCGGGATAAGGAAGACCAACAGTACGTGCCGCCTTATCCATAGCCTCGCCTGCAGCATCATCACGGGTTCTGCCGATAATTTCAAAATCCGTATAATCTTTCACATTGATAATGTGACTGTGACCACCTGAAACCACAAGTGAAATAAACGGCGGTTTCAAATCCTCGTTCGATATGTAGTTAGCCGCAATATGCCCTCTTAAATGGTGAACGGGCACAAGGGGTATTCCAGTTGAATAGGAAAGACCCTTTGCATAATTTACTCCAACAAGCAATGCGCCTATAAGCCCCGGGGCATAGGTAACTGCTATGGCATCAATATCGGAAATGGTGCATTCGGCATCACTCAAGGCCTTTTCTACGACAGCGCATATTGCTTCCGTATGTCGTCTTGAAGCAATTTCCGGCACAACACCGCCGTATATTTTATGCTCCTCAACCTGAGAAGCAATAACATTTGAAAGAACTTTTCGTCCGTCTTCAACTACCGCTGCAGCAGTTTCATCGCAAGAACTTTCAATTCCGAGAATTTTCATAAACTTTTCTCCAAATCAATCAAAAAAATATGTCATTAAAACCGCATTTTCTCTGGGTTTTTCATAAAAATTTTTTCTTTCACCAACAGCTTTGAAGCCCAATTTTTCATAAAGTGAAATTGCAGAAAAATTGCTTTTTCTGACTTCCAAAGTAACAAATTCTGCCTTTTCGTTTTCCCCTGTTTCTAAAAGAGTAGCTATTAGTTTTTTTGCAATACCTTGTCTTCTGAATTCAGGGAAAACTGCCACATTTGTTATATAAACCTCTCCAATAACACTGTGAGCGCCTATATAACCTGCAATTTTATTTTCCGAAAAAGCTACGAAAAAACGAGCGAAATCGTTAGTTAATTCACTTTTTAATCCGTCTTCACTCCAAGGAGAAGAAAAGCAATCTTTTTCAAGTTTCGCTATCTCTGCAATATCTGAAGAGGTCATTTTTTCTATTCTAAAATTCGTCATTTTGTATCGTACCAGGTTTTGCCGTGTTGCACATCAACAGTAAACGGAACTGCCATTTCACAGGCGCTTTCCATTGTTTCTTTAAGAAGAGCGGCAACCTTTTCCTTGTCTTTTTCAGGTGCTTCGATAATAAGCTCATCGTGAACCTGCATAATGAGTTTCGCGTCCGGGAAATCCTTTTTCAAACGCTCATATACTCTTATCATTGCAATTTTAATTATATCTGCCGCCGTTCCCTGAATGGGCATATTCATTGCAACTCTCTCTCCGAAACCGCGACGAATTGCATTTTTCTCCTGAAGTTCGGGAAGATATCTTCTTCTGCCGAAATAGGTTTCAGCATAGCCTTTTTCTTTAGCGCTCTTTTTGGCATTTTCCATAAACTCCGCAACGCCTGAATAGTTTGCAAGGTAGCCTTTAATATATCTGTCCGCTTCAACGATTGATGTGCCGATGTCATTTGAAAGGGAGAAAGCGCCGATACCGTAAACGATACCGAAATTAACTGCTTTCGCCTTTCTTCTATCGCTGGGAGTAACATTTTCCAGAGGAATCCCCATAACCTGAGAAGCGGTAATTGAGTGAATATCTGCTCCGCTCAGGAAAGCGTTTATCATATTTTCATCATTAGCAAGGGCTGCTAAAACACGAAGTTCAATCTGCGAATAGTCTGCGTCAACAAGCACATAACCATCTTTTGCCACAAAGAATTTTCTCAATTCTCTGCCCTGCTCTGTTCTTACGGGTATATTCTGGAGATTAGGCTCTGCTGAAGAAATTCTTCCTGTTCTCGTTTCTGTCTGGTTAAGGGTGGAATGAATTCTTCCGTCGTTATCTATAACCTTTAAAAGACCTTCGCAATAGGTGGATTTAAGCTTTGTGAGACCTCTGTATTCAAGAATTTCATTTATTATGGGGTGTTTATCTCTTAAAGATTCCAATACTTCTGCATTGGTGGAATAACCACTTTTGGTCTTTTTACCATGAGGCAGTCCCAGCTTATCTTCATCAAAAAGCACTTCGCTTAACTGCTTGGGTGAATTTACATTAAACTCGCACCCTGCCATATTATAAATATTTTTCAGTTTTTCTTCCAATTTAGAAGAGATAACATCGTTATATTTTTCGATACCCTCTTTGTCAACAAGAAAGCCCTCTCGCTCCATTGAAGCCAGAACTCTCGCAAGAGGAAGCTCTATTTCATTAAGAAGCTTTTCTTGATTATTTTCTTTAACCTCTGCATACAGTTTAACACTCAAAGCCTCAATATGCGCACCGCCGTCAACAAAATCCTTTTCGGCAAGGTAAAAATCAGATAAATCCCCTGCTTCAATTTTCACGGGTGCGAGAGAATAAGACCCTGCAAGCATTTTTACGGAATAATCCGAGGAATTGGGATTAAGAAGGTATGCAGCAAGAGATGTATCGAGACTTATACCTTTCAATTCAATTCCGTTTGCATCGCAAAATCCGTAAAGCTGTTTTGAATCATCTGTATATTTTTCTATGCTTTCGTCAGAGAAAAAAGCGCTTGCAAAAGACATAAAAAGGAAATTGCTGTTTTCAACTAATGCAACACCATCTGCAGTTTTAAAAAGAAGATATTCAATTCCACCATTATTATATTTAACAGTGAAATAGGCTTTTTGAGAAGCTTTCAAAGAATGTAAAAACTCGTCTGTATCAGTTATTTCGTAAAGTTTAACTTCTTTTGCATTTTCCTGCTCTGCAATTTCTTCTTGTGAAAGATTAAGCCGACCTAAAAGTTTGCTCATTTCCAAGGACATAAGAAGATTTGTGGATTTCACTGCATCGGGATTTTTAATCTCATAATCGCTTAAATCGGTACTTACAGGAGCTTCAAGACAAATCCGTCCCAAATCCTTACTCAAAAAAGCATTTTCCTTTGATGCTTCAAGCTTTGCGCGAATACCTGCTTTAATATCAATAGTTTCAAGATTTTCGTAAATATATTCAATTGAACCGAATCTGCCAATAAGGTCCTGCGCACCTTTTTCACCGATACCTGCAACACCGGGAATATTATCAGAAGTATCCCCCTGAATAGCTTTGATATCAATAAGCTGCTGGGGTGTTACACCATAGACCTCTTTTATTTTATCTGTATCGTATAAAACGGTTTCAGACTTGCCCATTCTTGTTGTTGCAAGAACAACATTAACATTATCTCTTACGAGCTGAAGACTATCTCTGTCACCCGTTGCAATATAGCAAAAATCATCCTTACCGCAAGCAGCGGAAAGAGTTCCGAGAATATCATCTGCCTCATAACCGGGCATTTCAACAACAGTATAACCCAAATAACCTAAAAGCTCTTTAAGGGTTGGGAATTGCTCTATAAGTTCGCTTGGAGCAGGTTTTCTCGTTCCCTTATATGCATCATACATTTTATGACGGAAAGTGGGTGCTTTCACATCAAAGGCAACTGCTACGCTATCGGGCTTGTATTCATCAAGAAGATGAAGAAAAATATTCATAAAACCGAATATTCCGTTGGTAAATCTGCCGTCCTTAGTACTTAAAAGACGGACGCCATAAAAGGCACGATTTAATATTGAGTTACCATCAATTACAAGAAGTTTCATTTATTTACTCCTAAACATTTAATGTTTCAAGTGTTACAAAGTGATAGCCGTTAGATGAAAGATAATTTTCCTCGTTCAAAGCACGAAGGCACCCTAATGCCGCAACATTTGTAGCATTACCGGGGATTTTTACTTTTATTCCCGTCGCTTCTTCGATATATTTGTCAAGACCATAAAGCTTTGCCATTCCGCCGCAAAGGAAAATACCGTCATCAGTTATATCTCTTACAAGCTCGGGAGGTGTAACCTCAAGGACATCAGTAATAGCTTTACAAATTTCATCTACACAGTCGCGGATTGCAAAATTTATTTCCTGGGCTGTAACCTCAAAAAATAAGGGCATACCGTCGGACATATCTTTACCTTTGGCAACAGCGGCAATGGTTTCCTCACGCATTTTTGCACCGCCAATAAGGGTTTTCAGCTCTTCTGCAGTAAGTCTTCCAACATTAACGCCGCGGTTATTTTTAAGATATGTTTTTATTATTCTGTCCATATCGTCACCGCCAACTGCGGCACTTTTTGCAACGGCGATGCTACCCATTGTTATAACGCCAACACCGGTAGTTCCTGCACCGATATTTACTATCATAGTTCCGTAGGGCTTGTCCGTCATAACCCCTATTCCAAGCGCCGCCGCAAGAGGTTCTTCTATAAGAGTCGCACGACCTGCACCTGCTCTGAGAATGCAACCTAAAATATTACGTTTTTCAAGATTCGTGATACCTGCAGGCATCGTAGCAACGACAGTGGGCTTAAATATTTTATTTTTACAGATTTTATCTAAAAAATGCTTTAAAAGCTTTTCGCTACTTTCAAGCTCTGAAATACCTCCGCTTAAAAGAGGACGAACAAGCTTTATAGCATCAGGACATCTACCCGTCATTTCTGCAGCGTTTTTCCCTGCTTCTAAAACATTGCCGGTTTCACGCTCAAGGGCTAAAACAGCAGGTTCGGAAAGTACTACGCCTTTTCCTTCAGTAGCAGCTATAACGCTACCTGTTCCGATATCAAGACCGATTTTTAAACCAACCATTTAAGCACCTCTCCTTCAAATTTTTAATCATAAAAATACAGAATAATTATACACCTATATTATGTTTTTGTAAATAAGCATTACCTATATTTACAAATCTTTTTGCTTGTAGTATAATAGTTATAGACCTATAAATAGTACAAGAGGTGTTGTTATGGCAGGCGTTCAAAAATCAAAATTGAAACTTCTTTATCTTGCAGATATTTTAAAGAAAAAAACCGATGAGGACCATTATATTGCTGCTACGGAAATTGTTGAAGAATTAGCAAAATTAGAAATCCCTGCAGAAAGAAAATCAATTTATAAAGACATAGATATTTTACGCGAATACGGCTACGACATTATTCACGCAGGCTCAAAAAACCGAGGTGGTTATTTCCTTGGTGCAAGGGATTTTGAACTTGCGGAGCTCCGCCTTCTTTCAGATGCAGTTCAGGCGGCAAATTTCATTTCTCAAAAGAAAACGAACCAATTAGTTCAAAAAATCGAAAGCTTCGCAAGTGAAAGTCAAGCAAAAATTTTACACTCTCAGGTTTATGTTGACAATAGACCTAAATGTAATAACGAGGAAATTTATTACACCATAAGCCTTCTTGATGAAGCTATTACCCAAGGAGTTAAGGTTAATTTCACCTACACAAGAAGAAAAATTACTGACGAATTCAAAACCGCTAAAGAAGATAAAAACTTTACTGTGAGCCCATATGCGCTCATATGGTCCGATGACCACTATTATCTTGTTTGTAATAACGAAAAGTACAATAACTTAATGCATTTAAGAATAGATAAAATAAAAAAATTGCAGAAAACAAAATCTCCTGCAAGACATTTTTCTGAGGTTTCTGATTATAGAAATAATTTTGATTCAGCTGACTACGCAACCAAGCTTTTCAATATGTACAGCGGCGAACCGAAACCTATCGAACTTATTTGTAACAACGAGCTTCTTGAAGTTATTCTGGACCGTTTTGGTGAAAACGCTAAAATCCAAAGGTTTGACGAAGAGCATTTTCTTTTAAAAACTAATGCGGTTGTAAGTGACGGTCTGACTAAATGGGTAATTCAATTCGGAGGGAAAATAAAGGTTAAAGCACCCAATGATTTGATTTATGAGGTCAGAAAAAAAGCCAAGGAAATAATTTCTATTTACGAAAACTAAAAACAACTAAAACAAGGGAAGTTATTGAAATAACTTCCCTCTTTTTTTATATATAAAAAAAGAGGACGAAAAAATCCGTCCTCAAAATCATTGAAAATAAAATTATTTAATTTCAACTTTTGCGCCAGCTTCTTCGAGCTTAGCTTTTGCTGCTTCTGCATCGTCTTTTGATACAGCTTCTTTAAGAGTTGCGGGAGCACCGTCAACCTTAGCTTTTGCTTCTGCAAGGCCAAGACCTGTGAGTTCACGAACAACTTTGATAACAGCGATTTTGTTTGCGCCAACTTCTGCAAGAACAACGTCAAACTCTGTTTTCTCTTCAGCTGCAGCTGCTGCTTCTGCGGGAGCTGCTACTGCAACTGCTGCTGCAGCGGAAACGCCGAATTCTTCTTCTACAGCGTGAACGAGTTCGGAGAGCTCGAGAACTGTAAGTACTTTTAATTCTTCAATAATAGCAGTAATCTTTTCAGATGCCATTTTATTTTCCTCCAATTATTTCGCCATATAGGCTTTAGATTTTATTTTTTAGTTTGATTTACAGCAATTATTCAGCTGCTGCCTCTGCTGTGGCTTCGCCACCTTTGTCAACAATAGCCTGAACTGCACGAGCGAATGCAGAAATAGGAGCGTTGAACGCATTGCAAACAGTAGCAAGCAAAATTTCTCTTGAGGGAAGCTTTGCGAGACTGTCAATTTTTTCAAGACTGATAACCTCATTATCGAGGAAACCGCTCTTAACTGTGAAGTTGTCGTGAGTGTTAGCATACTTGCAAAGGATTCTTGCAGCAGCAACGTAATCATCCTTGGATGTTGCGAGAGCTGTTGTACCTGCGAGACAGTCTGAAAGACCTTCGAGTTCAGTACCCTTAATAGCAAGTTCGATCATTGTGTTCTTAGTAACAGTGTACTCAACACCTGCTTCACGGAGTTCCTTACGGAGAGCTGTGTCGTCAGCAACGTTGATACCTTTGTAGTCAACAATAATACCTGCACATGCACCCTGAAGTCTCTCAGCGATTGCAGCAACTTCTGCTTTTTTTGCTTCTAAGATTTTAGCACTTGGCAAACTAATTCACCTCCGAAATAAATCTTTTTGCCATTTGAAATGCCCTTCCCGCATAGCACGAGAAGGGCATAAAAACTCAATAAAATATCAAGAATTAATGCATTCCTCGGCAGGCGGACGGACCATTAAACAAAATTTGCACCTGCTGTCTTTAGAACAGCACAAGTAATATAACACACCTTTTAAAGTATGTCAAGTATTTTTTTATTCTTCTACAGTAGCGCCTGTAGCAAGTTTTGCAGCGTTAACACGAACACCGGGGCCCATTGTTGTTGCTACAACGCATGAACGGATGTAAGTACCTTTTGTTGCTGCGGGTTTTGCCTTAATAACTGCATCGAGAAGAGCCATAGCATTCTCTGTGAGCTTTTCGCCACCGAATGAAGCCTTACCGATGGGGCAGTGAATGATGTTTGTTTTGTCAAGACGGTATTCGATTTTACCTGCTTTAGCTTCTTCAACAGCTTTTGCTGCATCGGGAGTAACAGTACCTGCCTTGGGAGAGGGCATAAGACCTCTGGGACCAAGAACCTTACCGAGACGACCAACAACGCCCATCATATCAGGTGTTGCAATACATACATCGAAGTCCATGAAACCGCCCTGAATCTTTTCAAGAAGATCCATATCGCCAACAACGTCTGCACCTGCAGCTTCTGCAGCTTTAGCAGCGTCACCTTTTGCGAAAACAGCTACGCGAACTTTTTTACCTGTACCGTTGGGGAGAACAACCGCGCCTCTAACCTGCTGGTCAGCGTGACGGGAGTCAACACCAAGACGGATATGCATTTCAACAGTTTCGTCAAATTTAGCACTTGCAGTTTTTGTTGCAAGTTCGAGAGCTTCTGCTACTTCGTAGAGCTTTGCTTTGTCTACGAGCTTTGCGCTCTCAACATATTTTTTACCATGTTTCATAATTACATTTCCTCCGTAATCAATCAACAACAGTAACGCCCATGCTACGTGCTGTACCTGCGATCATTGAGATAGCAGTTTCGATGTTAGCAGCATTAAGATCGGGCATTTTCTGCTCTGCGATTTTTCTTACTTGCTCTGCGGTAATTGTTGCAACCTTAGTTTTGTTAGGAACACCTGAACCGCTCTCGATACCGCAAGCCTTCTTAATAAGAACAGCAGCGGGGGGAGTCTTTGTGATGAAAGAGAAAGAACGGTCGGCATAAACAGTGATTACAACAGGAATAATGAGACCCATATCATTTTTTGTTCTCTCATTGAATTCCTTTGTGAATGCCATGATGTTTACACCATGCTGACCTAAAGCGGGGCCAACAGGGGGTGCCGGGGTTGCTTTACCGGCGGGAATTTGCAATTTGATGAAACCTACAACCTTTTGAGCCATTTTTTGCACCTCCAAAATTCGTGGTATGGCGGAATAAGAGCTCGCCTTACTCCTCCCACACGCGACATACCATTATGTCGCATATAACAGAGGACATTGCCTCTGATTACCAATGTTAATTGCGATTAGTCAATCGCTTTTTTTACCTGATTGAGCGGAAGCTCAACAGGAGCTTCTTTACCCATAAATGAAACAATAACGCGAACGGTACTGTTAGCAGTGTCAATGCTTTCAACAACACCTGAGTTACCTTCCATAAGTCCTTCAGTGATAGTAACAAGATCACCCTCGCTGAATGCAACTTCAGTAACTGTGCTGATGATGTTGTCTTCGCCCTCTGCGGTCTTTTCAACGCCCAATTTTTCAACCTCTTCTTTAGTGAGAGGAACGGGGCGACCGTCGGGGCCTACGAAGCCTGTAACACCTCTTGTGTAGCGGATAGCGTGCCAAGTTTCATCGGGCACTTTGAGAACGTTTTCTTCGCCCTCTTTATCGCTGTATTCAACTGCAAGTTTTACAACAACATAACCGGGAAAAATCTTGCGCTCAACTTCGACTGTTTTGTCGTTTTTAACTTCAACAACCTTTTCGAGCGGGATGTTTACACCGAGGATTTTGTCGTGCATTTTGCGGTTTTCAACGATTTTACCGATATTCTCCGCAACCTTATTCTCGTAACCGGAATAAGTGTGGATAATAAACCATCTTGATTCGCCTGACATAGTATACCTCCGAATTATACTGATTTTTAGTAAAGAATCGGATTATTCCTTTTCAGTCGTTTTTTCTGTTGTTTCCTCGTCTTCGTGATCGTGGTCGTGCTCGTCTTCTTTGTTTTCTTCAGTTGTTTCTGTAACTTCAGTCTGATCAGCAAGTTTGCCGAGACCGTTTACAGCACCTGAAACTGCGAAGTCGATAATCCAGATACCTGCGCCGATAACAAGGATAGCAGCAAGAACAATACCTGTGCTCTTGAGAACCATCTGGCGACCGGGCCAAACAATTTTCTTTGTTTCGCCTTTGAGGTCTTTAAAGAATTTTGCGATTCCTTTGCCGATTTTAACAAAGAAATTGCCAACTTTCTTAGCAGGATTGGTTTTCTTTTCAGCTTTAGAGGTATCTTCCTTTTTGACGGTTTTCTTTTCGTCTGCCATGGTGCTACCTCCTTACTTTGTTTCTCTGTGGAGAGTGTGTTTCTTGCAGAATCTGCAGTACTTTTTCATCTCCAACCTGTCGGGGTTGTTTTTCTTTTCCTTCATAGTGTTGTAATTACGCTGTTTACATTCTGTGCAGGAAAGTGTGATTTTAACTCTCATAACGGCACCTCCAATTTTTGATTAGCCTCCCTCTCGCCGGTGAAAAGGGCGAATCCCTTTCCTTGCCGAGAAAGCCACTTAAGCGTCAAGACAAGCGATATACATCCACCGCTCATCCTAAAATCAGGACGCAAAAAAAGAACCCTCTTTGAGAGGTAAAGGGATTATAGCATATATGTATAAATATGTCAACTGTTTTTTGTAAAAAATGCGAAATCAAGTTACCGGTTGCCAGATAGCAGTTCCCCTTCATCATTTCACATATAAAAAGTTCAACCTCTCGCACAACGCGAGAGGCTGGACTTTTTGGAAAGAGAAAATGAAATGTTAAAGCATTTAATGTCTATGGTTATTATATACCATAGTCATATTGCAACATTTTCACAAGTTTGTGAACAAATTGTAAACAAAAGAAAACTCTTTGAGTTTTCAGATAAAAGAGAATATATAAGAGTGAAAAGAATAGGGTCTGTGACACAATAGAAATATCTAAAAGCAAAGCTTCCCCCGAATCTTGCACTTGCAACTTGCTACTTAGTTATGGTATTATATATACCATTATATAATAAGTACACAAGGAAGATTTTATGGACATTTTAAAAGCATTACAAGACGAATTTTCTGTCAGCGAACACCACATAAAAAACATTGTGGAATTAATTGATGACGGAAACACAATCCCCTTTATAGCCCGTTACAGAAAAGAGATGACAGGCTCCTGCGATGACCAGAAGCTTCGCGATATTAACGACCGCCTGACATATCTCAGAAACCTTGAAAAACGCAAGGAAGAGGTTCTTTCATCTATTGAAGAGCAAGGCAAACTCACAGAAGAAATAAGCGAAGCAGTTGCCGCAGCAACAACACTTGCAGAGGTTGAAGATATTTATCGTCCTTACAAGCAAAAAAGGAAAACAAGAGCTTCTGTTGCAAAGGAGAAAGGACTTGAGCCTCTCGCAGAACTTCTTTTCTCATTTACCCTTCAAGGTGTTGACCTTAATGAAATTGCCGCAGAATACGTTGACGCAGAAAAAGGAGTTGAAACTCCCGAAGATGCTCTTCAAGGCGCATCCGATATCATTGCAGAAATCATTTCCGATGCACCCGAAGCACGTAAGGTTTTGAAAGATTTAATCGCAAAGCGCGGTGTTATTGAATCCCTTGCCAAAACGGAAGAAGATAGCGTTTACAGTATGTATTATGAATACTCTGAGCCTGTTTCTAAAATCCCCTCTCACAGAATTCTTGCTATTAACCGCGGTGAAAAGGAAGGATTTTTAAAAGTAAGCGTTGGTGTTGAAGAAGAAACTGCTTTAATGCTTCTTGACAAACTCTTCATTAAAGATGGCAGTTCTTCAACAGAATTCTGCCGAGAAGCCGCCAAGGACAGCTATTCCCGTCTTATATTCCCCTCTCTTGAAAGAGAAACCCGTTCAACCCTTACAGAAAAAGCCGATGAACAGGCTATTAAGATGTTCGGTAGTAATTTAAAGCCTCTTCTTATGCAACCACCTATTAAAAATAAAACCGTTCTTGCAGTTGACCCCGCTTACAGAACCGGTTGCAAATTGGCAGTTGTAGACGGTAATTCCAGAGTTCTCTATACAGGTGTTATTTACCCCACTCCCCCGCAGTCAAAAATAGCAGAATCCGAAGCAAAGGTTCTCGAGCTTATCAAGAAATTCCACATTGACTGCATTTCCATCGGTAATGGTACTGCAAGTAAGGAAAGTGAAATTTTTATTGCCGACACAATCAAAAAATCCCCCCGCCCCGTTTCATACATGGTTGTTAACGAGGCCGGTGCATCAGTTTACTCTGCATCTAAATTAGGCGCAGAGGAATTCCCTGATTTTGACGTTTCCGTCCGTTCTGCAGTTTCTATTGCAAGACGTTTGCAAGATCCTCTTTCAGAGCTTGTTAAAATCGAGCCCAAGAGTATCGGTGTTGGTCAGTATCAACATGATGTTCCCCCTGCAAGACTTGAAGAATCCCTTTCAGGTGTTGTTGAGGACTGCGTTAACTCTGTTGGCGTTGACCTTAATACCGCTTCCGTTTCACTTTTAAAATATATTTCGGGTGTTACAAGCGCAACCGCTAAAAACATTGTTGCCTACAGAGAAGAAAACGGCGGATTCACTGCACGAACAGACCTTAAGAAAGTTAAAGGTTTAGGACCAAAAGCATATCAACAGTGCGCAGGTTTCCTTCGTATTCCCGGCGGTAAAACTCCTCTTGATAACACAGGTGTTCATCCCGAAAGCTATGATGCAGCTAAGAAGCTTCTCGACCTTTTCGGCTATTCACAGAAGGATGTTGCCGACAAAGGCGCATCAGGCATCAGCGGCAAGGTTCAGGAGTACGGACTCCCCAAAGCTGCTGAAGAATGTGGAGTTGGTACTCCCACTCTCGTTGATATTATGGGTGAGCTTGAAAAACCCGGTCGTGATATTCGTGACGAGCTTCCAAAGCCAATGCTTCGTACAGACATTATGGATATGAACGACCTTCGTGAAGGTATGGAGCTTACAGGCACAGTCAGAAATGTTATCGACTTCGGCGTATTCGTTGACATCGGCGTCCATCAGGACGGTCTTGTTCATATTTCACAGATATGCGATAAATTCATTAAACATCCATCGGAAGTCCTCAAGGTTGGCGAAGTAGTAAAAGTAAAAGTTCTCTCCGTTGAACCTCAAAAGAAACGAATTTCTCTTACAATGAAAGGCGTTAGCCAATAAAAAAATCCACCTCGAAAGAGGTGGATTTTTTATTTGAATTATTATTTTGCTTCAAATTCAGCATTAATTGTTACGTTGCTTGCAGGCATAAGGAAGTAGCCATCAGAAGCAACCTCTACTGTTGTTCCGTCACTCTTAGTTACCGTAAGAGATTTGAGCTTATAACCTGAAGCAGGGGTTGCTGTTACGATAACAGGCTCACCTGCATTCATAATGGTATGCTCGTAAACTCTTTCGTGAAGGTATTGGTTTGCGGGATTAACAGTTATAGTACCGTTAGCGGGAGTATTAGTTGTAATAGTTCTGCTAGCATCCTCGCCTGAACTGCTGATATTAGCAAATTCAAGATAGAAAACAGTATTATATCTGATACCTGTTGAAGCACCTGAACATCTGTAATTACAGTAACCGGTTTTACCTATAAAGTTACTTACCTTATAACTTATTAATTTTAAAAGTGATGTAGGCATTTCTATACCCAAACCAGAAAGAACAGAGTTCATAATAGGAATGCAATTTGTCATATTGGTACCGGAATAATTGCTATAACGATAACCATTATCTTCAAACAAGCTCTCTACAGTTTTACCTGTGAAATCCGCTGTTGAAGAAGCCTGAATTGCAACAGCATCAGTTCGACCAACCAGAACACCTTTAACACCTGTTCCGCTCAATGCATTGTAACATGTTGCGCTAGATTTTTTTACAGCAATTCTTGCAGTAGGATATCCGTTTTTCTCTTTTACGAAGAGATTTACGTCTTTAACATCACTTGAAACGTTGAGTGTTCCATCAGAATTTTTAGTTGATGTGTAATCAGTTCTCTGTCCTCGAGCAGCGTCAGCACAGTCCATAAAATACGCTCTTTTGAGATTTTCGACTGTTGCTTCATCTTGTTGGAAAGCTACAGTAAAGTCAAAGCTTGTATCACCATTAGAAACAGTAACTGCTTTTGAATTACTTGCAGTATTATTGGTCCAGAGAGTTTCATCATCAGGAAGATAGGAACCAAGAACCGCTGTGTTTCCTGTTTTTACTAAAGTTGAACTCTGTCCTGAGTAAACCTCAAAGCTTCTGTTGGGAAGAGTTGATGCTACTGTTGCAGGGTTTGATGTTCCGCCAACATTAAGAGTATATGCACTATTAAGCCAACCCTCAAAATAACCGGCAAGAGTAGAATTCGAGGTGTGGTTATTGGTAATATTAACAGTAATTTTCTTGTTAGTATTATCAACTGCTATTCCGTAGCCTGTTGCAGCCTTTGGAGCAATAACAATAAAACCAAGCTTTCTTTCGCCGGGAGTTACTAAATATGTTTCGCTATCAGGAACATAGGCAGTTACTGCATAAATACCGGATGCAGAGGGAGCAGTTGCACTACCATTATAGTTAATTGTAACAAGGTTTTTAAAATTACTATCTGCAGCAGTAACTGCAGCAGTTCTTGTTGCGCCGTTATTAGAGTAAATAACTGATTCGAATGTAAGTGTTTCGTCAATAGGAGTCTTTCTGCCCTTGAGATTTTCCTCAAGTTCGCTTTCATCCTTAACGCAATCATTAACTACCTGCTGATAGTCCTCTGCCTCAACAGTGTCGTTATCAACACCTGCACGAGGTTTAACTGCTTCATAAATTGCAGCAGAGTCCGAGGAATCCATTAAATCATTAAGACAGAGCGCAGCAATTGTTGAGTCGATAACATCAAAAACGCCGTCACCGTCTGCATCACCATAGGTAACAAGACTATACTCTGCAACAACTTGATTATTGTCATCATAAACTACAATTTTATCAGTTGTACCTATGTGAATATAGCTGGAACCAATTTCCTCGCCCTGATTATTAAAATATAAGAAATAATAGCCGTCTTTAGCCTCAAAAAGTTCATCACCGATAGTAGCGTATGTGGGAAGACCTACAATCAAGCCCTCATAAACACCGGAACTTGTCTCAACCTGTTTAAAGGTGGGAACCGTACCATCGTCAAGAACTTTTGCCTTAACAAGACAATCTGCACTGATTGACCAGTATGTAGGAGTTTCAGTAGCTGTTGATACAACAATAAGAGCAGAAGCCACTAAAACTAATAATAAGGCTATTGATAAAACTTTTTTCATACTTTCTCCTGTAAAAAACAAATAGCGTATCCCAAAGTCTTTAAGAAACAAATTCTTTGAGAAATCAGGATACGCTCAAATTAAATTTTAGAATATATTGATTTAGCTTATGCTATACCGAACATATCAAAGTTAACAATTACTGTTTCTTCGATACCGCCAACGCTAACTGCAACATCAAACTCTACAGTATAAACACCATTGCCTGTTGTGAAATCTGCTACATCTGCATCAAGTGTTGCATCATCAATTATAGCCATAATTGATGCAACTGCTGCACCAAATACATTGTCGCTTTCAGCAATCTCGGAACCATCAAAATCGTTACCGTTAAGAAGCTTATATGTTTCACCGTTAAGGTCTGTAACTGTTGCGCTTGTTACTTTACCGAGAAGTTTGTTAATAACACTGCTGTAATCAGCAACCAAAAGGATAATTTTTTCGATATCAGAAGCATATGCTGAGCTGATTGTTTCAGCATCAATAGCTGCAAGAGCCTCAAAAGCAGTTCTTACATCAGCAGAGTTGAATTCAGCAATCGCGCTTTCTACTGTACCATCTGTGCTTAATGCTTTAACGATTGTGTTCTGGAAACCAGCAGGAAGAGTAATATCGATAACTGCATTACCATTTACTGTTGAAAGAGAAATGCATTCAGCAACTTTTGCAGAAATATTTTTCATTTTTGCGATATGAGCATCTGTACCTGCAAGAGCAAAGTCGATATCGAAATCAACGGAAGAACCGTCAGCTTCTGTAACAGTTACATAGTAGTTTCTGATAACGTTGTTTGCATCCATAGCAGCAACATCAAGGAAGAAACCGTTTGCAACATCAAAGAGGAAGTTCTTAAGAGCAGTTTTATTGATTTTACCGCTTGTAACGATTTCATAATCGCCAACTACGATTGTTGATGTACCATAGTTGTCATCAAAGTAACCTTTGATATCGGTGTAAAGTCCATCAAGAGCAGCTTCGTTGAATGTGAAATCTCCGTTGATAAATGCAGAAGCATCGAGAGAAGCAACTGCACTCTTTGAATCTGCACTGTATGCTACATTAGCAACATTTGCAAGACCAAGATCAGCAATAATGCTGTTGAAGTATGTTGATGTTTCTTCAATTACATCGGGAGCTTCAGCATTGCCGAAGAAATCAAAGTTAACAATAACTTTTTCGCTGATGTTTCTGTAGTCAATAGCTACATCAAATTCAGCTGTATAAATATCACCATTTGCAAAATCTGCGATATTAGCATTAAGAGCTTCATCGCTGAGAACACCTATAACAGCGCCTACAAGATTTTCAAGGTTGCTTTCACCTAAAACATCAAAGATTTTGCCGTTAAGAAGATTGATAACTTTGCCGTTAACGTCTGTTACAGTAGCAGTTTTAACTTCTGAAAGAACTTTGTTAGCTGCTGTATCAAGACCACATGCAATGCTAATGAGTTTCTTAATAGCGTTTGCAGAAGAAGAACTCATGAGTTCAGGATCAACCATTGAGAAAGCAATAAGAGCTTCTTCAACTGTCAAAGCATTGAATTCTGCAACAGCTTTATCAACATCACCGTCAGCAATTACATCAACAACTGTTGTTGCGAAACCTGCGGGCATTGTGATGTCAACAACTGCGTTACCGTCAACTACATCAAAAGCAACGAAACGAGCAATTTTTGCTGCGAAAGCTTTAACTTTGTCGATATCTTTGCCGTTACCAGTCATAACAACATCAACATTGAAAGCTTCTGTGGGAAGAATAGCGTTAGGTGTAATGTTACCGCTATAAGATTTAACAACATTGTCTTCTGCATTTGCAATGTCGCAGAAAATACCGCTTGCGATATCAAATACGAGAGCTTTGATAGCGCTTCTGTCGAAATCGCCATCAGCTGCAATTTCAAAGTCACCTACTGTAAGGTCAACTTCCTGAAGATTATCAGCTTTGAATTCTTCAATTTCTGTAAGCAAGCCATTAAGAGCTGCCATATTTACATCAAAGTTACCAGCAACTGCATTAGTTGCGTTAACTTCTACAACGATATCTGTTGCGTCTGCATTTGCCACGCTCTTAACAGTAACGATGTTTGAAAGATTTACATCTTCAATAACTTCGCTAACTGTTGCTACAATTTTTTCAAGAAGGCTAACAACCTTAAATTCGATAACAACTGTACCGGAGAAAAGACCTTTACCTTCAACTGTAGCTGCACCAACAAGTTCGCCGTCTTTTTCGTAGTAATCGTATGATTTAACAACATAGTGATCATCGTTGATTACACCGTTGTTGAAAGTAACAGAAACATCTTTTGTTTCAATAACAGGGTTTTCTGCACCTGTTTCAACCTGATCAGCAACTTCAGTGATGGTTTCTTCGTCTGTACCATTCTTTTTCTGATCGAAATCTTTTTCGCTATCAGCGAGAACATTAATCTGTTCCTGATATTCAGCTTCAGTAATCGCACCGTCGTTGTTGGTATCAACAGCGATAACTTCTGCCTTTGAGGGTTCTGCGTGATCGTTTGCAAATCTGTTAACCATAGCAGCGTCGAGAACGTCAGAAACGCTGTCACCGGTAACATCACCGAAAATAACAATCTCAAAAACATAAGGAACGCCAGCTTCAACAAGGATAATCTGAGAACCTGTACCGAGGTATGCTTCATCGGGAACGATCATTTCATCGATGTTTGCACCTTTTTCAAGGTATTTGCCGAGATCGGCTGTGGGGATTGCGGCATCAAGACCGTAAATAAGCATGTTTTCAACGTCAACAACAACGCCACTATCGAGAATCTTAAAACCTTCGAAATTGAGGCTTCCGGACTCTGCTGCAGTACCTGCAGTTGCAACTGTTGCAAACATGCTGCTCATTGCAAGAATAAGTGCAAGAGCAATTGCTGCAAATTTTTTCATGTGCGAACACTCCTTTAATTTGAGTCTCATAGTACACTCCCTCGCATACTATTCCACTCATAATACTACGTTTGCATTGTACTAACAAAATGTTGTGTAATTATGAACAAATTGTTAACATATTCATATATTATTAACTTTCGTCACTATGCCCTATTCAATACTATTAGCGTTGTTCTTTTTTGGAATTATTAACAAATACGACAGATTCTGACATCAAAAACTTTCAACCTCACGCCGTGTTTTATATACTATTATAATATATAGGCATTCGCGAACAAAAAAACACCGCTAAAAGCGGTGTTTTTTACATCACATTCCAAGCATTGAAGCCATAATGCCTTTTTTCTTTTCCTTTTTGGGTTTGTAGAGAGGCGGATTCTCAAGTCTCATTCTTGCACTTTTGCTTTTCTGAAGATATTTGATAATCTCCCCTACAGGCTCTTTCATAGTATCGCTGAAATATTCTTTGGCATTATCAACAAGTTCGGGGTTGTCAGCAAGGGAGCAACCAAGAATTGTAACTGCCACGAGACTCTGCGTATCGTTTGTGCCATCCTCATAAATATCGTTAAGAAGCTTGAAAAGCTTTCTCATTTTTACGCTATTGTTTTCGCGAATTGTATCAACAACAAGCTTGTTACCGTACTTTGTAAAGAAATCTTCAGCCAAAAACTCACCATATGCCTCGAGATTGTTTTTATATTCATCGCGAAGTTCAGGGTAGATAGTTGTGAAACGGCTTCCGAGAGTGTTTGCATCGTAAGCGAGAGCACCGCTTTTAGCCTGAGTTCTTGAAACGGGCGTAGGTGCTTTTTTACCGCTGTGAGCAGGCTTGTGAGAAAACAATTTTTCAAAAGTTTCATTGTACTCCTGGCAGATGTATTTAATATCTTTTTCATTAAAGCTTTCCAAATCAAGAAGGCTCAATGAAGCGCGATTCATATCATCATCGGGAGTATCTGCTTCATTCTCTTTAGCGCAGAAAAGTCCCAACTTTCCGTTATCGTATTCAATACGGATTCTGCCTCTTTCGCCTCTGTACATAACAACGGATTTACCGTTAACATCGTCAACAGGAAGCTGAGGAGGAAAAACGCCGTCCGGATATTCAGGACGAAAACCCAATTCTTCGGTCTTTTCGCTTATACCTTTTATAATAAGTTCAATTGCATTGTTAAGTTCAAGCATTTAAAATACCTCACATATATAATATACCTATATAATATAGCACAATAAAATACATTTGTCACTATTTATTTTTAAAAAGATGCCAGTCACCAGATGCCAGATGCCAGTTTTTATAACAGAAACTTTATCGTTCTGTTTTTCACTATCTAAAGTTCACCTGTGAGTAAATTAAGAAAAATAAAGTTATTTTACCAATTCTGGCAGCTGGCGACTGATAACTGATAACTAAAAAAACCACCGCATTCAGCGGTGGTTTTTAACTATTTAACTTGCGATTAAACTGTTTCCTTTTTCTTTCTTGTAAGAACGAATGCTGCAGAAGCTGCTACGCAAACTGTTGCTGCGAGAGCGATACCTGCATCGCCAGTTTCCTCAGAGCCCTGAGAAGAACCTTCTGCAGTTGTTTCAAGATTGGGAGCTGCAGCTGTTGTTGCGGGAGCTTTTGTTTCATCGTCGCCACCGAAGAGACCCATGATGAAATCAATAATCTTGTTAAGAATATCTTCAAGAGAACCAAAGTCAAGTCCAAGTCCCTCAAGAATCTGCTGGAACATATCGGAAATGTCAACGTTACCGTCAACGAGCTGTTCGATGATGTCTGTGATTTCAGCGTTACCGAGCATATTTGCAATAGCATCTGCAAGGTCTGCGAAAGTTACGCCGTTACCGTTAAGCATATCTCTGATGAGGTCAAGAAGAACATTGATATCAGCAGCGGAAGTATCGCCTTCGCCGTCTCCATCACCATCAACAACTTCTGATGTTGCGGGAGGTGTTCCTTCGGGGAAGAGGAATGTTACTGCCATATTCTCTGCAAGAAGAGTTGATGTAACATCGTTTTCATCGTCACCATCATCGGTGCGGAACTCTTCGATATAGAGGTTAATTGCTGTATCAGTCTTTGTTGTATCAAGAACGTTGAAAGTGATATAGAAGATATCTCTTGCAGCTTTCTTTGTTACACCGTTATTGGAAATCCAACCGAATGAATATTCGCTGTCAGAACCTGTTTTATAACCGTTAACTGAAACACCGTTAAAATATGTATTGTAATTGCCGTCTTCATCTTCTGTACCTGCGGAACCTGCATCAACAACGCCGAGAACAGCGGGGTCAAATGAGAAGTAGAGGTTAACACCGGTGAGCTTTTTAACAGCGGGAACCTTAACAGCTACTGTAAAAGTTGTTTCGGTAACAACATCAGTTCCGTTATTGCTGCTGTCGTACTCGCCCTCCATAACTCGAGTTGCGAGTCCGGGGTCAGCCACTGCCAAACTCATCGGCGCAAGACTAATGCAGATGAGCAATGCAGAAAGAAAAATCGCAAGAACTTTTTTCATTAAAATCTTCCTTTACTTGAAATTGAGGAAAAATCCTCCTGCCGCAAAAGTGCGCATAGATATAGCATCACTTATAGCCTACACCGATTATATTACAAACGCCTGGCAAAGTCAATAGATAATTTCTTTTTAAATTAGAAAAATACCGAATTTTTTTCTAACCATAAACAGCCAAAAACCCTTGTTTTATCAAGGATTTCCGGCTGTTCCGTCATTTTCAACAAAATAACTGTCGCTTTTTGTACACCAAAAAATCAAAACAATTTATCTTTAATAGTATCAATATCCCCTGTAAATTTCTCCGTATAACCCAAAACCGAGGATATCAGACTTGTCAATTCGGTTTCGCTCTTATCTTCGTTCATGTTTTCCTTAAGTGGCAAAAGGAATAAACCAACAGAACAGCTCTCCCCTAACTTATCGGGAATCATTTTAACAGTCTTGCCGTTAATAGTACGCCTTGTGAATTTGCAGTTCCTATCACAGAAAGAGCAAATATATTCGCTTTCCTCAAAGGGTAACGGGGGATTTTTGAGAGTGGGGACTTTACTTGTTAATGCACCTGTTGGGCAAACATTCACACAAGCACCGCAGGAAACGCATTTACTTTCACCTAAAGGCAAATCAAATGCACTTAACGGCAATGTACCGAAACCTCTGCCGAAAAGACCAAGATTTTCCGTACCGCTTATTTCCTTACAAGCTCTTACACATTGACCGCAAAGAATACACTTATTGTTATCACGCACAATAAAGGGATGACTCTTGTCTTTGGGGTACTGTCTTGTTTTGCCCGTAAGCTTCATTGAAAAGGCATCATAATCTCTTGCATAGGGCAAAAGTTCACAGGAATAAACCGCTGAACAACCACATTCAAGACAACGGGAAGCCTCTTTAATTGCTTCTTCTTTTGTAAATGTAAATGCTGCCTCGTCAAAATTCTTGTTTCTGATATTAGCATCAACGAGCTTTATTTCAGCCCTCTTGATTTCGGGCATACCCTTTAAAATTTCTGGATTGAAATTCTTGTTTACGGAGTAATCGGGTAATTCGGGCGGAACGCTGACACCTTTAAACCAGCAATCAATACTCCTTGCGGCGAATTTTCCGCCTGCAATTGCTCTGATTGCAATATCAGGACCTTTATTAATAACATCACCTGCGGCAAAAACACCCGGGACAGATGTCATAAATGTAGTTTCATCAACGGCAATTGTAGATTTTCTTGTTAATTCAAGAGTATCGATATCGCTGCCTACAACCTTTTGACCGATAGCGGAAATAACTGTATCACATTCTATAATTTCGGTTGCGCCTTCAATAGCAACGGGGCTTCTTCTGCCACTGGCATCGGGTTCACCAAGTTCCATTTTCTGAAGTTTAATGCCCGTTACTTTTCCACCCTCGCTTATAACCTCAACAGGCGCACAAAGGAACTTGAACTGCACGCCCTCTGCTTTAGCATCGCGGATTTCATCTGGTTCTGCAGGCATTTCTTTTTCTGTTCTTCTATAAATGAGCGTTACCTCTTCTGCTCCGAGTCTTACAGCAGTACGAACCGCGTCAATGGCAGTGTTGCCGCCACCAACAACACAGACTTTCTTGCCTAAATCAACTTTTTCACCTTTAGCAACTCTGTAAAGAACATCAATACCGCCGAAAACGCCATCAGCATCTTCACCGGGGCATCTCATTTCAGATGCACTCCATGCACCGATAGCAACGAACACTGCGTCAAACTCACCTTTGAGAGATTCAACTGTGTAATCTTTGCCGAGTCGCTTTGAGTAATGGATTTCAACACCCATTTTCTCAATATTTTCAATTTCTTTATCGAGAATATCTTTAGGTAATCTGTAAGCAGGAATACCGTAGCGAAGCATACCGCCACCCTTTTCCTCGCTTTCAAAGATTTCAACCGAATAACCTTTTATTGCTAAGAAATAAGCACAAGAAAGACCTGCAGGACCTGCACCCACAACAGCAACTCTCTTGCCGTTTTTCTTTTCGCAAGCAGGAATATAATACATATAAGAATCTGCTGCAAAGCGCTTGAGAGCACAAATGGAAACTGCACCTTCAAGATGAGCACGACGGCATTTTTCCTCGCAGGGATGAGGACAAACTCTGCCGATTGAAGCAGGCAATGGATTGTCTTGCTTTATAAGTTCAAGAGCCTTTTTCTCTTCTCCGTTTGCAATAAGACCAACATAGCCTTGAATATCCTGATGAGTGGGACAAGCCATATAGCAAGGTGCTTTACAGTCACCTGCATGGTCACTCATAATAACGGAAAGGGTCATTTTTCTACTCTTTTCAAGTTCAGGAGTGCTTGTAGTAACCTTCATACCTTCAGTAACAGTTGTTGAACATGCACGAAGAGGCTTTTTTATACCCTCCACCTCTACAAGACAAAGACCGCAACCACCGTAGCTTTCAAGCTCTTTATTGTGACAAAGGTGGGGAAGATAGATTCCATTCTGCAATATGTTATCAAGGAGAGTTTTTTCTGTGTCTGCAAGGTATTCCTTGCCGTTTATTGTAATTTTAACCTGACTCATTTTGCACCCTCCCCAGAAAGAATTTCTATTGCACCGAATTTGCAGTTTTCAATACATTGACCGCAACGAACGCAAAGCTCATTATCAATATTATAAGGTGTTTTAATAACACCGCTAATAGCTTTAACAGGGCACTTTTTACTGCAAAGGGAACAACCTTTACACTTTTCTGCAACTATATTATAGCTTATCAATGCCGAGCATTTTTTAGCAGGGCAACGTTTCTCTTTTATATGCGCCTCGTATTCCTCGCGGAAATATTTAATAGTAGTAAGAACGGGGTTGGGCGCGGAGTTACCAAGTCCGCAAAGGGCACCTGTTTTAATAGCTTCACCAAGTTCAACAAGGGTTTCAATATCATTTTCTTCACCCTCGCCTTTTACAATTCTTTGAAGAATTTCAAGCATACGTGTTGTACCGATTCTGCAAGGTACACATTTACCGCAACTCTCTTTACTTGTGAAATCCATAAAGAATTTCGCCATATCAACCATACAGGTTTTCTCATCCATAACTATCATACCACCTGAGCCCATAATAGCCCCTGTTTTCGCGATATTTTCATAGTCAATGGGAGTATCAAGAAGATTTTTCGGGATACAACCGCCTGAAGGACCGCCCATCTGAACGGCTTTAATTTCAGCATCGTCTTTTATTCCACCACAGATACCGAAAACGATGTCGTTAATTGTAAGTCCCATAGGAACTTCCACAAGACCGCCTCGTTTTACGCGACCTGCGAGAGCAAATACCTTTGTACCCTTACTGCCTTCTGTTCCCATTTCGGCAAATTTCTCGCCACCATTTGAAATAATCCAGCTTACATTTGCAAAGGTTTCAACGTTGTTTATATTTGTAGGCTTCTTTCTGAAGCCCTTTTGAGCAGGGAAAGGCGGTTTGGTTATGGGCATACCTCTGTTACCGCCCAAGGATGCAAGAAGAGCTGTTTCCTCACCGCAAACGAATGCACCCGCACCCATCATAATTCTGAAATCGAAATTAAATCCGCTACCGAAAATATTTTCGCCTAAAATACCCTTCTGACGCATTTCTTCAATAGCAATTTTAAGTCTTTTAACTGCAAGGGGGTATTCGGCGCGAACATAGATAATACCCATCTGCGCCCCAACTGCAATACCGGAAATCATCATACCCTCAAGAACTCTGTGAGGGTCGCCCTCGAGAACGGCTCTGTCCATAAAAGCACCGGGGTCACCCTCGTCCGCATTACAAACAATGTATTTCTCGTCACCTGCGGAGTTTTTCGCAGACTGCCATTTTATATGAGTGGGGAAGCCTGCGCCACCGCGACCGCGCAAGCCTGATTTTTTAATTTCTTCAATAATACCGTCCGCACCAAGTTCAAGTGCCTTTTTTAGAGCGGTGTAACCACCGTTTTCTATGTAGGACTCAATACTTTCGGGGTCAATTTTACCGCAACCGGAAAGAACAATTCTCTTCTGACCATTAAGGAATTTCAGTTCATCTTCTGTCAGTCGGTTTTCAGTCATAAGATTGCCGGTTTTAGCAGATTCAGCGAGAGCTATTGCACTTTCTTCTGTGAGTCTTCCGTAGAGAATACTCTCGCCGTTGTCAGTTATTACTTCCACAATGGGCTCTGCAAAGCAAAGTCCGTTGCAACCAACCTTTTCAACAGTAAACTCTGTATTCTTAAATGCAGTTTCAAGACCTTTTAAAACATCTTTTGCTCCTGAAGCAATACCACAAGAGCCGTAGCCTAAAAGAAATCTCATTGTGCTTCCACCTCTCTTATGGAGTCAATAATATTCTGCACCATATCGGGAGTAAGCTTTCCGTAAGCAGTATCGTTAATCATCATTGCGGGAGAAATACTGCAGCAACCAAGACAAGCAACCTCTTCCCAGGAGAAAAGACCGTCCTCTGTTACATCTCCTGCCTCAATACCGAGAACGCGCTTAACTGTGTCACCAACACGCTCCGCTCCGTTAACGTGACAGGCAGTACCCATACAAACCATAATTCTATATTTTCCAACAGGTTTCAAACGGAAACCTGCATAAAAGGATGCAACACCCATAATTCTTGCAGAGGGAATTCCGCTTTTCTCTGTTATGTATTCAACACTTTCTCTTGAAATATAGCCGTCAATAGCCTGAACATCCTGAAGAACGGCAATAAGACTTTCCTCGGGATTTTCGTAAGACTGCAATATCTCATCAATTTGGCTCTTTGTAATCGCCACCAAAAACCATCTCTTTTCACTAAGTTTGAAAAATAAAAATAATTAACCTTTATTTTACTATAATATACAAAAAGTTGCAATAGAAAATTTTATGTGTTAATATAATTCTCGGTGATAAAATGAAAGACTACAACTACTATTTATTCGACTTTGACGGTACCCTCTGCGATACCACTGAAGGTATTTTCAATTCAATTATTTATTCTCTGGACTGCTACGGAATTAAGGAAACCGATATAGAAAAGCTTCATTTCTTTGTAGGTCCTCCCCTTTTTGAAAGTTACAAAACAATATACAATGTTTCCGATGAGGATGCTCAATGGCTTATTGACAAATACCGCGAGCGTTACAGACTCAAAGCGGCGGAAGAGTCCAAAATATATGACGGCATCAAGGAAATGCTTGAAAGATTAAAAAAAGACGGCAAAAAAATCGCCGTTGCATCTTCAAAGCCTATTCACTTTGTAGAAGAAATTTCCAAACATCACGATATTTATAAATACTATGATTTCGTTTCAGCAGAGGATTTCAAGAATAACCATTCAAGCAAAAAGGATTTAATCAATGCCTGCATTGATTTCTTTGGTAATCCCGATAAATCGGAAGTAATTATGGTTGGTGACCGTTGCTATGACATTGACGGAGCAAAGGCAGTTGGACTTGACAGCGCCGGTGCGGTCTATGGTTTTGGTACTGCAGAAGAATTAACCGGATCCGGTGCGACATACTTACTTAATTCGCCGGAAGAACTTTATTAAGAGTGTGGAATGCGGAATTGGCTTCGCAAAAAGCAACAAAAAAACAAAAGGAACGGGCAATCCCGTTCCTTACTTTTTTAAAAACATGTTCCGCAAGTTGTATAGCCTTGTGAATATAAATCATCAAGACTTCCCGAATAGCTTTTCTTATTCTTTTCGCTCATTTTATTTATATGATGACAAGAAGTCTTATGAATTTTCTTTGAGTTTGTGTTGAGTACATACTGACCTGTAATAACATTCTGTTGTTTCGTCGTTTCAACATATTCTTTTGTTGTCTGAACCGCAACAGTCTGTTTTTTGGTAGTTGTGGTGCTATTGCCTGAAGCCCAGCTTCTGCCTGTGGAATAATCAATTTTCACGCCCGGCTGAACGTTATAGCAGAAAACATTGAAGCATATACCTTCGCCGCCATCCTCAACGGAATAGGCTTCCATCTGCACACCACTTGCTACAAGGTTGTTGCCGTCATATATGGGCGTAATTCTGTATGCAACGTGGTTTCCTGTTTCACGAATATAGTCGGCAACCATATTTTCAAAGGGCAACATCCCCTCTGTGTTCATATATCTTGTGCCGGTTATAAGATTTCTCTTGTTTGCATTTTCTGCGGACAACTGCCAACCGATTAAATGGCAACGATTGTAAAGATATTTACCCGAAACCCAATCATACTGAGCCTGAACCCAACCGCTTGGCTTAACAGAGCTGATACTGCCTCTCTCTTCGTTAGCAGAGGGCATAATTTCTTTTCCGCAGGATGCGACCGCACCGCCACAACGACCGTATGAATCAAGGGAAGCATAAGTTTCGTAACCCTTTGTTGTCAATTCATACTTGTTAAAAGACGGATTATTATCATTGATAACAACATAAGGTCTGCCCGAATACTCTGGAATTTTTGATAAAACAGCCTTACTGTTATCGTCACCAACGCTTTCAGGCTTATTCACCTTTTCGGTTTCTTTTTCGGTCTTACTTTCTTCGCCTTTTTCGGTTTCCGAATCATTTATTGATACATCTTCAGTTTCATTGTCTTTTAAGGTTGTTTCTTCTGTTGTTTCTATAATTTCCGTTGTAGTTTCAGAAACGCTTTCCGAATCGCAACCTGCAAAAGCAGAAAATAAAACTGCTATCAAGCAAAGAATTGATAAAAGTGATTTTAATTTACTATTCAGCTTCATCTTCATCACCTTGAATAAATTTCTAATGTAATTTTATCGTGGGAGCTTCCTTGAAACTCCTCTTTTTTTATTTTCTTAAATCCCTCTGCTTTAAGGTCAACAGAGAAAAATAAATCACCCGGGTATTTTCTGTTCCAGTTAAAAATATAGAAACTCTCAACATTTTCTGCAGAAATTTCCTTGTCTTCAACAAAACAGAAATCACCCTGCCCTGCCTTGCTCAAAAAATCCTCGTCAACAATAATACTTTCGTTATTTTCAAATTGCTTGGCAGAATAAGAATTCATCAAAAGCCTTGCACCACTTGAAATTTCAAGCACCTTTTCTCTCAAAACGCTGTCCTGACTCTGACGCCTACCGCCAAACATCATTCCGCCGTTTTTATCTATGCAAATGATTATATTCATCAAACCACTCCATTCGAATAAGAAGTCAGAATTATAGTGGAAAGTTGAAAGTGGAGAGTTGAAAGTTTCGGGACCTGCGGTCGGCATTATAATTATAATGTTTGGAAGCGTAGCTTCCCTGAAACTTTTCACTCTTCACTTTTCACTCTTCACTGAAAAAAGTTGCAAACTTTTTTCAAGTATCCCCGTCATCTTCGCAATCGCAACCCCATAATTCACCATAGGCACACCCTGCTCTCTTGCAAGGTTTACTCTGTGCTTCATTTCCTTTTCGTTTAGAGTGCAACCGCCGCAATGAACAACCAAAGAAAACTCGCTCAGATTTTGCGGAAATTCACCACCCGAAGTAAAACTGAATTCAGGCTCTGCACCTGTAAATTTTCTAATCATATTAGGGATTTTAACAGTACCAATATCGTTACATTGTCTGTGGTGAGTACAACCCTCGCTAATGAGAATTTTGTCACCGTCTTTGATTTCCGAGAGGCGTTCTGCACCCTTTATGAGCATATCTAATTCGCCTTTGTAACGGGCCATAAGAATGGAAAAAGATGTGAGAAGAATATCATCAGGCACAATTTTTGCAACCTTACCAAAAATCTGTGAATCGGTTATAACCAATTTCGGCTTCTTTGCAAGAGAATTTAATGTATCGGAAAGTTCTGTATCCTGGCAAGAAACCACAATGCAGTTGCCGTCCAACAAATCACGGATTGTCATTTGTTGGGGAAGAATAAGTCTGCCCTTGGGAGCTGCTTCGTCAATGGGAATTACGAGAACAACAATGTCCCCTTTTTCCACTAAATCAGAAACTACATATTTCTTTTTCTCGGTAGTCTTTGCAAGACTGCCGATTTTTTCTTTCAGTTCAAAAATATTTGTATTTTCAACTGCACTTACATAAATTTCATTGTCATTTAAAGCTGCTTTTTCTGTAAGCAATTCGCATTTGTTAAAAGCAACAATATATGGAATATTCCTCTTTTTAAAAGTCTGAATTAATTCTTCGTCACTCTCTGAAAGTCCTTTGAGAGAGTCCACAACAAGTATTGCAATATCGGTTCTAGCAAGAATTTCGTTTGTTTTTTCAACTCGCTTTTCGCCAAGATAGCCCTCGTCATCAAAGCCGGGGGTATCGATTATAACAACAGGGCCAATGGGTAAAAGCTCCATAGCCTTTTTAACGGGGTCGGTGGTCGTTCCCAAAACATCGGAAACAACCGAAAGACTCTGCCCCGTAACTGCATTTACAAGGCTTGATTTACCTGCATTTCGCATACCGAAAAAGCCTATATGAACTCTTTCGGCAGAAACAGTTTCGTTCAAACTCATTTTATTCACCTAAAATCAAAATCTTTAGAATCTAAAATCACGTCTGTTGGAATTTTTAATATCACAAATATTGCTTTCGGCAATTTCTCTTACCTTGTCTTTAGGAATTTTCTTTAATTCCTCTTCAATAAGCTTGTAGCCTATTTCCTTTGTTTGAGGACTTGCATAGTCTTCCATATATTCAGTAAGAGTCATAAGAGCATTGGGGTGGCAACAGTTAAGAATCTGACCGGTTTTGCAAAGGCTCATAAATCTGTCGCCTGTTCTGCCCTCGCGGTAACAAGCGGTGCAGAATGAGGGAATGTGACCGTTTTCCATAAGCCAACGAACAACCTCGTCAAGAGTTCTCTGGTCGGAAACGTCAAACTGCTCAGAATCGTGAGGACGTTCTTCTTCTGTGTAACCGCCAACAGATGTACGGGAAGCACCGCTGATCTGTGAAATACCAAGATGAAGAGCCTCGCCTCTTACCTTTTCGCTTTCACGGGTGGAAATAATCATACCTGTGTAAGGAACTGCTATTCTGATACAAGCAATAATTTTCTTGAACATTTCGTCACTTATGCCGTTATCGAATGCATCGGGGTCAATATCGTCTGCTCTTTTAAGACGGGGAACACTGATTGTGTGAGGTCCAACGCCGTGAACTGCTTCAAGGTGTTCAGCGTGCATAAGAAGACCAACAAATTCATACATATATCTCTCAAGTCCGAAAAGCACACCTAAACCAACGTCGTCAATTCCGCCTTCCATAGCTCTGTCCATAGCTTCGGTATGATAATCGTAATCGTGCTTAGGACCTGTGGGATGGAGTTCAAGGTAGCTTTCCTTGTGGTAAGTTTCCTGGAAGAGAATGTATGTACCAATTCCTGCATCCTTAAGCTTTCTGTAATTTTCAACTGTGGTAGCGGCAATATTTACATTTACTCGTCTGATAGCACCATTTTTGTGGTTAACGCTATAAATGGTTTTGATACATTCGAGAATATATTCAATAGGATTGTTTTTGGGGTCCTCACCTGCTTCAATAGCAAGACGCTTGTGACCCATATCCTGAAGAGCAATAACCTCTGCCTTAACCTCTTCCTGTGTAAGCTTTTTACGGGCAATATGCTTGTTCTTAAGGTGATAGGGGCAATAAACGCAACCGTTCACACAGTAGTTTGAGAGGTAAAGAGGGGCAAACATAACAATTCTGTTGCCGTAAAAATCCTGCTTAATCTGATTTGCAAGTTTATACATTTCCTCAACCTTTTCGGGAATGTCACAAGCAAGGAGCACCGCCGCATCTCTGTGAGAAAGGCCTGTGCAATGGAGCCCGTTACCCTCTTTTCGAGGTTTTGCTTTTTCTAAAATACTATCAATAAGTTCAATATTATTTTTATTCTCCTCGGCATACTTTATAGTATCAAGTATCTCGCCGTCGTTAATAAATTCTTCTGCTTTTAATGATTTGGGATTGTAAATTGCCATAATGTTTTATTCCTTTCTTGTAACAACATCTCCACGTGCTGTTACCACTTCATAACCAATATTCTTCATTCTTAATTCAAGCTGTTTTCGTTGCTCTGCGCCTTCTGCACCTGTACTGATTTTATTATTGTAAAGGGCATATTTTTTACGAACAGATAAAGGGGAAAGATTCGGCATAACAACATTAGCGCCTGAAAGAATCCCTCTTTCTCTGCCGTCATCCTTAACTGTTCCGAGAGCAGTTGTGGCAGGGAGCAAAATATTCGGGTGAATGAGCCTTATTATAGAAAGCAGGTAGCATGTCAAATCCGCAGACCCTGCATTTTCTTTTGCATAAATTGTATCTCTGTGAGGAATAAAGGGTCCTATTCCGCACATATCAGGCTTAAACTCTTCAATAAATTTAAGGTCCTTTGCAATATGCTTTGCAGTCTGATAGGGAGCGCCCACCATAAAACCGCAACCTGTCTGAAATCCGATATCTTTAAGATTCATAAGACACGCCATTCTGTTTTCAAAAGACATATCTGCAGGATGCAATTTCTCATAAAGCTCTTTATCTGCAGCTTCATGGCGGAGAAGATATCTGTCCGCTCCTGCATCATAAAGTTTTTGATAGCTTTCTCTGCTTCTCTCTCCTAATGAAAGAGTAACCGCACAATCGGGAAAAACTTTTTTTATATTTTCAATAAGATGGCAGAGAATTTCGTCAGTATAAAAGCCATCTTCGCCACCTTGAAGAACGAAGGTGCGAAAGCCTAATTCATAGCCTTGGTCGCAACATTGCATAATCTCTTTGGGGGTAAGACGATATCTTTGGCAGTAGTGGTTTCCGCCTCTGATACCACAATAAAAACAATTATTCTTGCAAATGTTGCTTATCTCAATAAGACCTCTGACGAAAACCTGATTTCCGTAAACATCCTTACGAACTTTTTCGGCATTTGCTCTTAAATATTCCGCTAAACCTTTATAATAGCCCGAAACAAGTTGTTCGTATTCATAAAGACTGAGAGAATGGTTTTTTATAAGCTTATCGGCAATAGAAAACAAAGAATCATTCATAACTCTTCACATTCGAAAGCACAGTTTTCGCGCTTATTCCTTTAAGATTTCCGATTTTACCGCTTAAGGCGGAAATCACATCCTGAGGAGCATCAATTGCAACGCTTATAATACTTATTTCCCTTTGCCGATAGGGAATTCCCATTCTGCCGATAATATATTCGCCGTAATTGTGTAAAATCGTATTCAATTCGGAAACGGACTCGCCGTCTTCAACGATAATGCTTATTACACCAACTCTTGAAGCCATACTAACCACCTTATTTGTAAAAATGTAAAATGCAAAATGCAGAATGCAGAATGTCGGGTATGCGACGCAATTATATTGTTTGGAAGCATAGCTTCCCCGAAACTCTTCACTCTTCACTATTCACTCTTCACTTTATTTCGCAAGAAATAAAAATACCATACCCTGACAGAAAGGTACGGTAAAATTCGGAATTCGAAATTCGGAATTCGGAATTTCGGGACCTGCGGTCAGCATTATAATTTTACAAACTAAATGTAGCGTAAATCTTATAATGTTTGGAAGCGAGGCTTCCCCGAAACTCTTCACTCTTCACTATTAACTCTTCACTTAATCTTCCGTCCCTTATTTTCAGGAGATTTTACTCCCCTTCACGTCAGGTACATTTTGTAGATTTATTATACAATATATTTTTAAAATAATCAATGAATATTTAATTAACACAAGAGAAAAATATAACCAATAAATTAAAGTAACGCGAAGCCGCATTCCGCATTTTAAAGGAGCATTATTATGGATTCAAAAAACTACCAACAACTCGTCCACGAAAAGACCCCTAAATCACCGCTCTTAAAGGACTGCATTATGGCATTCATTTTCGGTGGCTCAATTTGTTGCTTCGGACAACTTTTAAAAACCCTTTTCACGAACATAGGCTTAAATGAAGACGAGGTAAAGCTTGCCGTTCCAGTAACTCTCATTGTAATTACTGCCATTCTCACAGGTGCAGGTGTATTCGACAACATCGCAAAGCATGCAGGTGCAGGTACCGCCGTACCCATCACGGGCTTTGCAAACTCCGTTGTTTCCCCTGCGGTTGAATTCAGCGCAGAGGGTAAAATCCTCGGTACGGGCGCAAAAATGTTCAACCTTGCAGGACCTGTTATAGTTTACGGTTGCTCCGCTGCCAGTCTTTACGGGCTTATTTATTGGATAACAAAAACTTGACAGGATTTTTCCTGCCAACTTTTTTAATCATCAAAAATGTCCTCGTCTGAAAAAGTAACCCTATAACCTTTATTTGCATAATAAGAAACAATATGTTCTTCTATCAGTTTTTTAGTTTGCTTTCCCATAGCTTGAACCTTGGGGTAACTCCAATAATCAAAAACTGAAACTACAACGCTTTTGTTCGTTTCATCAAGTTTCATCATCTGTATAATTCCCCGTTGACCCCATTTAAGAAACAAAAAGCCATCCTCTATGCGTATTTCCTTGTCACCAAAATGCTCAAATAGTTGCTCAGTTTCTTTATCATCGTTAACTATACCTTTCATCCTCTTCCATAAATCCCATAAAGTTTCTTCAGGGTCTATTTCGAGCTCACTTTCAACATAATTCTGATTATCTTTCAGATTCATATTTCTATCGAAAACATATTTTTTTACAAAGCTGATTCCCCTGTTTTTTACAGCATAAGTAAAGCCCACATAACCAACTTTAACAGAATTGAAAACACAGGTTCGGTCTTCAAGATTTATAACGCAAGGAATTACGCAATCTTTTTCTTCGTTACCACAGTTGCTACATACTGTACTGTATAAATTGTTTGAAAGTTGAAAATCAACCTTGTTTGCAAAAATCACAACCACAGTAACTCTGTTCAGTGGCGCTTTTTTCTGCTCTTTATCAATCCAGCGAGCTTTTTTCTTACCTCTCAATGCCACCGAGTTTCGTTTTGCCGAAGAAACTATAGAGCTGTATGTCTCTCTGTCAAGAAAATCCACATCATAAACCGCTATTACACGTTCTATTCCGGAAGTGTAAATTGTAATGGGATAACTGAATTTATATCTTAACGCTACAGGCTCTGGGTTTTTATATGTAGCATCGCATTTCGTACCATATCTTAAAATTCTACGATAAATCTTATCCTTGGTTGCCTTAGGTGGCAAAACATATTGCTTTCGTGCATCTCTATAGCAGGCATAAGTTGCCAAAGCCATATCAAGCATCATTAAAGTGGCAAAGTTCTTCATAATATACCAAACCAAAATAATTAAGGACACTAAAAGCGAAACACCCTTAACCATTTCAGGAACATTAAGATTGAATACAATAATCGTAGGAATAAAAGATCCCACAATAATAACAATATAGCTTAAAACTCTGCAAAGCACAGGATTCTTCAATTTAGGAAAGCCCATATTCACACCACCTTGTCTATTTCATTATAACATACCACCATTTTAGTGTAAATCTTTTTAAAATAATATTATTGATTTAATTATCTGTATGTGCTATTATCACTACAGATAATTAAATTTTTAACAAAGAGGTAATGAATATGAGCAGAAATGCAATCTATGGCGCAGGTTCTCTTGGTACTGTTTTAGGCGCATATATCACCAAAAATGGCGGTCAGGTTGACCTTATTAACAGAAATAAGGCTCACGTTGAAATTCTCAACACCAAGGGCGCAAAAATTATCGGTACAGTTGATATGACTGTTCCCGTTAAAGCTATTACTCCCGATGAAATGGAAGGCAAATACGACGTTATTGTTCTTCTTACAAAGCAGTTACATAATAAAGAAGTTGTTACAATGCTCAAGGATTTCCTTAGCGAAAACGGTGTTATCGTAACTCTTCAGAACGGTATTCCCGAGCCCGGCATTGCAGAAATCGTTGGCGCAAATCATACAATGGGTTGCGCGGTTGAATGGGGCGCAGCTCTTATCGAACCCGGTGTTTGTGAGCTTACAAGCGCACCTGACAGCCTTTCATTCCATATGGGTAAATTAGACGGCATTACAGACGAACAGGTAAAAATGGTTAAAGACCTTCTTGAGCTTATGTGTCCCGTTCACGAAGAAGAAAACCTTATGGGCGCTCGTTGGTCAAAGCTTCTTATCAATGCAACCTTCTCAGGTCTCGGAACAGTTGTTGGCGGCGTTTTCGGTGATGTTTCTGAAGATAAAGACGCTCAGAAGGTTGCCATCCGCTGTATGAAAGAATGTATTGATGTTGGCCACGCAACAGGCACAGAATTTGCACCCGTTCAGGGTAAAAACATTGTTGGTCTTTTCTATTACAAAGGAGCTCTCAAACGCGCTTTAGGTTGTATGCTTCTCCCCATTGCAATGAAAAAGCACAGACTTATTGAACCTTCTATGCTTCAGGACCTTAAGAAAGGTAAGCCTTGTGAGGTTGATGCAATCAACGGCGTTGTTTGCGAATTCGGCAGAAAACATAATGTACCCACACCTATTAACGACCGTATAGTTGAAATTATTAAGAAAATCCAGAACGGAGAACTTAAAGCCGAAAAGAAAAACATCAGACTTTTTGATGATATTCTTTAATTACTGAACATGCACCACCTGCAAATGCAAAACATTTGTAGGTGGTGCAATTTTTTTTGCATTTATAAATCTTTCCTGCAAACAATATATTCAAAAGATATTTTAAAGGAAGATTTTATGCCTGAGAGAATAGGACATTATACAATAAATTTGAATTCTACTCCATCAATTATCGGTTATGGGGCAGTTGTGGGTAAAAAGGAAGCGGAAGGACCACTCGGTCAATGCTTCGACAAAACCTGTAGTGACGCTTTTTTCGGTGAAAAGACCTTTGAAAAAGCGGAAACCCATATGCAGAAAGAAGCTATTGAAACTGCTGTTAAAAAATCGGGTTTACCAAAAAGAGAAATCCAATGTGCCTTTGCAGGTGACCTTTTAAACCAATGCATCGGTTCATCCTTTGGTATGCGTGATTTAGGTTTTCCTTTTGCAGGGCTTTACGGCGCTTGTTCAACGATGGCGCTTTCCCTTGCTCTCGCGGGAATTTTTGTGGATTCAGGAGCAGTAAAGAATGCTCTTGCCGCCGCTTCATCCCACTTTTGCTCGGCGGAAAGGCAGTACCGATACCCTCTTGAATACGGCGGTCAGCGAACTCCTGCAAGTCAATGGACTGTTACGGGTGCAGGTGCGGCAGTAGTTTCCGAAAGCCAGGAAAATACACCACACATTGAAAAAGTTATAATCGGCTCTGTGAGAGATTTAGGAATTACTGATGTCAATAATATGGGCGCGGCAATGGCACCTGCGGCGGCACAGACAATCGGTGATTTTCTGAAAGATACCATAACCACTCCTGAAGGATTCGATATGATTTTAACAGGTGATTTAGGCGCAACGGGTTCTGCACTTTTAGAAGAATTAATGAGAAAAGAGTATTGTACCGATATTAGTTCAGTTCATAAAGACTGCGGAACAATGATTTTCGATTTAGAAAAACAAGATATGCATTCGGGCGGTTCGGGATGCGGATGCTCCGCAAGCGTTGTCTGCTCATATATTTTAAACAAACTGAAAAGCAAAGAACTTAATAAGGTTCTTTTCGTTGGCACAGGCGCACTTCTCTCTCCCACCTCATCAATGCAAAAGGAATCCACACCTGGAATAGCCCATGGAGTATTGCTCACTTCGTGAGCAGTGAAGAGTGAAAAGTGAAGAGTGAAGAGTTTCGGGGAAGCTTCGCTTCCAAACATTAAATATAGGAGGTATTATGAATAAACAACAAACTTTACAAAACCTTTCAAATGTTACAAAAACCTATTTACGAATATCACAGATAAAAACTGTTTTAACAGTTTTTTTAATAGGCTATACTGCAGTAAAGGTAGTAAAAACTTTAAAGAACAACATGGCATAACCTGTGGTTTTTCCACAGGTTATTTTTAAAATATTATTGTTTAATGAAAAATGTTGTGATAAAATCATACGAAAGGAGTGTTCTGTATGAAAAAACTTTTATCTTTTATAGTTGCAATTTCAATCATTTTTTCCTGTATGGGTATTTTTGCCTTGGCAGCAGGAAACGGTAAGAACTATTATTATCTTGATTCCGTAAACGGAGACGATGCCAATAGCGGAACAAGCATCAATAGTCCCATCAAAACATTAGATGGTCTTAAAAATCTTGATATAAAGCCAGGAACTCATTTTTTTTTTAAATGCGGCGGAGAATATGAATGTGCTGTAACACTTACTAATAACGGCACAAAAGATAACCCGATTGTTATCTCCTCTTACGGTGAGGGTGAAAAGCCTATTCTTTACACAAATGAAAAAACAGAGGTTTTCAAGCTTTTCGACTGCTCTTACATAACAATTTCCAACCTTCATATTAAAGCTGAAAATGGTGGCGGTATCTGGATTGATACCTACAACCAGACCTCTGAAGGTATAACCATTGACAATGTTTATTTCACAGATATGCAGAATTATAAAGTGCATAGCAGAGATGACAACTCTAATGGTGCAGCAGCAGGCAGAGCGGCTGTTATGGTTAAAGGCTTACCTGCAAAATCCAGATACGCGGTCAATAACCTTACAATCAGCAACTGCGAGGTTTGTAACTGCGCAAACGGATTTATGATTTGGGGTTCCTGGAACGAATCCCAGACTCCTTGGTGCGAGGAAGATGAAATTGACCCCGTTTATAACAAAGGTTTGCTTATTGAGGGCTGCTACTTCCATGAAATGGATGCAGAAGCGGTTATTGTAGGAATGTGCGACGGCGCATTGGTTACAAACTGCCGAGCTATTAACTGCTGTCAGGGTGAAGGCGTTGACGAAAACGGAGAAATCGAGTATTTCACAGCGGCAATGTGGTTCTGGGGTAGCGAAAACAGTACCATTCAGTACTGTGAAATAGCCAGTCAGAAAAATGTGGGCGACGGTATGGCAATCGACTTTGACTCTCATACAAACAACTGCACTTATCAGTACATTTACTCCCACGACAATATGCGTTTTATGTGTAACTGTCCCAACCATAGCGGACACCACGGTAACACAGTACGCTACTGTCTTTCAGTAAATGATAACGGCGACCGTTCAACAACTGCCGTAGGTTCCTGCGGTGAACATAATTTCAGTTTTTATAACAACACAATTGTAAACTGCGGAGATTTCCACTTTAAAAACCTTTACAATTCATATATTGCAAACAATATAATCGTTCCTGCAGATGGTGCTACATTTGCCTATGATATAGACGCTTCAAGAAATAATGTGTTTGAAAATAACTGTTACTATAACGTTATGACACCCCTTGTTGATATAGGCGCAATTAACACCAACCCTGGTTTTTCAGGTACAGACTATTCAGATATAAACAGCTTTATGCTTTCCGCTGACTCACCTCTTATTAATGCAGGTGCAAAAATTGACGGAATAGAAAAAGACTTTTACGGCAACACTATTGAAAGCAACAACATTGGTTGCTATGGCGGTACAGGTACCGATGCGGAATATGCAGGCGAAGACTTCTTTGAAAAAATAATACGAGCAATCAAAGATCTCTGGGAAACACTCTTGCACGAAATAAAAGTTATTTTTGATTAAAAAATTAAGCGTAATCCTTTTCAGGATTACGCTTTAATTTTAATCAGCTAATCTTATCATAAGCTCTGCAAACAAACTATTTGCCCAGGCGAACCAAGGACGAGTAAAGTCCGTATCGTCATTTTTATGGAAGGATTCATGCATAAGATATGAACCTGCGTGGGTAGTTGTGAGCATCTTTACACACTCTTTAATTTCTTCCTCATCAGTTGAGGTAAGCGCCTGCATTGCAAGGGAAATGTGCCAAATTTTATCTGTTCCTGTGTGAGGGCTTCCAATACCTTTTGCAACCGCACCTTCGAAGTACCAAGGATTATTCTGAGAAAGAATAAACTTTCTTGTATTCTGATAAATTTCGTTATCTGGCTTTACATAGCCAAGATAGGGCGCAGATAAAAGGCTTGGTGAATTAGCATCATCCATAAGAAGCATATTTCCCATACCATCTGTTTCGTAAACGAAAATTTTGCCGTAGTTGTCATGGTCATAAACCCCGTGCTCTTTAATACCCTCGTCAATATCAAAAGCGAGAGAACGGCATTCACTTTCAAGCTTTGTGTCCTCGTAACCCTCATTAGCCATCTGCGCCGCCTTTTTGAGAGCGCAAACTGCCATCATATTTGAGGGAACAAGATAACCGTAAAGACATCTGTCGTCTGAGGGGCGGAATCCTGACCATGTCATACCTGTGTACAAAACATCATTGCCTTTACCCTCATTGGGAAGAGTGTCAATGGTGGGGCAATCAGTTCTGTTAAAGTAATATGTAGAATTCTGGAAGTGATTCTGCTCTTTTTTGAAAACCTCAACAATTTTCCACATCATCTCGTGGAACTCTTCAGTAAAAATTGAAGTATCAAGAGTTTCGTTATAATACTGGTGTGCAAGATAGAGGGATGCACAAAGAGAATCAACCTCATATTTTCTCTCCCAAATCAAATCGTGAGAAAAATCGGTGTCATCCTTATGACTTTTTGAATTAGGAACCGCATTGAAAGCGTTTGAGTAAGGGTCAAGGCAAACAAATTTTGCGTGACGTGCAATAACGCTTCTTATAATTTCTTTTAAGTCCTCATCCTCGTTTGCGTAACGAATATAATGAGTAAGCTGGGAGGCACTGTCGCGAAGCCACATTGCAGGAATATCACCTGTTATAACAAAATAACCGCCATCATCAAGCTTTGTAACAGTAGTTTCAATTGTATTTAAAAAGCAACCCTTGAAAAATGGTGCAAGTTCGGGGTACTTTACTTTAAGTTTCTCTGTAATTTCATCTGCTTTTTGCAAAAGAATCTTCGGAATGTCCATAAAAATCTCCTATTGCGTATTTTGTAAAATACATTTTTTTCAGTATATCACGAGCAATTTTTTAAAACAATGGTAATGTTGCAAGGGTTTTCCCCCTTAAATTTGTAAAACTTACCGAATTTTTAAAATACGGAAAATATTTTTAAATTGTTAATGATTTATCAATCCACTTGTAGTATAATCACTTCGTAATAAAATTTTTGGAGGTACCAAAATGGCAAATCGTATTGTATTAAACACAATTTCCTATCATGGAAAAGGAGCAATTGAAAACATCACCGTTGAGCTTCAGAGCCGCGGATTTAAAAAAGCTTTCGTATGCTCCGACCCCGACCTTATTAAGTTCGGCGTTACAGGTAAGGTAACAGACCTTCTTGATAAAGCAGGTTTCCCTTACAGTATATTCAGCGAAATCAAAGCTAATCCCACTATTGAAAATGTTCTCGCAGGTGTTGATGCTTTCAAAGCAAGCGAAGCAGACTGCATCGTTGCTATCGGCGGCGGTAGCGCAATGGACACAGCAAAAGCAATCGGTATCATTATTGAAAACCCCGAATTCGCAGATGTAAGAAGCCTTGAAGGCGTTGCAGAAACAAAGAACCACGCAGTTTTCACTATTGCAGTTCCCACAACTGCAGGTACTGCAGCAGAGGTTACAATTAACTACGTTATCACAGACGTTGAAAAGAAACGTAAATTCGTTTGCGTTGACGTTCACGATATTCCCGAGGTTGCAGTTGTTGACCCTGATATGATGGCTTCAATGCCCAAAGGTCTTACAGCTTCAACAGGTATGGACGCTCTCACCCACGCTATTGAAGGCTACATCACAAAAGGCGCTTGGGAAATGACAGATATGTTCCATCTCAAAGCAATTGAGCTTATCGCAAAACACCTTCCCGGTGCTTGTGAAAACACTCCTGAGGGCAGAGAAGGTATGGCTCTCGCTCAGTATATCGCAGGTCAGGGCTTCTCTAACGTAGGTCTTGGTATTGTTCACTCAATGGCTCACGGTCTTGGTGCTCTTTATGACACACCCCACGGTGTTGCAAACGCAATTCTTCTTCCCTCAATTATGGCATACAATGCAGAGTGCACAGGCGACAAATACCGCGACATTGCAAAAGCAATGGGCGTTGCAGGTACAGATGCAATGACAATTGACGAAGCAAGAAAAGCAGCAGTTGATGCAGTTTACGCTCTCAATGAAAAGGTTGGTATTCCGAAAGACCTTAAAGGTATTCTTAAAGAGGAAGACATTCAGTTCCTTTCAGAAAGCGCATTCGCAGATGCTTGCCGTCCCGGTAACCCCAAAGACACAAGCGTTGAAGAAATCGCAGAACTTTACAAAGCACTCCTTTAATAATAAAAAAATCCGTCCGACGAAAGTCGGGCGGATTTTTTATTAGCGAAGAGTGAAAAGTGAATAGTGAAGAGGTTCGGGGAAGCTCCGCTTCCAAACATTAATAATTGAGTCGCAGACCTGACACTTTGCACTTAAATCATTTCAAAAATCTTACACACAAACGGCACAAGCACTAACCCTGGCAACAAATTCGCAACCTTGATTTTTGTAATACCGATAAGATTAAGACCGAGAGCGGTAATCATAACCGATCCTGCGCAGATTAATTCTGCAACGGCGAAATCGTTAAGGAATGAGCCGAGAGCCATTGAAAGAGCCACAAGTCCACCTTGGAAAACAAGAACAAATGCAGAAGAACAAAGCACACCGATACCGAGGCTTGCCCCAAGCATTGTTGAAGAAATGAGGTCTAAAACAGACTTTGTATAAAGCATCTGATTATCGCCGGAAATACCTGCATTCATTGAGCCAACAATAGTCATAGCACCCACACAGAAAAGAAGAGAGGCGGTAACAAAGCCTTGTGAAAAGGTGCTTTTTTCATTTTCGCCTTTTTTACTTTTCTTCTGAAGCTTGTCACCTATTTTAGTAAGCTTTCCGTCAATATCAATAAGAGTACCGATAATTGTACCGAGCACAAGGGAAATAATCATAACAAGCTGATTCTGACCCTTTATAATCCCTGTTACACCGATAGCAACAGTGCAAAGACCGATAGCGGTCATAACTGCATTTGTAAGCTTTTCGGGTATTTGTTTTTTAAGAAGAAGACCAACAGTACTGCCTACAATAACTGTTAAAACATTTACAAGCACACCGCTGAAATTCTCTAATAAATCAAGCATCGTATGTAACATCTCCTAAGTCCAAGGGTATTTATTAAAATCGGGATTCGATGTAAATTCTACCGTTTCCTTTGTCCTCGGATGAATAAATTTTATATTGTGAGAATGAAGCGCAATACTGCAATCTCTAACCTTACTGCCATATCGTCCGTCACCTGTTAGAGGAGTTTTTCTCGAAGAAAATTGAACTCTTATCTGGTGAGTTCGTCCCGTATGTAAAAGCACTCGCACAAGTGCATTTTTCTCACTTTTCTTTAAAACAACGTATTCAAGACTTGCCTCTCTTACGCCCTTCCTCATTCTGTTAACAACAAAAGAGCGGTTCTTTTTAGAATCCTTAAAAAGCAAATCCTTGTAAACTCCCTCGTCACTTTCGGGAACGCCATCGGTAACCGCAAGGTAGGATTTATAAAATCTGCCGTTTGCAATATCAGTTGAAAGCGCAGAGGCGCTTTTTTTATTCTTTGCAAAAACCATTACACCGCCAACCTCTCGGTCAAGGCGGTGCAAAAGGTGTAAATCCTTGCGATTTTCATTTTGAAGATAGGTTAAAATCCCCTTCTCACCTTTTTGCGAATCCTCACTTAAAATGCCAACAGGCTTATTGATAACAAGAATATCGGCATCTTCAAAAAGGATTTCTATATTATTTGTGCAAGTCGTATTTTCCATTATATTCCTCGAAAATCTGCTTAAAGTCTTCGTTACCGTATTTTATTTTATTAAGGTAATTATGGGTATCAAAGCTATCATTTTGCGCCTCAATTACCGCAACGGCAATGTTTGAACAGTGGTCGGAAATTCTTTCACAGTTTGTAAGCAAATCTGAAAGAACAAAGCCCATTTCAATAGTGCAGTCACCGCTTTGTAGTCTGTTTATATGGTGAGATTTGATTTCAGAAGCAAGGCGGTCAATAACCTGTTCAAGAGGTTCAACCTTTGAAGCCAATTCCAAATCATTCTTTTCATAAACTCTTGTTGTCATAACAACAATTTCTGTAATAGCTTCTATAAGAATTCTAATTTCCTTTTGAGCATTTTCAGAGAATTTAATTTTCTTTTCGTGGATTTCCTGAGCTACCTTTCTAAGGTTCAGTGCGTGGTCGCCAAGGCGCTCAAAATCACCTATTGTGTGGAGCATTCTTGAAACTGTTCGGGCATCGTTTGCAGAAAGGGATTCTGCGGAGAGTTTCACAAGATATGTGCCCAATTCATCCTCGAAACTGTCAAGAACACCTTCGTTTTCTTTAATAAGCTCAGCTTCCTCTTTATCGTATGCAAAAACAAGGTTAAGTGCTTTGAGAATAGTAACCTTGGAAATAATCGCCATCTGTGAAGTGTAGTTGTCACATTCCATAATAGCAACAGTGGGAGAACGGAAAAGCCTTTCATCAAGATATACAACTGCTTTTCCCTGTTCTTCGTCAGTCTTTTTATCTTTAATAACCTTGTGAGCAAGTTTAGCTAAAAGCTTTGTAAAGGGAGCAAGAAGAATAACTGTTGTAACATTGAATATAGTGTGAATTATAGCAATACTTGCAGGATTCACGAAATTATTTTCAAAATAATTATCCATAGCCCCATTCACAACAAGGAACACCGGCATAAATACCAATGAACCGATAATGTTCACAATTGTATGAGTAAAGGAAACTCGTTTCGCATTTGCACCTGCGCCGATGCAGGAAATAAGACCCGTTGCACATGTACCGATATTCTGACCGAGAATAATAGGAACTGCCATTGTATAGGTAATTGAACCTGTAAGAGAAAGTGCCTGAAGAATACCCACGGAAGCGGATGAAGACTGAATAACAGCAGTAAACACCGCACCAACAAGAATACCTAAAACGGGATTATTGAATTTAAGAAGCACATCTTTAAATTCAGGGGAATCTGCAAGACCTGAAACAGAGCCCGACATAATGTCCATACCGTAAATAAGAAGAGTAAAGCCTACAAAAATTGTACCGATAGTTTTCTTTTTGTCGCTTTTGGACATCATTATAAATGCAATACCGATAACTGCAAGAATGGGGGCAAAATTCTGAGGCTTCACCATCTGAATTATAAATGAATCACTCTCGACACCAACAAGTGACAAAAACCAAGCAGTAATTGTTGTACCGATATTAGCACCGAAAATAACACCAATTGAACTTTCGAAGGCCATAAGACCGGAGTTAACAAGACCAACCAGCATAACTGTTGTGGCAGAAGAGGACTGAATAACCGCAGTAATGAGTGCGCCCATAATAATGCTGATAAACACATTTGAGGTCATTTTTTTGAGTATGATTTCAAGCTTACTGCCTGCCGCCTTTTCAAGTCCGTCAGACATTGTATTCATACCGAAAAGGAAGAAAACAAGACCTGCTAAAAGGCTCAAAACGTCAAAAAATGTCATATTATACCTCCGAAATTCAAATTTTTACAAATATCATTTTACCACACAAATTTCAACTCTTCAATATTGTTAGACAATAAAATAAAAAAATGCAGAAATGAAAATTCGGAATTCGAAATTCGGAATTCGAAATTTCGGGTCTGCGACGCGATTATAGATAAAAAAAGATTCAAGACAAATTTGTCCTGAATCTTTTTTGTTAGTTTTAGTAATAAACAAAAAGTCATGCTAAGCTTTAAAATATTTGGAAGGGTCGCTTCCCCGAAACTCTTAACTTTTCACTCTTAACTCTTCACTGAATTTTAATTTCAAAAGAAATTAAAGTTTAGAATATCCGTGACAGTTAATAAGCGCATCAAGTTTCTTGCCTTCTTTGCAAAGGGGGCATTCGTGAGCAGAAACTGCGAAATAGCCCTCCAAATCATTGGGATTGAAAACGGAGTTAACAGTGTAACCTCCACAATTAGCAACAGTTGCGAAAATTGAAGCAACCCCTGAAACTTCTCCGCCGTAATATTTAACTGCTTCAATAGCCGCTTTTGCAGTTGCACCGGAAGCAACGCTAACTGCAAGAATGAGTACATGCTTACCCTTAATCATATGAACAAGGTTATCTCTGAACATCATTTGAGAGCCATTAACCATTTCAGGAGTAACAACATAAACAGTCTGGTGAGCGTTGATATTTGCAAAAGAGTTTTTTGTAAGTTCGTTTGCAAGACAAGTGCCAATAACTTCCGTACCGTCAAGGCAAAGAATTGTATCAATAATTGTAGTGCTATAGTTATAAGTTGAGCAAAGCTCTTCTGCAACAGCTTTTGCCTCGGAATAACGGGATTTCTGGTCGGCAACATCAATATAATAATTTGAATGAGTGTAGCTTGTTGCAAAGTGACCCTTTGCTACACGCAAGAAAAGATTTTTCCTTTTAGTTTTGATTTTGAAAACTTCTGTTGTCGGCATAAAAAACACCCTTTCTTTTTGGTATAGGATTATTCTACATTATCCCACTATTTCTTGTCTATTGATGTATTGCATAAAATCAAAAAGAGTTATTTAATCATTTCGTCAAATTGAGCCTCGGAAATCACAGTAACGCCCAATTCATTAGCTTTTCGGAGCTTACTTCCTGCATCCTCACCTGCGAGAACATAGGTAGTTTTTTTAGAAACGGAGCCCGATGCCTTACCGCCGAATTTTTCAATAATCTCCTGTGCTTCACGTCTGCCGTACTGAGAAAGGGTGCCTGTAAGCACAAAGGTCATTCCCTTAAATCTGTCGTCAGCTTTCTCTGTAAGATTTTTCATATTAAGACCAAAAGATTTGAAATCCTCTATAAGAGAAACAGTTTCCGGAAGAGAAAGTGTATCCTTGAGAGTTTTTGCAGATATATCTCCCATACCGTCAATTTCTTTAATATCTTCTTCACTTGCACCTAAAAGCGCGTCCATTGTATCAAAATGATTTGCAAGTAATTTTGCCGCCTTTAAGCCAATGTGATGAATGCCCAAAGCAAAAATCAATTTATATAAATCGTTAGCCTTTGATTTTTCAATAGCCTCAAGAAGATTAAGTGTGCTCTTCTCCCCCATTCTTTCAAGGGAAACAAGCTCCATAGGACTGAGTCTGTAAATATCAGAAGCCTTGGAAATAAGATTTTCTTTAACAAGCTGTTCTAAAACTGCCTCACCCAAACCCTCAATGTCCATAGCATCTCTTGAGCAGAAATGAATAAGCTTTCGGAGTAACTGTGCAGGGCAGTCAGGGTTAACGCAACGGATTGCCGCTTCACCCTCTTCACGAACAACCTTGCTGTTACAAGCAGGGCAGTTTTCGGGGTATTGATACTGTTCATTCTCACCTGTATGCTCTTTAACACAAAGCACCTCGGGAATAATATCTCCTGCCTTGCGGACAATAATTTTATCACCAATGGCAATATTTTTTTCTTTTATAAAATCCGCATTGTTGAGAGTTGCTCTTGATACAGTTGTACCTGCGAGAATAATGGGCTCGAATATAGCAGTAGGCGTAAGAACCCCGGTTCTGCCAACCTGAATTTCAACATCTAAAAGCTTTGTTTCCTTTTCTTCGGGTGGGTATTTGAAAGCCACCGCCCACTTGGGAAATTTTGATGTACTGCCAAGCTCTTCCCTCATAGCAAATTTATCAACCTTGATAACCGCACCGTCAATATCAAAGGAAAGCTGACCTCTATTGTCACCAATGCTATTTATACAGGAGATAGCTTCATCAATACTGTCGCAGAGGGTGTATTCAGGTATTGTTGAAAAGCCTAATTCACCTAAATAATCAAGGGATTCCTTGTGAGAGTGCAGTTCTTTGCCCCCCTCTTTTTGTTGAATATTGAATACGAATATATCAAGCTTTCTTTCGGCAGTTATTTTAGGATTTTTCTGTCTTAAAGAGCCGGATGCCGCATTACGAGGATTTTTAAAGGTCTTTTCGCCCTTTAATTCCTGCTTTTCAACAAGTTCATCAAAGGAATCGTGAGACATATAAACCTCACCGCGCACCTCAATAAAAGGCAAAGCCTCTTTAAGCTTCAAGGGCACGGAACGGATTGTTTTAACATTTGCCGTAACATCCTCGCCCACATTGCCGTCACCGCGGGTAGATGCTCTGACTAAAATTCCATCACGGTATTCAAGAGAACAAGAAAGTCCGTCAATTTTCTGCTCAACAACATATTGTGCATCGGGAAAAACCTTTTTCACTCTCTCGTCAAATTCCCGAAGCTCATCTTCGGAAAAAGCATCCTGAAGGCTTTCCATACGAACTGTGTGAACAACCTTTTCAAAGGTTGTGTCACTACTACCGCCAACGCGATGAGTGGGAGAATCTTCTTTTAAAAGTTGAGGAAATTCCTCTTCAATCTTTGAAAGCTCACGCATCATCATATCGTAATCATAGTCCGATACGTCACTTTCATTTCCCATATAATATTTATCAATACAGTCATTAAGAATTGCGGTTAATTCTTCCGCCCTGTTTTTAGCAACATTAAAATCCATATTATCACCTGCAAAAATCTTACCATATTATTTGACAAAACACAACTCTATATCTATAATAAACACGAATAAATTCAAAGGAGAAAAGTATGAAAGAAAAACTGAAAACTTGCCTGACGCTTTTTCTCACATTTCTTAAAATCGGGGCATTCACTTTCGGTGGCGGTTACGCCATGATTCCCATAATTGAAAAAGAAATTGTTGATAAGCATGGTTGGATTACAAGTGATGACATTCTCGATATTTTCGCTATTGCAGAAAGCACTCCCGGCCCTATCGCCATTAACTCCGCAACCTTTATCGGTTATAAAATTGGAGGAGTTTTCGGCTCATTCTGTGCCACATTCGGAGTTGTTCTCCCCTCTTTCACAATAATCTCAATAATCTCCCTTGTACTTCGTGAGTTCAGCGATATTAAAGCCGTTCAGTATGCTTTCAACGGTGTTCGTGCAGGTGTTTTAGCTCTTATTATCAAAGCTCTTGTTTCAATGTATAAAAAAGCACCGAAAGGACTTTTCTCATATATTCTTATGGGTGCATCCTTTGTCCTTGCAGCATTTACAGATATCAATGTTATTTTTGTAATTATTGGTTGCGCTCTTGCAGGACTTTTCAACTCCTTCGTTCTTAAAAGGAGGGCTGCAAAATGACATTACCAATTTACTTGGAATTATTTTTAACATTCTTTAAAATCGGTCTTTTTACCTTCGGTGGCGGCTATGCAATGCTTCCTCTTATTCAGAAAGAGGTTCTCGCTCACGATTGGATGGAAATTGAAGAAATTATAAACTTTATTGCAGTCAGCGAAAGCACTCCCGGACCATTCGCTATCAACTGCGCAACATACGTGGGTATGGAAACCGGCGGAGTTTTTGGTGCAGTCTGCGCTACACTTGGTGTTGTTCTCCCCTCTTTTATAGTTATTCTCTGCGTTGCAAGGTTTTATAAAAAATTCAAGGAAAGTAAAATCGTTTCTTCTGTTATGACAGGGCTTCGTCCTGCAGTTATCGGCCTTATCGGTTCCGCTCTTGTTTCAATGATTTTAACGGTTTTCCTTCCCAATGGATTTGACTTTGGCGGTATTGTAATTTCAGATTTACTTGTTTCCCTCGGAATTGCCGTTGTAATGACAATTCTCGTATTCAAAAAAGTTCACCCCATTATAATTATCGCTCTTTCTGCAGTGGCAGGAATTATAGCAGGATTTTTGCTATAAAATTCGAAATTCGGAATTTGAAATTCGAAATGAGCTTCGCAAAACTTAAAAAAACTTCTATAAAATTAAAAGATTCAAGACAATACTTTTTTGTCCTGAATCTTTTTCTTTTACATAATGCTGACCGCAGGTCCCGAAACTTGCCACTTGCCACTTTCAACTTGCCACTTTGTCTAATAACTAATTCTATAGTATCTGATAATATATAACATTCGACAAATCTTTGACAAACTTCGACTTTTCTGTTGATAACCTCGATAAATTAGTATATAATACACTCGAATATTTGAAAGGGTGGATACCAATGAAAACAGTAACAGAATATTTTGGTTGTGATGTATTTTCCGCATCTGTTATGAAAGAGCGTTTACCTGCAGAAACTTATGCAGAGCTCGAACGTACTCTTGAAACAGGACATCGACTTGATTTGGATGTTGCAAACGTAATTGCCAATGCAATGAAGGATTGGGCAATTGAAAAAGGCGCAACTCACTATACCCATTGGTTCCAACCTCTCACAGGCGTTACCGCTGAAAAGCACGACAGCTTCATCACCCCCACCAAAGAGGGCGGAATTTTAATGGAGTTTTCTGGTAAGGAGCTTGTTAAAGGCGAGTCCGATGCTTCCTCTTTCCCTTCAGGCGGTCTTCGTGCAACCTTTGAAGCTCGTGGCTATACCGCTTGGGACCCCACCTCTTTCGCATTCATTAAAGATGGTGTTCTTTGTATTCCCACCGCTTTCTGTTCCTACGGCGGAGATGCTCTTGATAAAAAGACTCCTCTTCTTCGTTCAATGGAAGCAATCAACAAGCAAACCCTTCGTATTTTAAGATTATTCGGAAATACTGATGTTGTTTCCGTTAAGACCACAGTTGGTCCTGAGCAGGAATATTTCCTCGTTGATAAAGACGTTTTCAACAAGAGAAAAGACCTTGTTTATACAGGCAGAACCCTTTTCGGTGCAAAGCCTCCCAAGGGTCAGGAACTTGATGACCACTATTATGGCGCTATCAAACCTCGCGTTCAGGCATTTATGGCAGACCTTGACGAAGAGCTTTGGAAATTAGGCGTTCTCGCTAAAACCGAGCATAACGAAGCTGCTCCCGCTCAGCACGAATTAGCTCCCATTTTCGCTACAACAAATATTGCTACCGACCATAACCAGATTACTATGGAAGCAATGCAGAAAATTGCTAAAAAGCATGGTATGGTTTGCCTTCTTCATGAAAAACCCTTTGCAGGTGTTAATGGTAGCGGTAAGCATAATAACTGGTCAATTTCCACCAATACCGGCGCAAACCTTTTAGAGCCCGGTGAAACTCCTGCAGAAAATGCACAGTTTTTACTTTTCCTTTGCGCAGTTATTAAAGCAGTTGACGATTATCAGGATTTACTCCGTATTTCAATTGCATCTGCAGGTAACGACCATCGTCTTGGCGCACAGGAAGCACCACCTGCAATTGTTTCAATGTTCCTTGGTGAAGAGCTCAACGCGGTTCTTGATGCAATTGAAAATGATGAAGATTACGGTTCAAAGAAAAAAGAAGTTCTTAAAGTTGGTGTTCATGTTCTTCCTCGTTTCCCCAAAGACTCAACTGACAGAAACAGAACCTCACCTTTCGCCTTTACAGGTAATAAATTCGAATTCCGTATGTTAGGTTCTTCCGCTTCCGTTGCAGGTCCTAACACAACTCTTAACACTGCAGTTGCAGAGGTACTTTCTCAGTTTGCAGACGAGCTTGAAAATGCAGAAGATTTCGAAACTGCAATTCAGGAGCTTATTAAGAGAGTTATTAAAGAGCATAAGAGAATTATCTTTAACGGCAACGGCTATGACGATGCATGGGTTAAGGAAGCTGAAAAGAGAGGTCTTCTCAATCTTAAGACCACACCCGACTGTCTTCCCTATATGCTCCACAATAAAAACATTGAGCTTTACACAAAGCATGGTGTATATAGCGAAGCAGAAATTAAAGCTCATTACGAAATCAAAAATGAAAAATACTGCAAATATCTCAACATCGAAGTTCTCACAATGATTGATATGACAAAGAAAGATATTCTTCCTTGTGTGAGCCGTCAGATTCACGAGCTTGCAGATACAGTTATTGCAAAAAGAGCAGTTGGCGAATATATTGACACTTCTTATGAGGAATCAGTTGCAAAAGAGCTTTCAGGTCTTTCAAAAGAAGCTTTCAATGCAGTAAATGAACTTGAAAAGCTTTCAAGCGAAGTTAAAGCAATTGAAGAAAGCGATGCCGCTGCAATGTTCTATAAAAACAGAATTATTCCCGTAATGGAACACTTACGTTTCGCAGTAGATAGTGCAGAATTGCTCTGCCCCTCAGACAAATGGTGCTACCCGTCATACGGTCAGTTATTGTTCAGCGTACGCTAAACAATAATGCGTAATTCGTAATGCGTAATTACGCTTCGCAAAAAATCAAAAATTCTATAAAGCAAAAAGATTCAAGACAATCACTTTTGTCCTGAATCTTTTTTCTTTTATTAAATCTAAATAAAAACTGTAGTTGTAAGAATAATTAATATAATGTTTGGAAGCGAAGCTTCCCCTTCATTTCGAATTTCGAATTCCGAATTCCGAATTCTCATAAAATATATTCCTCATATTTCTCAAGCGTAAATATCTCCGCCGTTATATCAAGCAATAAGCCCTCTGCAGTATATTCTTCGGAATGAACAACACCGGTTTTGCGAAGCTCTGCGCCAACACCGCCCATTGAGAACGGAAGAAGAATTTTAACTCTTTTTCTTGTAGGCGGAAGTGCCTGGCGAACTGCTTCAAGAAGCTCGGGAAGTCCCTCACCGGTTTTTGCGGAAACACGAACAGATTTTCCCATAGGGATTGAAATATCGTTTACAAGGTCGCATTTATTGAGAACTGTGATTATGGGCTTATCACCGCAACCAAGCTCTTCAAGAAGGTCCATTGTTACCTTGTAATGCTCTGCGCATTCTTCGTTTGATGCATCGCAGATATTAAGAATTACATTGGCGTTAACCGCCTCGTCAAGAGTAGATTTGAAAGCCTCAACAAGCTTATGAGGAAGTCTTCTGATAAATCCTACTGTATCAATTAAAAGCACACTGCTTCCGTCAGGAAGTGTCAATGCTCTGGCAGTTGGGTCAAGGGTTGCAAAGAGCTTGTTTTCTGCAAGAACACCTGCATCTGTGAGGGTGTTCATAAGTGTTGACTTACCTGCATTGGTGTAACCAACAAGAGCAACTGTAACAACACCGTCTTTTTTACGTCTTTCCCTATGACGAGCGCGTCTTTCTTCAAGCTCCTTAAGGTCCTCGGAAAGAGCAGAAATTCTTCGTCTTATATGACGGCGGTCAGTTTCAAGCTTCGTTTCACCGGGACCGCGAGTACCGATACCACCACCAAGACGAGACATTGATGCACCCTTACCGCCAAGACGTGGCAAAGCATATTTGAGCTGAGCAAGTTCAACCTGCAATTTACCCTCACCCGATAAAGCACGAGCAGCAAAAATATCAAGAATAAGTGTTGTTCTGTCAATAACACGAGTATCAGTTATTGTTTCAATATTTTTCTGTTGAGCAGGAGTCAATTCCCCATCAACAATAACAAGGTCGGGCTTTTCATTTTCACAGTATTCCGCAAGCTCTTCAAGCTTACCTCGACCAAGATAAGTACCCGCCTCGGGTGACTCTCTTTTCTGAGTCATTTCGCAGATAACCTCCGCACCTGCAGTACGAGCAAGTTCAGAAAGCTCAAGCAGAGAAGAGTCCACATCAAATTCGCCTGTGTCAACAGACACAAGCACCGCTCTCTCCTGTTCAATTTTATTTTCAAAAAGTTCCATAAGTTCACCAATTACTATAGTTTATCGATTTAGTAAAGTATATCATATTTTCTGTTTTTTTCAAGTTTTTGAAACATTCTAAAATTCGGAATTCCGAATTTATTATTTTCTCTTTTCTGCAAATACTAAAATTATGATAAAAAGTAATATTTATAAAACAACTGCATTATTAGTCACAATTCTATTTTTCCTTTTAACCGGGGCAGATATGTATCTTAAAACCTACGGCGATATTTCCCAAGAGAATGCCAATGAAGCCCTTTTAACTGAAATAGAAAGATTATCTGATTTTTACCAAAAATCTCCCGAACGAATCCGCCTTATGACCTACAATATTTTAGCGGATTCTGTTGGCTTTGAGGGCACTCCTGCAGAGACTCGCGCCGAGGGAGTATGCGCAATTTTAGAGGACATCTCCCCCGATGTTTGCGGTCTTCAGGAAACAAGCCGTAAGTGGTTTGCTTGTATTTTTAATAACACAAATTACAAATTCATTCATCCTGTTCGCTCTGCTTTTTTTGCCACCATGACAACTCTTATTTATAATCCCGAAACTGTTACCCTTGTTTCTTTCGGAGAACAGGTTTTCACAAACGGAAACAACTCCCCTCTTCGCCGAATGGTGTGGGGCGTTTTCCGCCACAAAGAAACCGATAAACTTTTCGCCGTTGTAAATACCCATTTCAGCTTGAACGACGGAAATTTCACCGATAACACAACACCTTTAACACAAGCATTGGAATTAATAACCCTCTGTAAAGAACTAAAAAGTGTTTTTAATTGTCCTGTTTTCCCCTTAGGCGACTTTAACACAAAGCGGAGCACAAAGAAAACCCCCTCACCCATATACGATATTCTTTGCACCGCATTTCAGGACACCAAAAATCTTTCAGAGGTGGTTTCGAATGGTGAAAATACAAGCAAAAAAACACTTTTAATAGACCATATTTTTTCTTTCGGAGATGCAAGAATTACCCACCACGCAACACTTTCCCAAACCTATTTTAAAGAATTGAGCGACCATTACCCCATTTTTTGTGATATTTCTATATAATAATGGGTAATAATGTTAAATTTTTGTTGACTTTAATCCATTTTTTAGTAAAATGTTATTATAGATATTTATTTAAGGAGAGATAAATATGGATTTAAGTAAGATTATTGAAGCAAAAAGCAAAGCTGCCCAATATATGATTGATGAAATCACATATATTTGCAACACTTTCGAAAAAAGAGGCCCCGGTTCAAAAGGTGAGCACCAGGCTTGCGAATATGCAGTAGAAAAAATGAAAGAATTAGGTTGCGACAGAACCTATGTTGAAAGCTTTAAAGAAAATCCAGGCTCCTTCTTCGGATGGATTTATCTCACAATCACCTGTTGCTTTTTAGCACTTATTTCATATTTCTTTAATATTCCTGCTTTATCAGTTGCATTTATTGTAATCGGCCTTGCTATTTGCTTCTTACAGTTTGGTCTTTACAAGAAGCTTGTTGATAAACTTTTCCAGGAAAAAACAGGTCATAATGCAACAGGCTTCAAAAAGCCCACAGGTGAAGTCAAAAGAAGAATTATCTTCGTTGGTCACGCTGATGCCGCATGGGAATGGCCCTTTAAATACAAATTTACATATCTTGGCTTTGACATTCATATGATGCTTTGCTTCCTTGGTGCTTTCTATACACTTGCTATCTCTATTTTAAAAATAGCAGGTGTTCTTGAAGGCGCTCTTGCAACAAAGCTGGGTCTTGTTGCTCTTGTTTTTGTACCCTTCTGGTTCGGACTTTACTTTATGTGGAACCGAAACAAAACTGTTGATGGCGCTAACGACAACCTTACAGGCTGTTATATAGGTATGGCAATCCTCAAAATGCTTCAGGATGAAAACATTGAACTTGAAAACACAGAAATCGGTGTTATTTTCACAGGTAGTGAGGAAGCAGGTCTTCGCGGTGCTATGGCTTGGAGCGAAGCTCATAAAGACGAAATGAACGATGTACCTACATTTATTTATTCATACGATACAATAACACAGTCTGAAGAGCTTATGGTTAACTATCGTGACCTTAACGGCACTGTTAAGGTTGACAAGGATGTTTCCGATTTGTTTATAGAGGCTTGTGAGGAATTAAATATTCCCTGTAAAAAGGGTATGGTTCCCCCTCTCGGCGGCGCTACCGATTCTGCAGCCTTTGCTCAGGCAGGTCTCAGAGCAACAGGTGTTACTGCACTTAGCCACGCTCTTCCCGATTTTTATCACACAAGACTTGATACTCCCGATGCTCTTAACAAGGATTGCCTTGAAAAGTGCTTTGCGGCAAGTGTTAAGGTTCTTGAAAAGTTCGACAACGGAGCGAAGCAATAAAAATTCTTTTGAATTTTTATTGAGTGAAAAGTGAAGAGTGAATAGTGAAGAGGTGTATCTATGCCAAATGAGAAATATTCCTTTAACTTTACAGAAAAAGAGGTTAAGGAGTTTTTGAAACAAACTACTGACCGAAAAAAAGGAATAATACAGCAGGTTTGTTGGGCTGTTATTTTCTTTGGTTTAATTACCTTAGCTTACCTTTCAGGTTTTGTTTTTGAACTTCTTCAGGGTATATTCATTGGTATTCTCACTATATATACTCTGCTTTTGATATTGTCTTATTATAGAACGAAAAAAATATTAAAAGAAGGCAGAACCCGAATTATCGGTAATACATATAAATATGAGTTTTTTGATGACCATGTTCTTGTTGCTGTTTTAGACAGCACCTCAGCAAGAACAGTTCAGATAAAATATACTGATATAACAAATGTTAAAAACTTAAAAAATCATTTTGGTTTAAAGTATGCAAATCAGTATTATTTTTTAAGAAAATCCGATTTAATCGAAAATGCAAAAATAACCACGTTATAAACAATAAAAAGGATTCAGGACAAAAATCTTGTCTTGAATCCTTAATTTATTATGTTCGGAAGCGAAGCTTCCCCGAACCTCTTCACTATTCACTTTTCACTATTCACTATCTTTGTCGCTACTCGACAAGCTCTGCAATAAGCTTCGGAAATATATTCTTCAATCGGCATCTTATCATACTTATCATTCTCATGTCGGTTGGGTTTTGATTTGTTATTAAGTTCAAAAGTCAAAATCCCCTCGTAACCGCATTTCACAAGGCGTTTCGCGTTGTAGTCCCAATCGGCAATGCCGTCAAAGGGCAAGAGATGCAAATCATCGTGCCAGAAGATTTTGCCGTTAAAATCCTTAACCCCAAGATTATCATTTATATGGGTAGCAATTAACTTGTGTCCGAAAAGTGCCAATAAATCCTCACTGAAATTATAGCACATTTCGTGACCTGAATCCCAACAGAAGCCCATAGACTCTCTGTCACCGTAACGCTCAAAAAGTGCTTTCAAATATTCAATACCCTCGGTATTTTCAAAGGCAATTTTAACTCCGACTTTTTCGGCGTAGTCTATTACCTCTCCATAGTTTTGAAGACCGAATTCAGTAGGCTTATACTCCACATCGAAGCCCACAAAAACATGGGAAACAAGAACGGGCACATCATACATTTTACAAAGGTCAAGGCAATGCTTCAATTCTTCAATACCCTTTCGGGCATCTTCTTTTTCATTTTCATCCCACATATCCTGACAGTAACCCCAAGGTGCGTGAATGGACTGAAAAATCATATTTTCTTCTTTAGCAACTTTTGCACATTCTCCGATTTCCTCGTCCATACCATTTTGCCAGAGAACAAAGAAACCCTCAAAACCTGTTTTCTTAAAAAGTTTGATTTGTTCGGTTAAACTAATACCATAAGCCTTACTTGCAGAAAGGCAAAGTTTTTGCTTATACATTCTCCACACTCCAATTTATAAAGGTATAACAAATTCCTATCCTCCCTTTTTTCGATTGGGAAAAAGGGAGGGGGACCATTCTTCAATAAATTAAATTCTTTTTATTATATATATTTCGAATAATAAAACTACTGACAAAACAAAGTTTGGACGGAATGGTGGAGGGTCCACTCCCTCTTTTCTTTGTAAAAGTATAGCAAACATCTTGCAAACACCAATAAAATAGTAGTAAAATACATTATATACTTTTCCACAACTTTTTCAAGGAGATATATATGAAATCACAAAAACGAATTTTAACTGCATTTGTTTTAAACCTTATATTTGCCGTTTTCGAATTTATCGGCGGAACTTTAACGGGAAGCGTTGCAATTATTTCAGACTCTGTTCACGACTTCGGTGACAGCGTCAGCATCGGCATTTCCTATATTCTTGAAGAAAAGAGCAAGAAAGAGCCTGACGATAAATACACCTTTGGCTACGGCAGATATTCCGTTTTAGGAAGCCTTATAATGACGGTTATTCTCATTGTGGGTTCAGTTTTCGTTATAATAAAGGCTTTGGACAGAATTATTCACCCCGTAGAAATTGACTACAACGGAATGCTTCTTTTTGCAGTTTTCGGTATGGGTGTTAACCTTGTTGCCTCAATCGCCACCCGAGGCGACGGCTCATTGAATCAGAAAGCCGTAAGTCTTCATATGTTTGAGGATGTTTTAGGTTGGAGCATTGTGCTTTTGGGCGCAGTTTTAATGAAATTCACCTACATTACCTATATTGACCCCTTAATGTCTATCGGTGTTGCAATTTTTCTTCTTGTTCATGCCTTTAAGCATTTTAAGGAAATCTGCGATATTTTCTTTGAAAAAACACCCGATGGCATTGATATTGCAGAATTAAAGCATCATATAAAAGAAATTGACGGTGTTCAGGATGTTCACCATTTACACGTGAGAACACTTGACGGTGTTAACCATATTGCAACTCTTCACGTTGTAGTAAATGGTGATGCATTTCAAATAAAAAAAGCCGTAAAAGAAGAGTTAAAAGAACACGGCATCACCCACACAACTATCGAAACAGAAACACCCGAAGAAGAGTGCGAGGATTTGGTTTGCCATCCCCAACACACAGAGCATAGTCATCATCATAAACATCATCATTAATAATGCTAATTTCTAAGTGCTAAATGCTAAGTAAAACAACCCTTCCTTTACTTAGCACTTAGCATTTTGCATTTAGCACTTAAATAGTTCTTGACAATAATTTTCTTTGTGTTAAAATATACAACCGTTGAAACATTTTATTGTATATTTTATATAAAGAAAGAAGTAATTTTATGCACTCAACACCCGAGGTACTTTTAACCCTCTCAATCGCCTTATTATCGGGACTTTTACTTTCCCGACTTGCTAAAAAAATGGGGCTTCCTGCCGTAACTGCTTATCTTTTAGCAGGTGTTTTAATCGGACCCTTCTGCCTTGGCAGATTGGGATTTGGATTCAATGAAGAGTTCAATCCACCTCAGCATTATTCGATTCTCTGTGATTTGGCGTTAGGTTTTATTGCCTTTGCAATCGGCAACGAGTTCCGCCTTGCTCAGCTTAAAAAAATCGGTAAACAGGCAACGGTAATCGGTATCGCTCAAGCACTTGTTACAACCGTTGTTGTAGATATCGCACTTATTGCACTTTCATTTATTTTACCCGAGGGTTATCTCCCGCTTCCTGCGGCAATTATTCTCGGCGCAGTTGCAACTGCTACCGCACCTGCGGCAACTCTTATGGTTGTTCGTCAGTACAAGGCAAAAGGACCTGTTACAGACATTCTTCTTCCCGTTGTTGCTCTTGATGACGCGGTAGGTCTTGTAGTTTTCGCCGTTTCATTCGGTATTGCAGGCGCTATAAATACCGGTACAATTGACGCGGTTTCAATGATTGTAAATCCCGTATTAGAGGTTGTTTTGTCAATCGCTCTCGGCGCTGTAATGGGCTTCTTGTTCACTCTTTGTGAGCAGTTCTTCCACTCCCGTTCAAAGCGTATGGCAATTTCCGTTACATTCGTAATGCTCACCGTTGCAATTTCTTCAATGAAATTTGAAATTGGTGAGGTACATATCGCCTTCTCAAGCCTTTTAGCTTGTATGATGCTTGGTACAATCTTCTGCAATATCTGTGACTTCTCGGAAGAACTTATGGACAGAGCAGACCGTTGGACAGTTCCGCTTCTTGTCCTCTTCTTCGTTATAAGCGGTGCAGAGCTTGATTTGTCCGTTTTCAAAAATTGGATTTATATTGTTATCGGTGGCGCATACATTGTTTTCCGTTGCATCGGTAAGTATTTCGGTGCAAGAATCAGCGCAAAGGCAACAAAATGCGATGATAATATAGTTAAATATTTAGGTATAACCCTTTTCCCACAGGCAGGTGTTGCTTTGGGTATGGCAAGTCAGGCGTTGGAATTCGGCGGCGATATCGGTGGCCTCGTTCAGAGTATTACCCTTTTCTCCGTTCTCATTTATGAGCTTGTTGGTCCTTACTTTACAAAGGTTGCCCTTACTAAAGCAGGTGACATTATTCCCCATGGAAAAACCAGTGCCCGTGAAGAAGCAAAAATCAAACTCCAGGAAAGCGACAGTCCTAAAAACAATAAATAATATCAAAAAGAGTGACTCACTTATTTTTAGTGAATCACTCTTTTTATTATTCTTCAGTAACTGCCTTACCAATACTACGGAAAAGTGAATCCTCGTGAGTGGAGGGTAAATCGCAATTATAGTGCCATACCATCACACCGCCGTAGCCGTTGTTAAGAGAATATTCCGTTTTCTTTTCAATCACTTCGGGAGTATTAAACCAAAAATCCTTATCGGTTTCGGGGCAATGATACCAACCCTCTTCGTCAATTTTCTCGTAGCAACTGTTGTAACCATACCAATATGCATCCATATCGGTAGGTCTTGAATAAAATGGCAAACCAACGTTGATTTTATCTCTGTCTATTCCGCCAAAATCAGTGTTTTCAAGACGGGTTATAATATCTTCATAAGTAGCGTGCTTGCCTTCGCTGTCATTGTAATCGTAAGTCATAAGCTCAAGTGAATCAATTGCTTTTTCTGCTTTTCCTGAGAACTTGATATTCCACTCAACCCCTGCAACGCCTAAGGTATAATCCCCCAACTCCTCATCCAAAGAAACAAGGAATTTGTTGTAATTTCGCCAGGCTTTAGAGGAAAGCGGGTATTCATAATCAAAATGCACACCGTCAAAATCGTATTCTATAAGAACAGAAACAATATTCTTTTCTAAAACGCCGCTTTTAAAAGCTTTGTTGTGTTCATTGCTCTGAACTTCCATTTGCTCTTCCCAATCGGTAGAGTCAGTAACACCCCGTGGGCCTAAAAGATTAAGGGTAATTTTAACATCTCTTTCGCCTATGGCCTTGCGAATATTCTTAAGAGCCGTTTCCAGCTTTTCCTTTTCTAATACAACCTGACCCTCACTATCAAATGAGGCACATTCAAAAAGAATAACATCAGTAATAATATCAAAATCCTCGGCATACAAGCTATCAGCTTCTTGAACATAGTCACCGCGAATATATGCCACAACTTTAAAATCGTCAACAGGTTTATTTTCTTCGTCTTTTACATTATTGGTACAACCAACAAAGGATGTAACCACAAGAACCAAAGCAACAAAAAGCACAGAAAATCTTTTAATCATATTCGCCCACCCTTAAAGTAGTCTATATTAATAATATAACACATTAAAAAACATTATTAAAGATGGACAATTAATAAAATTTGTGATAATATTTTAGCAAATACAATAAAAGAGAGGTTACAAAATGAAAGACCTTACAAAATATCACGGTATAATCCCTGCATTTTATGCTTGCTATGATGATGAGGGAAACGTTTCCCCTGAAAGAACAAAAGCCTTTGCAAAATATCTTCTCGATAAAGGTGTTAAGGGACTTTATGTTAACGGTTCATCCGGCGAATGTATTTATCAGAGCAAGGAAGAAAGAAAGCTCATTCTTGAATCTGTTATGGAAGTGGCGAAGGGTAAAATGACAATTATTGCCCACGTTGCTTGTAACAATACTGCAGATTCAATGGAACTTGCAGCTCACGCAGAAGGTTTGGGCGTTGATGCAATTGCTTCAATTCCCCCTATTTATTTCAAGCTCCCCGAAGAATCAATTGCTCAGTATTGGAACGATATTTCTTCCGCCGCACCCAACACAGATTTTGTTATTTATAACATTCCTCAGCTTGCAGGTGTTGCTCTTACAATACCGCTTTTCAAGGAAATGCTTAAAAACCCCAATGTTATCGGCGTTAAAAACTCATCAATGCCCACTCAGGACATTCAGATGTTTAAAGCAGAGGGTGGCGAAAACTTTGTTGTTTTCAACGGTCCCGACGAGCAGTTTGTTGCAGGTCGCGCAATCGGTGCTCAAGGCGGTATCGGCGGTACATATGCAGTTATGCCCGAGCTCTTCCTTAAATGCGACGAGCTTATTAAAGCGGGAAATCTCGACAAAGCAAGAGAAATTCAGTATGCAATAAATCAAATCATTTATGCTATGTGTGCTTGCAAATGCAATATGTATGCTGCTGCAAAAGAAGTTCTTCGTCTTCAGGGTATCGACATCGGTGATGCAAGAAAGCCCCTTGCTCAGTTAAAAGAAGAAAGTAAACCCCTTGCTGCAAATGTTAAAAAGATGATTGACGAAGCAAAAGAGAAATTTTGCAAATAATAAATATAAACAATGGACAGTACACTGAAAAGTGTACTGTCCATTTTCTTTATGCATTAAACATAAGTATTATAGCTTTAGGTCCTTCTGGTAAATCAATAGTTAAACCGTCATTCATAAGCTCTTCGCCGGTCATTTTATAGATTTTTTCAGGGTTATCAATGTCATAAATCTCATAGTTTTTTGAAGCAATAAGACCATTGAGTTTAACCGTATATTCAGTATCATTAACATTTGCTCGTTTGTAGATTAAAGCTGTGCCTGCAAGTGCATCATCAGTTGAGAATTGCATAGCGTGCATTTTATCATTGTCAAAGCTACCGAAATCAAGTGGGTAATAATTGCCACCCATCAATGCTTTTTGCTCCGTATAAAGACCAAATTCAGGGTTCTGATGTGAATAGAAATCCATAAGCATCAAGGGCATAATAGCTGATCTTGCGGTGTATTCATCAATCATATAAAGGTTTGCACCGGTTATTGGAAGCCAGAAGGAAATGCCGTATGTTTGGGATTGAGTAGCATCAAAAAGGTCGGGGTGATAGGAGCAGTTATAGTCACTTCTCCAGAATGCGATACTGCGGTAAGTCATTTCAAGGTCAAGTCGCTTGCCACCTGAAGCACAGTTATCAATAATAAGACCATCAATGTTTTCTGTAAGATAATCAAGGTATCTATAAAGGTTTGTTACATAGTGGTTTTCGCAGATACCTGTTCTGCCGTTGTAATATTCAGCATCGGCTTTCTGCCAATATTTAAGAGGCGGGAAGTTGAAATCCTGACGATAAATGGTAACACCATTTTCTTTCATTGACTTCAAAAGGTAATCGCAATAATATTTGAAAGCGTCCTCATTTGCAAGGTTCCACATAAAGTTGTCATCGCCATCAACACTAATTAACCATTGTGGGTTTTCAGAACCAACAGTATGGAAATGAGTGCCGGGCCAAACTCTTTCGGGCTCGTACCAAAGGGTGTGACCTAAGCCTTTTTTCTTAGCGTAGTCAGAAAGTTCTTTGATACCATTGTCATATCTTTTGGTATCAACAGTCCAGTTTCCGACGCCATCATACCAGCCTTCGTTATAGCTGTACCAACCTGCATCCATCCAGAATGCATCAATCTCGTCATATATGTAATCGGCTATTTCATTATCGAGAATATTAATAATTTCATCAGAGGTTCTTGTGGACATGGGTCCTGCAACTTCCATAACAGTATAGGAGTTCTTTGTTACATTTTCGGGGTAAACGGAGTCCATAACCCAATTTCTGAAAAGGTTAAAGCCCTTAAGAGCGTTATCGTTATCATAGAAGCTGATTGAAACAAGAGGTGAACGAACCTCTTCACCGGGAAGAAGATAGGCATTAAAATGCTCTTGCTTTGCAGTTATATTTGTTGCACCATTTTTTGCTGAAAGTGAAGCCACCCATTGACCCGTCCAGCCAATACCGAGAATCATACTGTAATTCTCACCGCTGATGTTAAAATACGGCAAATAGCTTTCTGTAGGCTTACCATCTGAACCGCTGAATATTCTCGCTTTAGAAGAAAGAGCCTTTTTAATAAGCGAAAAATCGCTTGCAGCAGTATCACTGCCCATTGAGTAATAAAGCTCCGCCTTACCTGTTTCAAATGATGAGTCAAGTGCATAAAAGTCACTGATCACACCAGAATTTTCTTCACCGGTATTTTTTATGTAAACTGTCCATTGACAAGTTGCATTTTCCGAAAATTCAGTTGCCTCAACAGTTACCTCAAGACCGTTAGTTTTATTTGTAAATACTATATTTTTTGTCTGTCCGCCCTGATAAGCTTTATCAGCCTTTGTTAACTTCATTTCCCAATCCGCAGGGTTGAAAGCCACGCCGTCAACCTTGAATGTAAAGGGATAATTTGCATTTTCATCGGTTAAATTACTTTCGAACCACTGAGAGCAAAAATCTTTTTCTTCAGCAGTAATTTTCATTTCCTCGGCACTTATAGTATCAAACTGAATGTTTTTTTTGTAATCAAGTGCCTTTATATTTTCCTCGTTAAGAATAATTACACCTCCGCAAGAAACCGCAAAATAAATAATTGCAAGAATAATATTGAGCACCTTGCATCTCTTTCGGGCTCTTAAAATGAGCGCAATCGTAAGAAGAACTGCAGAAATTGCAAAAGCTATTGAATAGACAGTGATAACAACATTATCATCATTAAAGGTATCATCATTTATTACGGGATTTATTTTAGCATTGATTCCCCATAATAAGCCCTGGAACAAAGCATTTCCAAAAAGAAATGCAATCAGCTTTTTAATCCATCCACAATCCTTTAAAGCACCAACCAAAAGCAGGCAGAACCAACCCAATGCCACGCTCGAAAGAATTGTGTACAGATGCACATCACCGCCACTTTGCGTTCCCTCAAATATGTACCAGAGTGAATATGCAGCATAAACAAGAAGCCCCATAAACACAGTGGTAAGAACACTTTCAATAATGACTTTGTTTCTTTCTTTTTTCATAATATTACACCACCAAATATTTAGCCTTATGAAATGTATTACGATTTAATAAATGAATCTGTAAAGTTTTTTCACCTTATTTTTCTTCAACCTCAAAGCCTTTTTTAATAAGGAAGATTAAAGGAATAACTACGAATACTGAAACAGCTGCTGCATAAAGGAACATACTGCTTGAAGGAACAATTGTTTCAACGCCATATTCATTAGCATAAGTAATTGCAGAGTTACGACAAGCCAAGTCACCCAATGCAGGACCGATAACCATAGGAAGAAGCACTGTGAATATCATTCTGATGCCCTGGAAAAGACCTGCTTTACCCTCGGGAATGAAGTCCTTAATTGCGGCATTAAGCTGAATACCCATAACAAGATTACCTACAAGCGTTGGTACAACACCGATAAGAATAACCTTTATATCTGTTGATGTTGAAAGAAGCAAAAGTCCTGCTGTCTGAAGAATTGTGCAGGGCACAAGACCGTATGCTTTGTTCTTTGCAGAAGCCTTGAGAAGAATAACAAAGCCTGCAATAAGAGCAACGATAACTAATGCAGCAGTAATAATAACGCTTGTGGTAATAAGATTATCTCCGTTATCGGGAATAACAACATACTGAAGATAAACGAGAAGATAAGGGAAGAAAACCTGATAAGAAATGCTGCTGAAACCGATAGCAAAAAGAGCAAGATAGAGACGTGAATTGTTCTTTATAACAGAAGGTCTGAAGCCATAGAAAAGGTCTGCCCAATAGCTTGAAGAAACCTCATTTTCTTTTGATCTGTATTCAGGATTTTTAATAAGGTATAAACCTGCTACACCGCAAAGAGTAACAATAAGACCTAAAACACCAAAAAATGCCTTGTATGAAACTGTGCCTGACTGAGCAAGGCTACCAACACCCATAACTGCTGCAACTGATAAAAAGCCCACAAAGGTAAGAGCAGTTTCAATAGTTGGTCTTATTTTAGGCGTTGTGATATCTGTAAGCCAGGCATTAAAAGCAGCGTCATTACTTGTTGAACCCATAAATGTCATAATAACGTCCATTGCGATAACAACCCAGACAGTAGTTGTAAGAGTTAATGCTTCATCGGTAAGACCTAAAATACTTGCAACATTATCTGTTGTAATAAAACCAAAAAGTGCAGTAACAATACCCCAGAGTATGTAACCAACAGAAATAAAGAATTTTCTGTTTTTCATTTTATCGCTGAGAGTACCCATTATAAAGGTAGTAAGCACTGCAGCGATAGCTGAAAGAGCTACCATTCGGCTGATAGCGGTTGTGGGAGCCATTGAACCTGCCATAGCAGCCTCGGATGCATTTGCATATACGGAGTTGTAAAGGAAGGTATTGAAATACATATTTTCAATATTCCACGCAATACCGCCCATAAAGCTGAACAGGCAAATTGTGAACCAATTCTTTTTTGAAAGTTTTTCTTTAATCATAATTTTTGTTTCCTTTCATAGTTTTTAGAAACATTCTATAAAAACATTATATAAAACAATTAACTAAATTTCAACAGAGAACTGATAATAATAAAGAAAAACAAGGAAGAGTATTAACTCCACCCTGTTTTATGGTTTGATAAATTGGAATCTACAGTAGTTATATATATTGACTCCTGTTACCATTACTTATTTCTTCTTCAAAACAATAGCAATAAAGTTAAGATATTTACACCCACCTGCTTCAATTGCCTTTCTGTCATTAATAGAATATTCATTGTCGCACTGTATCCAATCATTCCAACATTCTTCATTGCTCTCCATTTCATAAATGGAAACGATCTCACTGTCCTTGGATTTTGAAACAATGTTTTTCCAATATTCTATATCGTGGATGTAGTCTAATTGTTCAGGAGTCCAGGATAACAACAATTCTTCCGGAATATTATTATGGCAGTCTTTTTTCATTCCCGGAACAACTATATAAACATAACCACCTTTCTTTACAAAAGGTAAAAGCTTTTCGTCTAAATAGTCTGCATCTCTTCCAAAATAATTATATGAATCTGTACTGACAACTGCATCGAAGAATTCTTTTTCATATTTTAAATCCGTAGCATCTGCTTTTACAGCGAGAATTTCCTCTTCTGTTAATCCCATTTCGGAAAAGAATTTTTGATTTTCTTCTTGCTCGCTCCAAAGGTCTGTTGCATAAACTTTAAATCCATATTCTTTTGCTAAAAACACAGATGTGATTCCTTGTCCGCTACCTAAATCCATAACAATAGCACCTTTCTTAATGCTATTGTCTTTCATAAGTTCTTCTTCTAATTTCAATGGATTAGGTCCCATAATTTTTTGCTTAACTAAATCCATATCATACTTTTCTGCTTTTACATATTCCACTTTAAATTCTCCTTAATTATGCGCATTTACAAATTGGATTTCGTTTTAATATTACCAAATGAACGGTATCAGGCGATACTTTACTTTTTTCTTATACTCACCATAACCATTCAGTTCTTTTTCAAGAAATTCTTCTTCGTTTTTTATTCTTTTGGCGATGATAAAGGGATATACAAGAAAAATCAAAAATGAATATATTGAACCTAACACAATGGGAATTGATAAAAACAAAAGCAATGTGGCGCTATACATCGGGTGTCTGACAATGCCGTATAATCCTGTGTCGATAACTTTTTGATTTTCCTGCACCTCAATGGTGCGACTAAGGAAAGTGTTTTCCCTCATTACCTCTGCATAAAGAATATATGCTACAAGAAATACTACCGAGCCACCAATTACCACACTCTTTGGCAATGTGTACCAATCGAAACGAAAACCTAATCCTGCAATAATAAAACCCGCTAAGAACATAAGTCCGCTAAGCTTTACCACAAGACTTTGTTCTTTTTGCTCTTCTTTTGCGTTAAGTCGCTTTTTTAGCAGGTCAGGATTTTTTAACATCATAACAATTCCTACAAGAAACATCGGCAGGAATAAAATCCCCATAAATAACCAACCGTTAAAAAACGAAAACGTACCTGCAGGTAAGAATATCAATAAACCCACTAAAAAGAAACCTAATAAAAATTTAGTTATTGCTTGAATGAATAATTTTGTTGTCATAATACACCTCCCGCAAATGTTTACTGAAAGCTTTTAACCCAAGTCACCAAAGAACCGTGATGGGTGTTTTCTCGCACTGTACCCAACATATAATCGGTTACAGGGCCGTTTCGTCTCATCTTTTCGAGAATGGCTTCCTGCAGTTCTTCTACGGACATATCTTCATATGGCTTGTTCCAGTCTACAGTTATCTGCTCGCTTTTCTTTTCTTCCGGTGTAGGGGCCTGTTCTTCTTTAGGTTGTTCTGCAGAGATAACAGAACTGTTTTCTTTTGGAATTTCAGCCGTCACAGTTTCCGGGGCTTTAGAACTTTCTTCTGTGTTAGGTTCTAATGCTACAGAGGATTCCACAACCTTCACCACTTCCGGAGTCTTCTCTATCTCTACAGTTTTATTCGGTGCAAAACTTTCACTGTAAAGTTCTGCAGGAATCCAGATTTCGCCGGAGTTTGCAGGAACACGTACCTGTATACGTCCACCATTTACGGATATGCGTTCACCCGTTAATGCGCCAATATATTCTACAGAATCCCCACATGCAAGGTTCATATGGGCATCACTATCACTGTTGTTGACAGTAGTAATTACGGACTTGTCGTTCAAAGTTCTTGCATAGGCAAAATGAGTAGTCTGTAACTCCAATTCCTGATAATCACCATAGCAAAGAGCCGGTGTGTTCTGACGAATCTTACCGAGTGCGGCAATTAATTTGGTGTAAGGATTGGTATTAACGGCATCTTTGTAATCTTCATAATTTAAAGCTGGTCTTAAAGAATCATCGGAAAAACGTTCCTTTTTGCCCTCGATACCGAACTCGGAACCATAATAAATCGACGGAACTCCCGGTAAAGTATAGAGCATTACATGTACAGGCACAAAATGTGTCTTATTGGTCAGTTTTGTATAAATTCGTTCTACGTCATGATTATCCACGAAACTATAGAGCTTCAGATTGTTACCGACCATACCGCTAACGTATTTGATTGTATGTGCTACTTCAAAATAATTATGGTCATTGTGGCCGGAGTAGAGTGCTTTATGAAGCATATAGTTGGTTACGGAATGGAGTGTGCCGTCATTTGCCCAACGGGAATAATTGCCGTGAATAACTTCGCCCATAAGCCAGAAGTCCGGTTTTACTTCATTTGCAACACTGCGGAGTGCTTTCATATATTCAAAATCCAGAACATCAGCAGCATCCAGACGGATTCCGTCAATGTCAAATTCACTTACCCAGAAACGGATGACATCCTGAATGTATTCTTTGACTGCCGGATTGTGCTGGTTCAGTTTTACGAGGAGGTCATATCCGCCCCAGTTTTCATAAGAAAAACCATCGTTGTAGGAGTTGTTACCCCAGAAATTCACATTGCAGTACCAGTCTTTGTACTGTGACTGTTCCCTGTTTTTCAAAATGTCCTGAAATGCAAAGAAATCACGGCCGGTGTGGTTAAACACGCCATCCAAAATAACGCGGATTCCTTGCTTGTGGCACTCGGCTACAAAGTTTGTTAAGTCCTCGTTTGTTCCGAGCCTGCTGTCCAATTTTTTATAGTCAGTTGTTTCATAGCCATGTCCCACGGATTCAAAAAGCGGTCCGATATAAATAGCATTACATCCGATTTCCTTAATGTGGGAAATCCACGGAAGTATTGTATTTAAGTGGTGCACAGGTTCCTCGTAGGAATTCTGTTTTGGTGCACCTGTAAGTCCTAAAGGATAAATATGATAAAATACGGCTTCTTCATACCACGCCATGTTGTATGCCTCCTGTTGATAAAATTATGTCTGGTTTATTTTATCATATTATGGGGAAAGTGCCAATCTGCCATTAAAAAGTAGAAAATGCATCCGCTTTGGTTACACCGGCAGCGTGCACATAGATATCCATATACGCTACACCATCTTTTACATATTCATGTTCAAAACAACTGATGATATCATCCGATAATTTGTCTTTGAAATGATTCGCCTGTAAGAATTCCATGATGCATTTGTACCCTGTCGGTATTCGTTCAAAAGGCCGTATCATAGGTTCGGTTACGGTAATTACAGCATACTCGGCATCTTTATTTTGCGCATATTCCACGCCCGGACAGTTTGTTTCAAAGCCTTCCGGAAGTACATATGCGGCAACATATCCATGAAGCCCAAATCTTGTTTGTTGTTCCTGAGTTACAAATGGGAAGTCCCAGCCAATCAGTTTGGCATTAGGATCTGCGGCAAGCAGACCGCTTATTTTGCCCCAATTTTGCATATAATTTTGCACATCGGATTCCGGATTAGGTGAAATCATGACGTACCTTGCCATTTTAAAAGCAGGTACTTTTCTTATGGTAACCTCAGAATAGATTTCGGCCTTGGAAGACATATTCTCTCTAACCAATTCATCCAATTTGCATGAAAAAACAGAACACATCTCGACCAGTTTGTTAAGTTCCGGTGTAACCTCATCGGATTCCCATCTGGATACCGTTTGCCTTGTAATGCCCATTTTCTCGGCAAATTGTTCCTGCGTCAGTTTATTTAGTTTTCTTAAATATTGTATATTAGTTCCTAAACTCATAAGTGTTTCTCCAATCAAAAATATTTATAATTGTTCTATCGGCCAATAGAAATCTTGTTGCAGATTTTGTTCTGCAATCCGATATCATTATGTCACATATCACTTTACATCGAAACCAACTGAAATGTGCTTTTTTATGAAAAAATGTAACATGGGGGTTACATTTTTATTTTAGATAATGGTAATGTTGTCGTCAATAATAGGACATCATTTATAATTTTTCTTTATATTACGTTCATATTACGGTGAGTACCAATTTAAAAGTTCTCATTACGATTGCTAAAATATGAAATTAAAATTATAATATGACAAATAGGTGTCATATTATATGAATTACAATACTTATAACAATGTAAAACGATAGGAGAATGGTATATGGAACTAATAAGGGTTACGGAAGAAAATTTGCAGCAGGAGCACATCTGTTGTGCAGTTGCGAATAATAAAGATATGCAAGTGCTTGCTAAAAAGGCATGGATGGAAGAACGACTAAAGGAAGGACTTGTTTTTCTGAAAGGGAATGTGAGAGGCAAGTGCTTTATGGAATATATTCCGGCAGAAGCAGCTTGGATGCCGATAGAAGCAGACGGGTATATGTATATTGATTGCTTTTGGATTGCGGGACAGCTAAAAGGGAATGGATATGCCAATCTCTTGCTGGAAGAATGCATAAGAGACAGTAAAGAAAAAGGGAAGAAGGGACTTTGTATCCGTGCATCGGCTAAAAAGAAACCGTTTTTGTCAGAGGGAGCATATTTAAAATACAAAGGCTTTAAAGTGGCGGATACTGCGGAGCCGTTCTTTGAATTATTATATCTTCCTTTTGAAGAGGGAGCAGAGATTCCACGATTTAAGGATTGTGTGAAAAATCCTAAGATAGATGAGATGGGATATGTTTTGTATTATACGCATCAGTGTCCGTTTACGGCAAAATATGCACCACTCATTGAACGCGTAGCACATGAGCACGGAATCCCGTTCAAGAGTATTTTGATTGATAGTAGGCAAATGGCACAGAATATGCCCGTAGCTTCTACTACATATGCTTTGTTTTGTGATGGAAAATTTGTTACAAATGAGATTTTATCGGAAAAGAAGTTTTTGAAGATGTGCGGAGTGGAGTAGGAAGGTAAAGGTTGAGGATGAATGAATTACTTGAAAATTTAGATAGAGTACATACAACAGAAATGGGACTGGCAAGAATTGCAAGGAATCTTTCATTGGATGTAGAAGATGTGGTTGGCTGGTGTAAAGAAAGGATAGAACAACCACAAACTGTTGTATTGCGAAAAGGAAAGAATTGGTACGTTCATGTAGACGGATACGAACTAACCATAAATGCATATAGTTACACAATTATTACGGCACATTTAGAAAAGTAAAGAGGAGATAGACATGGCTTTCGATTTCAAAAAAGAATACAAAGAATTTTATATGCCGAAAAGGAAACCGGAGATTGTAAATGTACCAAAAGCAAATTACATAGCAGTAAGAGGCAAAGGCGACCCAAATGAAGAAGGAGGGGAGTATAAGGCATCGATAGGATTACTCTATACGATTGCATTTACTCTGAAAATGAGCAAACGAACAGGACATGAGATTGAAGGTTTTTTTGATTATGTGGTACCGCCGCTTGAGGGATTTTGGTGGCAGGATGGTGTGGATGGAATAGACTTTACAAAAAAAGAAGCATTTCAGTGGATTTCGGTAATCCGTCTGCCTGATTTTATTAAGAAGGAAGATTTTGATTGGGCGGTTGAAACGGCGCAAAAGAAGAAAAAGATGGATTGCTCCAAGGTGGAATTTTTAACGATTGATGAAGGATTATGTGTCCAGATGATGCATATCGGAGCTTATGATGATGAGCCGGAAAGTGTGGCTTTCATGGATGCATATATTGAGAAGGAAGGATATGAGAATGACTTGTCGGATGTCCGTTTGCATCATGAGATTTATTTGTCTGATGCGAGGAAAGTGGAGCCTGCAAGACGCAAGACGGTAATAAGGCATCCGATTAAGAAAAAGGGCTAGTGGAATGCGGCACAGAAAAGGAACACAATATGCAAATCAACCGATTGTTTGAAATAGTCTACCTGCTTCTTGATAAAAAGCAGATGACGGCAAAGGAACTGGCAGAGCATTTTGAGGTATCCACGAGAACGGTTTATCGGGATGTGGAGACATTAGCAGTAGCCGGAATTCCGATTTACATGTCGAAGGGAAAAGGTGGTGGCATCTCACTTTTACCGGAATATGTACTGAATAAAGCGGTAATTACCGAGTCAGAGAGGGCAGATATTTTGTCCTCTCTTAAAGCCGTGCAGGCAGTTAGTTTTAGCGATGCCGGAACAGCGCTTGATAAGCTCGGAAGTTTGTTTGGTGCGCAGGATGTAGATTGGATTGAGGTGGATTTCGGTTTATGGGGTGATGGAGAGAAGGAAAAGAGCTTGTTTGAACTTTTGAAAGCCGCAATTTTAGAAAAGCAAGTTATACATTTCCATTATGCGGCAACGGGAAGCGAAATGAAGGAGCGGACAGTTGAACCGTTGAAATTGGTTTTCAAAGCTAGCAATTGGTACTTATATGCATATTGCCGTTTGCGTGAGGATTACCGTTTTTTCAAATTAAAACGGATGCGGAATGTAGAAGTGATGTCGGAGAAGTTTGAGCGACAAATTCCTGAGAAGATTTTGCAGAGTGAGGATTCCTATCAGTCGGGCGAACTTGTCAAAGTACAGCTCGAATTTGATAAAGAGGCGGCATTCCGTGCAATGGATGATTTTTCTGAGTGTGAGATGCAGGATGACGGCAGTGTATTGGTAAGAGGTGAATACATGAAAGGCGCGTGGCTGGCAGATATTGTGATTGGCTATGGAGAATATTGTGAAGTTATTGAGCCACAGTGGCTTCGGGATGAAGTGCAGGAGAAACTGCAGAGAATGATGGAAAGATATCATAAGAAAGGAAGATAGACGATGCATTTTGTAGATGCAAAAGGAATTTTATCATCAACAAACGGAATGAATCTGTACCGTGGCTGCAGCCATGGGTGCATCTATTGTGATGCCAGAAGTAAGTGTTATCAGTTTACTCATGAATTTGAAGATATTGAGGTAAAACAAAATGCACCGCAATTATTGGAGCAGGCGTTGCGCTCTAAGCGTAAGAAATGCATGATTGGAACAGGAAGTATGTGCGATCCGTACCTACATTGTGAAAAGGATTTGCAGTTGACCAGGAGATGTCTTGAGATTATTGACCGGTATGAATTCGGCGTGGCGATTCAGACTAAGTCGGATATGATTTTGCGTGATTTGGATTTGCTAAAAAGTATTAATAAAAAGGCCAAGTGTGTGGTCCAGATGACGCTGACAACTTTTGACGAGGACTTATGCAAAATTTTGGAGCCGAATGTCTGCACAACCAAGCGTCGCGTTGAAGTCTTGGAGATTATGCGGGATGAGGGGATTCCTACGGTGGTGTGGCTGTCGCCGATTCTGCCATTTATTAATGATACCAAGGAGAATATCGATGGCATTTTGGATTATTGCATCCGGGCAAAAGTGCATGGCATTATCTGTTTTGGAATGGATGTGACGCTTCGTGAGGGTGACAGGGAATATTTTTATGCGGCTTTGGATAAGCATTTTCCGGGACTGAAAAAACGCTATCAGGAAAAGTACGGGCTTGCTTATGAAGTAACAAGTGATAATCACAAAGAATTAATGAACAACTTGCGAACAAGGTGCAAAGAGAGTAATATTGTCTGTGATGTGGAAAAATGTTTTAATTATTTGCACGAGTTCCCTGAGAAGTACGAGCAGATGAGCTTGTTTTAACATTTTCCATGACAAATACATATAAAGAAGGTTTTTAGAAAATGAATTTACAGGGAATGACAGAATATTTGGATTCACTTGAAAAAAGAGGCATCCCATCGGTGGATTGTATTGTTTATAAGGATCACGAGCAGATATACCGTCATATGAACGGCACAACAGATGAGGCTAAGACAAAGAAGGTTGTGGGCGATGAACTGTATCTGATGTTTAGTATGACCAAGGTGCAGACCATGGTTTGTATCATGCAGCTTGTGGAGCAGGGAAAAATTGATTTGGAAGACGAAGTCGGCAAATATCTGCCTGCATATAAGAATCTTACAGTTATGAAGGGCGGAGAGGCTGTTTCGGCTACTTCCCCGCTTAAGATAAAGTATCTTCTTTCCATGCAGTCCGGTCTTGATTATAATTTGGAGCGTCCGGGCATTGTACGTGTGTTAAAAGAAAAAGGGAATGCCGCAACAACAAGGGAAATCGTAGACTCGTTTGTAGAATCTCCGCTTATATTTGAACCGGGTACCCGTTTTGAATACAGTTTGAGCCATGACGTGGCAGCAGCTATTATTGAGGTTGCGTCAGGTATGTCTTTCGGAGAGTATCTGAAGAAAAATATTTGGGAACCGTTACATATGGAGCGTACTTTCTTTGCAAAGCCTATGAACCGGTTAGATAAATTGGCAGACCAGTTTATTTGCGAGGGAGACGATATTATTCCTATGGAGCCAAGCTGTAATTACCAGTTATCCGAGAAATACGAAAGCGGCGGTGCAGGTCTTATAAGCTGTACGGAAGACTATTCCGTGTTTGCGGATACCATTGCCTGCGGTGGTATTACCAAAGACGGTGTGCGCATCATCAAGCCTGAGACCATTGAGATTATGAAAAAGAATCTTCTTGGTGAAGCATCTATGGAAGATATTGCAAACAAGATGGGGCGTAAAGGCTATGGATACGGATGTGGCGTGCAGGTGCTTGTGAATCCTGAACTTATAGACGCCAAAGCACCGGCAGGCGTATTTGGCTGGGATGGTGCGGCAGGAAGCTGTATTATCATGGACACGAAGACTAAGACATCTTTGGTTTACACGCAGCATGTACGTAATTGTGGATTTGCGTATGATACGATTCATCCGACACTTAGGGATTTTGTGTTTGGAGAATAATAAGTAAATACTAAGACTCTGCCGGTATACGGCACCTGAGTTATAAATCGAAATGCAACCCTTTCGGTTTCAAATCAGTATAAATTAGTAATAATAAATTATATATGCCGGATGGTTGCAATC
>JAZQLF010000033.1:0-30239 GCA_045542535.1 Acutalibacteraceae bacterium | reverse complement strand
TAATACCTGCAAGGATTGCGGTGAATCAAGCGGATGGTGTAACGAATGCAATAACTGCGGTGAATGTGTTGAAGCTATCTGTTATTGTGGTAACGGTTGCTCTGATTGTGCAACAATATGTCCTGACTGTAACGAAAAATGTACCAACTGCGCTTATGATGAAATTTGCGGCGGATGTAATACCTGCATAGACTGTGTCGGCGGTGAACAATACTTCTGTAAGAATTGTGACACCTGCTACCAATGCACTGATTATGTCTGTCCCTGCGGAAACGGTTGCGACAGCTGTGCTCTTGTATGCTCTGAGTGCGGTGAGCATTGTGACAACTGCTATGAGGATTTCTGCGGATACTGCGATTCCTGCAAGGATTGTGCAGAGGAAAACGGCTGGTGTAGTGAATGTAATAGCTGTGGTGCTTGTGTAACCGTTTGTCCTTGCGGAGACGGTTGTATTGATTGCGCTATGCTCTGCGAAGAATGTGGGGAAGCCTGTGAAAAATGCGCAGAATTCTGTATAAGCTGTGGTGTCTGCCAGAATTGTGCAGAAGCAGACGGCGGATTGTGTCAATACTGCAATACTTGCTATACTTGCGCTAAAGATGCAACCGGCTACTGTGAAACCTGCAACGCCTGTGGCGGATGTGTAACGCTTTGTGAATCCTGCGGTGATGGCTGTGAAGGTTGCTCTGAAATTTGCCCCGAATGCAATGGTAACTGTTCAGTATGCTTCGGTGATGCCAGATGTCAGGACTGTGGCGTGTGTATGGAATGTGCAGAGAGCTCAGCAGGCTACTGTGAAGAATGTAATCTTTGTGGCGGATGCACAACAATGTGTGCTGACTGCGGTGAAACCTGCGAAGGTTGTGCAGAAATCTGCCCCGAATGCTCAGGAAACTGCTCAGCCTGCTACGGAGATAACCGTTGCGTTGACTGTGGCAAATGCTTTGATTGTGCATCAAATGGTGTCGGCTTCTGCGAAAGCTGTATGCTTTGCTCTGACTGCACTATAGTTTGCCAGGGCTGTAACGAGGGCTGCGAAAACTGCGTTCAGCTCTGTCCCCTTTGCCACGAGCAATGCGAATTATGTGTATCTGACGGTTTCTGCGAGGATTGCGGAATTTGCCGGAATTGTGCATCAGGTTTGTGGTGCGATGATTGCAACCACTGTGGCTCCTGCTATGACCTTTGCTTCGGATGCGGTAAGTGTTCGGATTGCGCTGTGATTTGCGAAGAATGCGGAGCGCATTGTGATAACTGTGCAAATATTTGTGAATACTGTGAGCTTTGCGAATATTGCTGTGAAGAAAAATCAGAATGTAACGACGGAATGTGCATTGAAAATCCCGAGTATGAGCACCACTTCTGTGTTGATTGCGGTCAATGCTTCTGTATAAACTATTACTGTTATAACTGTAACTATTTTGAAGAAGATCGTTGCTCATCCTGTTGTAATATGGCTATGAATAATCTTGGTTGCTATTGCGGAAAATGCATCAGCGACCCTGATTTAGCAGAACACCTTAAAACAGAGCACGGTGATTCCTTTGAATACCACCCTGCTACCCCTGAAACCGAATGGAGCTATGACGAAGAAGGCCATTGGAAGAGCTGCAGATTCTGTGTAACCGAAGAGCACAGAACTAACCAAAACAACCATGATTTTACCGACTATATGGTTTGCACAGTCTGCGGTTATGTCGGTAAAATGGGACCGTCATTAGATGGTGTTGTTAATAGCTTTGGTGATGAAAATACGGAAATTGTTATTGAACTTTTCGACGTAAGCTCTGATGAACCAATAAAAACATTAACAATTTACGGCACAACTGCTACATATTTAATCAAAGATATCGAAAGCGGTACTTACACATTAAAGGTTACCAAGGATGGTCACACAGTGAGAACTTATAGTTTAACTGTTGGAGATTCTCTTACTGAATTAAATGTTGACCTCTATGAAACAGGCGATGCCAATATGGATGCCGAATTGGATGTTCTTGATTATCAGCAGGTAGTAAACGCTGCATTACGCGATGACACTGTTTCCGATGATACTGAAGCAGACGAAGATTATGCACTTGCTCTTTGCGACTATGACGGTGACGGATATATTGATGTTATTGACTGTGCTTTAGTTGCAAGGTTAATTGAGGGTGGCATTTCAGTCCAATATGATTCTATCGAAATTACAGGTCTCACCTCTCCTGTTACAGGTCAGTTACCTTCTTATGACGCAACACTTAATGATTCTAAATATCAGATATATGATGAAGATTTCGGTTATATTTATAACGGCATCACTTGGTATGACTTAACTATAGATAGCAACATTGACAATGATGATGCTTTTATTGCAGGTCATACCTATAAGGTAACAATTGAAGTTATACCGTCAAATGATGGAGAATGGAATCTCAAATATGCAACAATTAACGGAAATACTGCAATAGTTGAAGAAACTGATGATTGCTATCTTGTTTCATATATTTTCACAGTAGAAGAGGGCGATGCTATTACAATCACAAATTTAGGAGAACCCATTGCAGGTCAGTTACCTTCTTATGAAGCAACACTTGATGATTCTAAATATCAGATATATGATGAAGAATTCGGTTATATTTATAACGGCATCACTTGGTATGACTTAACTATAGATAGCAACATTGACAATGATGATGCTTTTATTGCAGGTCATACCTATAAGGTAACCGTTGAAGTTATACCGTCAAATGACGGAGAATGGAATCTCAAATATGCAACAATTAACGGAAATACTGCAATAGTTGAAGAAACTGATGATTGCTATCTTGTTTCCTATACATTTAATGCATAAGCAATGTTAAACCCCGTTCAGCAGATAAACTGTTGAACGGGGTTGATTTACTTTATTTTATTACTGTATATATCAAATGCGGGCGGTCGAATATTCTGACGGGTGCAATACTGTTACCGATTCCCCTGCTTACAATGAGCTTTGTTTCATTTTCTTCATAAAGTCCGCTTGTGTATTTCGGAAAAAAGCCTTGGTCGGGGGCTATCAGACCAATACCGAATAATCTGCCCTGACCGCCATGAGCATGGCCCGAATAAACCAAATCGAAGTCATATTGAGAATAAATATCAATTTGTTCAGGATGATGAGCAAGAAGAATATTAAATTGATTATTGTCAATCTCTAACGAGGAACATAGTTTTTCGGTTGCTCGACCAACTTGACTTGCATTTTCACAATGAAAATATGGGTCATCAATGCCGAAAATATTGATTTTTTCCTTGTTGGGTAATTCAATAACCGAGCGTCCCCCTCTTAAGACTTCAACGCCCAAAGCCTTTAAATCTTCAACCATATTATCAAAAGCTGATTGACTATATATACTAATGTTGCACTCGTGGTTACCTGTTACATAATATACAGGCGCAATTTCTATAATTTTTGAAACAAAATATATACTTTTATCAATATCAGTTTTTCTGCAGTCCACTAAATCCCCTGTTAAGACAATTATATCGGGCTTATCTTCCTTTAAAGAGGAAAGCACCGCTTCATTGAGAAAGCTGTTTTTAGTATTATGATAATCAGAAATATGAGCGATTTTATAACTATTTTCAATATTAATCTTATCTGTTTCTATATGGATTTTCTCAACTGATAAGGTAACATTTCCCCAAACTGTTACTATTGTAAACACAACAAAGAGCGTTAGTATAACACATAACGCTCTTTTTATTATTTTTTGATTATTTTTATCGGAATATTTAATATTACTCATTAAAGTATCTCACCGTTTTCAATAGCGTGAATCTGGTCAACTCTGCGCTGATGTCTGCCACCTTCAAATTCGGTATTAAGGAAAACATCAACAAGCTCGCAAGCAAGACCGCCACCGATAACTCTTGCGCCCAAGCAGAGTGCATTCGCATCGTTATGAACTCTTGTGAACTTAGCGCTGAAATAATCTGAGCAACAAGCTGCACGAATACCTTTAACCTTATTAGCTGCCATTGAAATACCGATACCTGTTCCGCAACAAAGCACTGCCTTGTCACATTCACCACTTGTAACCTTTAAACAAGCCTTTTGGGCAAATGCGGCATAATCAACAGAGGCATCTGAATCAGTGCCACAATCGATAAATTCAACGCCTTTTTCGGTGAGATATTTTTTTATTTCCTCTTTAAGAGGGTAACCTGCGTGGTCAGAAGCAATAGCTATCATATTTAACATCCTTTCGGTTTTATTTGTTTTTATTCTTTAATTCTCTTTCTGCTTGAGAAAGTCTTAAATAATAGGGTAAAAGTTCATCGGCAGAAATCGCCCCATTTTCGTCTTTTTCGAGGATTTCCGATGCTATAAGACAAACAGAAGATGCACTTTGATATCTGATATTCAAAGGTGCTATTTCAATATTGGGTAACTCTTCTTTCATTTTGTTATAGCAAAGTAAAGCCCCATCACCAATAAGCATTATTCTGCCCTCAACGGATTTAAGCTGTTGGGTTAAATCCGTAATTGAAATGGCATCATCTGGAGTTTTTCTTTCCAAACCATTTTTACACTCGAATTGAGCGGTATAAACCTGATTACAACGGGCATCCATGACCGAAACTGCATACACACCGGTATTTTCGAGAGGCTTTGCAATAACTTCCAATGTAGAAAGACCCAAGCATTTCTTGTTAAGAGGTTGGGAAAGACCTTTCACCGCAGAAACACCGATACGAACACCTGTAAATGAACCGGGTCCGTTTGAAACTGCGAAATAATCAATATCATTAACAGAAACACGTGCAGTTTTGAGAACATTATCAATCATAGGTAAAAGTGTCTGACTATGAGTGAGCCCTGTATTAGAAAAATCAACTGCTAAAAGCTTACCGTCAGCATAGACTGCGGCAGAAGCGGCAGTTGCGGTACTGTCAACTCCAAGAATTTTCATAAACACTCTCACCACTCATTCTTAAAAATCTGTCATCATCATTTTCACCACGAGAAAATTCGATCTTGATAAGCTTTTCTTCGGGCAAAGCATTTTCAATATACTCGCTCCATTCAACCGCAAGAACGCACCCGTTGTCAAGATAATCAAAAAATCCCGTTGTACACAAATCCTCAAAGGTATTGATTCTATACATATCAAAGTGACAAAGTGGAATTTCGCCGCCGTATTCGTGAACAAGAGCAAAGGTAGGGCTTGAAACATCTGCATTTATACCCATTCCCCTTGCAAGACCTGCAGTAAAACGGGTTTTACCCATACCTAAACCGCCGAAATAAGCGACAACCTCGCCACCTTTTAAAACTGCACCCAATTTTTCGCCGAAAAGCTCGGTTTCATTTGGTGAACAAGAAAACACTTCAACCATAAATACCTCAAAATTCATCTTGAAAATAACATTTAATATATGTATAATAACAATATTGTAAGATAAAATCAAGAGGTGCAGGACTTGAAAAAATATTTTTCTCTGACAAGGAGATTTGTTGCGGAAACGGACAAAGTTCTTCTTTTACTTATAGCTGCCGCTTCTGTTTTCGGCGTTATGATGGTTCACAGCGCAACCAGATGGCGTTTGGAAGAAGGGCAATTTATACAGCGAGATGCAATTGTTATGATTATCGCCGCTGTTGCAGGTATTATAGTAACACTGATTATTTCAGCTATTGATTATGAGCTGATAATGAAAATCTGGCCCATAATTGGTGCTTTCTGTGTGGGTCTGATGCTTATAACCCTGATTTTCGGTGTTGCTCCCGAGGAACGCCCCGACTCTAAATGTTGGTTACAGTTCGGCTCATTTTACTTTCAATCCTCGGAGCTTGTTAAAATAGGTTATTTAATTACCTATTCAATGCACCTTGAGCTTTGCAAGGACAATATTAACTCACCTAAATCTATTATTCTTTTAGGTATTCACGCGCTTGTTCCTATCGGACTTGTTGTTCTTACGGGTGATATGGGTTCGGCTCTTGTTTTCATATTTATGACAATCGGTATGCTCTTTTTTGCAGGGCTTCATATAGGATTTTTCGGTGCAGGTGGTATTTTAGCAGTTGCCGCATCCCCTCTTATCTGGATGTATATTTTTGACGAATACCAGAGGAATAGGTTTTTGGCGCTTTTCCGTCCCGAAGATTTTGCAGACGAAAGCTATCAGCAAAGATTAGGTCTTAACGCTCTCGGTTCAGGCGGCTTCTTCGGTCAAGGCTATCTTAAGGGAACATATACCCAGGCAGGTCTTGTTCCCGAGCGAGAAAACGACTTCATTCTCACCGCTATCGGCGAAGAAACAGGATTTTTTGGTTGTCTTATCGCTCTCTTATTACTGTTCTTCATTTGCTTTAAAATGATTAAAACAGGTAAAGAAGCGAGAGACTTTTCCGCACAGCTCGCCTGCTACGGTATTGCTACAATGATTGCGGCACAGGTTGTAATTAACGCAGGTATGGTTCTCATGGTTCTCCCTGTTATCGGTATTACTCTCCCATTCTTCAGTGCAGGTGGTACGAGTACCCTTTGCCTTTATATCGGTATCGGTCTTATATTCAGTATTTATCGATATAACCGTTCAAGAGAAACGGTGAATTTCAGATTAAGTAGAATTGCTTCGCCGTTTTCGGAATATTAAACTATATAAAATTACACCTAACAGCCAAAACTGTTAGGTGTAATTTTTATATCTTTGTAAGCTTCGCCATTTTAGCCATAACTTTTTTTGTTCCGCAGGTGTCAAATGCAATTTCGAGAAGCATATCGCCACCAACTGCTTTTGCGCTGACGATTAAGCCTTTGCCAAAGGTTTTATGTTCAACTGTATCGCCAACTTTAAAATCAAGTGTAACATTATCTGTTGCTGTCTTTTTCGGAACAGAACTGAAACCACCGTTTGCAAAACCACTTGCTTTGTTTTTTGGTGCAGTAGATGATGGCTTAGAATAGGATTTTTCCTGGGAAAATATCTTTGTTCCGCCACTATACGAAGAAGTACCGCTGCCACCATAGGAAACCCCTGAATAACCGCCATAGAAGGTCTGCTGAGGGGCGTTACGATCAAAGTCGGTTAGTTCCTCGGGTATTTCCGAAAGGAAGCGTGAAGGCCTTGTAAAGCTTGTATTACCAAACAACATTCTCGAACGGGCATTTGTTATATAAAGCTTTTCTTTTGCTCGGGTGATACCAACGTAGCAAAGTCGGCGTTCTTCTTCAAGCTCTGTCGGGTCATACATAACCTGATTTCCCGGGAAAAGTCCCTCTTCCATTCCCACAATGAAAACAACGGGGAATTCAAGACCTTTTGCAGAGTGAAGCGTCATCATAACAGTAGATTCAGCTTCTGTATTATAATTATCAAGGTCAGTCATCAAAGCAACCTCTTCAAGGAAGCCTGTAAGAGTGCCCCCCTCGTTCTCTTCCATATAGCGAACAAGGTTAGCAAGAACCTCCATAACGTTTGCTTTTCTTTCTTCTGCAGTTTCTTTATCTAAATCAAGAGAAGCGTAATACCCTGTTTTAGTTATAACATCATCAAAGAAATCCTGGATGGATTTTTCCTCAAGAGAAAGAGCAAGTGAATTTAAAAGGTTTGTAAAATCAATAAGTTTTCCTGCTGCACGGGAAAGCATCGGGTAATCATTTGCATTCTGAATGACGTTATAAAATGTTGTGCCCAAGCCGTCTGCAATTGACGCGGCATTGTTAATTGTTGTATCACCAATTCCCCTTTTGGGTTCATTGATAATTCTTCTCAGACGGACTGTATCGGACGGATTTGCAATAACAGAAAGATATGCAAGAATGTCTTTAACTTCCTTACGGTCATAGAATCGGTGGCCACCGATAACCTTATATGGAACGGCGTTATAAACCAAAGCGCGTTCAATACTGCTTGACTGAGCATTGGTTCTGTAAAGAATTGCAAAGTCTGAGAACTTTCTGCCCAGGGCTACTGCATTAAGAATTTCATCAGCAACAAAGCGACCCTCGTCACGCTCGTCCGTAAGAATTTTAACCTTGATTTTATCTCCGCCCTCATTTTCAGTCCAGAGGGTTTTACCTTTTCTGCCCTTGTTATTTTTAATAACCGCATTTGCCGCATCAAGAATAACCGAGGTTGAACGGTAGTTTTGTTCAAGGCGGATTACCGCAGTATCTTCATATTGATTTTCAAACGAGAGAATATTTTCAATGGTAGCACCGCGGAATTTATAAATACTCTGGTCGTCATCACCTACAACACAGATATTTCTGTAGCCGTTGGCGAGAAGTGAAGTAAGAATATACTGAGCGTGGTTAGTGTCCTGATACTCGTCCACCATAACATATCTGAAACGGCGCTGATAGTATTCGAGAACATCGGGATTTTCTTTCAGAAGCTTAACTGTATTGACAATTATATCGTCAAAATCCATTGCATCTGCTTTTTTGAGCATTTCTTCATACTTCTCAAATGCTTGTCCGATAAGCTTTTTATTGGTATCGTAACCTGCACTTGCAGTGTATTCCGCAGGAGTTTGCAATGAGTCCTTGGCTCTGCTTATTTCATTAAGTACATATTTAACAGGAAGACGTTTCTCGTCGATATCAAGAACACGAAGAACCTCTTTCATAACTCTTTTGGAGTCATCAGTATCATAAATAGTGAAATGCTTCGAAAAGCCGATTCTTTCACTATCACGGCGAAGAATACGCACACAGCAAGAGTGGAAAGTACTTGCCCAGACATCATTCCCCTTTTCACCAAGCATTGCTTCAAGACGGCTTTTAAGCTCATTTGCCGCTTTATTTGTGAAGGTAATGGCAAGGATTTGCCAGGGTTGAGGAGCATCAACGCTCAAAAGAGCTTGTACTTTTTCAGGAAGAGTACCGCCATTTTCGATGTAATTCTGAAGTATTTCAGCATCTTCTTCTGTTGGCACTCTGTATGAAAAGTCTGAATTATATGCGTTGCCGTATTTAATAAGATAGGCAATTCTGTTAACAAGAACGGTAGTTTTACCGCTACCTGCACCTGCTAAAATAAGAACTGCACCGTTTACATTGAAAACGGCGCTTTTCTGCATATCATTCATTCTTGAAAATTCTTTTTCAATCAGTTTTTTTCTTAATTCATAAAACTTCATAGTACACCTAACTGTTGTTAATTAAAATTCTTTCAATTTCTAATACGGTCTTATTAATATTTCTGTTTAAATTCAAAACCGAAGAATAAGCCGCGTATTTTATAAGAGGTTGCTCACTCTTGCAATAAAGAGCGTCTATAATACTTTTTTCGATTATCTTTTTCTCCGTATTAAGCCGCTTAATTTCTTCGGAGCATTGCTCAAAAAGCCTGAGATTGCTCTTAAAATTTTTCAACTGTGAAAAGATAGTATTTTGATTTTCAAAGGAAATTAAAACACTCTCAACTCCTTGAAAATCTTGTTTTTTTATTAAACCAAAAAACTCCTGCAAGGTAAAAACAGAGTTTAATTCATCGGTTAAACATTCCGCTAACAAGAAAATATCACTCCGTTCAAGCGGAGCAATAAATTCATTTCGTAAATTATTTATAAGTTCACTTTTTTCAGCAAAAAAGGAAATTCGTTTTCCTTGGAAATCCTCGTTTGAAAGGGCTTTTTCATAAATTACCGAAATTGTTTCCGATAATATTTTCAACGTCTTGAAATAATCATAGGATTTTTTCAAGCTAACTCCTTACTTACACATATTCATACAGAAAGTGAACTACCCACCACCGCTAACGCGGTTCCCCTCCCTATTTGCTAAAGCAAACAGGGATGATAATAATCCCATTACTTATACAAACTGTTTCCTTTACTATCTATTGCTACTAACAATGGAAAGTCTTTGATTTTAAGTTCTTTAACTGACTCGCACCCCAAGTCATCAAAAGCAATAACCTTGCATTCTTCGACGCACCTGGAATAAAGAGCTCCTGCACCGCCGATAGCAGCGAAATAAACTCCACCGTATTTTTTCATAGAGTTCACAACATCTCCACTTCTGTTGCCTTTGCCTATCATTGCCCTTTGACCGAGAGAAAGCATCAAAGGTGCGAATGAATCCATTCTTGATGATGTTGTAGGACCGATACTGCCGATAGCAAGACCGTCTTTTTGGGGTGTGGGTCCTGCATAGTATATAACAGAATTTTTGATTTCAAATGGTAAACTTTCACCCTTTGAAACCAATTCTTTTATTCTCTTGTGGGCAGCATCTCGCGCGGTATATACAGTTCCGGACAAAAGTACCCTGTCACCTGCTACGAGATTTTCCACCCATTCATTAATATTCTCAGTGTTTAAATAATATTCGCTCATTAATAGTCCTCGTCACCGATATTGCTTTCAAAGGAAATTGAATCATCATTAACAGGAGCGGAGAAATCGTATTCCTCTGCAACTTCAACAACATCTGTATTAATTTCTTCTGTTAAAACATTTTCGGAAATAAGTGCCTGAGCAGTTTTACTCATATCACCTGTCAAAGCCTTAATGCGAAGTTCAACCTCTTCAACAGACTTTGTGAAATTACGGGCGATTTCACCAATACCTGCAGAAAGGTCGTCAATTTTTACCGCTGTATCACCGATTGCAGCATAAACTGCCTTTGTAACAGAATTTGCTCTTTCCTTTGCCTGTTCAACAAGCTCTTCTGAATGAACTCTTGCATCAAGCATAGCTGCGCCAACCTGACGCTCAAGGTCACGTTTTTTATTAAGCTCATTCTGAAGTCTTTCGTTTTCTCTTTTAAGCTCATTGATTTCACTTTCGTTAACTGCATTTGCCTGAGCCTCTGAGAGTCTTTCAGTAAGCTCTTTTATAAGAGTATCTTTATCATCAACGGCAACTTCATAGTCGTTGATTTTTGCTGAAAGCTCAGCAAGATCAGAACGAAGCTTACCCATATCGGCAATTTCACGCTGTAAGGAAGCGATTTCTGTATTAAGTTGAGTTGTTTTTGCAGTATTGATTGCAAGCTGTCTTTCAAGGGCACTCTTTTCGGTAAGTACATTTTCAATAAAATTCATTACCTCATCTTTTCTGAAGCCACCGAAAGCAGATGTTCTGAACATTAAGTCTTTTGACATAAAAAAACCTCATCCAAAATAAAATATAATCATATGCAGTTAATTATAGCAGAAGAAAATATATAAAACAACAAAAATTTATATTTATTTTTTTAAATATATGTTGTATAATAAAGAAAAACCTCGAAAGGTTGTGAATAAATTGAAAAAATCTGCAAAAGCATTATTAGGCGCTGCCGGTGTTTTTATCGGTTCAGGTCTTGCAATGAATACCTTCGTTCTTACAAGAGCTTCAAAAATAATCAGCGATAAAAAAGGTGAATTGGAAGAAAAGAAAAACCCTACCGATTTAACCACTCCTAAAGAGATTTTAAGAGCCGAGGGCGACGCCTGGGTTGACTCAAAGGATTACGACCATATAGTTATTAAAAACCGTAAGAATGAGCCTATTCACGCTCTCGCAGTTAAAGCCGAGGAAGAAAGCGACAAATGGCTTATCTGCATTCACGGCTATACAAGCTCCCCCAAAGGTATGGGCAGTTATGCTCTTCATTACCATAAAAGAGGTTACAACGTTCTTCTTCCCTGCCTTCGCGGTCATGATATAAGCGAACATCGTTCTATTACAATGGGTTGGCTTGACAGACTTGATATTATAGACTGGATTCAGTACATATCAAAAACCTACAACAATCCTCAGATTGTTCTTCACGGCGTTTCAATGGGTGCGGCAACCGTTATGATGACAACTGGCGAGGATTTACCATTTAATGTTAAATGTGCCGTTGCAGACTGCGGTTATTCTTCCGTTTGGGACGAGTTTAAGAACGAAATGAAAGAAACCTACCACGTTCCTGCATTCCCCGTTCTTTATGCGGCTCAGGCAGTTACAAATGTTGTTTCCGGCTTTGATTTCAAAAAGGCTTCCTGCGTTGAGCAGTTGAAGAAATCAAAAACACCTACCATCTTCTTACACGGCGAAAAGGACCTGTTTGTTCCATACAGAATGCTTGACCTTAACTACAATGCAGCCGCTTGTGAAAAAGAAAAGGTTTCAATTCCCGATGCAGAGCATGCAGAAGCTCACCTTGTTCATCCGGATTTATATTGGAATTCTGTTTTCAATTTCATTGAAAAATATGTAAAATAAATTTTATCTCTGACTCTCCGAAATTTCGGAGAGTTTTTTATATAAAAAGCATATAATAACTACACAAAACATTGTTTAAAATATAACAAAATCGACAAATTAAGAATATTTAGTATTTTATATTGAAATTGTGCGCAAAATATTGTATAATGCACAAGATGACAAAATAGGTTATTTTGGACTAATTTACAGGAGGTCGTAATATGTCAGCATTAACAAACAACAAGAGCGTCCTTGCTTGGATCGACGAAAAAGTTGACCTTGTAAAGCCCGACAAAATTGTTTGGATCGACGGCTCTAAAGAACAGATTGAGGAGCTCAGAGCAACTGCTTGCTCAACAGGTGAACTCATTAAACTTAACGAGGAACTTCTTCCCGACTGCTATCTCCACAGAACTGCAGTTAACGACGTTGCTCGTGTTGAAGGCAGAACCTTCATTTGTGCAAATACAAAAGAAGAAGCAGGTCCTACAAACAACTGGATGGATCCCGCTGAAGCTTATGAAATGCTTTACGATATTGCTCGTGACAGCTACAAAGGCAGAACAATGTACGTTATCCCCTATTCAATGGGTCCCGTTGGTTCTCCCTTCGCAAAAATCGGTATCGAGCTTACTGACTCTATCTATGTTGTTCTCAACATGGTTATTATGACAAGAGTTGGCAAAGACGTTCTCGAGGTTCTTGGCGACAGCGACGATTGGGTTCGCGGTCTTCACTGCCGTTGCGATATCGACGAAGAAAAGAGATACATCTGTCAGTTCCCTCAGGACAATACAATTATCTCCGTTAACTCCGGTTACGGCGGAAACGTTCTTCTCGGTAAAAAGTGCTTTGCTCTTCGTATCGCTTCTTACCAGGGTTGGAAAGAAGGCTGGCAGGCAGAGCACATGCTCATCCTCGGTATTGAAAATCCCCAGGGCGAAGTTAAATATATCTGCGCAGCATTCCCCTCAGCTTGCGGTAAAACAAACCTTGCTATGCTTATTCCTCCGGAACTTTACAAGGAAAAAGGCTACAAAGTATGGTGCGTTGGTGACGATATTTCCTGGATCCGTAAAGGTCCTGACGGAAGACTTTACGCTATTAACCCCGAAAACGGTTTCTTCGGCGTTGCTCCCGGTACAAACGTAAAATCCAACCCCAATGCTCTCGCTTCAACAAAGAAGGGCACAATCTTCACAAACGTTGCTCATAACCTTGACGATAACACAGTTTGGTGGGAAGGCCTTGACAAGAATCCTCCTGCAAATGCAGTTGAATGGAAAGGCAACCCCTGGAACGGTCAGGAAAGCGAAGAAAAAGGCGCACATCCCAACAGCCGTTTCACAGCTCCCGCTGTTAACTGTCCTTGCCTCAGCTCCGAATTTGAGAACCCCAACGGTGTTCCGATTTCCGCAATCGTATTCGGCGGCAGACGTGCAAAACTTGCTCCCCTCGTTTATCAGTCACGTGACTGGAACCATGGTGTATTCGTTGGTTCAATCATGGCTTCTGAAACAACTGCTGCAGCTGCAGGTGCAGTTGGCGTTGTTCGTCGTGACCCCATGGCAATGCTTCCCTTCTGCGGCTACAATATGGCTGATTATTGGCAGCATTGGATCGATATCGGTGCAACTCTTGACCCCGATAAAGCTCCCAAAATCTTCAACGTTAACTGGTTCCGTAAAGACGACGAAGGCAACTTCATGTGGCCCGGTTTCGGTGACAACCTTCGTGTTCTTGAATGGATTATCGACCGTTGCGAAGGCAAGGTAGATGCTAAAGATACAGAAATCGGTTACATCCCCTATGCAAAAGACATCAACATTGAAGGTCTTGAGGGTGAAGTTTCTCTCGAATCTCTCGAAAGCATCCTTGAAGTTGAAAAAGAACTCTGGCAGGAAGATGCAAAGGGTATCGAAGAATTCTACGCTAAATTTGGCGACAAGATCCCCGCTGTTCTTGCAGAAGAACTTGCAACTCTTAAAAAGAACGTTCAGTAATCAAATAATCTATAAGGGTTATGCTACGGCATAGCCCTTAAAAACTTTATATAAAACTTGTAAAAAATACTATAAGAAAGAAGTCGTTTTAAATGGCAAAGCTTACAAGAGATAATAAAGACGGTATCTATTCCCTTATGCTTACTCCCTTCTTTGAGGACAGAAGCATTGACTATGATACATATGAAGAATATGCAGATTGGCAGGTTTCACAGGGTGTTGACCACCTTTTTGCAGTTTGCGGTAGCTCCGAAATGAAAGAGCTTACTCTCGAAGAAAGACTTAAACTTGCAGCTCTCACAGTTAAGCATAAAGGCGAAACAACAGTTGTTGCAACTGCTAACATTGAAGCTACCAAGGAAGAAAACCTTGAAGAAATCAAGAAAATGGAGCAGACAGGTGTTGACGGTCTTGTTCTTACAACAAAAGGTTTGGGCGATGACGATGACAAACTCGTTGAATATATCAGAGAGCTTGCAGAGAGCACAACTCTCCCCGTTTTCCTTTATGAGTTCCCCGGCTTCCAGCCCCATAAAATGAGCGGTAAGGCTTACGGCGAGCTTACAAAAGACGGTCTTATCTGGGGTATTAAGGACACAACCTGCTCCCTTGAAAAAATCAAAGACAAAATCGCAAACAAGAACGATTCAACAATCATTCAGGCAAATATGCCCTACCTCTTTGATTCCTATGTTGCAGGTGCAAGAGGCGTTATGGCAACTCCCACATCCTGCGGTGGTGCATTCTTCCAGAGATTCCACGAAGCATTTGTAAGCGGTGATATGGCTCTTGCTGAACAGCGCTACAATGAAATCATTCTTCTTGACAATGCTATTGATAACGGCTTCTGCGCAAGTGCAAAAGAGCTTATCAGACTTCAGGGTGTCAAGAACTTCAACTGGTTCACAAGAGGTTCTCACCACCTTGACGGCGCAAGACTTCGCTCCCTCAAATCATTCCATGATTGGTGCGTAGCAAACGGTCTTATGAAATAATTTACAACACAGCAAAACCCTTGGTGCAGTAATGCACCAAGGGTTTATTTTTATAATTTAGAACATCGATATTTCTTCAGTTCCCTTTTGCCAGAGCAAATTCCAATCTTTATCGAATGCTGTATAAACACATTCTCTGTCATCAACGCCACCGTTTTCACTATAGGTAAGAGCGTTCCAACAACAGAATATTCTTTCTTTTTCAGTTTCAATTACGTTATGGATTCCGTAGCCCGTCAGTTCAATTTCACCGAGATTCCTGAACCCCTTTGAATAATGAACATAACGGGATTGTTCTTCATATATATCTTCTCGATTATTGCATCCGTATTCAACAATATATTCACCGTTATCTAAAAACTGTATATTTCCAACATACTCGTTTTCGTTTTTAGTTTTAAATGTATATTTTGACAAAATGTTTTTGTCAAAATCAAGTCGTATAATTGTGTTTTCCTTTGTTTGATATAATGGTGTGTCTTCGCTCTTTTTCGCTATAATCGGAAAACCATTTTCTAAAACATCACCGCCATCCCAAGTATATAAATTTGCATTTATTTCATAGCTCCAAAGCATATTAAAGTCATAATCAAAGGCGCATAAATAAGTTTTAGTGTCAGTAATTTCTTCTGCATAATCCTTTCCTATAGCAAAAAAACCTTTGTCACCAGCACAAATAATGTTAGTAAAACACATAATACCATCTTCAAATTTTTTGCTGTTAATTTTTTCGCCGTCAGAGTTAAGCATTATTAAGGACGAGGTACTTTCAGATATATCAAACTGACCAAAAAATTTACGCATTGTTGCAGCTGACACAATAACATTACCGTCATTTGTTTCTGCAACTGTGGAAATCATATCTTCGTCTTTTCTTTTTAATTTATATTGCCACGAAATCTCGCCGTCTGCATCAACTTTTGTTAATACACTTTTACTTGACAGATTAATATTTAATAAAATTAAACTTCTTGTTGTATGTGAAGAAAAATAAGAGGCTCCATTATCACTTACATGCCTTAAAAAATTAGAATTATAACGATAATTAAAACCAAAACTATCTTTACCTGCATACTTATAGTCAAAAGCCGTTGTAAACTGTTTTTTGCCATAAATATTATATTTTTCTATCTCAATTTTACCGTCTTCGCCATAGAAATAATAATAACCGTTTTCTGAAAATTCTCCACTTGCTATTGCCCAATTACTATTTACCATTCGTTGAAACTGTTTAGGTACTTTGCCTATAGTTTCCGCGGCATATTCCTTTTGGGTTTCTTCATCTAACGCAAAGGCATTTTGGAAAAATATTAGAGTGAAAAGGAAAAATGAAATTATTCTAAAAGTATTTTTCTTCATACAAGGCACACTCCTTAATATGTTTATGTATAAATTATACCACAACTTTTTAATGTGTTCAACAAGAACTTGTACTTGCAACTTATGTATATTTATAGTATAATTTGTATAATTGTGATTAATAGAAAATATGATTGTTTTTTCATCAACTAATCAGTCTTGGAAGTGATGTTTTGAACATTGAAGAGTTAATAAAAAGCCAAAAGGAATTTTTCCAAAGCGGTGCTACTTTCCCTGTTAAATTCCGAATTCAAATGTTATTAAAGCTTTATGGTTGTATTAAGAAATATGAAACCGAAATCAATGACGCTCTGAAAAAGGATTTAGGAAAATGCGAATTTGACGGGTTTGTTTGTGAAACGGGTCTTGTTCTCATGGAACTGAACTATATGATTCGTCACACCTTTTCTTACGCTAAAAAGCATCCCGTTTATACTCCAATCGGTCAATGCATCGGCAGTGGCTATAAAAAGGCTTCTCCATACGGAAACGTGCTTATAATGAGCCCTTGGAACTACCCTTTCCTTTTAACAATGACGCCAATTTCCGATGCTATTGCGGCAGGTAACACAATTATTGTTAAGCCAAGTGCATATTCCCCTGCTACAAGTGAAATTATTAAAAAGATTATTGAAGAGTGCTTCCCGTCCCAATATGTTGCAGTTGTTACAGGTGGCAGAGAAGAAAACAAAGAGCTTTTAGACCAAAAGTTTGATATGATTTTCTTTACGGGCAGTCAGGCAGTTGGAAAAGAAATCCTCCATAAAGCAGCAGATACCATAACTCCCGTTGTCCTTGAGCTTGGCGGAAAAAATCCTTGTATTATTGACTCAACTGCAAAAATCAAATTAGCCGCTAAAAGAATTACATACGGAAAGTTTCTCAACTGCGGTCAGACCTGCGTTGCTCCTGACTATATAATTTGCCACAAAAGTGTTAAAGACCAATTTATAAATGAGCTTTGCAAGCAAATCAAAAAGCAGTACGGTGATAACATTCTCGAAAATGATGAATATGGCAGAATAGTCAATGAAAAGCATTTCAACAGAATTTGCAGTTTGATTGATGAAAATAAAATTGTTTTCGGTGGTGAAAAAAATTCAGAAAGTTTAAAAATTGCTCCAACTGTTATGGACAATGTTAATTGGGAAGACGCAATTATGCAGGATGAAGTTTTTGGCCCTGTGCTTCCTATTCTCACCTTTGATAAATACGAACAATTATATTCTTTATTTGCAAACAAGCCAAAGCCACTTGCTTTATATATTTTCTCCGAAGACAAGAAGAGAATTAACCAAACTATTGAGCGTTGCTCTTTCGGTGGCGGTTGCGTAAATGACACAATTATGCAGATTGCCATTAATAGCTTCGGCTTCGGTGGTGTTGGCGAAAGCGGTATGGGTTCATATCACGGCAAAGCAGGTTTCGATGCCTTTTCTCACGAAAAAAGCATTCATAAAAAGGTTACCTGGTTCGATTTCCCAGTAAGATATAATCCACACAATAACAAATTTTTCAATTTCCTTTCTCATCTTTATATGAGATAAGTTTTAATGAGGTGTTTTTATGTTAGATAAATTCCTTTCCGGTTGGGGCGGTTTAGTTGGTATATGCGAGCATATCAAGATTTTCATATACTCCAAAAGAGCCTTTAAAATGCAGGAAACCTGCGTTAAAAGACTTATGAGAAAAAACAAAACTACTGAATATGGTAAGTTACATAACTTTAAAGATGTTAAATCCATTGAGGATTATCAGAAAATCGTTCCCCTTTCTGTTTATGCGGACTATGATGATTATGTATGGAGAATGGCTAACGGTGAAAAAGGTCTTATTACAAATATGTATGTGCGCCGTTTCACTGAAAGCTCAGGTAGTACAGGTAAACAAAAGCTTGTTCCTCTTTCATACTGGGCAGAATGGGTTTGCCAATGCTTCAGCTTCAGTGCCCCCGTTGGTTGTGCTGTTAAATGGTTTGCTAAAAAAGGTAAAACATTACCCGCGCAGAAAGGTCTTTTAACTGCAGAAACAGGCTGCAGAAAGGTTAAAGGCGGTACAATAAGCTGTCTTTCATCCATTCCCCTTTTAAACGTACGTCCTATTGTTGAAGCTTTCACAACATCACCTAAAGAGGTGCTTTTCCCGGAACCCGGTGTTGATATGGACATGCACTATATGAAGCTGCGTTTCTCTCTTCCCAGCAAAAAGGTAAGCTATCTCGGTACAATTTTCATCACAACTCTTGAATCAATGTTCTTCTATATGGAAGAAAACTGGGAAATGCTTTGTGATGACATTGAAAAAGGTATTATTAACGACAAGGTTAATGTACCCGATGAAATCAGACAGAAATACAATAAAAAGCTTAAACCCAATCCCAAAAGAGCAGAAGAGCTAAGAAGAGAATTCAGAAAAGGCTTCGACGAATCTCCCATTATTCCTCGTATCTGGCCCAATGTTGGTTGGATGTATGGTATGGGAACAGGTTCATTGAGCTTCTATCAAAAGAAATTGAGAAGATATCTTGGTGAAGATATTCCCATGCACTACCTCGGCTACACCGCAACAGAGGCATTTATGGCAGTTCCTCTTGAATTCAACTCATACGAATATGTTATTCTTCCTCAGAATGGTTTTTATGAGTTCAGACCAATTGACCAGGAAGGATATGACAATCTTCTTACAATCAAAGATCTTGAGGTTGGTAAAGAATACGAAATCATTCTTACCAATATGAGTGGCTTTTATCGTTACAGAATTGAAGATGTTGTTAAGGTAACGGGTTATTATAATCAGTCACCCAAAATCACCTTCTGCTATCGCCTTAATCAGATTGCAAACATCAGCGGTGAAAAGGTTAGTTCAATGGCATTTGATGAAATCGTTGCAAATATGTCAGAGGAATCCGGTGATTTATACATCGGCTACAGTATCTATGCAGACAGAAGCACCTCCCCCGGTCATTACAAGCTTTTCCTTGAACTTGCAGAAGATATTTCCGACGAGAAGAAAGCAATATACAATGCGCTTTTCGAAGAAAAGCTTTGCAAGGGTAATGTTTCCGTTGAACCTCTTATTAAAAGCGGTGCTTTGGGTCATCCTGAAGTTAAATTCCTCAAAAAAGGTACTTATGACGATTACCGTGAGGTATTAAGAAAACGCGGTGCAAATCTTAATCAGGTTAAGCCTATTAAGGTTATTGATACTGATGAGAAGAGAGATTTCTTCTTCTCACATATCGAGGATTAAATATGAAATTAAAATATGAACAGGAAGTGCTTTCGCTTAAAGAAAAAGGACTTACTGACGAAAAGGTAATTAAGGATTTAATAGCTTTTAAAGAAAAAAATCCCCATATATTAAAAAAGACTTTACCCTGCCAGATGTATGACAAGATAAATCTTATGTGCAGAAAATATATGGACAGAATGGCGCGTTTTGAGGTTGACTATGACTTTTTGGTTGATGAAGAAGCCTTCAAAAATGTTGCGGTTTGCGCTCTTGAAAGTGCACCCTTCTTACATTCTCAGGTTATAAGAAACCCGATTGCGCCCTATTGGCGCGTTGCGGATTATAATGTTAATGAATTTGTTTTCGCTAAAGAGGTTACCGATTTAGAAAAGGCTAAAAAGGAATTCTTTTCCCGGGAAATCCCGCTTAAAAGCAATATTCAGTTTAATATTGGTCTTTTCTACCACCAGGGCAAAACCTATATACTTTTTATATGGAACCATATGTGTATGGATGGCGGCGGTTTTAAGGCGTTCTGGAGGGACTTTTGCAAAGCCTACTCCGATTACGTTTTAAAAGGTAACTCCCCTCTTTGCTTCTCTGTTGGCTCAAGAAAGTACACAGAGGTTTATAAAGATATGGAGAACTCTTTCAAAAAGAAAGCAAAGAAGCAATTAGCCAATGTTTCTCCCCGTGACAAGCACCGTTTCCCCTTTGAAAACGATAATATCGAAAAAGATGTTGTTATTGTTTCAAGGAAAATCGAAAAAGAATATTTTTATAAGGCGGTTGCTTTCACAAAAGCTCAAGGCGGAACAGTTAACGATTTGCTTGTGGCTTCATATATTGATGCTCTTAAAAAGGTTGCAAACTTCAAGAGCGAGGAAAGCATAAGCGTTTCTTGCGCAACGGATTTGAGGCGACACATTAAAGATTTAAGTTCTATCGGCTACACTAACCACGTTTCTTTCAGCCATTGTGCAGTTGAGAGAATGGGTAATGATTTAAAAGAAACACTTTCAATTGTAATCAATAAAACAAAAGAGCTGAAAGCCGATGAATTCATGGGACTTCACGGTATTCCCCTTCTGAATTTTGCATATAAATCAATGTTTTATATTCAGGCAGAGCCTATTGTTAAGTTCTTTTATCGCAACCCCACTCTTTCTGTTAGCAACGTTGGTAAAATTGATACAGTTGCTTTCTCCCTTGCAGATAATAAGCCTTTTTCTGCATTTGTGGCAGGTGCGGCAAAGAACAAGCCCTGCGCGGTTATGACGGCTCTTAGCATCAATGGAGATTTAAGTGTTTCAATCTGCTTAAGAGGTAATAAAAATGATGAAGAAATTCTGCAGAAATTCTTCACAGAATATGAAAAGAATATAAAATCATTTAATTAGATGCCAGATGCCAGTTACCAGATACCAGTTAGCTTCGCAAGGAGTAAAGATAATCAAATAATGTTGTTGTATTTGTGACGGAAGGTTCTTGATTGCAAAGCAATTTTTCGCCACAGATGGAACTGCAAAGCGTATTATTTTTAATTATATGTGTAAAAGAATAAGTGCAAAATATAAAGGCGAGTCCTTACCTCTTTTCAAAGAGTGGAGGACCGCCTTTTAATTTTAAATCTTTAATTGGTAAAATCCAGAACAATAAAGTTTATGCTATAAAATCTGGGATCTGGGATCTGGCATCTTACTATTAATTAATCATTTGTAAGAGCTCTTATATACTTCTTGAAGAACACAACGCCATCTTTAAGAGATGTGAGAGGAATTCTCTCGTTTGTTCCGTGGCAAGTAAGAAGAAGTGCAGTATCCATAAGGAAGGGTGAATAACGGTAGATATTATCACAAACATCCTCATAATTTCGTGCATCAGTACCACCCATTACAAGATAGGGAGCAACAATTGCTTTGGGGTCCATTTCCTTGCAGATTTCTCTTATAGCATCGAATGCTCTTGATTCTGTGGGAGAAATCTTCGAGGGATTTTTACCACTTACAAGCTTGATTTCTGCTTTAGGACCTGCAATTTTTCTGATGTGCTTTTCAACATCCTCGATTGTCTGACCGGGCATAATGCGGAAATTAACATTTACAGTTGCCTTCTGAGGAAGAACATTGGGCGCAGGGCTACCATTTGCCATAGTAACCGCAGTTGTTGTTCTCATCATAGAAGCAACGGGGGGAATTTCGGAGCAAATCTTTGTTACAAGAGGTTTGAGTATCGGAAGATTACTCATAACGCATCTTACGGGGTAAGTTGTGTTTTTACCGATTTCATTGAAAAGTGAATAGAGCTGAGGTGTAAGCTCCGCCTTAAACTGATTATTTTCTAATTTACAAACAATTCTTGAAAGCTCACCTAAAGCGCTATGCTTGGGCGGTTGTGAAGAGTGACCGCCTTTAGCATTAACAGAAATTTCAAAGTCAACGTGACCTTTTTCTGCAATACCAACACCTGCAAGGTGACCGTCAATAACCCTATCAACCTTTGCTTCGAGAATTGCGCCACCTTCATCAAGAACGCTGTCAAGCTTGATGCCACGTTCTTTGAACCAACGCATCATACAATCTGCACCGCAGATTTCACCCTCTGCCATAACCTCTTCATTATGACCGAAGCAGAGATAAACGTCTCTTTCAGGAACATAGCCCTCTTCAAGAAGAGTTTCAACTGCTTCGCAAACACCAATAAGGTGGTTTTTCATATCAATTGCGCCTCTGCCCCAAAGGAAACCTTCCGCAACCTCACCGCTGTATGCAGGGTATTTCCAGTCATCCTCTGTACCGGGAGTAACGGGCACAACATCCTGATGGGAAAGAAGAGCAATAGGCTCTTTTTCGGGATGCTCACTCTTCCAATGATACAAAAGGCTACGAGTTGAAATAATCTGCTTTTCAAGCTTTTCATGCATAAGAGGATATGCCTTTTCAAGCATAGCGTGGAACTCATCAAAGGGTGTCCAGTCCACAAGGCTTTCATCTCTGTTAGCAATAGTGGGAATTTTGATTGCATCGGAAAGATTTTTTATAAATCTATCAACATCAACCTTTTCCTCTTCACCAATATTAGCATTTTCAATGGGCTTTGCTTTATAGGTTGTTGCGGCACGAACCATACTAACCCCAACACCTGCCAAAGCAGCAACGCCTAAGCCTGTTTTAATAATTTTTGATTTTTTCATAACATTATCTCCTAAAACTCAAATAATGATATCTGGTCACTATCGGGTAAATCTCCAAATGCACCACAAGCTTTAAGAAGTGCAACAGTTGATTTACCTGCGCCTGAACGTATTTCAAAATCTTCAACTGAAGAAAATGCAGGACCACCGTCGTCTTTAGCCTTTGCCAACTGTTCTGCCGCCGCATCACCAACACCTGCAAGAGCAGAGAATGGCATTCTGATTTTTCCGTCCTCAGGCTCATAGGAATGAGCAGTTGATTTATAAATATCAATTGGTAAGAACTCAATTCCGCGAACCATAGCCTCGTAAACAATCATCATAATTGTTTCTTTATCTTTTTCCGCGTTGGAAGCTTCTTTACCCTTGTTTCTGATCATCTGAAGCAAGGTTTTAACTGCTTCCTTGCCCTTTGACATTGACTCCGCATCAACATCACCGCCACGAACGGTAAGATAAGCACAGTAATATTCAAGAGGTTTATAAACCTTGAACCAAGCAAGACGAAGAGAAGCAATAATATATGCCGCCGCGTGTGCCTTGGGGAACATATACTGAATTTTTTTACAAGAGTCAATGTACCATTCAGGAACATCGTGGTCTCTCATCATCTGCTCCTGCTCGGGCTTAAGCTGTTTATTTTTCTTACGGACATCTTCCATAATATCAAAAGCCTGTTTAGGTTCAAGACCTTTATGAAGAAGATAAACCATAATACTGTCACGAGTACCGCTAACCTCGGAAATGGTGCAAATACCATCACGGATTAAGTCCTGAGCGTTACCGAGCCAAACGGCAGTACCGTGGGAAAGACCTGCAATCTGAATAAGGTCGGCAAAGGTCTGAGGTCTCGCTTCAAGAAGCATTCCTTTTGTGAAATCAGTTCCCATTTCGGGAATGGAAAGTGTACCTGTTGGCCATCCTAATTCCTCTGCAGTAATTCCGAGAGGTTCGGGAGAAGTGCAAAGCTCATAAAGCTTTCTGTCACTGATATCAATATCAAGAACATCAATGCCTGTTAAGTCAGTTAAATGCTTATAAATTGTGGGAACATCATGGCCCAGCTCGTCAAGCTTTAACAAAGTATCGTGCATTGAGTTAAAGTCAAAGTGTGTTGTGATAATATCTTTTGTTGCGTCGTCCGCAGGTCTTTGAACGGGAGTGAAATCCTCAACCTCATAGGTATTGGGAACAACAACCATACCGCCCGGGTGCTGACCCGTCGTTCTCTTAACGCCGGTGCAACCTAAGGTAAGACGGTCAATTTCTGCTTTGGTGATATTAAGACCGCGTTCTTCAACATATTTCTTAACAAAGCCGTAAGCGGTTTTTTCTGCAACACCGGAAATTGTACCCGCTTTGAAAACGTATGCTTTACCGAAAAGCTCTTCTGTGTATCTGTGGGACTGGCTCTGATACTCACCTGCAAAGTTAAGGTCGATATCGGGAGATTTATCACCAAAGAAGCCAAGGAAGGTTTCAAAGGGAATTTCGTGACCGTCACGGAACAAAGGTGTGCCACATTCGGGACAGTTTTTTTCGGGCAAGTCAAAGCCTGAACCAACCTCGTTATGCAAGAAGAATTCGGAATATTTACAATTAGTACAGCGGTAGTGAGGCTGTAAGGGGTTAACCTCGGAAATACCTGCCATTATAGCAACAAAGGATGAACCAACAGAACCTCTCGAGCCAACATAATAGCCACATTCTTCCGAATGCTTAACAAGAAGTCGGGCAATCATATAAAGACCTGCAAATCCGTTTTCAATAATGGATTTAAGCTCTTTTTCAAGTCGGTCTGCAACTACCTTGGGAACTGGGTCGCCGTACCATTCCTTTGCCCTGTCCCAACAATGCTTTGTCAAATCCTCTTCCGCACCGGGAATAATTGGGTTAAATGTACCATCGGGAATGGGTAAGATACCCGGTTCAATCATATCTGCAATATAATTTGTGTTGGTAATAACAACTTCTTTTGCAGTTTCTTCACCTAAGTATGCAAAGTCCTCAAGCATTTCAGTTGTTGTTTTAAAATACAAGGGAGCTTGATTATCAGCATCGGAGAAGCCTTGTCCTGCTTGAAGAATTGCTCTGTATTTAGCATCATTCTTATCAAGGAAGTGAACGTCACCGGTAGCAACAGTTTTCTTACCGAGCTCATCACCAAGATTTATAATCATTCGGTTGATGCTTTCAATATCAGCGTAGGAATTGATTTTTTCATACTCGCCATCATTTTTAGTTATCATAAATTCATTGTTGCCTGTTGGCTGAATTTCAAGATAATCATAGAATGATGCAATTTCTTTAAGCTTTTCGTGGCTTTCCCCTGCTAAAATTGCGCGGTAAAGCTCACCTGCCTCACAAGCGCTACCGATAATAAGACCTTCTCGTCTTTCTTCAATAAGGCTTTTGGGCATTCTTGGTTTTTTATGGAAATAGTCAATATTAGAAGCTGAAACAAGCTTATAAAGGTTCTTAAGACCAACTTTATTCTTAACGAGAAGAATACAGTGGTAATACTTGTCCGCTTTTATTTCTTCAAGAGTTTTCTTTGAGCCATCGGAATTGTAGTCATTAACAAGGTAGCATTCGCAACCGTAAATGATTTTAAAGTCACTACCCCTTGCGGTATTACAAGCCTCGGGGAATGCCTGAACGCAACCGTGGTCTGTAATAGCGATAGCCTTATGACCCCACTTCATAGCCCTTTTAACAATAGATTTTGCGCTACTCATAGCATCCATTGCGGACATATTGGTATGAAGATGGAGTTCTACTCGTTTTTCCTCTGCCTCGTCAACAAAATCAACCTTCTGAATTGTAGCAACGCAGTTAGGCTTTATAACAAAATCTTTTTTATAATCGTCATAGCCTAAAACACCGCGAACAAGAACTGTTACGCCGTCCTTTAACTGAGAATCGAGGTATTCAAGCTGTTCCTTTGTATCAAAGAATTTACAACCGAATGAGCCTGTATTATCGGTAATATTAAATTCGATAATATATCTCTTTCCATCCTTGGTTTCTCTTTTTTCATATTTGAAAATGTCACCCCAGACGAAAACCTGACCGTCTTCATAGGTAACCTCTTCCATAGCCTTAGGCTTCTGATATTTAAAGTTACCGATGATTGTTTTAACGGTATTAAAATCAAGAGGTACATCAGGGAAGTTTTCATACTGAGCCTGAGGACGAAGGGTTTTATTTGAAGAGTCTATCTCCTGCTGTTTTCTTAAAAATTCTTCTTCGTTTGAATCCTTACCGGTAAATTCAACAGTAATATTTCTGTTAAAATGAGTTTTTATGTATTCCTCTAAATATTTATCCGCTCCGGCATTTACGCAAATATCACGACCGCTTCTAAGAAAATCAACGGTAAAAACATCACCTGTGAAATTTGTTTCAATACTATCAAGAAAGCCATTTGTCTGAGGAACATTAACTCTTACAACCTTCAAAAGCATCGGGAAACAGCTTTCTGTCAATGCCTCAGGCGGCAAAATATATTCAAATTCAACGATTTTAAATTTTAATGCTGCTTTTATTTCATTTGCAACTGCTTTAAGACACATAATGTTCTGAAAAGCATCAACATGAAGAAGTGCTTTCATAGACATTGAGTCTTTATTTATCTCTAAATCGGTGAAGCTTGTATTCTGAAGCATACTGCGATATTTTTCTGTAGCAATATATTCACCGAAAATATCTAAAAAATTATACATCATATTTTATCAATTTCCTCAAGAAGCTCTTTGAGGACATTTTCTTCTGAAACCTTTCGTAAAATTTCGCCTTTTTTGAAGAGAACAGCGCAACCATCCCCTCCTGCAATGCCGATATCGGCTTCTTTTGCCTCACCGGGTCCGTTAACAACGCAACCCATAACGGCAATTTTAATAGGCTTTTTAATATCTCTGACCGCATTTTCCACCTGATTTGCAAGGGAAACAAGATCAATTTTTGTTCGTCCGCAAGTGGGACAGGAAACGATTTGGGGTGTTTCAACCCTTACATTAACCGCTTTAAGAATATCTTTTGCGGCATAAATTTCTTTAACCGGGTCATCTGTAATGGAAACTCTTATGGTATCGCCGATGCCTTTAAGAAGAAGTGAACCGATGCCGATTGAGGATTTAATAAGAGAGCTTCTCTCTGTTCCTGCTTCAGTAACACCAAGGTGCAAGGGGTAATCGCACCTTTGGGCAACAAGTGAATAAGCCTCAACCATATTGGAAACATCAGAAGATTTAATGGAAATAACAGTATCATAAAATCCGCAATCTTCAAGAAGCTTAACGTGACGGAATGCACTTTCCACCATAGCTTCCGGTGTTGCACCGCCGAATTTTTCCAGTAAATCCTTTTCAACTGAGCCGGAATTAACACCGATTCTTATTGGCACATTTTTAAGCTGACAAGCATCAGCAACAGCGGCAACTCTATCTGCAGAGCCGATGTTTCCGGGGTTAATTCGGATTTTATCAACCCCTGCATTAAGACTTTCAAGAGCAAGTTTATAATCAAAGTGAATATCGGCAACAAGAGGCACATTACTATGCTCTTTAAGCTTACCGAGGACCTTAACTGCTTCCATATCGGGCACAGCCATACGTACAATTTCGCAGCCTGCGTCTTCTAGGGCTTTGAGCTGCTTTAAATTGCCCTCATAATCACTTGCAAGAGCGTTAAGCATTGACTGAATTGCAATGGGCGCATCTCCACCGATTTTAATATTACCTACTTTAACTTGTCTTGAAACTCTTCTAATCATAAAAATTCACCTCAAGTGAGTGCGTTTAAAACTGCTTTATAACGTCGTTAATTGAAATTACAACCATCAATATAAGCAAAAGTACAAGTCCAACTGTATGAACTATACCTTCTTTTTTAGCGGGTATGGGTTTTCTTCTTATCATCTCTATTAAAATAAAGAAAAGTCTGCCACCGTCAAGTGCGGGTAAAGGAAGAAGGTTAAACATACCAACGTTAATGGTGATCATAGAAAGGAAATTGAGAGCTGTAAGAAGCTTATCAGAAAGCTCTTCAGGCTCTGCGGTAGATTCTGCAATAGCAGAAATTGTTCCGATAGGACCCGAAACATCCTTCATACCATATTTGCCTGTTACCATATCAACAAGGCTGAGTCTTACCATCTGAACTATTGATGCAGAATCCAGCACAGCGTTTTTGAGAACATTCAGAACTCCCGGTTCTTCACCAACGATGTAGAAATCCTGCTGAATATATTTTCTGCCCTCAAACTCGAACTGCTTGAACTCAACGCCTTCAATGAGAACCTTTTCCCCATCACGAATAACTGTAATATCAAGCTTGTTATCGGTATCGCGCACCATGTTGAAAGCAACACCTTGTGAAGAATACACGTGAGTATTATTTATTTTTATAATCTCGTCCCCTGCTTTAAGACCGCTTTTATCGCTGACAGATTCTTCCATAAAGCTATGAATCTGGCGAGTACCTACAAGGTCACCGCAGGAAAGGCAAACACCAACAACTACAACACCTAAAATAAGGTTAAGAATAGCACCTGCCGCAACAATTATAAATCTCTGCCAAGCAGGTTTGTTATTGAAGGCTCTTGGATTTTCGCTATCCTCGTCCTCACCTTCCATACTTACAAAGCCACCGATAGGAAAAAGTCGTAATGCATATGTTGTTTCGCCTTTTTTCTTTTTTAAGAGTTTGGGACCCATACCAAGAGAAAACTCATTGACCTGAACATCAAAAAGCTTTGCAAAGGAAAAGTGACCGAATTCGTGAATGGCAATAATTACCCCAAAAAGAAATATTGCAAGTAAAAAAGGCCAGACGCTGCTCCAAATTGCGCCGATATCAAAATTTTCTATGGTTAACACCTCTTTGATAAATTAAAAAACAAGAATTATACTTTTGCTAATTCACGGACTTTTTCTCTCATTAAAACATCTGTATCAAGAACATCCTGCAAGGTAAAATTCTGCTTCTTTGCGGTATATTCAGATGCGAGAGAAATAAGCTCGGGAATAGCGTTAAATGATATTTTACCCTGTCTGAAAAGCAGGTTTGCCTCTTCGTTTGCACAGTTAACTGCAGCGGGATAAAGACCACCTTTTGTAATAGCATCACGGCAAATATTCATACAGGGGAAATTTTCGTAGTCGGGCTTATAGAATGAGAGATTTCCAACTTCCCATAAATCAAGCTGTTTTTCAGGTGAAGGGAATCGCTCCGGGTAAGTTATTGCAAATTGTATAGGCAATCTCATATCGGGATGACCTAATTGAGCAATAACGGAATTATCATCATATTCAATAAGAGAATGGACAATGCTTTCTCTGTGAACAACGATGTCAATCATATCGGGGCTCACATCAAAAAGCCACACCGCTTCAATAAGCTCAAGACCTTTATTGAACATAGTTGCACTGTCGATTGTAATCTTCTGACCCATACTCCAGCTCGGGTGCTTAAGAGCATCGGCAAGAGTAACATTTTTAAGCTCCTCCTTAGTTTTACCAAAGAAAGGTCCGCCTGATGCAGTAAGAATAATTCTTTTAAGTGCAGAATTACGGGGCTTACCTAAAAGGCACTGAAAGATTGCAGAGTGCTCACTGTCAACAGGTAAAATCTCAACATTGTTCTTTTTTGCCACATCAGTAACAAGCTTACCACCTGCAACAAGAGTTTCCTTATTGGCAAGGGCAATTGTTTTGCCTGCATTTATTGCATCAACAGTAGGCTTAAGACCTGCCATACCAACAACTGAATTGAGAGTAATATTACCATCACCCTCTGCGGCACAGAAGGAAACACCTTCAAGACCGCTAAGCACCTTAACGGGCAAATCCGCAACGCGAGCCTTAAGGTCTGCTGCCGCCTTTTCATCAACAAGTGCGGCGTAGCGGGGCTTGAATTCACGAATTTGATTTTCAATAGCATCAACACTTGAATGAGCGGTCAATGCTTCGATTTTATACCCGTGGGTACGGGCAACGTCAAGAGTCTGAACACCGATTGAGCCTGTTGAGCCCAATAAATTTATACTTTTCATAATGCACCCACACTATTCATAAGGTAAATTGTTCCGTAAAGAACAGGCATAATAAAGAGAAAACTGTCAAATCTGTCCATTATACCACCGTGACCGGGAAGAAGGTTGCCGAAGTCCTTGATGCCAAAATTACGCTTGATTGTGGATGCGGCAAGGTCACCAAACATACCCGAAACAGAAAGAATAACGCTTAAAATAAGAACAGCTATGTAAGAAAGCTTGCTTGGCTCAGTAAATACGTATT
>JAZQLF010000032.1:0-4135 GCA_045542535.1 Acutalibacteraceae bacterium | reverse complement strand
CTGTTGCTTTTTGTGTTATGGGTGGTATAATTATCATAAATCTAAGATACGGGGTGTTTTAGTTGAGCAAAACTACTATGGACTTTACTCAGGAAATCGGTACAATCAAGCCTATGCACGGTGTGGGTCAGCCACCATTTACAGGCATTGATTTTTCTATGTGTGATTATCTTAAAGAGGCTCATATCCCCTATTCACGCCTTCACGATGTAGGCGGTGCCTTTGGTGGTAATCTGTATGTGGATATACCTAACCTTTTCCGTGATTTTTCCCGTGACCCTGAAGACCCTGAAAGCTATGACTTTGATTTTACGGACTTACTTATCAACGCTCTTGTTGAGCGTGGTATTGAGCCCTTCTTCCGTTTAGGTGTAACTATTGAAAACCACCGTAAAATCAAGGCTTATCGCATTGACCCACCCAGTGATTATGAAAAATGGGCGCGTATCTGCGAGGGCGTTATCCGTCATTATACCGAGGGCTGGGCAAATGGCTTCAACTATAAAATAACCTATTGGGAAATATGGAACGAGCCTGATAATTTTGAAAGTCCTGAAGAAAATCAGATGTGGGCAGGCACACCCGAGGATTACTACAGGCTATATGAGGTTGCTTCAAAGCACCTTAAAGAAAGGTTCCCACACCTTAAAATCGGTGGCTATGCAAGTTGTGGCTTCTACGCTATTACCGATAGTCAAACCAATGTCGGCGCTTGCTCACCACGCTACCAATATTTCATTGATTTCCTTGATGGATTTTTAGAGTACATCAAGGCACATAATTGTCCATTGGACTTTTTCTCATGGCACAGCTATGCCGATATTGAAGCAAATCTTCAATGGGCTACCTATGCCCGAAAGCGTTTGGATGATGTAGGCTACGAAAGTGCCGAGCACACCCTAAACGAATGGAACTTCCACCCTGAGCTTAAGGGAACAATCAGGCACGCTGCACTCACCTGCGGAATGCTTTTAGCATTGCAAGGCACCTCATTGGATAGCGCGATGTTTTATGATGCAAGATGCAATATGGGAATATATGCAGGGCTTTTTGACTGCGTAAGCTTCAAGCCTCTCCCCACCTATTATTCCTTTGTTGCTTTCGGTGAGCTTTATAAGCGAAGCAAGCAAATCCAGATTGGTGAGTTACCCGAGGGCGTTTATGCATGCGCATCAAGAGATGCAGACGGATGCATTGTTATGGCAAACGTAACCGAAGAAGAAAAGGCCATTGAGCTTGATTTAATTGGTGTCAAGCATATCACTGAATGTAAGATTATTACAGATGGAGCTGTCTGGGAGGATTATGAATTCAAAAGCAAGCTTCCTGCCGAATCTGTCATTTTTATAAAAGTTAAGCTTTAAATAAAATAACACCTATGAAGCCGAAAAATCTCAGTTTCATAGGTGTTTGCTTTTATATTCTCTTCATTAACTTATAATATTCTCCGTCTTTATCAGCACCATCAAAAAGGACTTCGGTAAAGCCGTATTTTCTGTATAAATGCAAGGCGTTTTCGTTATCCTTATCAACACCGATAGTCATTTCAACAAATCCCATTTTCTTAGCTTTATCAACAAGGAACGCAAGAATTTCGCTACCGATACCACGGTTCCTGTATTCCTTTTTAACAATCATTCTCGAAACATAAACACGCTGACCAGATATAGTATAATCAGGGTCGCCTGTATCTAAAACCAATGCACCCTCACCTATAAACTCGCCATTGATTTTATAAATAAAAACAAGACGATTGCCCGACTCAATTTCCTCACGCCACTTTTCGGCAAGAGGTTGAGCTTTCATGTTCCAGATGTTAGAGCACTTGTAGTATTCTTCGAGTTTGAGAGGTTCGATAACCGTGTTTGCAAACTCTGTGAATGCTTTGTTTATTACCTTGTATTTCATATTCGCAACTTCTTTTATGGTCTGCTTTTTCATAAGGTGACGCACAAAACGGCAACCGAGAAAATAGCCCACATCAGAATGACCGTTGTAGCTCTGCCAATCGCCAAAGAAATCCTGAACACTTTCTTTTTCATCAAGGCAACGGAGATATTCTTTCTTTATATCGTTCTCGTTGTCATAGCACCAATCAAGCCAACCGTCTTTATTCTGATGATAAAATTCATCATCACATAAAATCTGTTCGCAAACCATAGCAACACCCTCTTGATAGAGTTGCTGAATAGCTTTTCTGCGTTTAGTGAAATCAGGAATATAAAGATTTCCGTTCATTTTGTGCCATAAATGACCGATTTCGTGCAGTATCAGGGCGCGCATATTTGTTTCATCGCCCCAATTAAGCTCGATAATCTTTTCAACACCGAGAAGAACGGTATTTTTGCCGTCAAGTGTAGTTGCCCAACCTGCACCATTACAAAGTCCAAGATAAAGAATAATATTTATGTCAGGCTCGCTCTCAAAAAGCTTTGAAAGATTTTCGTTCAAAGTGTCAATTACTATTTGAAAATTACGGCTTACAAAATCGATTTTTTCTTCATTCAAAGCATTTTCAAGAACAGGCAGAACCTCTTTTTCAAAATCATAGTTTTTGGCATCGTTTTCGCATTTTGACGTAAGATTTTTTGATATTTCACCTGCATATTCACGCCACAATTTAATATCATAACCATCTGCAAAAACGGATTTAATTTTTTCACAAGTGTTGATTATTTTCATTTTTTGTCCTTTTTCATTTCCTGCAAATAAAAACATTTGCAAATTCAGTTTCATAGTGTTCAAGAAATTGTAAACCCGAATTGTTTATGCACCGTGTAATATCTGCCGCTGTGTCGGGATAAACCTCAATTTTATTTGAACCGATATCAATATATTTATCTTGGTTTTTATCTGTAGATAACACAAATAAACCACCATTTTTAAGTAACTGCCGAGCCTTGTTTATAGCACTTGGTTTGTCTTTTATATGCATAAATGTAAGTGATGAATATATAACATCAAAGGTAAGTTTGAAATTATATGTCATAAAATCATCACACATGAGATTTACATTTTGGTATTCTTCAAGGTTCTTTTGAGCTCCTTTTATTGTTTCGGGTGAAATATCGATACCATAAAAAGCCTTGCAAAGTGGTGCAGTACGAACAGCAAGTCTGCCTGTTCCTACACCGATTTCAAGAACAGTCTTTTCCTTTGATAATTGCATTTTATCAATAAACTCCTGACCATCCCACTTATCCATATACGCTTTAAGTGGTGCGGGGTCGTGAACAGGGTCGTTGCCTTCGTTTATTAAAATGTCATAGTGTTTTGCGATGGGGTTTTCTTTCATAATTTTTCCTTTACAATGTTATCCAAAATCTTTTTAAATTGCGTTTTCCATCAGGTTCATATACAGTTGATTCATAAACACCACCGTTATTGAGTATTGCTTTCTCGCTACCTATGTTGCCGTCAATACAGGTTATGAGTATTTTATCAAGACCGAGGTCTTTGCAATACGGGAGAATGGCTTTGAGCATTGATGTTGCATAGCCTTTTCTTCTTTCGTCAGGCTTTATAGAATACCCGATGTGACCGCCGAACTTAGAAAGAAAGTCATTAAAATAATGGCGCACCTGTATCATACCAACAAGACGATTATCACATTTACGGATGTAGAAAAACTGCGTTGTTAAAACCCATCCTTCAGGAAGTGTTTCGGGTGATGTGTATTTTCTGCACTCCGAAATATATGTCAGTGAGTCCTCGCATCTGCGAAGAGGACCGCAACCATCCATTGAGGAGTCTGCATCCAGAAAAGACTGTTTATATTCAGCAATCTGCTCTGCATATTCCTCACACGGCTCAACAAGAAAGAACTCCCCTGCATCTATTTTAATCATAATTCGTCACCTTGTTTTATACTTTGAAATATATTCTTCAATCGCAGGTAAATTGGGCTTAAAAATGTTATCAGGTAAAGCAGAAATATCAAAGAACTTTAGGTTCTCAACCTCGCCTGTCTGACAATGCAATTCACCCTCGTAGCTTTTGCAGATATAAACAATATCAACGTTTGATACTTCATCGCCGTTGGGGTAAATGTTGTGCATCTCTTTGCCTGAAAACACACCTAAAAGAGTTAATTCTTTAGCAAGTCGGATCGTGCCATGTCGTTCTGTGAGCCAAG
>JAZQLF010000031.1:0-221986 GCA_045542535.1 Acutalibacteraceae bacterium | reverse complement strand
TCAAGAGCAACAGGAAGACAACCTTTCTTGATATAAACCTTTTCGGGTGCACGGAACCAAAGCATATTTTCCCTTCTTTCTGCAACTGTTTTGATATTTAAAAGGTGTTTAACACCAACGTTTTCGGAAACTGAGTTACCGCCCCAGGAACCGCAACCAAGAGTAAGAGAGGGAGCAAGTTTGAAGTTGTAAAGGTCACCGATACCGCCGTGTGATGAGGGTGTGTTAACAAGAATACGGCAAGTTTTCATTCTTGCAGCAAATTCATTGATTTTTTCTGTTTCTGTTACTTCGTTAAGATATACGGAAGAAGTATGACCGTAACCACCGTCTGCAACAAGCTGTTCTGCTTTATCAAGAGCATCGGAGAAGGATGTTGCTTTATACATTGCAAGAACGGGTGAAAGCTTTTCATGAGCAAATTCTTCGCTGATGTCAACGCTTTCAACTTCACCGATAAGGATTTTTGTTCCTTCGGGAACTGTTACACCTGAAAGCTCTGCGATTTTTGCAGCAGGCTGACCAACGATTTTTGCATTAAGAGCGCCGTTGATGATGATTGTTTTTCTTACCTTTTCTGTTTCTGCATCGTTAAGGAAGTAGCAACCACGACTTGCAAACTCTGTTTTTACTGCATCGTAAATATTTTCAAGAACGATAACTGACTGCTCAGAAGCGCAAATCATACCGTTATCAAATGTTTTTGAGTGAATAATTGAGTTAACAGCAAGAAGAAGGTCTGCAGAGTCATCAATGATTGCGGGAGTGTTACCTGCGCCAACACCGAGAGCGGGTTTACCGCTGGAGTAAGCAGCCTTAACCATACCGGGACCACCTGTTGCAAGGATGATGTCTGCTTCTTTCATTACTGTGTTTGTCATTTCAAGAGAAGGAACGTCAATCCAGTCGATGATTCCTTCGGGAGCACCTGCCTGGACTGCAGCTTCAAGAACGAGCTTTGCAGCAGCGATTGTGCAGTTCTTTGCTCTGGGGTGAGGAGAGATGATAATTGCATTTCTTGTTTTAAGAGCAAGAAGACATTTGAAAATTGCAGTTGATGTGGGGTTAGTTGTGGGAATAACCGCAGCAACAACACCGATGGGTTCTGCAATCTTTTTGGTACCGAATGCTTTATCTTCTTCAATAACGCCGCAGGTCTTTGCATCCTTGTAAGCATTATAGATGTATTCAGAAGCATAGTTATTTTTAATAACCTTATCTTCTACGATACCCATACCTGTTTCTTCAACAGCCATTTTTGCAAGAGGAATTCTTGCTTTGTTTGCAGCGGATGCGGCAGCAAGGAAAATTTTATCTACCTGTTCCTGAGTGTATGTAGCAAATTTTTTCTGTGCCTCTCTTGTGCGCTCAATAGCTTCCTGAAGCTTTTCAACGCAATCAACAATTTCGTACTTCATGTCCATTTATATCCTCCTAATAATAATTACATAGTTTGGGTGGGCTCTGTTCGCACTTCGCCCTCGGTTAACTTTGTTATTATTTTAACAACCTTTGTCGGATTATGGAATTCTTAAAACAGATAACCGGTGTTATCAAAAATGATAACACCCAAAAATATAAGAAAAAACCGATTTGAGTTTTTCTCAAATCGGTTAAAAGTTCACTTTATTTTAAGATTTTTTCTTTTTGATTCGCATAAGGCAGTAATGAACTGACGGTCAAGCTTTGTAAGCTTATAGCCATTTTTATAAATCAAAACATCTTTATATACCTTTTTATTATCTCCGCATTTTTTCTGAACTAAATTATATCGTTCAAGAAGGCTCTCGGGAGCGGGTGAAACCCACATAAAAGTATCAGGATTCATTGATAACAAATCGAACTGACTTGCTCTTTCAAAAATGAAAATTCTTCTGTTTATGTTATCAGGCAATTCTTCCTTAACAACCTTTGAAAGAGGCATTGAGGGAACATAAGGGTCTGCATGAGCAATTTCAATGTAATCCTTTAAATCATCATAAGAAATATTTTCTTTCTTTGCCAAGGGGTTATCTGCGCTCATAATGAGAGAATAAGTAAATTCCGTTACCAATTCATACTGAAAGCCTTTTTCTTCAAGCATAGATTTAAAGTATCTGTCATAGTTTTCGGCATAACGGATTATGCCCAACTTATAATCATGCTCAAGCATATTTTTGATTGTTCGCTGGGAGTTTGTTTCTTTATAGAAAATTTCTGCCGCATCACCGGTCAGTGATTTTGAGAATTCTGCAAAGGCTTCAGAAATATAACAAGCTCTGGGAACAGAAATAGAAAACTCTTGTTTTTTAGCAGTCCCCTTTTTATAGAAATCCTCAACCTGCTCAATCTGACCAAGAATTCTTTTTGCAAAGTTAATGAACTCTTCCCCTTCCGGAGTAAGCTCCATACCTTTAGTAGTACGTTCAAAAATAGATATACCAAGGTCATTTTCTAATTCCTTTATGGAACGGCTTATATTGGGAGTCGCAATAAGCAGGGTTTCAGAGGCTTTACCTAAAGAACCCAATTTCGCAACCTCAACTGCATACTTCATATGTAATAAATTCAAATCGCTCACCACCTGATGCTTCGACTAACTATAATCGTTATTATACCATCTTAATATATAAAAATCAATCAGTATGAAACAGTTGGTATTTTGAAAAGTCTTATCTCAACTCAAAAACTGCGGTATCGTGTTTTTTCATATTGATTATGATTTTGTCGGTTTCCAATTCGGGTAATGCTACACCCAGCAGGGATTTGACCCTGTACTTTTTCGGGAGGTTTATAGAGATTTCGCCGTCTATAACGCTGTGAATTCCGAGGTAACCGCCACCTGCATAAACAACGCAATTTTCGTCGTTATAGCAATGAACACCCGATGAAACAAGGAAATCGCGAAGCTCATTAGTATCATAAAAAGGCTTTTCTTCCCTTGTCTGAACATAAGAAACATTCAGATTTTTGCATAATTCAACTGCCTTTTTTCCACATTCCGAGGGAATGGGTGCGGTGAAAATTGCTGCGCGGTATTTATGGAGCACTTTCGGTGCATCCTCAACCATACACAAATCAAAGGGTATTCCCGTATTACCCATTGCAACCCTTGTTCTGTTTACAGAATCTATAAGGGGATTTCCTCGGGGAATATTGGCATATGCTCTTTCATCAATAAACAATACAGTTTCAGAGCAGGGATAGTCGGCAGAATTCTTGTTCATTGAAGCCTCTGCAATCCCCTTCATCCTCTCAAGCTCTGCCATAATTCCGGGGTGGTGATACCATCCGCCCCACATATCAAACCACCATATACCCGAAGCTTTTGTCAGCTGATGGGCAAAGGCTTTTCGAATTGCCGAAAGTGAAAGCTCAATGGTATCAGGACCGCTCCACACGGTTTTATTTCCATGACTATCTTTAAGAAGCAGAATATCATCAGGGTACTCATTCGGACGCGATTCCTGCATCCTGCGGGTTAAATTTGTTCTTATATCACATTCAATAAAAGCTAACTTCTTATGGCTTTTTATAGAATCGACGGGTATCATATCTCCCCAGTCAATACCTAAACTTCTGTTTCCGTCATAGCAACAGGGTGAAGAGAAAAAGTCGATATAAGGTGAATCTATAATATGGCGCATACCGTGAGTTCCCCAAAGGTAATCGCTTACAAAAGCGTTATAACCATAAAAGATGCCTACAATCTGTTCATTGTTTATGTATTCTTTAAGAGCTTTTGCGAAATGCTCTGCAGTTTTAGCGGCGGCTTCGCAACAGAACTGAGCATATTTACGCACCTCTTCCGTTAAAATCCCGCTGTCAAAATCTTTTCTGTCGGGTAAGGTCGCGTTTTCCACCCCATATTTTTCCAACATCCATTTGCTGAATTTTTCAAGAGCGAAAGAAGAAAATGAACCGACTAAATCGTGATGAAACCATTCCTGAGTTGTTCCGCCGCAAAGCTGATACCCTGCAATTCTGCCCGAATAATCGGCAGAACGGATGTGTGAAACAAGAGTTTTGAGAAGCTCTGCACCATCACGCAAAAAAGAATCCGAATAAAAGGATTCTCTGTTACTGCCCTTAGATGTGGCAATGGTTTCAATAAAATTTTCCTCAATCCATTTTCGAGGCATTGAAATATTGATTCTCGGGAAAATGAGAGCATCAGGACATTTTGAAACAATACTGCTGACAATACCGTCGAATTCGGAATAATCGGGGTCATTTTTTTCAAAAACCCCTGTTCTGAAAGGTGTAAAGCCTGAAAAATTATTTATGGGCAAATCTGTAAAAGAAACGTTTATAAAAAATATTTTATAACCGCTTTTTATAAAGTCAGAAAATTCACCGCATTCTTCAAAATATGTTGTATATGCAAGAGGAGAATGCAACTCACCGTTAACAGATATAAACGGCTTATCATTTTTGAATTCAATATGAGATTTCAGCATATTATTTTACCCCTTCCGTATTATGAAAACATAATAACACAAATAAATAACTTCTTCAACACAACCTTCTTGTTATTTACATTCGCCTATGATATACTGATTTCAATATAGGAGGTGCAGAAATGACAACTCAGGAATATTTGAAACTCATTGATACAGTTAACGAAAACGGCAAATATAAGGCTGACTGGGCTTCCCTTTCGCACCACAAGGTTCCCCAATGGTATATGCACCATAAGCTTGGCATTTTCATTCATTGGGGTATTTACTCTGTACCTGCACACGGATGCGAATGGTATTCAAGAGGTATGTATGACCCCAACTGCGGAGATTTTGAATACCACAAAAAAACCTACGGTGACCAGAAGACTTTCGGCTACAAGGATTTTATTCCTATGTTCAAAGCGGAAAAATTCGATGCATCCCAATGGGTTTCTCTTTTCAAAAAAGCAGGTATTAAATATGTTATGCCCGTTGCAGAGCATCACGATGGCTTTGCAATGTATGATACAGAATTTAACCGTTGGAATTCAAAAGAAATGGGACCCTGCCGTGACGTTGTTGGCGAGCTCAAAGCCGAATGCGAGAAGCAAGGGCTTACTCTTTGCGCATCAACTCACAGAGCCGAGCACTATTTCTTTATGAATATGGGCAGAACCTGTGACAGCGATGTAAATGATGAAGAATACAGAGATTTTTACGGTCCTGCCGTTTACTGCAAAGAATTCCATTCAGGCGATTTACACAGATATACTGCTGACACATATTCTCTCGGAGCGAGTCAGGAATGGCTTGAGGACTGGCTTGTCCGCACATGTGAGCTCATAGATAAATACCAACCTTTAGTTCTCTATTTTGACTGGTGGATTCACAACCATTCCTTTAAACCATATCTGAAAAAGCTTGCCGCATATTACTACAACCGGGCAGAAGAATGGGGCAAGGAAGTAACTATTAACTATAAGCACGAGGCTTTTCCGCCAAATGTGGCAACATTTGATGTGGAGCGAGGCGCGCTTTCAGGCATTTCACCACTTTATTGGCAGACGGATACTGCAATCGGCAAATGCTCCTGGGGTTACAGAACAGATAACGAATACAAGAGCGCAAGACAGGTTATCTGCGACCTTGTTGACATCGTTTCAAAAAACGGCAACTTGCTTATAAATATCGGTCCTAAACCCGACGGCACAATCACCGACGAGGAAACTCAAGTTCTTCTCACTATGGGCAAGTGGCTTGAAGCAAACGGCGAAGGCATTTACGGAACAACATTCTGGAAGCAGTTCGGTGAAGGCGAAGTCAATACAGCGGGTGGCTATTTCTCCGATGGCGACGAACAACAATTCACTGACAAGGATTTCAGATTTACCTATAAAAACGGTTGCCTTTACGCTTTCCAGATGCGCCCGTCAAAAACTGTTAAAATAAAAACTTTAAGAAAGCATATTCCTCACGATTATCTCATTGAGAGCATTGAGCTTCTCGGTAGTGACAAAAAAATCACTTTTGAGAGAAATGAAGAGTATCTTGAAATAAACTTACAAAACGAACCGAAAAATGATTTACCTATTTGCTTCAAAATTGCTATAGGCTAAAATTGAAAATTACAACTGAAAGGTTTTTAGAAAATGAAAAAACTCTTATCTGCATCTTTAATGTGCGCCGACCTTACAAATCTTGCTGACTCTATAAAAGAGCTTGAAAAAGCAGGTATAGATTACCTTCATATTGATATTATGGACGGTTCATTTGTTCCGAATATTACATTGGGATTTGATTTGATTAATGCTATTAAAAAAATAACCGATATTCCTTTGGATGTTCATATGATGGTTAACGAGCCCTCAAAATTCATTGACAGAATGAATCTTTCCGAAAATGATATTTTATGCGTCCATTATGAATCAGAAATTCATATTCACCGCACTCTTGAAATGATTAAAAACAAGGGTTGCAAGGCAGGTATTGCAATAAATCCCGGAACACCCGTCGAAAGCGTCAAGAATCTTACAGAATATATTGATATGCTTCTTGTTATGACAGTTTCGCCAGGCTTTGCAGGGCAGAAAATGTTTATTGGGGCGGAGAAGAAGGTAACCGAAGCGAGAGAACTTTTAAAGGAATGGAACTGCCCTGACACTCTCATTGAGGTTGACGGCAACATAAGCCTTCCTAACGGCAGAAAGCTTTCCAAATGCGGAGCAGATATTTTCGTTTTAGGCACAAGTGCATTATTTTTAAAAGATAAATCCATCACTGAAGCCGCTGAAGAATTCAATGAATATATTTTGGGGTAAAAGCTATGTATAAAAATATTCGTGCCGCTGTTGTTGGCAGTATTAATATGGATTTAATTCTCAATATGAAGCGCGTTCCCGAAGTGGGAGAAAATGTTCTGGGTACGGACTACGGCTATGCAAACGGCGGTAAAGGTGCAAATCAGGCAACTGCATTGGCAAAATTAGGTGCAAATGTAAAAATGATTGGCAAAGTAGCTGATGATACAAACGGCAACAAGCTTTTAGAGAATTTAAAAAACAATAACATTGATATTTCAGGCGTTGCAACCGATGGTTCGCAGACAGGACTTGCCGCAATTATTTTAGACGGTGAGGGAAGAAACAGAATCGTTGTTTACGAAGGTGCAAATACCGAAATAGAGCCTGAAAAAGCAGTTGAAGATATGGGAACTGATATTGACCTTTTGCTTTTGCAGTTTGAAACAAATGAAGAGGTTGTTATAAACTCCGTAAACCACGCCGTAAAGAACGGAATAACGACGGTAATTGACTGCGGTCCTGCAAAGAATTTCAGTTTAGAAAAAATGCAAGGCGCAACAATTCTTTCCCCTAACGAAAGCGAAACAAAGGCTTTGACGGGTATCTATCCTGATAAGGAAGAAAACATTTTGAAAGCTTCCAAAATATTAGAGGAAAGAAGCAAGGCAAAATATATTGTTCTGAAGCTTGGCGAAAGAGGATGTGCTCTTTGGGACGGGAATGAATTAAAGCTTTTCCCCTCTTACAAAAGTCAGGTTGTTGACACAACTGCCGCAGGTGACTGCTTTACTGCTGCATTGGCTTTGGAATATATAAAGAGCGGTGATATTTATACCGCCTGCGATATGGGAAACAAGGCAGGTTCAATTGCAGTAAGCCGAATGGGAGCGCAAAGCTCAATGCCCACATTCCAGGAAATCACTCAGATAAAACAATAAGCTACCGCACAAAATCAACAGAGGAGTAATTTTTATGATAAGAAAAATAATTAAAATAGATGAAGAAAAATGCAATGGTTGCGGTGCTTGTGCCGCCGCTTGTCACGAAGGCGCAATTGAAATGATAAACGGCAAGGCAAAGCTTACCCGTGAGGATTACTGCGACGGACTTGGGGATTGTCTTCCTGCGTGTCCTGTGGATGCCATTACCTTTGAAGAAAGAGAAGCTTCCGCATACGATGAAGCGGCAGTTCTTGCATCCAAGAAAAAGAAAGTAGCTTCCCCTCTTCCCTGCGGTTGCCCCGGAACTGCTTCCAAGGCTATCAAAAGAGATTCTTGTGCTATTCCCACATCTGCACCTGCCACAAGCCAGCTTTCACAATGGCCTGTTCAGATAAAACTCGTTCCCGTAAATGCACCTTATTTTGATGGTGCAAACCTTTTAGTTGCGGCAGACTGCACAGCTTTCGCTTACGGCAACTTCCACAATGAATTTATTCGTAATCGCGTTACTCTCATCGGTTGTCCGAAGCTGGACGAAGGCGACTACGCAGACAAATTAACTGCTATTATCGCAAACAACAATATTAAAAGTGTTACCATCGTCCGTATGGAAGTCCCCTGTTGCGGTGGCATTGAAAACGCTGCAAAAAGAGCTTTACAAGCAAGTGGAAAATTCATTCCCTGGAGAGTTGTTACAATCTCTACCGACGGCAGAATATTGGACTAAAAAAAGAATGTGCTTATCAGATTTTGGTTCTGACAAGCACATTTTTATTTGTTATTATCTTAAATTTCTGATATTACCAACTCAACCGATTAAATGTGGGATTTTCAGTAATTGACATAATCAAAATATTTATATAGAATAAATTTTAATCTACTGAACCGAAAATTTAGAGGTGAAATATGTCTGTGAATGTTAAATTAATCGGGCCTGCAAAAGTTATAATGAGTAACCCCCAAGGTCACCATTCTTATTTCGGATGGCCCACAATTACGAAGCTACAAAACGGAACAATAGCAGTAGGTGCTTCCGGCTATCGAATTGAGCATGTCTGCCCTTTTGGTAAAGGGGTTCTTTCTTTCAGCAAGGATGATGGAGAGCATTATTCAGAACCCGAAGCCGTTATCGATACTGTTCTTGATGACAGAGATGTGGGTCTTACCGTTTTCGGAGAAAGCGGATTGATTGTCACATCGTTCAATAATACTCTTGAATTTCAAAGAAATAATATGCCACAGACGGAAGAGTGCTTTCAATATATTAACTCGGTTTCCTCTGAGGATGAAGCTAAGGCACTGGGCGTTAACTTCCGCATAAGCAAAGATTTCGGAAAAACTTTCGGTGCAATTTACAAATCCCCCGTAACCTCGCCCCATGGTCCTTGCGCCCTTAATGACGGAAGTATTCTGTGGGTAGGCACAGTATTCGATGACCTCAGTAAAGTTCAGGCATATTTAATTGACCCCGAAAGCGGAGAAGCTTCTTTCCAAGGGGAAATTTCAACCCAGGGAATTGACAACCCCGGTTTTGACGAGCCTAATATAATTCAGTTGCCTGACGGAAAAATTATTTGCCATTTGCGAGTAGAAAATGAAGAAGAAAAAATATTCACTCTTTACCAGACCGTTTCTTATGACAACGGAAAAACCTGGAGTGAACCAAAACAGATTATCAAAGATGACAGCGGTGCTCCCGCCCACCTTTTCCTTCATTCGTCGGGAACATTGATATCCGCTTTTTCACGAAGAGCTCTCCCCTACGGAATCCGGGTAATCTTCAGCAAGGACGGCGGCGAAACCTGGAGTGAGGAACATACTCTTTATGAAAACTATTGCTCCGACGATTTAGGATACCCCTCAACCATTGAGCTTGATGACGGTAGCCTACTGACCGCATTTTATGCAAGAGAAAATGAAGAAAAACCTGCTGTTATTATGCAGCAGAAATGGAGTTTTCAATAAATACAAATTACTAACCAATCGACCATCCAAGAAAGAAAATTCAAAATTCAAAAAAACAGACGACAGAATAAACTGCCGTCTGTTATTTTATCTGTAGATTTATTTAAACCATTCTAAATCAATATTATCAGCAACGATTTTTCCGCCCAGCTTATTGGGATGAACATAGTCCTTACCAAGATATTCTTTCTTGGTGCAGGTTGGTTTTTCGGGATTCACGCATAAAGAAGCCTGGTCATAAACTGCGTGGAAATGATGTTTATTTTCCTCAAGAAGCTTATTAACTTCTGTTACCATCGCTTCTTTTTCAGGACGGGAATCAATGCTTTCTCCGAAGTTGAGAATATTAAAAACAATTAACTTTTTCCCCTGTTTATTCAATTCTTCGGAAACGCCTATCATTGCATTTAAAAATTCTTTCGGTGTAGGTTTCTCGGATTTTGGTGCAGCAATAGTGCCGTATTGAAGAAAATCGTTTGTACCGAGGGCGATTATAACATATTCAACATCAGGGTAATTGAGAATATCTCTCTGCAAACGATTAAGACCGCTTTTACCGAACAAGCCTTTGCAGATAAAGCGTTTATGCCAATCTCTCAAAAGACGGGTTCCCATAATGGATTTATTAATAACCGAATATCTGCCGAAATAGGCTTCGCGAATTCGGTCGGAGAACATATTTGTCCAATACCCCTGCTGACTTATGGAATCGCCGTAAACAACAATGCTTCCTGCATCAGTTTCATTCAGAATCTGAACGGATTGAAAAAGTGGTATGGGTTTATGGAAGTACATTTTAAGAACAACGGAAGCAATTTCTCTTACCTTATCGCGAATTCGCCTTTGATTTTCGATTTTCGGGCTATGAGAAACGTCGCCTTTAACTGTTAAAAGACTTGCATCATCGATAAGATTACCACTACGAAGTGCACCTTTTTCAACATAGGCACTTACACAGAAATACTCCCCTGCTTCAATATCGAGCTCCACCTCGTCGCTTAAAACCACCTGACCTATTTTTAGGCAAAGAGATTTTTGGGAGTTGACTGTTGCAGTTTTGCATTCGCCAATAAAATTGCCGTTCTTATCGCATTTGGCAACGGACAAAGCGCCTATATGCACATCATTTTTTGCACATTCATTGGAAAGCTCAAAACGGACACTTTTTCCCGAAAGCGCAGATTTTATAACAAGTCTGTAGGTTTTCTTGCAGGATGGGTAATAGAAAAAAGAAAATGCAGAATGAGCCTGACCCCAGACCTGAACCCATTTTTCGTTCATAAAAACACCTCTTAATTTTCGGGAGTTGCAGTTTCGTGAGGAATGTTATTTTCAACCATTGTCAACAGTTCATCAAGGGTAACAAGCTCAACATCTTCCTCAAGTTGGCTGACAAAATATGCAAGATTTTCGACACTGATTGTCCAAGGGTGAATATTTATAACACTATAACCGTTTATTGTTTCTATATCTGCAGGATAGGAATTAACAATATCAGCTTGTTCTTTCAGCCACGCTTCTGTTATTTCTGTCCCTTCTCCATCAGGATGCCAGAGAGAAAACCGGTTGCTGACAAAGGGTTTGTCATTTGCAAAATAGACCTTACCTTTTCCGCCTTCATATCTTTCGGGGTCAAGGCTTAAAACGCCACCTTTAATATTATCATATCTTGCATAGTACCCTAATCTATGCTCCATAACTTTATCGTCCATGAAGTTTTCAGGAGTGGTATCAAGAATTGAAACATAGTTCAAATCGTTCTTCTCCATCATAGAAGATGTTAAATCTGTAAATTCTGCGAGAGCGTCTAACGAGTATTCTGTTGGATGCATATACCCTGCACCCGAAACCCCTGCTATAAAATAATCATTCTCGGTTGCAGAAGAATAAACCATATTTGCGGTTAAGGGTGAAAACTCCTGCATAAAGGGTGAGAAAGACCACGTTATAGGAAACTGCTTTTCGAGAGAAAGCTTTTGGAAATATTCAGAATAACCATTCTGAATCCACTGAACATTATCACCATCGCTGAAAACAAAAGCGCAGTAATGCTTTGTGGTATCAGTATAGTCTTTTGTTTCTTTATGTTTTTGTTGAAGTGTTTCATAATCAAAAGAAGCAAGGAAGCTATTGTTGTGGCTATGGTCAGAGGGTATTACCATATTGCCGTTTTCGGAAGCCTGAGAAACATACTCAACCTCATATTTTGCCCAACCTAAAACAGGAACATTGTCCCCTGCGAAATCAATTATTTTACCTCTTAATTCGTCGGTATCCTCATCATCGTCAATATAGAACATATAAAAACCTTGTTGAATTGCCAAATCACGAAGACCTGTTGCTTCATATTTAAGGCTTACAACGGCTTTATATTGGAATTCTTCTTTATATTTTTCAAAGTATTCCTCTTGAAGACCAACGTTATATTCCTTTGCGGACAAATCTTCTTTAAGCTCTAAACCGACATTTTCAGCGAGTTCCTTAAGACTTTGGTGAACAGGAAGCCAACCGTAAACAGATGCAAGATTTGTTGCGATATTAAGACCTTCACCCTTTTCACTTTCTTTGTAAAGAGTATAACCATTATCACCGATACAGCTTTTAAATTCCTTTAAAAGAGTTGCGATAGTCCAGGGTTCGCCTTTTTTATCATTATAGATAAGTTCAATTCCGCTTTCGGAGATTTTTTCAAGGTATTTTCTGTCCATATCATTAGTAATGATAAAAATAAGGGGTATTTTTTTCGCAACAATACCTTGAAGACTTACTGCAAGATGGCGCTCTTCGATAGTTTTAAAAGAACCTGAATCAATAACATAAAGCTTGTTTTCTGTTTTTATTTCTTCAATAAAATCACCTAAAGAAGCGATTTCTTTAGCAGGTTTAGGCTCAGGAATTTTATTAAAACTCAAAAGAGTTCCAACAAGCACAGCCACAACCAAAACAACTGCCACAATAGGAATAATTATTTTTTTCATACTCTACCTCAAATCAAAGCTTGAAAATCAACTTCAGCCATTTTTTTACATCCGTAAGCCAAGCTGAATTATATTCGAATACAGGTGTCATATCATCAATAGTCTGACTGTCGCAGGTAGCAAGTCCATGACCGCCGAAGGGGAAAATGTGAAGCTCAAAGGGTACGCCCTTTTCTGCTAAAGCACCTGCATAAAGAAGACTGTTTTTAACGGGTACGCAACCATCCTCGGCAGTATGCCAGATATATGCAGGGGGAGTTATTTCTCTTACCTGCTTATCGCAGGAGAAATAATCCTCCTCCGCCTGATTTTCAGGCTCGTGACCAAGGAGATTTACAAAGCTTCCCATATGAGCAGTTCTGGCATTTGCATTGATTACAGGGTAGCAAAGAACAGAAGCGTTAACAGACTTGCTTTCGGGGAAAACCTCTCTTACCTCTTTGCAGTCAAACATTGTTGAATAATGAGCAGCAAGGTGACCCCCTGCAGAAAAGCCCATAATTGCGATTTTTTCTGTATCGCAGTTCCATTCTTCTGCATTTTTATAAATAAGCTCAACTGCCGCCGCAACCTCACGGATTTGGGTGGGGAAACGGTTTGGTGCAACGGAATAGGTAAGCACGAAAACATTGAAGCCTTCGGGAAGAAAATGAACGCCCACTACCTCAGATTCTCTTTCGGAGCACATTCCGTAACCACCACCGGGGCAAATGAGCATACAAGGTCTTTTCTGATTTTCTCTTCTCATTTCAACCATATTATAGGGTAAATAAATGTCGAGAGTGGGGTTCTTCCCCTCTTCACCTAAAAATGAAAAACAGTTTTTTAATTCAAGTCTTTCGTGCTTCATAATTTCAACTCCTGAAACAGTAAATATATGAATATTATAATATAACTGCACCATCAATTCAACCAAAACATTGAAAAATATGTTAAAAATCAACAATAAATATTTACATTTCGAAAATTTTATGATATTCTTTTAACAAAGGTAGGTGAATTTATGCAACCAAGCAATTTCAAAAGATTCATAAAGAACAATAAAGCTGTTGTAATTTCGGGACTTGCGATTTTCACCATCTTTTTTTCTATTGCTTACCTTGACCTGATGTTATTAGGTGACCACGGTTGGCATAACAACACCACACTTAATATAATAAGAACCTCTTTTGCCGTTCTTTGTATTCTGGTTCTTATTATTACAGGTGTAAACCTTATGTTTTCCCGTAACAGAGAAATCGAGACAAAAAAGAATTTAAGCGTTGCCGATACACTTATAAACTGCATAACTCTCCTTACAGAAGAAAAGGATATCAACAAGGCTATTGACAGTCTTTTAAAAATTCTTAACGATTATTTTGACGGTGACAGAGCTTATCTTTTCGAGTTTGACTACGAAAAGCAAACCACCTCCAACTCTTACGAATACGCCGCAGAGGGTGTTACAAAGCAGATTGACATTCTTCAGGATGTTCCTCTCGAGGTTATTGATACCTGGATTAAAAAATTCGAGGAAACAGGAACTTTCTATATTTCCAGTCTTGGCAAGGATGTTGATAAAGACAGCGATGCTTACAGAATCCTTGAAATGCAACAAATAGAAAGCCTTATTGCAGTTCCCCTTATAAAAGATGGTGTTATAATCGGCTTTTTGGGAATTGACAACCCGAAAATCAATTATGATGACCTGACTCTGCTATCTTCCGCAAGCTTCTTTATTTTAGACAGTATTGACCGAAGAGAAAACCATGCAATGCTTCAACGCTTAAGCTTCGAAGATGCACTTACCTCGGTATATAACAGAAATAAATTCAACCGAGATATTGAAGAATATCACAAAAAGGCTATTGACGATATAGGCGTTGCTTTCTTTGACATTAACGGATTAAAAGAAATTAACGATAACCAGGGCCACGAAGCAGGCGACAAGCTTATTCAAAGCGCCGCAAAGGGTATCAACAGCGTTTTCCTTGGCGATACTTATCGCATAGGCGGTGACGAGTTTGTTGTTATTACCTGCCAAGTAAAAAAAGAGGTTTTCGAAAAAAATATTGAAGAAACCATCCGGAAACTTCAAGCAAACGGAATAAGCGTTTCTTTCGGTACATCCTGGGCACAAAACAGCGACAATATTCAAAAACAGCTTACTACTGCAGACCATTTAATGTACGAAAACAAGCTCTTATACTACAAAGAAAAAGAAGAAACCATAAAAGAAACCGAGAACGGAAATTAACCGTTCTCGGTTGTTTTTATTTTATTTATTAAACTGTCAATTCAATACAAAAAAATCACCAAAAAATACTTTTCAAACTCCCCTATTTATAACAAATTTTTAGAACATTTTTCGACAGAAAAAAATTTATGTTATCTTACTTGACATTCAACCTAATCCGTTTTAAAATTTATGTGTGAAAAAATTCCTTATATGCTTTAACAAGGAGATGTCTATTATGAAAAAACTTTATGAAGGCAAAACAAAAGACGTTTACGAGCTTGACAACGGCAATGTAATGCTCAAGTTCAAGGATGACTGCACAGGTAAAGACGGCGTTTTCGATCCCGGTGAAAACAGCGTTGGTCTTACAATCGAAGGTATCGGTAAAGAGAACCTTAAAACATCTATCTACTACTTTGATATGCTCAAAGAAGCAGGCATCAAAACTCACTATGTTAGCGCAGACGTTGAAAACGCTACTATGGAAGTTCTTCCCGGTAAGGTTTTCGGTCACGGTCTTGAAGTTATTTGCAGACTTGTTGCAACAGGTAGCTTCATTCGTCGTTACGGCGAATACATCGAGGACGGTACAGTTCTTGAAGGTGGCTATGTTGAATGCACATTCAAAAACGATGCTAAGGGCGATCCCCTTGTTACAGGCGAAGGTCTTGCAGCTCTCGGTGTTATGAGCCCTGCAATGTTCGAAAGTATGAAAGAGCAGACTCTTAAAATCACAAAGATTATTGCTGACGACCTTAAAACAATCGGTCTTGACCTTTGGGACATCAAGTTCGAATTCGGTTACAACAATGACGAAGTTATTCTCATTGACGAAATCGCTTCCGGTAACATGAGAGTTTACAAGGGCGATACAATCGTTGAACCCGTTGAGCTTACTAAATTAATCCTCAATAGATAAAACGAGTAATTTTGCGCAGAAGAAAACAACAACAGATACTTTACAGATACTTTGCTTGTAAGGTATCTGTTTTCTTTTTACGAACAAATCCCGATTTATTACCCACTCGGAGTATATTTATACACCTTCGGGGTAATAAATCATCTTCTGCATCAAAATTCTTTCGTTTTTCCAAAACTGATATATATTTTTCATAGACTTATGATAGAATAGAAATATGAAAATTTTATAAGTTTGTGCGAAGAACGCCGTTTTAGTGGCGATGGCGTACAAGGGTACGTCGAGCAAGCTAAAACAAGTTAATCGTGCGAAATCATAAAATTTTTGTAACAAAAAGTAAAATGATGTGTCATATTAGTGACCGGTCAAAACAAACGGATTCAGAAAGGGTGTGAACGGCTTGAACGAAATAGAAATAATTTACCAAAAATATTATAAATTCGTTAAGGGCTATGCTTTCACTCTTTGCTTTGACGAAAGCCTTGCGGAAGATATAACGCAGGAAACATTTTTCAAGGCAATTAAGTCTTATGAAAAATTTAACCACAAATGCAAGGTGGAAACCTGGCTTTGCCAGATTGCGAAAAACACATTTTTAAACCTTAAACGCCCGAAGCAAACGGAAAATATAGAGAATTTCTATAACTTTGTTTCCGATGATAACATTGAAGAAAATCTTGTAAAAAAAGATAATGTAAAAAATATTTTATCTGCTTCAAAAGATTTGGAGTCACCTTATAAAGAGGTGTTTTATATGAAAACTCTCGGTGATTTCTCTTACGAGATAATAGCAGAGGTTTTCGAAAAATCGGAAAGCTGGGCAAGGGTTACATATTACCGCGCAAAGCAAAAAATCATAGAAAGGATGAAAGAAAATGAGTAAAATCAGTTGCGAAATTATAAAGGATTTACTTCCCCTTTACATAGACAATGTTTGCAGTTCGGACTCAACCGACGCCATAGAAGAGCATTTAAAGGACTGCCCTCTTTGCGAAGCAGAGCTTTTAAACCTGCAGAATAATACAGATATTAAACCTGAAATTGATAAAGATATTGACAAGGCAGTTAAAAATGCTAATAAAAAGATAAAGAAAAGCAAGAAAAAAGCAGTTATAAAAACTCTTTCTATTGTCAGTGTTGTTTTACTTGTTGTGGGTATTATATGTTATCTGATTATTCCTGTAAAATTAGCTCAACAGGATTTTTACAATGATAATTTGGGAGCAGTTTCTAACGCTTATGAAATCGAATTAAATGATAAGAATAAGCCCAATTTCAAAGGTCAATTTGCTTCATTCTATCTTAACAAAGACCTTGGCAAATACACCTATGAAAAACAAAGTGAACAATCAGAAACCCTTACATTTGATAATGGTAAAGTTATTGCCGTGGTTAGTGTACCAGTCCAAAAAGAGTACATAAAAACATTCGAAGAGCAACATGGTACATTCGGTTTTGACGGAACGCATAGCCGCCCATACTTTATGCCACTAGTAGAAAAAGGCATTGAAAACATGGGAATTGACCCCGATACAACCTTTTTTAATTTTGACATCTATATTCATATGATAAAAAATCGAAACTATGACGGTTACATTTTAACAAAATCTCCGAAAGAGTTTTCTATGTGGTATGCTTATTACTCTCTTTGGGGAACAGTTATGCCGACACACGCAATCAATTACGTTACAATAGAAAGTGATGATTTAAAAGGTTATGGTTACTTATCTTATAACGTAGAATCCGACACTCATTATCTTTTAGAATTTCAGAAAAAAGATAATTTTATTGAACATTTTTCAATAATAGCTAACGGCTTTACAAAGGAAGAAATCATTGAGCTTGTTGAATCAATTGAGATGAACAAATAAACACTTGACCCCGATGAAATTAAATATTTCATCGGGGTCAATATTTTTAAAAAGTCAAAATTTATATAGTTTTTAAATAATTAATGCTCATTTCAGCACATTCGAGGGGTGTTTTATCCATTGAGGGGTCATCCTGCTCAACAACAACCCAGCCTGCACCTGCTTTTTCTGCAGAAGCGATAATCTTTTTCCAATCCTGGCAACCATAGCCAACGGGGCGGAATTCGAATGTATTTTCTTCTTTTGCACTCTCTTCCTCTTCAATACCGATAAGCTTGTAGAGAGGGCCGTTACCCTTTGAACCGCTGAAGTCTTTAAGGTGAACAATAGGTGCTCTGCCTGAATATTTTTCAACATAAGCTGCAGGCTCTTCACCGCCAACATTTACCCAACAGGTATCAATTTCTGTTGCAAGTAAATCTGCAGGAATTGTGTTATAAAGAATATCTAGAGCATATTCGCCATCGATTTTAAGGAACTCGAAATCGTGGTTATGGTAAAGGAGCTGAAGACCCATTTCTTTTGCAGCTGCACCGATTTTGCCTATACCTTCAACAGTTGATGCCCAACCATCAGTACCGGGACGGCATTCCTCTGTAAGATAAGGAACAACAACATATTTGCAACCCATATCTTTATAATCCTGAAGAACTGCTTCGGGGTTTTCGAGCATATCATAATAAGGAACGTGAGCAGAAACGGGAACAATGCCGATTTCGTCACAAATGGCCTTAACCTCTACACCGGTTTTGCCGAAAAGTCCTGCAAACTCAACGCCCTCGTAGCCAAGGTCTTTAACTTTTTTAATTGTACCATAAAAATCTTTTTCCATATCGTCACGAACGGAATAAAGCTGAATAGCAATAGGTAATTTCATAAATCTGAACTCCTTTATTTTGATATTTATTAACCCTATATTACTCCAAATCCCTTTAATTTTCAAGGCTTATAAAAGAGTTTTTTACCATTTTATTGACAAGTGCAGTTAATTAGTTGTAAAATGTTTTTATTGTTATGAAAAGAGGTATAAAGATGAAATATCTTGTTGTTTTATATGACGGAATGGCAGACTACCCCGTTCCTGCCTTAGACGGCAAAACTCCTATGGAGCTTGCTAAAAAGCCTTTACTTGATAAGCTTGCTCGTTTCGGCAAGGTTGGTACTGTTAAAACCGTTGCAGAGGGTCTTAAGCCCGGTAGCGATATTGCAAATATGAGCGTTTTAGGCTACAACCCCAAGGAATGCTACACAGGCCGCTCCCCTCTTGAAGCCGTGAGCATCGGCGTTGATATGAAAGATACTGATATCATTTTCCGCACAAATCTTGTAACACTTTCCGATGAGGAGAACTACGAAGATAAAACAATGGTGGATTACAGCGCAGGTGATATCTCTACTGCTGAAGCGGCAGAAATCATTAAGAGTGTTCAGGAGCATTTCGGTAACGAGAAATTCGCTTTCTACAGCGGTGTTGCCTACAGACACTGCCTTGTCTGGAACAACGGCACACTTGATTTAGGAAAAATGACTCCTCCCCACGATATTTCAGGTAAGGTTATCGGGGAGCATCTTTCAAAAAGCGAAAATGCAAAAGAGCTTATCGCTATGATGAAGGAAAGCTATGATTTTCTTATGGAGCATCCCGTAAATAAAGAGAGAATGGCAAGAGGTGAACGCCCTGCTAACTCTATCTGGCTCTGGGGCGAGGGGACAAAACCTTCACTTTCAAACTTCAAAGAAAAATACGGTGTTGACGGCTCAATTATTTCCGCAGTTGACCTTCTTAAAGGTATCGCAAAATGTGCAGGTATGGGTTCACCCGATGTAGAGGGTGCAACAGGCTACATAGACACTAATTTTGAAGGCAAGGCAGATTGTGCAATTGAAGAGCTTAAAACAAAGGATTTTGTTTATATTCACATTGAAGCTCCCGATGAATGCGGTCACAGAAATGAGCCTGAAAACAAGGTTAAAGCAATTGAAATGATTGATGAAAGAGTTCTTGCAAGAGTTCTTCCTGAGCTTGATAAATACGATGACTATAAGGTTATGGTGCTTCCCGACCACCCCACCCCCATTGTCACAATGACTCACGCAGGTGATGCAGTCCCCTATTTGATTTATCAGAAATCAAAGGCAAGTGACAACGGCATTGAATGCTTCACAGAAAGCACTGCAAAAGAAGCAGGTAACTACGTTGAAGTTGGCTACACACTTATGGATAGCTTTATTAATGACTAATTTTAAATCCCTACATTCTATTGCGGAATGTAGGGATAATTTATGTTTTCATTTCCTATGTAGTAAGTATCGGGAACTGTGCCCACAATTATTGTTTCAACAAGAATAATCGTTTCGTCAACGCTTTCTTCTAATCGGCAAAGACCCACGTAAGCGTGGGCAGAGGCTTTCACCTCAAGGTAAATTGTATGGCGGGTCTGATTAATACCTGCGGTTTCAAATTTGGAAACAATATCTGTTACTGCAAAGCCATAAATGGTGGCACGGACATTAATATTAAATCCCCTGCCATTGAAAAAAGAACCGCCGATTAAAGAGCCGATAGGAATGGGAACAACTGTTTTATCGAAATTAGAAAGCCTATCGGAGCAACCGTCGGACAAATCCGCTTTATAGCCGTTTATGTATGTATTATTAAGGGTCAGAGCGGCAATTGTGCCGTCAGAATTTCTTTCAATATTAACCATTTTGCCGTATTTAACACCCAGCTCATCCACCATATCATTAACCGCCCCATCAACCACATTAGTAAGGGAATTTTTCAGAGCATTTCCACCTACAGTTTCAATAATTGGTCGAAGTCTTATATCTGCAAGAACAGAAATAATTACAAAAACTAAAATCCAAGATATGACTCTGAATGCCCATGTTTTCCGCCTTTTTCGGAAACGAAGACGCTTTGCCACAATGGGTGGCGGTCTTTTGAGCCTTGGCTTAAAATACATTTTTATCATACAATTCACCAATACAGTATATGATGAAGCTCAAAAAAATCCACCTCGAAAAGAGGTGGATTTTTTTATAAGCTATCGAGTGTTTGTTCATAAGCCGGGATGAATTCATTCAAGAAAACATCTGCTTCGGGTACATTCATTTTCTTAATGCGTTTCAAAGTGGATTTTTCCGCCTCTTTGAACTCGGTGTTACCTGCCTTGCGCTCTTCAATGCATTTAACAAGGGCGCTTAATCTATCGGCAGCTTTTATAAGAACAAGTAGCTCTTCGTCCTCATTTTCACCTGTTAAAAGGCTTGAAAATCCCTCTCTCAAATCCTCGGGAAGCTTGTTGAGGAGTTTTTCATTTGCCGAATCCTCAACGGCTTTGAAAGCCACTAAAATGTCGTCATTCTGATATTTTACGGGTGTTGGCATATCGCCTGTTATAATCTCATGGGCATCGTGGTAAAGACCTAAAACCGCTGCTCTGTCGGGATTATAAGACTTACCGAAACGCTTATTACCGATAACTGCAAGAGCATGGGCTATGACAGCCACCTCTTTTGAGTGGCTGTCAAGGCTTTCTCTGTCGGTATTGCGCATTAATGCCCAGCGGTCGATATATTTCATTCGCGATATCATCGCAAAAAAGCTGTAGTTCATAATATTTTCCTTATTTAAGTTTTACTTTGAAGGTTTTGATTTCGAAGGGCTTAAAGGTTGCAGTAAGGGTGTTGCCCTCAAATGCAACTGCTTCGTCCTCTTCTTCCATAAGGTTACATTCTGTTGCACTTAAGATTTCGTTACAGAATGTAAGGGTTACGGGAGTTTTGCTGTTCCAGGTTTCGTAAGCACGAACAATAATATTGTCGCTATCCTCTGCAACCTTAACAGTTTCAATAACAACATTCTCTTTATCGCAGGAAACGAGAGAATATTCAGAAGCGAGAGTACCCTCCTGAGCTTTCTGAGAAATTGCATAAAGGGGGAAGTTAACATTATAACCCTCTTTAACAACATCGGAGTCGTTAACGCGTTTTGCGTGGGGGTAAATCGAGAATGAGAATGAATGATATTCTCTGTCCTGAATTTTATTGGGTCGGGTTGCGCAACGGAAAAGAGTGGGTCTGATATGACCATTCTTAATATCGCAACCATATTTACAGTCATTGATAACGGAAAGACCGAAGCCGTTATCAGAAAGGTCTGCCCATTTATGCATTGACTCTTCAAACTGAGCAAATTCCCAAGTTGTGTTAGTTGTTGTGGAACGTTCAATATTACCAAACTGAATATCAAAGGTTGCTCTTGTTGAGTTAACGTCAACGGGGTAATCTGCTTTAAGAACAACGTGGTCCTCGTGCCAATCTGCTTCGTAGTCAACGTCGATTCTCTGTAAATCGTTGTAAATGCAGTAATACTCTGTAAAGGTTGAATTACGGAAAGCTCTGTCAACCTTATATACTGCTCTTACTGCTCCAAGTTCGACAAGCTCTGCTTTCTTGAAATCAAGGTTCCAGGAAACCTCGTCAAAGTAGCATTTAATGTCCCAAGCCTCGTGGTTATGGGGTCTGTCCTGATATGCGATAACCTTACCAACTGTCTGACCCTCGGGAGCAACGGATCTTCCTGTTTCTTTATGAATGAGCCTTGAAATGTTATATTCCTCATTAAACTCAACCTGGAAGAAAGGTGTCGAAACTTTATCAGCAGTTGCATTAACAAAGTTAAATTTTGCAGGTGCAGTTTTTCTTATGGTATAAGTTGCATAACCTTTTGAGGGAACATCTGCTATAAACACAATTTTGCCGTCAAAGGTTTTCTGATAAGGAATTTCGTTGCCGTTTTTATCAAAAAGTGCAAATTCTTCTTCACAGGGAATTTCAGAAATTACTGTATCGTGACGGTTAAAGCCGGTTGTATTGAAAACAACAATGCTGTCTTCCTTGAGGTTGATTTTTGAAAGGAGTGCACTCTGTGCTTCCCCTGCCATTTCGCAACCTGCTTTGAGAACTCTTTCATAATCTTCTTTACTGTCTTCGTAAACAATAGCAATTGAAGAACCGGGAAGAATATCGTGGAACTGGTTAAGAAGAATTGTTTTCCAGTTAGATAAAAGTTTTTCCTTGGGGTAAGCGAAGCCGATTTCCTTATTAGCGATTGCAGAAAGTGTTTCAACGTCGTGATAAAGACACTCGCTCTTACGGTTATATTTCTTGTTTCTTGCCTGACTTGTGAGAGTACCTCTGTGGAATTCAAGATAAAGCTCACCGCACCAGGTAGGAAGACGCTTATTGCCTGAAACCTTTTTATCAAGCTCCTTGAAGAAATCAAGGGAGGTTGACTGTTTAACAACGGGACAACCCTGAATACCCTTTTCCATTCTTCTGCCGTATTCCAGCATTTCAACAGTAGGTCCGCCGCCACCGTCACCGAAGCCGTAGGACATTAAGAAATCTTTTGAAAGGTCTTTCTGAGAATATCTCTTATAACCGCCAAGAACATAGAGAGGTCTTAATTTACTGTTATATGTAGTCTGCCAATTGGAGCGTTCATTTACGGTCGCGTGGCAAGAGGGTGGAAAATGAGAAAGAACCTCAGTTCCGTCAATACCGCGCCATTTGAATGTATCATAAGGGAATTTATTATACTCATTCCAACTGATTTTAGTTGTCATAAAGTAATCCATTCCGCATTTTTTAATAAGCTGAGGAATTGCAGCAGAATAACCGAAAACATCAGGGAGCCACATAATTTTATTATCAACGCCGAATTCGTCACGGAAGAAGCGCTTACCAACCATAAACTGTCTTACAAGTGCTTCACCGGAAGCAACGTTTGTATCGGCTTCAACCCACATTGCACCTTCTGCTTCCCATCTGCCCTCTTTGACTCTCTTTTTGATTTCCTCGAAAACCTCGGGATAATCTTCTTTAACATATTCATAAAGCTGAGCCTGAGAAGACATAAATTTATATTCGGGATATTCCTCCATCAATTTGAGAACAGTTGAGAATGAGCGACAGGCCTTTTCTCTTGACTGACGAAGTCTCCAGAGCCAAGCAACGTCAATATGGGTGTGACCTACTGCCCAGCAGGTTGCTTCCTCAAATTTTCCGTAAAGGTTTTCATCAAGATATTTTGATGCCTCAACGCAGGATTCGTGGAAAACTTCTCTGTCATTTGTATCAATATTAAGAATATTACAAGCATCATTAAGAGCTTTGAGAATATTAACTCTCGCGTCGCTGTCTTCGTCTTTATACTTTGCAACCTTTAAGGGAGTGAGAATATCGAAATATGTGCAGAAAGCTACATCATCAAAAGCCTGAAGCTGAGCTCCCAGCTGAATTTCCCCTCTCCATTCCCAATCGTCAGAATAGGCGTTGATATAGATTTCAAGCTCTTCGCCACCCTCTGCGCAAGGAGTAACTGTAACATAGCGGTGGTTACTGTCACCACCCTGAACCACCTTACCGTTTATGTAGATAATAAACTGAGGGTTAACCTCATTTTCCCATGAACGAGCGTAAGGGGTAATGTTATAAATAACATGCTGACCCTTGAAGGAATCGGGAATTTTAACTTTTTGCTTAAACCAGCAATAGCATTCGCGATAACCCCAATAATCCTTATTGGCTTTAAAGGGAGTCCATTCGCCTTCGTCCTTATCTGCAAATGTATATTGACCGTCACGATAGAAAAAATCGCCCGTATCAACGCTGTCGATAATGATAAATTTATTATACATATCGCGCAGTATCTGGTTAATACGACCGCTTATCATATATCTTTCACTATTTTTGTCGTGAAAATCGATTTCAAAATGTGCCATAAAATAACCTCGTCTTGTATTACTTTATAATAAAAGTAAAGTAATAATATCATAGAATATGTACTTTTACAATAATTTAAAGTAAAAAAACAGGTCGAAAATGGTAAGATTTCATAGTTGACATAACATTAATTAAGAGTTAGAATATAAGGAAATAATTTTGTCCAAAGGAGCGATTTGAATGGCACATTTTTGTAACGAACCCTCAAGAACCTTTAGCGAATATTTGCTCATCCCCGGCTACACCGGTCCTGACTGTATTCCTGCAAACGTTTCTCTTAAAACACCTCTTTGCAAGTTCAAAAAGGGCGAAGAATCTCCCATAACTCTCAATATTCCAATGGTTTCTGCTATTATGCAGTCCGTTTCCAACGATACACTTGCTATTGCTCTTGCGAAAGAAGGCGGCATTTCTTTCATCTACGGCTCTCAGTCCATTGAAGACGAAGCTGCAATGGTTGCAAGAGTTAAAAGTTATAAGGCAGGTTTTGTTGTAAGCGACTCTAATCTTTGCCCCGAAAACACTTTAGCAGATGTTGTTGACCTTTACGATAGCTTAGGTCACTCAACCATGGCTGTTACCGATGACGGTACTCCCAACGGCAAGCTTCTCGGTGTTGTTACATCCCGTGATTACAGAATCAGCCGTATGCCCCTTGATATGAAAGTTTCAGAGTTTATGACTCCCCTTGAAAAACTCGTTACCGCTCCTGCTTCTACAACTCTTAAAGAAGCTAACGACATTATCTGGGAAAACAAGCTCAACTCTCTCCCCATTATTGACGATAACGGAAATCTTATGTATTTCGTTTTCCGTAAGGACTATTCACAGCACAAGGAAAATCCCCAGGAAATCCTTGACAGCCAGAAGAGATATATGGTTGGCGCAGGTATCAACACCCGTGACTACGAAGAAAGAGTTCCTGCTCTTGTTGAAGCAGGTGCAGACGTTCTTTGCATCGACTCTTCCGAAGGCTACACAGAATGGCAGAAGAGAACAATCGCTTTTATCCGTGAAAAATACGGCGACACAGTTAAAGTTGGTGCAGGTAACGTTGTTGACCGCGATGGCTTCCGTTTCCTTGCTGATGCAGGTGCAGACTTTATTAAAGTAGGTATCGGCGGCGGTTCAATCTGTATCACCCGTGAAACAAAGGGTATCGGTCGCGGACAGGCTACTGCTCTTATTGAAGTTGCTGCAGCTCGTGACGAATACTTCGAAGAAACAGGCGTTTACGTTCCGATTTGCTCCGACGGTGGTATCGTTCACGACTATCATATGACTCTCGCTCTTGCAATGGGTGCTGACTTTATGATGCTCGGCAGATACTTTGCAAGATTTGACGAAAGCCCCACACCCAAGCTTAACATTAACGGAACTTATGTTAAGGAATACTGGGGTGAAGGCTCCAACAGAGCGAGAAACTGGCAGAGATATGACCTCGGCGGTTCTTCAAAGCTTTCTTTTGAAGAGGGCGTTGACTCTTATGTAACTTACGCAGGTTCTCTCCACGATAACGTTACAAAGAGCCTTTACAAGGTTAAATCAACAATGTGCAACTGCGGTGTTGTTACAATCCCCGATTTACAGAGAGATGCAAAGCTCACTCTCGTTAGTGCTACAAGTATTGTAGAGGGCGGCGCACATGACGTTACACTTAAGACAAATACAGGTAATATAAGATAAGAAAAAAGGATGGTCAAACGACCATCTTTTTTTCTTATCAGCTACCAGTCGCCAGCCACCAGTCGCCAGTGTAGTGGCAAGTTGAAAGTTTCGGGCGCAAAAATGCGCCATAGAACAAAAAGTAAAGGCGCATCCTTACCTCTCTTCGAAGAGAGGGGGACCGCCTTTTGATTTATTTCGGTTATAATTAAGTTTTAAGCGTGAAATAAATAAATTGTAGAAATATAGTTGGTCGGGCGGTGGAGAGTTCTTGACGCGAATACTTGAGTGTCTTTTCACCAAAGGTGAAACTGCAACGAAGTCACTGTCCTCGGTTAGTTTATTACACTTGAAGCTTCATTCCGCATTCCGCATTTATACAGCAACTTTCTCCTCTGCAAACAACTTCACAAGGAAGTCAAGGGACTGTTGCAGGCACTCTCTTGCATATTTATTGATTGAGGGTGTAAGGTGGAAACAATGGTTATTCTGAACACCTGCTACGTGATACTGGTCATAGAGCGGTACAACAGCTTTTAATCTTTCTGCCATTGGTTCACCCTGACCCTGGCACACCAAATCATCATCCGCCCAGCAAATGAAAGTTGAGCACCAATTCTCATTAACAAATGAAGCGGGTGAAATATATTCATAATCGGGAAATTCTTTAATATTCGAAAAATCGTTTTTGAAATTAAAATTCAGTAGAGTCCTTGCAGTTGTGGGTATAACACCGAAAAGAGATGTACCCTTCATAAGCACCTCTAAATCATAAATACCGCACATAAGCATAAGACCCTTAAGGTCAACTGAAACCTTGTCGCAGTCGATAACATCACAAAGCATCTCATTATATTTTATTGCCGCAAGATATGAAGCGATATATCCCCCTGCAGAATCACCTGTGAGAACAACATTTTCCAAATCAATATTATATTTTTCTGCGAGTTTACGAACAAAATTGAGAGAATCCACACAATCTCTCATAAGACCTTTATAATCAACGCTTGGTGGCATACGGTAGTTGGGGCAGAAAACAAAATAGCCCTCTTTTGCGTAAAATTCGCAAATAGAAACACGATATTTCTTATCCCCTGCAAGAAATGCACCGCCGTGATAATAAACAATAATCGGATGCTCTTTTCCGTCATTAAGAATATCCGGTATGTAATATAAATCACCTGTATTAAGCTTTTCGCTACCGTAGGCAATATCTCTGACTGAAACAACATTTTCAAAATGCATATTATTTTGTAACGGATCGCCTATAATATCGACCGCTTTAAAAACAAATTGTGCTTTGTTCACACAAAAGCCCCCTCTTGTAATTTTTCCAAAGTTTACCATAGTTTGATTTTATTACAATATCTGGAAAAATACAAGATGGATTTTTTAATTGCAAGTTGAAAGTGGCAAGTGGAAAATTTCGGGGAAGCTTCGCTTCCGAACATTATTATAATAGCTGACCGCAGGTCCCGAAACTTTCAACTTTCAATTTTCCACTTTCCACTTTAATTATAAATGCCGTGCGCAGCACCCGAAACTCTTCACTCTTCACTCTTCACTTTTCACTAAAAAAGGATGGTCCGAAGACCATCCTTTTTTCTTACATATCTTTATAAAGTTTCAAAACAATAAGAGCTGCTCTGGGGTCTGCAAGGTCGAAGAAGCAGTCAATCGCATAAGACTGTTCAACATAAACCTCATCCATTAATGCATAAAGCTCAATACCGAATGTAATCCAAGCGTTATCGTCCTCATTATCGAAATAATAGGGCAAATCTTTCCAATCGCCACCGGTATTTTTAACGTCAACAAAGCCACCGCCGGTGCAGATTGTTACGGGAGTAAAGCCGAGAGCTGCGCCTGTAAATGCGAAGTTAACATTACCGAGGATTTCGAAGTCCATAACTACGCCGTAAACGATAAATTTACCTTCGTATGTTTCCCAATCGGGATGGTTTGCAGGGCGTTTATAGTCCCACATACCGTGGTCTTTAACTGCATTATAGAATTCAATCTGACCGAAGCCGGGCATTTTTTTCCATTCCTGAGCGATTTTAAGGTTTTCATCAAGAAGTGCCTGATATTCTTCTGTTAAATCAGGAAGTTCAGGGTAGTTTTCAGGGTGGTTATAGATATCGGCATTTTCGCCATCACCCTTCATATGAGAATAGTTTTCCTGATAGAACTCATAAAGCTCTTCCTGGGAAACTTCTCTTACATCACTGACAGTAACAAAATTTTCAAGTTTAATACTGTCTTTATCTGCATCTTTAAAATTAGGAATTGTGGTAGTAAGTGAGGTTAACCACATAAAAAGAGCCAAAATAGCCGCAATAATATTTTCCATATATATCCCCTCCTATATATATGGAATTATATATTATAAGGGATTATTTGTCAACGGGTATTATATTCGTCACACTTGTACCACCCACCGCTAACGCGGTCCTCCTCCTTTTTTGCTTAAGCAAAAAAGAGGGATAATAATCGCTCTCAGCAACTAACTCGTCATTTTTTCAATATCTCTTTTTAATTTCAGAATTATTCTTTTTTCAAGCCTTGATATATAACTCTGGGAAATACCGAGAATATCGGCAACCTCTTTTTGAGTATGCTCTGTTTTACCCTCCAGACCGAACCGCATATTCATAATAAGCCGTTCTCTTCCCGAAAGAGTTTTCATACAAGCTATGAGAACCCTTCGTTCATCCTCTTGCTCAAGGTTATCGTTTATTTCCAAGCCGTCGCTACCGAGAACATCGGAAAGAAGAAGCTCGTTCCCGTCCCAATCCACGTTAAGCGGTTCATCCAGAGAAATGTCGAGCCGTTGCTGATTCACCTTTCTTAAATACATTAAAATTTCATTTTCGATACATCTCGAAGCATAGGTTGCAAGTTTAATATTTTTGTCGGGTTTAAAAGTATTGACCGCCTTTATAAGCCCGATTGTTCCGATTGAAATTAAATCCTCTATATTCACTCCCGAATTCTCGAATTTTTTCGCAATATATACCACAAGACGCAAATTGTGTTCAATAAGTCTGTCCCTTGCTCTCTTGTCACCATTGGCATTGTCTTCTGTTAATTTTTCTTCCTCTGCCTTTGATAATGGGGGCGGAAGGGTCTGGGGACTGTTTATGTAATAGACGGTGTTCAAACCTAATTTCCGTAAAATTTTCGCCTTTAAAAGCTTTAGTTCAGATATTAATTTTCTCATCGTCTCTCTCCTCTTTCACATTTTCAAAAATATTGTTATTCATAATTGCTCTGTAGTCACCCCGGGAAAGCTCTTTATTTACTACCCCGATTGTGCAAAAATCTGTTTTATATACACCTTTCTCTGTAATGATTTTAATATGCGACGGCACAAAAGAGGGCAAAAGACTCTCCCCTGTTACAGCGCTACAAGGCACAAAGCGGAATTTCTTTAAAAGGCTATTGGGAACATTGTCGTAATTTTCGTTTTTAAAGAACATCAATTCCTCTCTTTCAAAAACCGGTGCAATAGAAGAAAGCTCTGCCACCACAACAGGTCTCCCACTTATTCCGTCAACAAGAGAGTTACCTGTGTCAACAAGGGCAGAAACCGTAACACTTAGATTATTATATGTAATTTCCAAAAGACATTTCCGGGATTTAAAAGTACGCCTACCAATTAAATAGTCAGCAATTAAAAACACTCCATAAACAGAAAGAACACAACCTACAAGATAAGAAATGCTCATATCAAAATAAACTGTTCCGTTATAATAAAGTATATTTTGGGGCTTTAAGGTTATCTGAAGAGCATACACCCCGCCACCGAAAAGAAAGCTCACCAAAAAGAAGCCCAGATAGGTTTTTAAATATATTTTTGCGTTTTTGGGAAGAAAAGCTATACCTACAATTAAACCTGCCGAAAGAAGCTTATAAACTAAAGAAACGGCAATATTCATATCTTCCCAAAAGATTATTAAAGCACTTAAACCGCCCACAAGAGAAGCAAACATAACCGCCCATTTATTAGTGGGGATTTTGCAAAAGACGCGAACTGCAACAATTAAAATATATGTAAGTAAAACATTCAGTGCCACAAGAACATCTGCATAAATTATCAACCTACCACCCCCCTTGGAGTGTTTTAATTATACCCCTAAAAAAATAAAACTTTTGTCGGTATGGGTCGGTAAAAAAACTTTTCATTGACAACGGGTAATAATAACTTTAAAATTAGAATAGAAAAACGCAGAGGTGACCAAAATGAATGTTTATAAAAACTGTAAGGTTATTTTTCCTCAAAAAATCCGCGATTGCATCGTGCTTACAAACGAGGGAAAAATAGTCGATATTATTGACAGATACGAAGAAAAGGAAAGCGACATTGTTACAGACTGCGGTGGTCTTTATCTCTCCCCCGGTTTTATTGATGCTCACGTTCACGGAGGCGGTAACAAAAGCGCTATGAGCGAAGACCCCCGAGACATTGTTAAAATGGCAGAGGCACATCTGAAATACGGCACAACCTCAATTGTTCCCACCACTCTTGCCGCACCTATTGACCAGCTAAAAAAGGTTGTTACATCAATAAAAAATGCAAGTGAAGAAAGCAAGAAAGCGAATATTTTGGGTGTTCACCTTGAGGGTCCCTATCTTAACATCAAATATAAAGGTGCTCAAAGCCCCGAAAATATTCTTAACCCCAAGGAAAATCCCCCTGAAGAGCTTCTCGATTTATGGGACAAAATCCTCATAATGGGTGCTGCTCCCGAAGAAGATGGATGCCTTGAATTAGGTGAAAAGCTGAAAAAACGCGGTATTGTGGCTTCCGTTGCCCATAGTGCCGCAAGTTTTGAACAGGTGGAAGAAGCGGTTAAATACGGTTACAGCGACGTTACTCATATTTACAATGCTTGTACCTCTTGCTTTAAAACAGGGGTTTTCAGAACTGCAGGTGTTGTTGAAGCCGGTCTTGTTCTTGATGCTCTCACAACCCAGACGATTGCAGATTTAAGGCATCTTCCTAAAGGTGTTCTTCAGCTTATTTACAAATCCAAGGGTGACGAGAAAATGTATCTTATTACCGACGGACTTGAATTTTCTGCAAGTGACATAAAAGAAAATACCGTTTACACACAGGAAAACGGTATGAGCGTTATATACGAAGATAATGTTATGAAGCTTTCTGACCGCTCTGCTTTGGCAGGTAGCGCAAGTGTTCTTTCAGATTGTGTACGAAATATGTATAAAATAGTCGGTACACCTCTTTATAGTGCAGTAAGAATGGCGAGTCTTACTCCTGCGGAGGTTTTGGGCTATTCCGCAACAAAAGGCAAAATCGAAAAAGGCTATGATGCAGATTTGGTTTTGTTTGATGATGAAATTAATATAAAATCAGTTATAACAAATGGTAATAAAGTGATATAAAATAAAAAGTCAGTCCACAAGGACTGACTTTTTTATTTATTAAAGTTTTACATATCTGTTTATATCGTAATCAAAAATGTAGTTTCCATTTTCGTTGAAAGCAAGGGTGTTGTTTGTTACTTCACCTGTTTTCTCATAAAGTCTTATAACATAAACAGTTTCGCCGTTTTCGGCGGTGGTGGTTGTTCCTGACACCACCAAAACATATTCAGAAATTTCTTTTTCTAAACCAAGCTTATTTTTACCGTACGAAGAAAATTTCTCTTGCAATTTTTTATTATTTTCTTCATCATAGCTGAAAGCAGGTTCCGTTGTTGAAGAAGCTTCTTCAGTTCCCCCAACAGATGAGGATTCAAATTCAACCGCTCCGTTGGCAGTTAAAAGTAAATATTCCTGAGTTTTATTGTTATACACAAAGCATCGCTGACCTAAAACCACGAATGTTCCTTCAGGTTTTTCTGCGCCCTCAAGAAAAGCTTCCACAAGACAAGCATCGTTATCTAAAAATCTTGTTGCACTGAGCTTCAATTCATAATCATAAAGCTCTTTTTCTAAACCAAGACTTTCTTTAGGGTAAACCTCCAGAAGAGTTCTTGCAACATTTTCGTCCAAAGAAAGCGAACCTGCATTACCCGTAATTTCAACATAAGTTTCAGCAGTTTCGAGGGCTTTGCCGTCATCCTCTTCATTCTTACCGCAAGAGGCAAAAACCGCGAGACAGCTTAATATTAAAAGTATTGCTAACAATTTTTTCATTTTAAATCTCCGAACTATTTTAACAATATGTATTTTTTCTTATTATATAGACAATATACAATTTTCGGAGTGATTTGTCAAATTACAAACTTGTTATCTTTTTAAGGCTACCGCTTCTCTTTTATATTTCTCCCTTGTGGCAATACCGCCTCTTATATGGCGTTCTTCTTTATTCACATCAAGAACCTTTCTGACCTCACCATATAAGGCGGGGTCAATTCTTTTAAGCTTTGTTGTTATATCGCTATGAACGGTAGATTTAGAAACGCCGAATTTCTTTGCCGCCGCTCTTACTGTAGCTTTGCTTTCAGTTATGTATCTTCCAAGCTCTACTGCTCTTTCCTCATAATCATTAAACATAAAAATCCTCCCATATATTTCTATACAAAATATATGGGAGAATTAATTTAATTATTACTAATGGTAAGAATCTTAATTTTCGTCAGATTGCGTGGAGATTATTCTCCCTTCATTCCTAACAATTCTACTGTTCCGTCATAAACAGCCTGTGAAACCTTGATTGAATCGAAGATTGCTGCTTTGATATCATCATCAGTTGCGCCAAGCTCTTTTGAGAAGCGGTCGGGAATGAAGAGGTTAAGACCCATAATATCTGCAAGTCCGTCAACATCGATACCGCTTTCAATACCCTTTTCAGCGTATTCTTTCTTAACGCCGCCGAGACCCATTCTCATCATCCAGGGAGCAACGCTGATAATCTTACGGTCCTCGCCCATACCTCTTGCGGCATAAACGATTTTAAGGAATTCTTTCCAGGTAAGGTTATACATACTGATGGGCCAAGCTTTTGCGCCTTTTGACTTTTCAGCTGCACCAACGATAACTTCACCAACCTGGCGAACTGTAAGCATTGCAGTACCGCCACCGGGGTACATTGTGAAGGGAAGCTTATCCATTCTCTTAATCTGCTCGATGAGAATAACCCAAACGGGCTTTCTGCCGGGCTGAGTACCGAAAATGTAGGGAAGCTCAAGAACTGATACATCGAAGTTTTCGTCTGCAAAGGAGAATGCAACATTTTCCTGGTCAATACGGCTTTTGATGTAGGGATGCTTCTCTGTAAGCTTCATATCGGGACGTTCTTTTGCAAGATATGCAAAGTAAGAACCGAGAATAACTGCGCTCTTAACGCCAACCTCTTTACAAAGAGGAAGAATTCTTTCAAGAGGCTGAATATTGTATTTGTAATATGCATCGTAAACAGGTGCAGGGAATTCAACTCTTTCGTCAATACCTGCTGCGAAAACGAAGCAATCGTGACCTTTGAGAAGTTCGCGGATTTCATCATCGCTCTTTTCATAGATATTGCAGAATTCGAGCTTCATTTCTGCAGGAATAGGAGCACCTTCGGGAAGAGGAGGAAGAGCAACGCTTGTTACTTCGTGACCTCTTTCGATAAATATTCTTGCGGCTTCACAGCCAAGAAGACCTGTACCGCCAATCATAAAAATTTTCATTCTGTAACCTTCTCCTTAAAGTTATCAAAGATTTCAGGACCATAGAAGTAGTTCTGTTCTTTATCGTGAAGCGGATACCAAACCTGAGCAAAGAAGGGGTTAATCTTTGCTTCTGTGTCATAATCCCAGGGCCAGGGAAGCTCTGCGGGGCACCAATGTCCACCACGAAGAACGAGGTTGGGAGACATTTCGAACTCGTTGCCTCTTGCACTTACCCATTTAACAGGAGTGTACATATCAACGATTTCTGTTGCAAGGCACTTACCACCTCTGAACTCTGCAGCCTTCTGAAGGTCTTCAAGAGTAAGAGAATCGAAATCCTTTGTTTCGTCATAACCGTGGTCAAGAACGATAACATCATCAGCAGTTGTTTTCTTTGAGGGAATCTTGATATCGAAATCTGCCCATTTTCTGGGAAGCTTATCAAATTTCTCTTTGCTGCCGTAGTAAGATGTCATTCTAACGTCAACGTTGTTTGCTGCCCACCAGAGTGTACCATACTCGGGAGTCTGAGCAATTTTCTTCATAAAGGGTTTAACTGCAAATGCAAAGGGTTTTGCAAGGAAAGCCAATTTATAGAAGAACTCAACATTGTTCATCATCTGTTTGAAATACTGCTTAACGGGGATGTTAGCACGGAAATGGCAATATTTTTCAAGCTCATCGCCGTCATAGTACCACTGACCGTGGAAGTTCTGAGTTGTAAACCAGTAGGGATCAAAGAGTTTCTTTGTTGAACCGATACCAAGTGTACCGAGAAGAAGCTCCTCAAACTCGAAGTTTGTGATTCTGTATTCTTCACCTGAACCGATGTTATAGAAACGTCTCCAGAATTCTTCGGGAATATCGTCGCCGCAAACGTTTGCAAGAAGACGACCTGAGTCTTCAACAGTTGCCCATTCAAGAACACCGTTAATGGGAACGTGATACATAATGGGTTCCATATTTTTAAGAATTGCAGGATAAAGGATACCTGACTGACGAAGAGATACCCAATGTTTAAGACCTGATTCAGCAAAAACTGCTTCAGCTTTTACTTTACTGATTGCATAGTGGTCATAAACGCTGATTTTAATGGGGTCACCTGTTCTTGCCCAATGGATAGGAGGATTACGGTCACCAGTTTCAGCAACAGTACCTATGTAAACAACTTTAATTGCATCGGGATCGGGCTGAGCCTTAACAGCGTTAACAATGTTCTGCGCTGCAGTTACGTTTGTTTTCTGAGTTTTAACGGGATAATAGTCAGCTGCGGGAGAAACCATACCGCCAACGTGGAGAACATAGTCTGCGCCTGTTACACATTCGAGAACGTCCTCATAGTTTGTAAGGTCACCCCAAACAAGTTTAACTGAAGGGTCATTTTCATAATCCTTGAATTTTTCCTTGTTTTTCTGGCTTCCTCTGTTAAGAAGAACGATATTATAAAGATTCTTCTTTGCATAGAGCTCCTTGAAACCTGCCCATCCCATTGTACCTGATGAACCGGTTAAGAATACGGTTTTTTTAGACATAAAAAACACCCCATCTTTCCAAAATTTATACATTTTAATTATACATATAATAAGACCGATTTGTCAATAGAGTGAATGATAATTTATTAACATATATTAAGATGCCAGATACCAGATGCCAGATTTGTAATATCAACATTATTGTTCTAAATCTTTTCTCATTTCTAAATGCAAGATATTAGTGGATTTAGAATAACAAAGAAGTTGTCACATTTCTGGGATCTGGGATCTGGCATCTGGAATCTAAAAAACGACTTGCTCTCGCAAGTCGTTTTTTACCATTCAAATTCCGGTCTTTTATTTTCAACATGCTTTGCAGCTTTGAGAAGAAATTTTCTCATTGGCTCCATTCTTCTGATGAAAAATGTCAATTCCTGCAAAAAGTCCTCAAAGGTATCAATATCTTCATCGGGAATGAAATAAATCATTTCCCAACTCTTCATTTTGATATATTCTGCCGCAGGGTCATCTGCAGAAAAGCCTCTTGGCATTGTTTTGAGTTTGTCACCGTTGACGGTAATATTGGTTTCTTTCAATATCTCCTGAAACTCATCAAAATGCTCTGAAATATAGTGTCTGATATTATTCATTTTGGCGGTGGTATCGCACCAAAGCCCTGTGCCAAAGCAAGAGCGACCGGGAGCAACGCATAAGAAATAGCCAATGGGCATCCAGGATTTTCTGTCAGGTGAAATATATGCTCTGAAGGAGGGATTATATGGCGGTCCGTTTTTATGAAAACGCATATCTCTCGCTACTCGATACATCCATTCTCTCGGCTCCATATACATTATGGATTTGCCGATATCGGGGGCTTCATCGTTTATAACAAAGCGCAAGCTATCAATAAAAGCTAAAAAATCCTTTTTAGCCAGGTCATATTCATCGTGATTATCGTGAAACCAGGTTCTGTTGTTATTTAACTGCAATTTTCCGCAGTAATTCATTATTCTTTTAAAATCCATTTTATATTCCTTGTCAAAAAATTTTATGAAAATAAAATATCATATCAATTTCTAAAATGCAATAATATTATTGACAAGAAATAATTAAATCAAGTACAATAAGTTATAGACTTTTAGCCCGTGGAGGTATTATATATGGCAGTTTTTAAACCCTTTAAAGCATTAAGACCCGTTCCCGAGTTTGCTTCTCGTGTTGCGGCTCTCCCCTACGACGTTATGAACAGCGCTGAGGCAAAGGAAATGGTTGTTGGAAACCCCTATTCCTTTCTTCACGTTGATAAAGCAGAAATAGATTTACCCGAGGGCACAGACCTTTATAGTGCTGAAGTATATGCAAAAGCAAAAGAGAACCTTGAAAACCTTGAAAAAGACGGCATTTGCGCTATGGATGAAACACCCTGTTTTTATGTATATCGCCAGATTATGAACGGCAGAGAGCAGACAGGTCTTGTTGGTTGCGCATGGGTTGATGATTATATTGAAAACCGCATTAAAAAGCACGAATTAACCCGTGCAGATAAAGAGGCTGACCGCATCCGCCACGTTGACACCTGCGATGCAAACACAGGTCCTATTTTCCTTTGCTACAGAGATAACGAAAAGGTTAATGCAATAATCGAAGAGCAGAAAAAGAATGCTCCCGTTTATGATTTTGTAACAGAAGACGGTATTTCAAATACAGTTTGGGTAATCGACAATGCAGAAACCTGCAAAGAGCTTTCCGAGCTTTTAGGTCAGGTTGGGGATTTCTATATTGCAGACGGTCACCACCGTTGCGCAAGTGCAGTTAACGTTGCAAAAATGCGCCGTGAACAAAACCCCGACTTTGACGGAACAGAGGAATTCAATTTCTTCCTCGCAGTTCTCTTCCCTGCCGAAACTCTTGAAATTATGGACTATAACAGAGTTGTTAAGGATTTAAACGGCAACACCGAGGAAGAATTTATTGATAAAATCAGCGAAAAATTTGAGGTTGAACTCGCTTCCTGCGATGGTGCATATCATCCTGAAGAAAAGCATACATTCGGTATGTATCTCGGCGAAAAATGGTATAAGCTTACCGCAAAGGACGGCACATTTGACCCTGCAAACCCCGTTGACCAGCTTGATGTTTCAATTCTTCAAAAGAACCTTCTCACTCCCATTCTCAACATCGGTGACCCGAGAACAGATAAAAGAATTGACTTTATCGGTGGTATCCGCGGACTTAAAGAGCTTGAAAAGAGATGCAAGGAAGATATGACGGTTGCGTTTTCAATGTACCCCACAACTCTCGACGACCTTATGTCCATCTCTGATGCTAATATGATTATGCCGCCTAAATCAACATGGTTTGAGCCGAAGCTTTTGAGTGGACTTTTTATTCATAAATTGAAATAATTATAAAAAGAACAAGTCACCCTTTTGAGTGACTTGTTCTTTTTAGATGCCAGTTGCCAGTTGCCAGTATTGGGTTTACGACGCAATTTTATAATGTTCGGAAGCGAAGCTTCCCCGAAACTCTTCACTATTCACTCTTAACTCTTCACTAAAAAAACCGCCTGACTTCCGTCAAGCGGTTTTTTGTCATTCCGGAATCACAAGCATATTTGCTGTTCCGTCGGTGTATTTCATAACAAGGAGTTTGCAATCGTTCCCTGCATTATAGGTCATAAAGGCTTTCTCACGAAGCTTCTCAGCCTCTTCGGGTGTGATTTTTTCGATGTCGGATTCAGAAATCGGTTCAGCAACGATTTCTTCGTCGTGATACCAATCATCCTCTTCGTCATCTTCAATGTCTAAATAACCACAACCCTTACCAAGATAATCGTATATATTGAAATCATCATCCCAAGACCAAATCAATGTTGATAAATATTTCCCATCTTTGTCAACATTTTTTTGTCTGCTAATTAGCACATTTGAATATTGCCAGGAAATATATTTTGAAGAATCAATAATATGTGCATCCTCAATATCAAGCCTATCACTGAAATACTCATAAAGACCGGCATTCTTCAAAACGCTTATTGTGTTAACCATATCAGCTGTTATAGAAAATTTATGTAGCAGATCTTCTTTTTCATAAAGCACTTCCTCTGATGTAGGTAATAAATAGCCGTCATCCAGCCAGCGCTTTTCATATTCTTTCATTGTGGCACAAGAAGCCAAACTTATTACACCTATTTGGTTTTCAGGTTTAAAATACTGCTGATAACTAAGACTTGTATAATCTTTATACAAAGCCCATTTAAGTGCTTCCATAGTTGCCGGTGCAATTTCCTCATCAGTTATGCTAATTATTTTATCGTCTTTTGAAAAAATCACCAAGGAATCTGCCTGAGCAATAGTTTTATATGAATCATACTCAATCAAATAATCATAGGAATTATAAGATTCATAGTAATAATAAGATTTTTTATAATATTGGTTGTTGTGATTAAATGCGAAATCCATTTCCCAATCGAACCACTGTCCGTTACCACTATTACTATTCAATTCTGCATTTTGGTTAAAAATAGTTTCATAGAATTTATGCACTGTATCAGTTTCATAAAGAGTTCCGATTTTCTCGCAGGATTCTAAGCTCAGATACTGATAATTTCTATAAATCAGACTGCCGTTTTCAAGCTCATAAATTACTGTAAATGAGTTAACTGTATCACAAGCCTTGTCATCTGCTATAAATTTATGAACATCTTTAACAATCTCAATTTCTTCTTTGGTTTCGAAGCACATATTTGCCTCTAAAGTTTCATATGCGTTTTCTACATAATCAGGACTGTAACAACCTAAAATCCCCACCGGGTCGTTTATCATAACTGATTTTATTTTGTCCGTATCCGGCATATAGGTTGAATAACCAAAGCACCCTGTAACAGAAACCAAATAAACAACCACACTAAAAGCTGCAGTAACACCAACACCAATAAAGCTAAAAGGTAATTGCTCTTTTTTTCTATAAAGCACAGCAGTAATTACAAGTGTAATTATCAAAGCCAGAATAAGAACCAATATTAAAAGTGGTAACATAATGAAGCTTTGAGCATCTCCGCTAAACAACGAATAAAATTCCCAAAAAGTTAGCATAGAAACAAAAAGTGATGCAGTTACAGAAGAAACAATTCTTACAAATCTGCTTTTACCCAATTTATCACAGGTTTCAGCTTTAAACTTATTCACAAAATGACTCTCTATTAAAAATATTGCACCAACTGTAAGAATCAACCACACAATATTCTTTATAATATAGAACGCCGGTGTTTCAAACCATACTAACGTTGAAGCCTCAGTATTGTTAAATCCATACACATTGTAATTTAATGTGTATAAAGGGTCAAACAAAGAGAGCACAGTTGTAACAGGATTTCCTCCGGGACAGCTATAATTATTCGAGATACCATAATACTCGGTATTAGAAACATAATATCCTCTTAAGGACAGCGCAAAAATCGTATCTATAAAGCTAAAAGCTGTAAATGGAAAAGCACAAACAGATGCGCCAAAAGCAATTGTTTCACTTGTTTTACCACACATAATTCGGGCAAAAGCACCAACAGTATAACCTACCCAAAGAGGTAATAGCGCAATTAAAATATTTGCAAAATATTCATCCTTTAAAACATAAAAAAACTTATTCAAGTCATCATCTGCAAATAAAAGAATTATGTAATAGCTTATTGTGGTCAAAGACATTATCAAAAGAGGAAACCAGAATTTCTTTCTGAAAAGACTCTTTCTCGACTGACCAAAGCTGAGGGTCGTGATACATTTTGTTTTAATCTGCAAAAATCTGAATTGAATAAAAGATACCAACAAGCCTGCAGCAAAGGTTATTATAGATAAATTCCGATTAATCTCTTCATCGTAATAATAATTTGAATAATAGCCATCCGATAGTCGATTAAATAAATGATATAGAAGCACCAAAACATAAACTATCAGCAGTATAATAATTGATCTGTCAAACACATGAGAAAATTTATTTCCTCTTTTTCCTAAAGACTGATTTGATTTTTCTGTCATCAGTAATCGCCTCCGTTTCTTCTGAAAATACTTCTTCAAGGGTAAGAAGCTCTGTTTGAATGCTTTGGGCACCGAGATTTTCTAATTTTTCAATTTCCGTTTCTACATCACCGCAAACGAGGAGTGTCGCGGTTTTTTCTGTCAATTCGCATTTTCTGTAATTAACGCCTTTGAAAAGCTCTTCGTTTACTGGGTTTTCAAAGGTCAGGTAAACTCTTCTGTAATGCTCGCTGATATCTTCAATAGCGCAATTAAGAATAACGCTTTTACCGTTAATTATTGCGATATGGTCGCATAAATCGGAAATATCAGCAAGATTATGAGAGCTGATTATAACGGATGCACCTGTTGTGTTTATGTATTCCAATAAAAGCTTACGGAGAATTTCTCTTTTATGAGGGTCAAGTCCGTCAAAGGTTTCGTCAATTAAAAGGTATTTGGGCGAAGCACCAAAGGCTATTGCAAGACCTGCCTGTTTTTTCATACCCTTTGAAAGTGATTTTATGTTTGCTTTTGGGTTAAGTCCGAATAAACCGCAGACCTCTTCAAAAACCTCAAAATCGAAATCAGGGAAATATTCCGAATAATATTTTGCAGAGCCTTTAACAGAAGATTTCACAGGAAACCAAGTGTCATCCGTGAGATAAAACATTTCTTTTCGTTCTTTGGAATTATCGAAAGCATCTGCGCCATCAAGGAAAACTGCGCCCTCTTCCGCCTTAAAAACTCCTGCGCACACATTGAGAAGAGTAGTTTTACCGCAACCATTAAAGCCTGCAATACCGTAAACCGAGGAATCCTCAACGGTGATATTAACATTTTCAATGGCGGTATAGTCACCATATTTCTTGGTAACTCCTTTAATTTCAATCATCCTGCTCACCCTTTCCGTAAATTTTATTCACAAGGTCAATTGCTTCATTCAAGGTTAAACCCTTTGCTTTTGCAGAAAGCACGGAAGCGGTAAATTCCTGCTCTGCATTTTGGAGAATAATTTTATTCGCTATAGCTTTTTCGCTTATGAAAACACCGCTACCCTGAACAGAATAAATAACATTTGCCTGTTCAAGCTCGTTGAATGCTCTTTTAATGGTGTTAACATTAAGGTTCAAATCCGACGCCAACTGCCTTATGGGTGGCAATTTATCACCGGGTTTCAACTCGCCAAGCGTGATTTTATTGAGAATCTGTTCTTTTATCTGCTCAAAAATCGGCGTTCTGCTATGATTATCTATTCGTATCAACAAATGACCTCCTTTTCTGTAAATTGTGCTATCTTCAATAGCACAATTTTAATATAGCAAACAAAGATGAGTTTGTCAACAAATAATTTAGCTGCCAGTCGCCAGCCACCAGCTTCCAGTGTCGGGTCTGCGACGCAACAAATAAGTTGCAAGTGGCAAATGGCAAGTGGCAAGTTTCGGGGCGCGGAAATGCGCCGTAGAAGAATAAATAAAAAATACGCGAAGCCTATATCCATTCTTCAACTTGTAATGAATTTGAACAAGTAAATTTCGGGTAATTCAGTCTCTTATAAAACGAAGTTCGGACGGAATGATGGGTGGTACCGAAGCGAAGCTTCACCTCTTCACCTCTTCACCTATTCACTCGAACAGGTGGTAGCCTTTTACTTTTTCATAGCTTTGACCACCCACCACCCCGATATAACTTTCTCTTAAAACTGCAAACAGGCACGAAATATACATATCGTTAATCGAATTAAATCCAAGGGCGGTCCCCCCTCCTTTTTCGTTTCACGAAAAAAGAGGGATAGGCTTCGCAATACTTTTACTCCTCGCGAAGCCCACTGGCATCTGGTGACTGGCATCTGGCATCTAAAAAACGACTCACCGAAGTGAGTCGTTTTTTACCATTTATGATGTACTTTTTCGTGGAACACAGGTATGTTTTCGATATTTAAAACAGTTCCGTCATCAAGGACTGCGGTGCCGTTAAGCATACCGAAGAGCTTTTCTGCCTTCTCGCAGATAACACCTGCGCTTATGTTGGTGTGGTCATTGAAGAATGGTTTAAATCTCATATTAAATCGATTATCGTTGGAGGTCATAATCCATTCGTCCATAACGTTGCCTGTTGGCATACCGAAATCAACAAGGTCGAGCTTATGGCATTTTCCGTCATAGAAAAGCATATTTTCACTGGCATTGGATGTATCACCGAAGCCGTAGCCAATGTTATAGCCAAAGGGCTTGCCATCTACAAGTCCGCAACCGATACCCCAGAACCAAGTGTTGTTATATGTCCAGACACCCCTACCCCAATCGAGAATACCGAAATCCTTTTCGGAGTCAAAGGTATAGGTTCTGCCTTTTACCTTAACATAGCCACTTGCGTTCATACAAGTGATTTTCTGATTATAATAAAAGGCTTTTTTATCTTCTTTCCAAGGGGTTGCAATAACCATTGTGTCCATTGGAGGTTGCTTGAGATAAATATCTGCTTCAAGGTCGGTATGGTTAAAGCACCTTTCATATTTGCAGTAAATATGTCTGCCGTCTTCTGTTCTGTCAATATGATAATCGCAGGTTTTGGATTTAAATGCGATATCGCCTTTTTCGCTTGTAACAGGGAGATTCAATTTACCCTTTGGCATAATCTGCGCTTCGGTGCAATCAAATTTCTCCTTTGTTTCAAAATCGAAAACCGAGCAACAAACAAGACCCATATATCTGTTATCGTCAAAGGTGAAAGAGAGAGCGTATTTGCCCTCACTATTCATAATAAGGTAATAGTCCCATTCTTTAAGGCGATTTTTTTTACTCTTTGCAACCATATCCGGTGAATAATCAAAAACGAGAGAATTTGCCCAACCCGGCTCACGAAGAACGCCGTTTTCATCAAGAAGAGGACCGCAACCTGTTATTTTATGGTTTTTATTCATAATCAGATACCCTTTTCGTCATAGAGGAATACTGTTTCAAGGGCAACCTTAACGCCTGTGTCAATAGCCTGTGCGGAAAGGTTATCAGCAGTATCAAGACGAGTGTGATAATATCTTGCAGGAGTGGGGTCCATTGCAGTAAATGCACTTGCAGGAACGCCTGCCTGAGACATTGCCGCAGCATCAGTTGAGCCAAGCTCAATTACACCGATAGGAACATCGATACCAACATTCTTTGCGGCAGTCTGCAAAAGCTCTGCAACTCGGCGGTCATTTTTAACCATACCGGTCATATCTTTTTCATAAATCTTTGCAAATTCAAGCTCACGGATTGTATCGAAGCTTACGAAAACGGTTTCAACGCCATCATTAAGCATAGCTTTATTCTGCTTTGCGAATGCCTTTGAACCGCGAAGACCTGCTTCTTCGCCACCTGCGCAAAGAACTGCAACTTCAGTATTTTCAAAACGAATGTCGTTATCAGAGAGGAATTTTATAGCCGCGCAGGAAACAAAGCAACCTGAAAGGTCATCATTTGCACCCATAACAGGTAATTTATAGTTACAGAATCTGAAAGCCATAATAAGAACGGGAACTGTAATATACATTACAACTGCGAGAATTCGAAGAGCAATATTACCATCTTCGCCCCAAACGATTCCACCGAAAGCACCGCCGTGAATAAGGCCGTAAATGTTACCGCCCAAGCCGAGAAGAATTGCAACAACAGCGGTTACGATAATAGTAGCAACAACAGGTCTGCCACCTTTATATGTATAGGTCCATTCGAAAGCAGAGTCAGTATGACCGCTTAAAATGATACGCTTTTTGGTTTCACCGCTTGCTTTTCTTACACCATAAACATTACCGCTTGTAACCTTGGGGAAGAAGGGGTCAAGAACGGGCTTATAGAAAATGAATTCTGCAAGAACAAAGAAAAGTGTAAGAGCAGAAAGGGCAAGACCTACCACACTCCAACCCAATGTAAAGAAAACTGTTGAAAGAATGAGGAGTGCTGCACCAATGGGAACCCAAGACATAAATGCTTTGTCGCTACATTTATACTCCTCTCTCTTAACCTCGTCGCAGAATTTCTCAAGGTCTGCTTTCATATATTCCTGGGCATTTTTCTCTGCCTCGCTACCAACAGCGCGAGGACCGAAATTCTTGCACACATTTTTAATGCTCTTAAGTGCATAGTTTGTATATTCCCTGACTTTTATATCAAAATTAGGGATGCTTTCGTTTGCTTTCATAAAAGAACCTCTTTCCTTTTTATTTTGATTATATTCTTTAAAATGCCGACCGCAGGTCCCGAAACTGGCATCTGGCATCTGGCATCTGGCGACTTACAGTAATTATATAACATCTTTATGCTTTTAACAAGGGTTTTAAATATTTTCCCGTATAGGATTTTTTGCATTTTGCAACCTCTTCGGGTGTACCCTGGGCAACAATTTCGCCACCGCCGTTACCGCCCTCAGGACCCAGGTCAATTATATGGTCGGCAGTTTTGATAACATCAAGGTTATGCTCAATAACAATTACAGAGTTATTTGCATCAACAAGCTTGTTAATAACCTCAAGAAGCTTTTTAACATCGGCGGTATGAAGTCCCGTTGTGGGCTCGTCGAGAATATATATTGTTCTTCCCGTTGCTCTTTTTGAAAGCTCTGTTGCAAGTTTTACTCTTTGAGCTTCACCGCCGGAAAGAGTTGTTGCAGACTGACCGAGAGTGATATACCCTAAACCAACATCAAAAATAGTCTGCAATTTATTGCGGATTTTGGGTATATTCTCAAAGAAATTCATTGCTTCCTCAACGGTCATATTAAGAACATCGCTGATGCTTTTGCCCTTATATTTTACATCGAGAGTTTCGCGGTTATAACGAGCTCCGCGACAAACCTCGCAAGGCACATAAACATCCGAAAGGAAGTTCATTTCGATTTTAATAATACCGTCACCCTCGCAGGCTTCACAACGTCCGCCCTTAACATTAAAGGAGAAGCGCCCTGCATCATAGCCCTTTGCCTTGGCATCCTGAGTGGAAGCAAAAAGAGTTCTGATATCATTGAAAACCCCCGTATATGTGGCGGTGTTTGAACGAGGAGTTCTGCCTATGGGAGATTGGTCAATATCAATAACCTTGTCGAGATTTTCTAAACCAAGAATTTCATCGTGCTTACCTGCAAATTTTCTTGCATTATTAAGCTCCGATGCAAGCTTTTTATAAAGAATTTCATTAATAAGCGAAGACTTACCCGAGCCGGAAACACCTGTTACAACAACAAGCTCACCTAAAGGTATTTTCACATCAATGTTTTTAAGGTTATTCTGCTTTGCGCCTTTGATTTCGAGGAATTTGCCGTTACCCTTACGGTGTTTTTCAGGTACTTCAATTTTCTTTCTGCCTGAAAGGTACTGACCTGTAAGAGAGCGTTCGCATTTTTTAATTTCTTCCACAGTACCGGCGCAAACGATTTCACCGCCGTGAACACCTGCGCCAACGCCAACGTCAACAATAAAATCCGCGGCGTTCATTGTGTCCTCATCGTGCTCAACAACAATGAGTGTATTTCCCAAATCACGAAGATTTTTAAGGGAGGTCAGAAGCTTTTCGTTATCTCTCTGATGAAGACCGATACTGGGTTCATCGAGAATATAAAGAACGCCCATAAGAGAAGAACCGATTTGAGTTGCAAGGCGGATTCGTTGACTTTCACCACCGGAAAGAGTTCCCGAAGAACGTGAAAGAGTGAGATAATCAAGACCAACATTGCAAAGGAAAGAAAGTCTTGATTTGATTTCTTTAACGATTTGCTTACCGATTATCTGCTCCTTTTCTGTGAGCTGAAGATTTTCAATAAATCTCAGTTCTTCACCGATTGGCATATCAGTAAATTCTTTAATATTCTTTCCGCCAACAGTAACCGCTAACGGTGCGGGTTTTAATCTTGCACCCTTACAATCGGGGCAAGGACAAGCGGTCATATACTGCTCAATATCACGTCTTGACCAGTCGCTTGTGGTTTCTCTGTAACGACGTTCAAGGTTATTGATAATACCCTCAAACTCGGTCATATATGTTCCGCTACCATATTCATTTTCACGAACCATTCTGATACGCTCACCATCTGTGCCGTAGAAAATGGCTTTCTGCCCCTCGGGAGAAATTTTATTGAAAGGTGTGTCAAGGGTGAAATTATATCTTTCTGCAAGAGCGTTATAATACATTCCTGCTATTGTACTTGAATCTGTTTTACCCCATCCGCTTCCCTTAATTGCACCCTCGTTAATGGAAAGCTTTCTGTTAGGAACAAGCAAGTCCTCGGAAACGCGCATAAACACGCTGAGTCCTGAGCAAGTGGGACAAGCGCCGAAGGGGTTATTGAAAGAAAACATTCTCGGCTCTAATTCGTCCATACAAGAGCCGTGCTCGGGACAAGCGAAATTCTGCGAAAAGAGAATTTCCTCTCCTCCGATAACGTCGATAACCGCAGTACCCTCTGTGAGAGAAAATGCGGATTCAAGAGAGTCTGTAAGACGGGATGTAATACCCTCTTTCATAATAAGGCGGTCAACGATAACCTCGATATTATGCTTTATATTCTTTTCAAGCTTAACCTTTTCGGAAAGGTCATACATAATGCCGTCAATTCTGACTCTTGAATAGCCAGATTTTCTTACGCTTTCAAGCTCTTTCTGGAATTCACCCTTTTTGCCTTTGGCAATGGGGGCTAAAATCTGAAACTTTGTTCCCTCTTCTAAAAGAAGAACCTTGTCAACTATCTGGTCAATGGACTGCTTTGCAATTTCCTTACCGCAAACAGGACAATGGGGAACGCCAATTCTCGCATATAAAAGTCTTAAATAGTCATAAATTTCCGTAACCGTACCCACAGTTGAACGAGGGTTTTTAGAGGTAGTTTTCTGGTCAATGGAAATTGCAGGAGAAAGCCCGTCAATGCTATCAACATCGGGTTTTTCCATAATACCAAGGAACTGCCTTGCATACGAAGAAAGGCTTTCCATATATCGTCTTTGCCCTTCGGCATAAATAGTGTCAAAGGCAAGGGAGGATTTACCCGAGCCCGAAAGACCCGTGAAAACAACAAGCTTGTCACGGGGTATTTCAACACTTACATTTTTAAGATTGTGCTCTCTCGCACCTTTTACAATTAAATTCTTTTCCATAATTTAATTTATTTTCCGTTTCTGATTTTTTCAATCTGGTCGCGTAAATATGCGGCATGTTCAAATTCAAGAAGCTGAGCAGCGGCGCGCATTTCTTTTGTGAGTTTATCAATAAGCTCGTTCTTTTCTTTTTCGGAAAGTCTGCGCTTTGCAACTCTTTCCTGAATATTGTCTTTCGAGCTGATTTCAAGAATTTCGCGAACGTCTTTTTTAATAGTTTCGGGAACAATTCCGTGCTCCTCGTTATATTTCATTTGCTTTTCGCGTCTGCGGTAGGTTTCGCTTATTGCTCTTTCCATTGAGCCTGTAACCTCATCCGCATACATTATAACCTGACCGCCTGCATTTCGGGCAGCTCGACCTATAGTCTGAATAAGTGAGGTTTCGCTTCTGAGGAAACCTTCTTTATCCGCATCAAGAATTGCAACGAGGGAAACCTCGGGAATATCAAGACCCTCTCTTAAAAGGTTGATACCAACAAGCACATCAAATTCACCTAAACGCAAATCACGGATTAATTCCATTCGTTCAATGGTATCAACATCAAAGTGCATATAGCGGACCTTTATGCCGTAATCCGTAAGATAATCCGTTAAATCCTCTGCCATTTTACGAGTGAGAGTTGTTACGAGAACTCTTTCTTTTTTAGCAACACGCATATTGATTTCGGAGATAAGGTCGTCAATCTGTCCTTCGGTTGGGCGAACACTTACTTCGGGGTCAAGAAGTCCTGTGGGACGAATAACCTGCTCGGCAATCTGAACACTCTTCTCTTTTTCAAGGTCACCGGGAGTTGCGCTTACGAATATTTTCTGATGGGTTTTATCGTAAAATTCATTGAATTTTAAAGGTCTGTTATCAAATGCAGATGGCAATCTGAAACCAAATTCAACAAGACTTTCCTTTCTTGAACGGTCTCCGCCATACATACCGCGAACCTGAGGAAGCGTAACGTGAGATTCATCCACAAAAAGAACGAAGTCATCGGGGAAATAATCAAGAAGAGTAAAGGGTGCAGTACCCGGCTTTCTTCCCGACATTACTCGTGAATAGTTTTCAATGCCCTTGCAAAAGCCCGTTTCACGAAGCATTTCAATATCATAGAGAGTTCTCTGCTGAATTCTCTGTGCTTCAAGAAGCTTTCCTTGGGCTTTAAATTCCTCCACCCTATTTTCCATTTCGTTGTAGATATTCTCTAATGCCTTTTCCATTTTGTCGTGCTCAACAACATAATGGGATGCAGGGTAAATTGCTACGTGGGAGCGAGTACACTTAACCTCACCCGTAAGAGGATGAATTTCGGAAATTCTGTCTATTTCGTCACCGAAAAATTCAATTCGGTATGCAGTTTCCGAAGAATAAACGGGGAAGATTTCAACTGTGTCCCCTTTTACCCTGAACTTGTTACGGGTAAAGCTTACATCATTTCTCTCATACTGAATATCAACAAGCTTCTCGATAAGCTCATCTCTGTCCTTTTGCATACCCGTACGAAGAGAAATAACCATGCTGCGATAGTCAATAGGGTCACCGAGAGTGTAAATGCAAGATACACTGGCAACGATAATTACATCTCGCCTTTCGGAAAGGGCAGATGTTGCAGAGTGGCGCAATTTATCAATTTCATCATTAACTGCGCTGTCTTTTTCGATATATGTGTCCGTTGTGGGAATATATGCTTCGGGTTGATAATAATCGTAATAGGAAACGAAATATTCCACCGCATTTTCGGGGAAGAATTCTTTAAATTCGGAGCACAACTGGGCCGCAAGAGTTTTGTTATGAGCGAGAACGAGAGTGGGGCGGTTAAGCTTCTCGATAACATTTGCCATCGTAAAGGTTTTACCCGAGCCCGTAACACCTAAAAGGGTCTGTTCCATATAACCTTTATTGACACCCTCAACAAGCTTTTCAATCGCTTCCGGCTGGTCACCTGTGGGCTTATAATTCGAATGCAAAATAAACTTGTCTGCCATACTCTCACCTCTTTTGTTTTCATTGCAAAACATTGATATTATATTATACCACGAAATATTTTATAAGAAAAGATACTACTTGTTAAATTTCTGTCTTGAAAGAATACACTCGGTCACTCTGTCTGCAATCAAGCCTCTGTCTCGTTGAGAATAATATTCAAGCAAAGGTTCAAGTTCTTTCATAATTTCCTTTGATGTCAATTTTGGAATTTTAAATTGACTTCCCCACAATGCTCTTGCAGTATTCATCTGCCTTGTAAAATTCATATTAAATGGCCGTGCAACAATGCCTTTTATAAGAGCTTTCGGCTCAATATCCATTGGTGAAAACTGCACATTTGAAAGAAGTCCTGCACCATTATCAAATACAGGACAATAAGAAAAACTGCCGTTTTTTTCAATAACTGCAATATTATTAAGGTGCCTGTCATCATTAAGAAACAACGCGTCGATTTCAAACAACAAGGTCAGATACCTTGGGAAATCTTCAAGTCCTGTAAACTCAGCGGTCATATTACCTAAATATTCTATTCTTTTTTTATCACTTGATAATTTTTCAAGCTTTTCTTTTAAAGAGGAACCAAGGAACCTTGAAAAAAGATGGCTCAAAGTAATAATAGACTGACCCTCCTCCAAAAAATTATCACTTGAACATCCTGTGCGCTCCCTGCCATGAACAAAAAGTCTTTCCATTTGATATTCCGCAAAGGTAAAGGGAGTTGCCTCTTCTATACTGCTTCTTTTGAGCAAATTTGAAATGAGGGTTTCGGAAAGTGCCTCATAACCGAATTGGTCAAGCTTGTACCACTTATTTGTGTCCTTGTCAAACCACTTTTCCTGATTTCCTTTTGAAGAGGTTTCAGCAACCTTTTCGTTTGTAACAAATTTCACTGTCATACTATTTTCTCCAATTTAATCCATTGATTATCTTCTGCCATTCTACCCTCTGTTTTTTCTATAATTTTCAATGGGGCATATTCCTCAACACCAATTACTTCAAGGTATTCTCTTATTCCGCTACGACTTTCAGGAATACAGCGTTCTTTTAAAAAACTTTCAAAATCATCCCAAACCGGACTATTTTTCTCACCGAAAGCAGTCTTAACAATGTTATCTGTAAAATTTTCTGCCACGAGTGTTTCATCGGTAAAATCCGCACAGATTTTTGTGCATAAAACATCGTTATCATAAAAATCTAACAATACCAGATTATGACCCGCATGTTGCTTTTTCATCAAAAATTCCGACAAAGACAAACAAGGCAAAATGATTATTTTCTCGCCATCAAAACACATCTGAACCTGTTTTTCATCCAAACTCAATTCATTCACCCATTTTGTAGGCAAAGAAATCTTATATGTTTTGGACCCTTTTCCTGCAGTACCGCCTGAAGAACCTACAATTATTTTAGCAATTCTTTTCTCCATTTTTATCACCGCTTACATCTTATCATATTCGTTACGAATATTCAAGGTTTTTGCACTTTTATTTCCATCAACAATACCAATTTATCAAAGTAATTTTTGTTATATTTTAACCCTTTAAATTCAAATTCTTTTCTTGCCCGTAAATAGTGTATATGATATGATAAAAGTATATTGGAAAAATCAGGAGTTGATTATATGCGAACACCAAAACAAGGCGTTTTATTTGATATGTTAAATCAGTTAAATAAATACTGCATTAAAGAAAGTGTTAATATGCCCGAGTGGGAAACCTATGACGGCGATTATCTGGGCGAAGGAGAACACAAATTCTACCCGGAAACCAAGCAAACTCTTAAATTGGGTGACCATTGGTTTGCACGATATGACTGTGCAAGAATTTTTAAAACAACTGTTACTCTCCCCGAAAGCTTCAAGGGCAAAAAGGTTTATTTAAACCTTGATTTCGGTGGTGAAATTCTTGTAAGAATCAACGGCAAAATTGCAAACTCCGTTTCATCGAGAGAGAAAAGCGGTTGGGTTGGCAGAGAAACCGTTAATATCACACCCGAATTTTTAACCTACGGCGAACCTATGGAAATTGAGCTTGAAGCCTGTGTTGACTCCGCAGGTTTCTGCAATGACGCAATGGCAGGTAAAAAGGAATGCGAATACACTCTTAAATTCGCAAACTTTGCAGTAGTTGATGAAATCTGCGAAAAATTCTATCTTAACTGCGTTACTGCCTGGGATGCGCTCCCCTTGATTAAAGAGGAATTCATAAAAGAAAGCGTTTATAAGGTTCTTGACGATTCTCTTCACCTTGTTGACTTTGATTTCGAGGAAGAAGAAACAAGAAAATCCATCGCTATTGCTTGCGAGCATTTCGACAGAGAGCTTTCTAAAATTGAATACACCGCACCCTCCGAGGTTATTTTTGACGGTCACTCTCATATTGATATTGCATGGCTCTGGAGAATTCAGGAAACAGAGAGAAAGAGCGCAAGAACCTTTGCAAACAACCTTGCGCTTATGGATGTTTACCCCGAATTCACTTTCACTCAAAGTCAGGCTATTGCCTACGATATGATTAAAAAGAACTACCCTGAGCTTTATGAAAGAATTAAAGAAAAGGTTAAAAACGGTCAATGGAATATCGTTGGTAACACCTGGGTTGAATGTGACACAAATATCGCATCCGGTGAAAGTATGATTCGTCAGCTCCTTTACGGAAGAGAATTTTTCCTTAAGGAATTCGGTGTTTCTTCCGATACATATTGGCTCCCCGACTGCTTCGGTTTCTCATACGCGCTCCCGCAGATTATCAAAAAGAGCGGTATGAAATATTTCATTACAACAAAGCTTTTGAATCAAGATACAAACCGCTTCCCCCACACTCTTTTCAAATGGAAGGGTGCAGACGGCTCTGAAATTCTTGCACTTAATCAGCGTTCTCATTATCAGGGTGATTACGACCCCAAGCAAGTTTGCGATGCTTCCTTTAACAATGATTTGAAGCACGTTCTTAAAACAGGCTTCGGTATGTTCGGCTATGGTGACGGTGGCGGAGGAAGCACCTATAGAATGCTTGAGAACGCAAAGCGTCTTAAAAACTTCCCAGGTCTTCCCAAAACAAGAATGGGACATCCTGCAGAATTCTTTGCAGAGGCAGAGAAAATCCGCGAAGAGCTTCCCACCTACTGCGATGAGCTTTATTATGAAAACCACCGCGGTACATACACAAGTCAGGGCTTTATTAAAAAAGGTAACCGCAAAAACGAATTTCTTTTAAGCCGTTGCGAAATGGCAGGAGTTTTCGGTGGCGGTTACGATATTGAAAAATTACAGAATTTGTGGCTCCTATTCCTTAAAAATCAGTTTCACGATATTCTCCCGGGCACATCCATTCACGAAGCAATGGAGGACTGCCGTCCCGATTTCAAGAAGCTTGAAAAGGACGGAACAGAAATTTTCTGCTCTGCACTCCAGGGCATTACCGCAAACATCACCGCAGAAAAAGACGGTGTTGTTGTATGGAATATGATTTCCAATGAAGTTACTGCACCCGTTACTGTTAAAGGCAACAAGAAAATCGGTGCGCTTTCAAGAACATTCACAAAAGATGGCGAAGAATACACCGAATTCATAGCAGATAAGGTTCCCCCTATGGGTTACAAATTCTTTGCTTTTGAAGATGCAGAGGCAAAAGAAAATGTAAAAATCGGCAACGGAATTATCGAAAATGAAATCCTTAAAATTTCTTATGATGAAAACGGTATTCTCACATCAATTTTCGATAAAGAAAACAACCGCGAAACTCTTGACGGCAAGGGTAATGTTATTACAGTTTTCATTGATAAATGTGTTCACGAAACTGCATGGAACCTTGAACAGAACTATGAAAAGAAAAAATGGGTTCTTGAAAAGGCAGAAAGCGTTGAAATCATTGAAAGTTCACCCGTAAGAGCAGTTCTTAAGGTTGTAAGAAAGTTCAACAAATCAACCATTTCACAGAACATTATTCTTTACGCAGGTAGCAGACAGTTGATGTTTGAAACAGAGGTTGACTGGCAGGAACGTGACAAGGTTATGAAAGCCGCATTTGATGTTAATGTGCTTAACACAGAGGCAACCTTTGAGGCTGCACATGGTGCTATTAAACGCCCCACCCACCGCAATTCCTCCTTTGATGCGGCACGCTATGAGCAATGCGCTCATAAATGGGCAGACCTTTCCGAAGGCGATTATGGTGTAAGTATTCTCAACGACTGTAAATATGGTTATGACATTCTTAACAGCAGAATGAGAATCACACTTCTCCGCGCTCCCACAACTCCTGACAGATACGGCGATTTGGGTTATCATAGCTTTACATACTCTTACTACCCCCACGCAGGTACTTGGCAGACGGGCGGCACCGTTCAGGAAGCCTTCAAGCTCAACTTTGCACTTAAGGGTATTCCCGTTTCTGTACAAAACGGCACTCTTCCCGAAAGCAACAGCTACATTAACTGCGATAATGACGATATTGTTATTGATGCGGTGAAACAGGCTCAGGACGGCAACGGAATTATTGTTCGTGTATATCAGAGCAGAAGAGTCCGTGGTGAAAGAACACTCACAATAAACCTTCCGTTCAGCAAGGTTTATGAAACAAACCTTATGGAAGTTGATGAAAAGGAAATCAATTTTAAAGATAATAAAATCACATTCAACATTACTCCCTTTGAGGTTAAAACATTCAGACTGGTTTAATTATAAGGAGAAATAAAAATGTCAAATTTTACAAACCCTTATTGTGCGGGTACGGGAAACAGTAAGCTTTTCCGCATCCCCTCAATATTAACTCTTAAAAACGGCAGAGTTCTTGCAGGTGCAGATATCCGCTACGGCAACGGAACAGACGACCCTGCAAATATCGAAACAGTAATCCGCTATTCCGATGACAACTGCAAAACCTGGTCCGACATTGTCTGGGTAAACCATTTCAATGACATGGAAGACGCTGACCATAACCAAGCTATTCCCACATCCGCATCCTTCTGCGATGCGGCTATGTGCGAGGACAAAAACGGTGTAGTTTATCACGTTTGCGACGCTTGTCCTGCATATATGGGTCTCTGGAGCGCAGGTACATACGGAAAAGGCAGCGGTTTCATTGACGGAAAGCTTGTTCTTTGCGACAAAACAAGCCACGAAAAAGCCGAAAGCACAACTCTCGACAAGGCTCATTACCCCTATTATGTTGATACTTTTGGTGAAGACGGCTTTGCACCCGTTTTAAAATTTTCTGATAATTCAAGCTACAATGATTATTTTGTAGATAAGTTTTATAACATTTATAAAAAAGTCGGCGAAGCCTATTCCCCTGTTCTCATAAAGCAGATGAACAAGGATGGCAGTTTGAATGATAAAGATATTATCGCAAATATTTTCTATGCCTATGCCCCCATTAAAATTTACCCCACATACTACCTTTGGGTAAGAAAGAGCTTTGACAAGGGCGAAACCTGGTCCGATGGTAAAATTCTTAATACTCAGATAGACTCAAAAGGTTTCACAGGCTTCTCCCCCGGTGTTGGTATCTGCATCGAAAAGGACGGTAAGCAACGAGTTCTTTTCTCAATTTATGACAATAACGGCGCAAGAGAATACACAAGCGTTATCTACACCGAAGATGGCGAAACCTGGCACCGCTCCGAAAAAGCAAATCAGGTTGGTATGGCAGGAAAAAGCTCCGAAAGTCAGTTAGTTCTTCTCAACAACGGTGTTCTTCGAATGTATTCAAGAAATATTGCAGGTTATATAAGCTACACCGATTCAACAGATGGTGGTGAAACATGGGGTAAATATACAGTTGATAAAGCGCTTTCTTATTGCTCTAACTGTATGTTCTCTGTTATAAATTACAGTAAAAAAATCGACGGCAAGGATGCAATTATCTTAGCTTGTCCCGAAAAGAAAACCCGAAAGCTTGGCGTTATCAGAATCGGTCTTTATGGCGATGATAATGTTGTTGAATGGAAATACATAAAGAAGGTTACAGACAGTTTGAATCCTTTCTCTTATGTATATTCCTGTATAACAGAGCTTTCCGACGGCAATATAGTTGACCTTTACGAAAGCGACAAAGCAGAATTTTCATTAAAGGGTTATACTATTAATGAATTGAAGGTTAAAGAAAAAACAACTCTTTCACTTGTTAATAGCATTAAATCGAAGATTTATAATAAGACGAGAAAGTAATTTAGATGCCAGTTGCCAGTTGCCAGATGCCAGATTAGCATTTAGCAGATAGGTTAGCTATTATTATAATAAAGTAAAAGTTTCGCGAAGCTTATTACAATATTTGGAAGCGCAGCTTCCCCTTACCTCTTCACTCTTCACTATTCACTCTTCACTAACTGGCATAGCTTTTTGCTATGCCAGTTTTGTTCCTCCTTTTCTCACCAAGATGGTATCATCACCGATTACAACAATATCTTTCCAGCAAACAACAATTTCTTCGCCTCTTCCGCAAAACCCGAAAACACCTCTTCCGCAAAAAACGGTTATGCTGACCAAACAACCTGTGCAGGTATCAATTTCAACATCTGTAACGCAACCTAATCTGCAACCGTTATCAACATTTATTACCTCTTTTGATCTTAAATCTGTTATCGTGCATTTCATATCATTTCCCCCAAAATCAAAAACCAAAATCATTATGAATAAATGAACACCGAGTAATCGTTCCAAGTCCGTATTTATGACGAATATTGTCTTTGGTACATTCAAGGCGGTGTTCTTTTTCTCTTTTTATATGATAATCTAAATCCAACACAGAAATCTGTTCGCAAACCTCGTCACCGTTAAGAAGCTTTGTTCCCGTTACCGTTAGAGAGCGAATAGGCTCTTTTTCAATATCAACATTGGATTCTATAAGGGAAAGCACCGCTCTTCTTAAATCGTATGACAAATCTGTTGGTGAGGGTAATTGCGAGGACCTTTGAATTGTTTGAAAATTCGTGTCCTTTATGCCCACCTGCAAGGCAGAGCATTCATAATTATGCTTACGAAGTCGCGCGGCAACCTTATCACAAAGAAAGAAAACGCAGGTACGGACATCTCCCCAATTTATTAAATCTCTTTTGAAGGTTGCGCCGTTGCCGATGGATTTATAGGCTTCTCTGTAATTAAAGGGCAAAACGGGAGAATAATCGTAACCATTGGCGTATTGCCATAAGGTTCTTCCGTTTTCACCCAGTATGCGATAAAGAATTTTTTCATCAAACTCTTCCAGATCCCCAATTTTTCTTATACCGATACTGCGAAGCTTTTCTGCGGTTTTTCTGCCCACCATAAATAAATCTCCAATGGGCAAAGGGTATAAAATTTCCTTGAAATTCTCCGTTGTAATCTCCGTTGTGGCATCGGGCTTTTTATAGTCGCTTCCCATTTTTGCAAAAATCTTGTTATATGAAACCCCAACAGAAATTGTTACGCCCACCTCTTTTTTTACAACTTCCCGAAGCTCATCTGCAATTTCCTTTCCGCTACCGAAAAGGTGAACGCTCCCCGTTACATCAAGCCAACACTCGTCAATTCCGAAAGGCTCAACCAGATCAGTATAACGACAGTAAATATTGAAAATCCTTTCGGAAAATTCCTTATAGGTTTTATAGTGTGGCGCAACAGTTACAAGACGGGGACATTTACTCTTTGCTTGCCAGATTGCTTCCCCCGTCTGAACGCCGTATTTTTTCGCCTTTTCATTTTTTGCAAGAACTATTCCGTGGCGAAATTCAGGGTCACCGCAAACGGCAAAAGCATAGTTTTCAAGCTCGGGATTCAGCGCCGCCTCAACAGAAGCAAAAAAGCAGTTACAGTCGCAATGCAAAATTACCCTTTCCAATATTCTCTCTCCCTACATTTTATAGAACGTTTGTTCGACAAAACACATTATACCAGAACATTTGTTCTTTGTAAAGAGGCAAATTTATAAAAATTCATTTATAATGTTTGGAAGCGAAGCTTCCCCGAAACTCTTCACTCTTCACTTTTCACTCTTCACTCAAATTATCAATCCAACAATCATCATCGCCTCAAGCTTTTCATAAATCTCATCAACATCTTCGATGGGTAGTGGATTTTTGCCTTTGCCGATTTCAACTGTAAAAGCAGGTTTTTTGAACTCTTCAATAAACCAATCTTTAAGTCCGCCACTTGAGGCTAAACCTTCATTTTTAACTAAAGTATAATCTGTCAAAGCGGAGAAAGCTTTTGCAATATGAAGGGATTTTTCAGGTGTATTCTTCCCATATTCGTAATAAATTTCTTCCCCTTGGGAATGAAATGTTATGAGCATTTCAACGGGGATTCTTCTGCAAAGTCGGGTAATTGCAGCGGTTTCGGGTTCGCTTTCGGGGAAAAGCCCTCCGTATCTTCGGGGAGATGGTGAATCAATTCCCGCCGCCTTTTCCGCCTCTCTCAAGGTGTACCAATCCGCGTTAAAATTATGGTTAATATCAACCCCTCTCCCGTTTGCACTCCAGGAGCTGAAATCCCCCTTGCAGATTTCAAAATTTTCAGCTTTATATTTTCCGCAGGCACTCGCCCCTCTGATTGCAATTTCAATTCCGTCAGGGTTAAGCTCGGGAATTACAATAAGCTTTCGATTTTCTAAAATCTCTTTAACATTAAACCCCGACAGCAAATCTTCATTTTCGTAAGCAAGTGCAAGATTTTCCGTAAATTTTAAAAGCAACAAAGAGGTAAGCCATTCAAGACCGTGAGTCCCCCCCACATAGACTATATTCTTTTTCCCCTCGCCTACGACGAAAGCGTAAATATCTTTACCTAAAAGACTTTTTCCGCAGGTAGTGATTTTTAAGTTTTCATATTTTTCATTCAGCTCTTTTACAAGGCTTTCGTAAACGCTGTATGTAAGAACTTGATTTTTTACTGTTTTTAACATAAATCTCACCCATTTTATTAAACTAATAAAATATATGCTTTGAGTTTTACAATATTTACAAAAATTAGGTTTTATGGTTTAATAGAATGGTAGAAAAAATTTTTCGGAGAGTTGTTATGACTGTTATTTGTATTTTACTTTTATTGATATTTTCTTTAGGTGCTTTTTTCATTTATAAAAAGTCAAAAGCCGAAAAGAACATAGAAAAAGCCTTTGCTCTTGCTATTTCTTCCATTGTTCTTTTCAGCGTTGGTCTTGAAATATCAATTTTTAATATTAATTTTTACACTTCAAAGGGTAATGAGGAAATAAGTCTTAATTCATACCTTGCAGATTACGAAAACTGCGAGGGGTACTACACCTTTTACACCGACGAAACCATAGAAATTCCCCAACTCAATGAAAAAATAACAAACATTCATATTGACCTCAATGAAAATAACGCCTTGGTAACTACCGTAAATATTCTCCTTACAGACGAAGCAAATCAGTTTTATTACGGCACTCCCGAAAGAGATATTTATACCCAGGTAGAAAAAAGCCAGTATATAAATATCAATACTTCAGGAAACACTCAGAATCTTGGTTTGATTTTTGAAAGCGATAGAGAAACAGTTAACGTTGACTCAATTTCAGTTAACTGCGAAAGACCTTTCATTTTTTCACTTTTAAGAATTTTCTGTTTAGTTGGAATACTTTGCTTTATTTATCTTTTCAAGCCCTCCTCAGTGCTTTATAAAAGGAAACTGACAGAAAGCGAATATTCAAAAAACAGCCTTACAATAGCTATGCTTTGCCTTCAATGCGCAATAATCATTATTCTCGGCTCTGTAAACCCTACCTTTATGGGCATAGCTTCCAAAAGCTATAATTCTTATAAATGGGACGGTAAGGGTGTGGATTTCGTGGAAATAGATTATTCTCAACATAATCAATATGACGAATTGGCACAAGCCTTTCTCCAAGGTAAAACATATATAGATAACGAGGATGTTCCCCAGTCCCTTAAAGATATGAAGAATCCTTATGACACATCCGCTCGTTCAAAGCAATCGCAAATAACAGGTGATAAATACCGTTGGGATGTGGCATATTTTGACGGGCATTACTATGTTTATTTCGGTATTGTGCCATTACTTGTAATGTATTTGCCCTTTAGAGCAATTTTTGAAGCACCCTTCCCCTCTGCTGTGGGTATAATGGTCTTCGCTCTTATTTTCTCCGTTGGGGTTTTCAAGCTCCTTGACCTGATTTGCAAAAAGAAATTTAAAAATGTTTCTGTTGGCGCATATCTTTTAACTGCTCTGGCTTTCGTTAACTGTTGTGGAATGACCTTCCTTGCAAAGCGACCCGACTTTTATTCCGTTCCCATTATGACCTCGATGGCATTTATCGTCTGGGGAATTTACCTTTGGTTCAAGGGTCTTAATCAAGAGAAAAATAAAATTCCCCTATTCTTTTTCGGTTCACTTTGTATGGCACTTTCCGTTGGTTGCCGTCCTCAATCGGTGCTTATTTGCGCCGTTGCTCTCCCTCTGTTCCTTGGTTATTTCTTCAAGGAAAAATTCATTTTTAAAAAGCAGGGAATGAAAGAGCTTATCACCCTTGGGATACCTTTTATCGTTATTGCATCGGGAATTATGTACTACAACTACATCCGTTTCGGTTCACCCTTTGATTTCGGCTCTTCATATAATCTTACAACAAACGATGTTACAAGACGCGGTTTCTCTTTAGGCAGAACAGGATTGGGAATTTTCACATATCTTTTCCAGACCCCATCTTTCAACGCCACATTCCCCTTCATTGAATCGGTCAATATTGAAACAAATTATATAGGCAAAACAATTACCGAAAACTGCTTCGGCGGACTTATTACAAGCCTTCCTTTGCTCTGGTTCAGTTTTGCCCTCCCGAAAGTGAAAAATATATTAAAAGAAAAGAAAATTTTTGCTCTTACTCTGACTCTTTTCCTTGTGGGATTTGCCCTTGTAATTGCCGACACTCAGGCAGGTGGACTTCTCCAAAGATATTACAGCGATTTCGGTTATATTTTCTTCCTTGGAGCGATTTTTGTCATATATTCCCTTTACGAACATAAAGGGTTGGAAACAAATTCCAATACGTTAAACGCTCTTCTGTTCATTTGCGCTTTTTTAAGCATTTTTTACTCAATTACTCTTGCATTTTCTGTATCAGATGTTACAATAGATACACAGAATCCAACTTTATTCGGCACACTTCGACATCTTGTTGAGTTCTGGTTATAAAGGATTCAGACTAACAACAAAGGAAGAAAGAAAATGAGAAATCTCAAAAAATCACCATTCGCAAAAATACTTTCGCTTACTTTAGCGCTTATTTTTATAGTAGGCTCTTTTGCAGGTTGCGGCGGCGAAAAGGAAGAGGAAACAACAACCCAGGCTCCCACCACAACAACAGAAGCACCTGAAGAAGTAGTTATAAGAAACCCTCTTACAGGTGAAGAAGGTTACAACGAAAAGCTTTTAAATAACAGACCTGTTTTCGTGGTAGTTGAAAACCACCCCGATGCAAGACCTCAATGGGGTCTCACCTCTTCTGACATCGTCTGGGAAATGGTTGCAGAAGGCGGTATCACAAGAATGCTCCTTATGTATGCAGATGCTTCAAGAATCCCCGAAAAAGTAGGTCCTGTCAGAAGCGCAAGACATTATTTTGTTGACCTTGCAGAAGGCTTTGACGGTATCTTTGTTCACTTCGGCTTCAGCCCCTATGCAAAATCACAAATCGCAAATCACGGCGTTAACAATATCAACGGCTTGTATGACAACTACTTCTACCGCGACAAGTCAAGAGGCGTTTCCTCTGAACACACCGCTTACACAACTGATGAAGCTATTGCAAACGCAATTAAGAACAAAGAATACAGAACAGAAATTGAAGATGATTACAAATCACCCTTCAAATTCAACAGCAAAGCAAAGAACCTTTCAGCTCCTTGCACCGAGCTTACAGTTTCATATTCTTCAGGCTACACATACACTTACACATACGATAAAGAAAACAAGGTTTACCTCAGCAAACTCAACGGCAACAATTTCGTTGACAGCGAAGGCACTCAACAGAACTTTGAAAATATTATCATTTGCTACACAGATATTTCATCAATGGGCGACTCAAAAGGCAGAGTTGATTTCGACTTTTCCGAGGGTACAGGTATCTACGTTTCCAACGGTTCTTACACAGATATTACCTGGAAAAAAGGCGAAAGCGACGATATGATGAAATTCTACAACAAGAATGGCGACGAGCTTTCACTTAACGTTGGCAGAACATATATCGGTATTCTTGATTATGACAGAGAATCTTCAAATACAATATCATAATTAAGAACTGCTAACTTTAGCGCAGAACAATAAATAAAGTAACAAGGTGTTTTCGAAAACGAAAACACCTTGTTTTTATTTTATTATCTTTTTGAATTTTTCCGAAAGCCTTGTTAACAAAAATCTGTTTCTTTTAAGGCAGATATCGTAAAGAATGAAAACAACATTCGCCATTACAAGCAGTATGGGAATTGTATATTCACCGAATTCGTTGTATTCATCCCCCGAAACGCCGAAAAGGAAGAAGCTTATTGCGCCGATTCCCACCGCCGCTGAATTAAAGAGAATGAATTTCAAAATCCACGCTACCCATTTGGGTAGTTTTTCTATTACGTCTTTAATTAAGGGGTAATAGCCGAAAAAGAGCACATAGGTAAGTGCTGCTTCTTTATCAGTCAGCAAAAGCAACGATAAAAACGAGGTGGAAAAATACACTCCCAAAGCCCATTTTTTATTTGATACATCCGCAATAAACAGCACCAGAAGTCCTGTTACAATGGGTAGCACATACATAAAAACGGGAATTAGCGTTGTTAACATCATAAGCACCACAGAAAGTGCCGTCATAAGTCCGCATACAGCGGTATTTTTCGTTTTATTCTTCATCATCAAAAGTTATAACAGCAGAGTAATCGTTAACCGCCATTTCATTGGAGCATTCTGTAAAAACTGTATTCCAATCTGTGCTATCGTCTGCATAAGAGGTGTAATATGTCACCGCGCCGTCTTCTGCAATACTGAACGCACCGAAAGGAAGCTCGGTATTAACATACATACCATTCCCCAAATACATTGAAACTCCGCCTATAATATGCACTATTTCACCATACTCAAATTCACAAGTGAATTGACAATGTCCGGATTCATTGACATAGTTTGAAGAAATATAATAACTTTCCTCAAGAGCAACATTATAATCTTCCTCGGAAATCTCTGTTTCAGAAAAAGTACAGATTTCCATTTCGATCAGGGCGTTACCTTTAAGTATAGATTCCCTGATTTCTGAAGAACTGTCGGCATTTTCATAAGGGAAATACATATCATCTATTGCTATTTCTATTTTTTTAGATGCTCCGTTTGCGCTTAAAAGGGTTACACTCGCACTGCTTGAAACGGGGTAAAATCCATCTTCGGCTATATATATTTCACTTGCATCTTCGTAAAAAACATCGTCGAAGTCGGTATCATTAATCGCCAACATTCCCGTAATAAAATTCAGCAGAATAATAATACCTGAAATAATCGCACCGATTTTAATATTGTTCTTTTTGCCACTATTTTTACCGTTGGAAAGAACCTTTCCTATATCGGGAAAAAGGCTTTTTCTCGGTGTTTCATCAGAATATTGTCCCGCATCGCCGAATGTGTCCTCAAAGCTATTATAGGGGTATTTTTCTCGCTGAATATGTGGCTCAACACCATGAGTATAAGCGGTGCTTCTGGGTTCATTTTTGTAAATTTCTCCCCTGTCATATCTGGAAGAATCGAAGGAAGAACCATGAGTGCATTGCTTTTGGGCAACCGCACCGCAATGAGGACAGAAAACATCCTTGCTTTCCTGATAAAGCTTACCGCAGCTTTCACATTTTCTCATAAAAACACCCCTTATAATAAAATTTTTACTTTATTACAACTTCGTGCCCTGTTCTTGCAGATTCGTAAATAGCATCAAGGATTTTCATAAGCTCAACACCGTCTTCTGCAGGAGCTTTACAAGGTGTTCCGTTAAGAACGCAGTCAACGAAATGGTTGATTTCTCTGCAGAAAAGTCCGTCAAAAGCGAGAGATGTATCTTTATTGAAGCTCATATCAACAAGGTATCCGTTTTCGTCTGTGAAAATCTGTACCTGAGGGTCAAGCTTTGCACCTGCTTTTGTACCAAAGAACTGAATGTTACCCTCGTCATTTTTAATATTGAGAGAGAAGCTTGCTTCAACGGAAAGAACGAAGCCGTTGTCAAAGCGAATAAGCGCAGTTGCAAAATCCTCAACATCGCAGATATCATTTGCTCCTGCAGAAACAGAAGAATAACCTCTGCCGCCTTTGATATCGGGACGGTTGAAAAGCTTCTGGAATGTTGCACCGTAAACTGAAACGGGCTTGGGATTACCGCAGATATATCTTGAAAGGTCAATTACGTGAACACCAAGGTCAATAAGAGGTCCGCCGCCTGAACGGGATTTATCACCGAACCAACCGCCCGGATTACCGTTTCGACGGAGATATGTAGCTTTAGCATAATAAATTTCGCCGAATTTACCTGCATCGATAAAGTCCTGCATAACATTAGCATCGTTACCGTAACGGCGAACGAAGCCAATCTGAAGATGTCTGCCGTTTTTCTTTGCAGTTTCGAGCATTTCCTCTGCTTCTTTTGTGTTCATTGCCATAGGCTTTTCGCAGATAACATCCTTACCTGCATTAAGAGCGGCAATAGTACATTCTGCATGAGCAGAGTTCCAGGTACAAACGCTGACAATATCAATTTCGGGAAGGGCTTTAAGCATCTCGTCCTTATCGGTAAAGCAACGCTCTGCAGGAACGCCGTATTTTTCTGACATTAATTTCAACTGCTTTTCATTTATATCGCAAAAAGCGTATAAATCAACATTTTCATTTTTGATATAGCCGTTAATGTGTTCGTTGGAAATACCGCCAACACCGATAACTGCCGCTTTTAATTTTTTCATAAATATGCACCTCTTGATAAATTCTTTTATTATCAATTTCATTGTATCATTTTTATGGAAATTTGCAACAATAAATATAGACATTTAACTGAAAAAGAGGTATAATTTTATTTGATAAATACTGTTTTTAAGAAAAGGGCTTTCTATGGAATATTTATTTGAAATGCATACTCATACTAAAGAGGTCAGCACCTGCGCGGTTGCCTATGCAAAAGATTTAATCGAAAGCTATCGTGAAAGCGATTATTCGGGTTTCGTTATAACAAACCATCTCAACGCTTCAACCTTCGAAAGAGCAGGTCTGGAAAATGCCTCCTGGGATGAAAAAATCGACCATTTTATGAAAGGCTTTAATGCTATTAAAGAAGCCGCAGGAGACCGCTTTGTTGTTCTTTTAGGATTTGAAATAAACTTCTATAACACCTCTAACGACTATCTTGTTTACGGCGTAACAGAAGAATTTTTGCGTTCTCACGGGGACCTTATGGCAATGACGCCAAAGCAGGTTTCGAAGCTTTGCCGTGAAAATGGTCTTCTCTTTATTCAGGCTCATCCTTTCAGAAGAGGTATGGAGGTTGTTGACTGGAATATTCTCGACGGTTATGAGATTTTCAACGGCAATCCCCGTCACAATTCCAATAACGATATAGCTGAAATATGGGCAAAGAAGCATAATAAATCAATAGTTGTTTCAGGCTCGGATTTCCACGAAATCGGTGATGCTTGCGGCGGCGGTATCTACTTTAAAAATCCTGTTAAAACCAACGATGACCTTTTGAGAGAGCTCAGAAGCGGAAACTACACTTTAAGAAAAACAGATTCAAGCGAACAAGAATAAATTACAAGGAGGTCTTTTTGTGCATTTACAAGAATCAGGCGAAATGTATCTTGAGACCGTTTACATTCTCACAAAAAAGAGCGACAGCGTACGCTCAATAGACATTTGCGAATATATGGGGTATTCCAAGCCCAGCGTAAGCCGTGCTATCGGGCTTCTTAAAAGCGGCGGTTATATTACAGTTGACGGCAAAGGTTACATTACTCTTACCGAAGAAGGTACTGCAGTTGCACTTAAAATGTTTGAAAGACATACTATGCTTACAAACTTTCTTGTAAGATTGGGTGTTGATGAAAAAACTGCTTCCGAGGATGCTTGTAAAATCGAGCATCACATAAGCGAAACTTCTTTTAATGCAATTAAAAACTATGCTTCAAAACTCGGTGACAAATAATGAAATTAGGTAATTTAGAAATAACTGAAAAAGCTGCCCTTGCTCCCCTTGCAGGAGTTGCAGACAGAGCCTTCAGAGAGCTTTGCAGGGGTTATGGCGCGGCATATACTGTTTGCGAAATGGCAAGTGCAAAGGGAATAAGCTTAGGTGATAAAAAAAGCGCCGAGCTTCTTTCCATTACGGAAACTGAACGCCCTGCAGGGTCACAGATTTTCGGTAATTCCCCAGAAACAATGGCGATTGCCGCAAAAAAGGCACTTGAATACAACCCGGATTTTATTGATATAAATATGGGTTGCCCTGCTCCGAAGGTTGCCTCCTCGGGTGGCGGTGCTCTTCTTATGAAGGACCCTGTTTTAGCCGCCAATATTGTTAAAGCGGTGGCAGAGGTTTCTACTGTTCCCGTTACTGTTAAAATGCGTTCGGGATGGGATGACAACAACATCAACGCAGTTGAACTTGCTAAAAGATGCGAGGATGCAGGTGCGGCAGCAATAACCGTTCACGGCAGAACAAAGGTGCAAATGTATGCTCCCCCTGTTAACACAGATATAATCCGTCAGGTAAAACAAGCGGTTTCAATTCCCGTTATCGGCAACGGCGATGTAATTGACGGCATAAGCGCCGCCAAACTTATGGAAGAAACAGGTTGCGATATGGTAATGGTTGGCAGAGGTGCTTTAGGCAGACCCTGGGTATTCTCTCAGATTAATGCATATCTTGACCACGAGGTTATTCTCCCCGACCCGCCCGTTGTTGAAAGAATGAGGGTTATGCTCAAACACATTGAAGCTCTTTGCGAATACAAGGGTGAAAGAGTGGGCATAAGAGAGGCGAGAAAACACGCCGCCTGGTACACAAAAGGTCTTCACGGCGCAGCAAACTACAGAGCAAGAATAGGACTTATCAGTTCAATAGAAGAACTGCAACAAATTGCTCTTGAATTAATTGAACAAAATATGTAAAAAAGGGACGGTTTTTCCGTCCCTTTTTTAGATGCCAGTTACCAGTTACCAGCTACCAGAATTGTAACAACAGTTTTATTTTTCCTAATTTTACTTTAGCCTTACAAGAAAATCCAGAACAATAATCTACCTTTTATAAAACTGGCATCTGGCATCTGGCATCTGGTATCTGGCATCTGGCGACTGGCATCTGGCATCTGGCATCTGGCATCTGGCATCTGGCGACTGGCAGCTTTTTAATAATGCATCATTTTATAAAAATTGGGGTAAGCGGAGAAAAATTGGTTCAAGGTTGTTCTTGTATTTGAACCCGGGTCATTAATATAAAATGACGAGGTTGTGAGAGAATTTGTTGCTTTTACGCCGGTAATGACAACATAGTGCTGACTGCCGTTACTTTTCTTTGCGCCGATAAGGACTGGCTTACCTGATTTAAGAAGATTATAAATCTTACCGAGATAACCGCTCTGCGAGGTTATAATGGTGTAATCCGAGGGCCAATAAACCGCACCGCCCGAGGTATAGGAAAGCTTTTTTGCCATAGCATTGGGGTAGATGGTTTTGCCGCTTCTATAGCTTTCAAGCATAGCAATAGCAGTTGTAGCGCAACCGATTTTTCCTATTGTCTGACCCGAAGAGCCTAAAGTGACATTTGCCCAACGGGAGTCGGTCTGTTTAAAATCGGGGACACTCAATTTAATAGCCTTATAAGAATTGCCTGAAGACGTTCCCGAAGAAGTTGTCAGATAGCTTGAAGAAACATAACCCGTCTTTGTTCCGTTATAAACTATTCGGGAGAAGCTACCGCTTGTGGAAAGGACTGTAACCTGGGCACCGCTTGAAAGATAAGCCTTAACCGTAGAAGAGGTTGAAGCGGAGCTTCTCACACGGAGTCTGCCCGATGAAGTGCTAACAGTACGGACTTTGGTTGATGAAGCTGTAATATAATCTGCGTGGCAATAGCCATAGCCGGAAGCGGAATATTGCACCCGCCAATAGTTTCCGCTTTTTGAAATAAGGGTTACATAAGAATTTTTAGTAAGCCTTGCTTTTACTGTTGATGTGCTTGAAGCAGATGAACGTACGTTAAGCGCAGTTGAAGTTGTAGTTACTTTACCTGCACCATAGATTTTTTCCCCGGCATTTGCCTTGGGCGAAAATAAAATTGACGAAAAGCATAACACCGCCGTCATTAAAATACTTATTGTTTTTTTCATAAAAAACACCTCGTATGGAAAGATTTTCATTGACTTTAGCCGAAGCAAAATGGCAATGAATGTGTATATGTTATCATAGGTGGTACTGTAAAGTCATTGTATAAATATTGGAAGAGAGAGTAAAAGACCCTCCACCATTCCGCCTGAACACATTTGAATAATGACCTAAAACACTCGTGATACACTTAACACAAAACAACAGTTTAATCGAAGAATGGTCCCCCTCCCTTTTTCCCAATGGAAAAAAGGGAGGATAAAATTCATTCTCATCAACTCCTTTGTAATCTTTGACAAAAAATCTCACAAATTTTATATAAAAATAATTCTGTTATTATTGTAAATAACACTTTCTTTTTTTGCTTTAAAGTGTTATACTATATTCGTATAGTTACGATTATTTCTGTCGATTCGGTGCGGCTTATTTCACCGAAAATAAAAGATCTCTTTTAAAGGAGTGGAGTTTGTGGAAAAGTTTGTTATTCACGGTGGCAATAAGCTTCACGGCAATATAAATATCAGCGGTGCAAAAAACGCCGCTTTACCTATAATCGCGGCATCTGTTTTTGCAAACGATATTTGCAGAATTGAAAACGTTCCCGACATCAGCGATGTTCGTATGATGATAAAAATTCTTGAATTTTTAGGTGCAGAGGTTGCAAAGCCCGAACCTAATGTAATCCTTGTGGACTCAAGAAATATAACCCCTATTACAATCCCCGATAAAATGACAAGTAAGCTCCGCGCTTCCTACTATCTTTTAGGTGCGCTTTTAAGCAATTTCGGCAAGGCTTGCGTTGCTCTTCCCGGTGGTTGTTATTTCGGTGTCCGCCCCATTGACCAGCATATCAAGGCTTTTGAGGCTTTAGGTGCGGTAGTTGATGTTGAAAATGCCCTTGTTAATGTTACGGCGGACGAGCTTTACGGTTCTTCAATTTATCTTGATGTTGTTTCCGTTGGTGCAACAATTAACGCTATGCTTGCGGCGGTTAAGGCAAAAGGGCTTACTGTTATTGAAAATGCTGCAAGAGAGCCCCACATTGTTGACCTTGCAAACTTCCTTAACTCTATGGGTGCTGATGTTCGTGGCGCAGGTACTGAGGTTATCAAAATCCGCGGTGTTGAAGAAATGCACGGTTGCACTTATTCCATAATCCCCGACCAGATTGAAGCAGGTACTTATATGGTTGCCGCTGCTGCAGTTGGCGGTGACGTTACCATTGACAATGTAATCCCCAAGCACCTTGAATCTATTACAAATAAAATCGAGGACTGCGGTATTACTGTTATTGAATACGATGAAAGCGTAAGAATTATTTCTGAAGGCGGAAGAATGAAGGCTTGCAGAGTCAAAACAAGTCCTCACCCCGGTTTCCCCACAGATATGCAACCCCAATTTGCTACAATGCTCTGCCTTTGCAACGGCACAAGCACAGTTGTTGAAGACGTCTGGGACAACCGCTTTAAATACATTGACCAATTAAGAAGAATGGGCGCAAACATCATTGTAAACGGTGACACCGCCCTCATTACAGGTGTGGACAAGCTTCACGCCGCTCCCGTTGAGGCAGATGACCTGAGAGCCGGTGCTGCAATGGTTATTGCAGGTCTTATGGCAGAGGGCGAAACCACAGTTGGCAATATCAAGCTCATTGACAGAGGCTATGAAAACCTTGTTGAAAAGCTTACTGCTGTAGGTGCAGAAATCTCAAGAGCAAAATTTGAAGAGGAATAATAAATATGATTAAGTTTTGTCCGCTGTTCTCTTCGAGCAGCGGCAATTCTGTTTACATAGGCGACCGTGACGGCGGAGTTCTCGTTGATGTGGGCAGAAGTGCCAAACAAACAAATGCAATGCTGAATAATATCGGCGTTGACCCAAGTCAGATCAGAGCAATTCTCCTGACCCACGAACATACTGACCATGTTAATGGTTTAAGCGTTTTCGCTGCAAAACATAATATACCCATTTACGCTCCCAACGGAACGCTTCTTGCTTTAAAGCGCAAGGGTACACTTTCCGAGAAGCATATTGACATAACTCTTCCCGATTCCCCTATTGAAATCGCAGGGTTAAAAATAGAAAATTTCAAAACCTCTCACGACTGCGCAGACGGCAGAGGTTACATAATCACTGGAACAGACGGTTCAACAAAGGTTGCCCTTGCAACGGACACGGGGTATGTAACAAGGGAAATTCTTTCAAAAATCACAGGGTGCAAGCTTGTTTATATCGAGTCTAACCACGATATTGCCATGCTCAAAAGCGGACCTTACCCCTACACTCTCCAGAAGAGAATTCTCTCGGACATAGGTCACCTTTCAAACGATGCTTGTGCAGACACCTTGAGAGCCCTTGTAAACAAAGGCACAACTCATTTCGTTCTCGCTCATTTAAGCCAGGAGAACAACACCCCCGATATTGCTTACAAAACCGCAACGGGTGCCCTTTGCGAAATGGGCGCTCTTGAAAACAGAGATTACATTCTCAAGGTGGCAGAGCCTGAAAACAGAGATAAGCTTATGATAATATAAAGAAAAAGGATTCAGAACATTATTGCTCTGAATCCTTTGATATTTATAAAAGTAACGCGAAGCCTATCCCTCCTTTTTCACCTTTGGGTAAAAAAGGAGGGGGGACCATTCTTTCCATTACTTGTATTTATGGCTTAGTATTGAGCGTGTAAATAAAACTCTTTTATAACCAAATTTAATCGGAATGGTGGGTGGTCCATTTATAAATTATTCATTTCATTTTACAGGGACCCTCCACCACCCCGACTAACTAATTCAGAAAAATATTTAGTGGGCACGTACTTAACAAGTAATAAAAGGAACTTAATCCAAGGGCGGTCCCCCTCCCTTTTTCCCAATCGAAAAAAGGGAGGATAGGCTTTGCAAAACTTTTACTAATTGCTATATAACTGGCATCTGGCATCTAAAAAAACAGCCCACAAAAAGTGGACTGTTTTTATTATATTATCTTTTTTATCAACTCATCCTTAATTAACGCATGTCCTGCGGCGGTGGGATGAACGCCATCTGCCGCCCAATAGGTAGAGGGCATTAATTTTGATGCTTCGTCGAATTTTTCCTGAAGAGGAATAAAGGTTAAATCATATTTTTCCGCAACATTTTTTGCCGCTTGTGCGTGTAATTTAACATCAGCTAAAAATTCGTCAAAATATCTTTCAGTGCCACAGCCTTTGAGAACAAAGGGCTCTAAAATGAAGATTTTAATATTCGGAAGAGCTTCCTTAACCTCTTCAATAAGCATTGAATAAATTTTTTCAAATTTTGGTGCCGCAACGCCATTTTGTTCATTAAGCTCGTGCCACACATCGTTAACACCGATAAGAATGGAGAGATAATCTGGCTTATGGTTAATTAAATCCTGCTTGATTCTGGCATACAAATCAACAATTCTGTCCCCGCTTACACCTTCATTTATAAACTCATATTCTCCGGGATATTTATACATAAGCTCTGAAGCTACAAGATTAGGGTAACCAATGCCGTAACCGGCTATATTATCTCTGTCACGACCTGCGTCTGTTATTGAATCCCCTTGAAAGACAAATTTTATCATAATTCCACGACCTTTTTATTGATACAAACAAAAATATGTGATATACTACTTACTTGTTGTCGCCGTTGTAGTTTTCTTCAACGGATTCTACCCACGGGCATTCGATTTCAGCAACAACTTCTCTTGGTGCTGCCCAATGAACAGCATTGTTGATAATTTTCTGAATTTCGGGAATATAATATGTGGGATTTTCCTCGTGACCGGGCTGGAAATAGAAAACCTTTCCCAAGCCTCTCTGGTAGCAACAACCTGAACGGAAAACCTCGCCACCCTTGAACCAACCGATGAAAACAAGTTCATCGGGCTGTGGTATATCAAAACGCTCACCGTACATTTCCTCAACAGGAATAACGAATTGCTCGGGAACGTCCTTTGCAATGGGGTGAGAGGGGTTAATGCACCAAAGTCTTTCTCTGTCGCCATCGCGCCATTTGAGAGAACAGGTTGTGCCCATCAATCTTTTAAAGGGTTTTGAGAAATGAGCGGAGTGAAGAGCGATAAAGCCCATGCCCCTCATAACTCTGTTATATACTCTTTCAACAAGCTCATCCGGAACACATTCGTGAGCCATATGACCCCACCAAAGAAGAACGTCTGTATTTTCAAGAACTTCTTCGGGAAGACCGTTATCGGCATCGTCAAGAGTTGCAGTTGTGATATTAAGCTCTTCATCTGTGCCTAAAAAGTCTGCGATACAGCCGTGAATACCTTTAGGGTAAACCTTGGCAACGGATTCGCTTTCTTTTTCGTGCCTACCCTCGTTCCAGATTGTTACATTAATCATTAAAAAACACCCTTTCCTATGGGAAAATATACAATTAAATAATATATCTTTTGAGAAAAATAAGCAATGTTTTTTTATACGAAAAATCCTTGCTTTTTTTATACAAAGTGAAGAATAAGCCCTTCATATTGTGAGTTCGAAACCATCCTCACACTAAACAAAACTATGGAGTTGATTAAATTGAAAAACAGAAAGAAAATCGTAAACGTTTCAGTTGCGGCAATTATCGCGGCGCTTTATGTTGTATTGACATATCTCGCCTCTGCCCTGGGTCTTGCAAGCTTTGCAATTCAGGTACGCTTTTCCGAGGCTTTAACCATTCTGCCTCTCTTCACCCCTGCGGCAATTCCCGGACTTTTTGCAGGGTGCGTTCTTGCAAATATTCTTACAGGTTGCGCTATGTGGGATGTTATTTTCGGAAGCCTTGCAACCCTTCTAGGTGCATTAGGAACATATTTTTTAAGGAAGTATAAAATCCTTGCAACACTTCCACCCATAATCGCAAATACGCTTATAGTTCCACCTGTCCTTTTATATGTTTATAATTTAGAGGGTACATATTGGTTCTTTACCCTTACTGTTTGCCTTGGAGAAATTATCTCCTGCGGTATTTTAGGTACATTGTTAAGAAAAAGTCTTGAAAAAAGTAATTTATCTGACAGATTAAAATAAATCTCTTTTAGGGGTTTATTTTTCCATTTTATTGGAGTATAATTTTAGTGTTAAAATAAGTCCGAAAGGATTTTTGATATGTTAATTGATGATGTTATAAAATCAGCTAAAAGAATACATTTTATCGGCATCGGCGGTAGCGGTATGTGTCCCCTTGCGGAGATTTTACACGCTCAGGGTCATTACCTTACAGGCTCCGATAACAATGAATCCGATACATTAAAACGTATTCGCGCTTTAGGTATTCCCGTTACGATGGGTCAGAAAGCCGAAAACGTTGAGGGTGCAGATATGGTAGTTTATACTGCCGCTCTTCTCCCTGATAACCCCGAGCTTGTTGCTGCCAAGGAAAGCGGTATTCCCACCTTTGAGCGCAGTAAGCTTTTCGGCTATTTCACAAGAAAATATGACAACTGCATCGGTGTTTGCGGAACTCACGGCAAAACCACCGTTACCTCAATGCTCACTCATATTTTAATAGATAACGACTTCGACCCCTCTGCCGTTATCGGCGGTAAATTGCCCTTAACAGGCACTAACGGTCGCGTTGGCAAAAGTGATATTCTCGTTTGCGAGGCTTGTGAATACAAGGACACCTTCCTTGACCTTACTCCTGACATCAGCGTTATTCTTAACGTTGACCAGGACCATATGGAATATTTCAAGACTCTCGAAAACCTTGAAGCATCTTTCAGAAAATTTGCAGATATGTCAACAAAAGCGGTTATCTACAACGGCGATGACCAGAACACTCTTGACAGTATCAAGGGTATCGCTGACGGCAAAACAATGATTTCATTCGGTAAAAACGAGAACTGCAAATATGTTGCCAAAAACGTTGGCTACAATAACGGAGCTTTCCCCTGCTACGACCTTTACATTGACGGGGAATTCAAAGACAGAATTGAATTAAGCGTTCCCGGTGAACACAATGTTCTCAACTCCCTTGCGGCTATCGCTTCTGCAATGTACTGCGGAGCAAGTGTTGCGCAATGTAAAAACAGTATTCTCACCTTTAAAGGTGCAGGAAGAAGATTTGAATTTCTTGGCACATATAACGGCGCAGATATTGTTGACGATTACGCTCACCACCCTGCAGAGCTTGAAGTTACCCTTTCCGCCGCCAAGAAAATGGATTACAAGCGTGTTTGGGCAGTTTTCCAGCCTTTCACATTCAGCAGAACGAAAATGCACCTCAACGCCTTTGCAGAGGCTCTTTCCATAGCAGACAGAGTTGTTCTTACGGAGATTATGGGTTCAAGAGAAATCAATACCTACGGCATTACAACTCAGGACCTTGCAGACGAAATTGACGGCTCAGTTTGGTTCGATACATTCGGGAAGGTTGCAGATTACCTTAAAGAAAACATCGGCGAGGGGGATTTAGTTCTCACTCTCGGTTGCGGAGATGTTTATAAAATCGCTAAAATTATATTAGATAAATAAAAAGCATAAAAATTATAACCACCGAATTACTCGGTGGTTATTTTTTATATATCAAAATATTCAAGTATTCCCTTATAAATTCCCTTTGCCACATATTTTTGACCTAAAGAGGAATTAAGGAGTTTAAAATCGCAATTTGCCTGAGATTTCGCATCAGAATCGGGAGTTACAACTGCTGTTGTATTAGAAATGAACCCACATTCTACAAGCACCGCAGGGCAATTTTCGATTCTTATAACTCTGAATGGGTAAAAATGAGCACCTCTGTCAGTCATTTTGTAGCCGATGTCATTTTTCAGAGTTTTCGGAAGATTTTTTGAAATGACATCCGCCAAAGGTGCGGAATAGTTTTTATAATAATAAACCGATGAACCGTGGGCAGATTTGGCGCTTGAAGAGTCAAGATGAATTGATATAAACATATCAGCATCATTTTTCATAGCGTTGATTCTGCGTTCCTCAATTTCGGGAACAGAGTCGCCGTCATCTCTTGAAAAGATAACTGTCGCCCCTGCGTTTTCAAGATAAGCCTTGAGTTGGAGAGCAATTTTATATGTAATATCGCTTTCGTAAACCCCTGTCCCCGACCCTGCGCCGGGCTGATTTCCGCCGTGACCGGGGTCGATTTCAATAGTTCTGCCTTTCAGCTTTTCCACCGGCTCTTTTACAGAAATAACAAGGAGATTATTTTTATTATATGTAGCTGAATAGCCGTAAAACTCTCCTTGCTCTCTGAAATAAATCCGCAAGGTTGCGGTTTTCTTCTGGGAATTTACAATCCATTTGCAAGATTTGATTGTATCACTTTCAGGAAAAGTCAAAGAGCCGTTGGCAGATTTTGTATATTGGAAAGTAATGTCCATATACTTACCCGTAAACTCGCCGTCTTTAACATTAAATTCCCGTCCGTCATAACCGGTTTCATAACTCTGGGGCTTGATTGTCACATTAAAAGGAACTCTCCAATCGAGAGCAATATAAAACTTTGTAGAGTCGGTATCGTAAGTTACAGGGTCACGAAGTTGAGCGGTGTTGTAAGGCATTTTATAGCCCGTAAACACCTTTACCTCATCCGCATAAATTCTCCTGCCGGAGCCTAAAATATAAAACTTTTTACCGCTTGAGGAATCCTTTACGGGACCTGACTCAACATAGTCAAAAGTTCCTTTGGACAAAGGTGAATACAAGGGATTGGATTTATCGTTAACAGGAGAGCTGGGGAAGGTTTCTCCGCAATAATCCGTCACCTTGCAAAACTTCATCTGGGTTGAGGAGTTATGCTTTGTTGAAGGTGTAATCTGAGTAACCTTATTGAGAGTCCAATTAGGGTTAATGTCAACCGCCTTGGAAAGAGCTTTCTTAACATCCTTTAAAGTTATTGCTCCGTCCGAGTCCATATCGCCTTTTGTAAGCGTTTCCTCCGATGGAGTTTCCATCCCTGAAGCAAGGCGCATAAGCTCTCTGACATCAGAAAGTTCAACCTTTCCGTCGGAATCCATATCACCTTTTACGCTTGCTGCAAAACAAGTGGAGAATGGTGCCAGCACACACAGTACAAGCACCATTGAAATTATATTTTTAAATATTCGCTTCATAAATTATGCTCCATAAGCAGTTTTAAGGGCGGACCTTGTTCCCGAGCCAACTAAACCATCCACGTCAAGACTTTTGTCGGTCTGGAATTTCTCTACTGCAGAGAGGGTTGTAGGACCGAAAGAGCCGTCAATATCGCTTTCTGTGAGATAATCCAATTTATAAAGGTACCACTGAAGCCATTTTACAGAATCACCGCTATCACCCTGACGAAGAGTTACAGTAGGCTCTTCATAGGGGCAGGTTTCTTTTTCAGGCTCTTCGGGAGTAGTTGTTCCGGTATATGTACCGATTTTTATGTAGTCCTTGTGGCCGTAACCTGTAAGAGTTGAGCCATCAAGGGTAAAGCTCACCTTATACCAATCCCCTGTTGAACCGAGAATTGTAAGGGCAGCTCCGTTTTCCAGTTGCGCCACAACATCTGCAGAGGTACTTGCAGATTTTCTTATATTGAGATAACCATCGGTTATATTAACATAGCCTTTCTGGGTTGTGGCTTCACCTGTTGTTGTAACAGAAAGGACAGAGGAATAGTCAGCCGAATAGAAAGTACGGCTATCAGTCTTTGTATATGCTCGGATTTTATATTTATAAGCAGTTCCGCTGTCAACGGTTTTATCGGTATATGATGTTGAGGTGGTGGAATCAATTTTCTTGTAACCACCCGAGATTGCATCATAGCGATAGATTAAATAACCTGTACAGTCAACGCTTGTCCACTTGATTTTAACGGAACTGTCACTCTTACTGACAAGAGTGGGTGCAGTTGGTGTTGCGGGGGCAACGGTGGCTTCAAAAACTGAACTGTATGAAGAATATACAGTTTCGCCATCATCATTCACATAGTAGGCTCTTACCTTGTATTTGGGGAAGTCCCCTGATGAAAGAGAAGAGTCTGTATATGAGGTGCCTGAGGTGGTTTTAACTCTTTCATATTTCGCAGCTTCAGTGTTGTATTTATACACCTGATATTTTTCTGCATTGTCAATGGTTGTCCAGTTGAGAGTAACAGAGGTTGAGGTGTAAGAAGGAACTGTTACGGTGGGCTTTGAGGCTTTGAAATAGTCCTCTCTGGTCATATCTGCACCGGGCATATTCTTGAAAACGGGAATTGAGAAAACCTTTTTGGTATCAAGAATATTTGCAGATGCATAGGCTTTATAGGTCTTTTGGGACTCAAATGCCGCCGCTCTTACATTTGCCATATATTCGTGGCCGTAAAGAGTATCGGATTCGGGGTTAACATTGAATTTCTGAAGATAGCCGGTATATTGAGTTTCAGAGAAAGAGTCGTAAATATACTGAGCACCGTAGTAAATAGTCTTCTGGGGTGTGTTCCAGGGTCTGCCGTAGGATGTGTATATAGAAATATTATCTTTTTTCACGTAGCCTTTATAGGTTGTTCCGCTAACAATGGCGCTGACTCTGTAAAAATCGCCGGAAGCACCGATATAATAAACCTCTGCATTAGAGGGAATTGTAACAACCTGAGTGCCCGAGGTGGAGGCAGTTTTATACATAACTGTACTGCGGATGGTTTTCATAAAGCCGTTTGCCCATTTAAGACCATCGCTGACACCTGTATATGCGCCGATATTATAATAGTTATAAATACCGTTGTAGGGAGCGTTTTTACCGCTTGAGCCACCTGCATTTGAAGAAGAGCTTGAACCAACCTCTTGCACCATTTTTGATGCAAGATAATATGCGCTCATTCCGCTATCTTTAGCAGCTTTAAGAATTGCTTCGGAATATTTAACGGTTGCACCGTCTTCCTTATAGGTTTTTTCTTCTCCTAAAGCATTGAGATATGTAATATTAGAATTATACATCCAGGTGCTTTTGAGAATGGCTTCAACGCCCTCTTGGGTATGGGTGCTGTCATAAGCGGTACTTTCGAACTGGAATATATAATCTTCATTAAGGAAGTTTCGGGGGTCCATATAATATTTAACCGCTTCTTCCGATGCGCTTACCCAATTTGATGCTTCCTGAATAACCCCTTTACATGAACTGCAGGAGCACATATACGAGGACTGAACATTGTTTTCAATAAGCTGCTTTTTATGAGGGTCACGCTCTCCGTCAATACTATCTTGCCAATCAAGGCCCGTTATCATAGGAACGAACTCCCATTGAGGATATTTTTCATGAAGCGGTACAAGATATTCAACATAGGATTTAGGAAAGCCCTGACGCAAAAGTCCCTCTTCATAGGTTTCAAGGTCAAGAGCATCCGCCATAATCAATTTAACGTCTTCAATGGTGATTTTTCCGTCGCCGTTCACATCTGAGGCAGTTTTTTGAGCAGAGGTGGGCTTCTCCATTCCTGCAGAAAATCTTAAAGCAAGACGCGCGTCTGCAGAGGTGATTTTGCCGTCACCATTTATATCGCCCAAAGCACCTTCCGCACCGGCTACGGGAACTATTAAATTAAGAGAAAGACAAGAAAGCAATACTGCTATAAGTTTTGAAATTCTTTTCATATTAACCTCTTTACATTTCGTCTGTAATTTAATCCATATTTAGACACAATAACCTATTATCTGACTTTATTCTACCATATATAGAAGATTTTTTATTTCTTTTTTAGAAATTTCGCTCATATTCTCACCGAAGCAATATGAATAGGAAAACAGGGAAAAACCTTGCCACACGGGACTTTTCAGCACTTGTTCATATTGGGTTGATAAAATATTTACATTTTCCGTCCACTCCTTTTCCCCTGCACCTGCAAATTCATCAACTCTGCCACATTTATAGGTGGCAAGACCGCAAATCAGTTTAACATTCCCTTTTTCACCTAAAGCAGTCCATTGGGAAAGAACTTTTTCAAAGGGCATTTTTTCATTTTTGAAGCCATAGTAAATCTGCGGAATAATGTAATCAAGATAACCTTCATTTACACACCATTCCTCTACATCTGCATAAAACACATTCTTGCATTTTTCTATGTCAGCCGAGGGACTGATACTGAAAACAAGGCTTTCATCAAAAGATTTCACCAAAGAATGTACCGCCCCAACAAGAGCGTTGACATTTTCTCTGCGCCAATCTTCTGAAGACAAATTTCCGCCGTTTTTCAAATACTCTTCATACAAGGCTTTATCATTAATATTTTCGCTTTCAGGGTAGAAATAATCGTCAAAATGGATTCCCGAAACCCGATATTTTTCGAGAATTTCTCTTATACCCTTAAGAACAAGGCTTCGCCCTTCAGGGTGGGCAGGATTGAGAAAAATCCCTTTATTGCATATTATAAGAGCATTTTTATCTTTTTTATAAAGCTCCCGTACAGGCGAATTTTCCGGAAGGTTTTTAAACTCATTGTCATAAGAAGCTCTGTATGGATTAATCCAACAATGAACTGCGATACCCTTTTCTTTCCCTTTCTCCGTAAATATTTCAAAAGGGTCAAAGGAGAGTTTTTCTTTTTCAGAGCTGATATATTTTGAAACGGGAAAAATTTCAGAATTATATAAACTGTCGCAAAAGGCTCTGCATTGGTAAAAGACTGTATTGATTTTATTCTCTTTCAAGTTATCAAAAAGCGCCTCAAGGCTTTCCCGATACTCGTCTTCCGATTTTCCTTTAACAAGTTCTCCGATTTCCGAATACGTAAGCCATACTGCATATATATCCTCTGAGCTTGAAGTATTATTTTCTTTTGTTGGTTGGGTTGTTTTTATCGTTTCGCTAATTCCTGAATTAGCAGTTAAAGATTTAATTCCCTTATCTTTCACGAAAAATGAAGCAACAAAGCCTATAACTAAAATAAATACAAAAATAAAAAAGCGCTTCATAAAACCACCACCGAAGAAAATAAAATAAAGATATTACGAAGCTCATTCCGCACTCCGCATAAAAAAACACCATCTGTAATTTATACAGACGGTGATGCTTATTTATTCACTTATTCAGTTATCAGAGCTTAAAAAGTCATCCTCAAAAGTATCTATACCAAAGCCCTCTTCTTTATAAACATTTCGGGCTTTTTTAAGCTCTTTAGTGTTTTTATCAAGAATTTCCTGCTCCTGAGAGCCTTGTTTATCATAGAATACTATAACGCAAATGAGCATTATCAAATTGAAAAGAAATTGGAAAATGCAAAGGATTTGCGATATTTCATCTTGGGCGAAAATGGTGGAAAAGCTTTCGCCGAAAGCGGTAATCCCGTATTTACCCACAGCGTAGTTAAAGAATTTGAAAACATTATAGAGAACACTTATCATCAGAGAAAGCAGCTCCGGTAAAAGCAATTTGCTGTTCTCTCTGTCTCTTATAAAATACCAAAGGGAAACTGCGCCAAAAAGAAATCCGTAAGAGCCGACAGTTGAGAGTAAGCTCATACCCAAACGTGCAATAATACCGCCAACAGACTCTGCCGGGAGTGACATTGCAAAGCTTTCGGGGAAGCCCTTAATATAGCGAAGCACAAAACATAAAAATAACAAAAGCTTGAAAAAGCCTAAAAGTCTTTTTCTTTTTCTGTTTCTGTTGCGCTTATGGCAAACTGCTTCACCGTTAAAGGCAACATAGCCCATTATTAAAACAACATAAAGGCAAAGGTTTGAGAAGCTTGTAGCAAGTTTTGAAACATCAGCAAATCCGCCCATTGAACCAACTGCCACAAGAATATTCGCAAAAAGGAGCATTCCCGACAAAACTGCTAATATTTTCGCTGAATTAGATAAATAAGTTGATTTTGCCATAAGAAACTCCTTTCTTGATTTTATTTAAAAAGTCGGCGGCACAGATGTGTCACCGACTTTTGCTTATTAAAGTTCTTTATTCTGTGAACCAACTGATAACTGCTCTTTTGCAAGTTTTTCAATATCCTCTTTATTACCGGACATTGCAAGTTTTCCTGCTTCTTCACGACGAGCGAGAAGTTCTGCGTACATACGCTCTCTCTTTTCACCGCTAAGGTCATAGAAGAGAATGGGAATGATACCAAGAAGACCTGTAACTGTGGGAATGATTGTTGCCATTGCAAAAAGACCAAACTTGGTATTGTCTGTCTGAGCTTCGCCTCTTGTGTAAGAAGAAATATCGTAACCGATAAGCTTCTTGAGCTGGAGGGAAAGAGCGGAGTTTGCAATACTTGCAAGTTTCTTTGTAAGGTCACGGGCAACGGAAGTCATAGCCTCTGTACGATAACCATTCTTCCATTCACAGTAGTCCATAGACTCGTTATACATTTCGCTGGGAATAACTCGACGAACACCCCAGAATACCATATAAATGGCTTCCTTAATTGCCATAACGAAGAACATCGGCAGAACTTTCTTGTAGATACCGTTGTGCTTACCGCCTATCATACCGATAAGGAATACGGGAATATCAAGGAGCGGCTGGCTCTTTGTACCAAGGAGATAGAGAGCTTTTGTTGAGAATCTTCTTCTGAACCAAGGTACAAGTGAGAATGAGAAGGGGTTAATGATAGCGCCGGGAATACCTGCAACCATTGTCATTGATGCGAAGTTAAGAACGTCAATGTAGTAGTCGTTGATGCTACCGCCGACACTGAAGTTTGAAAGAGTTTCTGAAAGAGTAAGCAACAAGATGGGCTTGTTGTTAACAACGGATTTCAAACTCTGCACAATACTTGGGGTCTCAACAGACTGAAGAACACGCTCACGGGTCATAACGCAGAAGATAAGAGATGCAACACCACTTACGATTGCGGTAAAGTTACCCATAAACATAAATGTTGAGGTATATGAAAGGTTAATAACCTTGTTACCAATAAGGTCGATGAGAACTGTAAGAATCTGTTGAGGAAGCTTTTCACCCAATAGACCAGAGAAGAACTCGGCAACCGTAATCAATCGGGTTCGGTCAACCGGGTGAGGCGTGATAGTAGCCAACATACCCGTTTTTGCGATTGCACGGAATGTACCTGCACCCTCACGGACAACGGCAAGAAGGAAATATGTAATGAACTTTGTCATATCTCTTGCGCCTTTTCCCTTGAAGAACATGGGAAGAAGCCAATAGAAGCAAGTACCCAATGTACCAGGAATACCCAAACCAACAAGATAAGGTTTGAATTTACCCCAACGAGTACGGGTCTTTTCAACGATTGCCGCTGTGAAAATATCGTTGATAACGTCCCAGAAACCATTGAAAACGCTAACGATTGTCTGGTAGTCAAGGTCGATTTGAAGAATACTTGTGATGAAACGGTCGTTAAAAGAGTCGATATTGAAGCTCTGGCACATATCGTAAACAACATACCAGATAGTTTCTTTCATACCAACATATCTTCTGTTTTCATAGACATACTCGCGGGAAGCATCGTCTATTTCCGGCGTTTCAACAACAGTGGTTTTTTCGTCTGCCAAAAGATACACCTCCGTAGAATTTGCGTTAAAGCACAATGACATACTTTAACACACTACTAATAGAGAAAGTATAACACAACTGCTTTCATTTTTCAACCAATTATTTGATTTTACTCATTGTAATAAATATCAAAATAAGCATAGGTTTGTTGTGCAAAATGCCAGTAGAAGAAAACTAAAGTTTTCTTAGCTACCAGTCGCCAGATGCCAGATGCCAGAATTGAGAAAACAACTTTATTGTTCTGAATTTAATAATATCTTAATTTTATTTTACAAAAAATAAGAACAATAAAGTTTCTGTTATAAGAAACTGGCATCTGGGATCTGGGATCTGGCATCTAAAAAAGCACCGCCATAGCGGTGCTTTTTCTTAAAGTATTTTCCCAAGGAAAGATTTGAGTCTTTCGCATTTGGGATTGTCGAAAATTTCTTCGGGAGTGCCGTCCTCCTGAATGATACCCTCATCCATAAAGATTACTCGGGTTGCAACCTCTCTTGCAAAGCCCATTTCATGAGTAACAACTACCATTGTCATACCCTCAGAGGCAAGCTCCTTCATAACATCAAGAACCTCGCCGACCATTTCGGGGTCAAGAGCTGATGTGGGCTCGTCAAAGAGCATTACATCGGGCTCCATGCAAAGCGCACGGACAATTGCAACTCTCTGCTTCTGACCGCCCGAGAGCTGACTTGGGTAAGCGTCTGCTCTGTCTTTAAGACCAACTCTGTCAAGGAGCTCGAGAGCTTTCTTTTCAGCCTCTTCCTTGCTCTTTTTGAGAATTGTAACAGGTGCACTTGTCATATTTTTAAGAACGGTCATATTGGGGAAAAGGTTGAAATGCTGGAAAACCATTCCCATTTTCTGACGGTGCTTATTAATATTTGTTTTAGGAGCAGTAATATCTGTTCCGTTGAAAATAATCTCACCGTTTGTGGGAATTTCAAGAAGGTTAAGAGAGCGTAAAAATGTACTTTTACCGCTACCTGAAGGTCCGATTATTACAACAACCTCGCCTTTATTAATCTCGCAGTTAACACCGTCGAGAGCCTTGACCTCACCGCCGTTATAGTGCTTTTTAAGGTCGGTTACTTTGATAAATGCATTATCGCTCACTCTTACGCAACCTCCTCTCCAATTTTCCTACAAGGGATGAAAGAATAAGAACCATTACAAGATAAATTGCCGCTACTGTGAAAAGCGGAATAAAATATTCAAAGGTACGACCAGCAACTATATTACCTGACTTTGTAAGGTCCATAACACCAACATAACCTGCAACGGAGGTTTCTTTTAAGAGTGCAATAAACTCATTACAAAGAGTGGGAAGAACCGCTTTGAATACCTGGGGAATGATTATGTAACGCATTGTCTGGAAATAGTTGAAGCCAAGGCTTCTGCCTGCTTCAAACTGACCGTGGTCAATGGACATAATACCTGCACGGAAGATTTCTGCAACATAAGCACCGGAGTTAATACCGAATGCAAAAATCGCAACGGGAACACCATCTTCAGAAGCAACGAAAATAACAAAATAGCAAATCATTAACTGCACAACAACGGGTGTACCACGGATTACAGTAAGATAAACCTTACAAATTGCATTTAAAATCGAAAGAACAATATAGCCCACGCCACCGTGGAGCTTCATTGATTCTCTGTTTTTGTCAAAGGATGAACGAACAGCGGCAATAAGAACGCCAATTACAATACCAACAATCAATGCACCTGCAGTGATTTTCAAGGTATTAAGAAAACCATCAACAATAAGCTCCCAACGGGCATCTCCAAAAACGAATTTAAATTCATCAATCAAATTCCAAAACCACTCGAACATACTTTAACACCCCTTTCTACCAAAAAACAAGGGCGGAGAAAATCCGCCCTTATGGATTACTGTTTAATGTTAATTATTCAGCAGGAATATATTTTTCAATAACTTCTTTAACAGAACCGTCAGCGATGAGCTCTTTAAGAGCGCCGTCAACTTTATCTTTAAGCTCTGTGTTTTCTTTTGCAAAGCAGATAGCATAGTCTTCAACTGTGTATTCTGTATCAAGAACCTTAAGACCATCGTTAGCTGCTACATAAGATTTAGCGGGTTCGTTATCGATGATAACGCAGTCAACTTTGTCTGCAAGGAGAGCCTGAACTGCAACTGCACCGTTGTCATAACGAGTGATAGCATCTTCGCCGTAGTCACCTGTTGCGTAGATATCACCTGTTGTAGAAGTCTGAACACCGATTTTCTTGCCTTCAAGGTCATCAATTGATTTGATGTCGCTGCCATCTTTAACGATAACAGCCTGAATACCTGTTGCGTAAGATGAAGAGAAGTTAACTTTTTCAAGTCTTTCGTCGTTAACAGTAAGACCAGCCATACCCATATCATACTTACCGCTCTGAACACCGGGGATGATTGAGTCGAAAGCAACGTCAACGATTTCCAGCTCCATACCGAGTTTGTCAGCGATAAGAGCTGCAATTTCAGCATCGATACCTACGATTTTGCCATCTTCAACATATTCATAGGGAGGGAATTCTGCGTTTGTAGCCATAACGAGCTTTTCTTTTTCACCGCCGTTACCGCCGCAAGCTGCAAAGCAAGCAATCATAGCAATAACAAGAACTATGGAAGCAACTTTTAAAAACTTTTTCATTTTAAAAACCTCACAATTATTTTTTCGGAAGAAATATGAACCCTCTTCCGTTTGTGAGAGGATTATACAACTATTAAAAACAAAATGCAACTGTTTTTGAAAAATAATTCATAATATACAGTTTCGTATGTATATTTCTGCGAATATGCACTTTGTTTAAGAAAAATATACATTTTGGTATATACAAAAGAGTTGAAATGGTGTATAATTCAAAGAAAAGATACCAGATGCCAGATGCCAGATGCCAGTTTGGGTCTGCGACGCAATTTTAACGTTTGGAAGCGAAGCTTCCCCTTCATTTCGAATTCCGAATTTCGAATTCCGAATTTCGAATTCCGAATTTTCATATAGGAGAACAAAATGAAAAAAACACTCTCTTTAATTTTCGCCTTAATCTTAATAATATCTTCCATCCCCATTGCCACTGCCCTCAACTACAACGGCTTTGTTTATGTTGACAATGGTGACGGAACCTGCAATATTACCGGTTACAATGATTTCTATGCAGAGGATGTTGTAATTCCCTCAACCATTAATGATTTGACCGTTGTTTCTGTTTCGGGCTTCCGTCAGAAGAACTCCATAAGATATGTCAGCATTCCCGCAACAGTTGAAACCATCGGCGATATGGCATTTTACAACTGCAAAAAGCTTTATTCCGTTGCTATCGGTACGGGAGTAAAAACCATTGGCGCGAAAGCATTCAATGGTTGCGTTGAGTTAACAAGCGTTAACATCCGTAATGTAGAGGTTTTGGGAGATTACGCTTTTTACGGTTGCAGTAAGCTTGACTGGTTCAACTGCGGAACTGCCTTAAAGCATATAGGTAACCGAGCTTTCTGGAATGCAAAGAAGCTTAACTATTTGAAGCTTTCCGAAACGCTTGAAACCATCGGTGACTACGCTTTTTCAAACTGTGAGCTTCTCCCCTCTTTAGTTTTCCCCGATTCATTAAAGTCTATCGGTATAAGCGCATTCAGCAACTGCATTGCTATGGAAACTGTTACATTCGGAACAGGTGAGCTTACAATCGGCGCTTATGCCTTTGAAAACTGCACACTTCTCACCGAGGTTACAATTCCCGAAAATGTTGTTTCCATCGGCAGAAACGCTTTCGCTTTCCGGGAAGCTGACAGCACCACTTTTACCCATACAGTTAAAATCAACTGCCATTTAGGCTCTGCAGGTGTTGATTACAGTATTAAAAACAATGCTCCCGTTTATATTATCGAGCTTGATAAAACTATCAACTCTTTCGGCGATATTGACGATGACGGCAACGTCACAACCATTGATGCAAGAAAGGCTTTAAGACTTGCCTCGGGAATGGACACCACCGTCACCGATAATATGCTCCTTTTAGGTGACCTTAACCAGAACGGTTATTTTGACCTTGAGGATGCAGACATTATTCTTCAGAGAGCAACGGGAATTTAATTTGTTTTCTTAACAAGAAACCCGTCAAACCCTGCTTTTCTTAATTGCTTAATATAATTTTCCGCGTTCTTTCTAACTCGGAAAGAGCCAACCTGAACACTATACAACGTTTCGTTTTCGGACGAAGCGTTGTTTTCTTTTTTAGTTTCGGTTTTTTCTTCAATGCTCACTCCGTAGTAATCGCAAATGCCCTTTGCAATAGCCTCGCCGATTTTCTTTGTATTCTTTCTTATGAAATCTGATCCCTCTTTTGTATCGTGGAATTCACATTCACAGTAAATGGTAATCCCCTTGGCAGAATTGATTTCATAGAAATCCGGCTTTTCAATAAGCCTTTCTGCACTTTTTCCCGGAGTTAAGGGTGCAAGGCGATTAAGAACCGCCTGACCTGCCTTCTTGCGCTCACCGGAGAGATTATAAAGAAGAATCTGCGTTCCCCCTGTTACGTTGTGCTTAAGGGTTGCATTGGTATGAATCGCCACGTGCAAATCTGCCCCGAAGAGATTGCTCTCCTTTACTCTCACATACATATCGTCATTATATGTGCATTTAACACAAAAGCCTTTATCTTCAAGATAATCCACACAAGCCTTTGCAATTTTATGGCACTGCTCTTTTTCGTTGGTGTTACCTGTTGCGTAAGTATTACCCGACTGATTACTGGGTGAAATATAGATTTTCTTTCTCACTTTTTCACCTCTTCCTGATTTCTTATATCGTTACTTTTAAAATAAGTCATTGCCCTTTCGCTGTCGGAAAGACCTTCCGTCGTAGGGTCAACAAGGACACCGAAAAAGGCAAGAATATTAAGAAACATCACTATCAGCTCCGAGGTTTCGCTTTCGCTGATTGGCACAACGATATTAAACGCCCCCAGAAGCTGATAAACAAATGTAATAATCAATGCCGATGCTGACAAAAGGAACACTCTGTTATTAAGTCTTGCTTTTAAATTTATTTTCAAATTATCAGACTCCCTTATTATTCATTTTATTTTCACTTGGTAAAAACGTTAAAAGCTCTTCGTATTTATGCTTAACCTCACCGTTACCGCCGTATTTTATATACTTCTCCCCTGCGGCAATACGCTCTGAAAGAGGCATTTCGTGGGACATAATCGTAAGGCGTTTGATAGAGAGATAGTTATCAAGAGAATGCTCACTCTGTTCTTCCACCCACTTTTCCCACTTACGAATGAATTTATATACCTTAACCGCAGTAGCGATAACAACCCCCACCGCCGTAAATAATGAACCGATAAAAATAAAACTTTCTGCTACACCCATTTTCTCACCGCCTTATATCTGTTGCCACTGAGTTCCGTTGTGCAAGTATGCTTCAACAACTTGCGCCTCATTGTTCTCGTTACCGACAAGCACATTTTCAACACCGATTTCAACTTGTGCATTGTCTGTTTTTATGAGGTTGAATTTGTTGTTATATAAACCGCTTTGTATTTCTATATTGCCTTGTGTCAATTCGTGGGTCACAGTAAAACGGTGTATTGTATTAGTATTACCGCCGAACAGATAAATCTTCAAGCCGTCTGTTGAACAACCACAGCCACTACACGTATTCGGTAAGGTTATAGAAAGTTCGGTTATTGTTTGATTTCTTGTATCAAACATATAAATACTTGTGTTATAACCGAAGATATATATTTTTTCGCCTATAACACCGCAACAAAGCCCGGACATTTGTGTCGGCAATGTAACAGAAAGCGTTGTAACAGTTTGAGTTTCTGTATCAAAAACACTTATAGTATCATAACTGCCTATATAACCATTACGTCCACCGAACATATAAATTTTTGTTCCTACTGCAGCACTGGCTATACTGTGAGCGGCATACGATAATTGTGCAGAAAGTTTTGTAGCCACTTGTTTTTCTGTGTCGAAGACAATTATATTCTGCACAAACCCACTACTACCTTCGCCACCTATCATATATACTTTTGAACCTACACTAACGCAAGAGGTTTGCTGATTGGTAACAGGTAAGGTTGCCGACAAGATAGTTATTGTTTCGGTTTCGGTATCAAATTCTAATATCTTATCTGAATTATAGCCACCATACTTACCGCCTAACAAATAAATTTTCGTTCCCACACTTGCACAACCCATAAGTGCCATAGATGCAGGAAGTGTGGTTTGAAGTGTTGTAATTGTTTGAGTTTTTATATCAAAAACATTTATTGCGGTTGAAGAATTGTTACCGCCAAACAAATAAACCTTATGACCAACTTTGGCGCATCCCATATAACTGTTGGCATTGGGTAAATACGTTCCTAAAACATCAACGCTCTCCATACCCTCAATACCGCCGCCAACTAAAAGATTGGTAGGCTCATTTGCTTTAATCCATAATTTACTTGTATCTTCGGGAGCAGTTTCACCGTAGGCGATATTTAAACTTGCTCCGCCACCGCTTGAAACCTCTGCAATGCTCTGCATAATCTCGTAAGTGGTTGCACTTTCGGAAATTTCTACACCTTTTTCCGTGAGATTGGCAACACCAAGTGCATTGGCATTTTCAATCTGGGTTTTCAGTTTTTTTAATGTTGCCATTATTCTCCACCCCCTACAAGAGCAGAAACCTGGTCAACATCACCTTGTAACTCTGTTTTCAGAGCATTAATATCTTCTCTGAGCATATCAAGCAGACCCATAATGAGTGTATCAAGAATTTCGTTGACCGCTTTTGCGGAATAATATTGATTTTCCGTTGCATCCTCGGAATACTCGGAAAGCGTATTAGAATCAATAATCTTTTTCCAATATTCTCTGAGCTGTTCACAGAACAAATCCAACTGACTTAAATCAGGAACATCTTCATCCTTAAAATTATTTCTAAAAGAGCCTTCGCTGACAGGGAACTTATCAGGCTTTGGAGAATATATAATCTCGGGTTCATTTTCGTTTTGTCGGTAAGCGTAAACCCCTAAAGAGCAGTTACCCTTTTCAAGAGAAGGTATATAGCACTTGGAATCCACCAAAGGAACGTGAATATCGTTAAAAACTGCCGTTACAGAAAGCCCCTCAAAGCATTCGGGCAAAATGAATTCACATTGGTTAACTGCGTATTCACCCTGATTAACCTGACCTTCTTCGGTTATGAAAACTTGTTTTTCAGTAACATTAACCTTCATTTTACCCCTCCTTATTTATAAATCTTATACATAGCCTTAAGATATTTTTTGTATGTTCCGTATTTTTTGGCAACAGTATCGTGAGCGTAGTATTCAGTTTCCGTCATAATACCCGGGTAACCTGTTGCGGAACAGAATTCCTTGTAGGTTTCGGGGTAGCTTATAGTGTCACTTGCCTTTTTCTTACTATTGGAACCAGAGCCTGAGCTTTTTGAAGCATAAAGCTTCTGAAGTGAAAGAGCGTAATCTCTATCGGCGTTTGCTTGGTCACGGTCTGCTTCCGCCTTTTTAAACGCCATTTCTTTTTCGAATTCCTCTCTGTCAAGAGAATCCTGATATTCCTTGAATGCGAAATCTCTGTCGCTTTCCCAGGCATCAACAGTATGAAGAAACTGCTCATATTCCGCATCAGACATAGCTGTAAGCCTTTCTAAAAGATATTCTCCGTCCTTATAATAACGCTCTAATTCATCAAGATATTTTTCATAATCGTCGCCGTCAAGAGAGCGCAAAAGCTTAATATCTTCAAAAAGCTTGTCCCCCTCGTCGCCATATTGCTCATAAGCTCTGTCCCTTAAATCAAGCGCCACATCATTAAGATTATTAAGATATTCCTGGTAAGCCTGACTGCCTGCAGTAACGGCATAGGAATTAGCATAGCCGCCGGTTAAAGCGGAAGCCTCGCCTATGGTGTCCATCATAGCCTTTTTGCCATTCTGGGTATAAAGCTCCCTGTACTGCTCATAAAGAGGGTCGGCGTTGAGATTATATGTAAACTTTTCTCTGTTTAGAATGTCGCTTAATATACCCTCTATTTCCTGGGAATACTTGCTTTCATATTTATCGGGAGAGTCTTTTTCCCAATTATTAAGCTTTTTCTCTGCTTTTTTTACGGCCTTGCTTTTCTCGTATTCAGGTCGCTTACTTTTGGTTTTTGTGGTTTTAGTTGTTCTTGTTTTGGTTGTTTGAGTTTTTTTAGTGGTGGTTTTCAGATTATCGGCGTTGGAAGTAAGACTTCCCCAGGTGTTCTTGCCCACAATACCATCTACAGAAAGATTATTTTTCTTCTGATAATCCTTAACCGCCGATTGTGTTTTCGAGCCAAACTGACCGTCAACGTCCAGCTTATAGCCCTTTTTATTCAGCTCTCGTTGGAGTTTCTTAACCTCCTCCCCCGAAGAGCCATATTGAATTGTTGTGTATGACATATTTACCTCACTTTCATAAATATTAAAAGTTCTGCGAAGCTTTTATAATGTTTGGAAGCGAAGCTTCCCCTAACTAAAAAGATGCCAGATTCCAGATGCCAGATTCCAGATGCCAGATGCCAGAATAAGTTAAAACTGTTGCGAAGCTTTTATAATGTTCGGAAGCAAGCTTCCCCGAAACTCTTCACTCTTCACTTTTCACTCTTCACTGCGGAAATTTCCGCATTCCGCACTATATCATCGATATACAAGCAAGCTTGTTCGATATATTTTGTTTCACAAAATTCGATATATTTCGCTATGCTCAATTCGATATGATATAAATCCTTATTATCTCGTGCCGTAGGCACATATCGAACCGAAGGTATATCGAATCGTCAGATATATCGAAAATCCGTCAGGATTTATATCGATGTGGCTTCGCCACTACTCTCTATAAGCAAAATAAACCCCGCTTACATAAACAAAGTCCCCTGCTTCAATATTTTTATCTGAACTGATAATCAATTCTCCCGTTTCGGATTTTATTCCCCCTTGACCGATTATCTCTGTACCGGTGTTAATGCTCACCGTTACGGGAGTATATAAAGTGGGGATTTTATTCAATGTGGCAATAGTATGGGCTTCTCCCGAAGGAAGAGCCTCATTTGCAGTAAAACGAAGTCTGACAATAACTAACTCAAGGCTGGGAATGTATCTTACAATACCTCGTTTATTAATAACTGCAGAAGATATTTCAGCTTCCACCTCTTCATAATATAAATCCCCCTTAACATTCAAATCCCAGGCAACTGTCAGCTCGTTATCTTTTTCCGCATAGCACCCGAAAGAAGCACCTTTGCCTCCGTTTCTTATGTTAAAAGGAATGTCCGCGCTGGGAACGAGTTTTTCGGTAAAATCATTTTCTGCTGTAATGCTATCGGTAATTTTAAAAGCGAGAGTGTAAGAACTGTTATTGAGAAAATCACCCTCACCTAAAATACAGGGTGTTTCCGTTATTTCAGTTTCACCCGAAAATGTATCTGAATCTGCTTTTTTATATTTATAAACAATTACGGGTGTGTTTTTTTCATTGAGAGAACTGTAAACAGAACTTAAATCTGCAAGAAGATATGTTCCCGTGGTGGTTTTATTTCCGTTTTCGTCACAACGATAAATACTATTTACGAAGATACTGGGAGCAGAGTAATTGAGAACAGTAATCTTTGCGCTCTTTGTAACAGAAAAGCCTCTGCTGTCTTTAACCGTAACGCTGACACTTATTTCTCCCGATTTCACCAAATCGAATGTAGCAGGAAGAGAGCTTTTTGAAGAAGAGCCCACCTTTGCAGTATAAGAAGAAGCCGTTGCCCCGTGTTTTAAATTTAAAGACCCGATATTAAGCTTAATCTGACTTTTACCCTTGACATATTCCCCTATTTCCTGGGGAACAGAATTGTCAATTCTTTCTGTTACGAGAGTGAATTCGGGTAAAAACTCTTCCGTTTCAGGTATGACCAATTTGAGAGTATAGGTTTTCGAGCCTATCTTTTTTGAGCCTTTATATGTAGTTAATAAAACCGAAATTTTACCGCTTTTAGCAGTAGTTATCTCTTCCGCCCAGGAAAGAGGAACAGTCAAAACATCTTGGGTTACGCCCGATGAAAGACTGTGGGTAACGGAAGAGCTCCCTATAGACCATTTAATTTTATGGTTGAAGGAGGATGAAGCAGAGCTAACGGTTGCCCCAACGCTATCTCCGGGGTTAAGGCTCGTCTTTGAAAGAGTGAGGGTTGAGGCTCTTGGAATATCGGTACATTCAAAGCTACCGCTGACAGAACCGCCCGTCAGACTTGTGCCATCCATTGTAAAGCTACCGCTTATTGAAAGAGAAAGTGTGCCGTCATCAGAGTGGCTCACATCGCCCGTCCAGGTGGCGAGAGCTACTGTTGCGGAGTTTCTTGTGTCGATACTTAAATTCTTATTGACCTTTTCCTTGCCGCCAACCTTTAAAACAACTGTGTTAGAGCTTTCGTTCAGGTTATATGCCGAAGAAGCGTAGCCGTCATTTCGTTTTAAAAGAAGCTTTAGTGTAACATTACTGGTGTTTTCCTCGATGCTTTGAGAATTCTGCTTTACATTAAGCCATATATCATATTTGCTTCCCGAAGAACCGGAACAACTGCCGTAAATATTAATTGCCATTTGACCACATCACCTCCAAGCCGTTTTCAGTAACATCGAATGTAAAATAGCCGTCTGTGGCATTACCAATTTTAAGATAATCAAGAATTTCCGCCCTTGTGATATAAAGGTTACTTCCCGAAATATAGGCAACCTCGGAAAGACCCTGATAAAATGACAGGCGGTCGTTGGTAAAACGGGCTTTGATATTGGAGTCACTTCTGCCGATTTCAATACCATATACCCCCTCTTCCAGCTCTCCTCGCCTGATATACACATCAAGAGAGGAAGCAAGCTCCCTAACCTCACCGCCAACAGAGCTTAAATCCTCTTCGATACTTGTAATGCTCTCGGAAAAGGTTTCCGTAATACCCTCGGCAGTCTGGGAAATCTGTGAAGAAATTCTTTCTTCCAAATCCCCTAAATCTGTTTTTGCAGAGTAAATATTCTCCACCTGGGACAAAATCTCCTCTGCCTGAACGGTTAACTGTGCATTGTTGGATTTTTTATAATTTTCTAAATCCGCGGAAATTTCTTCATTCTCTTTTGCAACCGCAGAAATACTGTCTGCAGTCTGAAGAAGCTCTGTGCTGACCTGATTCTTATATTCTCCCAGCTCTGTTTTTGTGGCAAATTCACCTCTTGCCGTCTGGAGAAATGCCTCTTCACTTTGAGAAATGGCGGTGGAATAATCCATTTCGATTTCCTCCGCCGTTCTTATAATCTGCTCTTTTAATTCCTCAAAACGTTTTTTACTGTCATTTTTAAGACGGATTATATTTTGCTTTTCTTCATCTTTACTGTTTTCAACATTCTTTTTGAGAGCTTCAATTTCGGTTGCAGATTTATCACCTAAAGCATAGGAAAGAGCTTCATTTAATTCATATAAATAATTTTTAAGAAGCAGAAAGCGGTTGTCCGTTGAATATTTTTCTGAGGTGAGATTGGGAACTGTCAGATTAAGGTCGTACATTCAATTCACTCCCCACCTCAATTTTTCGGGAAATGCTGAAAACCTTAACCTTACCCTTACCGCTTATTCTTATTTTCAGATGGTCGCATCGGGGAGAAGAAAAAGGAAGCGAAAAAGAGCCCGTTTTTTCAACTGCGATGCTCAACTGCCTTTCCCATTTTTCCTTGGAGTCAATTTGAAAATCAATATTGACCCTGGCTCCCGTTTCACCGAACAGGCGGATGACAATTCCTGAATAGTATTTATTTTCAGGCAAATCCAAGCCCCAAAGTCCTGTTTCGCAACTCCAGTTTAAAGCATCTTCCTGAAACCAACCTGAAAGCTCACCCGAGAAATTTCCGTAAAGGTTTTCTCCGTCTGCAAGGCAAAGTCGCTTTTCCCCTTTATGAATTCCAATAAAGTACAAATTGCCGTTGTGATTAGAAAATTCACTGATATCAATATTATCTTCTTTGTGCCAGATACCCGTTTTCTCGTCAAAGACGAAAAGATTTCTCTCGCCCTTTTTATCGGTCAGGCAGATGTAATATTTATTGAATAACGCCCCTGCCACGCCATCGGTGTAGTAAGCCTCTCCCAAAGGGGAAGAAATATCAAGGGGCACACCGCCCTCGAAAACGCAGATTCCGTTTGGACTTTTGTAATAAAGGCTTTCGTTTACAAGGCAAAGGGATTTGTGAGAGCCCTTTTGGACCCCTCTGATATATGAAGTGTTAAGAGTATATGGGGGATTTTGCCCGTAGATTTTATGTATGCAATGCTCTTTAAAGAAAATCACATACCCCCTGAAAGCCACCGCACCGGTAAATTCACCGTCCGTGCCAACAGTTACCGCATAGGAATCCGTTGAAATACCCATAAAAGAATCAAAGTTTTTCGGGTCACCTAATTTTGAAGCGTAGATTTCATTTTTCTCGGAATTGCAGCCCCAAAGTCTGTTACCGCTTTCGCAAATGAAATCCATATCGGGTAGCTTCCTCTCAATTTTAATGGGTGCGGTCTGGGTAATGGTGTTGGGAATAATACCCGTAATGGTAATAAAATCATCACCCTTGTCACGAATAATGTGACTGCCGTTTAAATCCTCGTTTTCAATCCCCGAAATATTAACTCCGTCATACAGCTCGAAATTCTTTCCGATACCCACACAGGAAATTCTCACGTAGGTCTGGGCTAATTCCATCCACATACCCAAGGAATCGCTAAATTGCTTTAAAATGTTTGGTGTAACAGATGTATCAAGCCATAAGTCACCGTTATTCACCTCTTCAGGTTCAGAAGAAGAAACAATATAATCTTCATATAAATCTCCATCTCCTTTGGCTAAGGAGCAGGTAAGAGATGTACCCTCTTCCGTAATAAATTCCGCCTCAAGTGAGCCGTAGTCGGAAAGGTCGGCGGTGTTAAGATAAACCTTGTCAGGAAATATGAGCACCTTCGCACCCATTGAAACAAACTGCCTTTCGCCATCGATATCAGGGAAAGTGAGCCCTGAAACCGCCTCACCGCCGTAGTAGAGCAGACCGTTATTTATATACATAATCCTTGACTTTGAAAAAAGCCCATGAAGTCTGTCACCCTGAACATTGAAATACGCTCTTCTTTTTCGGGGCGAAAGAAGCGGGTATTCTCCACCGCCCATATTACATTCCTCAAAGAAACAGTTGTCGGGAATAACAGAGTTATGAGTGTAACCGCCAAAAGAGGAAATCATTTCCTGACTCTTGTCAATATCGTAAACTGTAGGGTTATACATCATATTCCCCCATCTTCAAATCAGTATTTTCGGGAAGCTTTTCCAGGCGGTTTATATAATCGTGCATTTCCTTATACATTCGGTTAAAAAGCATTGCGGAGTTGTTGTAGCGTCCTATTTCTCCGTTCATAAAATCAAGCTTCATATTCAAATAAAGAGTGTAAATTTCCCCGTATTCTTCAGGTGCTTTCACAACTGCATCAAGAGAAATTTCCTTGCCGTAGCCGATATATTCTTTATCTCCTCGGGGTCTTAAAATCTCACCCCAGATTTTCAAATCAAGTTGGGAAATCCAACGTTTTTTAGTAATAATGGAAACATTATTCGTCCTCTCATTATCAAAATTTTCAATAACCTCTCTGAGTGTCACCAAACTCCTCCTTTCGTAGTAAAGATCCCAGATACCAGATCCCAGATCCCAGTTTTTATAACAGAAACTTTGTTATTCTTACTTTTCACAATTTTAAGCATTAGTAAATCAAGGAAAATAGAGTTGTTCCCTCAATTCTGGCATCTGGCAACTGGCATCTGGTATCTATATTGACGTATTCGCGTCAATATACGCCGCGGAAACCGCTGCCATAGCCTCGCTGTTTTTAATAACCTCTGCAAAACGCTTGGGAACTTCAACAGTCTTACCTGTCTGAACGAGAATTCTCTCTCCGTTCACCGCCACAAAACGCTCTGTATCATTTCTACTCTGCTTGGGAATATATACACTCACAAGCTCTTCGTTTTTCTTATTATCAATCTTTTTATTAGCCATAATAAATTTCCTTTCGTAAATAAAGATTCCAGATACCAGATCCCAGATGCCAGTTTTTATAACAGAGACTTTATCGTCCTGATTTTTTATAAAATTGAATTAATATACAAGTAATTCAGAACAATAAAGTTTTTTTCTCAATTCTGGTATCTGGTAACTGGCGACTGGTATCTAAGAAAACTTTAGTTTTCTTCTACTGGCATCTGGTAACTGGCATCTGGCATCTTAAAAATCAGTTTTCTTCAGCAGTTCCGCTGAATGTTGACCCGCTCTCAATTCTCACAAGGTACTCTTCAACAAGTCTTTTTGCAGTTTTAAGACCTTTCCAGCCGATAGATGAACGCTGGTTAAGAGGGTCATTGCCGTAGCCCTTTTGTTTCACAATATGTTCAACTCCGCCACCTGTAACGCTTGTTACACCGTAAGCATCCGCACCGATAATAAGGGTTGCAAATACTGCAGGAGAGTCGCCATCCTTCCAGATTTTCGCCTCTGTGCTTTCAACGAAACGAACACCGCCAAGGCAACCGATTTCACCGTTGAGCATATTTTCAGGAGTAGCATATTTCTGCACTTCCATCCACTGATTACCTGCTTCCTGCATAAGGTCGTAAGCAACGTAAGGGTGAATGATGCCCACATAGTAGCCGTCGATTTTAGGAGCATTCATAGCCTTAAGCTCTGCCGCCGCCTTGAAAACGTCCTTAACGCGAAGAAGTGATGTAGAGTCAATATCGCTTCTTGAAGTTACCTCTGTTTCAACGCCGTTTGCTACCTTGGGGCAGTAAAGCACGTTTGTACCGCCAACGATTTCGTTTCGAACGATTGTGTCCATTGTAAGACCTGCCTGAGAAGCAAGCTGCTTTGTAGCCTCAACAATGGTGTTGTCAACTGCGGTAAGCTCCAGCATATCAGTCTGCTCAATGTAGTCACCGTACTGCTCAACAGTTGCGCTTACTGCGGAAACGTTAAGCTTGTTACCTGTGGGAGTAACGCCCTCTGTAAGAGGTGTAAGGGCCTTGGGAAGAGAAGAGAATTTTCTGAATTCAATAATCTTACCGCCGTTTTTGGGAATATCACGCTTCTGACCGAACTGGTCGTGAACAAGATAAGGTGAAGCGAGAGTAATAAGTGTTTTATCATAAAAAGTTTTCATTTCTGCGGAAAGATTTTCCGAAGCTGTTGAGTTCACAACCTCACCTGCCGCAAAAAGCTGAATGTTAAGTTTAAAATCTTTCATATCATTTTCCTTTCTGAGAACGAATTTTTAAAACTTAATACTCGCACCGTTCTCAACCTGCTTGAGTATTTTGTGGATGTCCTTTGCCGTTAAAGCATTAACATCAACTGCAGTCACAACTGCGCTTTCCGAGGAAATACCGTTTTCAAGAGGACGTCTCCCCTTGGTTTCGATATTTTTCACCACCTGTTCGCGAACCTTGTCGGCGGTGTATGCCATAGCCCCGGAAATAATTTCGTCCTTGTGGACAATTTCATAACTTGCCTTTAAAGGTGCACCCGAAAGCACAAGCTGAGAGAAAAGCTTTGACGAACGAAGCTCGTTTCTCAAATCGAAATCGGGATAAAGCTCTTTAATCTCCCCGCTCTCTTTAAGCCAACCCGAAATACGATTTCTCAAACGATTTTCTCTTTCACGAATGAATTCTTCCTCTTCTGCATCTTCATTAACAACTTCTTCATCTTCAATACTTGCCTCGTCATTAAGACCATCAGATTTATTTTCTTCATTCATTCCGCACGACCCACTATGCATTCCGCATTCTTCTTCATTCATTTCGAATTCCGAATTTCGAATTCCGAATTCTTCTGTTCCGCCTTCGTTTCCATCAGCACCCTCTGCAAAAAGCTGTATATTTAAAATCAATTTAAAATCTTTCATAATTACCCTTTCTGAATATGTAAAATCACGCGAAGCTTATAATGTTTGGAAGCGTAGCTTCCCCGAAACTCTTCACTCTTCCCTCTTCACTCTTCACTATAAAATTGCCGAGGCAATTTTATTAATAATATTTGATTTTCCCTCAAACTCCATCATTGAAAGCGCCGTAATTGCCTGGCTTCTCATTTCGGGGTTAAAGAACCCTGCGTTATATAACTGAAGTGCCAACTCATTCTGACTGATTTTTGTAAAGGGCGTTGCGGTCTGTGCGCTGACTTTGATATCGAATATTGGCTTTCTCAAACCCATTTCAATACCGAAAGCAGTGCCTTGATTCTGGGCTATAATTCCCGAATTATCGTAGGAAACAAACTCCTGCTCACCGTTGGGTGAAACAATTCTGAAAAATCTCGGCTCGTCATAAAACTGGCGAATAAGCTCAACTGCCAGGCAGTTAATTTCGGAAAATGCTCTGTAACCGCCCTTGACCATATCGCGAGTGAGCTTACCCCCTGCCTCCTGAAGAGCCGCAATAGCAGAAGCCGCCGTAACACCGCTTGAAACACCGCCCTGAGAGAAATCTCTGTTACCGCTTGTTTCCTTAAGCTCGTCAATTTTAGAGTTGAGAATACCAAGATATATTTCGGGAATACCCGATATCTTAATTTCCCTGATGCTGTCCTCACCAAGATTACTGCCCGAAACGTGAACAAAGCTGTTGGACCAGTCGGCAAATTCCTCTTCATTTACTGCCCCTGCAGAGTTAATGAAATATCTGGGGGTTGTTGCCATAGCCGCATTCTTCACAAGGGAATTTGAAAGAATGTCAATCTGCTTCTGGGCATCCTTCATAATGTCTATGTACCCGAATCCGCAGGGCGTACCCTCTTCCACAAAAAGCGTGTCGAAAACGAATGGGTATTTGCCGTGGTCGTAGAAGCCTCGTTCCTGATAAGTGGGGTCATTTTCCGAAGCATAGAGAAGCTCCCCGTTACAGAATTTGCAGTAGTGAACGGTTTCCACACCGTTTAAAATCTTCTTGTAATAGCGGTCAATAACCGCGCTTTTGTCCTTGGTATCAACGCTGTCATCATAAACATATTTTGCAATTTCCACAGAGGAAGAGCCTAATTTTCCATTAAGCTCAGGATACATTGAAATGAGATTTTCATTGTCAATTAACTCCACGTGGAAAATATTTTTGCTCTTTTGAATGTCCTTGATACCCGGCTCCCAGAAGAGATTGAGAATGTCAATCTGCTTGATTTCAATGTCACCCAAGCCGTTGCTTTTAAGAGGATTCCAGAATATTCCGTAAACTGCAGTACCTGCTTTGAGCTTGTACCACCAGGCATCGCTGTAAATCTTCTCAAAGCCGTTTCGCTCAAAAATAACCGGGAGAATCTGCGAAAGAATTTCCGCAGAGCTTCTGTCACTTTCCTCCCGGGGTAAACAAGTTACCTGAGGGAAATTGTCCATAGCATCCGCGTGCTTGTTGGCAATGGAGTTAAAAAGCCAGGCGGAAGCATTTTCCGTACCCTTGCTACCACTTAAAGTGTCCCAATGGCGAAGCCTGAACCACTGCTCATTCTCGACAATTCTGCTTTCAAGACTGCTCTTCCCCTCTTTGTATTTCTTCAAAACTTCAAGAGCCTTCTCAACTTCTTCACTACCGATAACACCAACCTTGCCGATATTATCCATATTTGATTCTTTATCAATTTTCTTTTCCTTTTTCAATTTTCCACTCCTTAATCAATAATTCCGCACTTAAAATGTTTGGAAGCGTAGCTTCCCCGAAACTCTTCACTATTCACTATTCACTCTTCACTCTTAAGTCAAGAGGGTCATCAGATAATAAAATTTTTTCTTTTCTTACGGTGGGCTTTATGGGCCTCGCCATACACATATACCGAACCTCATCGGCGATGTGGTCCTCACCCGTTGTGTCTAAATCCTCGGGATTTGAAACGCTGAAGGTCAGCTCGGGCATAGTCCTGATAAAACCCTTGCAGGTGTTAAAAACATACATCATTGGAATCCCGTTTTCGTCAAAAGACAATCTATAATGCACCTGCATCCATCCGGGCAATCGCTTGTTGTCACCCTTGTTGAAAAAAATGCCGTTTCTGTTGGCTGCTTCAATAATCGCCTCGCCTCTTGAAGCGTCCCATATTGACGGGTCGGCAACTCCTAAAATCTGCTTACCCTTAAGCCATCGGTGCTCTCTCTCAATCCTCGCTATTTCCGAAAATATCTTTTCGGGTGGCCATTTCACACCCTCGTTGTGAGTTTTCGAGCAACCGTAAAGCTCAAGTATTCTGTAAAGCCGTCCGTCATAGTCCACCGCCCACCAGGCGCAGGAAAAAGGCTTTGCATAGCCAAAGTCAAAGGAACGGTAAAGCACCCAATCCCTCGGAATTTCAAAAGGCTCAATAACGTGGGTAAATTCCCCGTCCTTATAATGTGTCGGCAAATCTCTGAATTCCTCGAAAAACTGTCCGTCAAAAATGTCCCAGTTACCAAAGCGGTGAGCTTGGCGAAGCTTTTCGGGAAGAGAGTCAAGAACCTTAACATATTCGGGGTTACTTTTCATAAGAACTGTGTTGTCATCAATGGTTGCAGGAATGAAAACATAATCGTCAGGGTCTTCATTTTCCTCATATCGTCCTTTAACAAAAAGCCGTTTGAACCAGTTATGCCCAACTCCACCGGGGTTACCCGTAAAATACATTCTGGGCTTAAAATCCTCTCGGGTGGTACGATTACAAGTAGTCAAAAACTGTATCTGCGAAAAGGTGAAATGGGTACATTCCTCAACGCCGATAACGTCATATTCCTGACCCTGATATTGATAAATATCGTTTTCCGTGTCGCAGTAGCCAAGTCGGATTCGTGAGCCATTGGGGAAGATAAAAGCCCTTTCATCTCGCTTATATCGGGCAATTCCGTTGAGTTGCGAGAGCATCGGAAGCAAATGATTTTCACGAAGTTCAGGGAGAGTCTTACGAAGAAGCAATAGCTTCAAACCACTGTATTCAAGAGCAAGTAAAATAAACTTTGTCCTTAATGCCCATGACTTTCCGCCACCACGAGCACCCCCATAACCTATAAACCGCTTCTGACTTTCGAAAAACAGCTTCTGCTTTTCATTAGGTGGAGATATAATAAGTTCTTTCATAAAATTCCTTTCTTTGTAAGATGCCAGATGCCAGATACCAGATGCCAGATAACCATATGGTACAGGATTGCCTATACCGTACAATGTTGAAAAGTTAAGAGTATGTAGCGAGGAGTTATGAGTGTCGGGCCCTGCAGTAAATTTATTCTTTTTTATTTTTCCTTTATAATTTTTAAGAACCAAGAATAAATAATAAAAAAGAAACAATAAATTCTTGCGAAGCTTCTGGCATCTGGCATCTGGTATCTGGCATCTAATTCCGAATTCCGAATTTCGAATTCCGAATTACTTACAATACTTCTCCATCTCTTTCTCAAACCTGATAACAATTCCCTCATCACATCCGCCGAAGCCATCGTATTCGCTTAAAAGTTCATAAAGCTCCTTTAGCGCTCCAACGCTCTCTTTTAAGAATTTCGCATCCACCTCGGGCTTGCCGGAAGCTTTAAAATTCTTCCGCGCTTTTTTTATAATGTCATCAATAAGCCCACTCATATTCTCCGTAGCCGAGCTGACACATTTCAAAGTCTTGTCCGTATTTTTACTTTCCTGTGCTTTAATTTTTTCCGCCATTCATTCACTCCTTAGATATGTAAAAGTTTTGCGAAGCCTATCCTCCCTTTTTTCGATTGGGAAAAAGGGAGGGGGACCGTTGCCCTGGGCAATGGTGGAGGGTCCCTGAATAATTAAACAAATAATTTATAAATGGACCACCCACCGTTCCGCTCCAACATTATTTTATGAACTGTTACCTCACCCGTAATATTCCAAAAATAAACAACCGCTAATTTTTAGAACGGTCCCCCCTCCTTTTTCGTTTCACGAAAAAAGAGGGATAGCTAAGGTTTGCGCTTTGCGCTTATCTTAATCCTTTCTCATACAACTCATTGACCCTTTTATAATGTAAGCAGGTTTTACCGCAGTTTTTGGAACAGACAAATTTTTCATAGCCCTCTCTTTCTCTGACACTTTTGAAAATATGCTTGTCCATAGTGCCGTTAAACAGACCCTCGCAGAGAATATAAGTATCACCGCCTGCCAGAAAAAACGGACAACTTTCTAATGATTTATTTGTAATACGCATAAAGCCTCCTCTTCCGAACATTTGTTCTTGTTTTGAGCATATTATAGCACTTTTGAAAAATCCCGCAATACATTTGTCTACCACATTTGATAAATCGTCACTTTCGCCAAAGCGAACATTTGTTCTTTGTTGATTTTTAATATATTTTAGACAAAACACCTGACTTAACCCCCTTTTATTTAAGCTATATTTTTATTCTGATGGTATTCAAATGTGTTGCAAAATCTTGTTTTTATGATATAATTAGAACAAATGTTCTCATTATAAAAAGCAAAGCTCACCTGTGCGAAGCCTGATTCCTCACTCCCCATTCCGCATTCCGAATTTAATTTAGCAAACGCTAACCATCGGTAGCGTTCGCAAACGAAACTGCCCAATATAAATATAAAAATAAATATAAATAATTAGAAAAAAATAGTAGTAAAAAAAGAAAGGATAGAAGAATAAAGTTAAGGTTAGGAACGAAATAGTTTTTGTGGCGATTTTTTGCCTCATTTTCAGAGGCAGTTTTGAACATTTTTTTGCCACTTTTGAACATTCTTTGAACAATGAATTTTCCCGTTTTGTTCCCTTTCCTGGAATTTCATTATTTTTAATAAGGAGGTTTTTAAAATTTCACGAAAAAGTTTTTTAGTTTATTTCGACTGGGAAGCTCCCCTTTGGGAACTAACCGACGAAGAATTAGGAGAATTATTCCGGGCAATGTTCTTGTATGCTAAAAACGGCGAACTGATTGAATTTGAGCATCGCTCTCTTAAATTGGTTTTCGGTTTCATAAAAAGCGCCATTGAACGCGACAAGGTTTCTTACGAAGAAAAATGCAGAAAGAATGCAGAAAACGGTAGCAAGGGTGGAAAGAAAAAGGCAGAAAAAGATAAAGGCGCAGATATGAGTTATGAAAAGCTCCTTGAAAGCATCACCCCTTCAGAATAATGGACATAAAAAAAGAGAACGGTAAAAACCGTTCTCAGAATTAGCTGTATTTAATTGTTTATTAATCTCCTGTTTTGTAGATATAGGGAAGTCTGGACTTACAAAACGCAGAAAATTCCATAGCATTCTCGTAACCCATATCTCTTTTGGGTAAAAAGAAAACCTGTGTTCTTTTTGTCATAAGAATAAAATATTCGGGGGTTTCCACTATCTTTTTAAGGAATTCATATCGGATTGAGTTTTCCTGAATACTCATATTATTTTCCCATTTCTCGTAAAAGTATTCATCATAAAGCCCGAATGTAACATTATAAGGGCAACCGACCCCATTAACACGTGAAAACGCTTTGGGGTAAAGCTTTTTCTTAGTATAAGAGTAATATAAAGAACCTAAAAGCGCGAAAATTACAAAAATAAAAGCAGGGAAATGAATATCTTTAACAAAATCAAGGTAAGCGCTAACACCAACGCCCAATAAGCAAACACCGCAAAGCACACCTTGAATAATCTTCATCTGCTTCAGCTGTTCATCTATGCAGTGCTTTGCATAAACCTGCCCCATTTTCTCATTTTCAATGTTATCATAATAAGTCTTAAACTCAATTCTCATATTACCACCAAAAATATTCAATTATTTCTTTTTATATCATAGCACATATTAATAAAAATTACAAATTATAAATTAAAACTCCAAAATATAAGTACCGCGAAGCCTATCCGCCCTTTTTTCGTTTGGGAAAAAGGGAGGGGGACCACCCTTGAATTTAGTTGTTTATATTAATTATTAAATAGCGCGCCGATTAAAAATTATTCTGATTTAGTAGGTCGGGGTGGTGGAGGGTCCCTGTAAAATGAAACGAATAATTTACAAATGGACCACCCACCGCTAACGCGGTCCCCCCTCCTTTTTTACTCCGTAAAAAAAGAGGGATAGGCTATCGCTTTCCCTTTATTCAAAATAAAAAAAGTGCCTGACCTTTTCAGGTCAAGCACTTTGCTTAAAAGTATAGTTTAAAATTAAACTAATTCAAGAATGCACATCTCTGCAGCGTCACCGCGGCGAGCTTCAGTCTTGATAATACGGCAGTAACCGCCGTTAACATCTTTGTACTTGGGAGCGATCTCGTCAAAAAGCTTTTTAACGACATCTTCCTTAGTAATATATGCCATTGCCTGTCTCTTATTGTGGAGACTGTCAACTTTAGCAAGAGTAATCATTTTTTCAGTCATAGCGCGAACTTCTTTAGCTCTTGTAACTGTTGTTGTCATCTTACCGTTTTCAAGTAAAGATGTAACCATGTTACGAAGCATAGCGTTACGATGATCAGTTGCTCTGCCGAGTTTTCTGGTTCCGGCCATCTAAATCACTCCTTTGTAGAAAATACGAATTTCTTATTCGTCTTCATCACGAAGAGAAAGGTCAAGAGAAGCCAATTTAGCAACAACCTCATCAAGAGATTTTCTGCCAAGGTTTCTAACCTTCATCATATCGTCTTCAGTTTTATTGATTAAATCTTCAACAGTATTGATACCGGCTCTCTTGAGGCAGTTAAATGAACGAACTGAAAGGTCAAGCTCTTCAATAGTCATTTCAAGAACCTTGCCCATAGAAGTGTCGTCTTTAACAACCATAATCTCTGTGTTAGAAACTTCATCAGAAAGCTCAACGAAGAGATTAAGATGCTCAGTAAGGATTTTAGCAGCGAAAGAAACAGCTTCTTTTGCAGAAATTGTTCCGTCTGTCCAAACATCAATAGTGAGCTTGTCGTAGTCGGTAATCTGACCTACACGAGTGTTGTCAACTGTGTAGTTCACCTTTAAAACGGGTGTGTAGATAGAGTCGATTGCGATTACGCCGATAGCGGGATCGAGAATCTGTTTGTTTCTGTCAGAAGAAACATAACCTCTGCCCTTGTCAGCAGTAAGCTCCATTGTTACGTGTGCATCAGCATCAAGAGTAGCAATGTGGTGGTCGGGGTTGAGAATTTCAACCTCGGAATCGGCTTTAATATCACCCGCGGTGATTTCACCGGAGCCGTTTGCCTCGATATACATAATCTTAGGACCGTCTCCGTGTATTTTGAGAATAACGCCCTTAAGGTTAAGAACAATCTCAGTTACATCCTCTTTTACGTTCGGGATCGTTGAGAATTCGTGAAGAACATTATCAATCTTTACAGAAGTAATAGCATAACCGGGGAGCGATGAAAGAAGAACTCTGCGAAGGCTGTTACCAAGTGTTGTACCGAATCCTCTTTCAAGAGGCACAACAACAAATGTGCCGAATGCTGAATCTTCTGCTGAACCGGTAAATCTTACTTCGGGTTTCTCAATACCAATCATACCAAACCCTCCTTAAAAATTACACAGATTATCTGCGTTTTTTGTTTAGCCTTTGTAGGCTCGAGGCTAAAGAGCATTATTTCGAATAGAACTCGACGATAAGATGCTCCGCAACAGGAGCTTCAATCTGATCTCTTTCGGGAAGGTTAACTACCTTACCTGTGAGAGCATCGCGATTGATATCAAGCCAAGCGGGAACAGGACGGCTTCCGTTTGCTTCGATAATGTTCTTGAATGCGTCGGTCTGTGCTGATTTTTCCTTAATGGAAACTACATCCCCTGCTTTGCAAAGGTATGAAGGAATATCAACTTTTTTGCCGTTAACACAGAAGTGACCGTGTGTAACAAGCTGTCTGCCTTCAGCGCGGGAATCTGCCCAACCGAGAAGGTAAACAATATTATCCAAACGGCTTTCGCAAAGCTTGAGGAGGTTTTCACCTGCCTGGCCAGGCATTTTTTCAGCCATAAGGAAATATTTGTGGAACTGTCCCTCAAGAACTCCGTAATAACGTCTTGCTTTCTGTTTTTCACGAAGCTGCATGCCGTATTCGGAAATCTTTTTACGACCCTGACCATGCTGGCCGGGTGCATAGGAACGGCGCTCAAGAGCGCATTTATTGGTATAGCATCTGCCACCCTTTAAAAAGAGCTTCTGGCCCTCGCGGCGGCAAAGCTTACATACCGCACCGGTATATCTTGCCATAATTCGTTTCCTCCTATAATGTTATACACGTCTTCTTTTAGGCGGACGGCATCCGTTGTGAGGAATGGGTGTTACATCCTTGATAAGTGTAACATCAAGACCTGCAACCTGCAATGCTCTGATTGCAGCTTCTCTTCCTGAACCGGGGCCTTTAACATAAACTTCAACAGTTTTCATACCGTGCTCAATAGCAACCTTAGCTGCTGTTTCAGCAGCAGTCTGTGCTGCGAAGGGAGTGGACTTACGAGAACCTCTGAAGCCCATTTCGCCGGCACTTGCCCATGAAACTGCGTTACCTTGAGTATCAGTAATAGTAACAATAGTGTTATTGAAGGTGGATTGGATATGAGCCGCACCGCGTTCAATATTTTTACGTTCACGACGCTTGCGTGTTCCGGCACCTTTTTTGCCGGTAGCTTTTGTAGCCATTCTAATACCTCCTTCGACTTATTTCTTCTTGTTTGCTATAGTCTTCTTAGGACCTTTACGAGTACGAGCGTGTGTTTTTGAACGCTGGCCTCTTACGGGTAGACCTTTACGATGGCGAACGCCACGATAGCAACCGATTTCTACAAGTCTTTTGATATCGAAAGCTGTTTCACGACGAAGATCACCTTCAACCGTAACATTGTGTTCAATATACTCACGTAATTTTGCAACATCGTCTTCAGTAAGATCCTTAACTCTTGTGTCAGGATTTACGCCTGTTGCAGCAATAATTTCGCTAGCAGTCTTACGGCCGATACCAAAAATATAGGTAAGACCGATTTCTACTCTCTTATCTCTTGGTAAATCAACACCTGAAATACGAGCCATTTGTCAGTTGCACCTCCAAATATGGTTTACGCGTTAGGCTTAGCCCTGACGCTGTTTGTGCTTAGGGTTCTCACAGATAACCATGATTTTACCCTTACGTTTAATAACTTTGCATTTTTCGCAAATTTTCTTGACAGAAGGTCTGACTTTCATTAGAATACCTCCTAAAATTCAGCTTTTGCCTTTTACTTATTTTGAGCGCCATGTGATACGTCCACGTGTAAGGTCATATGGCGACATTTCTACTGTAACCTTATCACCCGGAAGGATTCGAATGTAGTTCATTCTGAGCTTACCGGAAATGTGGGCGAGAATTTTGTGACCGTTTTCAAGTTCTACCTGGAAAGTTGTGTTGGGTAACGCTTCCAAGACAGTACCTTCAACTTCGATCATATCGTCTTTAGACATAACAACTACCTCCTGATTTCCTGATATTGTGTTTTCATTCTGTTTAAGTTATATCTTTGTCATTATTAACGGACCGCTGCTTGTTATTGCAATTGTATGCTCAAAGTGTGCGGACAATTTGCCGTCGGTTGTTTTTACCGTCCAGCCGTCAGACAATGTTTTAACAGATGCCTTACCCTCATTAATCATGGGTTCAATGGCAATTGTCATGCCGGGTACCAAACGGACGCCTCTTCCTTGAGTGCCGTAATTGGGTACCGCGGGGTCTTCGTGGAGCGCGGAACCGATTCCGTGCCCTGTGTATTCTCTGACAACACCGTAGCCTCGCTGTTCGCAATAGCTTTGAATAGCGAAACCAACATCACCGAGTCTGCCGCCCGGAACTGCCTTACTGATGCCTTCGTAAAGGCTCTGTTCGGTAGTTTCCATCAGCCGCTTCGCTTCTGCAGAAACATCTCCGCAGGCGAAAGTGGCGGCATTATCACCGGTATAACCGTTGATACAGGCTCCGAGGTCGATACTTACTATGTCGCCTGCCCGTATAATGCGGTTTTTGTTAGGAATACCGTGAATGACCTCATCATTTATGGAAATGCATGCCGCAGCAGGAAAGCCGTTATAGTTAAGGAAAGTAGGTCTTGCGCCTTTGCTTTCGATGAACTTACGGGCTACTCGGTCAATCTCCCAGGTTGAAACACCCGGTTCAACTGCCTCCCCTGCTACTTTAAGTGCTTCTGCGGAAATTCTGCATGCTTCAAGCATCTGCTTAATTTCCTTTTCGCTTTTAAGCACTATCATGCTTAATCCTCCAATACCTTAAGGATTGCTTCGGTAATCTCTGTAATGGGAGCTGTACCGATTACGCTGCGGAGCTTGCCGCATTTTGCGTAGAAATCCTTTAACGGTTCGGTCTGTTCGTGATAAACATTGAGTCTGTCAAGAACTGTTTCGGGAGCATCGTCCTTACGAATCTGAAGCTCACCGCCACAAGCATCGCATACGCCTTCAACCTTAGGCTTCTTATTTTCAATGTGATAAGAAGAACCGCAAGCCTTACAAACGCGTCTGCCTGACATTCTGTTTACAATGTTTTCATCGGGAACATCAATATCAACAACCTTATCAATAATGATGCCCATATTATCAAGAGCCTCGGCCTGAGGAATTGTTCTGGGGAATCCGTCAAGGATGAAACCGCCGTTGCAATCCTCGTTAGCCAACCTTTCCTTGATGATGCCGATTACAACATCATCAGGAACAAGTTTTCCGGCTTCAATGAATGATTTAGCTTTAAGACCCATTTCTGTTCCGTTGGCAAGAGCCTCACGAATGATGTTGCCAGTGGAAATTGTGGGAATATTAAGCTTACCAGCAATAATCTCTGCCTGAGTGCCTTTACCCGCGCCGGGAGCACCGAGAAAAATAAGTTTCATTACTTAACCCTCCTGATTAATCAAGGAAGCCTTTGTAATGGCGGAGCATCATCTGGCTTTCAAGCTGTTTAACAGTCTCAAGAGCAACACCAACCATAATGATAATGGAAGTACCGCCGAGAGAAATGTTCATACCCTCTTTTGTAACGAGAGAAGTTATCATTGTGAATAATGTGGGGAACAATGCAACTACGCTGAGAAGCAATGCGCCGAGAAGAATAATTCTTGAGATAATTTTCTCGATATACTTAGCAGTAGGTTTACCGGGTCTGATACCGGGGATTGTACCGCTGTTGTTACGGATATTGTTAGCCATTTCAGTGGGATTGTACTGAATTGCTGCATAGAAATATGCAAAGAAGATTATCATGAGGAAGTAAATTACGTTGTAGAACACACTTGTGGGTTCAAACAAACCGAAGAATTTATCTACACCGCTTCCCTCTGTAATTTTGTTAGCTATGAAAAGCTCAATTGTGGGGGGAAGAGAAAGAATAGAACTTGCAAAGATAACGGGCATAACACCGCTCATGTTAACTTTGAGCGGAATGTGTGTGCTCTGACCGCCGTACATTTTACGGCCTACAACTCTCTTAGCATACTGAACGGGAATTCTACGTTCTGCATTGTCCATCCAAACGATGTATGCAATCATAAGAAGATAGCAAACAACTACGAAGGGAGCGAGGAAGTAGTAAATACCACCGCGTGTGAAGTAACCGGGAGCTACTTCAGATGTACCGAAGAGCATTGTTGCTTCTGTGGGGATACGGGAAATGATACCTGCAAAAAGGATGATTGAGATACCGTTGCCAATACCCTTGTCGTTAATCTGTTCACCGAGCCACATAACAAGTGTTGTACCTGCGGTAAGAACTAAGATAACAACGATTGCTTCGAATACTTTTGCAAAACCATCACCTGTGTAAAGGAGGTAATCCTTTGCGTTAAGGTAGATGAAGTATGCAATACTCTGGAGAAGACCAAGTCCGAGAGTCATATAACGAGTGATGGTAGCAATTTTCTTTCTACCCTCTTCACCCTCTTTTGAAAGTCTTTCAAGAGCGGGGATTGCTACTGTCAAAAGCTGAATAATAATTGAGCTGTTGATGTAGGGTGTGATAGAAAGAGCAAAAATTGTACCGTAGTTGAAAGCATCACCAGTCATCATACTTAAATAGCTGAGGAATGTTGTTCCCTCTGTGCCGCCAAGAAGACCGCCTTCGATGATGTCAACGAAGGGAACGGGAATGTTAGCACCAATTCTGTAAATAACAACGATGAATGCTGTGAAGAGAATCTTCTTTCTTAAATCGGGGATTTTCCATGCATTAGCCAAAGTCTGAAACATGTTAAATCACCTCTGCCTTTCCTCCGGCAGCTTCAATTTTTGCCTTAGCTGCATCAGAATAAGCATTAACCTGAACAGTGAATTTCTTAGTGATGTCACCGTGTGCAAGCACTTTAACACCGTCAAGTGTTTTATTAACGAGACCTGCAGATTTAAGTGCATCGATATCGATAACTGCACCATCCTCAAATCTCTCTTCAAGAGCAGCTACGTTAACGATAGCGAACTCTTTACCGAAAATATTAACGAAACCTCTTTTGGGGAGACGTCTCTGCAAAGGCATCTGGCCACCTTCGAAACCAACCTGTAAACCACGGCCGGCACGTGCCTTTTGACCTTTGTGACCCTTACCAGCAGTTTTACCCTGACCTGAACCAGGACCTCTACCGATACGCTTAACTTCCTTTTTGGAACCAGCTGCGGGTGAAAGCTCGTGAAGCTTCATAAATTGCACCTCCTTGCTTATTCTTCAGTAGCCTCAATAAGATGGGCGATTTTTCTAATTTTGCCTTTTGTCTGCGCATTGTCGGGCTGTACTGCTACATCACCGATTTTGCGAAGGCCTAATGAATTGGCGGTGGCAATCTGATCTTTTTTGGAACCGATAAGGCTCTTTACGAGCTTAACTTTAATGTTAGCCATTCTTACCACCCTCCTTAATCTTTAAAATGTTTAACGGATTTGCCGCGAATGTTAGCAACTTCTTCAACGTTGCGGAGCTGCATAAGTCCGTTCATAGTAGCTCTAACTACGTTGCAGGGGTTGTTGGAACGAAGTGATTTACCACGAATGTCCTTAATACCAACTGTCTCAACAACTGCACGAACGGGACCACCTGCGATAACGCCGGTACCGGGTGCTGCGGGTTTGAGAAGTACTTCACCTGCGCCGAATTTACCAATAACCTCGTGAGGAATAGTTGTTCCTTTAAGAGCAACCTTTACGAGATTTTTCTTTGCGTCCTCGATACCTTTACGGATAGCATCGGGAACTTCGTTTGACTTACCTAAGCCAAAACCTACTGTGCCTTCGCCGTCACCTACAACAACAAGAGCAGAGAACTTCATAATTCTACCACCCTTAACCGTTTTAGATACACGGTTAATAGCAACAACTCTTTCCTGGAGTTCAGAGTCTTTGCGAGCTGCATCGAATTTAGCCAAAGTTAATTCCTCCCTTTCTTAGAAGTTGAGGCCGCCCTCACGGGCGCCTTCGGCCAAGCTCTCTACACGGCCGTGATAAATGTAACCGCCGCGGTCGAAAACAACATCTTTAATGTCCTTTGCCGCTGCACGCTCTGCTAATAACTTACCTACTTTAAAGGCTGCGTCTTTGTTTCCGCCGTAATCCTTGAAGTCCTTTTCAACAGTTGATGCTGCAACGAGTGTTACACCGTTAACGTCGTCAATCAACTGAGCATAGATATGCTGAAGAGAACGGAATACATCGAGACGGGGGCATTCAGCAGTACCGCTGATTTTGCCACGTACTCTTTTATGACGCTGAACCCTTGCTTTATTAGTGTTCGGTCTTTGTACCATTATTTCTTCACCTCTTTATAGAATTCAGGGATTATTTACCCTTACCTGCCTTACCTTCCTTACGACGGATAACTTCATCAATATACTTGATACCTTTACCCTTGTAAGGTTCCGGAGGTCTCTTTCCTCTGACTTCTGCTGCAAACTGACCAACCTTTTGCTTGTCAGGACCGGAAATAATGATTTTGTTGGGAGCAGGAACTTCTACTGTAATGCCGTCTTTCTCGGGCATAATAACATCGTGAGAATAACCGATGTTAAGTACAAGGTCCTTACCCTGTTTTGCTGCACGGTAACCGATACCGTTGATTTCAAGCTCTTTCTTGAAACCTTCGTTTACACCCTGAACCATATTGGCAATGAGTGTACGGGTGAGACCGTGAAGAGAACGATTTTCTTTCAAATCGTTGGGACGTGTAACTGTAATCACGCCATTGTCAAGAGTAACTGTAATGTTGCTGCTGACTGTTCTGGTAAGAGTACCCTTGGGGCCTTTTACGGTAACAGTGCTGCCGTCAATCTTGACATCTACGCCTGCAGGAACTGCAATGGGCATTCTGCCTATACGAGACATAGTACTGTACCTCCTTACCAAATGTATGCAAGAACTTCGCCGCCAACATTAGCTTTGCGAGCGTCCTTATCTGTCATAATACCCTTTGATGTTGAAAGGATAACAATGCCGAGGCCGTTCTGAACCTTGGGCATATCCTCACAATTTGAGTAAATGCGGAGTCCGGGTTTAGAAACTCTGCGAAGTCCTGTAATAACCTGAGACTTGTTGGGACCGTATTTGAGAGCAATCTCAATAACGCCCTGTTTACCGTCTTCGATTACTTTGAAACTCTTAATATAACCCTCATCTACAAGAATCTGAGCAATTGATTTCTTGATGTTAGATGCGGGAATGAGCACTGTGTCGTGCTTTGCTGAATTAGCATTACGGATTCTTGTAAGCATATCAGCAATTGAATCAGTAATCTGCATGCCGTGTTTCCTCCTTTATCAATTGCTCTTACCAGCTAGCCTTCTTAACGCCGGGGATCTGACCTGCGTGAGCAAGTTCCCTGAAGCAGATACGGCAAACACCGTATTTGCGAAGGTAAGCGTGGGGTCTGCCACAGATTTTGCATCTGTTGTACTGTCTTGTGGAATATTTAGCAGGTCTCGCCTGCTTAACTTTCATAGATGTCTTAGCCACGATAACCCTCCTTATTTAGCAAACGGAGCGCCGAGAAGTGTAAGCAACTCGCGGCCTTCTTCGTCTGTGTTAGCGGTTGTGATAAAGCTGATATCCATACCGCGAACCTTGTCGATTTTGTCGTACTCGATTTCGGGGAAAATAAGCTGTTCCTTGATACCGATGGAGTAGTTACCTCTACCATCGAATGAGTTGGGGTTGATACCTCTGAAGTCTCTAACTCTGGGAAGAGCGAGATTGAAGAATCTGTCAAGGAATTCATACATACGGTCACCACGAAGAGTAACCTTTGCGCCGATGTCCATACCCTCACGAAGTTTGAAGTTAGCAACTGATTTTCTTGCTTTACAAACAACGGGAGTCTGACCGGTAATCTGCTTGAGATCGCTGATGATTGCATCGAGAATCTTGGAGTTGTCCTTGATTTCACCGGATGTAATGCTTACAACGATTTTATCAAGTTTGGGAACCTGCATGACGCTCTTGTAACCGAATTTCTTCATAAGCTGAGGAGTAATTTCGGAAATATAAACTTCTTTAAGTCTTGCTGCCATTGTAAGTCCCTCCCTTATTCAAACTTAGCGCCGCATTTTTTACATACGCGCTTTTTATCTTTGCCTGTGCCTTCGTGGCCTACTCTTGTAGCAACGCCACATTTGGGGCAAACAAGCTGAACTTTGTCCGCATAGAGAGCGCTTTCAGCTTTAAGAATGCCGCCTGCTTCGCCCATCTTACGGGGTTTAACGTGTTTTGAAACGATGTTAACGTTTTCAACGATAACCTTGCCTTCTGAGGGAGCTACCTGAAGTACCTTGCCTTTTTTGCCGCGGTCTTTACCTTGAATAACGATAACCTCGTCGCCTGTTTTGACATGAACTTTACTCATTAGTCGTACCTCCCATTAAAGTACTTCCGGAGCAAGAGAGAGAATCTTGAGATATTCTTTCTCACGAAGTTCTCTTGCAACGGGTCCGAAAATACGGGTACCCTTCGGGTTCTTATCTTCTTTGATTATAACAGCTGCATTTTCGTCGAAACGGATGTAAGTACCATCGTCACGGCGAACACCGCTTGCTGAACGAACAACAACGGCTTTTACAACTTCACCTTTTTTTACAACGCCACCGGGTGCTGCTTTCTTGACAGAAGCCACGATAACATCACCGATATTGGCATACCTCTTACCGGTACCGCCTAAAACGCGGATGCACATAATTTCTTTTGCGCCCGTGTTGTCGGCTACCTTGAGGTAACTCTGCTGCTGTATCACAGTGTGTGCCTCCTTTTAAGTGCTAAATTATTTAGCCTTTTCAATTATTTCACATACACGCCATCTCTTATCTTTTGAAAGAGGACGTGTTTCCATAATCATTACACGGTCGCCGATACCGCACTGGTTTGTCTCGTCATGAGCTTTAACCTTAAGAGTACGGTTAACAATCTTTCCATAAAGGGGATGTTTAACCTTGTCTTTGATGGAAACAACGATTGTTTTGTCCATCTTATCGCTTGTAACGATGCCGACACGAGTTTTTCTTAAATTTCTTTCACTCATTTAATTGCCCTCCGTGATTAAGAATTTTTGCCGTTGAGCTGCATATCGCGGATTACTGTCATAACACGAGCGATATCTTTTCTTACGGCGCTGATTCTCATTGGGTTATCAAGCTGATTGATGGCTTGTTGGAAGCGGAGGTTAAAGAGTTCTTTCTTCAATTCAAGGAGCTTAGCATCCAACTCCGCCTGAGAGAGAGTTCTTAATTCACTTGCTTTCATTCTGCCTCACCATCCTGTTCTGCTTTAGTAACAAACTTGCATTTGATGGGAAGTTTGTTAGCTGCAAGACGCATAGCCTCACGAGCAACATCTTCCGGAACACCTGCAATTTCAAACATAACTCTGCCGGGTTTAACCACAGCTACCCAATATTCGGGAGAACCTTTACCTGAACCCATTCGAGTTTCAGCAGGTTTCTCTGTGATGGGCTTATCGGGGAAAATTTTAATCCAAACTTTACCGCCACGCTTGATGTATCTTGTCATAGCGATACGGGCTGCTTCAATCTGGTTTGAAGTAATCCATGCGGGTTCGAGAGCCTGAAGACCGAAATCACCATAGTTAACCTTGGTACCTCTGTGAGCAACGCCTTTAAGACGGCCTCTCTGAACTCTACGGTATTTAACTCTTTTAGGTAATAACATTACTTGGCTCCTCCTTCCCTTTTGGTTTTGCGGGACTCGTGGAGAACTTCGCCTTTGTAGATCCAAATCTTAACGCCGATACGACCGTATGTTGTTTTTGCTTCTGCAAAACCGTAGTCGATGTCAGCACGAATTGTCTGAAGCGGAATAGTTCCTTCGTGGTACTGCTCTGTACGAGCGATTTCAGCACCGCCAAGTCTACCGGAAACCTGAGCTTTGATACCCTTTGCGCCTGCTTTCATTGTACGTCCGATGGACTGTTTAAGAGCACGACGGAAAGATACACGTTTCTCAAGCTGAGCTGCAATGCCTTCAGCAACGAGCTGAGCGTTGAGGTCGGGCTGCTTGATTTCAGTGATGTTGATGAATACATCTTTGTCACCGCCAAGCATTTTCTTAACTGTTTCTTTAAGTTTTTCAATTTCTGCACCGCCACGGCCGATTACGATACCGGGTTTTGCACAGAAAATGTTAATGCGGATTCTCTTAGGATCACGCTCGATTTCAACCTTAGGAACACCTGCGGGAGCAAGGAGTTCAAGAAGGAATTCACGGATTTTGTTATCCTCAACAAGGATATCACCGAATTCACCCTTCTTAGCAAACCAGCGAGATTCCCAATCTTTGATAACGCCTATTCTTAATCCTGTAGGATTGATTTTCTGGCCCATTATATTTCCTCCTCTCGCTTATTCTGCATCCTTGAGTACAAGGGTGATATGTGATGTCTTTTTGTTGATTCTGTTAGCGCTGCCTCTTGCGCGGGGTCTGATTCTCTTGAGAGTGGGACCCTGGCATACCCAGCACTGTGCAACGTAAAGTGAATTTACGTCCATGTTTTTGTTTTCCGCATTTGCAATAGCGGATTTAAGAAGCTTCTCAAGCGGCTCACAAGCGGCCTTCGGTGTGTGCTTGAGAATTGCCATTGCTTCATCTGCAGGCTTGTTGCGAATAAGGTCAAGAACGATCTGAACCTTACGGGGAGCTATTCTTATATAAGTAGCTTTTGCTGTTGCCTCCATTTTTAACACACTCCTTTCGACCTATTATTTACCGTTATTTGAAGTTTTTGATCCCGCATGACCTTTGAAGGTTCTTGTGGGAGCGAATTCACCGAGTTTGTGACCGATCATATCCTCAGTTACATAAACCGGAACATGCTTACGGCCGTCATGAACTGCAAAAGTGTGACCAACGAAATCGGGGAAGATTGTTGAACTTCTGCTCCATGTTTTGAGAACGATTTTTTCACCGTTTTCATTCATTTTCTGAACTCTTTCGTAGAGCTTGGGCTGAACGAAAGGTCCTTTTTTAATGCTTCTGCTCATTAGTAATGCTCCTTTCCGGCTTATTTGCCGTTACGACGCTTCACGATAAGCTTATCGGAGCGGTTCTTCTTAGCTCTTGTCTTATAACCGAGAGCGGGTTTACCCCAAGGAGTAACAGGACCGGGACGACCGATGGGTGATTTACCTTCACCACCACCGTGGGGGTGATCATTGGGGTTCATAACAGAACCACGAACTGTGGGACGGATACCCATGTGACGTGTACGACCTGCTTTACCGATTTTAACGTTTTCGTGATCAAGGTTACCAACCTGACCTACAGTAGCCATGCACTGTACAGGAACGTTACGAAGTTCACCGGAGGGAAGTCTGAGAAGAGCGTAAACGCCTTCTTTAGCCATAAGCTGAGCTGCATTACCTGCTGCTCTTGCAAGCTGACCGCCTTTACCGGGGTAAAGTTCTACGTTGTGGATGAATGTACCAACAGGGATATTTGTAAGAGGAAGCGCGTTACCGGGCTTGATATCCGCTGTGGGACCTGCAACAACTGTATCGCCTACTTTAAGACCAACGGGAGCAAGGATGTATGCTTTCTCGCCGTCTGCATACTCAAGAAGAGCGATGTGTGCTGAACGGTTGGGATCGTATTCAAGAGTTTTAACAGTTGCTTTTACATCAAACTTAGTTCTCTTGAAGTCGATTACTCTGTACTTTCTACGGTTTCCGCCGCCGCGATGACGAACAGTGATTCTACCGTAGCTGTTACGACCTGAATTCTTTTTAAGAGGCTTTAAGAGGCTCTTTTCAGGTGCTACTTTTGAAAGTTCGGAGTAATCTGTTACCGACATGTTACGTCTTGCGTTTGTAGTCGGTTTAAAAACTTTTATAGACATTTTATTCACACTCCTATAATGGTTTTGCGGAGAATGTCAACTCCATACTATACCATACGTGTATAAGGTATATTAGTTTTAAATCAGATTACATAATGCCGTCGAAGAATTCAATTGTTTTTGAATCTTCTGTAAGAGTTACGATAGCTTTTTTCCAGGAAGCTTTGTAGCCTTCGAATCTACCGTATCTTCTCATCTTACCGTTAACAGTAAGAGTATTTACCTTAGCAACTTTAACGCCGAAAAGTTCTTCAACTGCTTTAGCAATTTCAACTTTGTTAGCATCTGCTGCAACTTTAAAGGTATATTTCTTGAAAGCAACGCCCATCATAGAAGCTTCTGTGATAATAGGCTTAATGATAATGTCCTGTGCGAGTTTCATTATGCATATACCTCCTCAATCTTAGTAACGGAGTCCTTAAGAACTACGAGTGAATCGCAGTTAAGGATGTCATATACATTAAGAGTATTAACGGTGGAAACCTTTGCACCCTCAATGTTTCTGATGCTCTTGTAGATAACTTCGTTATTTTCGGGAAGAACTACGAGAACCTTCTTACCTGCTTTAATAGCAGCAAACATTTCTGCCATTGCTTTTGTTTTGATTGCATCAAGGTTGATGGAATCAAGAACGATCATTTCATCAGCAGCAACCTTTGAAGAGAGAGCAGACTTCATAGCGAGTCTTGTAACCTTCTTGTTGATGGAGATGCCATATGTGCGAGGCTTGGGACCGAGAGCGATACCACCGTGATACCACTGGGGAGCTCTTGTTGAACCCTGTCTTGCACGACCTGTTCCTTTCTGACGCCACGGTTTCTTACCGCCGCCGCTAACTTCGGAACGAGTTTTTGTGGACTGAGTGCCCTGACGCTGATTTGCTAAGTAACCAACTACAACGAGGTGCATAGCGGACATATTGGGCTCAATAGCGAAGATAGAATCGTTAAGCTCGATGCTGCCTGCTTTTTTACCTGCCATATCAAGTACTGATAATTTACTCATCTGTTACACTCCTTCCTTAAGCTTTCTTTACACTGTCAGCGATAACAACGATGCCACCTTTGGGACCGGGAACGGAACCCTTGATAGCAATAAGGTTGTTTTCAACGTCAACCTTAACTACGCTGAGGTTTTGAACAGTTACACGCTCTGAACCGAGGTGACCTGCCATCTTTTTGCCTTTGAAAATACGAGCGGGGTCAATAACACCTAAAGAACCGCCGTGTCTTGCAACAGGACCTGTACCGTGAGACTCTCTGAGTCTTGCGAAGTTCCAGCGCTTGATAACACCAGCTGTACCTTTACCTTTGCTCTTGCCTACAACGTCAACATACTCGCCTGCAGCAAAGATGTCTGCCTTGAGGATATCGCCAACGTTTACAGCAGAAGTATCAGCGAGTCTGAACTCTTTGAGTACCTTCTTGGGAGCAACGTCCGCTTTCTTGAAGTGACCACCCATGGGCTTTGTCACTTTGTTGGCTTTAACGTCGCCGTAGCCAACCTGAACAGCTTCATAGCCGTCGTTTTCAGTTGTCTTCTTCTGGACAACTACGCAAGGACCAGCTTCGATTACTGTAACAGGAACCATGTTTCCGTTTTCATCGAAAATCTGAGTCATGCCGATCTTTTTTCCGATAAGACCTTTTTTCATTTTGTTTTCCTCCTTCAGATTATTGGTTGAGTTTCCTCAACGTGACCTGCGACCTATATTATAATAGGTATATTCAAAATTAAGCTTTATATCGGATTAAAGCTTAATCTCAAAATCAACACCAGCGGGGAGCTCAAGACCTGTGAGAGCCTCAACAGTTTTGTTTGAGGGTCTGAGAATGTCGATGAGTCTCTTGTGAGTGTGCTGTTCGAACTGTTCACGGCTGTCTTTGTACTTGTGAACTGCGCGAAGCACTGTGATAACCTCTTTTTCTGTGGGGAGCGGGATGGGACCGGAAACCTGAGCGCCTGTACGCTTTGCTGTTTCAACGATCTTTTCTGCTGCCTTGTCAACGAGGTTGTGATCGTAACCTTTGAGTCTGATTCTGATTTTTTCCTTAACTGCCATTTTTAACGCCTCCTAAAATTATTGGCGGGCTGCGTAAGTTTCAACAACTCTCCCGGGCTTATCGCCCTCCCCGTTTAAAAACCGGAATGGACATTCCGGGATGAACTCACGCTCCGATACAGACTCGCAGCCACAGTTAAGGACGGCAAACGTGTTTGTATTCGGTATTTAATCGCCCGGTTTAAAATCGGACATACTCGGCGGAAATTCCCTGCCTCAGAGGGCAGCCACCTCCCGCGTCATCGCATATCTGCTCGCGTCAGGGCATAAAAAGATAGGGACACGCCCTTCGCGCGCCCTATCATAATATCACAACTAATTCAATAATGCAAGTGTTTTTTGGTATTTTTTTAAGAAATTTTGAAACTTTTTTTGTAACAATATTACAAGGTAAAATCCACAAATTTCCACCTTATTTTTCTACGCCGGTGAAGTATTCGGGGTATTGAGGCATAACTATTGTCTTTATCATATTGAAGCAAAGTGTACCCTCAGCATAAGAAACGCCGATATTACCGGTTGTTTTGCCCGTTGCAACGGAAATCTTTTTGTTTTTATCAATGGAATAAACTTTAGTGAGAGTATCGGGGCTTTTTACAACGTTGCCGTCCTCATCCCTCTTACCGCTGAATTCGAGAACAAAGTTGTTTCCTGTATCAGGCTCGGAGTAAATTGCAACAAGGAGCTCTTTATCTACATTGTACTTCTCCGCAACAAGCTTGATGTATTTATTGTTATGGTGGTCAGAAAGTATATTCTCACCGTTCTTTGTCAGCTTTTCATATTCTGCTATAGGGTCATAAGTATCGGATTTTTTTGTAGTAGGCGGAGTAGTAACTCTGTCCCCTGCTTCAATATTGGAATCCTCATTCTTTGAATCACTATTTTCTGAATCCGGAACATCTTCCCCGGTTGCATCCCAATTAATAAGAGTATTATTTTCTTTGGTTGTGTTCTCAACTCCTGCAAGAGTGTAAAGAGTTGTATCTTCCTTAGAACCTAAACCGCCATTCTCTTTTATTACATTAACAACTGCAACAGTCAATATAATAACACCAATAAGAATTGCGACTGCAAGAGCAACAACTGCGCCCATACCCTTTTTGTTTGTTTTTTTATCCATAACAGACCTCACACGCTATATATATTATAATGGTATATATTATACTTATAAAAACATATAATTGCAATACCCAAAAAGAAAGTGTAGAAAGAAAAAAGAAAGTGCGCTTTTTTTACATCCACCTTATATGGGATAGGAAAAAAAGATGCAGAACGGACAAACCGAGCAAAAACAAGGCTTCAGACTTGTTTTTGCTTGCCCGAAGGCGTACAAAGGTACGTCGAGTGGCGAGGTTTGTTCGTAGCATAAAACATAAAATTCTTATATTACTTGAGTTTTTTCATTGTTTAAGGGGTTCTTACAGGTGTATCTCCTGTAAAAACCCCTTGCTTTATATTGTTTTATGCGGTCTGCGCTTTTTTTACATCCCATAAAAAAAAGAAAGTGCGGAGAACCGCACTTTCCCTGTGAAAACTATTGCAATAATTCACACTAACCATTAGTGTATGTAAAAGGACTTATGCTACTGTTTCTTCAACATTGGGAGTGAAGCTTGCAAATGCCTGAAGAACCATACCGATGAGGGGGAACTCAGCAAGAGCACCTAATGTTCCGCCGTATTCAGTAACAACGTTACCTTCAGCGTCAGTTGTTTCAGTAACTGTGAAAAGTGAACTGATACCGTCAGCGATTTCACCTGTGTCAAGACCATAGTTAGCGAGAAGCTGCCAAATAGAATCTAACATTATTTCGTCCTCCTTTCTTCCTATTATTAATGCTATGTTATCACATAGCAATATTTTTATTTTTCTTTTTTAGAAAATAAAAAACTTTTTTTTACTTTTCGGCAAAATAACTTAATCTGTCAACGTTGATTTGTTCATCATTAATTATTTTAAGGGGATTTAAAAGAAGAGCTTTTTCCATTACCTCTTCATTTATGCCGTATGGGTAATTTTCAAAGCAGAACTCCATATCTGTATTTCTCATTCTGATATCATGAGCATCCGAGCCCATAAAATCTGCGAAACCGCAGTTAATCATTCTCACTGCAAAATCCTGAACCTCTTCCCCGAAAAAGCCTGCGGCAGAACCACTGTTGACCTGAAAGAGATTACCTTTTTTCGAAAGCTTATCAATAGCGGAATAATCATTAAGGAAAAATTCATATCTTTCCGGGTGGGCAATAACAGGAACGAGCCCGAAGGATTTAAGGTAATCGCACCAGGCATTAACATCCTCGTAGCCAGGCTTGAAGAAATCGAATTCAATAAGAATATATCGTGAACCGCATAATGTGTATGGCTTGAAATATTTAACATCAAAAATATCGTCATCGCAAAGGATTTCAAAGCCTTTTTTTAGTTGGAGAGGAATCTCCTCTTCCTCAAGGATTTCAGAAAGACCCTCAAATTTACGCTCTCTCTTGTCGTAAAGGTCCTCGCAGGTTTCCCAATACATCAAATGAGGGGTTAAGAACAAAGTTCCCGTACCCGAATCTGATGCCATATCGCACAGCTCCACGCTTGTCTGAAGACTCTGTGCCCCGTCATCCATCCCCCACAAAACGTGAGAGTGTATATCAAAATATTTATTATTCAACCTTTTCACCCTTTGCCGAAATATCGTTTTCAAGGCTTTCCTGTTGTACCAAAGCCTTGTTTCCTATTACACCCTCGTCATACATCAATTTAAGGATGATAACCGTCAAGGGCAAAAGAATAATACCGAACGCTCCGAAAATTTTTGCACCAAGGAACATAGCTGCAATAGTAACAATAGCAGGAAGACCCACCTGATTTGCCACCAGCTTAGGTTCAATAATCTGTCTTAAAACAGTTATAACTGCATAGAGAACAATAAGTCCGATACCTAAACCTACATTACCTGTAACAAAGCTATAAACTGCCCAGGGAATCAAAACCGTACCTGTTCCCAATACGGGAATAATGTCAACAATGCAGGTAACAAAAGCGATAATCGCAATATAGCCGCCTTTATAAACTCCGATAAGCTTCATAAAGGAAAGACCTATAAACATTTCTGTAAATGTAATAAGCATCAAAGTAGCGTATGCTTTAAAAAGCTTTGCAACGCCTTTTGTTATGGTGCGCTTTGTGTTTATAAGCTTTTCGCGGCTTTCGGGTCTGCAGAAATCAAGAAGCATTTTCTTTATAATCTCATAGTCCGAGGTCATAAATACGCAGGAAACAATAGTAACAAGAAAAGTAAGGAAAAGGGATGGAATTTCTTTAACAACGTGCCATGCGCCGCTTATGGGAGCAGACAATACAGACATATCAATACCCATACTCTTTGTTCCGATTTTATCGAAGAAATCAACAACATAACCGCTGAGAGCCTCTCCCACATCCTTGGGAAGCTTAACCAGTAAATTCATAACAAATTTTTCCGCTTCTTCAATCAGCTCTGAAACAGAGGAAATATTGCTGAACATATAAGTAAAGAATTCTTTCAATTCGCTACCAAGAGCGAAAAGTAAGCCTGCAGCAGTGCCGATGATTATAACAACAATAAGAAGCACTAAAATAATTGATACGGCACTGTGAGCTTTGATATGGAGCTTTCTGGTTATGGCTTTAATAGGTCTTTGAAGAAAAACAGAAAGTGCCGCTGCAAAAAGGAATGGGAAAATATAACCGAATGCGTAATTGATTGTGAAATAATACAATCCCACAAAAATTGCCACATAAATGAAATTGATAATAAACGCCTTGCGTTTCTGAATAACGGCATCCATAGAAAAACCTCCAATACCCGATATTACAATTCATTTTAAACTATTAAGAATAATAATACAATAAAAAGATTGTTTTTTTTATAAAATTTTAATATTTTTTATATTTTTTTCATTTTGCTCTTTATTATCTGGAAATATTATGCTAAAATGGTTTGGTATATATTCTATCATTACATATACGGAGGTATCCGAATGCAAATCGCAATTATGGGTTTCGGCACAATCGGTTCAGGTGTTGCGGAGCTCTTACTTAAAAATCAGAAAAGCATCGTGGCAAAAAGCGGACAAGCTTCTCTCGAGGTAAAGCATATTCTTGATATCAGAGATTTCAAGGGCCACGAATTAGAAAAATACTTTACAAAGGATTTCAACGATATTCTCAATGACCCTGCAGTAAGCATCGTTGTTGAATGTATGGGCGGAACAGAACCTGCTTACGAATATGTTTCAAAAAGCCTTATGGCAGGAAAGAGCGTTGTTTCTTCTAACAAAGAGCTTGTTGCTGCAAAGGGCTACGAGCTTCTCGAAATGGCAAAGGAAAACAATGTAAACTTCCTTTTTGAAGCAAGTGTAGGTGGCGGTATTCCTATTATCAGACCTATCAGCCAGTGCCTTGCAGCAAATGAAATCGGCGAAATCGCAGGTATTCTCAACGGTACAACCAACTTCATTCTTACAAAAATGATTGTTGACGGTATGGCATTTGAGGACGCTCTTAAATTGGCTCAGGACAATGGCTACGCAGAGCGCGACCCCTCTGCAGATATTCTCGGCCACGATGCCGCAAGAAAAATCTGTATTCTCGCTTCTCTCTGCTTCGGAAAGCACGTTTACCCCGATTTCGTTGAAACTGAGGGTATTACAAACATAACTCCCGAAGATGTTGAATATGCTAAAAACTGGGGCGGCGTTATCAAGCTCATCGGCAGAGCCCAGAAGCTTGACGATAACAGCATCAGCGCAACAGTTGGCCCTTGCCTTATTCAGAATCACAGTCAGCTTGCATCAGTTGACGATGTTTTCAATGCAATCCTCGTTCGTGGCGACGCTATCGGCGATGTTGTTTTCTATGGTAAAGGCGCAGGTAAGCTCCCCACAGCAAGTGCAGTCGTTGCAGACGTTATCGACTGCGCAAAGCATACCGCAAAAAGAAAAGCCTTCGGTTGGGGTCCCACAGAAGAAAATTATGTTATTGACCCCGTTCTTCAGAGCACAGCTCTCTATGTACGTGCTCAAACCGATGACTATGTAAAAGCATTCAACGAAATCAACAAAACCTTCGACTCCCCTCTCATTCTCCACAGAGATAATGCAGAGAAAAACGAGATTGCTTTTGTAACACCCGTTATGAGAGAAAAAGAAGCTCGTAACGCAGTTGCAAATCTCCCCGTTGATGTTAAATCAATACTTCGCGTTCTTGATTATTAAGATACATAATTAAATTTATAGATTTGGAGGAACATTTATGGCTTTTTGCCCTAAATGCGGAAGGCATCTGAACATTTGGCATATTAAAGCCGAATGTCCCACCTGCGGAGTCAATATTCCCAACTACGATTGGGAAGGCCGCCTTAATGAAGATGCCGCTAATGCTGAAATAGCCTGGTCTAAGTTCAGAAAATTCACAGGTAATTTTAAAAGCGCTTTATTTGGCAACAAATTGAGAATAATCCGTTTTATTTTCACCTTTGTTCCCTTGGTTGCGTTGATTTTGCCCCTTGCAAATTACAGCATCAATTTACCTTTCGTGTTTAAAGATTCTGTTAATATGTCTTTGGTGGATTTCACTCTCAACACTTTGTTGAATCTCAACTGGGGTTCTCTCATAACCCTTGTGTCCTCGGACTTTATAGGCGCACCTGCAGGAATGTTATTTATAGCAATTCTCCTGCTTTACCTTGCAGTAGTTTTCGGTGTTCTCAACTTCATTTTCGTTTTAATAAGAGCACCCAAGCTTAAAGCAGGCTTCAATATTACAATGTGCGTTCTTTCAACACTCTGCTTCGCTTTGGCAGCAGTCCTTTTCACAGTTTGCGTTTCCCAGGTTAGTAACACAAGCATCGGCTTTATTTCCGGCTCCGTTCAGTACGGAATATTTGTGGGAATCGCCCTTTTCGCTCTTAATGTTGTGCTTAATACCATAACAAATAAAGGCTTTAAAAAGCAAAGAGCAGAGCAGGAATAATTCATAAAAACAAAAAACTTGCAGTTTAAAACTGCAAGTTTTTTTATTTAACCTTCTGAATTTGTTCCATACTCGCCCCATCCAACATTATAAGGCACATAACCATTATCGGCTTCATCTTCTGCAGAATCATTTACCTGCAACACACCTATGCTTTGCTCATTTCTATTAAATCTGCTTAATGAATCATCCGATAAACCGTCATCTTCATTTTCGAAGATGCTGTCATCATACACCTGTCTGTCGGTAGCTTCTTCTTTCTTCTGAATTTTATCTTCTGCCTTTTTTGAAGTTTCAACTACATAAACAGGTTCGTTCTCTGTAATTTCAGTTTCGGGCTGGGTTGGGAGCGAGCTTTGGGGCTCTGTTTCAGGCTCCTTGACATCCTCTGTCACCGCCTCAGTAATGGGCTCCGTTGAGGAAACTTCTTCAACAACCTTCTCAACTTCCTTCACTTTCGCCTGAACCTCGGGCTCAGTCATAAAGCAAACCGCAACTGCTACGCAAAGCCCGAGAGAAGCACAAACTAAAACCTTCCCTGCTTTTTTGTAGTTAACAACGCTCTTAATGCGCTTTTTAATGCTAACCTCGCCGAAAGCAACGGGACAAGCGGAAAGTCTGACTTTATTAACACCGAGCTCCAGAAGAGCTTTTGCATATTGTTTGCATCCGTGAGCATCATATTTTTTTACAACGCTTTCATCGCAAGATAATTCAATATCTTTGCAAAGAAGGAAATAAGAAACCCATACCAAAGGATTAAACCAATGAATGCATAAAGTAACGAAGCCTAAATATTTTAAAATATGGTCACCATGCTTAATATGCATTTTTTCGTGTTGCAAAACGCACTTTTCAGTTTCCTCTTTAAGACCATAAGGCAAATAAATCCTTGGCTTTATGAAACCGCAAACAAAAGGTGATTCAATTTTATCACTGTAATAAATATTTTCTTTATACAGTACGCCGTCAAAAATTTTCCATTTAAGCTTAAGGTAGCTTATAATTCCGTAGCCTAAAAAAGCTACACCAACCGCTACCCACACAATCGCAATAATATTCATAAACGACAAACCCTGCTGGGCAGGAGCAACAACCGTTTGCTGAACAACTCTGTCAACTGTTTTGGGAGCTTCCTCAGGCATAAGGCTCAAAGAACTCTCAAAGGAAAAGGGTATGAGAAGCCTTAATCCTACTAACCCCCACAATATTTTGCGAAAATACATAGGCGCTTTATTCAAAAGAAAACGCGCAATAAGCACCACGGCTATAAGCCATGATGCATCAACGGACATACCAAGTATTTCGTTGAATATATTTTCCATTATTATTTATCTTCTCCGACAAGCTTTTTAAGCTCTTCATATTCTTTCTCGGAAAGCTTTTGCTTCTTTGCGAATGCAGCAATAAATGCAGGGAGAGAGCTTTCAAATCTTTCCTCAAACAGCTCATTCATTTCTGCAAGCTGAATTTCTTCTTTAGTAACAAGAGATGTGATTGTAGAGCCTTCTTTTTTAAGAACGCCTCTGTCACCTAATCTTTTAATAACTGTATATGTAGTTGTTCTTGCCCAACCTAATTTTTCTTTGCAAATATCAGCAATTTTTGCGCAGGTTATGGGCTCATTTTCCCATAAAATAAGGCAAAATCTGTATTCGCTTTCAAAAACTTTTGGAGTTTTCATTCTCTCACCTTCTACACTTTCTAATATCATACAAATATTATAATATTTGTGGAATAATTTGTCAACCGACCACGAAAAAAGAGTTCGAAAACGCTTTTTCGAACTCTTTGAACTGTTTTAATTAACCAATAAACTCAATATCAGTCTTAAATTCCTTAAGCCTTACATCATAAGCCTTTAAAATTTCCTCCTTGAAAGCGAGCTGGGGATTTTCCACACCTAACTGCTTACAAAGATATTCAGTAAACAAAGGATTCTGAATAAGGAAAGGTCCTAAAAGATAAGTTCCGTAAAGGTTATTCTTTCTGATACCCTCGGTTTTAGCATCGATAAATGAGCCGTAACCCTTGGTAACATTAATAAAGGCATCTTTTTCTTTTATGTCATAAGAATGGGAGAAACGGCTTGTGTAACCAACAATTTCTGTTTCGCCGAACTTACCCAGGAACAAGGAGTTGTTTCTTTTGGGAATTGTTCTTTTAGCATAGAAATCCACAATACCGAGAGCCTCAATTTTCTCTCCGTCAGGCTTTTCAATGTAATTACCCATAATCTCAAAGGAGTTACCTGTCATAAGGAAAATAACGCCTTTTTCAATAAGGGCTTCAATTCTCTCTTTATGGTCTTTAAGACGGGAGAGAATTCTCTCCTGATTTGATTCGCTGCAAGAGCCGAAATACACCATATCAACGTCTTCTGTTAAGAAACGGGGCATTTCACTAACGGGAGTTTTGATAAACTCAGCCTGGGGCAAACACATTTCAAAATAACGCATATTTGCCTTGTCACCGAACAAGCAACAAATTTCGGGATATAAAACCTCTATTTTCATACTTGTTCACCGCCTTTATATGACTTCGAAAATTCACTGATAATTTTCGCCTCAACCTCACAAGCCAGGTCATAGGTTGAAGTATCGTGAAGAAGATAAAGCTTGTCTATATCTTTGTCCATAATATCAATGGCTTTAAACTCGTCCTGTTCGCAGAGAAGTCTTTCTTCGGGAATACCTGCAATAAGGCAACGGAGCTTGTAGTCGTAGCAACGAGGACCTGCAAGAACAATCTGCTTCACATCGGGAGTGTTAAGGAACTCAAAGTCTGCGTCATAAATCCAACCGACGAATTCGGAAGAATCTCTTCTTTCAAACAAGTCATCAATCATAATGAAAACTGTTCTTGCGCCTTCTTCGTGACTTACGAAATCAAAGGAACGTGAACAAGCAACAGAGTTCTGACCCTTAGCCATAGTTCTGATAATTTCAGTTTTACCTGCCTTTGCCTCGTTATAGCGAGTCTGGGTAACGCTGATTTTAGCCATATATTCCTTGACTTTATTAAGGTCAACGCCAAATTCGGACATAAGGCTGATTGCTGCAAGCTCATTATAAATATTATATAAGGCTCTGTTTACCATGGGGTAAACATCTTCCTTGCCGTCGTGCATAACGGTTATGGTCTTGTTCTCATAGTCGATATTTGTAAGTCTGTAATCCGCATCGTAGGACTTGAAATCGCATTTGGGACAATATGCATTGCCGATATGGTGATATCTTAAATAATTGAATTTAAGCTTCTCGTCGCATATAGGGCAAATAGAAAAGTCATTAATAAGGTTAACGCATTCTGTTACATCAGTGTCTAACTTATCAATTCCGAAATAAACCTTTTTATTGTCCTTTAAAAGCTGTGAGGACTGCAAGCAGTCTGCATTAAGAACAAGCTTTGTTTCCTTGGGAACGTAAGTGTCAAGAATACTGAAAATGTATTCAGGGTGGGCATTTCTCTTAATTGAATCTCTGAAAAGGTTTGTAACAATAAGATAATCCGGCTTAATAAAAGGCATAATAAGTCTTGAGAATCTTTCGTCAACCTCTAAAACGAGAGCATCAATTTTCGGTTTGCCGAAAATATTAACGCTGTGAGTAAGAGCAGTTGCGACACCTGTATTGATATTTGAGCCGTATCTGTTTGATACAACATTCATACCGCTCTGAGAAAGAATATCTGCCACCATATTTGTTGTGGTGGTTTTGCCGTTAGTACCTGTAACGCAAAGAACATTGGGAGATTTCTTTGTTCTTGCAAGGTAATCGGGGCAGATTTTCAAAGCAATAAAGCCCGGGTACATTGTTGCGTTTCTTTTAAGAAGACGCAGTAAAACATACACCGCTTTAGATGCCCAAAGGGCAATAAAATATCTTAAAATTCCCATTAAGATTATTCAACCTCCGAGGTACAGTGAGCACAACGAGTTGCATCAATGCTGATTTCTGATTTACAGAAGGGGCAAACCTTTGTTGTGGGAGCTGCTTCTACAACCTCTTCCTCTTTTTTACCCAAGCTTCTGATTTTATTAATACCCTTAACAAGAAGGAATATAACGAATGCGGTGATAATAAAATCAATAACAGCCTGAATGAAAAGACCGTAGTTTAAGGTTGCAGCACCTGCTTCCTGAGCAGCAGCAAGAGTTGCATATTCGCCACCGTCAAGAGCAATGAATAAATCTGTAAAGGAAACCTTACCTGTTAAAAGAGAGATTGCAGGAGTAACGATATTGGTTACGAGGTTATTAACGATACCGGAGAAAGCACCGCCGATAATAACGCCGACTGCAAGGTCAATTACATTACCTTTTGAAATAAAATCCTTAAATTCTTTGAAAAATCCTGTTGTTTTCTGAACTGCTTTGTTATCTTTCACGAAGAAAACCTCTTTTCATAAAAAATTTCGGGAATATTATACCATATAAATACACTTTTTCAAATACTTTTTACAAAATTCTTGCCTTATTTATAGTTATGTTGTATAATTTAGGCGTCAAAAACCGATTCCCCCAAAAAATGAGGTGCAAATTATGATTTTAACTGCTGATATAGGTAACACCAATATAACTTTAGGTGTATATGAAAACGACGAAGCAATCTGCATTTCCCGTTTAGCCACCCAGCGCCACAGAACAAGTGAGCAATACGCCATTGAATTAAAAGCAGTTTTTGAGCTTGAGAAAATCAGCAAGGATTTCGAAGGCGCAATAATCAGCTCCGTTGTACCCGAGCTTACAAGAGTTTTCAAGGATGCAATTAAAAAGGTTATCGGTTGCGATGCTCTTGTGGTAGCCGCAGGAATTAAAAACGGCTTAAAAATCACAACTGACAACCCCAAGGAATTGGGCGCAGATTTAGTTGCAGGTGCAGTTGGCGCAATCGCTCAGTATGAGCTCCCCTGTCTTGTTATGGATTTAGGTACTGCAACAAAAATCTCCGTAATTGACGAGGGCGGAGTTTTCGCAGGGTGTACTATTGCTCCCGGAATCGGAATTTCCCTTGATGCCCTTTCAATGAGAACCTCTCAGCTTCCTGCTATTGAGCTTTCCGCTCCCGAACACGCTATCGGCACAAATACAATCGAATGCATCCGTTCTGGAACTGTGCTTGGCAATGCCGCAATGCTTGACGGTATGGCAGACAGACTCCAGAGAGAATTGGGCAAACCCATTAAAACAATGGTAGCAACGGGCGGTCTTGCAAGGGAAATTGTTGCTTGTTGCGAAAAAGAAATTGTTTTCAATAAAGACCTTGTTCTTCAGGGACTTTTGGTAATATATAAGAAAAACAGGTAATAAAAATTCAAAAACTAAAAAGCATTATATCTCTTATGAGAATAGTAGCAAAAGGAGTTTTATTATGAAAGAAAAGAAAAAGCTTGTTCGTCTTGTTTTGTGCGCCTTGTTTGCGGCATTGATAGTCGTTATGACATTCACACCCTACTTAGGCTACATAACAGTAGGAATTATCGAAATAACAACTCTTCATATGGTTGTTATTTTCGGCGCAGCAGTATTGGGCGCGAAATACGGCGCAATACTTGGCGGAGTATGGGGTCTTACTTGTATAGTAAGAGCTATACAAATGGGATTTGTTCCATTTGCAAACCCAATTGTATCACTGCTGCCAAGAATTTTAGTTGGTGTTGTTGCAGGCTTAGTTTTTATGGGGCTTTCAAAAACCAAATTGCCAAAGCTTATTTCACTTGTGCTCACAACATTAGCAGGAACCATCACTAACACCACATGTGTTCTGACTGCATTGAAATTGTGTGATGATATAAAAATCACATATGGTGATATTCATATCATTTTAGGCAAAACTGATCTTCTTATTAAAGCCGGAGAAATATCATTCAATGGCTTTGAAGCCCTTTTTGGAGAAGGCGCCAAAACAATTGAAGCAATTATAGGAACGCTTATCGGCACAAACGGACTTATCGAACTTGTTGCCGCTGTAATTTTAGTCCCAACAATTTACACCGCAACCCAGAAATATTTCAAAGATAAAATCTAAAACAAAACAACAAATCCTGTTTTTCTAAATATAAATAAAAAATTAACTGCACCGAGAATTCGGTGCAGTTTTTGTTTGATTATTTTGCTTCTTCAGTTGTTTTGCTTACAGCGGTAATGTCATCGTAATAAGCAAAGGGCTTGAAATTCATTGCTTTGCAGAATGCTTCAGAATCTGCAATTAAATCATCACCTGTGCCTGTAAAGAGAAGCTTGTAAACGTTATCAGCATTTTCGAAGAAATACATTACAGAAATATCTTGCTCATTCTTAAGAACCATACGGCAAATGCCTTTGTATTCTTTTGAGAATTCTATATCTTCTTCCCAGGTAACGTCAATATCGTTTTTCTTGAGCTGGTCATATACGTTCTTGTTAGAAGCGTAGTAGTCATCGTATAAATACTTAACAACAGTTACGTCACAATTATATTCCTTATCGGGATTTATGAAAACATTATATTTATCTGTGGATTTCCAGCCGTCAGGAAGAGCGAGAATATAACCGTAATCTTCAATAACGCCGTCATTTTCAATGGGCTGGAATTCTTTTGCTTCTGTAATGGGCTCACCGTTCTCGTCTTTAAGGATTTTGCCGTTTTTATCTGTTTCGTAAACTAATAAACGACCGTCTTCTGCAAGAACCTTTTCGCCGTTCTCATCAGTTACAAATTCATATTCTTTATCGTCAATATAAATGGGACTTTCCTTTTCGCAGGATGCAAATACGCAAACGAAAAGAATTGTTGCAACAACAAGAATTGCAATTATTTTTTTGTTCAATGGAATAACCTCCGTTAAAATTACAGAGTGGTTGACCCACTCTGCAACAAATCAATATAGCAAATAATTATTCAGCTTCAGCTGTTTCAACGGGACTTGTGGGCAAACCGCTATCCCATGTAATATCATAATTTGCCTTATCTTCAAGAGTAAACATAACGCTTACATCGCCGTAGCTTTCAAGAGTACCTGCGCCTGTCATATATGCAGTAACATTTGCAGCCTTGTAGTAGTTGATGTTTGTGATTTCGTTTGTAAGGCGGTCAACTGTTGCAGTGATTTTGCAACCGCTGTAAACAACATCGTAATCATTAAGCTGGAGATATTCTTTGCTCTTTGCAAATTCTTCGGAAGCAAGGATTTCCTCTTTATCGCGAAGGTCAAATGCTTTTGTAAGAACATCCTGTGCTTCAGCACTTGTAAGGTCATTGAAAGCGATTGTAATGAAATATTTATCGCCGATTTCTTTAATTGCAGCGTAATCGATGTCTTCTGCAGTAAGCTCAGATGCCCAGGATTCGCCTTTAACGAAAAGATTTTCGGAGTTATCTTCGCCGTAGTTGATGTAACCTGAATTCTCTCTGATATCTTCGAGAATAAGGTCTTTTACGCCCTTTGCAGCATCGTTGATTGCTTTGAGAGAATCGTCGATTTCTTCTGCGTCCTCTGCACCCTGCTTTGTAACCTTAAGGCTACCGTTGGGAACATTCTTTTCAATTCTGTATGAAACAGCAGGTCTTTCGGATTTAACGCCGTTAACAAGGCTGTTGAAATATGCAAGAACCTCTTCGCTTGTTTTGCCAACGGGCACAGCACTTTCAGTATATACTGCCTCTTCAGTAGAGTAAACTTCAACAGTTTCTTCAGTTGTATCGGAAGAACCGCAGGAAGTAAAAGTAATTAAAAGAGCGCTTACAAGCAAAATAGCTGTAGCAATAGTAAAAATACGTTTCATTAAGGTTTGACCCCTTTCGATTTTTTGCATCTGTCGATACTTCGACTTATTCACCAACTGATTATATCACAAAAATCCACATAACAACAGTAGTTTTTTATATTTTTTTATCTTTGTATAAAAAGCACAAAATCCAAGAGTTTCATTTGTTGTTAACAACTAATTTATACGGTGAATATTAGTATTTGACTTTTCCTCTTAAGAGCAATATAATATTAGACAGACTAAAAAGCATTGAGGTAAGAATATGGCTGTTAAAAACACTAAAAAGAAGCATAAACGTTCCAAAGACCAGAAAGCCCTGAATTTTCTTTGCATTATGATGGCCCTGGTGGTTATTTTTGTTGGTGTTGTTTGCGTCTGCGTTGATAAAAAGAATGACGCTTTAAGAGAAAAGGAAACTGAAATTTCTCAAAATAATCAGACAACAGAGAAAGCTGAAAATAAAAATCCCCAGGTTTCCCAGAATGGCGAAAAAAACGACCCTACTGAAGAAACCCCTTCGGACACAACCGCCCCCGAAACAACTCAACCCGTAACGGCGGCAGTGGCTCAACCGGGAACAATTGATAATCCAACAATTATCACCATTGACGAAGAAAAATGGCACCTGACCCTTGTAAACTCAAGCTATCGTATTCCCGACAGCTATGAGCCCGATTTAGTGTATGTCTGCGGTAGCGGTGAACGTCTTGACAGAAAGGTTGCAGAGCATTACGAAGCAATGTATAATGCCGCTCTTAAAGAGGGCGTTGAGCTTACTCCCTGCTCCGGCTACCGTTCCTACGAGCTCCAGGAAAGAAACTACAATAACAAGGTAAGCTTCTTTGAAAGTCAGGGCTATTCCAATAAGGATGCCAAGGTAAAAGCCGCAACAATCATTATGCCTCCCGGTTCTTCCGAGCATAATTTAGGCTACGCTATGGACATTGTCTGCGTTGACGAATGGTTTGAAGATACTGACGAATTCAGATGGCTTACAGAAAATGCCGCCGATTACGGCTTCATTATGAGATACCCCAAGGACAAGCAGGACATTACAAAGGTTATTTACGAGCCTTGGCATTGGAGATATGTTGGGGTTGATTTGGCAAAGGAACTTAAAGACAGCGGTCTTGTTCTTGAAGAATATATGGGAGTAGCGTAAAAATGATAGGAATAAAGGTTGAAAAAGCGCACGGGGAATATGACCCCGGAACAAGCAAATTCTTCGGCTCACCAACAATGCCTGAGGAATGGCTTTCTGACGGCACTATCGGTGATGAAGATTTCTTCTTCTGTCAGTTAAAATTATCTGAATTTAAAAGCTTTGATAAAGAAAATGTCATAAACCACAAAGGCTTTATTTATATTTTCTTAACGGAAGACAACGGCAATTTCATTCCCAATGTCCGCTATTGTGAAAGTGAACCCGATACCTTAATCGACGATTTCAATGCAGGTTTCGAATTTTTAGGTGATGTTGAAACAGAATATTCCATCGACTTTTTTGAAACTGACGATGCCCAGGACGGAACAAGAATTTTCGTAGAAAACGGCGAAGAAATCACCCTTCTCCAATACGACCCCTTGGACGACAATATGCCCGAATTCCTCCAAGACACAGAAAAAATTGCATATTTCAAAATGTCTTTAAACGACCTGAAAAGCCTTGATTTTTCAAAAGTAAAATTTACAATAGAGTAAAAGTATTGCAATAATAATGTTCGGAAGCGAAGCTTCCCCTCACCTCTTCACTCTTCACTCTTCACTCTTCACTAAAAAAGCTCCCCTTAGGGAGCTTTTTTCATTTTATTTCCGCAATAGTAACCCCATTTTCACCCTCACCGAATGTTCCCAGACGGAAGGTACGTATTCTCGGGTCACCTTTAAGGTATTGGGTAACTCCTGCTCTTAAAGCACCTGTTCCCTTACCGTGAATAATTGTGCATTCTGTAAGCCCTGAACGGAGTAAATCGTCAAGGAAGCGGTCGAGAACAATAATTGCTTCGTCCACCATAAGACCGCGCAAATCACAACGGTTATTAACCGCCATTGTGGATTTGCTTTCGCCCATAACTCTGCCCGTTGAAACCTGGCGCTTTTTAGTTTCCTTTTGCTTGGGCTTTTCAACAAGGCGAAGAGAATCCTCCTTAACCCTCATTTTAAGCATACCTGCGGCAATTTCCACATTGCCCTTTTTATCTTTAAGAGCAGTAACACTTGCATTTTTGCCGATAGTCTTGCAGTAAACCGTGTCACCGATTTCAAGAGGTCTTGGAAGAGTGTAATCCTCACCATCGTCCATTGAATCAAAAACGGGATTAACCGCCGAGTTAATAGCGTTAAGGTGAGCATTAACGGCACTTTTCGCTCTTCTTGCAAGCTCTGCCGCATCTTTAGTCTGCTTCGCCTCTTTTTTCAGCTTTTCAACCTCATTGAGAAGTGCATTCGCCTCTCGCTTTGCCCTTTCAACTATGCGAAGTGCCTCGCCCTGAGCGTTTTCAAGCTCTCTGTCACGTCTGAACTGTGCATCCTTGAGAAGCTTTTCTGCCTTCTCCTTGTCTGCCCTTGCAGATTCAGTAATCTGCTTTGCTTTAAAATGTTCGCCCTCCATTTCAAGACGGCTCTTTTGGAGCTGTTCAACAACGTCTTCAAAACGGGTATTTTCCGAGGAAACAAGCTCCCCTGCTCTGTCAATAATGCTCTTATCAATTCCAAGTCTTTCGGAAATTGCGAAAGCATTGGAACGGCCGGGAATACCGATAAGAAGACGGTAGGTAGGTCTTAAAGAGTTAACATCGAATTCGCAAGAGCCGTTTTCAACTCTCGGAGTCTGCAAGGCGTATGCTTTAAGCTCCGCGTAGTGAGTTGTGGCGGCAATTTTTGCCCCTTTAATATGGAGCTCTTCGAGAATTGCCATAGCAAGTGCCGCACCTTCAACCGGGTCAGTACCTGCCCCCAATTCGTCAATAAGAACAAGGGATTTTTCATCGGCAATTTTAAGAATATTAACAATATTCACCATGTGGGAAGAGAATGTTGACAGTGACTGCTCAATGCTCTGCTCGTCGCCGATATCAACGAGAATATTGTCATAAACACTTACTCTGCTTTCATCCCCTGCGGGAATCATAAATCCGCTTGACGCCATTGCAGAAAGAAGACCGATAGTTTTAATTGCAACTGTTTTACCGCCGGTATTAGGACCTGTTATAACAAGAGTATCAAAATCCGAGCCTAAACGAATATCTGTTGCAACAACTTTTTTAGGGTCGATTAAAGGATGCCTTGCTTTCTTCAATTCCGTAATACCCTTGTCATTAAGAACGGGCATTGTGGCTTTCATATCGTAGGCAAGATGTGCCTTGCAGAAAATAACATTTATTTCCACCGCACACTCATAGCTGCCCTTTATCTCTTCAACGAAGCCCCCTGCTTCAACGGAAAGCTCATATAAAATTCTCTCAATTTCCTGAGCTTCCTTACCACGAAGAACACGAATATCGTTATTTGCTTCAACAACACCTGCAGGCTCAACGAAAACTGTTGCACCTGTTGAAGAGGTATCGTGAACAAGACCCGAAACGGATGCTCTGTGTTCGCTTTTAACGGGAACAACATATCTGCCGTTTCTCTGGGTAATAATCGCATCCTGCAAAACAGTTTTAAGCTTCTGAGAACGAATAAGCTTTTCCAGCTGGTCACGGACGCTGTTCTCTTTATTTTTAATCTGACGGCGGATTGATGCAAGCTCGGGAGAAGCGTTATCGCTCATTTCCTCTTCTGTAAGAATTGCAGAAAAGATTTTATCTTCAAGATATTTATTTGGCATCAGGGAATTAAAATACAAGTCAATTTTCAATTCATCCTGACCGCCACTGTTATTTCGCCATTCTCTTATTCCGCGGACAGTTCTTATGGTTGAACCGATGTCAAGAAGCTCTTTCATTGAAAGAACTCCTCCTGCCGCAGCTCGAGAGAGAGAATTATTGACATTTTTAAGCCCACCAAATGACGGACCGCCGAACTTTGCCAATAATATGTAGGCATTTTCTGTCATATCAATATGGTTCTGCGCCATATCTGCACTTGCTTCAGGTCTTATGGAAGCAATGATATCACGGGCATCATCATTACAAGCCCTTTTCATTGCCATCTCTAAAATCTTGTCATATTCAAGTGCTTTTAAATGTCTGTTTAACTCGCTCATAGTTAATAATTAATCCTTAATCACATTATAGAACTCTAAAGTTTTGAATTTTCTTTGGGTTTTGTTAAGTAAATATTCTTCACAAATTCGATTGAAAGCGGTAAGTGCTTCATTACTTAATGAAAAAGAAAATATCTTCTCAAAATCCGATAACGAAACATATCGCATTGCTGTTATAACGGATAAGCTTAAGCATTCACAAAAATCCGTGGGAACGCAATCCTTACAATAAAGCTTACCGCTTTCAATGTTCAGAAACATATATTCCGTTTCATATTCTCCGCATTTTTCACAAGCTACCAAATCGGGCATATAACCGCTTAAGGACATTAACCTCAGTTCAGTTACTGCCTTTATAAACGCAGGAGATTTTTTACTCTCTTTGAGAAGCCACAGGGAATTAAGAAAAAGTCGGAGAATTTCCTCCGACTCAAAATCCTCCTCGCAGAATTCGTATGCAAGCTCGCAAAAATACTGGGCAAGAGCCATTTTCTGAACATCGCTTCGAAGCTCAAAAAACACCTCTTTAATGAGGGCCTCTTCAACGGAAAAAGCATCTCTTGTTTTAGAAAATGTAAAATCAGAATAAGAAAGAAGAGAGGTGGCAGCAAGCTTCTTGCTTTTGGTCTTCTTTGCACCTCTTGAAAACGCGCGAACAAGACCGTGCTTTGCAGTAAGCACGGTTATGAGCTTATCGGCTTCACCGATACTCTGTTCCCTGATTACAAGTCCCGGTGCAGTTATTTTCACCACTTTTTTCTGACTCCCCGTTTTTCATATTAACGCAGTTGCGGTATTCTAAATAATCCGCAATTTTTCCGCCTTTATAAAACTTTTCCCAAAGCTCTTTTTCGTCCATTTAAACCAACTCCGCAGAATGTAATCCATAGTATTTTATTCTGCGTGAGTTTCTTTATTCTGTAAAAAAATATATAGTTTTTGCCAAATCAATCCAAGCCGAAATTATGAATCAAGCCTTCTCGATTTCGCCAATCCTCTTTAACCTTTACCCAGCATTGAAGATTGATTTTACATTCAAAAAATTGCTCCAATTCGTGACGGGCATTGGTTGAAATCTCCTTGAGCATCGCGCCTTTTTTGCCAATAACAATACCCTTGTGGCTTTCTCTTTCGCAGTAGATAACCGCTTCGATATCAATAATGGGCTTGTCCTCGCGCTCTTTCATTCTTTCAATAGAAACTGCAATACCGTGAGGAATTTCGTCGCTTAATTTATGAAGAAGCTTTTCTCTTATCATTTCCGCCGCTAAAACTCTTTCAGGCTGGTCTGTGAGAGTGTCCTCGGGGAAGAAAAATTCCGATGGTGCCGAGAGCTTGAATAACTCGTCTTTAAGCTCGTCCATACCGTCATTTTCACGGGCACTTACGGGAATTACCGCTTCAAAATCAAGTAATTTTGTTAATTCAAGAATTCTTCCCATAAGCTCCTGCTTATCGGAAAGCATATCGATTTTATTAATAGCAAGAACAACGGGAATTCTCTCGGATTTAAGCTTTTTAAGAAGGTCAAGCTCTGCTTCTCTTATTTCACCCTTTGCCTCTGTAACAAAAAGGCAGGAGTCAACTCCACCGATACTGTCATCAACGGCTTTAATCATTTTTTCGCCTAATTTGGTTTTAGGCTTATGGAAACCGGGAGTATCTGTGAAAACAAGCTGAACATTGTCTTCAGTTAAAACACCCATAATCTTTGTTCTTGTGGTCTGGGGCTTTGATGAAACAATAGCCACCTTTTGCCCTAAAAGATTATTAAGAATCGAGGATTTGCCCACATTGGGTCTTCCTACAATAGCAATAAAAGCAGTTTTTCTTTCTGTCATTATTTCTTTCCTTTTTTCTTGAAATCAAATTTAAAAATAAACAAGGTGAACGCCACTACGCTCAAAGCGAACCAAAGTATGTTCAATGGATTTTCTGCATAGTGGTTGAATAATAATCTGAATGCCTCAGGTTGCCAGAGAATTGCAATACCGCAAAGCACCGCAAACACCGCAAACACAAGCACCGCACCTGCAGAAACATCCTTTGAAACGGCAATAGTTTCCTTTTTCTCTTTGGAAACCGAGTCATCCGCCTTTTCAATACCCGTGTTAATCATTTCTCCGCCGATAACAAGTCCCGAAGCTAAAAGCAAAATTGCAAACTCCGTTCTTGATACTGTGAAGAAATCATATCTCAAAAGGTAGTAGAACATATATATGAGGCAGGTCAGGTGAATTCTGAAATTTCTTTCGTGGGTCACCATCCAACCGAAGCCCTTAAAAGCATATAAAAAGCTTTTGAAGAGGCTTTCCAAGTCCTTCATTATTATTCCTCCTCGGAATCCATATAGTAAGATTCGTTTCTTTTGAGTCCGAGTTCTGTTAAAACGTGTTCTTCCTTTTCGCGCATATGTACCGCTTCAATACCGCCGTTTACATGGTCATAGCCTAAAAGGTGGAGCATTGAATGAACGGTAAGGAAGCCGATTTCCCTCTGAAGAGAGTGACCGTAGGTTTTAGCCTGGCGCACCGCAGTAGGCACGGAAATCACAATGTCACCCAAAAGACAAGCACCTGTGTCAAGATTTCTGTCATATTCACCGTTTTCGCCCAAGGGGAAGGACAAAACATCCGTACTGCTGTCAATATTGCGATGCTCCTTGTTGATTTCGTGAATTCTTTCATCGTCAACAAAGGTTACGCTGATTTCTGCAGGTTCTGAAAACTCTTCAAAGGTGAGAACCGCGTTACAGCAACGTCTTACAAGCAATCTCACCCCTGTGGGAATTTTAACTTCTTTCTGGTCGTTTGTGATAATTACTTTAATTTTCTCTTTCATTTTCTTTTCTTTGCCTCCTCGTATTTTTCATAGGCTCTGATAATATCCTGCACAAGCTTGTGCCTTACAACATCCTGTCCGGAGAAACGAACAATGTCAATTTGCTCCATATTTTTAAGAATTTTTGTTACCTCAACAAGACCTGAACGCTTGCCGTCGGGCAAGTCTATCTGGGTTACGTCACCGGTAACAACAACCTTTGAATTAAAGCCCATTCGGGTTAAGAACATTTTCATCTGTTCGGGGGTTGTGTTCTGGGCTTCGTCAAGGATTATAAAGCTGTCGTCAAGAGTACGTCCTCTCATATAAGCAAGGGGTGCAACCTCAATATTACCTCTTTCCAAATATTTGTTGAAATTCTCTGCACCCAGCATATCAAAAAGCGCATCGTAAAGAGGGCGGAGATAGGGGTCAACCTTACTCTGCAAATCACCGGGTAAGAAACCAAGCTTTTCCCCTGCTTCAACGGCGGGACGGGTGAGAATAATTCTGTTAACCTCTTTTGCTCTGAATGCGTTAACCGCCATTGCAACTGCAAGGTAGGTTTTACCCGTACCTGCAGGGCCAACGCCAATAACAATGGTGTTATTTTTTATGGATTCAACGTATTTTTTCTGACCCAGAGTTTTGGGTTTAACGGGCTTGCCCTTACTTGTAATGCAAACGCAGTCACCGCTCATTGTAACAAGCTTGTCCTCGTTGCCGTCATCCACGAGAGAGATGACGTATCTGACATTTTGCTCGTTGAGAGTTTCCCCTCGGTTAAGAAGCATTAAAAGTCCGTTTATTGCCTTAACCGCCTTGCTTACGTTTTCAGGCTCACCGTTAACCTTTATGTCCGAACCGCGACTTATAACATCCACATTAAAGGACTTTTCGATTATTAAAATATTCTCGTCAAAGCTACCGAAAAGGCTTACTGCCTGTTCCATTCGGTCAACGTTAATTATCTGTTCCGATTTAATTACCCTCTTTGTTCTTTATAATATAAATTTAAACATATTTCTACATTTAAAGTATAACACATTTTTTGTAAATGTCCACTAAATTTATTAAAATAAAATATGAAAATGTAACAGTTTTTTACTCTGTGAAAATAGGGCTTTCCTTTGCAATATCTTCAATGCAGTCAATTTTCACATTAACTTCAACACCCTTCTCATTTTCCCGAAAATCATATTCCACCCTCTGAAGCTCAGTTCCGTTATAATTTCCCCTTTTGAAATTTACGCCCTCAAGAAGCGCCGAAAGCCTTGCTTCTTCAGTGGAATAATCCACCCTTTCAGCGGATTTTCCGAAATTGTCCTCTCTTATTATGCCGAAAGGTAGGACAGTTTCTCCGCTTTCAAGAAAAACCTTGCTTTCAGTTAAAAAATCCCCCTCGGTTTTAAAGCCCAAAGGTATTTTCAATGAGAAAGCATAAAGATAGAATCTGCTTTCCTTTTGGGAAGAGATGTTTAAATCATTCTCTGATTTCCAGGTAAATTTTTCCTTGTTCCTTGTTTTTGCAAAAACCTCGCCCTTGGAATGAATAAAATATTCACTTCCGTCAAAATCCTGTATCACTCCCGAAATAAGAAGAGTGCTCTCGGTTACATTGTCCCCCTCTTTAACTGCATTAACCCCCTTGTAGCCTTTCACAAGGACTACCTCGCCTTTTTTCGATGCCACAAGGTTAACGGGAGTTTTTGTGTCAATTATCTCCTTTTGCTCTATAAATTCGCTCATTTCCACCTGAACCTTGCCCCCGAAAATATTAAGGGAAACCCAAAGTAATTCGCTGTACTCATTCATCAGTTGATTCTGCACCTGAATTATGTCGATTTTTGACTTTCTCGCCCCGATTTTCACACCCAATTCTTCAAGGCTTTCTGTAAAGTCCTCAACATTTACACCCTCTGTTTCCAATATTTCTATTTCCCAGATATACCCCGACATAAAAATCCAGAAGCAAAATGCCAAAACAATGCCTAAAACCGCACCACACCGCCATTTATGGCGTTTTGAAAAACTTTTCAATCCTCGGGATTTTATGATTTTTAATGTCATTCCCGAGTTTTCTGCAGGGATTTTCAGTGCTTCAAATTCCCGTTCGGTTGTACAGGCTACGACCTTTACACCGTCATTTTTAACATTCCAAAGACTTATTCCGTTAATCTTGCAAAGATTTATGAATCTTTCGGGAAATCCACCCTCCGCGCAGAACTCAACGAAGCCTTTTAAAAGCCTTAAAATCTGTATCATTTCTAAGCCCTCTCAAATTCAATACTGACAAATTCACCGCTGACATCCGTCTGCCCGAAAGCAAAGGTGGAAATAACTAAATTGTCCCCTCGGATTTTCATATTAAGCTCACCAAGGCTCAGAACTATGCAGTCCTCGGAAAAATCCACAACGCATTGACAGTCCGTGACAATCATTCTCTTGTTGCCGTACAGAACAATACCTGCATCCTCCGTATTTTCTTTTATATTCTTCAACGGATTAAATCCCAAAACCACCACTCCTTTAGTATATTCTTATGATGGTTAATCATAAAATATTTTGGGGTGTTAACTAATGAAAAAACTTTCTTCTCTGTTACTTAAAAATCTTGTAACTTTAATAATCCTGTCTGCAATTTCAGTTTGTCTTATTATTTACCCGAAAGATACTGCCAATGGCATAAAACAGGGCTTTCAGCTATTGGGCAATAGTTTAATCCCTGCCCTTTTTCCCTTTATGGTGCTTTCTTCCTACATATCAGAGAGCAATATTTCCCGGATTATAAGCAAATTCTTTGAAAAGCCCTTCAATAAAATATTCAGAACAAGCGGTTATGGAATTGTTCCTTTGGTTTTAGGACTTTTAGGTGGCTACCCTGTTGGAGCGAAAACAGTAGCCGAATTTTATACAGAGGGAAAAATTTCACGGAATGATGCAGGAAGGCTTCTGTATTGGTGCATAAATCCAAGCCCTGCTTTCGCCGTAACTGCCGTAGGAACATTTATGTTGGGAAATACCGGAAGCGGATTTCTTTTATACGCTTCCTGCGTTCTGGCTTCTCTGACCATAGGATTTTTCTGCCGTTTTCTCTCAAACGGAGAAATAAGTCAGATAAAAGAAGCTGAAAACGACCCCAATCGGAATATTTTCGTAAAATCCGTTTCCAACGGTAGTGAAGGGATGTTTTCCGTTTGCGGTTGGGTTCTGACCTTTTCTGTTCTCTCCTCTCTTTGCGAAGCTTTAAAACTGCCCTACACCCTTTCCTGCATTATAAAATCCGTAGGCGAGGTTACAACCGGGTGCAAAAATGCTCTTTCGGCAGAGCTTTCCATTCCCGTAATCGCAGGAATTTTAGGCTTCGGAGGATTTGCGGTAATATGCCAATGCGCCACCTATTCCTCGGTCTGTAAAACAGAAATGAAATTTTTAATGTGTTCGCGGCTTTTAAACGCATCCTTAAGTGCCATTTACTGTTCACTTCTCTTAAAAATCTTCCCCCAATGCGCAGAGGCTTCCGTTGTTATCGGCACCGGCACCGCCTCCTTCACCCTTTATCACAGTATGGGAGCTACAATAATTTTGTTTATTATGTGCGCTCTTTTGATTTTAGAGGTTGATAACCGCAAAAAAATGTGTTAGAATTAAGGGGTAAATTCATTGGACGGAGGCGGTATTATGGTTCTTAAAATTTTTAATAAATCAACCGAGCCTCAGTGCGCTTTCTGTGAGCACGGCTCTCCCATCGGCGACTCTCAGACAGTCCTCTGTCGCAAAATGGGTGCAGTTATGCAGTCCTACTCAAAATGCAAAAAATTTAAATACGACCCCTTGAAAAGAGAGCCCAAGGTTATCTCCTTTACGGGGGAATTTTCAAAAGAAGATTTCAGCTTGTAACGATAGAATTGCAGAATTTCTATCGTTACTTTTCTTTTTTGTGAAATCTCACAAAATGCAGGTAGAATATGTCAAGAAATTTTAATGTTATATTTTGCCGAATTGACTTGAAAAGAGTAGAAATAATTAGTACAATATAAAAAGATAAATAACTATTCGGAGGTTCAGGCGATGGCAGACGCATTCGGTATTCCTAACACAATTCCCGTAGGTCCTTTGGGAATTATTGCTACTCCCGGTTGTGAGGAGCTTGCACAAAAAATTGACAACTATCTTACTTCCTGGAGAGAAGAGCGTGAAAGTGAGCACAAAGAAACAATCGCTTTCTACGGCTACCAGAGAGACACTTTCATCGTTGATGCAGACTTTACAAGATTCGGTTCAGGTGAAGGTAAATGCCTTCTTCATGAAACAGTCCGCGGTTATGATATTTACATTATCTGCGATTGCTTTAATCACGGCGTAACCTACAATATGTACGGCTACGAGTGCCACTACTCCCCCGACGAGCACTATGCAAACCTTAAACGTGCAATTTCCGCCGTTGAAGGTAAAGCAAGAAGAATCAATGTTATTATGCCCATGCTCTACGAAGGCAGACAGCATAAGCGCTCAAGAAGAGAATCTCTTGACTGTGCAATTGCTCTTCAGGAGCTTTGCATCGATATGGGCGTTGAAAACATTATCACCTTTGATGCTCATGACCCCCGAGTTCAGAACGCAATTCCTCTTAAAGGCTTTGAAAACGTTGCTCCTACATACCAGATGGTAAAAGCTCTTACAAAGAACTTTAAGGACCTTAAAATTGACCACGATCATCTCATGGTTATCTCCCCCGACGAAGGCGGTATGGGTCGTTGTATTTACTATTCAACAGTTCTCGGAATTGACCTTGGTATGTTCTACAAACGCCGCGACTATTCCGTTGTTGTTAACGGTAGAAACCCCATCCTCGCTCACGAATTCCTCGGTGACGATGTTGAAGGCAAGGATTGCCTTATTATCGACGATATGATTTCTTCAGGCGACTCTATGATTGAAGTTGCAACAAAGCTTAAAGAGCTTAAAGCAAACCGCATTTTCATTTGCACAAGCTTCGGTCTTTTCTGCAACGGTCTTCAGGAATTTGACAAAGCCTATGAAGCAGGCAACATCAACGGCGTTTTCACAACAAACCTTGTTTACAGAACTCCCGAGCTTCTCCAGAAGCCTTGGTATTTCGAGGTTGATATGAGTAAATATTGCTCTCTTATTATCGACACTCTTAACCACGATTGCTCTGTTTCAAGCCTTCTTAACCCTGCTGATAAAATCAAAGCAAGACTTCAGAAGTATAAAGACGAACAGAAAAAAGAAGAACTTTCTCTTTTCAATAACTAAAAAAGCCATTCAACCTGTGACTTTTGTCACGGGTTGTTTTTTTGCCTAAATAATTATTGACAATGCACTTCAATTATAGTATTATTTACTATATAATAATAAAACTCTTTCTGGAGGCAATAATTATGATTAAAAAAAGAAAAACAGGTAAATTTATTTTCCTCAACATCATAACTCTCGGCATTTACGGTCTTTTCTTCTGGACAAAATGGACAAAGGACCTTAACAAAATCTGCGATGGTGACGATAAAGAAAGCGGCCACTACATTCTCGTTTTCCTTCTTGATATTTTCAGCTTCGGCATTTATTCATTCGTTTGGAACTATCAGATGGTTGAAAGAATGTATCAGAAAGCTAAAGATTACAACATCACTCTCAAGCACGGCGGTATGTTTGTAATGTTCTGGAGAATTCTCCCCATCGTTAGCAGCGTTTACAAAATCAAATACCTCAACAAGCTTGCAAATGCTTACAATGCAACTGTTGAAGCTGCTCCCGTTGAAGCTCCCGCTGAAGAAGCAGAAGCTGCTGAATAATCAGTTTATTTCATTGCCGTCCGCCTTGGACGGCTTTTTTTGAAATACATTTTTGACTACCAAAGTAAAAAGGTGATTTTTATGAATCTTAAGAAAACCGCTTCAATTCTTGCAGGTGCAGGAACAGGAGTTCTTATAGGCAAAGCCCTTAAGGGCAAAAAAATCTGCCCCCTTTGCGTTGCTAAAAAAGCTATCGCCGCAACTCAGGTTCACGTGGCAGAGGTGGAAAAATATGACAACGGCGTTGCTCTCACTCCCCCAATGGGTTGGAGCAGCTGGAACACCTTCAGAAACTCCATTGACGAAAAATTAATTAAAGATACTGCAGAAGCTATGAAGAAAACAGGGCTTCTTGACGCAGGTTATAAATATGTTAACCTTGACGACTGTTGGCAAAGCTCAATGAGAACCCCTGACGGAAAGCTTCAGGGGGACCTTACCCGCTTCCCCCGAGGAATGAAGCCCCTTATTGAAGAAATCAATGATTTAGGCTTCAAGGTTGGTCTTTATACCTCAAACGGCACTCTCACCTGCGAGGATTTACCTGCAAGTCTTTATAACGAAGCAGTTGATGCAGATACTCTCGCTGAATGGGGCGTTGAATATTTCAAATACGATTTCTGCCATAACGAAGCAATTCCCACCATTGCTCCCTCCCTTATCAAAATCACTCTCGGAAAACCCGGTGAAGAGGATTTCATTGAAATGCAGGCAGAGCACGGAATCGTTCTTAAGGGCGCAAAAGTCGTTGCAGACGAAAAGGTTGAAAACGGCTATATGGTAAGTAACCTCTGCGGTGGCTTGGGTGAGCTTCTTTTTGATAATATTGATGTTCCCGAGGAGGGTGAATATAGCCTTACTCTCGTTTTCAGAAAAGGCGGAAATATGAGAAAATTCCTCGTTTGCCTTGTTAACGGCGAAAAGGAATATGACTGCTTCTTCCCCTCTTCAAAGGGCTTCACTCCCGACGGCAGACTTCAGATTGTTGTTAAGCTCAGAAAAGGCATCAATACTTTGAAATTCTACAACCCCGTTGCATCCCGTATGGACTCTGCCCAACGTCAATATACCAATATGGGTAAAGAGCTCAAACGAGCAACAAAGGAATTCGCAGAGAAAAACGGCACACCCGAAAAGCCTATTTGCTATTCCCTTTGCGAATGGGGTATGAATCAGCCTTGGAAATGGGGCAATAAAGCCGGTAACCTCTGGAGAACAACCCACGATATTCAGCCAAACTGGATGTCAATGCTCCTTATTTATGAATTCAATGTTCGACTTTATAAATATGCCGGAATCGGCTCCTGGAACGACCCCGATATGCTTGAGGTTGGTGTTGGTCAGCTTAATATGGAAGAAAACAGAACTCATTTCTCCCTTTGGTGTATGATGGCTGCTCCCCTTATTCTCGGCAACGATATAAGAAAATTCCTTAATCCCGACGGAACAGTTGACGAAGAAAACAAGGTTCTCGGAATCCTCAAAAACAAAGACCTTATCGCTATCGACCAGGACAAACGCGGTATTCAGGCGAAGCGCATTTTCACAGACGGTGTAAGCGATATTCTCGTTAAGCCCTTGGAAAATCACGAACTTGCAGTTTGCCTTTTCAATAAATCAAACAAACCGAAAGCTATGTCAATTTCTCTTTCAAAGCTTCATAGTGACCCCTTTGTTGATTTACCCATCAGAAATTCTTATGAAGCAACAAACCTTTGGGAAAATGACACATTCACATTAACAGATAAAATCGACTGTAACGTTGCTCCCCACGGAGTAAAGGTTTACAGAATAAAAGCTATTGATTAAATTTTTAAAACACTTTCAGGAGGTGCTTTTATGGATAGAAAACAACTTAAACAAGCAGGTAAAAACTTATTCAAAAAGAACTATTGGCATAGCGTTTTAATCGGACTTTTGGTTGCCTTAGCAGGAGAAGGTGGCGGTTTCTCATTCTCCGTCAGTTCTAATGAACCCATTATCAGTGATGCTGATTTCGAGTTATTCCTTGAAAGCCCGATATTCATCTTTACTGTTTTAGGAATAGTGGTTGGCGTATTATTAATGTACATTATTTTCACACCCTTATACAGCGGTTGTATAAGATATTTCCTTAAAGCAAGAAAAAATCAACCTGTTGACCTTGGCGAAATAACACAGAACTTTAAGGACAAAACATTTCTTAATATTGCAAAAGTTTCGTTCACAAGAGATATCAGCGTTTTCTTATGGACCTTGCTTTTTATAATCCCCGGATTTATTAAAGCTTTTGAATATTGGGCAATAAGCTATATTTTAGCTGTTCGCCCCGATATTGACAGAAAAGAAGCTCACCGTTTAAGCAAAATCCTTATGGACGGCAATAAATGGGATTGCTTTGTTTTGATGCTCTCTTTTCTTGGATGGACTATTCTCGGTGGCTTAACATCCGGTATTTTAAATATTTTCTATGTAAACCCATATATGCAAGCAACATTTGTAGAATTCTTCTCAGACTTAAGACTTCAGGCATTAGCAAAGGGCGCAATCACTCCCGATGATATTCCTGATTACGAACCTTATAACCCCTTCTATCAGACACCCGGAGATATGCCTCAAAACAATTTCTATGCTCCTCAGTATAACCCTGCACAAAATGATTTTTATATTCCTCAGCAACCCATTGGTCAGCCTGTGCAACAACCTTTCGCACAGCCTATGGCTCAACCCGTTCAGCAACCCATTCAGCAACCCATTCAGGAACCCGTTCAGCAACCCATTCAGAAACCCATTGAACAACCTATTCCTCAACCAACTGAACCCGTAGCTGCCGAACCCGTTGTTGAAGTAGGCGAAGAAGTACCGCCCACAACAGAAGAATAAAAAATTAATAAAAAACACCCCTTGGATTCTGAATCCAAGGGGTTTATTCTTGCTTTTCTTTTGTTCTGCCCTAAATATACAAACACCAAATTTTTTCAAAATTTTTTCATTAAATATAATGACTATTTCGGCAAAAAATAGTATAATAAAATCCAATTTTATTAAGGGTGGTGGAATTGTGAATAAACGCGGTATTCTTGATATGACAACGGGTCCGTTTTTCAAAAAAATACTTATATTCTCCATTCCCCTGATGCTTACGGGTGTTCTTCAGCTTATTTACAACGCCGCCGATGTTATGGTTGTTGGTCGGTTTGCAGGTAGCGAATCCCTTGCGGCAGTTGGGTCAACCAGTTCTCTTGTTAACCTTATAATAAATCTCTTCGTTGGTCTTTCAACGGGCGCAGGAGTTGTAACCGCTCGTCATATCGGCGCAAATTCTGCCGACAGAATTCATAAAAGCGTCCATACCGCCATGGCAATAAGCGTTGCTTCAGGCTTTGCCGTTGGTATTTTCGGCTTTTTCCTTTCCGGTGAATTCCTGAAGCTTATGGGAACTCCTGACAATGTTCTCCCCCTTGCAACTCTTTATCTGAAGATTTATTTTTTAGGCGCACCCGGTTCTCTTGTTTATAATTTCGGTGCATCAATAGTCCGTTCCACCGGTGACACAAAGCGTCCCCTTTTCATTCTCGGCTTTACGGGAATTATAAATGTAGTTCTTAACGTTGTGCTTGTTGTAGGCTTTCATTATAATGTAGCAGGTGTTGCTATCGCCACAATCGTTGCTCAATATATCTCCGCCGTTCTTATTGTTATAAGGCTGACTCATATTGAAAATGCCTGCAGATTAAATCTCAAAAAAATCAGGATTTATAAAGACGAGTTAAAGAATATTGTAAAAATCGGATTACCGGCAGGTTTTCAGAGCAGTCTTTTCTCTTTCTCCAATGTGCTCATTCAATCCACAATAAATTCCTTCGGCTCTGTTGCAATGGCAGGAAATACCGCAGCCCAGAATGCAGACGCTTTCATTTACACCTGCACCAATGCCGTAGCCCAGACGGCTATGACCTTCACCTCTCAGAATATGGGTGCTAAAAAATACGAAAACTTACGAAAAGTTTATTTTATGTGTATGGGCTTTGCCTTTATCTTAAGCGTAGTCTTCGGTGGAATCGCCCTTCTTTTCCCAGAGCAGATAATCGGCATTTTCACAACTGAACCGGAAGTTATCGAAATGGGTAAGCAAAGGCTTTATATAATGATGACTACCTATTTTATCTGCAGTATTATGGACGTTTCAGGATGTCAGATTCGAGGTATGGGAAAATCCATCGAGCCTATGATAATCACCCTTTTAGGTGCTTGCGGTATAAGAGTTTTATGGCTTTACACAGGCTACCCCTTAAAGCAGGAGCTCTGGAACTTATATCTTTCTTACCCCCTATCCTGGTTAATAACCTTCATAGCCCTGTTTATATGCTTCTTTGTATTTGAAAAAAGAATAAAAAAAGAAAAGTTGCAGTAGTTAATTACTGCAACTTTTTTATTGTATTTCTTATTTAATATCAATTCCACCGAAAAGGCAGTTTGCATTAATAAATATTGTATGGGGATTTTCGGGTGAGTTTTTATGCTTTTTGCTATCTACTCCGCCGAAAATTGAGGTTGAATGAACCTTAACATTAACCCCTTCGGGAACATAAATATCAATTCCGCCGAAAATTGCATTGGCTTTTATTACACAGTCCTGTTCAATAAAAGCACCTCTTAAATCGCAATCAACACCGCCGAAAACCGCGTTAAGCTCTGTTCCGTAAAACATCTCTCCCGAGAAATTTGCTTGTGCACCGGAAAATGTTGCACCGAACTTTTTAGTATCTCCACCGTTTATTACAATATTTTCCATTACCTTTTCGCTTTTATTTTTAAATAAACCACCGAAAATCATTTTAAGACCAACTGCAACAATGATTACGGGAAGCCCCAATTTCCAAAGCATTGAAAAGTCTAAAATTTCCTGGCAGCAAAGGAGAAGAAAAACACCTGCTCCTACACCCAAAATATTGCCAAACTTTTCTCTTGAAGTGAATATTCCTATAAAGCAAGGAATTATGATGAAAAGAGTCCACCAACCGTCAAAAAAGATATCAATATCAGTAATTTCAAGGGCATTCAGCGCAACAATTACGCCAACTGCAACAAGAACAATACCCCATATAATGCTTTTAAATTTTTTCATCGATAAACCCTCCATTTCTGATTGTATTTTTATTATTTACTCTTCTTCAATTTCAACTTCGTATTTAACGCCATCAAACTGCATTGTAACCTCTTCACGAGTAAAGCCCTCGATGTCATATCTATCGGAATAATAGTTATATTTATCAATCGTAAATGTTGAGTCAGGCTTGCAGGTAATCATATTACAGCCTCTTTGAGAGCCCTCTTTTCCGATACCAATGTATGCAATATAATCTATGCTGTAACCACAACTGAATGTAATCCCCTTATATTCAGCCGTCAGATTATTATAATGGTCGTGACCTGTGTGCATAGCTTTAGTTGACTTCAGTTCAAGCATCTTTTCAAAAAGCCTATCCTCACCAAAACCGCAAAAGACTCTTCTGCCGCCCTCACCGATTATACCGTCGATGTATTTAAAGTCTTCAGTATCTTTAAAATCATTTTCAGAGAATTCGTTCCAGGCATCTTTCAATTCAACCAAAGGAATATGGAAGAATGCCTGAGTTTTAACTGTTTCAGCGTTTTTATCTATTACCTTATTTTCACTATTCATACGCTTGATTTCAGACTCATACCATTCAACCTGATTATCGTGAATGTTGTCGTAAGTGCCTTTCCAGCTTGTAATCATACGATCATCCACATAAGAAAGCGAATCAATTAAAATCAAGCCCTGAGTTATAATACCCTTTGAGTTTTTCACTTCAATAACATGGTTGCCCTCACCGTCAACATCCTTAGGACCTTTCTGGAACAAGCAATATTTATAATCCTCATTTGTATAAAAACCTGCAACTGCTTCTCTATCGAAATAAGAATAGGGCTCAGCATCGTGATTGCCGAAGGTTACAGTCCAATAAACACCAAGGCTTTCCATAAGATTTGCAAAAACCTTTGCACTTGTGTAGTTATTAAATGTTCCTGCTTGAAAAGGCACCGGGTAAGCAATATCACCTGTTACAATAACTAAATCGGGCTTTTCTTTCGTAATCATAGTGGCAACGGTGTTAAGTGTCTTTTTATCTCTGCCGTGGCACATCCATCCGCTACCGATATGAACATCTGTAAGGTGCATAACCTTAAAATCTCCGTCGGTTGTAAAATACCAATAGCCATTTTCATCCTTTTCGGGAACAAGCTGATTTTCAATTTCAACCTTATTATATGAGCTTCCAACTTTTAAAAGATTATAGGTTAATATGGTATTAACAACCGCAGTTACAGCCCCAATAGCCACAACCACTATTAAAAAACCAATCAAAATCTTTTTTAATTTTGCCATAAAGCCACCCCGCCTTTCAATTTCCACTTTTAGAATAACATATATTTTTTTAATTTTCAATAATATTGCATTTCCAATTGTTTATAAGTATAATAAAAATACAATTAACTCTTGAAAAGGGTGAAGTTAATGAAAAAAGAGAATACAGTATTAAAAAACGCTTTAACAGTATTGCTTGGGGCTCTTTTAATGGGTCTTTTGTGGCGTGTTCGCGGTGAACACGGTTGGGGTTCATCCTGGGGACTTCTTAATGCAGGTTTCGTTTTTACAATGTTTATTGTTGTTGTAAAAGGAAGCCGTCAGAAGCTTGATATAGGTTGGCTTTCTCTTACTGCTCTCGCCTTTATGATGACGACACCCGGTTGGGGCACTCTTTTAAGCCAGATAACAGGCATCATTTACGATGCAGAAGACTGGTTCAACGGCGGTAGCGATGTTTATACATCCGTTGGCTCTGCAGTGTTTTTAATGCTTTGCCTTGGCTTTGGTCTTGCTTCCATTTTCGGCATTATGTTAGGAAGAGGATTCAGCGAAAAGCAATGGAAAATAAAAGACTTCGTTATTCTCCTCGCAGTTTTCTATATAACCGATTTAATCGCAAGTGCGGTTATCTCCCCCTTTATTTTAAATGCAGTTCAGCCCGAAGCGGCTCAACTTTTCGAAAAAGGCTTGGAAATTCAGAATATTGACGGCTCTGCTTATAGTGTTTATATGGAGCATTTTAAGGATGTTTCCTGGGCAAAGAAAATTGATGGTGGCAGAAACTATTTCCAGTCCTGCGATGTTATTACCGCAACTATCAAAGCAATCGCTTCTCTTTTAGCAGTACGCTTTATTATTAAAGACAAGGTTTCCGCTAAAACAGGTTTGGTTGTTTGCTCTGCATTTGCAATCGGTATTACTCTTTCTGACCTCTTCTTCTATTTCGGCAACGGCGGTTTCCACGAATTAAACGAAAGCTATCTCCCCGAATTCTTCTACCCTTGGGGTTGTTGGGAATATTTCACCGGCTTTATCGCAGGTGGTATTATCACCGCTTTCATTTTAAAATTGAAACCAAAAAAAGATGTTCCTGAAATAACATTCGATAAGGTTCCCGAAAAGGTAAAAACAATACTCACCTTCATTTTAGGCACTGTATTTATGCTTGGCGTTAATATTGTCAGACCTGTTCTTGTAAGATTTGAGGACTCTGATTTTATGATTATTGCAACTGCTATTGCTGTTTTATATGCAATTGTTATGGTTGTTGCCATCACAAAAGGCTACGGCTTCAATGCTTCAAAAATCCATATTGAAAAATACTATGCTTTCCTTTTACTTTTCTTCGTTACATATATAGACATTGTATATCTTATGGTTGGCACACCCGATTGCACACATCTTTTCAGGAATTCCGGTTTCCAACATACTATGGCGATTCTCTCTGCAAGTATCATAATTGTATGGTTGGCGTTTGGTAAAAATAAAATGATAAAGGAAAAATAAAATGGAATTCAAAGAATTTTTAAAAAACGCGGCTCATGTAGTGCCAAGTGAAAATCAATTAAGACATTTAAGAGAAACTCCCTTTTACGCTTTCGTGCATTTCAGCCCCAATACATATACAAATCTCGAATGGGGTGACGGCACGGAAGACCCTGCAATATTTAATCCCACAGAGCTTGACTGCGACCAGTGGGCAAAGGCTATTAAGGATGCAGGAATGAAAGGAATGGTGCTTACTGCCAAGCATCACGACGGCTTCTGCCTGTGGCAAACAAAATATACCGAGCACTCTATGAAAAACAGCCCCTATAAAAACGGCAAGGGCGATATTATAAAGGAAGCCTCCGAGGCTTGTAAAAGGCACGGTCTTAAATTTGGTTTTTATCTCTCCCCTTGGGACAGAAATTCGAAGTATTACGGTACTGACGAATATAATACATACTACAAAAATCAACTTACCGAGCTTTTAACCAATTACGGCGAGATTTTCTATGTTTGGTTTGACGGTGCTTGCGGTGAGGGACCCAACGGCAAAAAGCAGGTTTATGACTTCAAGGGTTATATTGAGCTTATAAAAAAATATCAGCCTCAGGCAAATATATTCCACGATGGCGGAACAATCCGTTGGTGCGGTAACGAAGCAGGTACTGCCCCCTTTGCACAATGGGCGGTTGTGCCTTATGAGCTTTGCCCTTTGAACGAACCTCAGACAAGTGGCTCTTTAATGGACGGAAGCCTTGAATTCTTATATAACACCGATATTACAATCGGCTCTTTAGGGCAGATTATGTATTCAAAAGGACTTGTTTTCGCCCCTGCTGAAACCGATATGTCCATAAGACCCGGTTGGTTCTATCACGAAAATGAAGAACCCCATTCCCTTGAAAGACTTTTCAATACCTATCTTCGCACAGTTGGTAACAACTCAACCTTTAACCTTAACATTCCCCCAATGCCCAACGGCAAATTCGACCCAAGAGATTTGGAAAGATTAAAGGAATTGGGTGAAAAATTAAGAACCGAGTTTAAAACTAATCTTGCAGAGGGCATCTCTTTCGAAGCTCTCGAGGGCTTCGGTGAAACTCAGCCCGAATATGTATTAAAATTAAATAAAAAAGAAAAAATTAAATACATTGAAATTGCAGAAAAAATAAGCCAGGGTCAAAGAGTTGAAAGCTTTGTTGTTTTCTGTAAAAACAAAGATAATTTGTGGCAGGAAATTGCCCAAAGCACAACTATCGGTAGCAGAAAAATCCTTAAAATTGAACCTAAAGAAACCGATGAAATCAAAATCCGCATCACATCTTCAAGAGATATACCAATTATCGAGTGGATAAAGGTTTATTAAAGTTTTTTGTATTGACATATAAAGATAAAATATCGTAAAATAAGTTTGTTATTTAATATTTCTAAGGAAGGTAATAATTATGATTAATATGCCTAACGTTAAATTGGGTATCGTAGCAGTTTCCCGTGACTGCTTCCCTATGACTCTTTCCGAGGGCAGACGCTCTGCTATCGTGAAGGAATATGCAAAATACGGTGAAATCTATGAATGTCCCGTTTGCATCGAAAACGAAAATGATATGCTCAAAGCTTGTGAAGATGTAAAAAATGCAGGTTGTAACGCTCTCGTTATCTATCTCGGAAACTTCGGTCCCGAATCTGCAGAAACTCTTCTTGCAAGACATTTTGGCGGTCCTGTTATGTACTGCGCAGCTGCAGAAGAAAGTCAGAATGACCTTCTTGACGGCAGAGGCGACGCTTACTGTGGCGTTCTCAACTTAAGCTACAACCTTAAATTAAGAAATATCAAGGCTTACATACCCGAATACCCCGTTGGCGATGCAGTTGACTGCGCGAAAATGATTAGCGAATTTGTACCTATCGCAAGAGCAATTCTTGCTCTCAAAAACCTTAAAATCATTTCCTTTGGTCCTCGTCCTCAGGACTTCCTCGCTTGTAACGCTCCCATTAAATGCCTTCACGATTTAGGTGTTGAAATCGAAGAAAACAGCGAGCTTGACCTTTTCGCTTCCTTTAACGCTCACGCAGGTGACGAAAGAATCCCCGATGTTGTTAAAGATATGGAAAATGAGCTTGGCGCAGGTAATAAAAAGCCCGAAATCCTTGAAAAACTTGCTCAGTATGAGCTTACTCTTCTTGACTGGGTTGAGGCTCACAAGGGTTCAAGAGAATATGTTGCTATCGCAGGTAAATGCTGGCCCGCATTCCAGACAGAGTTCAAATTCGTTCCCTGCTATGTAAACAGCCGTCTTGCATCCCGCGGTATTCCCGTTTCCTGCGAGGTTGATATTTACGGCGTTCTTTCCGAATATATCGGCGCTTGTGTAAGTAATGATGCAGTTACTCTTCTTGATATCAATAACTCCGTTCCCCGTGATATGTATGATGCTGAAATCGCAGGTAAAACACCTTACAGCTTCACAGATACCTTTATGGGCTTCCATTGCGGTAACACTCCCTCCTGTAAGCTCAGCTTCTGCGAAATGAAATATCAGAAGATTATGGCAAGAGCTCTTCCCAAGGAATACACAAACGGCACCCTTGAAGGTGACATTGCTCCCGGTGATATTACTTTCTTCCGTTTGCAGTCCACTGCAGGCAGTGAGCTTCGCGCTTACATTGCTCAGGGTGAGGTTCTCCCCGTTGCAACCCGTTCCTTTGGTGGTATCGGTGTATTTGCAATCCCCGAAATGGGTAGATTCTATCGTCACGTTCTCATTGAGGGCAATTTCCCCCACCACGGTGCAGTTGCTTTCGGTCACCACGGAAAAGCACTCTTTGAGGTGTTCAAATACCTTGGCGTTGAAAACATCGGTTACAACCAACCCAAATCCCTCCCCTATAAAACAGAAAACCCCTTCTGCTAATAAAGACAAAGAAAACCCCTTGAGATTATTCTCAAGGGGTTTTTGTTAATCATTTAAAATTGAATTAATTATTGTAACAGCTTTTTTATTATTGTGCTTAGTTGTTCCTGTTTTATAAGAATAGCTTACAACTGTTCTTATTACATAAATTAATCTTTCATCCAAAGAAGCTACACAAGGAAAAACATTAAAGCCAGAATGTTGAAATGAGTGACCTTTCAATATTTGTTTTATTCTTTTATTTTTCTTTTCACAATATATTATAGGAAAAAAATTACCAGACATAAAAACCATTGATTTACGAGCAATATTATATTTCTGCAAATCTTCAGGTATTCTAAAAATCACATCACCCCGAGGAATCTTCGATAAAATTTCAAAATCAATCAACGCAACACACAGAACCTTTTTTCGTTCCTTTAAATAAAAAATCTGAATACCTTTATTTTGGGGGTTATCATTATACTCCGAAAATTCCGAAAAACCATTTCTTATAAGTTTCTGTTTTAAAAAAACACCAAACGAAGTCTTCCCTAATTTAGGAATTTTTATTTTTTCCGGTTGCCAACATTCCGCATCATTATAGTATTCCTTTTTAGCAATAGTTGCCATTATTGCCGCTATCATTAATATAAGTAAGAAAATAAAGAGCGCTTCAAAACCGATTTCGTCAATTCTCTCATCAGGTAACTTTAGCACACAAAACATAAAAACGAAAGCAGATATACCAAGAATTAAAGCAACCGCAGAAACTATTGTATATATTTTTTTCATTATTCTACATATTCATTTCCAGGCTCATCCATAATTTTCATTTCAGCATATCTGATACCGGAAAGGTTTTTAGTTGAGTCAGGTCCTACAATACCTTTTACATCAACCCAGGTTCCGTCTTCGGGAATTTCAACATCCTCGTCAAAAATAACCTCAATGGGTATCATTTCTGCTGTTGAAATCTCGCCCTCTTCATGCTCGTGGTCATGGTGGTCATGACCATCGTGAGAATGGTTTCTGTAAACCCAATACTGAACTGCACCGCCGTCAAATTTCTTGGTATAGAACATACCCTGAAGATGAATTTCTGCACCACCGAAAGCGGCATAATCTTCAGATTCTCTATCAGCCTGATAAGAAGCATCAAGCTCGGTAATCCAATAATAATAGGTATCGTCTGTAACCTCAATTTTTACTTTGCTTTTGTCCTCATGAGAACCGCCGTCTGCCTCGATTTTATCGAGAGCCGCTTTAACAGAATCTCTTTCCGCAAAATAAGCCTGTTCAATCTGCTCAAAAAGCTCATCTTCAAGCTTTGTATTGTACCAACCTGCAACGATAACAGCGATAACACCTACTACAAAGACCGCAAGAATGCAAAGGTTTATTGTTGTAACTTTCTTTCTGAAAGCCGCATCAGCATAGTCGCTTTTTTTCATACCCTCGGGAATTATCTCTTCCTTGGGGGCTTTCTTTTCTTTAGCCATAATTAATCCACCTTAATCTTTAAAGAATTGAGGTAAGAAGTTTTTGTGAGCTTCCTTCATCTCTTCATAGCAGGATTTTGCCTGAGCAAAGTCACCGCAAAGAGGATGGAGCATAAGAGCGTTGAGAGCATCTTCGTCAGAGCCCTTCATAGCTGCTTCAACAGTGTATTTCTCGTAGGATTTAACTGTTCTCATAAGGCTGATGATGTGGCGGTTGTTGAATTCGCCAATCTCAACGGGTTTTGCACCGTCTTTACCGATAACTGCTGCAATTTCAACAATATCGTCATCATCCATAAATTTAAGAGTACCGTTGTTTTTGATGTTAACAACGTGAACGTCCTGCTTGTCATTTGCAATAGAATCAATAAGAGAAACTGCTGCAAGAGAATATTTGTAGCCACCGCGCTGTTCAAGAAGAGCAGGTTTAATAACAAGCTCGTTGTCGCTGTAAAGCTCAAGAAGCTGTTCTTCAATTTCCATACAAACCTGTGCACGGCTCTTTGAACCCTGCTTTAAGTGAGCAAGCTTTGCTGCACGGGAGTAATAATACTGAAGATATGATGAGGGGAAGCCCTTGCAGGATGCGAGGCATTCCATATCGAAGCCGTCATCATGAATATTCTTCATAACTGTGGGAGCAAAGTTTTCGTCAAAGATTGAATCAAATTTCTCTTCGCCGTTAACCTTAACAGATGTAATCCAGCTAAGGTGGTTAAGACCAAGGTATGTAATATCTGCGTCCTCGCCAACTGCTGCTTTAACGTCATCAATCATAGCAATGGGAACATTGCAAAGACCCATTGTTTTAACATTTGTGTGGTTAATAAGGAACTCGGAAATAATACCTGAGGGGTTAGTGAAGTTGATAAGCCAAGCATCAGGGCAAATTGCTTCAATTCTTTCTGCGATATTCTTCATAACGGGAATTGTACGAAGAGCCTTGAAGAAACCGCCGATACCGGTTGTTTCCTGACCGATAAGGTCGTGCTTAAGAGGAATTGATTCGTCAATATGACGGCAAGGAAGCTTACCAACACGAATCTGTGTAACAACGAAGTCTGCACCCTGTAAAGCAAGGTCAAGGTCGTCAGTCATAACAACCTCGCAGTCAATACCTGCGCTTTTAAGCATACGAACGCAAAGACCACCAACGATAGTGCGCTTTCTTTCGTCAATATCCATAAAAGCAACTCTCTTAAGCTTAAGAGAATCCTTTGCTTCAATGAAACCATAAATAAGCTCGGGGCAATATGTACTACCTGAACCGATAACGGTCAAATTAATTTCTTTCATTTATTTCAAGTCCTTTCAGAATAATTTACTATACTTTTAGTCCTCGAGAAGCCAGTTGATACAACCTGTAACGGGAGCGCAGTTAAGCTTAATGAAATTAAACCTTCTGCCTGTTCTTTCGGCAACAAGCTGTGCCATTCTGTCAGTGTATTTCTGTGAGGGAAGCTTTGTATGAATTGAACCGGAGAGAACAACATTGATTTCGTCACCGAAGCTCATTTTATTAACGTGACCGCAGATAAAGTCTGCACCGCGCTGAGCCATTTCTTCAATAACCTTAAGAGCTTCTTCGTCGTCATTGTTTGCAGCTTCAAAGAATGAAGTAATAATCATTCTGAGGAAATCCTCGCCTTTTTCTTCGTCTTCAAGAACTGCAAGAGAACCGAGAAGAGTATCTCTGTCCTTAATACCTGCTTTTTCGCCCATTAAAGCGGTAATCTGTGATTTTACTTTACCGAGGCAAATTTCGTCATACATAATTCTGAATGCCTGAGCACCAACCCAGTGACCATTACCCTTGTCACCGGAAAGCACATCAAATCCGCCAATCTGAAGCATATTGCCTTCGTTGTCAAGGCAGTTACAGCAAGTACCTGTACCGCAGTTGTAGCCGATACCTGCACCGGCTCCTACACCTGCTTTAATAACGATAAAGCCGTCGTTATAAATTCTTGCACCTGTAATGCCAAGCTTACCTAATTCAACCTGCATTTCATCGTGCTGATAAGGATGGTCAATACCTGCAAGACCCATTAAAATACCGCTGATATCATCGAATTTAAGGTTTGCTTTTTCAAGAAGACCGTTGATACCACCTGCAATAATACCTGCAGCCTGGGGAATTGCGCCCTCAAGGTTTTCGTGGTTTGAGCCTTCAGTTTCGTTCTGAGCAATTACATTTTTGTTTTCGTCAAAAAGAGCGAATGCGGTTTTTGTTCCGCCGCCGTCAACACCGATATAATATTTCATAATTATTCCTCAACTTTCTCAAAGCATTCGTCGCAAACTTCTTCAAGGCAGTACATACCTCTGCGGAAGTCTTCTCTGTCAATCCATTTGCCGTTTGTGAAATCCGGAACGGGAACAGGAGCACCGCCCATTGCAACGGACTGCTCTGAAAGGCAAGTGATAACCATCCAGGCTGCAGTATCATAAACATCAATAGGAGGTTTCTCACCTTCATAAACTGCGTCAACGAAAGCAGAAAGAACAAGATAGTCCATACCGCCGTGACCTGCTTTAATTCCGCCTTTTTCATAAGCTACCCATAAAGGATGCTCATATTTCTCTCTCCAGGGCTCAAAATCATCCCATTCGTGAGTCCAGCTCTGGTGCTCTTTGTGAGTGCCGTCAATATAAATTCTGCCTTTTCCATCCTCGGGCTCGGAGTAGATACCCTTTGTACCCTGAACCTCATAGTCACGGGTGTAAGGACGAGGAAGAGTGCAGTCGTGAGTTAATTTAATTGTTTCACCGCCTGCGCATTTGATAATTGTTGTAACAATATCACCGCATTTGAAATCTGTGTTATAAAGGTCGTATTCTTCGCCTTTGTTATCTTTAATCCACTGGTGAAGACCGCGAGCCTTACTTGCAACGGAGTTAACTGTTAAGAAACGGTTACCTCTGTTAATGCGAAGAGCTTTGGAAATCGGGCCTAACTGATGAGTGGGGTAAAGCTCACCGTTTCTGTTCATAAAGTTAAAGAGTCTGCCGTGAATATTTTCTCTGCCGAGAGCGATTTCATCACGCAAATCGTGACGGTAACCGCCTTCCATATGTACGATTTCGCCGAAAAGACCCTGACGAATCATATTGAATACTGCCATTTCGTTACGGCAATAGCAGCAGTTTTCAAGGAGCATACAGATTTTGCCTGTTTCCTCGCTTGTTCTAACCATCTGCCAGCATTCTTCAATAGATGCAGCGCCGCCAACCTCAGTTGCAACGTGGCAACCTGCTTTCATTGCGTCAACTGCAATTCTTGCGTGAGTAATCCAGGTTGTTGCAATAACAACTGCATCAAGGTCTTCCTTTTCAAGCATTTCTTTATAGTCAAGATAAGCGTGAACGGGGTATTCCTTGTTGTTTGCTTCTTCAACAATTTCGATACCTCTTTCAGCTCTTTCGGGAATAAGGTCGCAAACTGCAGGAACCTTAACACCCTCAACCTGCAAAAGAAGTCCCAGCATTCCTGAACCTCTTCCGCTGACACCGATAAATCCGATATTTGCACTTGTTTTTCTCATTGTAATCACGTCCTGTGAAAAAATATTTGTAATCTGTATAATTGTATCATATTACATTTATATTTTCAATAAAATACCAAAATAAAAAACGCATAAAAGCATAAAAAAACACCCTATCTGCAAAGATAGGGTGAGTTTTCACAATTTAATTATTGCTCAACAGGATAAACGCTAACTTTCTTGCGGTCTCTACCAAGACGCTCGAAACGAACCTGTCCGTCAATAAGTGCAAAGAGTGTATCATCTTTACCCTTACCAACATTTGTACCGGGGTGGATTTTTGTGCCTCTCTGTCTTACGAGGATGTTACCTGCAAGAACATACTGACCGTCTGCTCTTTTAGCACCGAGTCTTTTGGATTCGGAATCACGGCCGTTACGAGTTGAACCCATACCTTTTTTATGAGCAAATAACTGGATATTGATTTTAAGCATTCGTTACACCTCCGTAGTTATCGTAACATTTTTAGGATATTGCTTTTTGAGTTCATTAATATGAAGCTCCAAACCAAGCAATAGTTCTTTCGTTTTTTCTGCGCTTTCTTCGGGAACCTTCAAGGTCATCTCCCCGTCTTCTTTAACAGTTACATCTGCATCCACTTTCATTATTTCAATAATAGTGTTAGCAGTCATATACGCAACGGAAGAAATTGCGGCGCAAACTATATCGCTACCGTGAGCGGCATAACCTGCGTGACCTTTAAAAGAAAAACCTAAAGGCGCACCATTTTCAGAATGAAAAAATTTAACGTTAATCATTGATTATGCGTTAATAGCTGAAATTTCAACCTTTGTATAGGGCTGTCTGTGACCCATTTTACGTTTTTCATTCTTTTTGGGTTTGTAGGTAGCAACAACGATTTTCTTGCCCTTGCCGTTTTTGATAACTTTAGCTTCAACAGAAGCACCGTCAACGTAGGGAGCACCAACTTTGATACCGTCGTCTGCACCAACAGCGATAACCTTATCGAAGGTTATAGTGGAATCAGCTTCAACTTCAAGCTTTTCGATGAAGATAACATCGCCGCTCTGAACTTTGTACTGTTTTCCGCCTGTTTCGATGATTGCGTACATAGATTTTTACCTGCTTTCTTTCAGTCTCGCTAACAAGGCCACCTGAGGATTTTGGTATTAATAGACGCACCTATAGCGTCCGCCCTTAATATGCGGCAAATGGTATTTTAACAGAAGCATCTCCCTTTGTCAAGAGAAAATCCGCTTTTTTACAATTCTTTTTTTAGCCACCAGTCGCCAGTCGCCAGTCGCCAGATGCCAGATGCCAGTTGTGGCGAAGCCACCTCGATATAAATCCTGACGGATTTTCGATATATCTGACGATTCGATATACCTTCGGTTCGATATGTGCCGTTGGCACAAGATAATAAGGATTTATATCATATCGAATTGAGCATAGCGAAATATATCGAACAAGCTTGCTTGTATATCGCTAATATAATTGGGAATTCCGAATTCCAAATCAAGCATTACGAATTGTAATCTCGCCAACCATTTCTTTTTTCATATCATCAGGAAGCTCTGCAACAAAAGTTTTTTCTTCATTGGTTATAGGGTGAATTATTTTAACTTCATAACAATGAAGCGCCGCCCTTTTGATATTATCAGTAACCTTTGCCCCATACATTTCGTCACCAACAAGAGGGTGACCTATATGAGCAGAGTGAACTCTTATCTGGTGAGTTCTTCCCGTAACAGTTTTTATTTCTAAAAGGGTTTTATTGTCAAAGCTTTCCAGAGCTTTCCAATTTGTTATTGCCTCGTCCCCTTGCTCACCAACGGCACGGATTGTTTTATTTATATCGGGTCTGTAAATGGGAGCATTAACTGTCCCCTCACCCTCTAAAACACCCTCTGCCAAAGCTAAATATGTTTTATCAAGGTTGCCGTTTAATTTTGATGCAACAAAAGCATTTTTTGCAAACACCATAACCCCAGATGTAACCTTATCGAGTCTGCCTACCGCCCTTGCAACAAAATTTTCATTACCGCTGTTTTTAAGATATGCGGCAACTGCATTGCAAAGGGTTCCGTTAGGGTGGTTTCTTGTTGGGTGAACGGAAACTCCCGAGGGCTTATTTATAATAAGCAAATCCTCATCCTCGAAAATCACATCCAAATCTGTTTCCCACAAAATCGGTGGTTCGGTTTTTTCGGGGAGATATACTGTTATCGCGTCATCAGCTTTTACTTTATCAACAACCCTGCTTTCTTCACCATTTATAAAAACAGATTTTGGGGTATGGCGAAGAGTCTGAATTATTCGGGTTGATATTCCAACACATTCTCTTAAGAAATAATAAAGAGGTGTTCCGTTGTATTCTTCGGAAACTTTATATTCAATTTTCCGCAAAATGAACATCCCCTTCCATCATTTTCCAATTTTGAATATGCAAATGTATATACATTGGTCGAAAAAAGTCAAATGTTCAAAACTTTGTCAATGTAAAGTCAGTTGCTTTACGCGTTTTTTCCTTTTTAGAATTTTAAAAAGTTCTGAACTCGTAGTTGTTGACATTTTAGACACAGTTTTGAACATTGTCAAGTTATCTGCTTTACAGTTTTTCCATTCATTTCCAGATGTAATAAATGTATAAAACTTGTTTTTAATCACAAATTATACAGTTTTGAATGTATAATCTTATTTTATTGCAAACTCAAAAACCTTTCTGTCTTTAAATCTTGCAACGAAATCGAAGCCTGCTTCTCTTGCCATTTCATAAGCTCTGGGAATACCGAAACCGATGCGCTCTGCATAGTGGGAATCAGAGCCAACGCTTACGAGCCTACCGCCTAATTCTTTATATCTTTTAATAGTATCAATATCGGGTGCAGGTTTGTTGATGGGGTATTTAAGACCGCCCATATTAATTTCAAGAGCCTTATCCTTTTCAGCGCAAAGCTTTAAGATTTCATCAACCTTTTTAGAATATTTATTGATATCTTCAACATAACCGCAAAGGTTAAAAATATATCTGAAGGGGTAAGTAATGTGAGCGAGAATTTCAAAATTGCCCCACTGAAGCATCTGCAAAAGCTCGTCAAAATATTCGTTCATCAAAGCTTCAACATCAAATCCGTCAAAGGTTTTAAAATCATAAAAGTCAGGCTTTCCTCTCAAATTATGAATAGAACCGATTATAACATCATAGTCATTTTTATTCACAATTTCTTCTGCAAGGTCTGGAAGATAATGGGGCTGTGCAAGTTCAATTCCCTTGAGGATTTCAATTTTGCCTTCAAAAGCCTTCTGTGCCTTTGAAACCTCACAAAAGCTACGTTCTGCCCTTTTATCAAATCCATCCTTATAGAAAACATCAACTTCACAATGGTCAGTAAAAGCAACGATTTCAATACCGTTTTGTGCCGCAACCTCTGCCATATATTCCACAGGATGATTACCATCCTGCGAGCTGTCAGTATGAGTATGTAAATCAATAATTTTTATATTATCCATTTTCAAAACCTTCTTTCAAACAAGTATAATATCATATTTTTCTGCAAAATAACAGACCTATCAACAAAATATATAAAAATAAATATCTTTTAAAATGGAAATATATGTGATAGAATACAATTACTGAAAGGAGTGGCAATATGAAACTCACTTTAAAAGCAAATTCCAAAATAAATCTTCTTTTAGATATAACAGGCATAAAGAAAAACGGCTATCACAAGCTTTTCACCATAATGCAATCCATAAGCCTTGGTGATATTATAACTGTTGAAAAAACCGATGGTGAGGAAATCATCGTTTCCTGCGATACAGAAGGCGTACCCATCGATAAAAGTAATATAGTATATAAATGTGCAGAAAAGTTTTTCCAGTATGCAGACATAAAAAAGGACAAGGGTATTCATATTCACATTGAAAAGCATACCCCCTTTTGCGCAGGTATGGGTGGCGGAAGTGCCGATGGTGCGGCAGTCCTTGTTGCTTTAAATAAAATTTTCAATACAAACTACTCCGAAAAAGTCCTTTGCCGAATTGGTGTAAAGGTTGGAGCAGATATTCCCTTCTGCATTGTTGGCGGTACTGCTTTAGCTCTTGATACGGGTGCAATTGTTGCTCCCCTTCCCGATTTAGAAGGCTATCACATTGTTGTGGTAAAACCCAATGACGGCGTTTCCACCAAGGAAGCCTACGATGCAGTTGACTCATTAGAATATATGAAGCATCCGAAAAATCAAGAAATGCTTGAATACTTTGCCGATGGTGATTTCAAAAACGGACTTAAGCTTTGCTCCAATGTTTTCGAACAAGCCTTTGATATAAACGGCAGGGTTGATATTAAAGATATAATGAATAAAAACGGCGCAGTCGCTTCCTGTATGACCGGCTCAGGCTCTGCAGTTTACGGAATTTTTGAAAACCAAGAAAATGCAGAAAAGAGTGCAAAGCTTTTAGAAAAACAATTCCAAAATGTTTATATCTGCACTCCAGAAAAAAATGGCGTGGAAATAATTTCTGAAAACTGAATAAACAAATCAAAAACCGTCCAAAATCATTTCAGAAAATGAAAGGACGGTTTTATTATGTCAATTTTTAAATACAAAGCCTTTAACGAAAGAAAAGATAAAATTCTTTTATCAGTTACGGCGGTAGCACTCTCTCTTTATATGGCATTTTCCTGTACTTATTTTACTGCATCAGCTCAAACGGTAAAAGACGATGTTGTAAGGCTTCATATTCTCGCAAACAGCGACTCCGAGATTGACCAAGCGGTAAAGTTAAAGGTCCGCGATGCACTTTTAGAAACCAATGCACGCATTTTAAGTGACCATGTCACAAAAGAAAATGCAAAAGAATATTTTGAAGAATCAAAAGAAGTTCTTTTAAAAACTGCAAAGGAAACTCTAAAAGAAAACGGATTTGATTATAGTGTGAAAATAACCTTGCAAAAGGAATATTTTGAAACGAGAGCTTACGACAATCTCACATTTCCTGCAGGGCAATACACTGCTTTAAAGGTTGTTCTCGGGGAAGGTCAGGGCAAGAATTGGTGGTGCGTTATGTTCCCTCCATTATGCATCCCCACCGCAGACGGAATTGAAACAGATGAAAAAACCGCCGAGTATCTTCACGAAAGCGGTGAAAAGATACTAAACGGCGGAAATAAATATATTGTTAAGTTTAAATTACTGGAGCTCTATGAAGAGCTTCGTTCCAGAATAAGTTAAGAATTCATAGAATTTCTGATACCTTTTAAAATATACTCTTTAGCCTTCTGGGCTTCGGATTTTGGGAGCGATTTAATTCCCTCTAATCTATAAGGAATTCCAAGCTCCTTGTATTTATTGACACCCATTGTGTGATAAGGCAGAACATCAAGACCTTTAAGGTTTTTAAGCTTACCGATAAATTCGCCTAATTTAATTAAGTCTTCCTTTTTATCGGTATAGCCCTCTACCACAACGTGCCTTACCCAAAGAGTTATATTTTTCTTTTCAAGATACTTTGCAAAGGCGAGAATATTTTCATTCCCGTGCCCTGTCAAAGCCTTGTGACTTTCAAAGTCAATATGCTTTATATCAAGCATAACAAGGTCAGTATAGCTTAAAAGCATATCGAGTTTTTCAAGATATGCTTTTTCTTCTTTATAAGTGATACCCGAGGTATCAATGCAGGTATGAATATTTTCTTCCTTGCATTTTTTGAAAAGCTCTGTTAAGAAATCAATCTGCAGAAGAGGTTCGCCACCGCTGACGGTAATACCGCCTTTTTGATAGAAGGCGCGATTTTTATTGAACTCCTCAATAACCTCTTCAACAGTTATTGCCGTTCCCTCACCTGTTTTCCAGGTATCAGGGTTGTGGCAATAAAGGCACCGCATGGGACAGCCCTGCATAAAAAGAACGTATCTTATACCGGGGCCGTCAACCGTGCCGAAGCTTTCTTTTGAATGAATAAAACCTGTCATCAGATTTTATCGTGGAATGTTCTTGAAATAACCTCATCCTGCTGTTCCTTTGTAAGCTTAATGAAGTTAACAGCATAACCGCTGACTCTTACTGTAAGCTGGGGATATTTTTCAGGATGTTTCTGTGCATCAAGTAATGTTTCCTTTGAAAAAACGTTAACATTAAGGTGATGTCCACCCTTCTGAACATAACCGTCAAGAAGGGAAACAAGGTTATCTATCTGGTTTTCTGTAGCTGACATTGTATTTCCTCCTAATAATTATAATTCGCGTCGCAGACCCGACACTTTGCACTTTGCATTTTGCACTTACTCCGTATCTAATCCCTCAAAAAGAGTGGGACTAACGCAAGCACCGTCTGTGCAATCAAAATTCACTTCAATATCTCCCGCAAAAATCTGGTCATCCTTACCGAGAGCACCGGGAATGATGGAGAATGTGTTTGAAATACCGTCCTGAGCATCTACAAAAGGAAGCTTTGCAACTGATGCAAGTGATGAAACTGCACCCTTTGTATCACGGCGGTGCATGGGGTTAGCACCGGGAGCAAATGCCTCGCCCTTCTTACGTCCGTCAGGAGTAGCACCCGTATTCTTACCGTAAACAACGTTTGAAGTAATAGTAAGAATTGAGGTGGTGGGAATACCGTCACGGTAGGTATGATTCTTTTTAATATGAGTCATAAAGCGGTGAACGATATCATAAGCGATGTCGTCAACAAGGTCGTCGTCATTTCCGTATTTGGGGAAATCGCCCTCAACCTCGTAATCTACTACAAGACCGTCCTCGTTACGAATAGTCTTAACCTTTGCATATTTAATTGCAGAAAGTGAATCCGCAACAACGGAAAGTCCTGCAATACCTGTAGCAAACCAACGGGTAACTTTCTTATCGTGGAGTGCCATCTGGATTTTTTCATAGCAATATTTATCGTGCATATAGTGGATTATGTTAAGAGTGTTAACATAAACACCTGCAAGCCATTCCATCATTGCATCGTATTTTTCCATAACCTCACTGTAATCAAGGTATTCGCTGGTTATGGGGCGATATTTAGGAGCAATCTGCTTACCTGAAATTTCATCCACACCGCCATTGATAGCGTAAAGAAGGCACTTTGCAAGGTTCGCTCTTGCGCCGAAGAACTGCATTTCCTTGCCGAGCTTCATTGAAGAAACGCAACAGGCAATTGCATAGTCATCGCCGTGGTGGAATCTCATAAGGTCATCGTTTTCATACTGAACAGATGATGTTTCAATAGAAATTTTAGCGCAGAAACGCTTGAAATTTTCGGGAAGACGGGTTGACCAGAGAACTGTAAGGTTGGGCTCCGGAGCCGCGCCGAGATTTTCAAGGGTGTGAAGATATCTGTAGGACATTTTTGTTACCATATGACGTCCGTCAATAGCAACACCTGCAATAGACTCTGTTACCCACTGAGGGTCACCTGAGAAAAGAGCATTGTATTCGGGAGTTCTCGCAAATTTAATAAGACGAAGCTTCATAATGAAATGGTCAATCATTTCCTGAATTTCTTCTTCGGTATAAACTCCGTTTTTAATATCTCTTTCAGAATAAATGTCAAGGAAGGTTGAGGTTCTGCCCAAGGACATTGCCGCACCATTCTGCTCTTTAACTGCCGCAAGGTAACCAAAATACAACCATTGGATTGCCTCTTTAGTATCGCGGGCAGGGTGAGAAATATCATAACCATAGCTTAAAGCCATTTTTTTCAAATCTTCAAGAGCTCTCATCTGTTCAGAAAGCTCTTCACGCTCCTGAATAACCTGAGAATACATTGCAGAACGGGTTGTTTCCTTTTGCTCCATTTTATCTTCAATGAGTCTGTCAACGCCGTAAAGAGCAACTCTTCTGTAGTCACCGATAATTCTTCCTCTGCCGTAAGCATCGGGAAGACCTGTGATAATATGGCTTGAACGGCAGGCTCTCATTTCGGGAGTGTAGGCATCGAAAACACCTGCGTTATGAGTTTTTCTGTGAGTTGTAAAAAACTCTTTGATTTCAGGGTCTATTTCGTAGCCGTTATCCTTACAAGCCTTTTCTGCCATACGAATACCGCCGTAGGGCATAAGAGCACGTTTCAAGGGTTTATCTGTCTGCAAACCTACAATTTTTTCCAAATCCTTGTTGAGATAACCGGGGCCGTGAGAGGTAATCGTTGAGATTACCTTTGTGTCCATATCAAGAACACCACCGGCTTCTCTCTCCTGTTTGGTAAGATCCATTACCTGATCCCATAAATCGAGAGTTGCTTTTGTTGGCCCAACAAGGAAATCTTCATCTCCATCGTAGGGTGTGAAATTATGTTTAATAAAGCTTCTTACGTTGATTTCTTTTGTCCAGGTACCGCTTTCGAAGCCTTTCCATCCATCGTATTTTTGAATCACAATCATAATCTCCTTTAAGTTTGGTGGAGAACCCTTTTGATTTTAATCAAACTTCTCCTAATCTACATTTCGACATTATTATACAACATAAATTTTTACTTTACAATGCAAAAGAAAGCAAAATAAACAAAGAATTTTTTTAATTTTTTGTTCACTGTGTAAAGAGGTTAAAAAAGTCAATATAAAAATATTTCATCTAATGTAAAATATTGTAGAATTTTTTTAAAATTTATGTTATATTCTTATTTGGTGATAATAATGAAAAAGAAAATATTATTAAGTAGTTTTTCTATTCTTTTTATTGGTATTCTTATTTTTATTACATTTTTAGTTTCTAATCAAAGGGAGTTGGACAATTTGAGAAACGCACCTATTAATTTACCAAAAAATTTCACATACACCGCTCATACAGGTTGCGTTGACACAAAAGATAATTCTTTAGAAGCAATCGAAATCGGTGCGGAATACGGAGCAGATATAGTTGAATTTGACTTGAATTTCCTCTCTGACGGAACTCCTGTTCTTGCCCACGATAAGCCTAAAGGCAATGAAGTTACTCTTGACGAGGCTTTCAAAAAGGTCAGCGAATACGAAAACCTTAAAGTTAACGTTGATGCTAAAAGTGTAGCTAACCTTAAAGTTGTTTACCCCCTTGCTGAAAAATACGGAATCGAAGACAGAATTTTTTATACAGGCATTGAACTTAAAGATGTTGAAACTGTGAAAAAAGACAGTCCCGAAGTTCCCTATTACTTGAATGTTGACGTTGAAAAGCCTAAAAAACAAACACCCGAATATCTGCAAAGACTTGTTGATGAATTAAAACAAAGCGGTGCAACAGGAATTAACTTCAATAAAGATAACGCTACCAAAGAGCTTGTTGATATTTTCCACGAAAATGATTTATTAGTTTCAATCTGGACAGTAAATGAAGAAAAGAAAATGTACGAAATACTTTTACTCTCCCCCGACAACATCACAACAAGACACCCTGACAAATTAAGAGAAATTTTGAAATAAACAATTACAATGTTCGGAAGCGAAGCTTCCCCGAAACTCTTCACTCTTCTCTCTTCACTCTTCACTAAATAAAAATCCGCCTGACCATTGGTCAGACGGAATTTTTTATTTATTCAACATTTCCTGCTTTAACAGCATCGAATGTATCTTGAATCTCCTTTGAAGGAGCTTTTGTAATGAGTGAAACAACAACTGTAAGCACAAGTGAAATGATAAATGCGGGAAGGAGTTCATAAATTGCAAATGCACCGCCGAAACCGCTGATAACGAATTTCCAAACGAATACCATAACGGCACCGCTTATCATACCTGCAAGAGCGCCCCATTTGTTTGTACGCTTAAAGAACAAAGCACAAAGAACAATTGGACCGAATGTTGCACCGAAACCTGCCCATGCAAATGAAACAATTTCGAAAACCTTACTGTTGGGGTCCTTTGCAATAAACATTGCGATAATTGCAATAACAATAACAGAAATTCGTGCCACAATCATTTTCTTTTTATCGGAAACTTTAAGTTTAACCGCTTTGAAAATATCTTCTGAAATACTAGAAGATGCTGCAAGAAGCTGTGAATCAGCAGTTGACATAATAGAAGCAAGAATACCGGAAAGAATGATACCTGCGATAATAGCGAAAATCCAACCTTCACCGCTGATAACCTTGGCAATTTCAATTATAATTCTTTCGCTGTCTTCAAGTCCGGAAACAACGCCACTCTTAACGACGCCGTAACCAACAACACCTATGATAATAGCAACCGCCATTGAAATAACAACCCAGATAGAAGCAACTCTTCTTGCAAGTTTGATTTTCTCAACCTTTTCAATAGCCATAAATCTAAGAAGAATATGGGGCATACCGAAGTAACCCAATCCCCAAGCTAATGTTGATGCAATTGTAAGTGCACCGTAAGGCTTTGTACCTGCAGTCCCTTCAATTGCTTCGCTGACACTTCCGGCACCGTGGGTAATTGTAAAGTTCAGATAACCTGCAAGATTTTCTGCATTCTCAGCAACCTGTTCCCAACCGCCGGCATAGTTGATACCAAAACCAAGAACAACAATAAGCGCAATTGTCATAACAATGGACTGAATGAAGTCAGTTGTTGATGCAGCGAGGAAACCGCCCAAAGCAGTGTATAAAACGATAACAATACCGCTGACAATCATTGCAGTCATATACGGAATTCCGAAAATTGATTCAAAAAGCTTACCGCAAGCAGAGAAACCTGATGCTGTGTAAGGAATGAAGAAAACTATAATAACAACCGCTGCAATAATTTTAAGCATTCCTAAATTGTCACCGAATCTTTTTGAAAAGAATTCGGGCAAGGTAACTGCATCAATTTTGCTTGAATACAAACGGATTCTTTTTGCAACGATAAGCCAGTTAACGTATGTACCAACAGCAAGACCTATTGCAGTCCAAGAAGCCTCTGCCAAGCCTGCAATAAGAGCAACTCCGGGGAGACCCATAAGAAGCCAACTGCTCATATCGGATGCTTCCGCACTCATTGCTGTTACGAAAGGACCTAACTTTCTTCCGCCCAAATAGAAGTCGGAGGTATCTTTATTTTCTTTGGAGAACTTTGCTCCGATAGCAATCATCATTCCAAGATAAAAAACGATGGTTACTAAAATTAAAATTGTACTTGTAGCCATATTTTACTCCTTAAAACAAATATGATTAAGTATTATACCATAAAATACTGAAAATACAACAAAAATATGCAACATAATGTATTTTTATTAGTTTTTTCTTTCCACTAAAAGTCGAAAAAAATTTAGCACTTGTTTTTTGTAGCGAAATATGTAATAATATGCAAGTTATTTTTTATTCGAATAGAGGTTTAAAAATGGCTGAAAAAAGAAGTAGTTTTTCAGGGAAGCTTGGTTTCGTCCTCGCCTCTGCAGGCTCTGCAGTTGGTCTTGGTAACATCTGGCGTTTCCCCTATCTTGCGGCAAAATACGGTGGCGGTATTTTCTTGCTCGTTTATCTTGTTCTCGCTCTCACATTCGGTTTCGCTCTTATGTGCGCCGAAATTGCCATAGGCAGAAAAACAGGAACAAGCGCTATCGGCGCTTACAAAAAGCTGGATAAAAGATTTGGCTTTTTAGGCGGTGTAGCGTCCCTCGTTCCCGTAATCATCCTCCCCTACTATTGTGTTATAGGCGGTTGGATTATAAAATATCTCTACACATTTGTAAGCGGTGGAATGGTTGATGCCACAAGCGACAGTTTCTTTGGTAATTTTATTTCATCCCCCGTTGAACCTATCATCTGGTTCTTCCTCTTCCTTGGAGCTACTGCTCTTGTTGTTCTTTTCGGTGTTGAAAAGGGCATTGAAAAGGTAAGTAAAGTTATGATGCCAATTCTTGTTGTCCTCATAACCTTCATTGCCGTTTATTCAATGTTTATGCCCGGTGCTTTAGAAGGTGTTAAATATTACCTTACACCCGATTTCAGCAAATTCTCTATTACCACCGTTCTTGCAGCTATGGGTCAGCTCTTCTATTCAATGAGTCTTGCTATGGGTATTATGATTACATACGGCTCATATATGAAAAAGGACGTTAGCCTTGAAAGCTCCGTTAAGCAAATTGAGCTTTTCGATACAGGGGTTGCATTCTTTGCAGGTCTTATGATTATTCCTGCTGTTTTCTCTTTCTCCGGCGGTGACGAAAGTGCTCTCGGCAAAGGTCCGAGCCTTATGTTCGTTACCTTACCAAAGGTTTTCGAAAGTATGCCTGCAGGTTCAGTAATCGGTATTGTATTCTTTGTTATGGTTCTTTTTGCCGCTCTTACATCTTCAATTTCTCTTATGGAAACAATCGTTTCCATTGTTATGGACAAGCTGAACTTGAGCAGAAAGAAATCTTGTGTGGCAGTATTCTTATTATCTGTAATCCTTGGTCTTCTTTCAACATTGGGCTACAGTATCTGGAGCGAAGTTACAATTATAGGCTTCCCGTTCCTTGATTTCTTCGACTTCATAAGCAACAGCGTGATTATGCCCATCGTAGCTCTTCTCACCTGTATTCTTATCGGCTACGTTATCAAACCCAAAGCTCTTATTGAAGAAATCGAATTAAACGGCAAATTCAAAAGAAAAACTCTTTTCACAGTTGTTATTAAATACATTGCTCCTGTTTGCATAGTTGCAATTCTCATTTTCTCTGTTTTAGAGGGATTCGGAATTATTAAAGTATAAAAAAATCAAAAGCACCTTACCGAAACAAATTCGGTAAGGTGCTTTTTTTCTTTAATTATAAAACCTCTTTTACGTTACTGTCACCTGTTGTAAGGTTAAATGTAAGGCTCTTTTCTTCGCCGTTTTCTGTAAAGTCAAGGCGAATAACATCATCGTCAATGAATTCTGCAAAATTAACTTTATAGTCTTTATCTTTAAAGAATTCCTTAAGATAGCCTATTCTTTCATCGTCAAAATCTCCTGCGTTATCGGAAACGAAAAGAACGTTACCGCAAACAGTATTGATTTTACCGTGAAGAAGCTTCTGCTCCCAGGTATAGCCAAGGTTGAAATCACGAAGGAAGAATACGTCGGGGTCGTTGCAGAATGCTCTGCCGTCAAGGTGGTTACGGAAAACAGTATTGATAATTGCATTCTGTGATGAAGGACTCTCCTGATTAACTCTTACAAGACCAAGAAGAGCAGTCTGGCTTAAACCATTGGAAAGCTTGAAGGACCAGTCCTTGTTCGCATCGCAGCTGATACGGCAAGCATCAAAAATACCCATACATGCACCAATCGGAACACCGCAACCGAGAATCCATTTATCACCGCAAGCCTCGCGAAGAAGGTCAACACCGTCGCACATAATTTCACCACGGGTTTTGCCGTCTCTGGGCTCGATACACTGGCTGTAAAGGAAGTCAAGCTTAACCATATCAAAGCCCCACTCGTTGAGAACAACATCAAAGAAGTGTTTTATATATTCTCTTACCTCGGGAATATAAATATCAATGGTGTAAGCACCGCCCCAGCCCTGACAGCCCAGCATTTTCTTGCCGTTGCGATTATGTCTTAAAAGCCAATCGGGGTGGTCTTTTGCAAGCTTTGAAGAAACCTGCGCACTGAAAGGTGCAAGCCAGATGCCTGCTTTATAGCCTTTTTCGTGTATTTTATCTGCAATATATTTCATTCCGTTGGGGAACTTCTTTTCGTCAATAAGAAGCCAGTCACCAACTGCCTGCTGGTAGCCGTCATCAACCTGGAAAATATTAACCTCTTCACTTGCTCTGTCAAGTCCGTTAAGGTCACGTAAGATAATTTCCTCGCTGATATTCTGGAAATAGTTGTACCATGAGGTATAGCCCGAAAGATGCTCGATAGCAGGCTTCTTGCAGCCAACAAAGTCAAAGAAATATTTATCCATTACATCATCCATATCGCCCTTGATAATTGCGATATCGAAGATTTCGTATTCCTGACCTGCAGTAAGTGCAAGACCCTCAACATCTTTTCTGATAATGAATTTATCGTCTTTCATATCAACGGCGAAAATTGTGAAGCCCTGACGCTCACTCTTTGAGCCGTAAAGCTTAATTTCCTTTTCGCCTTTTTCACGGAAATAGCAGTATGTATAGCCGTGGAATCTGCCTTCTTCACCATATTCTTCAAAATGGTAGTCTCCTGAAAGACCTGCAAAATGCTTTAAGAATTTATTGATGCCTGCAGCTTTAATAAGACCTTTAAATGTATCATTCTTCGAAAACTCACGGGATGTTGTCCAAGCCTGATAGCCGTTTGCAAAAAACAAATCGTCATCGTCAAAATCCTTTTCAGCAATAATTTCAAAGGCTTTCATTGTAAGGTTAACCTTTGCTTTCAAAACGCCCTTAATTGATTTATCTGTTTCTTTAAGCTCAAAGGTAAAGCCTCTGCCGTCAAAAGCATTCTGCTGAACATCAACTTTGCCAATCTGAAACTGTGATTTTATTTTTTCAAACATTCTTTTCTCCTCCTTTGGATTACTCATTAACTGCTTCTACGAATTTTAAGAACTGAGCCTTACCCTCTTCATTTCGGGCATACACACCACATTGACCGAGAATATCCGCAAACACCTTACCGATTTCATCCTGCAAAACCTTTTCGCAGTTTTCGGGTGTAATTGTATTATTTATCTTGATTTCTTCAATCCAATCATAGTGCTTTGCGATTGTTTCATCTGCAAGAATATCTTTGCCGTTTACAATTGCATCCTTAAGAGTTGCCATTTCTGTTTTAAGCCTTGAGGGAAGAACTGCAAGACCCATAACCTCAATAAGACCTATATTTTCTTTCTTGATGTGGTGATGCTGAGGATGGGGATGATAAACACCATCAGGATATTCTTCTGTAGTGATATTGTTTCTTAAAACAAGGTCAATTTCGAATTTGCCGTTTCTGAAACGGGCAATTGGTGTAATAGTGTTGTGAGGAGTACCATCGGTTTCTGCGAAAATGAAAGCATCCTCGTCGGTATAGCCTCTCCATTTTGCAAGAATTTTACCGCTTAATTCGCAAATTCTGTCAGTATCATCACCGATAAGACGAAGAACAGACATAGGCCATTTAACAATACCTGCTTTAACATCTTCATAGCCTTTGAAGGTTACCTCTGTTTCAATGGGAGCTTTAGCCATTGCAAATTCATAGTTACCGCCTTGAAAATGGTCATGAGTAAGAACCGAACCGCCAACAATAGGTAAATCTGCATTTGAACCAACAAAATAGTGAGGGAACTTTTTAACAAAAGCGAAAAGTCTTCTGAAGCCTTGCTCGCTTATTTTCATTGGAACGTGACTTGCGCTGAAAACAATGCAGTGCTCGTTATAATAAACATAAGGTGAATACTGCAAGCACCAGCTTTCATTTTCAAGCTCAAGGGGAATAACTCTGTGGTTCTGCCTTGCAGGGTGGTTAACTCTGCCTGCATAGCCCTCATTTTCGGGACAGAGCATACAAAGAGGATATGAGCTCTGCTTCATTTTAAGAGCCGCCGCAATAGCTTTGGGGTCCTTTTCAGGCTTTGAAAGGTTGATTGTTATATCAATATCGCCATATTCTGTGGGAGTAATCCACTTCATATCGTTTTTAATTCTGTATTCTCTTATGTAGTCACTTTTTCTTGAAATATGATAGTAAAATTCAGTTGCTTTTACAGGTGACTCTTCATACAGCTCATTAAACTTTTTAATAACCTCAGAAGGTCTTGGACAAATTGCACCCATAATTTTTGTATCAAACAAATCTCTGTAAACAACGGAATCCTCGCAGATACCTTTTTCACAAGCATATTCAAGCAAAACCTTGAGAATGTCTTCAAGAGATGCATCTTCAGAAACCTCTGCATCGCTTTCAATAGCATCAAGCTCCATAACCTCAAGAACTCTGTTAATTGCCCATATTTCATCAAGATTATCTAAAAGGCCCTCTCTGATGCCATATTTCACAAGACTTTTTATTGCACTGCTTACTGTCATTTTCCTACCTCCAAGAGAACATATATAATTATTATACAAATTAATCAAACTCGTTTCAAGTTATTTAAAGAAAAATATTGAAAAACCAAAGTGAAATGATTAAAATATAGATATAAATTTAGTAAAGGATTGATTTTTTTGCCATTTAATGCACTAAAGGTTAAAAATGATATAGTACAGTGGATTCAAGATTGGTTTGAAGTAAACGGCAAGGGCTGTAAAGGTGTTGTTGGTATTTCCGGCGGTAAGGACAGCTCCGTTGTTGCAGCACTCCTTGTTGAAGCTTTAGGCAAGGAAAATGTTGTTGGTGTTTTAATGCCCAAGGGCGAACAATTTGACATTGATGTTTCAAAAGCCCTTGTTGAGCATCTTGGTATTCAGAGTTATGTCGTTAACATCAACGATGCCTATAACGGTCTTATGAACGAATTACAGAAAAGCGGTGTGGAAATAAATACCCAAGCAACAACAAATCTTCCTCCCCGTTTGAGAATGGCAACTGTTTATGCAGTTTCTCAGAGTGTCAACGGCAGAGTTGCAAACACCTGCAACCTTTCAGAAGATTGGGTGGGCTATTCAACAAGATATGGCGACAGTGTGGGCGACTTCTCCCCTCTTTCAAAGCTTACAGTTCAAGAGGTTAAAGCAATAGGCAGAGCATTGGAGCTCCCCGAAATGTTTGTTGAAAAGGTTCCCATTGACGGTCTTTGCAGTAAAACCGATGAAGATAATTTAGGCTTCACATACGCTGTTCTCGACAGATATATCAGAGAAGGCATCTGCGAGGATGAAGAAATAAAAAACAAAATCGACAGACTCCATAGAATCAATCAATTCAAGCTTGAATTGATGCCAGTATTCCCCTATGAGCCATAACAAAAAGGTTGTCGCAATTGCGACAACCTTTTTTGAATGCAAAATTGAAAATGCAAAATGCAAAATTATAAGGGAAGCGTTGCTTCCAAACATTATAAAATGCGTCGCAGACCCTATACTGGCATCTGACATCTGGCGACTGGCATCTCTGCAAATGTGTTGCAGACCCGAAAATCCTGCATTTTTGCCTGCGAAAAAAATCAATAAATTATTTTAGCAACATATCCGGATGCCTTTGCAAGACCCAGGAGAATATCGCCTAAAAGAATCCAGAAGCCTGCTTTGAATTTGCTGATATCCATCGCTTCACGGAAATCTTCATTTTCATAAGCAACTTCGTTAACAGTTATAACCTCAGATTCAAATGTATCGGGTGCATCTTCTTTAATGGTGATAAGTCTGCTACCACGAGTAAACTCATTACCGTAAGAATTAAATGTAGCACCGGGAGTATTAATAAATTTAATGCCTTTATAGTCAATTTCATAACTGCATATATGGTCGTGACCAACAAGAATTGAAAGAACATCTCCTGTTTCAAGCATAGCGTCAACCTGACCGTAGTTATAGATACCGGGTGAGGGATTTTCAAAAAGATGACCTGTGAAAGCACTTGTGTCGGGTAAAAAGATAGGATAATGCTTGCCGTTGTTATATGTTTCGGTGAGAGGCGGAAGAGGTTTCTTCACCTCAGGGAACATAACATCGTAAACCTCACCGGGAATAATATGCTGAAAAGCTAATGAATAAACCTTTTCTCCGGCTTCCTTTTCAAGCTTTGCATAAGTATCCTTATACCATTCAATCTGGTCTTCACGAACGCTGTCATAACCGATTTCATCGCCATTTTCATCAGTAACATAATTCAAAGAGTCAATAAGCCAGAGATTGAATTTAATTTTCTCACCGTCTGAAGAATATATAGGTAAATTATGGTTTGCAACACCTGCTATTTCAGGGTCAGCATCATAAGCAAGACAGTATTTTCCGCCATATTTCTGATACATCTCAAGTAATTCTTCCTTTTCAACACCTTGCTGATGGTCGTGATTACCAAAAACAAGAGTGAAATAGGTTTCGTGCTCAACAAAGGGTGCAACAAGCTCTTCAATAGCCTGTGCTTTTGTTTCCTCTTCGCCAACTGTGTTATCTCCGCCCAAAACAACAAGGTCGGGCTTGTAGGTATCAAGCATATAGTTTATATATGTAAACATTTTCTCTTGTGCAGGAAAGCCGTCCTGACAGTCGCAAATATGAAGAACCTTGAATTCTCCATCCTTATCAAACTGAAGCTTTTTTGTTTTTTCTGCAGCTGAAGCAGGAATAATACTCGCAACAAGCATCACGCAAACAAGTAACAAAGTGATGGTTTTTTTCATATTATAACCTCCATTTATTTTTTCAATCTTCTGCTTGCTTTCTTACTTTCTTTATCGAAGTTTCTTTCAGCAGTAAGCTTTTCTTGCTCTGCTCTTTCCCGCTCAAGACGATTGTTACGTTCTTCAACAACCTTGTCATAATCGGAAGTTAATTCTTCAAGTCTTTGATAACCCTCATAAAGATTAAGGGTTCTGAGAGCTGCAAGGTAAGGCGCTGCAACAATACCGTAAACATTACGTTCTTTACTTGCTTTACGCATAGCCTTACGTCTTGCTTTTGCCTGTTCTTTTGTATCGTCGGGCATATTATAAGCATCTTCATATACCTGATTATCAAATGGAACAATACCTTCCGGGTAATGCTTTTTAGCAAGCTTTTCAGATTTAACAAGAGCTTTCGCGTTTCTTACCTCTTGCTTTCTCCAGGTGCGTTCTTCTTTATCTTCGCTGCTTGGAAGAGCTACCGCAAGTTGCTGAGCTTCTTCTGCACATTTAAAGAAATTCTGAGGACCACCCGCAACAATAAGACGGCAAAGTTCAAGCTGTTTTTTACCGAATTCAGTTTCAAAGCGGTTAAGCTCGTGCATAACAAAATCTGCAATTTCAACCTCTTCGTTATGCGTTTCCGCATCAGCAATATATGTTTTTGCGTTTTTAATTGCTTCCCTGCGAAGTTCTTTTTCACTTTCAGTTGTATTGGGAAGTGCTTTTGCTTCTTTTAATTTTTCCTTATAGTTTTCTATTTTTTCAACGCCGTAGAATTTCTTCGCTTTGAAAATTGCTTCGCAACCCTCAATATATGCGGCTTCATCTCTGTTTCCTGAATCCTCATCCTCAACAAGAGTGCGAATTCTTATAGCGCGAATCATAGATTTCTGACCTGTTTCGGAAATGTCATATAAGAACCAGGGAAGAACGTCCACCGCTGCACCGATTATGGAAATTACAAGAAGCGTATCCATTAATTCATAAAGTACACAGTTGGGATTTTTCTTCTGCTTTGAAAGGGGCAGATTTTCGTCATAATCAATGTAAACATCGAGAACGGAATAATCGTTTCCGTCGAAGCCTTTTTTCTTATATACCCAAGGAATGAAAAGATTTGTTACAGCGTTTATCGCACCGCCTGCATAGGTGGAAACGAAACCGAATGCACCATCTATTCGCTCACCGATAAGATATTGCTGATTATCTCGCATATCTGATTCAATAGCACTATCGATAACATTGTATGTATCAACAAATCTGTCGAGAGTGTAAACAATAAACAGACCCACACCTGCAAGAGGGCTCTTATAGAACAAGAAATAAGATGCCACAAGGAAAACCTGGATAATATTCTTTACAATCTTAATTTTCTTTTTACCGAATTTCTTAATAAACCAGGGAGAGAACAACATTCCCCAGAAGTTCGCATTATATGAAATGGTGTTAAGAAGACCGTAGGTGGTACTCTTCATAATATGGGCACGGTAAACCATCCAATCCCAGATATTTCCCTTTGCACCCTCAAGGAAGTTGTTCCAGCCGTCAGCGCATTTAATCCAGAAAATCTTATTACCCGCAACGGCACGCATTGAGCTTGTGAAGCTCATTTTTGTTATACGGCTCTTGGGAAGAACAAGTCTTTCCTTTGTTCCGAAGTATGCAACTAAAACAATTGGCATAAGAAGTGCCACCGGAGTGTATGCACCGCGGAAATATGTCATTGTATACTTCTGACCGTTATCAGTAAGAAGGTCAACCATTAATGGGTAATAAATATTATTTATGGAATAACCCAAAGAATAGATAATACTTGTTATTGCCATTATTTTGGTTCTTTCCTGGGTGTTAGGGGTCATAACATGAACCATATTGGTAACACCGGTCTGCACCCAGCTCTGCACTCCGCCCTGAAGCTGACCCATCAGAAAGAGGAGTCCTATCATAAAATATCTTGACAGCGGATGAGAGCCGTCACGAATCTGCTCGTAAGGAAGCCAAAGAGAAAGGAGCGTAAGCACCATAGCAGGAATGGCAAGCTTGATATAAACCCTGTATTTACCGTCTTTACTGCGAAGATTATCAACAATCCAAGCATTAAGAGGCGTCAAAGCATATCCAAGGAACTGACAAACATAACCCATTATCAAAAGCTCATTATTGTTCATTCCAAGAGTCATACCTGTAAATTGGTTACCGACACCAAAACCGATTGTCCATTGAACAGACATCAAAAGTGCCATCCAACCAACAGAGAGCATTATAACCTCTTTATACGGAACATATTCACCCGGTCGGGGTTGATTCCAATAAAGCTTCAGCTCCTGATACATTTCTTTAACCTTTGTTAAAAGGTCTTTTACTACCATAGGCAAAACATCACCCTATTTCACAGTTAATTTATTTAAAAACAGCCTTATCAATAAGCTTAATTTGATTTTTTTTGCATCCTTCAAGCTCAAGAACAACAATTTCATTTTCATCCTTGAGAATGGGTGCAGGAAGATAAAGAGTGTATTGCGGTCCACGTTTTAAGAATCTTCCAAGATTGAAGCCGTTAACATAAACAACAGCATTTGAGAAACCACTCATATCAACGAAGGTATCAACCTTTTCTTCCGCCTTGAAAGTGCCTTTCATAAAGCACGGAAAATCCTTGTGGGATTTTTTGTACTTAATTTCAGGAGCTTTGTCTAACTCCATACAGTAAACATCCCAGTCAACAATTGCCTGACCGCCAAGATAAATCTCTCCAAGACCTTTTCTGTCGTAAATTCTTCTTGCATAGTTAATTCTGCCGAGTGCCTGAACAAGAACATCAACCTTAATTTCACCCTTGAACGCCTTAACGGGAACAGAAAAGCTCTCTTCATAAAGCTCCTTGCCTTTAAGCTTTGTTCTGTCGTAGATGTGTTTGAGTTCACCGTTTATGTAGATATATGCAATATCATGAACACCGAAAGCGTTGAGCTCCGTATCATCATAAAAGCCCTTAAGGGTTGTGCTGTAAAGGATGAAACCGCTGTTCTGACCGTAATGCTCCATATATTCGGGTGAGCAGGATTTCTTATGCACTGCAAATTTCTTATAAACATCCTTTAAATCTGCAAATTCAGTTAACTGAACCTTACCGTAAGCCTTTGTTTTAGCGTCCTCGGGAAGCTCTGGAAGCTCTTTACTTAACTGCTTTGCCATTCTCTCACGAAGAATGAAATATTTTTCTGTATAAGCACCGTTTTCTGTTAAGGGCGCGCCATAGTCATAGCTTGTGGTTGTGGGGCAATAGCAATCGTAGTAGTTAGCACCTGATGAGAAACCGAAGTTTGTTCCGCCATGGAACATATAAAGGTTAAAGTTTGCATCCTCTTTAAAGAAACCATCAAGACTTCTGCCGAGAGTTTCCTCGGGGTTGTCGGAATGGTGCTTTGCTCCCCACCTATCAAACCAACCACACCAATGCTCACCGCACATAAGAGGCTTATCGGGTTGAAGAAGCTTTAAATCATCAAAACGGTTTTCATTGTAACCGCCGAAATTTGCAACCATCCATTCCTCAGGTATTCCGCCACCGGAGAAGAAATATTTATTCTCACCATCAGATGTGAAAAGCTGAACATCAATACCCAATTTTTTGACCAAATCACGAAGCCAGTAAAGATATTTTTTATCTCTTCCGAATGACCCGTACTCATTTTCAACCTGCATTGCAATAAGAGTACCGCCCTTGGTTATCTGATATGGAACAAGCTTAGGAATGAGCACTTTATAAAAATCTTCAACTGCTTTTATGTATGCCTTGTCCCAGCAACGAAGTCTTATATTTTTATCTTTAAGAAGCCAGGCAGGAAGACCGCCAAAATCCCATTCTGCGCAAATATATGGACCTGGACGGACAATAACATAAAGACCTAATTCCTGTGCGGTCTTAACAAACTTTTCAATATTGAGCATACCCTCAAAATTGAATTGATTTTTCTTGGGCTCGTGCCAGTTCCATGGCACATAGGTTTCAACGGTATTAAGACCTGAAGCTTTGAGCTTCATAAGGCGGTCAAGCCAATATTCCTCGGGAATTCTGAAATAGTGCATAGCACCTGAATAAATATGGAATTCCTCACCATCCATATAGAATTTTCCGTTTTTCATTTCAAGCATTTTAAAAACCCCTTTGGCATTTGCTCATATATAATTTAATTATACTAATAAATAGACATAAAAACAAACCCCAAAATCAAAAACGGCAACTCCACCAAAGGAATTGCCGTTTCTTTGTATTATGTGACTAATCAAGCTACATAAATTCATTCCACCGTCACGCTTTTCGCAAGGTTTTTCGGTTTATCAATATCGCATCCCAGAAGCTTTGCGGTGTAGTAGCTTAAAAGCTGCAAGGGCAAGACCAAAAGTGAGCCTTGAAGCTCGGGCAAGGTTTCGGGGACGCTGACAATATCATCCCCCTCAACCACTGTTTCTTTTTCACTTTCGTCTGTAATGAAAAGCACCTTCGCCCCTCTCGCCTTAACCTCGGAAATATTACTTGCAGTTTTAGAGAAAACCTTGTTATTCCCTGCCACCGCCACAACAAGGGTTCCCTCTTCAATCAAAGAAATAGTCCCGTGCTTCAGTTCACCTGCAGGGTAGGCTTGGGAGTTTATATAACTGATTTCTTTCATTTTAAGTGAGCCTTCCGCCGCCGTTGCATAGTCAGAAAGTCTGCCAATAAAGAAAATGTCTTTTTCCTTATAAATTTTCGCAGAAAGCTCTTTCATTTTGTCTGCGGTGCAGTTCAATGTCTTGTCGATTTTTTCGGATAAATTTAAAATTTCTTTTATAAATCTTTGATATTTTTCATTAGTAATGCTTTCTTTAATTTTTCCTATATAAATAGCGAGTGCATATAGAGAAACCAACTGTGCGCTATAAGCCTTTGTTGTGGCAACCGCCACCTCCCGCCCCGCTTTCGTATATATAACATTTTCGCTTTCTTCGGCTATTGCGCTGCCCTTTACATTAACAATGGCAAGGGTTTTCGCCCCCCTCTTTTTTGCAAGGCGCAACGCCGCCAGAGTATCAGCAGTTTCACCGCTCTGACTGATAAAAACCGCAAGAGTTTTCTCGTTTATGAGAGGTTCAGAATATCTGAATTCCGATGCAATTTCCACCGAACAAGGAATTTTACAAAGCTTTTCTATAATACATTTCCCCGAAAGCCCTGCGTGGTACGCTGAACCGCAAGCCACAATGATAATTTCTTCCAACTGTTCTTTTATGAAATTGTCATAAAGCTTAACATCAGATAAAAGGATTTCGTTTGATTTTATAAAGGATTCAACCGTATCCTTCACAGCTTTCGGTTGCTCATAAATTTCTTTGAGCATAAAGTGCTCATATTCTCCCTTGTCAAATGCCGAACATTCAAATTCTGCTTTTTCGGGGAATTTTTCAATAGGTTTCCCCGAAGGGTTAAAAAACCTTATATCGTTTTCCGTCAAAGCGCAGATTTCACCGTCAGAAAGTCTGTAAACCTCTTTGGGTTCTTCCCCGATCGCACATAAATCCGATGCAATATAGCACCCCGTTCCCCCTTTCACCGCCACAAGAGGACTGTTTTTACCAACGGCATAAAGGGTATTGGGCGTGTCTTCACAAAGAATACCGAAAGCAAAGCTCCCCGTTAACTCCCGACAAGCTTCACTGATAGCCGAAACTGCATCACCCTTATAGAATTTCCCCATAAGCTGAACTGCAACCTCTGTATCTGTTTGAGAAGAAAATTTAAACTCTTTAGAAAAAAGAGTGTTTTTTATTTCTTCCGCATTTTCGATTATTCCGTTGTGAACAATGGCAAATTTTCCGTCACAACTTTTATGAGGATGGGCATTTTCCTTTGTGGGACTGCCGTGAGTTGCCCATCGGGTATGCCCGATTCCAATAAAGCTTTCGGGATTTTCCTTCTCAATTTCCTTTTGAAGATTAAGAATTCTCCCCTCTTGCCTGTAACGGCAGATTTTATTATCTATAATCCCTGCCGCTCCTGCGGAATCATACCCACGATATTCAAGATTTTTAAGACCATTTATAAGCTCGGGAAAAACATTCCCAACCCCAACCTTACCGATAATTCCGCACACTTTTCATTCTCCTCAACAGTAAAATTCAACATTTTTATTTTGTCAAAAAGTGGGAGAAATATGCAAAAACAAATGCGAAATTCGGAATGCGGAATGCGGAATGTCGGGTGCTGCGCACGGCAATTATAATGTTTGGAAGCGAAGCTTCCCCGAAACTCTTCACTCTTCACTATTCACTTTTAACTTAAAAAGGCATCGCCTAAGCGATGCCTTTAATAAATTCATTATACTCTTGTTACTGAAATAACAACTTTTTCTCCATTGATATCCCATTCTTTTCCGTTTGCGCCATCGCCATCGGTAATAGAATCGGAAAGAACAACAGTAGAAATTGTTTCTTCGTTGTTTTTAGCAATCTGGAAAAGCTTGTCGTTACCTGTAAGAGTTACGTTGATTCTGTCCATAACGTTGAAGTCAGAATCTTTTCTCATTGTCTGAATCTTGCTGATAAGCTCTTTTACGAAGCCTTCTTCAATAAGCTCGGCAGTAAGCTCTGTATCAAGTGCAACAGTAACGCCTCTGTCGGAAACTGTGAACACGCCCTCTTTCTGCTTTGTTTCAAGAAGAATATCTTCGGGAGCAAGTTCAACATCGCCACTTGCGAGATTAAGAACAAGCTTGCCCTCTGCATCAAGAGTTGCTTTTGCGGAAGAATCGAGGTTAGAAAGTGCCTCTCTGATTTCGCCCAACTGCTTGCCGTATTTCGGACCAAGTGTCTTAAGCTGAGGCTTGAAGATGTATGAAACGAAGCCTGATGCATCATCAACGAAATCAACATTCTTAACGTTAAGCTCGTCGCGAATAATGTCAGTAAAGTAGCCCTCTACCTTTTTATCGCTCTGAACATACATTGTGTTAAGAGGCTGACGGTTTTTGATATTTGAGCCGTTTCTTGCAGCTCTGCCGAGAACAACGATATTAACAACCTCATCCATATTCTTCTCAAGCTCTGCATCAATGAGATTTTCCTGAACTTCAGGGAATTCGCAAAGATGTACGCTTTCGGGAGCGGAAGAGTCAACGTTGCAAACAAGGTTTCTGTAAATAGCCTCTGCCATGAAAGGAATCATGGGAGCAGCAGTTTTCGCAGTAGTAACAAGCGCTGTGTAAAGAGTCATATATGCAGCGGTTTTATCTTCTGTGATACCCTGTACCCAATAACGCTCTCTGCCACGGCGAACGTACCAGTTACTCATTTCATCAGTGAATTCCTGAAGTGCCTTTGCAGCCTCGGGGATGCGATAGTTAGAGAGGTTGCTGTCAACTGCCTTAACCATTGAATTGAGCTTTGAAAGAAGCCACTTGTCCATTACGGAAAGCTTGCAATCTTCAATATTATATTTTGTGGGGTCAAATTTATCGATATTAGCATAGAGCACATAGAATGAATAAGTATTCCAGAGAGTGCTCATAAACTTACGCTGACCCTCAACAACTGCTTTACCGTGGAAACGGTTAGGAAGCCAGGGAGCAGAGTTAGTATAGAAATACCAACGAATAGCGTCTGCACCGTAGCTCTGAAGTGCATCAAAGGGGTCAACTGCGTTGCCCTTGGATTTACTCATCTTCTGACCATTTTCGTCCTGAACGTGACCGAGAACGATAACGTTCTTATAAGGAGCTTTGTTGAAAATGAGAGTTGAAATAGCAAGAAGAGAATAGAACCAACCACGAGTCTGGTCAACAGCTTCGGAAATGAAGTCTGCAGGGAACTGAGCCTCGAAAAGCTCTTTATTCTCAAAGGGATAGTGATGCTGAGCAAAGGGCATTGCGCCTGAGTCAAACCAGCAGTCAATAACCTCGGGAACACGGTGCATTTCCTTACCGCAATCGGGACATTTAATTGTAACTGCATCAATGAAGGGTCTGTGAAGCTCAATGTCTTCGGGGCAGTTATCGCTCATTGATTTAAGCTCTTCAATTGAACCGATGGAATGACGGCAGCCGCATTCACATTCCCAGATGTTGAGAGGTGTACCCCAATATCTATTACGGGAAATACCCCAGTCCTGAACATTCTGGAGCCAGTCGCCGAAACGACCTTTACCAATGCTCTCGGGAATCCAGTTAATTGTATTGTTATTTCTGATAAGGTCGTCCTTAACCTCTGTCATTTTAATGAACCAGGACTCTCTTGCGTAGTAAATAAGAGGAGTGTTACATCTCCAGCAATGGGGGTATTCGTGCTCGAATTTGGGAGCATCGAAAAGAAGTCCTGCTTTTTCAAGGTCAATGAGAACTAATTTATCTGCATCCTTAACGAATGTACCTGCATAAGGTGTGGGCTCTGCCATTTCACCTTTGCCGTCAACGAGCTGAACAAAGGGAAGGTCATATCTTCTGCCAACCTTAGCGTCGTCTTCACCGAATGCGGGAGCGATGTGAACGATACCTGTACCGTCTGTCATTGTTACATAGTTGTCTGCAGTAATAAAGAAGCCTTTTTTATTCTGCTTGTCGCAGATAGGTTTAACATAATCAAAGAGGGGTTCATATTCTTTGCCTTCAAGGTCAATACCCTTGTAGCTTTCAAGAACTTCGTAAGCAGGAGCATCCTCTGTTGCAAGTTTACCGAGAACCTTGTCAAGAAGTGCCTCTGCCATATAATATGTGAAGCCGTCTGCAGCTTTAACTTTAACGTAAACATCATTGGGGTTTACGCAAAGAGCAACGTTTGAGGGAAGTGTCCAGGGAGTTGTTGTCCAAGCGAGGAAATATGCATCCTCACCCACTACCTTGAAACGTACTACTGCTGAACGCTCTTTAACAGTTTTATAGCCCTGAGCTACCTCGTGAGAAGAAAGAGGTGTTCCGCAACGGGGGCAATAGGGAACGATTTTGAAGCCCTTGTAAAGAAGATTTTTCTCGTAAATCTGCTTAAGTGCCCACCATTCTGATTCAATGAATTCATTATGGTATGTTACATAAGGGTCATCCATATCTGCCCAGAAACCAACTGTACGTGAGAAATCCTCCCACATACCCTTGTATTTCCAAACACTTTCTTTACAGTGACCGATAAAGGGCTCAAGACCGTATTCTTCAATCTGCTCCTTACCGTCAAGACCGAGCATTTTTTCAACCTCAAGCTCAACAGGAAGACCGTGAGTGTCCCAACCTGCTTTTCTGGGAACCATACAGCCTTTCATTGTGCGGTAACGGGGAATCATATCTTTAATAACACGGGTAAGAACGTGACCGATATGGGGCTTTCCGTTAGCAGTGGGAGGACCATCATAGAAAACATAAGGTGTTCCGTCTTTTCTGTCCTCAATGCTCTTTTCGAAGATTTTGTGCTCTCTCCAGAACTCTTCAATCTTCTTTTCCTGCTCAACGAAATTCACGTTGGGGGAAATTGGATCATACATTGACTTTACCTCCAAAATATAAAAATAAATGTTTATAAATTAAAAAGTCTTCGCCCTGTAATACAGGACAAAGACATACTTTGCAACCACCTATATTAACCGTACTATCATACGTTGCTCTGTAACGGTGAACTACCGGAGAAACCTACTGAAAATTTCAGCTCTCAGCTCGGGAGTGATATTCGACATCTCTGCATCCTATCGGGCTCACACCGTCCCCGACTCGCTTTTTTCAGCAAAAGAGCTACTGTCTCCGTCAATGCCTTTTCATACAGAAAGTATAATACCACGAAAAACCAAATATTGCAAGTGTTTTTTAAAATTCGGAATTCGGAGTGCGAAGTGCGGAGTGCGAAGTGCGAAGTGCGAAGTGAGGAGTGCGAAGTGCGAAGTTAGGAGTGCAGAGTGCGAAACCTATCCTCCCTTTTGATTGGAAAAGTAAGGTGGTAGGGAAGCCTATCCTCCCTTTTTTCGATTGGAAAAAAGGGAGGGATAGGCTTCGCAAACCGCAGAAAAAAGAAAACCTCCCGGAAATCCGAGAGGTTTTGAAAATTTAATTAACCATGGGCTTCATCTGATGTGAGAGCATAGCAAGTAACCTTAACTATAGCAGAGCCTGTTTCACCAACTGATTTTGTTTCATCCAAATCAACCTCAACCTTATAGTAGTTCCCTGCTGTTGGGCAGAAGGGAAATTTCTGGAAATGGTTTCTGAAATTTGTTGAGGTAACAGCAGTGTCTGCACCTTCTACGTCCGCAGTTAAAACCGCTGTGGGTTGTGTTTTTGAAAGATATGCCTTTTCGCCTGTGGAATCAGTGCAAATATATACCTCACCGCCATCTACTACTGAAGAAGCATCAGACATAGCAAGGTTTGTTATTTGGGAAACAATATTCCTCTTATTACCTGCACAGGTTTTTTCTCTTGCATTTTTTGTTACCGCAGAGAAAATGGGTACTGCAACTGCAACGAGAATTGCCATAATAACAACAACTATCATAAGCTCAACCAATGTGAAGCCTTTTTTGCTTTTTAAGAATTTCATTTTTCTTCCTCCAAAAGCAAGTCTTTAAAAAACTCCCGGATTGCTCCGAGAGTCTTTTGGGTGATTAAGTAAAACTTATTTACCTGCTACGTGATCTTTAGCGTTAGTTGATTCATATGTCTGACAGTCAACTGAAATTGTGCAAGAGTTGTCACCTTTATTTGTAACTGTTACAACAACTTTACCGTTTGCTGTAGGACAGAAAGGCATATTGTCTGCGCTGAACATACCTTTGAAGATATCGCCAGTTGTATCAAATACACCAGCATCAATAATACCTGCAGCATCGCCAGTACCAGATGCTAATTTGTCACCTTTATCGTTTGTGTTAATGGTGATTGTTTGTGATGCATCTTTAGCTACCTTAAGAGCTGCGCCACCAGACATTACCTGGTTGTTAATCTGGGAAACAATATTTCTCTGGTTGCCAAGACATGTTTTCTTTCTTGCGTTTTCTGTAACAGCTGAGAAAATCGGAACTGCAACTGCAACGAGGATTGCCATGATAACAACAACGATCATTAATTCAACAAGGGTGAAACCCTTTTTGCTCTTCATAAATTTAAACATTTACGAACAACTCCTTTTTAAAACAAAATTTGGTTTTTGTATAGTCATCAGATTCAGTTTTCAAAGAATTTCGGGAATTTACCGTAACTCTTCGTAACCGCTTCCGTAACTTACAGACACATATTACCACCAGGAAATCGATTTGTAAATAGTTTTTTTGCATTTTTTTGGGAATTTGTCAAACTTTGACCTTTTGCACAATCAGACAACTCCTCTTTTGTTGATTTTACCGATACAAAAACGGAATTATACCGTGAACTTTCCGAAACTCCTGTATACTATAATATAATACAAAGAAACGCGAAGCCTATCCTCCCTTTTTTCGATTGGGAAAAAGGGAGGGGGACCATTCTTCGATTAAACTGTTGTTTTAATTAACTGTACTACGGGTGGTATAGTTAACTATTAAAATATGTTCGGGCGGAATGGTGGAGGGTCCCCTGCAGTAGCTACGAACCATTATGGAAAACGCCAGAGGCTTCCATAGTCACTTCCATAAATCAAATCAAAAACACAATATCATTTTACAAATTCCACCGCTATTTCTACTCCTAATTCTTTAGCCCTATCTTTACACGTGCCTACCACAGTATGCTCAACATTTCTGATTTGTTTATTAATATCACTATTATAGAACCTTAAAATTTTATACCCGGATTTTTCGAGAAAATCTGTTCTTTTATCTTCATAAGCTTTATTTTCAGGTAAATAATGTTGCTCACCATCTATTTCTATAATTAATTTAAGTTTCGCACAATAAAAATCAACTATATAATTTCCTATTATTTTTTGTCTTGTGAAACGGGGGTTCATTTTTCTCAGAATTATATACCACATTTTATTTTCTTCGGGAGTTGGTGCTTTTCGCATTTGAGATGCGCGTTCTATTAAGATTTTATCATTTTTCATTTCACCATTCCTCCTTTTTTATGTTTATTATAAAAGAATGATTTATGTTTTACAACTTTATTTTTATATAATTTCTTTAAAGCAACTACAAGGGACCCTCCACCATTTTCCAACTGATTCGAAGCAACTGCAGGGGACCCTCCACCACCCCGACCAACTATAATAAAGTAATAACAGATAGGCACACTCTTAAACAATCAATAAAAACAACTAAATTCAAGGGTGGTCCCCCTCCCTTTTTCCCAATCGAAAAAAGGGAGGATAGGCTTCGCGACCTTTTTACTGAAAACTCAACAAAAACCAAATTATATATAGTAAAAAGGAGTTGTTCGTAAATGTTTAAATTTATGAAGAGCAAAAAGGGCTTTACCCTTGTTGAATTAATGATCGTTGTTGTTATCATGGCTATCCTTGTTGCAGTTGCAGTTCCGATTTTCTCAGCTGTTACAAAGAATGCAAGAGCAAAAACTTGCGTATCTAACATGCGTGAAATCGTTTCTCAGCTTACAAACAAAGCTATGAGCGAAGGTTTGAACTACACAGGTAATCTTTCTTATGCACCTGATGCAAATGATTCCAGCAAAGCTGGTAACATCACTGGTTCAATCACAGCTGGTTCTTCAACAATTGATGGTGATGCATTTGACAAGATGTTCCAGGCAGGCGCTCCTGTATGTCCCGCAGGCGGCACATATAAAATCGTTATGTCCGCAACTGGTGCTGGCGACGCTAACGGTTCTGTTGCAGTTACAATTACATGCGCAAATAACACAGATAGCGCTACAAACCACGTTTACGGTGCAACATCCAACTGATTTACAGTTTAATTAACAAAAAAAATCCCGGAGAAATCCGGGATTTTTTTAAATTTATTTATTTCAGGAATGGGCATATATGAAGAAGAAAACTAATTTAAACAAATTAATAAAGAATAAATATTCCTTCATCAGCGCAGGATGTACTGCTTTGGTAATGCTCGGGGTTTACCTTGCTAATGTTGTTTACCCCATAGGCGCCAACAGTGTATTATGCGTTGATTTATATCATCAGTATGCCCCTCTTTTTGCTGAACTGTGGGACAAGGTTATGTCCGGCGGAAGTCTTCTCTTTTCCTGGCAAAGCGGTAGCGGAATGGCTTGGTTGGGCAATTTTTTCAACTATCTTTCTTCCCCCTTTTCCCTTTTAATTCTCCTTTTTCCCCGTGAAAATATTACCGAAGCTATAGCTTTGATAATCCTTCTCAAATGCGTTTTATCTTCATTCACTTTTTCTCTCTTTATAAATAAAAAAGCTGAAGCTAAAACTCCTCTCATTTCCGCATTCGGTGTGCTTTACGCCTGTTGCGGATGGTTTGTTGCGTATTATTGGGATGTAATGTGGCTTGATGCCTTCTATCTTTTTCCCTTGGTAATCCTTGGAATTGAAAAGCTTATAGACTCCAAAAAGTCTGCTTTATACATCACAACTCTCGCATTAACCTTTTTAACCAGCTACTATATGGCATATATGATTTGCATTTTCTCCGTTGCCTATTTTCTTTATTATTTCTTTTCCACCAACACCAATGTTTTTGAAGCAAACCAAAAAGCATCCTTAAAAAGCCTGAAAAATAATTTATTTATAAATCGCGGATTTAATTTCGCGTTCAGCTCTGTGGGCGCAGCACTCCTCTCTGCAATATCTCTTCTTCCCGTTTTCCTTTCTCTTGGCTCAAGCTCCGCAACGGGAGAAACCTTTCCTGATGAAATAAAAACATACTTTAATATTTTTGATTTTCTGGTTCAGCATCTGACTGCCCTCGAACCTACAATTCGTTCCTCGGGTGAAGAACTCTTTCTCCCAAACATTTCCTGCGGTGTTTTAACCGCTATGTTAATCCCCCTGTTTTTCCTTACAAAAACCATTACGAAGAAAGAAAAAATCCTCTCTGCCTCTCTTCTCGCTTTTTTGGCATCGGGATTTTATATAAATTATCTGGATTTCATCTGGCATGGCTTCCATTTCCCTAATGATTTGCCTTACAGATTTTCTTTTATGTATTCCTTCGTGCTTCTTCTTATTGCATTCAGAACCCTTTCCCACATAAAAGAAATTCCTGCTAAATACATAAAGCTTACTGCAATCTCCTTTGTAGTTTTCTTACTCGTAGCTCAAAAGCTTGGTTCAGAAAACTTTGATGTAACTGCTTTCTGGATTAATCTTGCTTTTGTTATTGTATATCTGTTTATTCTTCTGCTTCTAAATAACGAAAAACAACCGCAAAAAACTATTGCAATTTTGCTTTTGATTCTCGTCTGCACAGAATATACAATAGGCAACTCAACAAAATATGAAATACTTATTCCACGTGAAGACTATATTTACGATTACTCCACCTTCTCTGAAATCAAAGAAACGCTTGACAAAGAAGAAGAGGGTTTTTACAGAATGGAGCTCTTGAAAAGCAGACCCACTATGGCACCTTGTCAATATGGTTATAATGGTGTCAGCTTCTTTACCTCTATGGCAAACGAACAAAATGCAAAAACGCAAAAGCTTCTGGGCATGCAATCCAATAATATTAACAGTTGCATATATAATTCCCAGACCCCTGTTTACAATGCCTTTTTCGGTATTAAATATATTCTTAACAGTCCCATTGGCTCAACCCAGAGTTTACCTTCAGAATATTTCACTTTTAAAACCCGAAACATTGATTTTACGGCTTACGAAAACAATTATTCTTTGCCCTTGGGCTTTGCAGTTAATGAAGATTTAGCCAAAACAGAACTTGATAACGAAAATCCATTTATTAACCAATCAAAGCTTTTTGAATCTGCCACAGGTGTAAGCAAGGTCTTTGATTCTATGGAAATCTTATCTGTTGAAACAGACAATCTCAAGTTAGAAGAAAAAGCATTAAAAGAAAAAAATATTGCTGAGTATTCTGTAAAATATATGGGCGATGCGAGTGCTGATATAACCCTTAAAGCAACCTCCGGTGGAGAGGCATATATTTACATATTCAGCGAAAACAAAAGCATTGATTCTGCCGACTATCAATTGGGACAAAATTCCGCATCTCAGGTAATTGATGACGAGCCCCATATTTTCTATATAGGTAACATCAAAAAAGGTGAATCAATAACCGCAACAATAAACATTCCTTTGGATGAAGAAGCAGAAAAACCTGAATTGGCAAAGGATACGTTACATATTTATGGTGCGGTTGTTAATAAAGAAAGGTTTGAGGAAGGCTACAATAAACTTAAAAAATCCCCTCTTGCCCTGACCGAGTTTAACGATACTTATTTTTCAGGAACTGTTTCCATGCCCCAAGACAGTATTCTTTACACCTCTCTGCCCTTTGACAAAGGGTGGCACGTAACAGTTGACGGCAAGCCTGCAGATGATAAAATAATCACTTTAGAAAATTGCCTGATAGGATTAGCCTTGGATGAGGGTGAGCACACAATCGAATTCAGCTTTATACCCCAAGGACTCCGCGAAGGTTTAGTAATATCCTGCGTAACATCAGCAATTCTTGTAATCGTTTCACTTCTCAAAAAAAGAAAAACTAAGGATGGAAAACAGTGTTAAATAATCTTTTTTTAGAAAATAAAATCCAGACCAATCTGAATATTTTAATAAGAAGATGCTTAACTTCTTGGTTCTTTATGGCATGTTTGCTTTGTTTTTACACCTTGTATAAGGGAGACATCTCCCTTCACGGAACAGACCAACTGAATTTAATTCCATTTAATTTTTGCTTACTGGCATTCATGTTTGTGTTTGTTTTGTACTTTTTGATTGCCAATAGAATTAAAAATGAAAAACTTGAACGTTATATTTTGCTTTCAGGATTCATTTTATTGTCCCTACTTTCACAGATAATCACTTTCTCTTTGTCCATGTTAGTTTTCCAGGCGGTGCTGATAATTGTTCTTTTGGTTTATGCCATAAAAGGAAGCAACGCGCCTCATTATGAGAAAATTGTTTCTCCGGTTAACTCCAAGTCAAAAAAATACCCTATAATCATTCTTTCAGTCGCAACTGTTATATTTATGGCATTTGTTGGTATATGGGCATTTTGCAGAGTAAAAACCTTTGTTTCCCCCACCTATGATTATGGCATTTTTGCTCAGATGTTCTACTATATGAAGGAAACGGGACTGCCTTATACAACTGTGGAAAGAGATGGTCTTCTCTCCCATTTTGCAGTCCATGTATCACCAATTTATTATCTGTTGCTTCCTTTTTATTGCATTTTCCCTAAAGTTGAAACTGCCAATGTTTTACAAGCTTTGATTTTAGGCTCTGCAGTAGTACCTATGTATAAGCTTTGCAGAAATCACAGATTCACTCAAATGCAAAGCGTAGGTATATGCTGTGCCTTTATGCTTTGGCCGGCATTTGCAGGAGGAACAGGCTACGATATTCACGAAAATGAATTTCTTGTTGTTACAATACTTTGGCTTTTTTACGCTTTGGAAAAGCAAAATATTCCTGGTATCGCAATATCTACAATCCTGCTTTTATTCGTCAAGGAGGATGCACCGGTCTATGCCGCAATAATAGGTATATGGTACACAATCACCGCATTATTGCAGAAAAACAAAATTGAAAAACGAAAGTTAATCATCGGAATATCTGTTGTAATTGTATCTGTAATATATTTTATAGCAGTTACAAAATATTTAGATACTTTAGGCGATGGTGTAATGACAAACAGATATGATAACTTTATTTACGATAAATCCGACTCATTATTTACTGTTATCAAAGCTGTTTTTATGTCCCCTGCAAAGCTTCTTTACGAATGCTCATTAGACAAAAAGCCTATGTTTATCATTCAAACTCTGGCACCCCTGCTCTTTTTACCCCTTATAACGCGTAAATATGAGAGGTATATTCTTCTTATTCCGTATTTACTCTTAAATCTGATGAGTTTCGTGGAATATCAGCACAGTATTTTCTATCAATATGTTTACGGTTCAGGTGCTTGTTTGTTTTACTTAACCATAGTGAATCTGGAAGATATAAAAGACATAAAAATCCCAAAAGCAACTATAACTTTCTCTAAATTAACACCTGTTCTTCTTAGTATCTGCATTATTTCTTTTACAGCAACTGTAGTAACTACCGCTCTACCGGTTATAAGTGACTATATTGAAAACGACGAAAAGTATTTTTCCAAAGACAGAGAATTTTTAAATAAAATACCGGAAGATGCTTCTGTTTCTGCTTCACCTATGTGTTGCCCCACTTTATCGCAACGCAAGGTTTTATATGATATTTACTATGCAAAAGATAAACATATATTAAGCACAGAATATATCGTAGTAGATTGTTTCTCAGATTATAAAAAATACGCAGATGATTCTGATAAATCAGGTTATATGAACTTCTTGAAATTAATCGAAGAAGAGGGCTATATTTTAATTGATAACAATGAGTTTATAAAAATATATCAAAAAGAGCAATAAAAAAGAACAACCACTCGCCAAATTTGATTTTGTCGGGTGGTTGTTTATTTATTCTGATTTTTTCAAATTATTGTTTCACTGTGTCTCGTCACATGGCAACCAACGTTCACCGCAACGGGAAGTCCTGCAATATGAGTAGGCGCGGTTTCAATATTAACTGCAAGGGCGGTTATATCTCCTCCGAAGCCTTGAGCGCCGATATTCAGTTTATTGATTTCTTCGAGCATTCTCTTCTCCAGATCCTCGTAAAATTTATCGGGATTTCTCTCAGAAATATCTCTGCAAAGTGCTTTTTTGGAAAGGAGGGCAACTCCTTCAAAATCGCTACCTATTCCCACGCCTAAAACAACCGGTGGGCAAGGATTCGCATCCGCTTCTTTTACTGTAGCAACAACAAAATCAACTATATCATCAACGCTTGCAGAGGGGGTGAACATTTTAATTCTGCTCATATTCTCGCTGCCAAAGCCTTTTGGCGCGGCGGTGAGCTTTATTTTGTCCCCGGGCACAAGTGAAAGGTGAATTAAAGCAGGAGTATTGTCGTTAGTATTCCCTCTTCTTATAGGGTCTTTAACAATGGAGCAACGCATTTTGCCCTCAAGATATGCTTTTCTGACGCCGTTATTAACTGCAGTATTAAAGTCGCCATCAATAATATGCACATCTTGTCCCATTTCGCAAAAAAGAACTGCCATTCCCGTGTCCTGACAAATGGGAATATTAAGCTCCTTTGCCGCATCAAGATTTTTGCAAAGGTCAGAGAAAATCCCTTTTGCAATAGGGTTACTCTCCTCTTTTTCGCAGTTACGGATTTTTTCTTCCAAAGAAGTAGAAAGCCTTCCGTTGGCTTCAAGGAAAAGCCTTTCAACTGCATTTTCAATTAAAATAGCACTAATCTCTCTCACTATGTCACATCCAATATTTAAACCGTGCCGAGTTAATCAGCACGGTTTTTTATTTAACCTCTTGAATTACCGCCACGGCGAGGTGTTGAAGCACCGCGCTTTGCAACATTATTCTTTTTAAGGTCGCTCATTTTTTCATCGCTTACGCTTTTGAATTTTGCCATCATATCTTCAAAAGACATATTCTCGGGTTCTGACTTCTGTGTACCTGTCCAGACGGGAGGCTGACTCTTACGAGGTCTGTCCCCTGCAGGACGCTTCGGTTTTGATTCTTCTGCCTGCTCAGGTTGAGCTTTCTTTATAGAAAGAGCCACTTTCCCCTTTTCATTAATGTCAATAACCTTGACTTTAACAACATCGCCTTCGGAAAGCTTTTCGTGAATATCTTTAATGAAAGATGCTGAAACCTCCGAAATATGTACCATACCTGTTGTTTTGTCGGGGAGCTCAACAAAAGCTCCGAAATTTGTAATGCCTGTAACTTTTCCTTCAAGAATCGCGCCGATTTCCACTGCCATAGTTTACCCCTAATTGTTTTGTTAAGATTATGTTATTCTTCGGAGCCGGGAGTTATGTCAACATAGACTCTTTCGTCCGGCATAACGTACCCCTTTTTCCTTGCATATTCTTCTGCAAGTTCCTTTTTATCTCCGTCTTTAATGGCGGCTTTAAGCTCTTCGTTTTCGGCAATCTGACTTTCGTAGATGCTTTCAAGCTCTGTAAGCTGAGCTTCTTTGGCATTGATTTCGCTCTGAGCTTTAATGAATCTTATTCCCATATAGAGCAAGAGAACAAAGCATAAAACAATAACAAGAACGCTATGTGGTTTAAGTTGATTTTTCTTTTTCTCCTTTGCCATCAGCTTCCCCGCCTTTCCGTGATTTTCGTGACCTTGCACATAATATACCAAATAAATTATACACATATACACGTGCTTTTGGCAAGACCTTTTTTTGTATTTTTTGGGACTTTTTTTCACTTTTTTTGAAAAAAGTCTTTATTTTACCAAAAGCTCTTCCAAAAAGTCTTTTTATAAGGCGGAAAGGGAAGGAAATAATTTTAAAAACCAGGCTATAAAACCGCTTTAACAGACTGACAAAGCGGTCTGTCAGCTTAACCACCGCGATACCTAAAGAAAAATAATAGAAAACCGCACCTAAAAGCTCACCGATAATTATATAGGAACGCACCTCGCCTTTATTGGCGGCAAGAATGAATATGTAACTTAAAAATGCTACTGCAAAAAAATAGAATAAATCGAAAATTACAACGGGAATTTTCCCTCTTGTAAAAGATAATCTCAAGGCTCTCAGAAAATCATATAACACGCCTAAAAGAAAGCCCACACCTAACGAGGCGAGGAAAATTAAAGTTTGTTCACTTTGGTCAACATTATACATTATCTGAACACTCTCGAAAAGAAGCTTCCCGATTTATCTATAACATCCGCATATGAGAGGGAATTGATATGCCCTTCGATGCAAAGCTCCCCTATTTCGAGAGAAAGCTTTGTTATATGAAGTTTTTCGCCCTTAACGGTAAGCTCTCCGTATTCGGTCTGGGCGATAATTGTTTCCTCATCAAAGCTCCCCACATCCTTCACTCCCGAAACGGAAAGCTTCTTTCTGTCCTCGAGAATGCAGTTATGGGGCAAGATTCCTGTTCTTTTTTCTTCTGTCATAATAAAACACCTCCGCTATACAATTTATGCATTAAACGGAGATGTTATGTTTAAATTATTAATTTTTATACATTTTCTTCCCATGTGTAATTATGTAATTGACCTTTGTTCTGAAGCTCGGGGTAGCCTAACTGCCTTAAAGCCTCATAAACACCAATGGCAACCGAGTTTGAAAGGTTCAGGCTTCTTGCATCATCAATCATAGGAATTCTCACACATTCCTCAGGGTGCTTTAAAAGAAGCTCCTCGGGAAGACCTTTTGTTTCCTTGCCGAAAAAGAGAAATGATTTATCGGTATAAACCGCATCAGAATGAGTTTTTCTTGCCTTTGTGGTAAAAAAGAAATATTTACCGTCAGGGTTCTTCTCAAAAAAATCATCAAGATTTTCATAATAGGTCAAATCAAGCAAATACCAATAATCAAGACCTGCTCTTTTTAGTTTTTTATCATCAATGGTAAAGCCCATTGGTTTTATAATGTGAAGCCTTGCACCCGTTGCAGCACAGGTACGGGCAATGTTCCCCGTATTCTGCGGAATTTCGGGTTCAACTAAAACAATATTAAGTTCGCTCATATTTTTCCTAATTCCTTAATATAGAAAGGAATTCCTCTCTCAAAATCAACGCCATAGGTAATAGGATTATCCATTGACTGAGTTCTCTTTATGCAATCGCAGACATATCTTGCGGCGATTCCCATTGCATCATAATAAGAAATGCCGTTAAGAACAGCACCGCAGAAAGCACTTGCGAAAACATCCCCTGTACCGTGATACATTCCGGGAAGACGGTCCTGGAAATAATACTTAATCTCTCTGTCCTGACCCATGAATGCGGCACCTAATTTACTTTCTTCAAATGTAACACCTGTGAGAACAACATTTTTAGCGCCCATATCAAGAAGCTTATTAAGAAGATTTTCAATATATTCTTCAGTATGAAGACCTGAAACAAATTCGCTATCGGTCATAAAACAAGCTTCTGTAATATTAGGTAAAATTATATCTGCCATTGAGCAAAGCTCTGCCATTGCTTTTGCAAATTTTTTATCAAAAATTGCATACATTTTGCCGTGGTCTGCCATACAAGGGTCGGCAATAAAAAGATTATCTTCTCTTTTGAAATCCTCTGCGAATTTTTTGACAATATCAATCTGGTCAAAGGAACCCAAAAAGCCTGAATAAATTGCATCGGGCTTTAAATCAATGGATTTCCAGTGAGCAGAAATATCGGGCATATCGCAAGTAAGGTCGCGGTAAGTGTAACCTGTGAAACCGCCTGTATGAGTTGATAAAACCGCTGTGGGCATACAGATTGTTTCAACACCCGCAGCAGAAATAATCGGAATTGCAACAGTAAGTGAACACTTACCAAAACCCGAAATATCGTTTATGGCAACAAGTCTTTTTTGATTTTCCATAATAATCCTTCTTTCCTTGCCAAAAATATCTATTTTAAATTTTATCACTTCCATTTATTTTTATCAAGTACCAATGACTACTTTCTTCTTAACTCGGGCAAACTTTTAAAAACAAATGGGAGGTGTTTTTTATGATGTTAATGAGTTCTGATAAATCAATGAAAATCGGCACAGCTTTAATGGCAATGGGTGTTGCGGCGGCAGTTACCGCAGGTGTTGTTAATTCCAAAAAAAGCACTAAATCCAAAATGAAAAAGCTTGCCAAAAAGAGCGTTAAGACAATGGATTCAGTTTTAGACAATGTTCAGTATATGTTTAAATAGCGGTGAGGGGATTTCCCCTCACCTGCCAAACAGAAGGAGTAAATATGAAAAAAACAATTTTAATTCTACTTATACTTTTACTAATCCCCTCATTTGTTGGTTGCGGTAAAAATGATTTAAAAGAAACTACTTCATTTTCCAGTGAAGCAAAGACAAGCGAAGCAACGGAAAAACAAGAAAGCTCTTCGGAAACAGAAAGCGAAAGCCAGACCGAAAGCGCCCCTGCTCCGCAACCTATGGACAAAATAAAAAGAACAGCAAAAGCAATCTACGGCAAAGATACAGGAACAAAGAAAACCTATACAGGCTTAGAGCCATTACCGAAAGTAACCTTGCCCGTTATTGACCCCGACAATTTAAAAGGACTTTCAACTCAGACCCATAACCATAGCTTCGGCGTTTCAAAAAACAGTATTCCCCACGAAATTTCTGTTAATAATCAAGCCTTTTATGAAAAATATGGCGCTATTTGCCTTGATACAAGTGGCGAAAAAGTAATCTATCTCACCTTTGACTGCGGTTATGAAAACGGTTGCACAGGGAAAATTCTCGACACATTAAAAGAAAAAGATGTGACCGCCGCATTTTTTGTAACTTTGCCAAATGTAAAACAAAATCCCGAGCTGATTGCGAGAATGATTAACGAGGGTCATATTGTAGGAAATCACTCGGACACCCACCCAAACTTTTCGAAAATCAACCGCACCAAAATGGCAAAGGAAATTGAAACTCTTGATAACTATTTACGTGAGCATTTCGGCTATTCTGCTCCCTTTTTCCGTTTTCCCGAGGGTGCTTGTTCAGAAAGCGCTTTGGAATTGGTGCAGAGTATTGGCTATACCTCTGTTTTCTGGTCAAGTGCCTATGCAGATTGGGACATCTCAAATCCCAAAGGAAAGCAGTACGCCTTTGATACAGTAACCGCCCGTCTCCACCCCGGTTGCATTCTCCTCTTACACGCCGTTTCACCAGATAACGCAGACGCCTTAGGCGATATAATCGACTATGCAAAAGAGCAGGGGTATGAGTTTAAAGCACTATAAAATTCGGAATTCAAAATGCGAAATGCGAAATGCGAAATTCGGAATGTATGGGCGCAAAAATGCGCCAAAATATAATGTTCGGAAGCGAAGCTTCCCCGAAACTCTTCACTATTCACTTTTCACTCTTCACTAATAAAAAACAGCACCCTAAGGTGCTGTCTTTTTATTCTGTACGAAGTGCTTCAACCGGGTCCTTCTTCGCCGCGATTCTTGAGGGAATAAGACCTGCGATAAGAGTAAGTGAAACGCTTATAATCACAAGGACTATTGCCGCAACGGGCGGAAGAGATGCCGCCGCAGGAATGTGAGCAGCATATTTCAGCAACAAGTTAATAGGAATTTCCAGGAGTAAGGTTGACAGAATACCTATCACACCTGCGCCCAGACCGATAACTGCCGTTTCCGCGTTGAAAACTCTTGCAATATCCTTCTTTGATGCACCGATACTTCTTAAAATACCGATTTCCTTTGTTCTTTCAAGAACGGAAATGTAAGTAATAATACCAATCATAACCGATGAAACAACGAGAGAAATTGCAACAAAGCAAACAAGCACATAAGTAACCACGTCAATAATCGTTGTTAAGCTACTCATAAGCATACCGATATAGTCAGAAACCTTAATCTGAGCTTCCTCGTGACCATCTGCAGCTACCTGCTCGTTATAATAATTTATAAGCTCGTTAAGTCTTTCCTTTGCTTCAAAGCTCTTGGGGTAGAAGCAAATAATTGATGGTGTTTCAAAGGTTGAATAGCCAAGCTTATCTAATGTTCCTGAAAGAGAGCTCTTTGCCGCCATTGTGTCAACATAAGCCTGTTTAATGGCAAGAACCTGCTCATCTGTAAGGAAGCCCTCCATAAGCTTTTTCTGAAGCTCTGTCATATCGTCAAAGCCGAACATAGCTCCCATATCCATTAAATTGATTTCCGACATATCCATACCCTCTGCCATGGACATAAAGGGTGTATAGTCAAGATAATTAAAATCAATAAGACCTAAATCAACATCCTTAAGGTCGAAATCGTTTACTGTAAGGTGAGTGAATTCAAGACCTGTGAGAACATCCTTGGTTTTATCTGCAAGCTGTTCTTTGACAACCTCACGTGTTGCGGTTTCTTCAATAGCGTAATCCATAAGGTCACGCATATAGCCTATACCGCCTGTGCCTAAAGAAAGAGTGTTGTTTTCATCGGGCTTTAATATACCGACGATTTCAAGCTCTGTACCCTCGTCAACAAGCTTTTTAACAAAATAATCGTTGGCGCTGTTGTCGCTCCAAAGTCCTGTTTTCTTATCTTTAACGAAATAATCCGCGCTTAAAACAAGCTTGAATTTCATATCAAGAATTTCATCATAAGAATATTCGGTAATGTCTTCATTTTCTAAAGACTCACCACTTGCAAGAGCCTGCATAATATTCTTTGTGAATTCTTCCTGGTCCTTAAGACCGAGAGCGTAAACAACGAGCTCGTTTATCATATTGTTGCCGTCAACAATAAGAACAACCTCATTGAACTTTTCGGGCATTTTACCTGCGATAACATCGTATTGGGCATCCATCAATTTATCGTCACCGATAAGCTCAATCCAGGCATTAACAGGCATCATACTTGTCATTTGTGATGCCATATCCCCCATCCCCTCCATCATGGGCATATTTTCCATCATGGTGCTGGGGTTAACTTTAATCAAACCGTTTTCGGTATCTGCGCGATAGATATTCAAGTCCGTGCTGTATTTATACTGAACATCGTTGCAGACCTTATCAAACTCTTCCTGATTATCTTCAATATATTTTTTGAAATTATCAAGGTTATTTGAAGTGGATTCGGAGATAAATGCATTTACCATCTGCATAAGGGATTCGTTAACATAAACCTTCCCCTCTTCCTGACCTTCCATACCCTCAACCATTTCCGTTGTAATACCCGTAAAAGAAGTCATAATGCTTTCCAAATCGAAAGCCTGTTTTTCAACTGTCATCGGGTAGGAAAGGAGCATATCCTCCTGAATTCTGTCGATATAAACCTGAATACCGTTTGAAAGAGCGAGAACAAGAGCAATACCGATAATACCGATACTACCTGCAAAAGCGGTTAAAAATGTTCTTGCGCTTTTGGTTCTTAAGTTATTGATACTCAATGAGAAAGCGGAAGCAAAGGACATTGACTTCTTGCCCTTTTCCTTTGTATTTTCCGCTCTTGTTTTTTCATTTTTACGGTCAGTTTCATCGGGCTCGAATGGGTTGGAGTCGTTGATAACCTCACCGTCAAGGCATCTGATAATACGATTCGAATAGGTTTCGGCAAGGTCAGGGTTATGAGTAACCATAATAATGAGCTTATCTTTAGAAATTTCCTTGAGAAGCTCCATAATCTGAACGCTTGTTTCCGTATCGAGAGCGCCTGTGGGTTCGTCTGCAAGAAGAATATCGGGGTCGTTTATAAGAGCTCGGGCAATAGCAACCCTCTGCATCTGACCGCCTGACATCTGGGTGGGTTTCTTATGAATTTGATTTTCAAGGCCAACCTTTTTAAGAGCTTCAATTGCTCTTTTACGGCGTTCTTTTTTGGAAACGCCGGAGAGAGTAAGAGCAAGCTCAACGTTAGAAAGAACCGTCTGATGTTGAATAAGGTTATAGCTCTGGAAAACGAAACCGATTGAATGGTTACGATATGTGTCCCAATCGCCGTCATTAAAATGCTTTGTGGATTTGCCGTTTATCTGCAAATCACCGCTGGTGTATCTGTCAAGACCGCCGATAATATTAAGAAGGGTGGTTTTACCGCAACCGGAGGGACCGAGAATCGCAACGAATTCACTCTCGCGGAAATTGATATCAATTCCTTTAAGAGCTCTCACGGTTGTGTCGCCCGTCACATAATCCTTAACTATATTTTTTAAAACTAACATAATTTATTACCTCAATAATAATGTCAATAATAAAGACGTTTTCTGTTGCAGAAAATTATCACACCGATTATTCCTGCTACAAGGGCAAAACCGCCGAGAATATAAAGAGCGGTATAATCTTTTTGGGGTTCTTTATAAATGATTGTGGGAGAATAGTTCTCATCAACAACTATTTCAATTTGCGCTCTTTCTTTGAAGAGCAAGTTATAAAGCCATTCAATAAGCTCATCCTCAGTCATCTGGGCGAACTGTTCGCCAATAGATGCGGAATATGTTGAGAAGGTATCATTTCCGCTTGCCATTGTGCCCATAAGAAGATTTTCGTTACCGGGAAGCTTAAGTGTTTTTGCAAGAACTCTTAAAAGAGTCATTAAAACGCCCGTCTGGTCCGCTTCGATATATGAATACTTTACGTAATTTCCATTAGCGGTGCTCTTACTTGTTTTCTCTGTTTTCGTTCCGATACCTGCAAGGGAATTTATATCAAACTCTGCGATTTTCATTCCCGTGCCCTCAAGCATACCGCCTAAAAGCTTATTCAAATCAAGGCTCTTTGTTAATTCGGAAGTGTCCAAATTCATATCAACTACCGAAGACATTTTTGATGTAAGAGCTGTTACAGGAATGAGCAGGTTGGAAATGCATTTTTCAAGAGAACCGCTGTTCATAAAGTAAATTACATTGGGTAATATTCTTGTAAGAGTTTTAACGGGTTTGTCAAAAATCTCGTCAAGCAAATCAAAAATCGGTTCTGCGATATTATCTAAGAGCGCATCCCGGCTTTTATCATTTACATATTGAGTATAAGTTTTAATTGAGGAGTCTTTGCAGCCTAAAGCTTCGAGAATAGGAATAACACCTGTGTTATAGCCGTCCGCACCTTTTAAGGTGATAGCGTCCGCAACAACCATATCCTCCCCTGCAAGAACAACCTTCAATAAGGGGTACAAAGGTCGGAGAACTGCAACAAATGCATTCTGGAAGCCTCTTCTTGAGCCGTTATAAAAGCCCCAGGAAATGTTTTGGGAAACCTTTGACCAGGATGTGGCGTTATTCAAAGCCTTATAGGCATCGGGGTAATCCTTTTCGATAAATTTTGCCACACCCTTAGGACTTGCATCAATTCCCAAAAGAACAAGTAAATCCAGAAGACCCTCTTTTTCCAATGCACCGTAAATGCCTGTTAAAAGAGCATTTATATTTGCATTTGAATAAATAGCATTGGAAAGAAGTGATTCAATACTGCTGAAAGAACCGCCCTCTTTAACGAAATCGTCAAGCAAATCGTCAATTTCATTAAGAACCTTCTTATAATTATCCTGAGTTAAATTCGGCGTAAACTCAACAACAGTTTTTGCAATTTCGGGGTAAACCATCATTTCGGGAGCTCTTAATTTAGCGGGAGTAAAAAGAAGAATGAGAGCGCCAACTAATGAATCAGTATCATTTTCAAGCAAACCGTTTAACATATCTGTTGAAACATTTCCGGTATCTGCCCCCATATCTTTCATAAGCTGGGGAAGAGATTGCTTATTAAGTTTAAGAGTATCAATAAGCCAACGCATTATTTCAACATAGGCTCTGCCTTTGTCGGACTGGAATTCAAAACCGTTATGAGAACCGCATTTTGAAAGTCTTTCCAGATCAATGGGAGCAAGTTGAAAGCCTGTTTCCCCTGCCATATCTGAAAGCCCTGTTGTTAGCATTTCGTTTACATCAAAGCTCATTGAGTCTAAATCGAGGATTTTCAAAAATACTGCTATTTCAACAAGAGGATTTGAGAATATGGGTGAAAGTAATGCATCCATACAAGCATCCATTTCACCGCTCTGAACGAAATATGCGAAGGAAGGTAAAATGTCTGTTAAAGTGTCTGCAGGAGCTTCGAAGCATTTTTCCAATAAAGTGAAAATGGGAAGAAGAATATTTTTAAGCATATTGCTTCTGTCTGCATTAGCTTGATTTGTAAATTCTTCCTGGCTTATTAAATCGGTGCATTTCAAGGACTGAAGCATAGGAACAATCGCATTTTCATAGCCGTTTGCTCCGTCAATTTTAATGAAGCTTGAAATTGCGTAAGTTCCCGAGCAAAGAAGAGTGTAGAAAATATCGTCGAAGGGCGACAATGCTTTTGCGAAAGCGGTAGCAAAACCCTCTTTATCATTTACGCCCCATTTAACACCTTGAAGATTAACCTCTTCCCAGGAAGAAGCCTCTGAAAGAGCCTTTTGAACATTGGGGTAATCGCCTAAACCACTTGCAACTGCAAAAACAGAAATATCTAAACCGATAGTTTCCATTTCACTTGCGTTTTCAGAAAGACCAAGGTAAAGAGAAACAACAAAATTCGAAAGACTTTCATCGCTGTATATCATAGGCTCCACAGTTTCTGAAAGACTTGCCCCCGTAAGAGCGGGAACAATGTTATTTAAGAGCTTATCTGTTCCTTTGACAGCAGTAAGCGCCTCCTCGGCAGTAACGCCTTGGGGGTAATCTGTTGTGTAACCTGCGGCGGCAACCTGCAAAAAGCAAGAAAATGCCACAAGCACACAAAGTATTAAAGAAATAACTTTCTTAAATGTCTTTTTCATTACTATCACTTCTGATTTATTTATATTATATAAATTATACTATAAGCATATATATTATTATACTTTCTCTCCACTTTGAATTATACAACATCCATTGTATTATTTGTTAAAATTCTGTTAACAATCAGGTGAAATTTATGAAAATCAAATACTTTAAAATCCTTGTTCTTTTATTGTCAATAATCACTCTTAACTCTTGCGTTTTCTCTACTTTAGGAGATAGCCTTGAAGCCTTTTCGAGAAGGATGAATGAGCTTAATGAAAGCTATAATATGACCTCGGAAGGCTTTATTATTGACACCACCAAAAGCAGTTTAACTAAATTTTTCAGATTCTCCGAAAAAGAAATAATGCTCCAATTCAAATATGATAAAAAACACAGGCTTAATGAAATGAATTTAGTCTTTGACCCGGTGATTTTAGAAGGGAATCCTGATTCCCTTACATTCATTTCAGATTGTTTAAAAAGCTTTTGCCAAAGTGAAGAAATATTCAAAGAAATATTAAATGTAACGGATTTCGAAAACACCATAAAAACAATAAAAAAAGAAACAATAAGTGCCGAAGTCAATAATATCAAAATGGAAATTGATACTACCAATCTCGGCACAGTTATAACTATTCACAAAGATTTATAAGGACATATAATCCTTTAATTTTTCTGCAATCTGGCGAAGAGCATTACCTCTATGGCTCAATGCATCCTTTTCTTCACCTGAAAGCTCTGCGAAGCTTTTGTCACCAACCATAAACAATGGGTCGTAACCAAAACCGCCGTTGCCTTTAGGCTCAAAACCGATGTAACCCTTACACTCTCCCCTTGCGGCAATAACATCACCATTAGGGAATACGCAACAAACAACCGAAACGAATTTTGCTGTTCTTTCCTCAACAGGAACATCTGTTAATATTTTGAGAAGCTTTTGGTTGTTCTTTGCATCGTTGCCGTGTTCTCCTGCAAAACGAGCAGAGAAAACCCCGGGTGCACCTACAAGGTAGTCAACTGCAAGACCTGAATCGTCAGCAACACAAGGCATACCGCTTTCAAGGCAACCGCTTTGAGCTTTTAAGAAAGCGTTTTCATAGAAGGTTTCCCCTGTTTCATCAACATCAGAAATCTCAACTCCAGCCTGCTCGGCAGTTTTTACATCAATACCTAAGGGAGAGAGGATGCGGTAAAGCTCATCTCTCTTTTTCATATTATGAGTTGCGATTAAAAAAACGTTGTTTTCCATTAACCAAACAACCTCCCGAAGAAGCCTTTTTTCTTTTTATCTTTAACTTCTGAAACTGCCTCTTCTGAGTCTTCTGTTTCAGCAATTTCAAGCTCTGCATTCTCTTCTATTTCTGCGGTTTCGATTTCTACAGGCTCTTCAACTTCTTCTACAGTTTCACTTTCTTGAATTTCTTCAACTTCTTCCTCCGCAGAAACCTCGAGTTCTTCCTCTGCAGTTTCAGAAGGTTCTTGAATTTCTGCCATAGCGCTGAAGATTTCACCAACTGCCTTTGCAAGCTCTTCACGCTGGTCTGTTTCTTCAGCGGGAACATATTCCTCGCGGATTTTTGAAAGGTCAATTTCTTCCTCTTCAAAGTCTTCAGGAAGGTCGTTGAAAAGTCCGTCTGCGAAAGCGTGAGGGTTAAAGGGCTGTAAATCGTCAATACCCTCGCCAACACCAATAAATTTCACGGGTACTTTAAGGTCGTTTTTAATTGAGAGAACAACACCGCCACGAGCAGTACCATCAAGCTTTGTAAGAATAATACCTGTGATTTCTGCGATTTTTGCAAATTCACGAGCCTGGTTAACTGCGTTCTGACCTGTTGTTGCATCAAGAACAAGAAGAACTTCTCGGTCAGAATAAGGAAGCTCACGGTCAATAACGCGGTAAATCTTGCCCAATTCTTCCATAAGATTTTTCTTGTTGTGAAGACGACCTGCAGTATCGCAGATAATGATTTCAGTACCTCTTGCCTTTGCGGCAGAAATAGTATCAAAAATTACTGCGGCAGGGTCTGCACCCTCTTTATGCTTAACAATATCAACTCCTGCGCGCTCTGCCCAGACATCAAGCTGGTCTATAGCTGCGGCGCGGAATGTATCTGCAGCGGCAAGAATAACGCTCTTGCCCTCTGCTTTATATCTTGCGGCAAGCTTACCTATTGTGGTAGTTTTACCAACACCGTTAACACCGATAACAAGAATTACGGAAGGAATGGTAATAAGACCCATATCTTCTCCGCCTTCAAGCATTTCGGCAACAATGTCTTTAATCTCCGCCTTAACATCGGCAGGATTTTTTATACCTTTTTTACGAACAACGTCATTAAGGCGCAAGGTGATTTCCGAAGCGGTTGTAACACCAACGTCACCCATAACAAGCGCTTCTTCAAGCTCGTCAAAAAGCTCCTGGTCAATTGATGTGTAGCTGTCAAGAACGTTATCAATCGCTCCTGAAACATTGTTTCTTGTTTTTCTTAAACCGAAGTTTATTTTCTTAAAAATACCCATTAGAAAAACTCCATTAAATATATAAATTATGTCAAATCGAACTTGGTAGCCATTTCGGCTGTTTTAAGTTCAAGAAGTTTAGATACGCCCTTTTCCTGCATTGTAACACCGTAAAGCATATCTGCTTCTTCCATTGTACCACGGCGGTGTGTAATGAGAATGAACTGTGTATTCTGAGTCATTCTGCGAACGTAGGAAGCATATCTTGCAACGTTAACATCGTCAAGAGCCGCTTCAACCTCGTCAAAGATACAGAAGGGACAAGGATTAACCTTAAGGATTGAGAAAAGAAGTGCTATTGCAGAAAGACCCTTTTCACCACCGGAAAGAAGAGAAATGTTCTGAACATTTTTGCCCGGAGGCTGAACCTTAATATCAATGTCGCATTCGAGAACATCGCTTTCATCAGTAAGAACGAGGGATGCCTTACCGCCACCGAAAAGCTCGGAGAAGGTCTGACCGAAGCTGAAATTGATTTTATCAAACTGCTCTTTAAACTGAACGCCCATTTTGCCGGTAAGTTCATTAATAAGCTTAATAAGCTCTGCCTTTGATTTTTCAACGTCGCTTACCTGAGTGTGCATAAAGCTGTATCTTTCAGAAACCTCTTTATATTCCTCAATTGCGCTGACATTTACATTACCAAGACCACGGATTTTGCTCTTAAGCTCGTTGAGTCTTTTCTTGGCTTCGGGAATATCTTCGATAACAATATCAAGCTCTTCCGCCTCGCGCTTTGTAAGCTCATATTCGTCAAAGAGTTTGTTCTGAATGTCTTGGAACTCTTTTTCCATTGTTTCTTTTCTTTCGGAAAGTCTTGCTTTCTCTCCGCCCAGCTTTTCACGTTCATCAGTTTTTTCTCTTTCAAGAAGACGGAGCTTACCGCTTTCCTGCTCAAACTGTTCGCGTTTAGAAATAAGAGAAGCAATCTGTTCTTTTGAAGCAGAGCTCTGAGTTCTCAAGCCCTCTGCCTCACCATTAAGAACATCAATTCTTTCTCTGATTTCCTCGTTGCGCTTTTTGATTTCTTCAATTTCGCTGTCAAGCTGAGAAAGCTTGTCTTTGTGGCTTGTGCTTCTGTTAAGAAGTCGGGTAATTTCTTCCTGCTTTGCCTCAATTTCCTTTTCGGCAGTTGCAATAGAAAGATTTATCTGCGCCGCGTCTGCAGTAAGCTTTTCTCTCTTTTCACGAAGACTTTCTCTGTCGCCTGTAAGACTGGAAAGCTCTGCCTCAACCTTGTCAAGCTCTGCCTGAAGAGCAACAAGCTTCTCGTTTGCAGATGATGCACCATCGTTAATTGAAGTAATACGTGCAGTAAGTTGAGCTTTCTCCTCGTCTGCAAGAGTCTGCGCCTGTAAAGTGTTTTCGAAATTCCCCTTACGAAGAGCAAGAACACCCTCAACTCTGATTTTCTCTTCACCGAGGGAAATAATTTCGCTCTTGCAGCCCTCAAGCTCTGCATAAGCAGAAGAGAAGCTTTCCTGCTGAGCTTCCATATCTTTAAGCAATATCTCAAGCTCTTCTTTTGACTCGCTTAAGGAAGCCTTCAGCTTTTCAAGCTCGTTACCACGGCTTAAAATACCTGCATTCTGAAGCTTTGCACCACCGGTCATTGAACCGCCTGCATTAACCACCTGACCGTCAAGAGTAACGATTTTGAATTTATAATTATATTTTTTAGCAATAGCTATTGCAGCATCCAAATCCTCTGCAACAACAGTTCTTCCTAAAAGGGATTTGATGATTTCTGTATATTTCTTGTCATACTGGACAAGCTCTGATGCAAGGTTTATGTAACCAAAGCAATCATCAAGGTCTTTTTCGTCAAGAACCTTACCTTTAATTGCAGTAAGGGGTAAGAAGGTTGCTCGACCTGCATGGCTTTCTTTAAGGAAACCGATAGCTTTCTTCGCGTCATTTTCAGTATCGGTAACGATATTCTGAATCTGAGCACCTAAAGCAGTTTCAATAGCAGAGGAATATTTATCCTTAACTGTAATAATCTGAGAAACAGGCGCGTGGATACCCTTAAGCACACCTCTTCTTACCTCGCGCATAACTGCTTTTACGCTACCCTGATAGCCTTCCATATTCTTTTCAAGATCAGAAAGCATAGTAATACGAGAATTTTTGAATTGTATATCGTTACGAAGAATATTTTCCTGATCTTTTAATTTATCAAGCTTTTCTTTTCTCTTTGAAGCGAGAAGCTCAATACCTGAAAGAGAATTGTTAAGCTCTGTACTGCGTTCAACAATTTTTCCCAACTCTTCTTCTGCTTCTTTTTGTTGCGCCTGAAGAGTTTCGAGAACGGGCTTTCTTGACTCGGTCAATTCGTCAATAACAGCAATTCTGTTTTCAATTTCTTCAACAGAAGAAGCAGCAGTTGAGCTTATAACTCTGTTATCTGCAATTTCAAGAGAAAGAGCAGACATTTTCTCGCTTAACTCAACGCTTCTTTGAGCGGATTTACTGTTTTCATCGCTTAAAACATCAAGCTCACCCGTAAATGAGTTAAGCTCAGCTTTCTTGTTTTCAATGGAAGCTTCAAGCTCTTCAATAGCTTTCTTTGCATCCTCGATCTGAGTCCCGATTTCTGTATCAGTATCGTTTTCTTCATTTTTTTCTCTTTCGATACGTTCAATTGTTTCGTTATTATGAAGAATTGTATTTTCCTGAACTGCAATCTGACTTTCAAGAAGAGAAGCCTGTTCTTCAAGCTGAGCACAAGCTCTTCTTATTTCGTCAACTGCAACGGTAATTCTCTGGGTTTCTGCAAAGGATGAATCAATTTTCTCTGTGATTTCTTCAAGAGATTTGCATACTTCTCCATACTGAGCATCAACAATAGTAATTTTCTTTTCGTGCTCTCTTAAATCGTTTTTTGTTTTCTCTATTGTGTAAAGCCAGAGACCGATTTCAAGGTTCTTCTTCTCCCCTGCGTATTCAAGGAATTTCTGAGCCTTTTCGCTTTGAATTTTAAGAGGACCAACTCGGGTTTCAAGCTCTGTGAGAATATCTCTTAATCTTAAAAGATTTTCTTCTGCCTGATTAAGTCGGCGCATAGCGTCTGCACGGCGGTATCTGTAATGAGAAATACCTGCAGCCTCTTCAAGCATATCACGTCTGTCCTCGGATTTACCTGAAATAAGAGTTTCAACCTTACCCTGACTAATCATAGAATAGCCGTCACGACCGAGACCGGTGTCCATAAACAATTCGTGAATATCTTTAAGTCTTGCCTGTTCGCCGTTTATTTTATATTCACTTTCACCGGAGCGGTAATAACGTCTTGTAACAGTTACCTCTTTTTTCGGGTTATTAAGAGCCATATCGGAATTGTCAAGCTTGAGGGTAACCTCTGCAAAGCCAACTGCACGACGGGAATCTGTACCACTGAAAATAACATCTTCCATTTTTGAGCCACGAAGGTTCTTTGTGGACTGTTCACCCAAAACCCAACGCATAGCATCGGAAAGGTTACTCTTTCCGCTACCGTTAGGGCCAACAACTGCCGTTATACCTTTTCCGAAATTCAATACAGTCTTGTCCGGGAAGGACTTAAAACCCTGCATTTCTATCGCTTTAAGATACATCTGGTTTCTACCTTTCTTGTAACTTACTCAATTATAATTTCATACTTTTTAAGTGTTTTCATTCCCTTTACAGTAACATTCCAACCATCTCTCCTGAGAGCGATTTTGTTGGCGCTTTTCTGACCTGTCATTTTAGAAATTTCACGGTCATTAACATAAAGGGTTATTTCTTTTCTCTCTGTAAGAGAGCATATATTTTTACTTTCAACAGGATGTTCCTTTGAAAGAATTTCTCTCGCTGTTTCTAAATATATTCTTGATTCGCAAAGCTCACCGAAAGCGGGATGATAAGGCCCTGCAAGAAAGCCTTCCTCAACATTTCCGCCCGAATGAAGCCCTAAACGAATAACTGTTATATTCTCCTCGTAAAACCTTTTTAACAAAACCGCGCAAAGCTCTGTTGCTTCCTCTACACTCTGGGGCTCGTATTGGCCCTTTTTATAAAGCTCACCTAAATATGTACCCTCTAAAACAATGGTTGGGTAAATGCGAACTGTGTCAGGTTTTAAAGAGATTATGTCTTCTGCAGTTTTCAGGGATTTTTCGGGAGTGTCCCCCAAAAGACCCGTCATCATCTGAAGACCTAAAGAAAAGCCTTTTTCTTTTATTAATTCTGATGCCTTTATTATGTCATCGCGGTTGTGACCTCGGTGATTTAATAAAAGAACCTGTTCGTCTGTGCTTTGCGCTCCCAGCTCTATAGAGGTAACTTTATATTCTTTAAGAATTCGGAGAACCTCCTCGTCTATTGCGTCAGGACGGGTGGAAATTCTTATTCCGCAGAATTTTTCACTGTCAATAAAAGGCTTCGTTTCTTCTAAAAGAGAAATCATATATTCTCTGTTTATTGCAGTAAAGCTACCGCCGAAAAAAGCTATTTCTGTGTTTTGAGGGTCAACTCCGTCACATACTGCCTTTTCGAGAGTTTCTTTCACCTCTTCCGGTGTCAACTCCTTAACCGAACCTGAAATAGTTTTCTGGTTGCAGAATGAGCATTGATGGGGGCAACCCTGATGAGGGACAAAAAGTGAAATATTAGCGTGCTTCATTTCTTTATTTTAGAAAGGGCATCTCCTGCCGCCGCTTGCTCTGCTTCTTTCTTGGTTCTGCCTTCGCCCTTACCAACGATTTCCCCATTAAGCTTAACAACAAACTTAAAGGTTTTATCGTGGTCAGGACCGAACTCGCCAACCTCTTCGTAAGAAAGAGAGTTACCTTTTTCTTTCTGGATTTCCTCTTGAAGAAGAGATTTGTTGTCTTTAAAACTTGCCTCTCTTTTTACCGCATCTTTAATAAAGCCGAGAATATAAGGTCTTACAACCTCAATTCCGCCGTCAAGATACATTGCGGCAATAACCGCTTCAAAAGCATCGGAAACGATAGAGGGTCTGTTTCTGCCCCCTGTATGCTCCTCTCCTCTGCCCATAAGAATATATTCGCCTAAATTGATTTTTTCGGCAAATTTAAAGAGAGATTTTTCGCAAACTACTGCCGCGCGAAGCTTTGTAAGCGCTCCTTCAGGACGAGTTTTGAACTCCTCAAAAAGATATTCCGCAGTAACAAAGCCTAAAACCGAGTCACCTAAAAATTCAAGGCGTTCATTATCGTGAGGCAATTTATTTTCGTTAGCATAGGATGAATGGGTAAGAGCTCTTTTAAGAAGCTCTTTATCTTTAAATTTATAACCGATTATTTCTTCAAATGCTGAAAACTCCATAATTACCTCCTCATAATTTTATAGATTTATAATATTCAAGACTGCGTTCTGCTACTTTCAAATAGCGCTCCGCTTTATCTTTAATTCTTTCTTCCAATGGGTCAATTATACCTATTGCCGCACCCATAGGTTGAAAGTTTTTAACACTTTCATCGCTGATATATTGAGAAAGTGCACCTAACATTGTGATTTTGGGAAGGCTTAAAGGCTCTTCACCAAAAATTCTTCTTGCAGCATTGTACCCTGCAAGAATACCGGAAGCGGCACTTTCCATATACCCTTCAACACCGGAAATCTGCCCTGCAAAATATATATGAGGGGCTTTCTTCATACTGAAGTCCTGATTTAAAAGACCGGGTGAATTGAGAAATGTGTTTCTGTGCATAACTCCGTATCTTACAAACTCCGCATTTTTAAGAGCAGGAAACATAGAGAAAACTCTCTTCTGCTCGGGGAATTTCAGGTTAGTCTGAAATCCCACAAGGTTATACATTGTTCCGTCTTTATTCTCTTTACGAAGCTGAAGATTTGCCCAGGGTCTGTGACCTGTTTTGGGATTAGTAAGTCCAACAGGCTTCAAAGGACCGTAGCGCATTGCATCCTTGCCACGTGAGGCTAAAACCTCAATGGGCATACAGCCCTCGTAAACATCCTTTTTCTTGTCAAAGGAATGAAGCTCTGCGCTTTCGGCATTTATGAGAGCGTCATAAAACTCTTCATACTCCTCTTTATTGAGAGGACAGTTTATATAGTCATCCTCGCCGCCTCTGTCGTATCTTGACTGGGTGAAGGCATATTCCATATCAACGCTTTCTGCAGTAACAATAGGCGCTGCCGCATCGTAGAACGAAAGGAAATCCTTACCGCAAAGCTTTGAAACCTCACCTGCCAAGGCATCGGACATCAAAGGTCCTGCAGCGATTATAACAATATCGCTTTCGGGAATTTCGGTTATTTCCTGGCGAACGAGAGTAATATTGGGGTCTTTTTCAACATGCTCGGTAATGAGATTTGAAAACACATCTCTATCTACTGCAAGAGCACCTCCTGCAGGAACCTGAGCAATATCTGCCGCATCAAGACAAACAGAACCGAAAAGGCGCATTTCCGCTTTTAAAAGTCCTGCCGCCGAGCCTAAACGAGCGGCTTTAAGAGAGTTTGAACAAACAAGCTCACCTAATTTTTCGCTTTTATGGGCAGGAGAAAACTTTCGGGGCTTCATTTCGTAAAGAGTAACCTTAATACCTCTTTTGCTAAGTTGGTTAGCCGCTTCAACCCCTGCAAGTCCTCCGCCGATAACAACAGCTTTTTTATCAGTCATCATTTTCTTCCTGTGATTTCTTTGCATTTTTACGAGCAGCTTTAAAGGTATAGTCACAAGTCTCGTTGGAGCAAGTAACCATGCCACCCTTACCCTTAAAGAGTGATTTTCCGCATTGGGGGCAATTTTCACCTGTGGGCTTATCCCATGTCATAAAGTTACATTTGGGGTAATTGCTGCAACCGTAGAACTGATAGCCACGTTTTGATTTCTTACCGATTACATTACCGCCGCAAACGGGACAAGTAGCGTTTGTTTCTTCAACAAGGGGTTTTGTTGTTTTGCATTCGGGGTAGCCGGGACAAGCAAGGAATTTACCGAATCTGCCCACTTTAACTACCATATTTCTTCCGCATTTATCGCATTTAATATCTGTGATATCTTCCTGAAGCTGAATTTTCTGACCCTGCATTTCTGTTTTTGCTTTAGAGAGAGTATTCTCTAAATCGTCATAGAATTCATGGAGCATTTCAACATAGTTTGTTTTGCCCTCGTCAATTTCGTCAAGCTTTGTTTCCATTGATGCGGTGAACTTTGCATTAACGATTTTCTGGAATTTTTCTTTAAGAAGATTTGTTGTTGCAATACCGAGCTCAGTTGCTTTAAGAAGCTTACCGTCGCGCTTTACATATTCTCTCTTGATAATTGTTGTAACGATAGAAGCGTAGGTACTGGGACGACCAACACCTGTTTCTTCAAGAGTTTTAATAAGAGATGCTTCTGTAAAGAATGAGGGGGGCTGAGTAAAGTGCTGATTGCCTTTAACCTCTTTAAGTTTGAGCACATCACCGGCTTTAACCTCGGGAATTGTTGCATCGCTGTCATCGTCTGCAGTAACATCCTCATAGAGAGCTGTGAAACCGTCAAATTTAATTGAATAACCGCTTGCAGAGAATACGCAGTAACCTTCTGTTCCATCCTTCTGTGCAGTTATTTCAACCTTAACTGTATCCTGAACGCAAGGAGCCATAAGAGAAGCCACATATCTGCACCAGATAAGGTTATAAAGCTTATACTGGTCATTTGTAAGACTTGCTTTTGCCATTTTAGGAGTAATAGCAACATTTGCAGGTCTTATAGCTTCGTGACCGTCCTGAGCACCTGCTCTTGTCTTAAAGTATCTGGGTTTTTCGGGAAGATATTTTTCACCGTATTCTTTTGTAATGAAAGCATTTGCAGCTGCTCTTGCTTCTTCTGAAATACGGAGAGAGTCAGTTCTCATATAAGTGATAAGACCTGTCATACCGTAGCCTGCAAGTTCAACACCTTCGTAAAGCTCCTGAGCAATTTTCATTGTCTTCTGAGCCTGGAAGTTAAGCTTTCTTGATGCTTCCTGTTGCATTGAGGAAGTGATAAAGGGTGGTGCAGGTTGTTTCTTTCTTGTACCCTTCTTAACGCTTGTTGCAGTGTAAGCTGCGTCCTCAAGGCGAGAAAGATAATAATCTGCCTGCTCCTGATTTTCTATTTTAACCTTACCGTTTTCGTCAGCGGTAAGAGCTGCGCTCAAGGTCTTTCTGTTTGAAAGGAATTTTGCATCAATTGACCAATATTCTTCGGGATTGAATTTTTCGATTTCTTCCTGACGGTCAACAATAAGACGAACTGCAACGCTCTGAACTCGACCTGCAGAAAGTCCTCTTCTGATTTTTTGAGAAATAAAGGGGCTGAGTCTGTAACCAACGAGTCTGTCGAGAATACGGCGAGCCTGCTGAGCATCAACAAGACCCATATCAACAACCTCAGGATTGCTGATACCGCGTTTTACGCTTGTTTCGTTAATTTCGTTAAATTTAACTCTGTTTTTATCGTTAAGGTCAAGACCGAGAACAGTGGCAAGATGCCAGGAAATTGCTTCTCCTTCGCGGTCCGGGTCAGTTGCGAGATATACTTTATCGCAACCGTCAACGCGCTCTTTAAGGTCTTTTACAAGCTTTTCCTTTCCTTTGATAATTGCATATTTAGGACTGAAATCGTTTTTAACATCAACATTAAGCTTTGCAGCAGGTAAATCTCTGATATGACCCATAGAAGCCACAACATCATATTCACTGCCAAGGTATTTTTTTATTGTTTTCGCTTTCGCGGGAGACTCAACAATAACAAGTTTGGACATTGGTTTCATCCTTTCATTTTCTCATATATAGATTGAATTATTTGATTATTTTATATTTCTTACCGCTTTCCAACTGAACGAAATCCAATAATTCAAGTTCAGTCAAAGAAGACAGTACAACATTCATTTTTAAATTTGTTTCCCTTACAATATCATCAATATGTGTGCCGTTTTCATTCAGTACAGAATAAACAATTTTTGCTTCCTCGCTGATATCTTCGGGAAGGGGTTTTCTTTCGATAGCTTTAACGGGCTTTTCAGCCAGTTTTTCTTTAGTTTCTTCTTTTTTTGCTTCAACCTGTTGAGATCTGGGCTTCTTTTTTCTGTAATCCACATAGGGAATCGAAGCAATAGTAGTTTTAGCATTTGATAAATCCAGCAGGTCACCGTAAAGATGCTCGTATTCACTTAACACATCTTCCGCAGTAAAAACAGGCTTTGCGCCATTTTTTATAAGATAATTTGTTCCGTCAAATGAGGAACGGACAATATCACCGGGAACTGCAAAAATATCTTTCCCCTGGTCAAGAGCATAATTTGCGGTAATAAGAGAACCGCTTTTTACACCCGCTTCAACAACTACAACTCCTAAAGACACCCCTGAAATCAGACGATTTCTTGTTGGGAAGGTTGTTCTGCTTGCAGGTGTAAATGGTGAATATTCAGAAACAACAGCACCGTATCTTGTTATAGCTCTTCTCAAAGAAGCGTTTTCCATAAGATAGTTAACCGAAAGTCCGCAACCTAAAAAAGCAAGAGTCCTTCCTTTAGCAAGCATTGCACCTGCATGGGCTTCACTGTCTATACCCAAAGCACCACCGCTTACAACCGTTACTCCCGAAAGAGCCAACAAAAATGATAGCTTCTGGGCAGTTTCTATTCCGTAGTTACTTGCGTTTCTTGTGCCCACCATACCGATACTGACAGCATCATTCAAAACAGAGCAATCTCCCAATCCGTAAAGCACAAGGGGCATATCAGCTAAATTTTTCAATCGGTTGGGAAAAAGATTATCGTCAGGAGTTATTATTTCATACCCCTTTTGACGACATTCTTTTATTATCTCGGTAGTTTCTTCAAGAGTAGAATTCTTCAAAGACTCAATCTTCTTTTGAGTCAAAAGTCCTGACAGGCGCCATTCATAATCCCCTGCTTTATACATTTCTTCAGGGGTTTTAAAATATGAGAGAAGCTCATCGGTACGCGCACCCGCGCCCAATGAATTTTGTAGCCATATCCAATATTCAACAGGACAAACACTCATCTCATCATTTCCCAGATAATTATTGAAGCAGCTGCAGCGGCATTAAGAGATTCCGCTCTGCCCTTCATAGGTATCGTAACAAGCTTTGTTGCCACGGCGCAGGTTTCCTGGGTAATACCGTTACCCTCGTTTCCGATTATGGCAACAACTCCGCCGCTCATATCAACTTCCGTCAATTTCTCCGCATCAGAATCGGGAACACCTGCAAGTACTGCCATACCATTTTCAGCAAGGTTTTTCAAGGTTTCGGGAAGATTTTCCACTTCCACAATATTGAGTCTGAAAAGAGAACCCATAGCGGCTCTTTGAGATTTAGGATTATAAATATCGCAACCGCCGCTGACGATAACGCCATCAAGTCCCACCGCTTCGGCAGTTCTTACAACTGCGCCGAAATTGGCAGGATTTGAAACACCTTCTAAGGCAATATATTTCCCATTGTATTTTATTTTACCTATATTTGTTTTTTTGTCAAGCATTTTGCAAAGGCAAAAAACGCCCTGACTGCTCTTAGTATCCGCAAGTTTTTCAGCCACTTCTTCGGACACGAGGAAACTACGCTCGGCATTTTCTTTTACCAAACGCACATATTCTTCGTATTTTTCCAAGGCTTTTTCAGTTACATACATTTCGGAAATTTCAACACCGCTTGAAGCCGCATCGAAACAAAGCCTTGCACCCTCTGCAAAAAACAGGTTTTCCTGCTTTCTGAAAGAGCTGTTTTCACGAATTTTCACCGCATATTTTATACGGTCATTAACTTTACTTGTAATTTTTTCCATAGTTCAAAAAAACATCTTACGCCCGACCAATTTTCTTGGTCGGGCGCAATACTTGATTATTAAAGAGCTGCTTTTGCTTTTTCAACGAGTGCTGCGAAACCTTCGGGGTCTGCGATAGCAATCTCTGAAAGCATTTTTCTGTTAAGTTCGATACCTGCTTTTTTAAGACCGTTGATGAATGTTGAATAGTTGATGCCATTCATTTTGCAAGCTGCAGAGATTCTTGTGATCCAAAGACGACGGAAATCTCTCTTTTTCTGCTTACGGCCGATGTAAGCATAGTTACCGCTTTTCATAACAGCCTGTTTAGCTGTTTTGAA
>JAZQLF010000030.1:0-69225 GCA_045542535.1 Acutalibacteraceae bacterium | reverse complement strand
ATAAATTGTGATACGCTTATATGCGGTAGGATACTTACGAGCATATGTATGTGGTCTGCCACGCTTCTGCTTCTATTATTTTCATACCTTTTAGTATGCACAATTTTCTTAATATCTCTCCAATATCTTTTTTTTATTTCATTATCTTTTTCATTAATTATTCCTCCTTGTACTTTGTAATGCGGCGGCCAAACCACATTTATTGTACTCGGAGGTTTAATTTCTTTCAACAACTTCCAGCAGCTTTGAACTCGCCGTTTTTGGCTTTGCTAAAGCCTTTTTACTCCCCCGGTAGAACCGGGGGTTAATTTTCCACCCCTAAAGGGACCAAACAAACATCGAGAGTAAGTTCACCTTACTCTCGATGCTTATTTCTTAATGTTGCCTGTAATATTACTCCGTAATTGTACCATCCTTTATATGATACGCTTTATTATTTTCATTACAATAATCTATAACTGTTTGTGCACAGTCGTTAAAGAATTTTTTGTAATCTTTATACTCGGATACCTTTTTGTTATAGTTTAAACGACCAAAAATTATCTTATCGCAAAAACTAATGGCATCTAAAAGCTCTCTTAAATCTTGTTTAACAAAATTCGGTGTTGGATATGGTTCTATACTCACCCAAGTTTTACATCCGGCATCATGCAAAGCTTTTAGAGCATTTATTCTCTTATCGTAAGGGGCAGTATTAGGTTCCATTTCTTTTCTGAAATTTTCATCTAGAGAAACCAGTGTTATGCCATACTCATTTTCAGGTGAAAGTTCTGAAAGCACAATAGGTAAAATACCTTTTGTAAGCACAGTGCACTTAATATCTGCATTATTTAGTTTTTTTACAATAGCGATTGACATTTCAGATATTTCATCATATCCAAACATAAAAGGGTCAGTTGTGAAACAAAGGTGAACTGATTTTATTTTGTCTTTATATTTGGGTATTTCTTTATCCAAAATTTCAAGAGTATTTTCAACAAGTTTGGGCTCGCACCATTCCTCGTAAGTCTTTGCTTTACCAAATCTTTTTGCCATAGACATAGCATAACACGGGTATTTGCAACCATGAGCACATCCCTGAATGTGGTTTATAGTATAATCACCATATTCGACGCCAGTTTTATAAAGCATTGTATTTCGTTTTATTGTCTTAATAATTCCCATTTTTTAATACACCTATGATATATTTGTCACTCTTGTAATTACTTGAGCGTTTTACATAACCCAACTTTTTCATTTTACCTTCTTGAATCAGCGGCTTAAGAACATGTTCTATAATTTGGTTTCCATTAAGCATTGTATTTTCAATAATAAACCCTTCGATAGTTAAGTAATCGATTTCTTTGTTATCTGAAAAATGCTCTAATAATAATTGTTTTGCAATAGAAGAATGTGTTTCTAATCGCCAATCTTTCTCGTCTTCTTCGGTAAACATACACATTTGTATTTCCTCGAAATCTTTTTCGTTACGATGGAATTCTTTACCGTTAAAAGTGTCCCACAAGGCTTCTTTTAACTTTTCCAACCCTCTAATATTGGGGGTGAAAAACATTATTTGATAAAGTTCTGTATTTGTTATTGTTTTAAATTCATAAGCAAAAGAATGCCTAATATTGCCGACTTTTAACCTATCAGTGATTTGATTAACCATGGCTCTTTTAGATGTACAAGTTATGTTTTCTTCTGCACAGAAATTTTTCATTTTATCTTTATCTTGATTGCGAACAAAATCACTTGTGAAAATATTAAATATCAATTCGCAATATGTTTTTGAAAGAAATTCTTGGAGCACTGAGATTTTAACAGTACAGAAATTATACGGATCAACAAATACCAAATTTGACGAACGATTTGGATAACAATTGAAATATTGATAAAAAAACTTTTCATCCGACAAAAACTTGTTAACATCCATATTACGTGTTATGATTCGTATATTTGTTGCTTTAATACCAATAAAATCATTGATAATAGTAGTTATGATATTAAGTCTATCAGGATTAATATCATTTAAGATTAAGTTGAATGTTTTATCTGGATGTTGTATGGCAAATTTATTAAACAATTGAAGAACTCTTATAGCCGTTCCCAACTCACCATCGGTGTAAATTCCAGCATTGCACATACAATCAATAAAATTAATATTTTTAACATCACCTATATTGGACATTACAAAAAGCCACTTTTCAACATACTTTGAAACATACTCAATTTTGTATGTAGTTTGTGATTTCTTTTCATCTAACAAGTTGATGTTATCCTGTAAAAATTCAGTAGGAACAAAATTCTCTTTATTCATTATGACCTTATCCTTTCATTTTTCGCTCGGTTTTTCAACTGCATTTTTTGATTAAAGAGTACAAATTTTACACATCAACATATCAAAGGTAAATAGTCCATAAATTGCATTATAATACTTTTGTTTTAGGTTTTCAACTAAATCTAATCCTATTCAACGGACTATGAGTATTTTCTTTGAATATTGTGTATAAAATTTTACAGAAAAATGCACATCCTATTTATATATGACAAAAAAATACAAATACTTCACATTTATTTTATATTTTTTTAATTTTCATTGTATTGCACAATCAGCAACACAGCTAATTAGTTAAAACAGCAATAAATTTGCAGTTAATATGATAAAAATAGAGCAGGGTTGTACTTTGTGGTGTACTACCCTGCTCTGTGTTGTGGTGTTAGGCTAAATTTTACTAATCGGAATTGGGTGTTTGTATTAGGAGGATTTATTCCATAATTGGCATTTTGAGTCTGATTTTTTATGAATCCCAGTGTGATTTTCGCTATTTTTGCGAAATTTGGCTTAATGTGTCGTTTTTTTCAGGAATCCATTACTGGTGAAGGCTTAAGACTTGCCACTGACAGAATGGATTCAAAGAATTTCTATGCTATCAACCCTGCTTTTGATATGAAGAAGACTAATAAGAGAAGATAAGCGTTTTTACACCAAAAACGAGAGGACGGGGTCTTCACCCTGTCCTCTCTTCATTTCATTCAGTTTTGATAATTTTCGCCTTGCTTAATAAACATTTCGTAGTATTTACCTTTAAGAGCCATCAATTCATCATGAGAACCGCTTTCAATAATTTCTCCGTTTTCAATATGATAAATACAATCAAAATTTCGTACAGTTGAAAGACGATGAGCGATAATAATTGTTGTCGCAGTGTTTGATATATCGAGAATATTTTTCATTAAATTAACTTCGGACAATGGGTCAAGAGCAGATGAAGGTTCATCAAGTATTAACAATCCGAAGGTATCTGTAAACAATCTTGCAAGCATTAGCTTTTGTGCTTCTCCACCGGAAAGCGAAATGCCGTCTTCTGTAAATTCACGGGAAACCATTGTATCTAAATTTCCGTTTGCTTTTTTTAGTACTTCTTCCAAACCAATTTTATCCAATATCTCAATCAGTTTCTCATCAGGCATATCATTATATACAGTTAAATTATCACGCAGGCTCATTGCTAATACGCGGATATCCTGAAATACTACACCGATGTTCAATCTTAATTGGTGAATATCATAATCTTTTATATTTTTCCCATTGATAAGTACAGCACCATCATTTACATCATATAAACGCAATAACAGTTTTGTTAACGTTGTTTTACCTGCGCCATTTTCACCAACAATTGCAACTCTTTGTCCGGGCTTTATATGTAGATTGAAGTTTTTGAACAACTGTGATGATTCTTCATATCCGAAAGAAACATCTTTAAATTCAATTTCATAAATACCGTCAGGAGCAGGAATAGCGTTATCTTTTTGTGGTTCAATTTCAGATTCAGCTTCAAAAAACTCTGCAACCTTTTCTCCGTTTGCTATGCATTGAAGCATTTGCATAATGCTACCTGCTACATCATTAAGACTTGAAGCCAATGCTGTTGAAGCAACAGTAAGCGAGGCATATAACCCTATTTGTGTTTTGTCACCGGCAATAACAAAAAATATTATATATGCAAGAATACAGGCGGCTTGTATGGGAGAAACTGCACCTTGCAAGAGATGGAATGGAGCAACCTTTTTTATAAACTGTTTATACACTCTCTGGAAGTTATCCATAGCTCCATTAACTGTGTTAAGAAGCTTTAAGCCTGCACCTGATGCACGCAAATCGGCTGCATTTTCTTTAGTTTTCAACACTCTGCTTGAGTATTCCATTGGACGCCAAGCATCAGCAAGACTCATTTCATAATCTGCAGTAGGCTTTACGGCAGGTATTCCTACAATCGCATTAAGTATAACGAAAAAAGCGGTAATCCCAAGTAGAACAGGACCCACAGATGCAATAATCGAAACCATTGCAACCATTGTTGCGATTCCTCGCAAAATGTCCGGGAGAAACATAACAACATTTTGGGCATGAATAGGATAGCTTTCTTGTGCGAAAATAAACTTCACAAAAAAGTCAGGTTTGTCATAGTACTTGAAATCTGTGTCTAATGCTTTTTTATTAACATCATTTTTGATTTTGTTACTGACTTTTACAAGTGTCATTTGTGTATATGCCATTTGAATGACCTTTTCCAATGCAGAAACCAAAACAATAAACAAAGTGAACATTATGATTAAGAAGATGACCTCTTTGTGAGGTGTATCATTCATAACAGCGTCAATTGCCTTTTGCGGTAAAAGTGCCGTAAGGTATGTAGATACAGGTTGAAGCACTGTGGACATCAGTAAAATGGTAAGAATGTATCCTTTTCCATATTTCCAATATGGTCTAAGGAGAAATAAAATATATTTTAACTTTGATAATTTTTTAGTATCTTTATTCTTCATATAATCACCTTTATTTTTAAAATGTTTTTTGACACGACAAATATTCCGCTCCAAAGTAAGTTTCTGACAATGAACCCATTCATTATCTCAGAACCTGACAAAAGCAGAATAAATATAAATCTCTGTGGATTTCACAGCAAATCCATTTTAAAAATATCAACAAAGTGATTTAAGTGGAGTGTAACTATTTAAGGAATTTTTCATACCGTCAGAAATCATCTGGATATCATCCCATTTCATTTACACTCACCCCCTATATAAAGTTATGGTATCATTATACTTCATTTTCAAAATGTAATCAATAAAAATTTGTGTATTGAGTTTCACAGAAGCTTTTCTTTGACTTATGCAGGTAAATTTTTATACGCCTGAAAAGAAAAAACAAGGATCGAGACCAACATCCCTACCCTCGTCCCTTCTTGCCTCAAATCGCACAGATTTGCATATTTAACAAAAATTAATTATTACATTACTACTCAATACTCGATCGAAATATTATTACCTACCAACCTTACAAATTCTATCTGTTCACCAAATTAGATTTCGTGGATTGGGTTATTATGACGATGGGAATAGCATTTTTAGCTAACATACTCCTCATAATCAATCCGTATGCATTGGTTATTATGGTAGCATATTCTACCCGCCCAACCCACATAGCATATTGTGCCATCTGGGAGCAGAGCTATAATGTCATCCGGAGCATTATCTATGGGATTTGAGCCATCGATGAAGGTTATACCTTCTGATTCTGCATCTAACATAAATCTTTTGGCAATTTCTTCGTTTTTGAGAAGGATATAAACCTTCTTTTGATTGTTAATTAAATCCTTAATTTTTCGCATTTTGTATGCACTCCTTTTTATTTTGTACGACTTTAAGTAGTACTATTTTTTATTCCAAAAGAGCACACAAGAAAACTCCCATCGTTATGATGGGAGCAACTCTTTTTTTCCCATCATTCAAGCTTTAGCACCTTACTAATCAGCAGGTTGCTGTGCGGTCAAAGGGCTTGTCCCTCACGCACTCTTTATGGTTTATTTAATTTTATCAGCTTGAGCCCACTGCCTCGAGAACGGCATACACAATTGATATGACAATAACTATCAATAAGGTTTTCAAGCCACTATCTGATGTTGTTATTGTTTGTGAAGATTTATTGGTTGAGGCTTTGTTTGATGATTCAGTCATCATTCTATAGTGAGCGTAATCCCCTGCATCGACTTTACCGTTGTTGTTCCAGTCCATAATTACACCTCCACAACCTCAAATTCTTCGGGATAAAACAAATAATCTTCATTAGTGTCATCAACAATCCTATATAGGCCTTTTTCGATATTAATAACTTCGTATATTTTTCCATTAGTTAAAGATACATCAGATTCATTTATATATTTGACCTTCATTTTTTCTTATGATGCAAATCACCAAAGAAACCAGGTGTACTTTCCCCTGTTTTGTGTCCGTTATTGTCGTAATGGTCATACCCTCCAAACAGACCGGGTGTAGAATTGCCAGTTTTGTGTCCATGGTTATCATAGTGGTTGTAACCGCCAAAAAAGCCTGGGTCACTATGTCCTGTTTTCTTGCCGGAAGCATCATAATTATCATATCCGCCGAACAACCCTGGTCGACTTGTTCCGATTTTCTTACCATTAGCATCGAAATGCTCTAAATCACCGAAAAAACCTTGTCTTGTATAACCTTTCTTTGACATAAAAACCAACCTTTCTTTATTTGGTAGCTTTATTATAACATATTCATTGTACTATTTTAGGGTCTTTGTATGGTGTTCAAGGCGCCAATTTAATGTTTTTTACCTCGTTTTTCGTAATCTTTATTGATTTCGTCGCTCCAGTCGGATTGGAGTGGGGCGTTTGTACGCATATTACAGATAGTTTCAGAAACTGTTGCATAGAGGATTTTAGTACCCTTTTCGTCTGCGTTGTAATTAACTGCCCTATCGCTACCAATACCATACTGTGCGGCGGTTTCAACTGCATCAATATTGGCGCCGATGAAGAGGAATTCCCATCCATATTGCTCCTTCTGGCGTTCTATCATATGCTTTACTCTGTCTGATGTATATCGGTGACTGGCATTCTCCATACCATCGGTTGTAATGATAAACATTGTGTGCTCGGGTACATCTTCAGGACGGGCGTATTTATGGATATTACCGATATGGTGAATTGCTCCGCCGATAGCATCAATAAGAGCTGTGCAACCTCTTACATAGTAATCATCCTCTGTCATAGGTTTAATTTCGGAGAGCTTAACTCTATCGTGGATAACTTCGCTGGCATTGTCAAAAAGAACAGTTGAAACATAGCACTCGCCCGCTTCCTTTTTCTGCTTTTCAATCATAGAATTGAAGCCACCGATTGTGTCTTTTTCAAGACCGCTCATTGAACCGCTACGGTCAAGGATAAATACGAGTTCTGTGATACCGTTTTTGTTTATTTTGTTATTGTTTGTTGTCATTTAAATTTCCTCCAAAAAATAATGTGATTGCTTGGTTTCTTAACCTTACAATCACATTATAGTTTGTTATTCACGTAAAAAGGTCGCTTGACGGGAGACAAATTTAATCACACTTTGATTTTCCACTCACTCTCTTTAAACCCAACCAGCACAAAATCACCACCAACTAAAATCGGGCGTTTGACGAGCATACCGTCTGTGGCGAGGAGTTTTAGCATTTCCTCTTCGGTCATGGTTGGTAGCTTGGTTTTGAGCTCCATTGATTTGTATAAGAGACCGCTTGTGTTAAAGAATTTCTTTAATGGTAATCCACTTTTGTTGTACCATTCGGTAAGCTCTTCAACAGTCGGGTTATTGAGCTTAATATCTCTTAATTCATATTTGATATTATTATCATCAAGCCACTTCTGCGCCTTTTGACAAGTAGTGCATTTGGGGTAGCAGATAAATTTCAACATAATCATTCTCCCTTACTATTAAGAATTCGGATGGTTTTCACCACATCTTCATCCGTGATACCGCCATCATTTACATCATATGTCTGTATCCAATGTTTTTCAAGATTCAATTCTTTATAATCATGGGGTTCATCATCAAGAATAATGAACGACTCAACATTTTTGTCTTTAAGCCATTCTTTGATACCCTCGCCTCTTTTATAAAGCCAATTAGGGTCTGTTTTATCACTGATATGAATACCATGTTCCATAAATTTCTGGTCAAGATATGTACCCTCAGCATCCTGTTTTTCTTTTTCCTGAGGCTCCCAATAATCGCGCCAGGTAGATACAAGTACTATTTCTGCTCCTGTTGCTTTTACAATAGCACTGAGTTTTTCTACTAATCGGTCTTCGATTCCTGTCATACCAAGAAAAAGCTCACTTGTATTGTTGCAATTAAGAACACCATCTATATCAAGGAAAATAAATTTTGCCATTTATTTAACCTCCTAATAAGCTCTGGTCAAAGGCGAACAGGGCTTCGTTGATTTCAAAGATATTGTAATTACCTTTACTTATGAAATATTCGATTATGATATCGAATTTGTTGCTATGCGAAAGGGCGAAGCCAGCCTTTTTGAGCATATCTTCTGTTTCGGAAAGTGTTAGTTCGAGAGCAATTGCAAAGGCTATTGCGGTGGGTTTTGATGGCTTATAATGCACATCACCACGGATTTTAGAGAACAGCTTTCGATCTATATTAGCCTTTTTATAGCACTGGGCATCAGTCATACCCTTTTCGTCAATTTTACGCAGAAGCATCTGAGAAAAGCTTTCGTCAATTTGCTTCACCGCATCTTCAAGAGTGGCTGCTTTTGGTGCAGGGGCAGATGCACACATAGGCGCATAACACTCGCATTCTTCAATAGCATCATTTAAAACTGTGCTTTGTGGAAACGCCATACTGTTCCCGTAAATGTTACGACGAGTGCGGTTGAGTATTTCGTGCTCATCAACATATCTGTCGTCAATATATTCTGCAATATCAGAAAACAGTTTTTCGCTGATTTGATATGCTTTCTTATCAAAAATGACGATATAGACTGTCATTTCGTTTTCCAACAGAAAGTCACTTATAACATCAATTGCAACCTTAAGTGCTTTGTCCTTCGGGTAGCCATATACACCTGAAGAAATGAGAGGAAATGCTACGCTTTCGCAGTTGTGTTCCTTTGCGAGTTCTAAGGATTTTTTGTAGCAGGATTCAAGGAGTGCTTTTTCTCCGTGGTTGCCATCCTCATAGATAGGACCGACGGTATGTATTACATACTTGCAAGGCAAGTTGTATGCACCGGTAATCTTAGCATCACCTGTTTCGCAACCGCCAAGAGTTCTGCACTCTTTGAGCAACTCCTCACCTGCTGCACGGTGAATACAACCATCAACACCGCCACCACCTAAGAGAGTGGAATTGGCAGCATTAACTATGGCATCAACCGTCATTTTTGTTATATCATTTCTTACTATTTGTAGTGGCATATAATCACCTTTAAAGTTAGTTAAGTCAATTATATACTATTTTTCGATTTATAGCAATTGCTCTAAATTTAATTGTATTGTTCCTTTTTTCAAAACTCATTTTCGTGTTCTTTGAAAAAGTCGTAATATGCTCGCACATTTTCAAGTTCTGTCCAATTACATTCTCTTGCTGGGTACAAATCAAGGTTATAGACCTTTGCGCCGGGCATTGCCAAGAAGAATGGCGAGTGGGTTGAGATGACAAACTGACAACCGAAGAATCTTGCGGATTGGTGGAGATACTCCGCCAACTCTTTTTGCCTTGTGGCTGAAAGTGAATTTTCAGGCTCATCTATGAGATACAGGGCATCTCTGTCAATTCGTTCTGTGTAATATCGCATAGCGGTTTCGCCGTTTGATTGCATATCAACATTTCGCATAAGACGGTTTTTAACATACATTGATTGTGTTGATTTTTTCGCATCCATGCTCTCTTTCCAGTCATCATAATCTGCCATTGATTTAAGTTGATGGCTACTGTATTTTCTATCGAGATATTCGTCAAACAATTCGTTTCTGCGGACATCTATACCATCATTCAGATAGCGGATATTAAGAAGATAATCGGTAACATCATCACTTGTGAGAATCTGACTTCCATCGGGTATGGACTTTGCACCCAACTGACAACGGCGTGTATATTCTTTAAAGAATGCACTCCCACTGAACGCAGAATGACGGGTTACACCTGTCAGCTCTGCAAGAATATTAAGCAAGGTTGTTTTACCCGAACCATTGCCACCATAGAAAATTGTTATGGGTGCAAAATCTATTTTGTTCAACCCTTTTTCAGGGAAGATTTTGAAAGGATAAACTCCGTTGTAACAAGTACGGACTAAATCTCTGATAAAGATAGTTTCGTCATAATCTGATGTCAACTTTAATGATTTTATATACATTTAACTCCCCTACCTTGATATATAATTTCTTAACTTGGAGATATTATAACATATCCATTGGGACATTCTTAGGACTTTGCGAAACAAAACTCCCACCTACTGTTCAATTAAGTAAGTGGGAGTTGATATTTGAGTTTATTATTTAATAACCTCAACCTCGGTATCGTAATACTGCTCTTGGAAGTGGATTGCGGTTTCGATTTCTTCTTTTGTAAATCTCATGCCTACAGGTGCGCCAACAAGCTTATCTTCAACATCATTGTGTCTGTGAGCGATTGCGATAATATCGCACTCATATTCTTCCACAGGCTCATTCACACCTAAAAGATAAACGTCAAGCTCCTCACCATCACCACCAAGAACACCGGGAATATAGCCGTAGTTAATGGGATATGTAAGGGAATAGTTTTCTTTCTGATGAACGTAACCGACAGGTCGGTCAATGCCTATAACTACCCTCTTGCCGAGATAAGTTTTCACTTGCGCTTTGCGCTCTTCAAATGTCATATCAGTCACCTATTTTAATATTGGAATATATTAATTTTACCATTGATATAAAAGAAATGCAACCCGAGAAGATTTAATCTTCTCGGGTCTTTGTTTGATATTTTCCGAATTGAACATCCTATTCAAGACACAGAAGCAAAGCCTTCAGGAAATCTGCATCGTTTTGGTCGGTGCGTTTTTTCGGGCCTTTTGTTCTGTTGCCTGCCATACGCTCCTTTTTGCCTATAATGACTGTGGTTTGTCGAAACGCTTTGGCGTTTCGCAAAAGCCGATTTTATCGGCTTTTAAAAAATTGAATTTTTAAAATTCAATTTTTCACTACACTCATTGAAAGGATTGTAGTCGAATTTTCAACGAAAATTCGCCACCAAATCATTGATTTGGTAGCGAAACAGTGTATATACACACTGTTTCGACTAACTATAATCGTTATAAAACGGGTGAAAAGGAGATTCTCTATATTACTGTCGGTGTAAATAAGTCCGTTCTGGTTAAGAGCTTTAGCTCCTTTACCAAGCACAAGTGCAGCAAGACCGTAGTCCTGTGTGATAATTACATCACCCTTCTCGGTTATATTAGCAATACGGCAATCTGCAGAATCTGCACCCTTATCAACGACGATAGTTTTTGCTCCATCTTTTTCAATGGTGTGGGTATTGTCGCAGACAATGATACACGGGAGCCCTCGCTCTCTGGCTGTATTCACGGTAATATCTACAACGGGACATGCGTCGGCATTAATTATTATTTTCATTAAATCAACACCCCATCACAATGGTCGATTTCGTGTTGGATTATTTGTGCTGTCCAGCCGGTGAAGGTTTTGATTCGGGTTTGGAATTCGGCTGTTTGCCACTGCACTTTTATACTCTTAAAACGCTTACATTTACGAGGACCACCAAGGAGAGAAAGGCATCCCTCTTCTGTCTGGTATGGGTCTGATTTTTTGATAATTTCAGGGTTATACATAGTCATATATGTACTCTCATTATCAAAACAGATAATGCGCTTGTGCCCACCAATCATATTGGCAGCCATACCAACACAACCATCCTTATTGGCGATAAGCGTATCCAACAAATCCTCTGCCACCTGCAAATCTTCAATTGTAGCCTTTTCCGATTTAATTGCCAACAAAATCGGGTCATGAATAACTTCTTTAACCATATATTCCACCTTGGTTCCGCAATCGATTGAGTTAATTATACCACCCTCACAAACAAAAAAGCAACAGTGAAAATACTGTTGCTCTTGTTTGTTGAATTGGAATTTGTCTATTTGAAATTCAAATAAATTTATCTGATTACTTATGTTTTATAATTCTAAACCGACCACTTAAATTATTTAGAAGTTACTTCACAATACTTGCCGATGGTGAACTTTGTTTTCGGGAATCGCTGTTTCTTTCCGCGAACGGTTATACCGTCAAGCTCAACCTGAACTGTGTTTGTATTGCTGTCAGTACCTGCAATTTTCGGGCTCATATATGAAGTGTAGGAAATATTTTTGAATACAACGTTTTTAATCTCAAAATTCTCCGCTTCCTCATCATAAATCTTCACAAGAATCGGTCTGCCTTCATCACGGAATATTTCAATATTTTCAAAAACAACTCCGTCAATACTGCCCTCGGTCTGCTCTGCTACAACAACGAGTGAGCCGATTCTGTCGTTATCCCATATACCGTCACGATAAATTACAGCGCAGTCACGGAAAGCTACATCGGAAATTTTCTTGTTGACTTCCCCTGTGATACCAAAGCATCTCGCATATCCGCCCCAGGCAATGCAGTTTGTGAATGTGATATTTTTGCTATCCATTGTACCGCCGAGAGCCTTAACCTCAAAGGTATCATCTGCCACTCTCGCAAAGCAGTTATCAACGGTTACGTTGTGGCTGTTGCAGATGGCAAAGCCATCGCAGTTACCACGGTTACCGATGATATCTACATTGTCAATACTAACATCGGTACAGCAATATGAGATAAACGACCATTCGGGCGAGTTTATGATTTTCACATCTCTGACATTTACGTTATTACAGTTGGTAAAAACAACGCCCCTTCTCTCTCGTCTGTCAAGTCGGGTCATATCTATTACACCCCTACCTGCAAGGGTTATGTTATTGCAGTTGTAAAAATTTATAAACGGATACCTTGTGAGCCCTATAGCATTATCTCCCGGTGCAGTAGGCTCAGAATATTTGTCTTCATCCTCGGCACAATCAATATCAAAAAGGTGGTTTGCAATCACATAAGCCCCTTCACGAAGATAAATAACCAGATTATTGTGTGCAACAAGGTTAACATAGTCGTACTGATATACACCTTTATCAATAACCCAGACATTATCCTCTCCGTATTCCTCTATGTATTCTGCAATTTCTTTGTCCTCATCAACCTTTTCACGTACCATAAGCGTATAGCCGTAATATTGGTTTGCGTCGTTGAAAAGGAAGGTATAGATGCCTGTTTTATTGATTGATGCTGTTACGGTGTTGTCTTTACACTGTGCCTTTACACCATGTGATTCAGGTAACACAATGGCATTTTCGAGCACAACATCAGCACCAGTTATCTCAATATTGAAGGAAAACTCCTCGCTTGAATCAACATAAATTTCTGAAAAGGAGTGGAGAGTACCCGTATCGTCAACACGTATGAAAACCACCGAAGCATAAACAGGAATTTCCTCTCCGCATACCTTTGCGGTGTAATAAGGCGATATTGTTATGCCGTTTATGTCGTCATAGCCACCGGACTGCACATATTCAGGCAGCTCAGCCGATGCTCTTCCTACAAGCTCCTGCTCGGTAAGCCCCGCCTCTTCAAGAGTGATTATTGCCTCATCGGGATATTCAAGATATGAAAAATCAAAATTATCACTTTCGGGATAAACCGTTGCAGGATACAACAGATTTGAACAAAAAATTGAAAGGGTTGTGAAAATTGTAAAGAAAAATTTAATAATACTTTGCATTGAATTATCTCCTTAAAAAATCCTTATATCATAGAAAAAAGAGTTTTGAAGAATAAAATTATTATAGTGAAAAAATTGACATCTGAGTCTGTTGTGTTGTCGATTATCTCAAAAGAATCAATGATTTCATCTGTATCGGTGCGATAAGTCGTGCCGACAATCGCATCATCAGTAAACTTAAACGCGGTATAGGTGGGAACGCGAACATCAAAGGCGGAAACAGTAAACGAAGCAGTTGATTCGGGAAGCGGGTCATAGTTACTTCCGGAAGCTGAGGAAGACTGAACATACACCGTACCTTCAGCCTCTGTGACTTCGCCTGCGTACATAGTGTCTGTGCGTGAATAAAAGTGGTCGTGTCCGCTCAGGCACAGGTCTATATCGTATAAATCATAGAGGGAGGAAAAGAAAAGACGTTCTTCTGAAAAATCATCATCGCTTAATGAGGCTGAATAAGGGTTGTGATGCATTGTGACAACCCTCCACTTGGTGTCGGGATAAGCCTGTGTTGCTTCACGCAAAACCTTTGCGGTGTCAATCATAAAGTTGTTATTAGAGTTGATTGTAATAAAAAGCGCATCACCGTAAGTGTAATAATATCCCGTTCCGGCTTCGCCGGGATTAAGCTCATCAACCTCATTAGGGTTATTAAAAATTTCACCGTAAAGCGTAGAATCATCGTCGTGGTTGCCGATGGTGTTGGCAACAGGCAGAGAGCGTAAGGCTTTGGGAGAAAGGTAAGCCTTCATCTGAACGAGGCTGTCAGCTGATTGAAACTGGTCGCCACCTGAAATTGCAAAAGCGGCATTGGGGTAAGCTGTAAGCATTTTCTCAACCGTATAATTCCAGCCACAGGTGTCACGGATAAGTATTTCTTCAAGTGTTTCGTCACCGGAACGTCCGATTTGTGCATCGGAAACATAGAGAACGGTGAATTCATCCGCCGATTGAACCGTAAACGGCTGTGCTTCGCTCATGACACCGTTTTCAGTGTATGAATAGTAATAGGTTTTTCCTTGCTCAAGTCCTGTTACGGTAACCTTGTTTGACCTGAGGTTTTCAATGGCGTCGGTAGTAATGACCTCAAACTCTTCAGCGTCAGACATATTGCTGTTTTCTGAAACCTTGAAAACGGGATTGCTGTCTGTTGAGCTTGATAGCCACGCAAAACGAAGCTCGCCGACTGCAGCACCTGGCGTAACGGAAATCACCGTGTCATCAGCCTGTATTTGTGACCATGACGGTGAAAACTCTGTAAGCGCTTCGTCCTTATACGCAAAGCCCGGCTCAGCGAAAGCCGTAATGCTCATAACAAGAGTAATAACAAGCACAACTGATATTATTTCGATTGTTTTCTTCATATTGATTCCTCCAATACACTTTCTGTTAAAACTCACCTTTTTGTAATTACAACTCATTTTTGTCAAAATTAAAACGACTCTACAAATTGGAATTTGTTAGTTCACTCTTCCTATTTTTTCAAGCGGAATGTTTTCAAAATCAGGAATTGATTTTTTAAGAGTTTCAATATCTTTGATATTGTAGTTACCTGAATCAGCATCAACAAAAATTTCTTCTGTTTTATTAAGGGAATATACTCCGTTATCGGAGATGTCGCTGAATCTGTATGCAGAATCATAAATATCGCCGATTTCTTTATATTTGTTGAAGATAAGGTTGCCTTTGACCGTGCTTGCAGGATTGGGAATGTATGCAGCAGAATCAGATTCAGAAATATCGTCCGTCATTGTTTTGTATTCAGGGAATGCTTCCTGCCAAATTTCGCTCTGCCACGGTGAAGCGTAAAGGGCATCCCACATATCACCGCTACCCACATGAGCATGGGTAAACCAGCCCTTGTTGAGCGCACCGTCTCTTGCTCTTTCGTCAAAGTAAATTGCATTTTCACCTGAATTTACAATTATATTGTTAGTTACAACATTATCCCTACCGCCACCGATATGAATTGAGTTTCTCGGAATATTTACAAGCAGATTGCCATAAATCTGTTGACCTGAAAGAGCATCATCAAGATATATACCATCAGGCTTATGCTCGCCTGAGCCTACATTATAAATACAGTTATATCTTACGATATTGCCGTACCACACCCAGCTTCTGCCTGAGTAAATCGCACCTGCATCGTCAGAAAGCAAGCAAACATCGTGAATATTGTTATACTCTACAATATGATTGTTACCTTTATATGTAATTGCCTCGTGAGGAGAATTTGCCATTTCGTTATGTGAGCAAATATTGCCTACACCTAAAAGAGTCACCGCAGGCTGATATGTCTGATAAATTTCTGACCAATGGTGAATGAAGTTATTATCCGCCTTACTGTTACCGGGGGTAAGAGTTTCAGTGTCACCGCCCTCAAGAATAATTCCACCCTTGCCTGTATGGGTGATTTCGTTGTTATATGCAAGGTTGTTACTGCCATTCATAACAAGTGCATTACCTGCTACGTTTTTGATAAGGCAATTCTGCATAGTGTTATTATCACCTGTTATAACAACAGCATCTGACCTTGTACCCTTTACGGTTATTCCATCAAAGGTAAGATAATCTGCTTCGGCATTGATTACGGGATTCAATGACAGTGAAAGGTCAATTTGTGCTTTTTCCATGTTTTCGGGCTTCCAAAGGCAAAGCAAGCCGTTTTCACGGTCAAGGTACCATTCGCCCTGTGATGTTAATTCTTCAAGCACATTGAAGAAATAGTAGGGTGCCTCTGTTTTTGTTCCGTAAAGGCTAACAAACTTGGGAGAGATTTCGCCCGTCTTCGCATTAAAACTACCGATTGGTGATGAAGCATCTGCCCAATCATATTTCCAAAAGCCGAACATCCACACATCGTCAAGTGTTTTCCAGCCTTCAATTCTTTGGGCAAGTTCAGAATTAACTCTGTAAACGTCGGGTTCGGGGTTGCGGATTTTATCCCAATCCTTAACCTCGGTAAGTGCACCGTCAGATTCCTTGCCAACACCTGTTTTAACAACTTCTTCTGTGAGAAGAAAATCTTCATCGGGGTATCTTGCAAGAGTTTGTCTTTTGTCATTTATAAAAAGTTCGCAGTAAAGCTCGCCCACATAATCTCCATCATAACTATTAGCCGTATGATATGAACCGATTGCATATATCTTTCCCCAATCGTTTTTTGTGAGAGAATATGGAGCTTTTGTCAAATCTGCAACTACAACATTTTCCTGTGCTGCCTGTGAAAGTCTTTCTGATATTTCGGGGTATTCCTTTACGGATTTAAAATCGTTGTGTGAAAGAGTTACTCCGCCATTTATTATAACTTCACCATTATATGAGCAATAAGTTATGGGACACTCTTCAGTACCCGAATCCTCTTTCGTAAATTCAAGAGATGAAACGCGGTATTCCCCTGCTTCGATGCAAACTTTTATACCTTTTTTTCCAGTTTTATCGGTATTTCTCACCGCCTCAATTGCTTTTTCAATAGTGAGGAACGGAGCCTCTTTAGTTCCGTTGTTCGAGTCATTGCCTTTTGTACTTACATAAAAATCGCCATTAATCATTTTATCATCATCTGACCTTTTTTCGTATGTTGAAAGAGTGGGTGTAGCTGCTTTGTATCCGCTGTAAATTTCATCCATTGCAAAAGGTACTATGTATGAATAACTGCCGATTACAAATCCCACGAGAACTATAAGTGAAAATATTGCTTTCAAAAGCTTTTTATTAAATATTTTGAAAATGGAAAGGAAAACAAGAACTATAGTGATAATGAATGATAGGTAAACAGGAACAACCAATGCAAGCTGGTTCAGCTCGCCGTTGCCGATAATACCGTTTATCAAAAGCATAAGTCCGATAAGGACAAACGCAACAACCAGTGCAGTAATAGCTGAACTTGAAATTTTTTTCTTTTTATTGGCATTTTTGCTCAGCGGTATTGAAAGCAATGCTCCGCCAAGACAAACAACAAAGCCGAGAATAAACTGAAGTGGCGTGTATTCATAACACAGATATTGCATGTGGTAGTAATACAAACCGACTAATGATAATACGATGCCTGAAACAAGGCAAATGATATCGGTTATCATTTTATTTTTAAATACTTTTTTCATAAAAACACCTTCACAAGCTCAGTTTTATCGAGTAGCGTAAATTATATCATATATTTACGGAAAATTCCACCATAAAAAGGAGTGCCACCGAAGTGACACCCCATAGCAAACATATTCAGTTCTAAAAATTGGAATTTGCGGAGCAGAAGAAAGAATTGCGTGTTTCGTTTTCACTCTGCATATATAACTTTCACTTGCACGGGAAACGGCTCCGATGGCTTGTCGGTGAACAAATTGTCAGGAATGTATTTTTTATTGAAATTCAGCCCGTAAAGCTCTAATTCATCTATCAAAAAGGACACTTTAGTTTCCGAGGCAGGTTGGACAAGCAACAGATATTTGAAGCTATTATAGGGCATTTACTGCCATTTTTAAACATTGGTTATAGGGTATTTGATATGGATTAAGAAAACTGAAGTAATTTTTGCTTCATTTCTCTTGTTTATTTATACAATATTTTGAAAATCAAAAAGGTAAGTCAGCAAGCTTTTCTGGGTTGAATTTGATATTATTGATTTGACACCATTTTTCTATCGCTCTGCACAAATCCGAATCGGGTTCAATTGATTTGTTTTCTTTAAGCTTTGCTTGAAATATTTCACCAGACCTAACTTCAATGGCAGCAACAGCCTCCCCTTTTTGAATCACTACTGCCACAGGGTTGCGCTCTGTTCCCCAATTAACCAAACAATTCTGCAACTGTTCCCCTGCACTAATATACTCTCTTTTAGTTCTGAGCCACTGAAAAAAGTATTTACCCACTTTACAATTCCCCATATTTTTTGGAATTTCATGCATAGGCACAGATAATGTTTTCTCAACCGTTTCGATTATACAATCTATATCACAGAACATATTTCCCGATTGATGCCAACGCTTCCTCTCCTGCATTTTTCCGTATGAATTCAGCGCACTGTATTTTACTGCATATTCAAGCATAAGTCCGGTATTTTGCAATATATTTTTCAAATGGATTTTGTGCATTTCTGAAGAATAATCTTCTAAAAATGGTCTTATATCATAATAATGAGCAGTTGCTAAGAAGTTATATGCAGAAGATGACTGTAAATAATCACAAAAGAGATTTACATCGTTTAAAAAAGTATATAACAACTCACATTCCCTCAAATAAAAAAACAAACCACTTTTGGTTGCAAAAAGTTTTTTAACCGATTTAGAAAATGGTAGCGTTGAATTTCTCAAATACTCCATTGCAAATTCCGGATTACGAAGTTTATCCACCACATTATTAAAGCTACCATCAATACAAGCCGTATTCCCTCTATATGGAATTGCGTAATAAAAATCTTTAGGAAAGCCTTTGAATTTTGCCAGACAAATAAATTTTTCAAGGTCAAGCTCATTAACAGAGAACGGTATTTTATATCCTGTGTTTTCTTCAAATACTCTTCTTAAAACCCTTTTTACTATTCTGTTTTTGTATAGCAAATCCACCAATGAATCGCCTTTATAACAACGAGAATTATTAGTTATCTCCGCCGAAAACACAACATTGCCTCCACCGGTAATTTCCATACATGTTTTACCACTATCCAAATCAAAAACGATTTGCTGATATATTGGAAAGTTGATTTTTAAATTTGTTGAAAACCATTTTAAAGAAACAAGTTCTACTAAACTTCTGATTTCTCTTTTCACATACACCTTATCGTCAACACACTCTATTAATACTTCAATATATGTGTTCTTTTTCCTTGATGTCTGGCCGCAATTTTCACAAAAATAATCACAGTAATAACCAAAATAATTCTGTATTTCCAGAACTGATTTTTTTTCGTCGTACAACGATGGCTGAACGTCTGCCCAATTCAGAATTTCAACCTTTGATTTTTTAGGTAAGGCGTGAGACTCTTTTCTCCAATAATGAGAATATGCAGGAAGCTCCTTACCGCAATAAGGGCATTTTATAACATGACTTATTAACTGTGCATTATTGTCTACACGCATTGCTACTGTTATATGCCTTTGCTTCTTACTTCTCAAAATTTCGTAAGCAGTATATAAATCAACATACTTAACTTTATCGATAATCTGATAGCCTAAAGGTAATTTTAAAGAATGTATTTCGTTGTTCATGGTGCCCCCCAATGACAATTTTCTATGATATAAAAATACCAGAATCGGCGCACCAAAAACGGGACATAGTTTTATTTAGTATATCAGATGCAAAATCTGTCGATTTATGATATAATGTAATTATCGAGGTGATTTTATGCTGAAATATGAACAGTTATCTCCTGAAATTACAGAGAAAATAGAAAGCGACAGAGCGAATAGCACTCTTCCGAAATTAGCTTTTGATGAAAATAAAGTTCTGAGAAGAGATAACGAGAGGGACAAGGCATCAATTATCAGAACGCCTTTTATACGCGATATTGATAAAATTATGCACTGCCCTTTTTACAACCGCTATGCAGATAAAACCCAGGTCCTTTCCTTTTATAAAAATGATGATATTACAAGACGCGCTTTGCATGTTCAGTTAGTGTCACGCATTGCAAGAACTATTGGCAAGGCTTTAAATCTTAACCTTGATTTGATTGAGGCCATTGCTCTGGGTCATGATATAGGTCATACCCCTTTCGGTCACGCAGGTGAGGACTTTTTAGACCAACTTTATTCTGAGCATACAGGCAGACATTTCAGCCATAATATACATTCTGTTCGTGTGCTTGATAAGATATTCCCATACAACATTAGTTTACAGACTCTTAACGGCATTGCCGCCCACGATGGCGAAATGGAGCTTTGCGAATATCATCCTAAAGAGCTTGATAATTTCACAGACTTTGACAAGCAGATTGAAGCTTGCTACATAGATAAAAACAATGTTAAAAAGCTTTTAGCACCTGCAACACTCGAAGGTTGCGTAATGCGAATTTCAGACATTATTGCATACCTTGGCAAAGACAGACAGGATGCAGACAGAGCTAAAATTATCTGTAACAAGGATTTTGAAGATAGTGCAATAGGCATTTACAACGCTCAGATTATTAACAATATGATTGTAAACATCGTTGAAAACAGTTACGACAAGGATTACATCAAAATGGATGAAGAGCATTTCTCGGCACTTAGGAAGGCTAAAGCCGATAACTACAAACTCATTTACAAGCAGGAAACTGTTGGTGAAGCTTACAACACAGTTCAACCGATGATGGCAGAGCTTTACGAAAAGTTGCTTGATGATTTAAAGAGCGGAAATAAATCATCGCCAATCTTTACACATCATATCGACTATGTAAATGAAGCACATTACAAAAGAGAAATCCCATACGAAGAAACTGAAATGAATCAAATCGTTGTTGACTATATTGCGAGTATGACAGACGATTATTTCATTGATATATATAACCACCTTTTCCCGAAAAGTACAAAGAAAATTGATTATAAGGGGTATTTTGAATGAGCTTAAGTTTTTCTAAATCTAAATACTGCGGTCTTTGGCAATGTCCTAAAATTGCATGGCTGAGAAAATACAAGCCAGATGAGATAAAAACCAACGAAACCATTGAAGAAAGAATGAGAATAGGCAATGTAATTGGCGATCTGGCAATGGGAATTTTCGGCGATTATGTTGAGGTTACTGCCTACAATGGCGAGAAAATAGACCTTTCAAAAATGATTGAGAATACGAAAGCCGAAATGGAAAAAGGTACTCCTGTTATTTGCGAGGCGTCTTTTGATTTCAATGGTCTTTACTGTGCTGTTGATATTCTAAAAAAAGATGGCGACGGTTGGGCAATTTATGAGGTAAAAAGTTCAACTCACGAGGACAAGCAGGTTTATGCAGCCGACGTTGCATATCAGAAATATGTTCTTGAAAACTGTGGCGTTAATGTTACGGGTACATATATCATTTGCATAAACAATAAATATATTTTTGATGGTACCCTTGATATACACCAGTTTTTCAAAATTGCAGACATCAGTGAGGCAGTGTTTTTTGAAAGTGCAAATATCAAAACCAACCTTAATGTTGCGGAATTGATTCTCAAATCAGAGAATGAACCACCCATTGATTTATCAACAGCCTGCGACAAGCCTTATCGTTGTGCGTTCTGGGATTATTGCACTCGCAATCTTCCGTCACCTTCTGTTTTTGACCTTTATGGCACAGCTTTGCACTTTGACAAAAAAATCGACTTTTACAAACAAGGTAAATTTAAATATGAAGATTTAATCACGGATAAAAACATCAAAAATCAAAAACTGATTCGCCAAATGTCTCATTATCTTGAAGACAAAGGAACATATGTTGACAAGGATGGTATAAAAGAGTTTCTTGACACCCTTTCCTATCCGCTTTATTTCCTTGATTTTGAGTCAGTTCAGCCTGTAATTCCTGAATATATCGGCACAAAGCCATATGCACAGATTCCCTTCCAATATTCTTTGCACTACATAGAAAAAGAAGGTGGGGAATTAAAACACAAGGAATTCCTTGCAGAATCAGGCAAAGACCCCAGAAGAGCAATAGCAGAAAGCCTTTGTGAAAATATACCTATGGATGTTTGCGTTACTGCCTACTTTAAAGGTTTTGAATGCTCAAGACTGGAAGAATTGGCAAAAGCCTTTCCTGATTTAGCCGACCATCTTTTAAATATTAAGAGCAATATAAAAGATTTTCTTAAACCTTTCCAGAGTGGTTATTATTACAACAAGGCTATGGGCGGAAGCTTTTCAATCAAGAGCGTTTTGCCTGCTATTTTCCCTGATGACCCTGAGCTTAATTATAAAAATCTTGATCAGATACACAATGGTGGTGAGGCAAAGAGCATATTCCCCAAAATCAAGGATATGCCAAAAGAAGAACAAGAAACCACCCGTAAAAATCTTCTCAAATATTGCGAGCTTGATACATACGCAATGGTTAAGATTTGGGAAGAGTTGAGACGAGTGGTGGAATAGTTAAATTTTGGGAATTGTTCTTATATGCGGAAGAAAAATGATTTAAGTAGAAACAAAATAGATTATAACATCTGTGAAACCAGCATATTTAGAATATATAAATAAACATATTTAAGTAACATCCCCGACTATTGAAATCAATTCAATAGTCGGGGCATTTTTATATTTACTTTATTTCAACCTTTTTCAAGTCAATATAAAGTTCTGATGAATAGTCTTGTCCAAGTAAATCGTCAATGTAAATAAAGTAATCTTTTTCTTCTTCCATTGAAAAAGCATTGGTTGCGATATAGGGGTCATAGCCATTGCAGGGGCCATCATCGGCACCATAGCACAAAACTGATTTGCCATTATAATTAAGTGCAAGCATACCATCTTGATATTCATTTTCGTATATATCCAACACACAGTTTTCACCATTGAAAATGGAGTAAAATGAATTCTGTATTTTTGATAAAACTTCTCTTGTCAAAAAATCTTCGCAGCAATCATCGTCATCAAGCTCATACATATCATCCATATATTCGTTCAAAGCAGTAATTCTACCGTTACCATCAAACATAGAGTTTTTTGAAAAAGCAAAATCTTTTATAGTTTCTCTCATAGCTTTGCGAGCATCTTCGAATGTTTCAAATGCTGAAAAAGTTGTTTTCAAATCTGCCTTTGTACAGTACTCATTCGGTAAAGATGTTCTTACTGATAATACCCATAATTCTTTCATAATATAAACCTCTTTTCTTATCTGGTAACTATATTATAAAACACCCAATGCACCAAATTTAGTGCATTTGGTGATAAATTAGACGAAAAAGAAAAATATTGGGAATCAAATAAAATGCCCCGACTATTGAAACAAAAACTCAATAGTCGGAGCGTTTTTGTAATATTAACTTTGTGTTATTTGAATTCAACATTATCAATTCAACTATATTTAAAGCATTTTCTCTGCTCGTCCCACTCAAAAAATATGCTATTGAGGTTTCCGAAGCAGTTTCTTTTTACTATCAATTCAGTAGTATTCTTTATATTATATCGATATGCTGTTCCAATTCCTCTGTCGCAATCGTGTTCACGATGTAAAAGTGCGAAGAAATCATAACAGCGCAAATGCAAGTATATGTGATGCGGTGAGGTAGGCAATTCGTGTCTTATTGATGGTACACTATACAGTTCAGGTCTTTTGTTAAGGTCATAATCTCCTGAATCTCGAGCTAAATGCCCACTAATTAAAATTGGCACCGAATACATTTCAGATATCTGTACTAATTTTTCAGGGACTTCTGGGTCTACCAATTCTAAATAATCAATCAAAATAAGCTTTACATCTTTTGTATTATTAATTGCAGTTTTTATAGTTTCTATTTTTGGTGAAAAGTCGTCAATCACGACAAATTTTTCTGTAGACAAACCAAGTGATTGCATCCGTTCATACCAATGTTCCTTTAGCCACTCAGGAGAAAAAACAATTACTGTGCCTTTATTAATATTTGCCACAGCTCTTGCAATTTGCATTAATAATGTTGTTGAACCAAAACCATGGTTTGCAAAGACACCGAAAAGTCCTGATTTTGTTGAAATGGTATTGATTAAATCTTTCATATCAAACTTTGTCTCCATAAAAAGCTCCCTTTACTTTTCTTTCACAACAATCTTTTCAAGATATCTGTTAAGCGAAAAGGCGTGTGCTGCAATTTCTTCTAAATGTTCGGACACAACAAGCTCTTCGAGACCTGTGTATGCCAAAGACATATAGCCCAATTCAGTTACGCTTTGGGGAATTTCTAATCTTTTTAATGCCTGGCAACCATTAAAGGCACATTTGCCAATTTTCGCAACTGAACCATCATCAGGAATAACACTGTTTTTGCAACCTAATACGAGTGTTTTTGTTGCAATTTCAATAAGGCAGTTACCCTCACTGTTATAATAAGGGTTCCCCTCTTCAACTTCAATAGTTTCAATATCATCGGTTATACCAAGAGACATATAAAACTCATCGTCAATATCCGTCATATCTTTCGGGAATACAAGATGAGGGCAATTTAATTCATCAATATACTTTAAAACACCATTTTCAATTTTCATAACTTTCAAACTCCTTTATATTTGATGAGTTTATTATATAAAAAGTTATGTACCGAAAATGGTGCTTAATGCACTACAATAACCGCGCTTTTTATTTTCTTTATTCTATCAATAAGACAATTCAAATCAAAATTACAGTTGTCGGGTAGTTTTATAATAATCGGTGCTTTTATAGTATTAATATCGCGTATTTCATTAAACTCATCCCAGAATCTGACGATGTTCAGAAAGCAAAGCAGATTATACAGAAACAAATCTTTTGGTGTTAAATCTGCTGTTGCTTCCCCATTCTCGCCTTTTGTTACAACAAACTCACCGTTTTCTTTTAAAGATAGCCACAAATCGTTTTCTTTATTAATCAGCTCAGGCTTATAACTTTTTATAAATTCATTCAGATAAGCTCTGAATGTGCGGGTTTCCCCTATTCCGTTTGTCAGAGTTGAAAATTTGCCTTTGTAGAAATATTTATTGTCTTTATAAAACGTCAATTTCAAAGGATATTTCTGTTTTTGGAAATCTTCAAAATATGTAACAGCACTTTCTTCTTTTGATTTTTCTACCAATGAAAAATACTCATCAGTAAAATCACCTTGGAAGCCTTTTTCATCTACTGACACAGACCATTTTGTTGCACATTTAAAATACTTACCTGTTATGTGGTACACCTTATCAATTACTACTTCAGCGAAAAATTCAACAGATGAATTCCATCTTTTTGTTTTAGCGCTACCCATAAGTAATTTTATAGTATCAATAACTACATCATTTTTTTCATAGTTCAATATGGTACAAAAATCATCAAAAGTTATATCAGCAATTACAACGCCGTTTTCTTTAACTATTAGTTTTTTAATTATGACATTCATACCCAATTATCAAGCATTTCCGCAAATTTAGTTTCACTGAGCATAGATATGCCTTTTTTTATTGCCGTACCCACTTTCTTGCTACCGGGCATAGCTCCGTAAATCACATAATCCGTGTCATCTTCAACAGAGTCTGACACTCTTGCCCCCAAAGCTGTTAAAAGGTCTGAAATGCCCTCACGGGTAAAATTATTAAATGTTCCAGTTACTACCACATTGCAATCCTGAAAACCGTTGCTGCTTTCGCTTCTGGGTTTTGTTATTCCTTTAAAGGAAACCTCAACCATTAAGGCGTTAAGGGTTTTTACATTCGACGGAACGTCATACCATTCGTAAATTTTCCTTTCAAGCGTTGGCGATATACCTTCAATATGGGAAAGCGGAAAATGCTTTTCTAAATCCTTTACAAAAGCCTCCATTGAACCGTAATAATACTGATGTAGTATTTTAGCTGCTTCGTTACCCAGACCTGCAATTCCTAAGCCGTTAAGGAATTGATTCATATAACAATTTCGGCTTGATTCTATGGCACTATGTATTAAATTATATCTGTCTACGTTGAAACCGGGGGCGTTTATAATATCTTCTTTATGTATATCTAAATGATACAAATCTTTAAAGTTTTTAATCCAACCGTAAGCCATTAAATTTTCTATTGTATTTGTAGAAAGGCCTTCAATATTCATAGCGCTTTTATCGCAATATCGGGCTATCTTTTGTGCGTTTCTTGCTATGCAATCTTCATTGGGACAGTAAAGATCTTTAACTCCAGACGGTGAAACTCTTACTTCGAGGATTTCTCCGCAGCTTGGGCAGAAACGAGGAAGCTCATAACCGCCTCTTCTTGTTTTATTCTCCGCAATCTGAGGAATAATCATATTTGCTTTATAAACCGTTATTCTGTCACCTTCGCCAAATTTATATTTTTCAAAATTGCTGAGATTATGAAGGTTTGCTCTATGAATACGTGTGCCATCAATAAAAACCTCATCAAACAAACCGATGATACTGACTTTTCCTGTTCTTGTTGTGTAAATATCAACACCTCTGAAAACAGTTTCCTTTACTTCGTCCTTCCATTTTAAAGCCAGCATTCTTTTTTCATGGTGTGCAGTAGCGCCTAAGCTTTTGCCGAATTCAATATCATTATATTCTGCAACGATACCATCGACAGGATACGGAAAGTCATTGGGAACCCAACCCTCTATACTTTCAGCAATAGCCATAGGATGCTCATCTTTTGAAATTTCAGAATACGGAACAATAGAAAAATTATTATTTTTCAAAAATTCCATTTGCTCAATTTTAGTTGCAGGTGCATTTTCTTTAATAAGTTCAAAGGCAATAAAATCCATATGAGAAAGCTTACCTAAATCTGCAACAAGGCTGCGAACAGCACCGGAAGCAACATTTCTCGGGTGAGAATTATTTGCACCAAGCTTTGACAAAATGTCAAAATCATCCCAGGAAATAACACCCTCACCTCGAACCTCGAAGTTTTCTTTGCACTCCACAACCCAAGGCACATTACGCATTTCTTTTACGGTATGGGTTACGTCTTCACCTATAATACCATCGCTACCTCTTGTAACAGCTTGTTTAAATTTCCCGTTTTCATATCTTAAAACTAAAGTCAGACCATCAATTTTCCAGGAAATAATAGCATCATTAACCTTCAAAAAATCAACAAACTCTTCCATGCTTTTTGTTTTATTACAAGAAAGCATGGGTTTTGAATGTTTTACAGTTTCCAAACCCGCTTTGGCATCACCGGGTACTTTACCAATGGGAGAATTAGAAAAATGAATACCCGTTTGCTTTTCCAACATTGTAAGTTCAAGCACCAACAAATCATACTCACGGTCGGTCATAATCGGCTCATCTTTTTGGAAATAGGCTTCGTTAGCTTCTGTTATTTTATTTATCAGCTCTTTCATTTTTTGAATATCATTTATCATATTAATACCCCTTTCATTTTTCAGTAAAAGTGTATCATAATTTGTGTACCGAAAAGGTCGCATCAGTTATTATACGCCTCTATTAAGCGAGCAACCTTGCCCCAAGGCGGATTTGCTTCGTTGTTATTTATTATCCACAACACAGGAACACCTTCAGCATCAGCTTCATCAGGAAATGGAGCATAACCATCAGTAAGAATAACAATGCTTGCAGGTGGATTATCACCCATTTTTTCGCGAACATAATCAAAAATAATGTGAAACGATGTTCCCCCGCCTCCTTTAGGTCTGATAATTTTAAATTCATCTTCATCCTCGAAAGGTGTTGGTTCAACTACAATAGCATCAAAGAAGCCTAACATTCCTTGCAACTTGCCATTGAATTGAATTATTGCATTATATATTTCGCTATAGCATTGTGTTATTTCATCATTAGACATTGAACCGGATGTATCTATCATAAACAATATATCGTGAACTTTTTCATCTTTCTCATTAAAATCAGGTAAAAAGAAAGGACTTCCTTCCATTCTTTTATCAGGCGGTGCAAAGGAATAATCGCAGATTTCTTCCTGAATAAAATCATTCAGAATAGTTCGCCAATCTAAAATTGGTTTTTTCAATTCTTCAATTAATCTTTCTGCTGCCTGAGGAATTGTACCTCTTGCTTTGCCGCCATCCAATGAGCTGATAATTTCTGTAGCTTCTATCATTCGAGAATACCAGACATCTCTTTGTGAATTTAGCTCATCATCACCTTTCCAGAATGAGTGATCATCAAACTCCGTATTTTTCACATCCGTTTTTTCATCTGATTCCTTCAAAGCAGTTTCTTTCAGCAAAGCCGACGCTGCCTTTTCTACGTTTTCCGCTTTAATAGATGCTATAAGACTTTCTAAGCTTTCTTCCGTGGTACTCCCACTTGCAGAGCCGCCTTTTTCGCTTCCTTTACCGTTTCCTTTGCCTTTCTTACCATTACCTTTACCATCCCCGTTGTTTTTTCCTTGTTTGTTGCCTTTTATGTTTTTGCTCCCATTTTCATCGCCCTGTTCACTCTCATCTTCGCTCGCCTTATTATCTTCACAATCTTTTTTAGACTCATCATCATTTTCGGCGCTTTTCTCATCACCCATTTCATCATGACTATCGCTATTATCTTCGTTTTCTTCGCCGCCAGTAACCGAATCATTGCACTCTTTCACAGGACTATCATCTTTTTTGTTATTTCTTTTCTTGAGCTTTTTTAACATCTGAATATAAACCTGCTCAACAGTATATTCATATCCTTCCACTCCATCGGGTGCAAGATGAATCGATTCGCCGTATTCTTTCAAAGTAATTTTCCTGCGATCCATATCAAAGCTTTTCAATATATTTGAATTCACCACAATATCACAAGCTAAATCATACGCTTCCTGGTCATAATCAGCCTGAACTCTGAAAGGATGGCCTAAAGCAACATGTAAAACTTCATGCATCAAAACAAATTCCAACTCACTATCACTTAATGAGTTTATAAAATCAGGGTTAAATGCAATTCTTGTTCCGTCTGTGTAAGCAGTTTCACAAGTTACATCTAAAGCAAATTTCATATTCATCAAAAGCAACGCATAAAAGGGTTGTTTTGATAACAGAGAGAGTCTTGCACTTTGTAATCTCTTTACAATATTTAAAGTTTCTTTATCAAACTGACCCATTACGAATAACACCACTCTTGCCCGCAAGTTTTATATATTCTGGAATTTGCAACAAAGTATTTTTATAATCCTCTGAAAAGGTTTCATAATTTTTTAATAAAAATGCTACATAATCTGCCGGCATATTACAGGCGTATCTTAGAGAATGACCTATTTTTTCTAAATCATGCTTATAATCTTTTGCATAAGAAATCATAGAAGCAACCACCGCATACATCGCATCACTGGTCTCGGGTATATGTTCTTCCTTTCCATTAAAAATATCTTCTACTTTCGGTAAATTAGTCATCTTGCACCATGACCTGAATTCATAAGCAACACCATTACCCACAAGACCTGCTATTAAGGGATATATCTTTGCAACATTATCGGAAACATTATTAAGCAAATTACTTACCATTTCCCATGAACGCGGCGTTGCAAAAGCCAGGTCATCATTTTTGGCATCAAATCCGAAAAGTCTGTCGGTTCTGTAAGATAAATACCCTATAACTTTTTCGTTTATACCAGCTTTCATCGCCCAATTAAGCCAGGAATCAAAGCTTCCTTCAATTTCAATATGTAATAAACGGTTTGCAAGAGCTTTAGGCATTTTGAAAGAAACGGATTTATCTGTAACACGGTTACCTGCGGCAATAACAATGCAGTTTTCGGGCAATTTATGCTCACCAACAACTCTATCAAGAGTTATCTGATATGCCGCAGCTTGTACGGACTGCGGTGCTGCTGATATTTCATCGAGGAAAAGTATATTGATAATATCTTCGTTATCGCTCATCTGAAATATTTGTGGCTTCAACCATATTGCAAGAGTTTTATCCGCGTTTGCAGTAGGAATACCTCTAAGGTCAATGGGATTAAAAAGAAGTAAACGAACATCAGTAACAGAAACTTTTTTTCCTGTTTGTGCTTCAATGTTTTTTGCTATCTGCCTTACTGCCTGAGATTTACCTACACCGGGCGGTCCCCAAAGCATAACTGAAGGTAATATTTTCATTGGTAAATTCTTCTCTACCACTTTGCAATATGATTCTGATAATGTGCTTATAGCTTTTTCTACTGATAATACGGGCATATTTAAACTTGTTGAACTCATGCTGCTGTCACTCCTAATTCTTCATCAATTTTTTCAAGCTCTGCTTTTAAAGTTTCGATTTCTAATTCATAGCTTTGTGTGTTTGTTTTAAGTTCTTCCTCCAAGGCCTTTTGCTGACAATACAAATCTTCTAAGGCATCTTCTTGCCTTTGTTTTGTTTGTGAAAGGTTATCAAGCAAATTATTCAAACGCTTCGTGATACCTGAAAGACTTTCAATTTCCATATAATAAACGCCTTTTCGTTTAACAAAAACATAAGGAATTCTCTCTTTTTCAGTTAGTGTACCATCTTCTTTATTTTTACTCATTACCACCTTTGGCTGCATACGCGCAGGAACAACCACATCAAACCCTTGATAATTTAATACTTTCTTTTCAAAGCTTTGATTAACATGGGTTTTTGCCACAGAAAACACCGTATCTCTGATTGCTTTTTGCTCGTCGTAGCTCATATCTTCGTAATTGTTTCCGTGCTCGGCATAAAAGTCTATATCAAGCTGTGTGTTAGCGATACGTTCTTTTTGTTGCTCTATCTTTTCGGGAATTTCTGATAATGTCTTTTGCTTGAGATACCTGGACTCGATATAATCCCTCTGGAGTATTCTGTATTTATCTAATTCATTTATGATTTCAACACGTTTTTTAATCAAGGGATTACCTACCGCCAAGGCCTTTACCTCTGCATAGGTCAACACGCTTTCATCTACATCATCACCCTCACGAACAACAACATGACCTGATAAAATCTGGCTTATAAACTTCTGCTTTGCTTCAAGCAACTGCCAGGAATAAGCGTCAAAGCTGCCTCGGGTAATATATCTGAAAATCTGTACCGATTTACACTTATTCCCCTGTCTTAAAATTCTGCCTTCCCTCTGAACCATATCTGCAGGTCTCCACGGAACATCCAAATGATGCAAAGCGCAAAGTCTTTTCTGAACATTTACGCCTAAACCCATTTTGAAAGTTGAACCGATAACAACAGATTTAATACCATTTCTCAAATCTCTGAAAAGAAGCTTTTTCTTAACCTCGGTATCTGCCTCGTGTATAAATGCTATTTCATTTTCAGGCATTCCCATAGCTTTTAAAATAGTTTTAAGTTCATCATAAAGATTAAAGGAATTCTTTGGTGTAGAAGTATCACAGAAAACCATCTGTATAAGTTTTTCATCTCTGGTTTTATTGTATATTTCCATAATATTTTCGGCGCATCTGAAAACCTTTGAATCAAAATCCAAGCCAAAAACCATATCAATAAGCCTCATATCAAGAGCGGCTTTTCTGCCATCGGTTGTAATTTTCAATAAATTATCGTCTTTTGGCTTAACGCGTTTTTTTCTGACATCATCTGCACGCTTGGAAATATCCTTTAAAAATACTTTGAAATCATCGCTTCCTACTCGAACCGAATCCGTATAGCCATTAAATTCAGGAATTCCAACTGATTGGTCAATATGATAAAAATCTGCTATTGACGAAAGAATTGCCGTAAGCTCAGGAACGTTATAAAATTTTGAAAAACGGGTAGCAAGATGATATGAATTTGTATCAACGTCAATTTCAAATTCTGTTGTCTTTTTTCCGAACATACCAACCCAAGAATCGAAGTTCTGGATTCCTAAAAATTCCAGTTCACCGTCCTGCAAATATTTTTGCATAATGAAAATATCACTGATTGAGTTTGTGATGGGTGTACCTGTTGCAAGTATTACTCTGCCGCCGTTATTCTGACGTTGTACGCAGTGAACCTTATCCATCAAAGCATCACATTTTCTTGAACCGCTTTTCGTTATACCTCTTACTCTTGAAATAGCAGAATCCAATGAAACGTTTTTATAGTTATGCGCCTCATCAACAAAGAGAGTGTTGATTCCTAACTCATCAAAAGCCACTTCACAAACATTTGAAACCATATTATCTTGCAATTTATCAAGTATTTTCACAACACTCTCACGTTTCCTTGCAACTACCTTACCTTCAAAGCTTGTAGAGGCTTTATCTAACAAGGCCAGTTGCTCTTCATACATATCCTGATAATACTTTTTGGAAAGTGATAACAAATCGAAGGAACTGTATGCCATCAGAATTGCATCAAAATCTTCATTCATAATTCTGTTCAAAGTTTCATTTCGTTTTTTCGAGTTGAAATTTTTATTGTTGACAACAAGTAAATTTGCATCAGGGTACATTTTTTTAAACATTTCAACCCACTGAGGCAATATATTGTTGGGAATTACATATAAATTCTTTTGGGATTTACCAAGCCTTTTGAGCTCCATACCTGCGGCAATCATAGTATAAGTTTTTCCCGCTCCCACATCATGAGCTAACAATGTATTGGGTGAAAAAATAATTCTTGCCACCGAATTTTTCTGGTGAGGACGCAGTTCAATTTCAGGATTCATATCGGGAAACTCTAAAAATGAACCGTCAAACACACGCTTTTTTATGCTTCCGTATTTTCTGTGATACGCTCCGCTTAATCTTCTTTTTCGTTCCTCATCTTCCCACACCCATTTCTGAAACTCTTGAACCATCTTATCTTGCTTTTCTAAAATTTTAACCGTTTCATTCTGATTAAGAATTCTTGTTTTGCTTAAAGGGTCGGGAGTATCAAAAATTGCCAGAGTTTTCATATTAAGAATATTTTCCAAAAGATACAGCATATCCATTCTTTTAGTTCCGTAAGTCGAATAATTTATCTCCTCATATTTACCATGGGATTTACTTTTTCTAAACCTTGTTTTATTGGGGATTTCCCAGATTCCTGTTATTTCATCATGTCTCACAGCGTTTTCTTTAATCAAAAGATGTTGAACTTCTTGGGGGTATTTCCCCTTATACTTTTCATAACCGATTAAATGCATAATAAAGTCATCTATGATATCAGTAGGAACCCAGGGTGAACCCAAGGTTATATAAATATCATCTGTTGCAAGTTCTGGATTCATAACCTCCAATAAAGCCTTAATATTATCATCAAAACAACCGGGAAATTCTGTATTAGCTTCCATAGCCAATTGATATTTGTGCATAAGGTTTCCCGAAAGATATTCTTCTGCTGTTTCCCAACCTTTGTAAAAGCATTCTTCCCAGTGAAGCGGATTTTGATAAATTGAACCTTTTAATGTTTCTACTACAGTTTTCATTTCTTCCCCTGTAATTGAGGCAATAAATTCAATATCAACAAGTCCTAATGAATCAATAGAAACGAATAGTGCATCTGCAATGCTATCACAATGAATATTTGCACGGGCATCATCTTCAAAAGAGTTAATGAAATCCATGGGCAGTTCCATTGCACTGATTTGCTCTGCACGTTCTCTGCGTTTGCGTTCAGCTCTGCGTGCTGCACGAAGTTCTGCCGCCTTTCTCCGAGCCTCTTCCTCTTCCATTTTCTTTTTTAGCAGTTCTGCCTCTCGCTCTTCGCGAGCTCTTCTTTCCTGCTCTCTGATATCTAATTGAGCATATTTTAAGGATTCTATTGCTATCTCAAAATCTTCATTAGAAAAAACTGCGCCGGCTTTTTTTATGCTGTCGTAAAAATTGTATAATATTTTTCTTTTTTCATTTGCTAATTCAACAGCATTAACATCCTTTTTCTCTGCCATTCCAAAAACTCCTTTTATTGCAAGTAACAATGTATAATTAGGGGCAAACTCAACTTACAATGACAGTATAGCAATTCTTGCGAACCAATTTTGGTACACAAAAAACGAGTCTTCCGAAACCTCGAAAGACTCGTTTTTTTCACCTATTCTCTTCAACCCATTCCGCTATCATTTCATAGCTTATTTCTGCTCCTTTTTCTTCCATCTCACTCAGATATTCGCTTAAACGTCTTAAGGTTTCTGAATCAATGCCAAGAGCCCTCATAAGACTCAACTCATCGGGATCAATTGTATAATTTGGTATCAGCATTTCTCTTTTGAAATCAACTTTAAATGCGTTTTCACCATATTCCGCCAACAATTCATCTATGAACATAAAACTGTCATTTTCCACCATCCAATCTCTTTCCTCTTTATAAACAGGAATTGCCAATAAAAACTTTACTTCTTTTGACTTAGACATTTTAAATGTTAATCCCAAATCATAAAAAACTACAAAGTCATAACCGAAGGTTTCTTTAAAATTTTTTGAAACATTAATCGTATGTCCGGGACCGAAGCATGTATTTTTTCTGAAGGGAAATTTGCTTAAAGTCTGCAAATCACTTATTACAACAGCCGCTTCTTTACTTTTCTCATCAAAGTCCTTTGATGTGCTCATAACAAGCTCTATGCTTTCAAACCCACTTATTGAGGGAATCATTTCACGAGCGCTCATTCCGAAAGTAACAAAGGATTTTACACCTTTTTCATTGGTGGAAATCTGAACATCTGTGTGAACATATTCACTGTAAATTTCATGGGACATAAACTCGCTCTCTGTACCAAAGTTTTCCGTTATAAATTTTTGAATTTTATTCATTTGTCTGCTATCGTACATAATTGGTAATTTATCCATTTTCATTCCCCTTCTTATACAGCAAAGCCGATTTTGATATTTTGTTCTGTTTTTTCTGCAATTGGTTCTTCTATGTCTTCCGCGCAAAGTGTAACAATATCTTTATCGGTAATCTTATCATAGTCCATTGACACCAATCTGTTGGCCTGCTTCATCTTTGCCTTTTCAATAATATTTCTTGCATATCTGCCGTTTCCGAAATCATGACTTGTGATTGCGGATTCAAAAACTGCTTCTAATTTTTCTGTTGCTTCTTCAGTTAACTCTAAGCCTTTTTTTCCGGCAATCAACCTTGCGATATCGCAAAGTTCTTTTGAATTATAATCTTCAAAAGGAATATGAAAAGCAATTCGTGAACGAAGTCCCGGGTTTCTATCTAAAAAACCTTCCATTTTATCAGGATAACCTGCAAAAATGACAACCATATCTTCTCTATTGTTTTCCATTTCCTGAACAATGGTATTTATCGCTTCGTCACCGAAAAGTCCGTCCCTGTCATCAACGAGGGAATAAGCTTCATCAATAAAAAGCACACTACCCTTTGCATCTCTGAAAGCCTTTTGCACAAGTGGTGCAGTTGAACCCACATATTTTCCAACAATATCGCCTCTTCCCACTTCATACAAATCGCCTTTTGATAAAAGTCCGTTTTCTTTCATAATCTGGGCAAAAAGTCTTGCTACTGTTGTTTTTGCTGTGCCGGGATTACCTGTAAAAACCATGTGCATAGCAGGACGATCATTTATATATCCTCGGTCAGCAAATAATTTCTGCGCTTTATAGAAATTCAGGGCTTGATTCATAACGTTTTTGGCTTCTGTTAAGCCGATAAGCTCCTGCAGTTTTTCATAAGCACTCCCCTTTGGTTGCTCTTTCTTCAATTTAACTTTTGTTGTCTGGGCTTGCTTGTATTGAGGGTAAATAGTGTTGCGAAGTTTTTTATCATACCATTCATCAAAAATACAATTCAGTTCAGTAGCAGTATAGCCTTTATTTTCATCCTCCGATAAAGCAGTCAGTGTCTTATTACTTTTAATTTTAAATTGTTTTGCCTTGTTTTTGAGATACTCTTGAGCCTTTTCTTTGAACACAACATCCTCAAAAATTTCCACGAATGAAGTTAATCCGAAATTCATCAGAAATAATTCTTTCACTTTATTACTAACACGGGGAAGACAGATTATTGTCAAAACTTTATTTTTATATTTAACTGCTGTTTCACAAAGTGCTGATATCACCGTTTCATCTCGTTTTGCAAATTCGCCGTCTGTATCCATTTCGTTACCGTAGCGAATTATCATAGCCCCGCCTTCACAAGATTTATATAGAGCTTCAAAGCTTTGACCGGGAACTCTACTTTTGTTATCATAGTCCACAAAACAATATCTCTTATTCTGAACTCTTCCGTTATCATAAAGTGCCGTTAATAAGGTGCGATATATTTCCATTCTTGTTTCCCGTTCATCAGTTTTGATTATGTAATGCACCGGATGACCTTTGAACTTATTGCAGGTGTTTTTCGTATATATTCTCTCAAGCTCCGGTCTTAAAGTTTCCCTAAAAAGATTTTTCTCTGCAACCTCAAATATTTTTTGGGAAGGAACATCGCTATCGAGCATCGCTTCACCATACAAAACGAAATCATGTCTATCGCTTATTTCACCTATCTCAAATGCATCCAAAACATCATCGTTATCATATACAAACCCATTACGATATGCTCCATTAAGCATAGAATGCAACGCTTTAAAGGTTATTTCCTCAAATATCACCTTTTTCAATTTAAACGGCAAACCATTCTGGTATTTTCGGAAAACATTTTCTATATCATCATTTTCCCTTGTTATCATTCCAAAGGTTACATTATCTTTTCGATTACCGGCAACAAAAACATAATGCTTTGCCTTGCTTTTTTGGTAAAAGGATTCGCTTTTCTCGGAAAAATTCTCGGCAAACTCTCTTAAAGGGCTTCTTTTAAACGAATCATCGCTTGTCTTTAAATCCGTAATAACAGCCTCAATCTTATAAAAAACCATTTTTCAACCTCCCAAATTTTCATCACATACATATAATACAAAATCTTATGTACTGTTTTTGGGACAGAAAAAATGGTTATCTTGTAATGCATATTTCTTTGTGGTATTATGATTTACAGGAGGCGATTTAATGTATCCCCATCAAATACAAATAGACGGCGTAACCTATAATTTAACAAAAGAGCAATCAGATGAAATCAAAAATATGGTTTCTACTAATTTTATTCTGGTACAAAAAACTTTTGAAAAAATAAATCACCAAGAGCTATCTTTTTATATAAAACCTTATCAGAGAGGATATCGTTGGACCGAAACTGAAATATTAGAGTTACTAAACGACATTAATGATATTGATACGACTAAAAATGAAAAATATAGTCTCCAACCCCTAATAGTCAAACATGTAGACAGCAATAAAGATAATAAATACCGTAATACAATTGCTGACATAATAAATAACAACAACAGCAACTCAAGCGTCAAAATCAATTGTCCAAATTGTTACGAGGTAATTGATGGTCAACAAAGATTAACAACGATGTGTTTGATACTACGTTATTTAAATTCAGAAAATTCATTACCCTATCAAATATATTACGAACTAATGCGAAACATTGATAATTATTACTTAAATAAAGCTGTTGAAACTATAGAGGCTTGGTTTGAAGACAAAAGTGCCGATTTTAAAAAAACATTTTCAGAAAAAATCAATCATAACTTATTTTTTATATGGTATGAAATTATAGAAAACGAATCCAATGCCACAGAAAAACGCCAAGATTCAAAAGCGATTTTCAAAACAATTAACGATAACCAAATTGCTTTAACTAACGCTGAACTTTTCAAAGCATTACTGTTAAATCCCGAAAACACATACACTTTCGCAGAAGAAGCACACGAAAAAATAAAAAAAGACATACTTCTGATGGCTTTTGAATGGGATAGATTGGAGCAAGAATTACAGGATCAACATTTTTGGTCATTCATCTGCAACAACGAGTGCAACGACAGAACTCATTTAGACTTTCTCTTTGAGTTGTATGCAAGCAAGATTCAAAACTTTGCAGAACATGAAACAAAGAAAACAAGAGGTCAAGCAAAAAAGTCTTCAAATGAATATAAAAAACTTGAATATATCAAAAATCTGAATCCTGATATAACACGATACTCTTTTCTTACAGTAAAGGCATATTTAGAATACCTGAATACTTGTAATAAAAACAACAATGTTTTTTCCAACATAAAAATCATCTGGTGCGAAATAAAGTCTTGTTACGAAAAGCTCTACAGTTGGTATAACAATTACGAACTGTATCACTATATTGGATTTTTAGGCTCCGCATCATCAAAAAAGGATACTGATAGTATAGTTCCGGATAAAATAAAGTTTTTCTATATAAATAACCATGATAAAACACTTCCGGTCGTAATAACCAACGCAAAAAAAGAAATATACAATACATTAAAAAGCCATATTGAAATCAAACCCGAAAACTCAGACAAAGTGACTTCAATATGTGTTTTTGAAGACGAGTTAAATCCTAATTATTACACAAACAACAAACCTAAAAACATCACTGAATTTTTACTTTTCTTTAATGTATGGACAACCATGAAACAAAAATCGCTGGATGTACGATTCCCTTTCCGCGACTTTAAATTCAGTAAATGCGAAGTTAATGAAAAATTGATTTCAACCAGTTGGGACGTTGAACATATAAGTTCACGTAATTTAAAAGTAGATTTACCTGAATTTAAAGATGAAAATGCTAAAGCGCTATTTATAGAATGGTGGATTAAAGAAATCGATCTTAATAATGAAGACGACGACCAACTTAAAACTCTTTATGAAAATATTGAAAAAGCTTTTAATTCAGATGATTTGGTTAGCCTCAAAGATTGTTGGGGAAAATATGCCCAATATCAAAAAGAGAATGGTGGCGAAGACAATAGCATCTCAAATTTAACACTGCTTGATAGTTCAACCAACAGAAGCTATGGAAATGCATTTTTCTTAGACAAACGTTCAATAATTATTGAAAAGGATTCTCAAGGCAAATATATCCCCATCGGCACAAAGAATGTATTCTTAAAATACTATACCGATAACCCAAAACTTGATGCTGCGTGGAATCAACAAGACAGAGAATGCTATTCACAACAAATCTTAGCGTGCATAAAAGACTTACAAAAATTTATGGAGGATGATAAAGTTGAATAAAGGCAAACGGCATAATTTTATGCAATTGATTGAATCAAAATCCATACTTATACCTCAAATTCAACGTGATTATGTTCAATATCGTTCAAGTGGCAAAGTGGAAAAGAGTCGTGAAAATTTCACAAAAGAATTATCCTCTGTCCTTACCGGAGAAACACAATTTATTAACCTCAACTTTATTTATGGTTATTCAGATATTGTTTTTAAAGATGCAACATCCAATACACCTCTGCAAAGATACGATGCATTTGTTCCGATTGATGGTCAACAAAGATTAACCACCTTGTTTTTACTTCATTTGTATGTTTATTCAAAAGCCTCAACACCTCAAAATATAATCAAAGAAAAATTCGAGGGAAAATTGTTTTACCAAACACGTGTAACAACTCAAAGTTTTATAGATTCAATTGTTGAGGAGATACAAAACCATGTCAATAGTGATGATATTGTAACATCAATAAAGAATTCAGGTTGGTATTCTGGTTCTTGGGAAAATGATATTTCTGTTAAATCCTGTCTTACAATGTTAAGAGAATTCCAAAAACATCTTTGTAAAGTATCGGACTGGGAGAAAGCTAAAACCAATTTAAATAACATTAACTTTATGCTTCTTAATATTTCCGATATAGGAAAGCCGAATGAATTATATATTAAAATGAATTCACGCGGAAGACAATTAACCCCTTTTGAGAATTTCAAATCCGATTTTTATGGTTATTTAGATTCTAAAAATTTTAACTACCATAATCTTTCGGAAAATTTCATGATCGGACTTGATAATGATTGGCAAGACATGATCTGGAAAATGTTAAAAACAGAGAATTCTTGTTATTTATGTGAAAAGTACACCGACGCTTTGACAAAAGAATTTATACACTGGATAATTGTTAATCGATTTGTTTTGGATGAAGCGTGCAAAAACAATAAACTTGATAATATTAAGTTGCCCAAATATGATTCAATTTATTGCAATATGGTATATCCCAAAGAAGCTACACCAAACAGTTATTGGTTTCAAGATTATTTGACTGATGATAATGCAATACCCCTTTTGAACGAAGCAATAAAAGATATATATAACACATTTTCTTTGCTCGAACATTTAGATGATGATTATAGAACACAGGTTTTAGAAAATATCTTTGGAAAGGTTTCAAGTGATGGAACTTTCAGTAAAACAATAAATCAATATCCTAATAGGATTTTGCTTTTTGCAACAACTAAATTTGCAAATTGTTCCGAATCTAACCAAGCTGGATTTAAAGATTGGTGGCGTATAGCTACAAACTTAGTAAACCATTCTGAAATTGACAAAGTCGAAAATTTTATAAGAGCCTGCCATGCAATAAACAATATAGATAATGACGACCTTCTCAATATAGCAAAAAACTTGTCAGATTTGTACACAGATACATTTTTAAGTGAATTCTCCAATAAAATCAAGTCAATATCTATTCTTAATGCATTTAACAGAATGCCCTCAATAAAGGCTCCCCATATATTTGAAGAGGTATACAAACAATATTTATTGAATAAAGATCCAATAAATTGGGAAGAACCTATCCTAAAAGCCGAAAAGCACAATTATTTTAAAGGGGAAATAGGTTTTGCCTTGCTCATCAGCAATAATTCTGATGACTTCAAAGAGAAATGGGATTTAATCGAAAACATTTTCAATATTTCCAACGATATTTTATTGCGCAAATACTTCATTGTACATAAAATAAAGGATTATTATCCCAATATGCAAAACGGCAAATACCGATTATATAAATGGGATGACAAACACCACGAAGAGGATTGGCGCGGTTTTTTGCGAAACGAAAGTGGCTATAAAGCATTTAATAATCTTCTTGAAAAATATAAAGATTTTGGTGAAAAGGACTTCAAAAAATTTGTAGAAACAGAAAACAAAAAAGATATCGATAAAATTGGAAATTTCGAAAAAGCCCTAATAAATTATGATGATTTGTTAAAATACATGTCATATGGCAGATATATACAAGATGAAAACGGTGACTTCTATCTGTTAAAAAATGATGATCGCGGAAAGGGAATTAACTATAAGCTTTATGTGCTTTATTTAGAGTTAAAGAACGTAGAAAATCTTAATCCGTCATTTCCTGAGTTCACCTCTAAATCAGATATTAAAAACTGTACAGTAAGTGTTTCAGGAAAACAAATTAAATACCAAAACCAAAAATTTTATATTGAAACTCAAGAATTTGATGATGAAAAAGCTGTTATCCAATCATTGAAAAAATAACACAAACAAAGTGAAAATGAGCTGTAAAAAAACTAACGTTTTTTTGCAGCTCATTTTTAGGGAATAGGAAAAAAGATGCAAAACGGACCAACCGAGCAAAAACAAAGGTACGTCGAGTGGCGAGGTTTGTTCGTAGCATAAAACTTAAAATTCTTATATTACTTGCGTTTTTTCATTGTTTAAGGAGTTCTTACAGGTATCAGTCCTGCAGGAACTCCTTGCTTTATATTGTTTTATGCGGTCTGCGCTTTTTTTACATTCACTTTTTCATTCTTTTATTTATACTTTTTCATAGCTGATTCTATATTCACCTTGATTTTTTCTCTTAATTCAATGGGCGTTACTACTTCAACATAATTCATATATTGCAGAGCCCAAAACTCCATAGCGTTGGGGCTTGCAATTAAGCCGATTTTTATTTTTTTATCGTCGAGTTCTGCGATTTTTATATCTCTACCAAACCAATCAACAATATGGTCAATGATTCTTTTATCTGCAATAAACTCAATGGGTTGAGGTTTATCGGTAAACATATACGGAAGACCTGTTGCAATTTCCTTATAATCAATGCCGTTTTCATAGCCCTCAACCGTGCGTATATTGGTTAAAGCTCTGTCTTCAACAAGAGTCATATTGCTGATTCTATCGAGCCTGTAAAAGCCCATATTATGCCATCTTTCGTTAAGAGCCATTAAATAGTACCGCTGATTATGTAGAATAAGCTGATAGGGACTTGCCTTGTGAGAAGCGGATTTATGCAGTTTTTTATCTACACCGTACTTGTTGTAATCAAAAGCAATCTGCACACCCTTTTCGATAGCTAAATCTATCATATCTATATTATAGAAAAGGGCTATATTATCCGTCTTGTTCCAATCGTTTACGGAATAAATATTTTTAATGTGGGATTTGAAATAAACATTGGAAAGACCACAAAGTCTTTCAATTAAATCCTTTGAATATTTCGGTGCAATATGCTTACTCGAAAGAACACCATCAATAAGCATACGAAGCTCAGAATCTTCAAAATTTCTTGCTTCAAGAAATGAACCTGCACGGGTTTGTTCAATATCATACCCCGCCTCTTTAAGAAGAGAAATATTTCTGCCAATCGCCTTTCGTTCAATAACTATTCCATAATCCTCTTCAAGATAGTTTGCAATATCTTCTTGCTTTAAAGGATGGTCAAAATCACTGTATTTCTCAAAAATCTGCAAAATACGAATAAGCGCCAATTTTTTAGGTTCAAGCTCAGCCATAATAACACTCCTTTGATTGCCAAGATAACAATACTATTGTACCATATCTGCACCATAACACAAGTGTTATATGTACCAAAAAGAGTGCATAGTTTCTTGTGTATTATAATCAAACATAAACTCATAAAGGAAGAATAAAGCCCCTACATAACAAATCAAATCGTTGTGTAGGGGTTCTGCTTATAAATCAAGCAATTTTTCAAGAAAAGCTTCTTCCATATTAATTTCAGAAACAGTTCCGTTGATATTAACTTGACATTTAGGGAATACATTTTCATATTCACCTTGAAAAAAGCCTTTTTTCATCGCATCAATTATGCAATATAATGCCTGATACATACAGTGAGATTTTGTTAATGCTTCTTCATTGCTTCCAAGCATAGCGAGAAAATGCATATATTCTTCCAAATTCAATAACACCAAAGCAAGTTCTTTGGGAACACTTTTTTCAGTGTGATAATTATATAAAACATTATATGTATCAAGCAAAAGTTCTTCTAATTCCGGAATTAAGCTTTCTTTAAGACTCATAACATCATAAGTCTTTTTCTTCCACTCTTCTGCTATTGAAAGAATTGATTCGTTTTCCATAAATCTCAACTCCAATCAAGCTTTATTTAATCAACTTTTCACATTTCGCAATAGTTGAATACTGTCCGCGATACTGTACTTGAAAATTATGAACTGCCTGTTGCCAACAGTCCGCCTCCACAAGTGCTACTCCGTAACCCCCACTTTGTGCTAAAGGTGTTCCGGGAAGAGGATGATATACCACCTTCCATGTTTCTTCAGGACCATAATAACCCATAACAAATTCTCCTTATAATATTATTTTTTTAAATTAAATTACATTGTATCGAAAGGTATATTCATAATCTTTGCACATGACTCTGCATAACTGCCTTTCGGGGCATATATAGTCAGATTATCGCAAAGATGAAATGAATTTTTACTCAGTTTTTTCAGACTTGCAGGAAGGCAAATTGTTTCAAGCTTTTCACAACGCCCGAATGCATGAGGACCAATTGTTTCAACGCCATCAGGAATTGTAATATTTTTACTATTACCTTTATATTGTATCAAAACCCCACAAATAGAAATAAATTCATCTGTTGCCATATAAAAACCTACTCAATCTCATCAGTTATAAAATCAATGATCTTCTTTATTTACTATCTATAAGCCTTGTGCAGGATTCTACTGCTCCATACTCCCCTGCATACTCTTGCTGAAAAGTATACATTGCATGATGATGATCACCGGCTTCAACAAAAGCAACGCATCGTCTCCCACCATCTAACACCTTAGGTGTATAAACAATCTTCCATGTCTCCCATTTTCCGTAAAAACTCATATTAAAGCCTCCTATAAAAGTTTTTTATCTATTTGCATCAATTAAAAATTCTAAAAAAGCTTCTTCCAAATTAACCGAATGTAAAATCCCATTATAATCACTCACCCAAAGATTAGGATACGAACACTCATTTTCATCGCTATAAAAGCCCTCTTTAATAGCATCAATCACAGAACCAATTGCATTAAACACAGCGCAATCTGATGGTGTAGACAGCTCATCAATACCATAATCAGCCAAAACCCAATCCATAAAATGACTTATATTATCAAACAGCTTCATCATTTCTTTAGGTACCATCTCTTTATTGTAATACATTGCACTTATTCTATAGGTTTCTTTAAAAAGGTGTTCTATGTCATTGATTTTTATTGTTTTCTCACACAATATACATCTAATCGCTTGCTCCCATCCTGCTACTAATTCGCAAAGTCCTTTATTTTGCATTTTTACTCCTCCTAAAATTTATTATATATATTATAATTTATTGATTGTACTAAAAATGGTACTCAAAACCGACTATGATTTGCGCATCCAATAGCCGTAATCCTCCCAGTAAGCATCTTTTGTATGGCTATATTCATTAAAAGCTTTTATGAAAGGTTCTTTTAAAGAAGCGTCTTCAAAGTACAAATGCCCATCAGATATAGGGTCTTTGTTTATTATTTCAAATCTATAATGCGGATGGTGGCCCAATTCATTGGGCTCTACCGACTCCACATCAATATAAGATGATGTAATTTGATAAAGCGTGTAACGGCGCTTGGTTTGCGCCGAGACAACTACTTTTCCGATAAAACCCTTAAGCTCCATAAAAATTCTCCCCTTAATGATTACACATATATTATAATATTTGTATCAGGATAAATTTGGACGATTCAAAAGGAAGTGTTTTCTGATTCCAATTGACCAAATTCAATCTGCGTACTCAACAATTCAAGTGCCTTTTGTACGTGCTCTTCTTCAAGGCCATAGCTTAGAGGGTCTGTAATTACCACTCTACCACTAAGCTCGCCCCACCCATAATTCATATCATCAAGAATTACAAAGCTTTCCACCTCGCTACGGTGATTTGAAATCCAGCTCAGAATTTCTTTTCGTCGCTCAGCAAAGAAACTGGTGAATAGTGTTTTATCCATTATAGAAAGACCATATTTAGCAAAACATTGGTTTATATATTTTCCGTCACTTCCGCAACGCTTAGAATCCTTTTCCCACTCAAGACGTAGGGAGGAGGTTAAAACAATTTTTGCACCGGTAGCATTAACAATATCTGCAAGGAGCTTAACTCGCGACAAATCAATGTAGCCATCGCCACAATCATCATTGCGTGAAGCTTCATACATTTCTGAATTCAGCACCCCATCAACATCAAGGAATATTATTTTCATTTTACGCCCAGCACCCTTCTTTATTTTGAGATTTTTAACCTCTTTAAAGTGATTTTACAAATTCTTCAAATCGCTTCAACGCGTTTATAACTGTTTTATTTGATTTACAACCAAATGTTTCTTTTGCACCACCGACATCGTATTTTTTAACAATAGTTGAAATATTAGTTTTAAGAGAATTCCATGTTATGCTTTCTTCATCTATTACGGATTGAACTGCATTGGCGTATGCATAAACAGTACTGGGATTTCCGCTATCAGTTTCCAAAGAATATCCTGCTCTGATTAAATACTCTTCGTAAGACTCTGCAATAGGGCCTGTTGGCATAACCTTTTTTGGGCTTTTTTTGCTGGTTTTTACTGTTTTCTTACTTTCGTCTGAATCAGGAGTTGATATTTTTTTGCTCTCTCTTTCCGCAATTTCAAGTGCCACTTTCTCTGCGATTGCCTTATCGACCTCCACCTTTAAATCGCCTTCAGCCTCAAGCGCACCTGTTAAAAACGAACCGGGAACACCAAAAACAACCTGGCGCCCACTTTCAAATTCTACGGTAATATAGGTACCCTTTTCTTTTACCTCTTTACTTATAACCTTACCCATACCAAAAATTTTACTTTTAACCATATCCATTAACATTACCTCCAAGACTGTGATTTGTAAATATAATAATACTATTGTTAAGTGTTGTCGGGGGGTATTCCCCGACAACACCACTAATCGCCAATCAGTCCAGACTATATGTTCCGAACTCTTGGTAGAATGGAGCAAATTTACCCTCAAGACCGCCGGGGTATCTGCTTGATTCAAGAATAGCAAAGGTTATGAGGCGGAATTTGCCAACAAACTCGGACTCGTTCATGACACGTTTAAAAAGTCGAGCAACATCGGCAGCCGGAAGCTTATAAGCACCACAACCAAAGGCACCCAGTATTAAAGAGTCCTTACCATGCTCTATGCCCAAACGGAAAATTGTACGAATCTTGTTGAGCATAACCTCAGTACCGGCAGGGTTAAAGCCACCATCCGCAGCGCGATAATTAAGCTCAAATGCTCGTGCATAGTCGTTTCTACCATTAAAGCTCAAAGCAGCAACTGTTATAACATCGCACTTGAATGGAGTTTCCTTAAAGGTATAGAACTTGGATTTATTATTTCTAAAAAAGGTTACGTTTGGAGTATAAATACCGCCAAAGTTAGTATCAAGTGGATAACCAATCGCCCTTAAGGGCACCCCGCTCTCGCGCACGCATTTTAGCTTGGACGGGTCAGCAAATTGATAAAGCGATAAGCTGAGATTAGAAGCCTGACACAAGGATTCTTCCTGCGCGCGCATACCACGATCATACCCACCACCAGGACGACCTGCTGATGCAAGATTCAAAACAGCTGGGTTGTAACCCTTGGCTATGAGATGTTCTGCTAAATCAACGCAGTCAGCGTTGATGCAACCAACCTGAGTTGACGGATAAACAGAGCCGATGTCATTAACGTCGAAGGCAGACGCGTAAAGTTGCGTATTATCAAGAAAGGATTGATAATCGCCCAAATCTACATTGTTGGTGCCGTTTTTCCAGTTGTTAAAAAGGTTTGTATTTTCGGAATAAACTTCCTGACAGGCACGATTAACACCAAATCGACCACTGCGCATAATGGTCTGCATACGTTCAGCGTAGGATATAGAAAAATCTGAAGGTGCGTGTTTATCAAGGATCTCAGCGGCGGCTGAAGGGATGATGTCAGAGTAATCCTCACCTGCGTAGAAGCGTTTACGCACTTCAGTTGAGCTAACTGCTGCAGTATCATCAAGAGGTGGCAACACAACGAAGCGATCTCTGTATCGTGCAAGCAAGTCATCAGTGCCAAACAATTGCGCAAGATCAATGTCATTGCGTTCAAAAACTGCAAACTTGATATGACTGATATATTCTTCGCCATCTGAGAACTTGGAAATACTGCGAACCTTGTCTGCACCTTGAACCTCGTAAAGCTCGCAATCGGGATACTGAGCCTGAATTTTACAGAGTGTTTTATAACGGCGAGGATTGATACCCCCCATCTCAAATCCCCAGAACTCAAGCTTAGGCTCGCTTTCGCATACGGTCTCGATTATCGCTTTACGCTCATCTTCAGTCAGGTAAAATGGGTCGTTAAGCTTTACGGTCTTTCGGCGAAGATACTGAGCGCTAGTGGCAACAAACAAACCCTTGTCTGCATTCAAGTGTTCAACCGCCTTCTTCATAGCGGTAACATGTGCGTTAGTAAGCGGATTAAATGAACCAAACAAAACTGCAATTTTCAATTTCAATTCCCCCAAAATTTATTTTCACTACGTAATAACTATACCACTTCACTCAGTGATTGTAAAGTGTTTTTTACAAAATTTCTGATTTTTGTTACTTTTGCACAACATTCACTAAGTATTATACTAAAATACTACAAATATATCTTTGTACTAAATATGCAACAATAAAAACGTGCCGAAACATTACATTCCGACACATTTTTATAAATTTATGGGTTTATTGTAAATTAATCCTTTCGGCGTATAACCGTTTTCCCAATTCAACAATATATTCGCGTAACTCGGGATCTAATTTCTGGTTAAATTTTCCATAGGCTTGCAAAACATCAAAGTTTTCGTAATCAAATTCAATAGTAACATAGGACTTGTCTTTTTCTTTTCGCAAAAAAACCACTATAGACTGTTTGGCTATAACTCTTTCATAATAGCCTGATTTATATACACAATTATGCTGCTCTTCACCTTCAAGTCTAATGTCAAAAATGGTTTTTGGAACTATAATAAAATACCCGTTTTCTTCTCTGTCAATCCACGACAATGCTTTTGCAGCACTTTTATATTTTTTATCTACATTTCTACTGTAGTATACATTCCTCCACCTATCTGCGTGCATTTCATCATGTCTTTGAATATAATTTTTATCAAAAAAATCACCAACAGTTAAACCGGGATAAGCTACAAGCATTCTTATATAATCGTGGTACAAGGCAGCATCAAAATCTTTTGATTTTTTAATGAAGTCAATCAGCATTTTATGTAAACCAGAATAGTCAAAGCCACGTTCCTTAAATGCATCCTCCAATAAATAATATGTGCTTGACCATCGCGCCTTGCCCATTACGCCTGCCATATGCTTAAGAATTTCAACATCGTAACAGCCACAGCGCTTTATTGCAGGAAGCGCATTAATGACATTATTTTTACATGCAAAATCAATTTGCTTTGAAGAGAATGGTGCTAAATAATCAGCTATATCCTCTATGTAATACGTTGATAAAAACTGTTTGTTTTTAAATAAAATTTCAACTTTATTATCATAAAGAGCCGGCATAAGTAATTTTGTATATTGATAACAAGGCGTATTTTGTTCAGAAATATAATCATTCAGATATTTACAATCACATAGCCTTATTACTTCATTGAGCAAAATATTCTTAATGTTCAAATATGAAATATGCCACCTGTTAAACTGGCTGGTGTTCCTGTAATCACCATATGAGAGTTCAATATCTTTTGTAAAATAATAATACTTCCCGTTTATGTATAAAATACGAAATATTTCCGTTGTATCACTTTCTAAAACAGTAATGCCTGTTCTTACTCTTTTTTTATAAGTGTCGTGCCTTGTAAAAACTCTGAACACATAGGTGTTTATGTATTTACACAGAAAGCCAACAGTATATCTGGTTCTTGAACGAGATGTCATTTTGGGGTATTCCATTTTAGGGTTAAAGGAATCATACACCTCTCTTGTATTGTTATCACATTCTTTAAATACATCCCTGATCAATTTCTCAAGTTCTTTTTCTTCAAGGCTGTTAAAATTTATTGAAACAGGGTCCAATCTAAGACTAATAGACTCATATTGAATTTGAGAATACATTCCGGAGGTTTTACTTTCTACAAGTCTACGCTCTTCTTGAACTTTTTCTACATCAACACGCTCCGCCTCATGCGCTTCTTCAATTTTAGCTTGTTCAATGCTTTCGTTGACTTTATTTTGCAAATCTAAATTCTCGTATTTTAAAATCCCCAAATCAAATGCATTAAGCTGCACCTTTGCAGTTCTGTTTTTGTATTCAACAGTAATATATTTATCATCAAACGAAACAATTTCACCTGTTTCCCTTGCTTTATTAACTACTTTTTCACCAATAATAATATTCGCCATATTTATTCACCTCTCAATTTCATGGGTCTCATGCTTTTTATAAATCCTATTAAGCTTTTGAATTATAAAAGGTCGCTCAAAGCTATAAACTCATCAAGCATCCCTTTAAAATCGTGGTCTGCACCATCAATGGTCATTACTTTGAGATTTTCGCACTCTAAGTCTTTTAACATCGGTACAACATCACATTCATAATCTTCGGTACCATACACAAGAATTTTTTCAACATGCGCTAAAGCTTTTAGCCTTTCTTTAAAATCTTCGACAGTCTTGCGCGACGTGCTAATGCCAAGTATTTTCATAGTTTGAGGTATTTCCGTTGCCAAAACGATATTGTGATATGCGCCATCCGAAACACCTAAAAAATAAACCATGTACTCGGCAAGCTTCAACTCTGAAGTTACATATAAAATCATCTCTTTATCTGAAGCAAAATGTCCATTATCTATTTCCGGGTTTGAAGCGCATATTACAGTTGCTCCCAACCGTTTGTGAAGCCTGTGTGCAATTTTTAAATATTTTTCTTTATATCCTTTGATATTTCGACCTGCACCAACTTTAATAAAAACAATTTTTTCGTTGCCAAATATGATTCCGTAGTTAATTTTTTCCCCATCTATGTTTTTTTGAATTATCTTATCGTAACACAAATCAAATGCCTTCTCTCGATTCATTTAGTACTCCTTGGTTTAGTTTTTAACTCTTTATATGCAATATCAGGAGTGCGTGTAGACAGAAAAATTTGCACAAACTTGCCAATACAACCCCAACGTTCATATTCAGTATAATTGGAAGAATAGTCCATTTCTTTGCTATGCACTCTATAGAAGAATAATGCATAAGCGTACGGCCAACCTGATCTTTCGCGTATTTTCCAAAGGTTGTATCTGTTTTCGGCAACATCCATAGCATATTTACCGCCACGATTAACAGAATATAGCACACCAAAGAAATCCGCTAAAGCTTCCGCGAGCTCTTCTTTTGCATCTGAAAATTTTTCTTCCGCAAAAGCATAATGTAAATAATGCGTATATTCATGAGCAAGTGTCCTTGCAATGGCAGCCAAAAAATGTTGATTACTAACAGATGGGTTATCAAAATTATTATAGTAAAGAACAATATACGGTTCTACACCACCATAAAATTCCCCGTCTATATTGTCAGTAAAGGGTTTATATTTCCAAAGAACTTCAGAAACATAGCAATATGGAGGGTTACAGTGTTCTCTTTTGCACTTAGAACAATGATTTTTCATTTTTCTTAAAAGAAATTCCGGGTCCTTATAATAGGTCTTGGTTGGCTGTTTTTCACTTATATACACCGGTATTGCAGTGAAATTTATTGAAGGATTACACAGTATATCCTGAGCCAACTTGCGAATTTTTTCATATTCATCCTCTAAAAACTCACATAATTGAGGGTCTTGTTCGTGGATGGGGACAGAATTTTCATACACCACTAAGCTTTTTGGCAGGCTGTGTGATTTCGCAATGCTTGTTACAACAGACGACTTTTCCCCAAAAGCAAATTGCAAATAAGCATTAAATCCGGACATATATCCACTGGGATATCCTTGTGATAATAATTTATCTTTAACACTAGATATCTTTTTATAATCAACAATGATATCGTCTAAATCCTCGCCACCAAAGCTGATTTCTACAGCTTTACAGTGCGATGGATAATCCTTCACCTGTGACGGAGTACCGTTCTTTTTTAGATAAAGAACAAATTCTTCTTTTCTCATAATTAAGCCCTCTAATTTTTAATATCTGTTATTGTAATTGAATGTTCTTTGTCCAACTTATCATGACATGATTTGCACAGAAAGAAAATATGGCAGTATAGGCATATGTGCATTTTTAAATTGAAGCACATACTCATTGAATAATTCTTTATTTGCCATTCTTGAAGCACCTTTATTTTTTCTGGTCATCTATATACACATTTACATTAATGAACTCTTAAACTCATCAAACTTATTAAATGCGGCACGGGTGTTTGCCCAATTGCGATTTCCTTCATTTACAGCTATTTTCATACTAATGTAACAATCCAGTTCATCTGTATGATAATATGCATTCAGAAGCGGGCTGTTTGGTTTGATTCTTTCTTCAATTACCTCGATTTCTTTAGGTAATACCCCACTTTTATATTCCTCATAAAAGTTTTTCCACAAGTTTTTAATTCTGGAGCAATAGTCGTTAACTGTGTATGAGGATTTACCCATACCCAAGCAATAAGATGTAAATGCTGCCTGAAGTTGTTTGTCATCAGAAAACTCCGTAGTATCGGAATACTCAACAGCAAAAGCATTGTAGTTTGGTGCAGAACAGAAATTCGCCTGTTCTGATATCATCACAACATCGTTGATTACATCTCGCTGGATTTCCATAATTTCACAAAATGTTCCTATTATCTTATCAAGGAAGATTTTATCCTCAGAGTTTTCAATTTCTCCATACAAATTATCAATTAATTTAAGATTTGCTTTTATAAGATCATCGTCTTTTCTTGTGGCGTTATACTCATACCACTGTATTTGCTCTTTGATTTTTTCCAAAACAAAACCTCCGCATCGTCAAAACATTAGATTTTTACAAGAAAATTTAATACTTTTAAAAAATGTAATTATATTATACCACGTTTTCCAAGTGAAGTAAAGAGTCAAGGTGCTTTTTCCAAGAGATTTTCGCAGATTGTGGCTTAATCTGTCAATTTTTTCTATATTGCTTTTTGGAGGAGGGCTCACGTTTAGCTTCTGACAGAATGGATTCTAAGAATTTCTACGCAATCAACCCTGCATTTGATATGAAAAAGACTAATAAAAAACGATAATATTTTATATATAGCAGTAAACTTTCTGGCATATGAGCAAAAAACAGAAAAATGAGAGGACATGGTGTTTGCCTTGTCCTCTCATTAAGTATTTTAAGCCTTATTTAGTTTTGATAATTTTCGCCTTGCTTAATAAACATTTCGTAGTATTTCTACAAATTCTTATTTGTTATTATAAAATCTCTCAAAATCACAAGTTATATTTACGAATAAAATATGATGGCGTACAGCTCCAGGCGTGGCAGAGGCTGTTTATCATTCGGTCATTATACGGTGAGAAATCAAGGTCATCGGGAATATATGCTTCCCAGAAGGTATCTGCACCAAGCTCAACCATTCCGCCCCAGAATTTTTTCAAGTATTGCACTGCTTCATCCTTCATATATAGCTTTAGCATAGCTTCAATAACATAGTGGCGCATATATGGTGTAACGGGTTGCTTGAACGCCTTGTTATCAATGCAGGAAAGAAGAAGTTTCTTTGCTTCTTCTCCGGTTATCACACCACCCAGAATCATCCAGACCTGAGAATGAACGCTGAGTTGACCATTATCTAAAGGATTTACGAATACTTTTTTACTTTCATCGTAAAGGTGATTTTTGGAAGCGCAACGGACCTCAGAAATGGGAGCAGAATATTTTTCATATTCCTCATCACCTATTGCTTTCAGAAGTCCCGCAAAGCGTTCAAGTGTATAAAGATATACCCCCTGCAATGCAGTCATACATTCAAGACCGGGACACCAATCAATAAAAGCGAACCAACCATCCTGCTTTGTTGCAATCAGATTTTCGTCAAGGGTGGCTGTAAAGCTTTCAAGCTGTGATTTGCAAATTCCTAAAAGGTCATTTACAACATCCCTGTCCCCTGTATGCTCAAAGTAATCACAAACACTTACAACATATAAAAGCGCATAGTCCTCAATATGAGTTGCACCGGAATGGTAATAAGGAGTTTCATAAACAAAGGAGGGCAAAAATCCCGATTGATTACATTCCCCTGCGGCAAAAAGATACAAGCATCTTTTTACAATTTCAAGGTTATTGAATGTATAATAATTTGCAAGAGCTTCAAGACGAAGGTCACCAATCCAAAGACGACGGTCACGCTTGGGACCATCTTCAAAGAATGTCTGCATACATTCTTTGAGAGTGTTTGTTGCGACAAGGTCAATTTTATTCAACAAATCATCTGTTGTATTTACAGATTTCAGCACAGACACATCAGCACTTGTTGAAGCACGGAAGCTAAAATCAAAGAGTCTTATTGGTCGGGTGGTTCTATCCACCGTTATTTTTATGTATCTGCAAGCGTATCTTCTTGGCATAGTTATTTTCTGAGGGAAATCAAGATTAATGATTTCCTCCTGCAACCAAGTTTTTGAAAGTGTGCCGTTGTATTGAGAAAAATCATCATTGATTTCTCGCATATCTTCAGAGAACTTTATCTTCAAACGAACAGGTGCATCAACAAAAACATCAGCTCTATCAAAAGCAAAGGAAAAATGTCCCACCGCGTGTTCCCCAAGGTCAAGAAGAATACTGTCCCCATTTGAACCGATAAACTCGGTTATTTCGGGAGTGAGAACAGAAAATTTCAGTTCAGGAAAATTCTCCTGAGCCTTACTCAAAAAGTAATCTTTATCGTTCATATTACAAACACTTCACTTTATTAATTGGATTTTGTCAATTCAAATCCGGTTGCTGACCATCGTGTGCTAACCATTTGCATTCTGTGAGCTCCATATTTGTAAATGTTGCTTTAAAGGATGACTCTTCAGGACTACAGGCATAAATGCCAAAACGGATTGTACCATTGCCATTCCACATATGGCATACACGCATTTGTTTGAATATAACACCATCTTCAGAACATTCAATACAATAATCATCTTCACGACGGCTGAATCGATACCACATTGATTTTATGCTTGCATCAATTTCGGTAGTTGCCCAATCAGAATATCCGTTGTTTGTAACAACACTTCCAAGATGCTGAAAACTGTCGTGTTCATATTCAATAGAACCTTTGAGCCAGTTTTCACTGTCGAGATACATAACAATTCCGCATTGGTCAAATCTGTGTTTGCTTTCAAATTCAGTTTTTACAACAAATGAGAAATACTTTTCGTCAGTCTGAATCTGTAATACAGGTGCGTTGTCGTTTCTGAAATGATAGTATGTTCTTTGCCATAAATCTGTATGCGGTACGGTAATGATTTCTATTTTGTCAGCAGACAATGAATAATCCTTGGGTTCTCTTGTCCATTTAAGATTTTTTATATCAAATTTCATTTTGGAACTCCTTTATAAGTTGGAATTTGTTTGTCATTTATAAAAAGGACAAGAAGTCTTAATGCACTGATTATTCATTCTTGAACGAGAGCAGACAACCTTTTCAATTTCCATTTGAACATTTAATTTTTCTTTGGTAAAAGAAACTGCTTCAATAATCGCAAGATAAGAATCTCTTTTACAACAACGGGGACCGCCGTTCTGACCGATTGCATTTAAGGCTCTTGCGGTCATTTGGTTTGAAAGTCCCCAGGCTTCTTTTGCTAAAGGTGTTGATTTTGTTACTATTGACACATACATTCCTGCACTGATACCTGCACCGCAAGCACCCCAAAAGCCACAGGCTCCGCCCGGAACCTGTTTTCCTCTCTTGTATATTTCAGAAAGAGCGGTTTCCAAATCCAAAACTCCACCTGCATTTTTATACGCAGTAAGCAAAGAAGCACCCACCATTACATGATGTTCAGGTCCGTGCATATGGCAAAAATCAAGTGACATCATTTTCTCAAGTATGAGCACAGGATTTTTTGCCTTCTCGTTTAAACACAACGAAAAAATCTCATCCATTCCGTTTGTATGACATTCATTGCAAACATAATGACCGTTGATGCATCTCGTTTTGCTCTCTTCTTTTTTACGGCAAATTTCACATTCCATTACAACATCTGTATCAAGATATTCTAACGGTGCTTTACAAATCAAACATTCGTCACTCATTTTTACACCTCGCTAAATTCTTATTTATTTTATCAAGCTTTACTTTTCAATCACTTCATAAAGCGTTTTCTGAAATTCAGGTAACCACCATTCCTTGTAGCCTGCTTTCGTAGGATGAATGTGGTCAATAAGATATATTTCTTTTTGCTCCTCGGTAAGATTATTGATTTCTTCATCGTTCCAGAAATCAATTACTGTAATATCCCATTTCTCTTGAATTCCCAATAACAAATCCACCATTTTGCCATAATGGTCGCTATCATACTTTGCCTGGGTATAGAAAACAACGGGACAACCCCAAGTATCTTTTGCATAAGCAATTATGTATTCAATAGCACCTGAAACTGTGCTCGTATCAAAGTCTTCTAAATCAAAGCCTTCGCTGATTTCACCAAGCGGCATTCCCTTTGTGGCGTCATTAGTGGAAAGCTGACAAACAAATGCATCGACCTTGATATTTTTATCAATGGTCTTCATTCTGGAAACATAAGAATTTGATTTAACATCAACAAGAGTTGTGCCTGAAACTGCTTCTTTAACTGCTATAATTCCATCGGTTTTTTCAAGGTAATCTGAGAAGCTTACACCAAAAGAACCGTAACCAAAGGTTACAGAACTGCCAAGGAAAATAACAGTTTTATCTTTCATGGGACTATCTTCTTTTGCACTAATGTTTTTAAGAGAATATTCACCGTAGTTTCCTTTATTAAATGCGCCAACCATATTAGCAACATATCCTCCTGCCACAAGAACGATTATTAATATTATTGATAATATAACTTTCAGCTTCTTTTTCATTCTGGCACCCCTCTATTTGTTTTCTGACATATTATAAATTTACATATTCATAAATGTTCTCTTCACGCCATAGTTTTAAGCATTTCTTTTGTTATTTCATATTTAGTAGGTTTTCCGTTTATGTAATTATGGAGCTGCTCAATCATATAATCTGCCATTCTTTCAGTTTCGTTACCGAGGCTTCCTGCAATATGCGGTGTGATAATTGCATTGGGACACCAGAAAAGCGGACTAAAAAACGGAGCAGATTCATTTTTAAGAACATCCACAACGGCAGTTTTTGAGGGGTGACATAGTAAATCTTTTGCAAGAGCAAATTCATTGACCTGGTCGCCTCTGCCTGTGTTTATGAACGTACTGTGAGGCTTCATAAGCCTGAACAATTTCCCATTGAAAATATTTTTCAACTCTTTTTTATTTGCAAGGTGATTGCTTATAACATCGCATTCTTTAAAAATTGTTTCAATATCGCACAAGGTAACACCAAGCTCCTTTGCCCTCTCCTCTTTCACAAATGGGTCATAAGCCAAAACAGAAACATCAAGCTCATTAAGCCTTTGGGCGACGGAAGAACCGATTGCACCAAGACCGATTAAGCCCACCTTTGAGCCATAAGCGCCAATGCAGTTCCGGGTATGAATACGGGAATAAGGCAAAAATGATTTATACCTTTTTGCGCCTTGAAAATAACCTTTTAAGGCTAAAACAATCTGAGAAACAGTATATTCTGCAACGGGAACACCATTGGCAGAAAATGCACTGAAAACTCTTATTCCGCAATCAAGAAAAGGCTTTGCAAAATACTGAACTGTTCCTGCGCTATAAAAAACAACCTTAAGGCGTGGCATATATTTTTTTATTTCTTCTTCGGTAAATTGAGGCATTCCCCATGTTGCAAAAGCGATTTCGCAGTCCTTTAAAAATTCTTTATGATTTTCAATATTGCTTTTATCTATTCTTGGAGAAACCTCGCCGTATTGACCTAATTTTTTCAAAACGGATGGTGTGTAAACCTTTGAAAAACTACTTTCTTTTCCGCTGAATAATGCGATTTTTATTTTAATCACCTCATAAGTTTGCGAACATCTTTTATAAAGCTCTTTTCCTTTGAGCCTTTAGTAAATTCAATAATAACAATACCATTGAAATTCATTGAAACAAACTTTTCTATCAGTTTATCAAGATATTTTTTATCTTTCTTTTTAATGCGTTGCTCTTTCTTCAAATCACGGTAACTGACATGGAAATTCTCTATAAAATCAAAGGTCTTTTCAATTCTGTCTATATCATAACAAAACCTTAAATAACGGGACTGAAAATATGTTTTAAAGTTATCACAGTTCAAATCCTTTTTCAGCTTCAAAATCGACTGAGTGTTATTGTTAAAGGTGTTATCGTGACATTCGGGACAAACAAGAAGGTTAAATTCTTTTGCTTTACTGCAAAGGAATTTCATTTCTTCTAAAAGCTCTTCATATTCAGTTCCGGTGAAATCTTCGCTATCCTTATTGCCAAGCCAGATTCTTATGGAAGAAGCACCCATTTCATCTGCAATTCTGCAAATTTCTTCCCACTCATTTTTATCAGAACATCCTGTTCTGTAGTAACTGCCGTAGGAGCTTATTTTAATATTGTTTTCATCGCAAAGCATTTTCGCAAGTTTTGCATCCTCAAGGGTTTTAACGTGAACATCTCCACCCCATTCGATAAACTCAACACCTGCATTTTTGGCAATTTCAACTACCTGACTAACAGTTTTATTTCTGAAAGTGACGCTTGCCACTCCGATTTTCAAGTTTCTCATCAAATTACACTCTTTGTTTATTCGCTTTCTGTTAATGATATCACAATTTTACCATTGATATAAAATAAATGCAACCGAGAGATTTCAGGTTGCATAAATTCTATTTTGATATCTACTGCAATTATTGAAACATTTATAAATGTATGGTATCATAGCAATATAATCGTCGAAAGTAGGATGCTTTATGAATTACCTTAAATATGTAAATATTAAGCAGGGGTCAAAATCTCTGCATCGATTCTCTCAGGGTAACACATTACCTCTTGTTCAGAGACCTTTCGGTTTTGCGGCATTCAGTTTGCAGACGGAAACCTCAAGAGGTAGCTGGTACTATCATCCCGATGACCGCTCAGTTGAGGGTATTCGCCTTACCCGTCAGCCAAGCCCCTGGATTAGTGACCACAGTGCATTTACCATGATGCCCCAGATTGAGAAGCCCTATGTAGATTTTGAGGATTGCTGGTCGGGCTATGACCCCGAAAAAGCAATTTTACAGCCTCATTACCTTAAATGCTATCTCAAACGTCCTTTCTGTGATTTTGAGCTTACTCCCACAGAATACGGTGCTTGTGTAAGATTAAGCTTTAAGACGGATTTTGACCGTTATATTTCAGTATTACCTGTTAAATACAACTGCGAATACGAGTACAACAGGGAAACTAACCGTCTTTATTGTTGGACTGATTGCAACGGCAGCAAAAACAGTCACGATAAAGGCACTCTCAAGGGTTATTATGTTTTCCAGTTTGACGGAGATTCCGTTGATGCAGACAAGATTCTCACAGGCAACAGAGATACCTGCGATACCGAGCACAGCTTACATATCAAGGGCGAAGGCACGGGTATTCATATTGCACTCAAGAAAAAGGATGTTACATTCACAGTTGCCACATCTTTCATAAGCTACGAACAGGCGTTGAGAAACCTTCAGCACGATTCTGTTTACGGCAGCTTTGATGAGCTCAAAGACGAGAATGAGCGTATATGGAACGAGTATCTTTCAAAGATTGAAATAGATGCAGACGAAGATACAATGAAAACCTTCTACAGCTGTATGTACCGCACATTCCTCTACCCTCACAAAGCTTACGAGCCCGACGAAAACGGTAAGCCCATTCACTATTCACCAAGTGCTGATAAGGTTATTCCCGGTGTGAGATATACCGATAACGGCTTCTGGGATACATACCGCACAAACTATCCTTTCTATGCTATTGTTGCAAAGGACATTCTTCCCGAGATTATCGAGGGTTATATTCAGGACTACAAAGATGGCGGATGGCTTCCCCGTTGGACCGCAGGCGATGCTAAAAACTGCATGCCAAGCACCGCTATTGATGCGGTAATCGCAGATGTTGCTACAAGAAACCTGATTTCAAAGGATTTACTGGAAACCGCATTCGAGGGTATGGAGCATCACGCAAACAAATCTTCCACAGTATCTGCTTACGGCAGAGAGGGTTGCGAGGAATATCTTGAGCTCGGGTTTGTACCTTGCGATAAATTCAGTGAGAGCGTAAACCTTACACTTGATGCGGCATATTTTGACGATTGCCTTGCAACCGTTGCAGGTATTCTCGGCTACGAGGACAAGAAAGAAAAATATCTTAAACGAGCAAAGAATTATGCCAATATCTTTGATAAAGAAACCGGCTTTATGCGACCTAAGGATTCAAAAGGCAACTTCAAGCCTGACTTCGACCCAATAAGATGGGGCGGTGATTATACAGAAGCTGCCGCATGGCAGACAACCTTTGCAGTTCAGCACGATATTGAAGGTCTTGCGGAGCTTTATGGCGGTAAGGATGGTCTTATAAAGAAGCTTGATGAGCTCTTCTCCACACCTGCAGATTACAGAGTTGGCGGTTACAACTACGAAATTCACGAAATGACCGAAATGGCGGTTTGCGATTGGGGTCAATGTGCGATTTCAAATCAGCCCAGCTTCCACATTCCCTTTATCTACACATATCTCGGTGAACCTGAAAAGACTGAATACTGGCTCAAAAAGATTTGTGCTGAGGGCTTCTCCTGGAAGGATGATGGCTTCCCCGGTGACGAGGACAACGGCTCAACTGCCGCTTGGTACATTTTCAGTTGCCTTGGCATTTACCCCATCACTCCCGGCAAACCAATTTATACAAACAATAAACCGATAGTTGATAACATCCGTATTCTCGGTAAAAAGGTTGATTTTACAAAGTACGGCAATATTGTTACATACGATGAAATAATGAAAGAAATAGAAGAATAAAAAGAGGTTGATTCAAATGCATAAAAAATTAGCTCTTACTCCCCCTATGGGTTGGAACAGTTGGGACTGCTACGGCGCGGCTGTAAATGAAGAACAGCTCCTTGCCAATGCAGATTATATGGCAGAGCATCTTAAAGACTATGGTTGGGAATATGTTGTCTGCGATATTCAGTGGTCCGAGCCCACTGCAAGCAGCTATGCTTACCACTATTTCGCACCACTTTGTATGGATGAATATTCACGACTTATTCCCTCGGTTGAACGCTTCCCCTCTTCTGCAGGTGGTAAAGGCTTCAAGCCTATTGCAGACTACATACATTCCCTTGGCCTTAAATTCGGCATACATATTATGAGAGGTATTCCGAGACAGGCTGCACACCAGAACACAAAAATCAAATGCGAGGGCGTTACCGCAAGAGATATTGCACACCCCTCAAACATTTGCCCTTGGAACCCTGATATGTATGGTCTTTATACCGACAAAAAGGGCGCTCAGGAATATTACGATTCAATCTTTGAGCTTTATGCTTCCTGGGGTGTGGACTACATCAAGTGCGACGATATTGCAAATACAGAGATGTTTCCCAACAACCCTTACTCTGCAAGAAAAGAAATTGAAATGCTAAGAAGTGCTATTGATAAATGTGGCAGGGATATGGTTCTCAGTCTTTCTCCCGGTCCTGCTCCCGTTTGGGAACACGAGCACCTTGCAGCTAACGCAAACCTCTGGCGTATGACAGGCGATTTCTGGGACGAATGGAGCAAGCTCCACGCGATGTTTGAGCGTTGCTACGCTTGGCAGGAATATGTTCAGCCCGGTGCATGGCCCGATTGCGATATGCTTCCTCTCGGAAGAATTCAAAAAACTGAAGAGCTCCCCGAATACAGAAACCGTTACACACGCTTTACCCACGATGAACAGATAACAATGATGACCCTTTGGGGTATTTTCCGTTCCCCTCTTATGATGGGCGGTGAAATGCGCGAGAATGATGAATTCACTCTTTCACTTCTTCAGAACAGAGAGCTTATTGATATGCTCAAAAACTCCAGCGGTGCAAGACAATTCAAGCGCGAAGAAACTGACGGCAAAGGTGAAATCATCTGGACATCCACAGGTGAAAACTGCAAATATGTTGCCCTCTTTAACACAGATGACAAAGAAAGAGAAATTAGCTTCGATATTACCGATATTTCAATTGGCGGTGTTAAATACAGCGTATGGGATATGTGGAAACACGAGGAATACACAGTAACCGACGGTGAATTTTCCGCAAAGGTTAATTCTCACGGTGCAAGGCTCTTTAAAATCAAGATAAAATAATGAGCTACTATAACTAAAGGAGCGAGATTATGGCTTCATATAAATATGCAAAAAGAATAGCTTGTTTTATAGTTGCGGTTGTAGTTTTATGTTTAACTACAGTATCTGCTTATGCGGCGACTACTATTGAAGCAAAGCACTCAACTGATATTGCTGTTTCCGAAGATAATTGGTGGGACAAAGGTGTTCAGTACGGACGAATTCTCGTCCTGAATAATCAAACTAAAGAAGAAAACAATATCCTTCTTGCAACCCATTGTGAGCTTAATGCAGGACTTACGGAAAATGCACCCGGCTACCCTATCTATCGCAGTGAAGATGGCGGAAAAAGTTGGGAAGTTATCACACGAGTTACTGACACTCTGACAGGTACAAATTCCGAATGGAATCCTACCCTTTTTGAACTCTCAAAGCCTTGGGGAGATTACCCTGCAGGTACGGTTATTCTTGCAGCTTGTTCTATTGACCCTAAGCACAATAAAGAATCCCACATCCGCCTTTATTTCAGCTTTGACGGGGGTTACACCTTTGACCAGGGTGTTGTAGTTGCGAGTGCAGGTGGTCTTGATGATGGTGTTTGGGAGCCGTATTTAATTCAACTTGATAACGGCAGTTTAGTTTGCTTTTATTCCGATGATTCAGACCCCGAATATTCTCAAAAAATTGTTTATAAGCAATCGAAAGATGGTGTAAATTGGGAAAAAGCGGTAACTGTTGTAGCAAGTGAGGTTTCTGAAGAAAGACCCGGTATGCCCGTTGTTACAAAACTCGGTGATGGCTCATATTTTATGGTTTATGAGATATTTGATAAAACCGACATTGAAGGTCATCCGATTTTTTGCCGTTATTCAAAGGACGGTCTTGACTGGGGCGACCCTTCGGAGCTCGGTAGCGAGGTTGCAACTGCTAACGGTAAAAAAGCATTGGGCTCTGCACCATACTGCGCGTGGACACCTGTCGGCAGTGAAAAGGGCACATTGATTGTAAGCGGAACTCATATGAGAAAAGGCGAAAGCAAAACCGGTAGTGACTACTTTATCAGTTACGATGACGGAAAAACCTGGGAGACTGTTCCCCACTTAATACCCTACGAAACCGCAGACCATGTTGGTTACAGTAACTCTTTCGCATTTTCAAAAGACGGCAAAACTATCTATGCCATAAACAATCCCCAGAGGGATGATAACTCCGAAAAATCCAAAATGGTTATTGCCGTTGCAGAGCTTCAGGAAACAACATTCACACAGCAAAATAACACAACCATTATTGCAATAATAAGTATAATAATTGTTGTTTTGTTATGTGCAATTACATCCATAATTATTCGCTTGAAGAAAAAGAAGAAAGCTCAATAAAATCACAGCACCCACTTACCATTCGGTAAGTGGGTGCTTTCATTTTATCAAACTGTATCTGCTATTTATATGAGAATATACTCTGCATCTTCTTGTGTTTCAAAGGAAACTGCGTTTCCTGTTCTCTTATAAGGAATTTCTATGTTATCTGATTTTCTTATTACAGACTTAATATCGGGACATTCAACTGTACAAGTTCTACCTTTAAGGCTCTTAATTTCAAGAGAAGAAACCTTCGCATTTTTAAGCTCTGCAGAAACCAGGAATGCACCATCTGCACGAAGATTTTCGAATGATGCATCGTCATTTTTGCTCCAGCAAGGGAAAACTCTGATAACGCCTTGGTGGCTTTGCATAAGCATTTCGTTAATGGTTGCAGGAATAGTTGTCAGATGCTCAATACCACCGCCGTGGTGACGGAAAAGTCTGTTGGGAAGAGCGAATTCCTTTATATTCTGACGAATGCCTTCAATAAGGAAATCCGGGGCAACACCGATTCTTGCACCTGCAGGGAGATAGGAGTTTGAGCCGTTATCGTCAAGTCTTCTGTCGTTGATGAAATATGTATTTCTTGCAATTTTAAGAAGCTTTTCATCTGAAGAAAGACCAATTTGAGATGCAGGGTAAATATGCTGAAGACCAACTGTATTATCATCTCTCCAACGGATACCAAACTTAGAATATCTGAAGCATTTTTTACCTTTCTTCATAAAGGTTGGGAAATCGCTTAAATTCTCAATAATATCTTCCCATAAAGCATATTTTTCAGGGTTAAGATTAAGCTCTTTCGCCATATCATAAACTGCATTAAACAACAGCTTAACAAGACCGAGAGAGTTTATGGCATTTATAGTGTTTACCTGACCGAAATGAGTGATATATTTAAAATCTTTTCCGCGATAATAGGGAATTTCGTGGGCAGCATCACCCTTGATTACATATCTTCCCTTTTCTTTAACAAGATAATCTTCCCAGAAAGCCGCAGTATTCAAAACAAAATCGTAGTAGTGTTGAAGGGCATATTCTTTGTCATAGGTTGAGAACCAGTGCATAATGGGAATTACGCAAGCATAAGCGGCGTGGCTCTTCTGACCAAGGAAAAGTATGCCGTGCTCCTTGCAATCCGCCTGGCTATAAACATCAAGTGCTTTCGGACCGAAGCTCACGGGGAAAGCATAGCCATTGCAACCGAAGAGTTTCGCCATTCTTTTGGCTTCCTCCTTCATCTCGTTAACGGGTGTCATATAGCCGTCAAAAAGCTCGGGATGGTTAGAAGAAAAGACACAATAATAGGGCGCTTCATAGTTATAATTCATATGATAATCCCCTGCCCAAGGGAAGAAGTCATCAGTTATGAAATTTCCGAATAATCCTGGAGGAAATTCAGAGTTTCCCATACAACCTGCAAGGTGATAAAGGCTCGAGTTATAAAACTTTTCAATTTCCTTGTCTTGAAGGGTTACTTTAGATGCAGAAAAGAATTTTTTCCACTTTTCCTGTGTTTTGGCTTTGGCTTCTTCATAATCACAATTCAGAGCCATATCAACGCCTTTGTTGGTGTATTCACTATCATCAAAATTTGTAACAACTGAAATGCAGTAGCGTGTGGTTTTAATCCCATTTGCAATACTTGTACCAAATTCTTTGCAACAAACAACTACCGCAGACTCTCTATTAACCTCTTCACCGCAGAATTTACGGGAATAGCATTTGACACCACTTTCCTCGAACTCAGAATTCTCGGAATTACAGGTATCAGGAAGCTGAATATTAACAGTCGGGGAATTTTCTGATTCGGGTGCTTTGATTTCAAAACAAATAAGATTTTCGGGTGCAACAAAAAACTCAATTTCTGTATTACAGAATTTACATTCAAGAAGACCTTTATCAAAATATTGCTTTATATTATATTCAGATAAATCAACATTACCGATTCGCAAATCGCCCACAGTTTTTATTCCGCCATCTTTATGAGCACCATTCACAAATTTCCAGAAATCGCATTTTGAAATGTGAATAATAAGGTCTTTTTCGTCGTTATCAAAAACAACGCCTAAATCACCATTACCGCACATTGCACCTGCAGGTATTTTATAAACTACCTTGCCCCCGTCAGTATTTACGGGCTTTGAGGTTATTTCATTAAAATATGTGTTCATTGTATATCACCATTTTACATTACTATCAGCATTTATTTTAAAACTCAACCTTGCCTATTGGCATTGCATTTTTGCTGCTTGTACCTGCAAGAATAATATAGCTTTTGTCAAGCTCCCATCCGCCTTTTTCAGGGTTATAGAATTTAATATCGTCAAGGTCGATTGCAATATTTGCATTTGCGCTCTCCCCTGCTTTTACACTCACTCGTTTAAAGCCCTTAAGGAGTTTAACAGGTCTGTCTTCTTCTGCATTTTCGCTTGAAACATAAATCTGCAGAACCTCATCACCATCAACAGAGCCTATGTTTTTAACATCGGCAGAAACTTCTATAACATTTTCTTTTTTAGAAACTTTCGGGTTTTCAATTTCGAAATCCGTATATGAAAGTCCGAAACCGAATGGGTATTGGGGTTCTATGCCCTTTTTATCAAACAAGGTGTAGCCGTGGTAGTAACCGTAATCAATTTCCCTTTTGCTGTCTTCAATATGTAAGAATGAGGGGTAATCCTCGTCATTGAAAGCGACTGTAAAGGGCAATTTACCGCCGGGATTTACATCACCGCTTAAAACATCTGCAAGAGCGTTACCACCCTCAAGACCGCTGTAAAATGAGAAAAGAATTGCATCCGCTAAATCGTTCCATTCGTTAATAACATAGGCACTTCCGCCCATTATATTAACTATAAGTTTTTTGCCTGTTTCAGACAAGGCTTTAATCAACGCCACATCTTCCTTGGGTATTCTTAAATCGACTCTGTCGCCGCCTTTACCCACGGGCTTTTGCTTAATGTTGCCGAGGTTCACAAGGAATTCGCCCTCTTGCTTAAAGTCGCTACCAACACAGGCAACTATGTACTCGCAATCTTTAACAGCTTCGGTGGCTTTCGCTGTATCGCAACCGTTATAAACAGAAACATTATTTTCACCGAATCGGTTTTTGATACCCTGAAAAGCAGTTACTGTATAAGGACTATATACATTACTGCTACCATGGTCGCCTACATTTATTTTATCAGCATATCTTCCCACAACGGCAATTTTCTTGCCACTTGCAACGGGAAGTATTTTGTTTTCATTTTTAAGGAGAACTGTACCTTTTCCTGCAGCCTTGCGTGATAAAGCTGTATGCTCTTTTGCGAGAATAACAGACTTGGGTTGTTCTTTATATTCGGGCAAGGTTTTAATAAGGGCTTTCAGAACTCTTACCGCACATAAGTCAATATCTGCCTCGGTAAGTTCGCCTTTTTTGAGTTTACCATTCAAAAAAGCATACCTGAAGGTATATGGCATTTCCACATCCATACCTGCTTTTACGCTTCTTGCGGCATCATAAATACCATAAACGAAATCAGAAAGAGCGAAGCCCTCAAAGCCCCATTTACCTCTGAGAATATCGGTTAAAAGCTCTTTATTTTCGCAAGCATAAGTGCCGTTTACTTTGTTATATGCACCCATTATGGACATAGCACCTGCATCAACGCATTTTTTGAAATGAGGAAAATAAACCTCGTGAAGTGTTCTTTCATCTGCTTTGGCATCAACGCTGAATCGCAAATCCTCAATGCTGTTAAGGGCGTAGTGCTTAGGACAAGCGATTATGCCATTTTCCTGCATTGCCTTTGTGAGAGCAACACCCATTTTGCCTAAGAGGAACGGGTCTTCACCATAGGTTTCCTGCGCTCTGCCCCATTTGGGATGGCGAAGGAGATTTATGCATACTCCGGCAAAAAGATTCGCGCCGAAAGCGCTTGCTTCTTTCGCCATAACTTTGCCGATTTCATATTCCAATTCATCATCAAATGTTGCACCGCGAAGCATTGAAACAGGAAAGCAAGTACATTTACCCATAACAATACCACGAGGACCGTCAGTAAAAAGAACGGGAGGAATTCCAAGTCTTTTGCAACCGCCTGCAGGGTATGCTTCACCGTTATAGTATCTGCCACGGGTGAAAACATTTTTAATAGTTACACCCATAGCATGACCCTGCATCATACGAATTTTCTCTTTAAGAGTCATTTCAGAGAGAAGCTTCTCCGAAACCTCATTTAACTTTTCGCTTGTAGGATTTTCTTTATAAAGCTTTACCGCTGTTTTAAAATTAAAGGTCATAATAACCGCCCTCTTTATTTTAGTTTTTCCGAAACAAAATTCCTCTTATCATTTATTTAATTTTACCATTGATATAAAAGAATTGCAACCCGAGAATATGTTTCCTGAGTTGCAGAAATTATTTTATATATTAACTCTTCATCCATACGAGAATTAATTTTCGTGACTGGTATGTTATTTTTAAAAATCATATAACCAAAACCAAGGATTACAGTTAAAATAATAAAGCAAAAGATACTCTCCCCCAACAGTTAGACTGTCGAGGGAGAGTACCTTTTATCTGAATGGTGGGAATAACTTATTTCAAAAGCGATATAGCATCGCTGATTGTTTTTTCAAATGCTTCTCTGCCGTATTTATCCACTTCGGCTTTATTCTTTTCGCCGTGAGTAAGGCAACCTGCACCGCCTATACAACCGCCTGTGCAAGCCATACCTTCAATGAAGTTTGCATTGAGAGCATTCTTGCTCTTTTTGAGAAGTGCTATTCTGCATTCCTCAATACCGTCGCAAGAAACAGGCTTAAACTCAAAATCAGTAATATTCTGCTCTTTTATAGCTTGAGTTACTGCATCAGTAAGACCGCCGCTACGGGCAAAAATTCTGCCGAAATAGGATGCATTATCAAGAACATCCTCGTCGAGGGTTGTGATATCAATATCTCGGCTGTCAAAGAGTGCCTGAAGCTCTTCAAAGGTCAAAACTGCATCAACATAAGGCTTTGCCGCTTCAAGCTGTGCTTCCGCTTTCTTTGCAGTACAAGGTCCTATGAAAATTGTTTTTGCATTTTCGTCAGTTTCTTTAATATACTTTGAAATCTCAACCATTGGTGAACGATTGTGAGAAATAAAGGGTACTAAACCAGGGAAATTGGATTTGATATAGGATACAAAAGCAGGACAGCAGGAGCTTGTAAGGAATCCTTTTTCGGTAAGCTCTTTTGCTTCGCTCATTGCAACCATATCTGCACCGAGAGCCGCCTCAACAACTGTATGGAAGCCCATCTTTTTAAGGCCTGTTATAACCTGGCCTAATTTTGCGTATGAGAACTGACTTGAAATAGACGGAGCAACAACTGCATAAAGCTTGTAGTTTCTGCCCTGTTCGCTTTTCTTTATAAGGTCAACTACGTTGAGTATGTATGACTTATCTGAAATTGCACCGAAAGGACATTGGTAAACACAAGCACCACAAGCAGTACATTTATCGTTATCAATAGATGCGGCATTATCGTCATTTATAGAGATAGCCTTTACCTTGCAAGCAATCTGGCAAGGTCTTTTGCGGTTAACAATTGCAGAATAAGGGCAAACCTTTGCACACTGACCGCACTCAACACATTTTGACTTATCAATATGAGCAACGTGATTATGGTCGAAAGAAATTGCACCGCGTTTGCATACATCTTCGCAACGGTGAGCAAGGCAACCTCTGCAGGAATCTGTTACTTCATATCCTGCAGCAGGACATTCATCACAAGCAATATCAATAACCTGAATAACATTGGGGTTTTCAGGGTCACCGCCCATAGCAATTTTAACGCGCTCTGAAAGAATAGCACGTTCTTTATAAACGCAACAACGCATTGTGGAGGTTTTACCGGGAACTATTTTTTTAGGTATATCAATGAGATTTTCGAGAAGGGTATCATTCCACGCACTTCTTGCTACTTCTCTTAAAACTTTATATTTTAAGTATTGCACTTTAGTATCAAATTTTCTCATTTACACACCAACTCTATATTAAAAATAACTTACCTTAATTCGTTTACCCATCTTTTTTAAGCATTTTGTAAGCTCTGAAACAAGATTCATTTTAATGTTGAAGTTTATAGGCAAATCAGGATTCTGATGGGCAGGATTTATTGCTCTTCCCACATAGAAGTTAATATCTGTCGCTTCTTCAAAG
>JAZQLF010000029.1:0-22584 GCA_045542535.1 Acutalibacteraceae bacterium | reverse complement strand
TTTGAATATGCTCTTAAAGCAAGAAAATATATCGCTGAAAAAGCAGGTCTTTAATAGAGAGGAAATATATTATGGCTGAAAAAATCAAATATTTTTGTAATGGTCAGTTTAAAGAATCTAAAACTGACGTATGGTATGACCTTTATAACCCCAGTACAGGTGAAATAACAGGTCACGCACCTTGTTGTACCAATGACGAAGTTCTTGAAGCAGTTGAAGCTGCAAAGGCAGCTTACCCCGGTTGGAGTGCAACTCCCGCAATCAAAAGAGCTCAGATTCTTTACAATGTCCGTGACCTTCTTATTAAGCATATGGAAGAGCTTACAACTCTTGTTGCTGAAGAAAACGGCAAGGTTTGGAGCGAAGCTGAGGGCGACGTTCTTAAAGCAAAAGAAGGCACAGAGCTTGCAACTCAGGTCCCCTCTCTTATGATGGGTGAAAGCCTTATGGATGCTTCCTCAGGCTTTGATACAACTCTTTATCGTGAATCAATGGGTGTTTTTGCAGGTATTGTTCCCGTTAACTTCCCTGCTATGATTCCTTTCGGTTGGATGGTTCCCACTTGCGTTGCTTGCGGTAACACAATCGTTCTTAAAGCCGCTTCTCTTACACCTAAAACTGCATTGAGAATTGCAGAGCTTTATAAAGAAGCTGGTATGCCCGATGGTGTTGTTAATATCGTTACTTGCTCAAGAAATGAAATCAACACTCTTCTTGACCATCCCGATATCAAGGGTATCACTTTTGTTGGTTCTACTCCCGTTGGTAAGCTTATTTACGAAAGAGCTGCTAAAGCAGGTAAACGTGTTCAGGCTCTTTGCCAGGCTAAAAACCACGCTCTCGTTCTTGAAGATGCTCCTATCGAAAGAACTGTTGCAGGTATTATCAACTCTGCGTATGGTTGTGCTGGTCAGCGTTGTATGGCACTCTCCTGCTGCGTAGTTCAGGAATCAATCGCTGATAAATTCGTTGCAGAGCTTAAGAAACAGGCAATGAACATCAAGGTTGGTAAGTCTATTGATAAAACTTCAAAGCTCGGACCGCTTACATATAAAAAACACTATGACGAGGTTGTTGCAGACATTGAAAAAGGTGTTAAAGAAGGTGCAACACTCGTTCTTGATGGTAGAAATCCCGAACTTCCCGATGAAATCAAAAACGGCTACTTTGTTGGTCCTACAATCTTTGATAATGTTACAGAAGATATGACAATCGGCAGAGATGAGGTTTTTGGTCCTGTTCTTTGCGTTAAGAGAGTTAAGGACTTCCACGAGGGTATTGCAGTAATGAACGCTAACCCCTATGCTAACGGTTCCGTTATTTTCACTCAGAACGGCCACTATGCAAGAGAATTCGCTCGTCACACTCACGGCGGTATGGTTGGTGTTAACGTTGGTATTCCCGTTCCGATTGGTTTCTTCCCCTTCTCAGGACACAAAGATTCCTTCTTCGGCGACCTTCACTGCCTTGGTAAAGACGCTTATCGCTTCTTTACTGAAAGCAAATGTGTAACAACACGTTGGTTTGATGAAGACGAAATCAAGAAAACAGAAGTTTCAACCTGGGATGGCACTATCTGATTTTATAAATCCAATTTGAAAGGACAAAATAACTATGCTTAATATCGGTATTATCGGTGCAGGACGCATCGGCAAGGTTCACCTTGAATCAATTTCATATCACGTTAAAAATGCAGTTGTAACTGCTATTGCAGACCCCTTTATGAACGACGAAACAAAAGCATTCTGCGAGAGCTTCGGCGTTGAAAAAATCTACACAGATTATAAGAAAATCATTGAAGATGAAACAATTGACGCAGTTCTTGTTTGCTCTTCAACTGATACTCACGCTCCAATTTCAATTGAAGCTATTAACGCAGGTAAGCATGTTTTCTGTGAAAAACCCCTTGCAAATACAGTTGACAAAATCCTTGAAATTGCTGAAGCTCTTAAAGCTCATCCTGAGGTTAAATTCCAGGTTGGCTTTAACCGTCGTTTTGACCACAACTTTGCTGCAGTTCGTAAAGCTTATGATGATGGCAAAATTGGTGATGCTCAAATCCTTAAAATCACTTCTCGTGACCCCCAGGCACCACCTGTTGGCTACTGTGCAGCAAGTATCTTCCTTGATATGACAATTCATGATTTTGATATGGCTTGCTTCCTTACAAACAGTGATGTTGAAGAACTTTATGTTTACGCTGATGCTCTTATCAATCCCGGCATCCGTGAATACGGCGACTTTGATACAGCTATCATTTCAATGAAAATGGAAAACGGTGCACTTGCAGTTATTGATAACTCCCGTCAGGCAATGTACGGCTATGACCAGAGAGCAGAGCTTTTCGGTTCTAAAGGTATGGTTGCAACAGCTAATGATACACTTTCTACTGCAGTTATTGCAGATGCTAACGGCGTTACAGGCGAAAAACCCCTCTATTTCTTCCTTGAAAGATACATGGGTTCTTTCTCAGAAGAGGTCAGACAGTTTGTTGACTGCTGTATAAACAACAAAGAAACACCTGTTGGCATCCATGCAGGTCTTCAGTCAGTTAAGATTGCTCTTGCTGCTGAAAAATCAGCTAACGAAGGCAGACCTGTTAAACTTTCGGAGATTAAATAAAAATGTCAGAAAAGAACTATGATATTATAGTCATTGGTACAGGTTGCGGCGGTTTGACCGCCGCTGCTTGTGCTGCTAAAGAGGGCAAAAAAGTCCTTTTACTCGAACGCCACAACACCCCAGGTGGCTTCGCTTCAAGCTTTGTAAGGGGGAGATTTGAATTTGACGTAAGTCTTCATCAGCTCTGCGGTTTCGGAAATACTGCAGGGTCAGGTGATGTGCGTCAAATTTTTGATTATCTCGGTATAAGTGAAAAAATCAAATGGACCGAAATCCCTGAAGCTTACAGACTTATTACCAAATCTTCCGACGGCTCAGACATTGATGTGACAATGCCTTTTGGCGTTGAAAACTATATCAATGCTATGGAAGAATGTGTACCGGGTAGTAAACCATCTATGACTAAGCTTTTCAATTTAGCAGAAGAAATCGTTAATTCCAGCGAGTTTTTCTCTACATTTGAATTTAAGAGGAATATAAGCACTTTAAGAAAAGTTTTAAAAGAACATGGCAATTTTATAAGAACTGCCCCCTACTCAGTAAACAAAGTTTTAGATGCATTAAAGGTTCCCAAAAAAGCCCAGGAAATTTTCACTGCATATTGGATGTATCTTGGTGTTGACTGCGACAGATTAAGCTTTATACATTATATATCTATGGTATATATGTATCTCACCTACGGTGCAGTTGTGCCTAAAATGAGAAGCCACGAAATGAGCATGGCTCTTGCCGGTGCAATTGAGGACAATGGCGGTGAAATCCGTTATAAATCCCACGTTTCGAGAATTCTCTTTAAAGACGGACAAGCCTGCGGTGTCATTCTTAAAAGTGGTGAGAAAATTATGTGCGACCACATAATCTGCAACTGCTCACCGACTACCGCATACGGTAAAATGATGAAGGCTAAGGATATTCCGGTTAGCGCATTAAAACGTACCAATGCCCGTTCTTTCGGTATGAGAGGCGCTTGCTTGTATCTGGGCTTAAACCGTTCACCAAAAGATTTAGGAATAACAGAACATTCATATTTTATAACTGATACAGCAAATTCCGTTAATCAGTTCAACTTAATGAAATCGATAGATACAAACAATGCTCAAGCGGCAGTTTGTTTAAATATAGCAGACCCGACTTGCTCCCCTGCAGGAACTACCATTCTTTGCATTACTGCTCTTTATAGCGATAACTGCTGGGCAAACATTAACCCCGAAAACTATTTTGACGAAAAAGATATGCTGGCGGCACGTCTTATTGCAAATTTCGAGAATGCAACCGGTATAATAATTCATAATTCTATTGAGGAATTAGAAGTAGCAACCCCTGTTACGTTCGCTCGTTATACCTATACACCCCAAGGGGCAGTTTATGGCTATTATGGGGATGATTGGGACAGCATTGTTCCGAGAATTATGACAGAGGCAAGTGATTGTGATACAAAAGGTTTACGTTTTTGCGGCGGCTGGGGTGTTCAGCTTTCGGGTATGAGCTCCGCTATTGCATCGGGCAGAAATGCGGCTTTTGCAACATTCAACGATATAGAATGGGACAAAAAGGAGAAAAAAACCGATGAAAAATAAAATCAAGGTTGAGTCCTCTTTCAGAGATATAAAGAATTTTATAAACCTCCCCTCTTACCGTAAAGGTGTTATCGAGGAAGCTCCTGAAACTCCCATAAATGCTAACTTTGCAGTAAATTCCGCAGCAAACTTTCTGCACCCGACAACTCAGTATTTACAAGTAAAACAAGTTGCAGAAATCAGCAAGGATGTCAGAGCTTATGTTCTTGAACCCGACGCTTCTCACGGTACTGCAAAACTCAGCTTTTTCAGACCCGGTCAATATTTAAGTATTACACTGAATATCGGTTCGGCAGTAGTTACAAGACCTTATACAATTTGCTCTTCACCTCTTCGCTCTGTGGAGGATGAATATGTGATTATCGTTAAGAAGATACCTCACGGCTTTGCTTCAACTCATATTTTCAACACTTGGGTTAAAGGCACAAAAATCAAAGCGTCTGCACCTCAAGGAAATCTTTATTATCAAAAATTAAGAGATTCAAGAAATATCATTGCAGTTTGTGACAGTAATGGAATTTCTTCATTCTTATCTATGGCAGAGTCGATTGCAGACGGAACTTTAGATATCGACTTAACTCTTCTTTATTCTGCTCGTAAGAAAAACGAGACCATTATGACCGAGCGTTTTGCAGAACTTATGGAACTTTCTGATAAATTCCGAGTTGTATATGTTTTCAGCGATGAAAGAGCAGAAAAATGTGAAAGAGGTTTTGTTACAAAAAGTTTAATTGAAAAATATGCCCCCTCTTCTAAATACAGTATTTTTGTTTGCGGTTCAACTGCTTTATATAACAGAATAACACCGCAAATTGCCGAACTTAAACTTGAAAAGAAATATATCCGTTTCGGTTTAAGCGGTCAGATTGTAAACCCTGCAAGTTTACCCGATTTTCCAAAAGATGAAATCGGTAAAACCTATTTTTGCAAGGTAATAAAAGGCGGAGAGCTTGTGGCAACCGTTCCTTGTTCTACAGAAGAAACCCTTCTTATTGCCCTTGAGAGAGAAGGAATCAACGCTCCATCTTCTTGTCGTTCGGGTGAATGCGGATTCTGCCGTGCAAGGCTTACTAAAGGTAATGTCTTTATTCCTAACGGTATTGATTCACGCAGACTTGCAGATTCAAGCCACGGAATTATTCACCCTTGTTGCTCTTACCCGATGAGCAATCTAACTCTGATAATTAATTAAAAAAAGAGTATTCAGAAACCAAAATTTCTGAATACTCTTCAATATTTATTTAGGCTTATTTAAAATCATCAAAACCATCGTCTGAAGGCTTTGCTTCACTTTTTGCAGGTTTAGAAACTATTAATGGTTCTTCGGGATTAAGAGTAACCTTTGCATAAGAAATGGCATTTTCAACGTCAGCAGCTAAATTAACCGGTTGGCCACCTGAAAGCTTATGGGCAATTGCGGCATTCTGCTTCTTGATTTCTTCCAAGGTTTCACTTAACTCATCTTGCATCTCTTTAATACTGACAACAACATAACCAAAGACACCGAAAATGATTATAGCATAAACAACAGCAAAAACTGAAAAATGTGATGATGCATCAAAGAAAATAAGTAAAACTATTGTAGGAATAATCAAAGACGCAACAACAAAAGCAGCAATAAGAAGAAATTTTTTTAAGATAGGATTCATAGAAGTAACCTCCGATTATTTGTTTTCCTGAGCTATGCGCTGAAGACCTTCAAAACCGATTTTTACGGAATCAAAAACATCCATATCATAGCACAAATCCTGCTCAATTACAATATACTGAACACCGATTTCCTTACAAGCACGATAACAAGCACCTAAATCAATATTACCTGTGCCACATTCGGCAAATCTTTGAGCACTATTAACTATTCTCATATCTTTAAAATGACAAACCTCAACTCTGCCCGCAAGCTTTTTAAGATATTCGGCAGGATTGACTCCACCAACCTGCATCCAATATGTATCAGGAATGAAATGAAGAGTATCAGCAGTTGTTTCCTCGATAAGTCTTTCAAAGGTACGCTTTCCGTCATAAACTTCAAATTCAAAGGCGTGGTTGTGGTAGCAAAGCTGTTTGCCCTGAGCTTTCATTTTTGCACCGATTTCATTACATTTCTGAATGAAACCAGAAACACCTTCAAAGGATTCGTGAACATTACCGGGCATTGCACCGATTCCGATATTATCGCAATGAATGAGATTGTGTTCGTGAATGAGAGCATCTAAATCATTCTTCATTCTATCATAAGGTTTATGGGTCACACAAACATCCATTTCATATTTATCAACCAACTCCGCAACAATTTCAGGGTGAATATCACCTATTGCGGAAATCTGAATAACATCGCAACCGATGCTTTGAAGAAATTTGAGAGTTGTTTCAAAATCTTCAGCATTCTGACATTTATCACGCAAAGTAAATAACTGAACACCAAGCTTAATACCGCTCATTAAATCACCTATTTTCTATTTTTATATTTCCATTTTAACACACAATTTCAGAAAGTAAAGTTTTTTCTTTATATTGTGCATTTTATTTATAAAAACACTTGATTTTTTCTAAAAAATGGTTAAAATGGTATATGTATGGAAAGAAAATGAAATTTACTATAAGAAGGCGAAACTATGGCAAAATATCTTATTGTAAACGCAGATGACTACGGTATGTGCAATGCTGCAAACGAAGCAGTTGAAGAGCTCTTTTTAGGTGGTTGGTTGAAATCAGCAACCATTATGATGCCCTGCCCCGGTGCAGAACACGCCGTTCAGTTTTCTATTGACCACCCCGAATATGCAATCGGTATCCACACCACCCTCACAAGCGAATGGGGAAAATACCGTTGGAAACCTTTAACAGACGGTAAAACCCTTCTTGATGAGGAAGGCTTTATGTGGCACGAAAGCGACCAGGTTGAAAAGAACGCTTCTTATGAAGATATTGAAAAAGAAGTTCGTGCGCAGATTGACCTTGCTCACAAAATGGGTATGAAGCCAAGCCACGTTGATAACCATATGGGTTCACTTTATGGTCACTACACAGGCAGATTAGGTCTTTCAAAGTTAGCACTTAAAATCTGCGGTAGCTATGGCTACGCTTATCGTCTTTATACTAAAGCTGATAAGAGAATTTGCCCTAACGGCACACCCTACCCTCTTTATGCTGCAGTTACTATTCTTTCAAAGCATTGGGGTAAAAAATATAATGTTATAATCCCCGATTACCTTCTTTTCCCCGATTGGAATGACGATATGAGAGTAAGCTACGAGGTTTATCGTGACACAATCCTCAAAATCTGGACCAATATTCCTGATGGCGTAACAGAAACCTTTGTTCACCCCTCTGTTGAATCTGACGAGCTCAAAGGCATTACAGGCAGATGGAAGGACAGAGTCTGGGAGTACCAGCTTATGAAAGACCCTTATGTACATAAATACCTTAAAGACCACGGCGTTGAATTAATAAGCTATAGAGAGCTTATTAAAATGAAAGGCGGCAAGGTTAAAGGTTAATAAAAAAATTAAGGAACGGCGTTTGCCGTTCCTTTTTTATTATTAAATTGATAATTATTAATATTTATCTTTAATTTTTAAACCGCTTTTATTGTACGCACTTTGATAGTAGCCATATTTACTTGCTTTAACGGTATAATAATAAGTCTTTCCTTTTTTGGCAGTTTTATCGGTATAAGAAACCTTTGAACCGCCTTCAATGGTTTTTAATTCAACCCAATCGCCAGAACCTGTTTTTCTGTAAACGATATAAGAGTCCGCACCTGTTACTTTCTTCCAAGAAAACTTAACTCCACTTTTTGTTGAGGTTACTGATGAAAGTTTCGGTGTGCTCAATCTGACAATTATGCCTGATGTACTGGATTCATAATTTGACACATAAGAGCCATTATATGCATTTACTTTATAATAATATCTTTCGCCTGATTTTGCATCTTCATCAACATATTTGACGATTTTATTATCGGTAATAGTCTTGATGCGTTTCCATTCACCTTCGGTTTCAGACATTCTATAAATACGATACTTATCTGCATATTTTACTCTTTTCCAAGTAATTTTCACACCATCAGTAGTATTTACAATATCAGTAATTTTGGGAGGTGAAACATATTTAATTTTTAAACTTGTTTTGTTAGTTGCTCCTAAACCTGCTTCGTTAAGAGCACGAACAGTATATCTATAAGTTTTATTGTTCTTAGCAGCTGTATCACGATAAGCAGTGTGTGTTGTAACGCCAATTACACTCCAATCGTCCTCACCTGAGGCTTTTCTATATACGCGGTATGCATCTGCACCTGATACCGATTTCCAGGTAAAATATACTCCAATTTCTGTATTTTCAACAGATTTCAATTTAACCTTAGCGGGTTTTTTCTGTGCGGTAACTTTATAATTAAAAATATCACCGCAACCATCACATTTATCATAAGTAATACCGCAGGTTTTAACTGAAGCTACTGAATATTCAACCGGTTCAATAGTATGAGTATGTTCTGAAATGGGAGTAAAAGGTAAACCTTCATTTTCTGCAAAAGTCTGCACTGGTGAACCCTCTTCGCCATAAATCATACCAATTCGGTCACTGATAGCCCATAAATCAAAATCATAAGTATTAGCAGGAACATAAATTGCTGTCATTTTGGGTATTGCGCATTCCCCTATCGCTTTTAAAGTAGAGGGCAAGTGAATATTGGTTAAATTACAACCTGAAAATGCATCAATACCAATACGCTCAACACCTTCAGGAATATAAATGTGTTTAAGCTTATTACATCCAGTAAAAGTGTAGTCATGAATAGCAGTAATCGAACTTGGCAAAACTACGGTTTTTAAAGCGTCACAGTCACGAAAAGCTCCCTCGGCAATGCTCTTTGTACCATCTTTTATGCGGTAATTGCCGGATATATCCGTATCAGCTTTTATAAAGTGGTTACCAACATAAAATACACCGCTTACCCAATTTGTATTATCTTCATAATATGCTGTTTTGTCAAAAGCGGTTGAATGAATATGCTTTACATAATTTGATAAAGAAATTTTCGAAAGCTTGGTACAATTACCAAAAGCCCTTTCACCGATTTCCTTAATATTGGAATAAATAGTTACAGATGTAATTTTGGTGCAATCCCAAAAAGCTTGGCTATCAATTTTCTTAACAGGCAAACCATTAAATTCTTTTGGAATTTTTACACTGCCCTTTATTCCTGAAATTGTATCAACAAGAATATAATACGTTTTATCAAGCGACAATTCATAATAAAATGTGCCGTCTGTTTTTGAGGCTGCGCTTACTGGCACACAAAAAATCGCTGAAAACATCAACAATGTAACTAATAATAACGATATAATTTTTTTCATATATCATTCCTCCTTTGTTTTTATCTTAACATATTAGACACAACCCTTCAATATTATAATACACTAAATTATAATCACGCTATTTGTTTAAAATTAACAAGATGAAAAAATCAAAAAATATTTAAAATCTATTGAATTTTAATATATATTATGGTATGATTTAGCAAATGCGTTGAGCAAGAGAGTAAAAGTTGATTGATGTTACAGAGAGATGTGCCTTGGCTGGAAGCACATTACGGATGTTTTCTTTGAAGTTCACTTGTGAGCAGCGCGGTTGAACCTTTCAGTAGGCCGCGACGGGTGTAACCGTTACATTACAGACGAGTGTTTGCTCTGATGCAAAAATTAAGGGTGGTACCGCGGAGATTGTCTTCGTCCCTTTTGGGGACGGAGTTTTTTTGTTTTTATAAACAAAAAACAGTTGCAAGTTGAAAGTGGCAAGTGGCAAGTTTCGGGTGCTGCGCACAGCAATTATATTCGTTTAAAATTTTTAGTAATATATTTTGAAAGGATGAAAAAAATGCTTCAAAAAGCACAACAGTTGAAAGAGCAATTCAGCGAAAAAGTTGCAGCGGCAACAGTTACTGCTGAGCTTGAACAGTTGAGAATCGAATTCCTTGGCAAAAAAGGTCCGATTTCTTCTCTTATGAGTGAGCTTCGTAACATCCCCAATGAGCAGAAAAAGGAAGCAGGTCAGATTATCAATGATGTTAAGCAGTTCATTGAGACTACTATCACAGAAAAGAAAGCCGAGCTTGTAAAGCTTGAGGAAGAGCGTCTTATTAACCAAGCAGAAGATTATGACGTTACATTCCCCATTTCAGAAGACACAGGCTCTTATCACCCCATCACTCTCGTTCAACGCGAGGTTGAGGACATTTTCGCAGGTATGGGCTTTTCTATTGAGGACTATGATGAAATCGTTGACGACTATCATTGCTTCGAGGCTCTCAATATTCCCAAGCACCACCCTGCCCGTGATATGCAGGACACATATTATTTAAGCACAAATCAGCTTTTAAAAACCCACACATCTGCTGCTCAGAACGCAATTCTTATTAAATACACAAAAGAACTCGAAGCCGACAGACCTATTCGTGTTATTTTCCCCGGCAGATGCTTCAGAAATGAGAAAATTGACGCTTGTCACGAAAACACCTTCTTCCAGATGGAAGGCGTTATGGTTGACAAAGATATTTCAATTTCCAACCTTATTTACTTTATGAAAACTATGCTCTCCGAGGTTTTCCAGAGAGATATTACTGTAAGACTTCGTCCCGGTTTCTTCCCCTTCGTTGAGCCCGGCTTCGAGCTTGATATTCAGTGCCTTATCTGTGGCGGTGACGGTTGCCCCTCTTGTAAGGATTCCGGTTGGCTTGAGCTTTGTCCCTGCGGTATGATTCACCCCAATGTTCTTACAGCTGGAGGTCTTGACCCTGAAAAATACACTGGCTTTGCTTTCGGTCTCGGTCTTACAAGACTTGCAATGATGAGATACGGAATCAAAGACATCCGTGTTTTCAACTCATGCAACCTTAAATCACTTTCTCAGTTTGAAAACGCTACATTCACAGATTCTGAAAAGGAGGTCAAATAAATGTTTGTTTCAATTAACTGGATTAAAGAATATGTTGACCTCAGCGGTCTTGATATTAAAAAGCTTATAAACTCCTTCACTCTTGCAACTGCAGAGGTTGAAGATATCATTGTAAAAGGTGAAGATTTACGCGACGTTGTTGTTGGTGAAATTCTTTCAATAGAAAACCACCCCAACTCAAAAAAGCTTCATCTTCTCAAAGTTGACGGCGGCGACAGAATTTATGATGTTGTTTGCGGTGCTCCCAATGTTCGCGAGAATATGAAAATCGCTTTTGTTAAAGCAGGTGGCAGAGTTCCCGCAGGTGAAATCACTAAGGCAACTGTTGCAGGCTTTGAATCCGAGGGTATGTGCTGTTCTGCATTCGAGCTCGGTCTTTCCGATGACAAATCAGGTCTTATGGAAATTGATGTTGATGCTCCCAACGGTACTGACATTAAGGACATCTACCCCATCGACGATATTATTTTCGAGGTTGATAACAAATCTCTTACAAACCGCCCTGACCTTTGGGGTCATTATGGTATCGCAAGAGAATTTGCTGCTCTTACAGACAGAGAGCTCAAACCCCTTCCCCTCTCAGACCTTGCTTACGACGGTGACGAAAAGATTAAGGTTACTGTTGGAAGAGATGACCTTGTTTACAGATATTCCTGCGTTAAAATGGACAATATCACAAAGAATGTAAGTCCCTTTGCAATGCAGATTCGCCTTTACTATTGCGGTATGCGTGGTATCAATCTTCTTGCCGACCTTACAAACTACATTATGCTTGAAATGGGTCAACCTACCCACGCTTTCGATGCAAATAAGATTGATGAAATCGTTGTTGACACACCTAAAGAAAACTGCAAATTCACAACTCTTGATAACACCGAAAGAGATATCACAACTGATACTCTTCTTATTCAGAACGGCTCAACACCTGTTGCTATTGCAGGTATTATGGGTGGTCTTGATTCTGAAATCGTTGGTGATACAAATGCAGTTGTTCTCGAATGTGCAAACTTTGACGGCGTAAGTGTAAGAAAATCTTCTTCAAGACTTGGTCTTCGTACTGATGCTTCTGCACGTTACGAGAAAATGCTTGACCCCGAAATGACTGTTACTGCTGCAAAGCGTTTTGCATATCTTCTTCAGTCCATTGACAAAGGCGCAAAAGTTGCTTCTCAGCTTACAGACGAATATGTAAGAAAATACCCCGAAATCAATATCAGCTTCAACAAGGCTTATGTTGATAAATACACAGGTATTGATATTTCCGAAGAGAGAATTCTTAAAACACTTACCGCTCTCGGCTTTGATGTTGAAAAAGATGGTGAAGAATTCAAGGTTAAGGTTCCCTCTTTCCGTGCAACAAAGGATGTTACAATTAAAGCTGATATCATTGAAGAAATCACTCGTATTTACGGCTATGATAACTTCAGCATCATCACTACAAAGAGTCCTTTGAAGCCTGTTAAGAGCTCTCCTGTTCGCGCACAGAGCAACGAAATGAAAGATATTCTCGTTAAGCATTATAATCTTCACGAGGTTCACTCATATATCTGGTGCGATGTGAGAAAATATAAAAAGCTTGGTATTGAGGTTGAAGAAAACGTTAAGGTTCTCAACATTGAAAGCTCCGATAACGGAACTCTTCGTAACTCAATGATTCCCACTCTTCTTTCTGCAGTTTCCGATAACAAGGATTTCTCTGACAGCTATGGTATTTTTGAAATCGGTCGCGTTGCCGCAGGAGTAAAGGAAGACGGTACTGCAAATGAACGCAGAAGACTCGGTATTGTTCTCTTTGATAAAACAGTAAGTGAAAAAGAGTTATTCTTCAAAGCAGTTTCAATCGTTAACGAAATTTTCTTACAGATTAAGCACAAAGCACCCGTTCTTTCAAAAGTTGCTCCGGTTCACGCCTGGCAGCATCCCAAGAACACAGCAGATATTTCCTGCGACGGTGTTTCTGTTGGTACAATCAATACTCTTCACCCTGCAAATGCTCAGAAGCTTGATAAAAACGGTGTTGCAGTATGTATTGAAATTGATGTTGATGATTTCATTACAATCTGTGGCGACAACATCGCTTTCGAAGAACCCTCAACTCAGCAGTCAACTTATTATGACCTTTCTCTTATAATGAAAGAGGGCGTAACATTTGCTGACCTTTCAAAATGCTGGAATTCTCTTGGTCTCGAGGAACTTAACACAGTTAAGGTTATCGACACTTATGAAAAAGATGGCGTTAAGAGCATTACAGTTCGCCTTATCTTCTCTTCCAAAGAGAAAACTCTTGAAATGGATGAGGTTCAGGGTTGGATTGATGCAATTCTTCAGAATCTCAAAGAAATCGGCATTGAAATGAGAGCATAATTGTACTATTTATGATTCTTTAAACAATTGTTTGAATTTTCTTAAAAAATAACTGTTGTAATTTTATTTTCATTAGTATATAATAAACGTAAGTATTTAGGAGGTGTTTATATGACAGATAAAACAATACAATTCACAATTAGTGACGACCACGAAAGAGAGATGCGTGAGATTCTTGTGACCGTTTATAACGCTTTGGTTGAAAAGGGTTACAACCCCACAAGTCAGCTTGTAGGTTATATCTTGTCCGAAGACCCCACCTACATCACAACTCACAATAATGCAAGAAGTCTTATTCGTAAGATTGACAGAGACGAGCTTCTTCAGGCTCTTCTTAAGGCATACTTACACTAAGGAGTGTTTAATTTGGCTGACAACAAAAGCTTTTTAACCTACAAGGGCAAGCCCCTCGTTCGTAAAGGTAACACAATTTACTACGGTGATATTAACGACCCTTATGTTGCGCTTCTTTCCGTTGTTGAATCTCACGAGGTTCACGGCGTTAAGATTGCTGATAAAGTAAAGGTTCAGCTCGTTAACACCAAAGAAGAAAATCCCCTCGCTGCTATTGAAAAAAGTTCCGATAAAAACGGAATGTATGCAGCAATTGAAATCGCTTCAATCTGGCTTGAAAGAGCTTTAAAGGCGTAAAAAATTACTCACTCAGCTATTACGGTTGAGTGAGTTTTTATTTTATATTCTTATTTATTCACTTTGATTTTATTTGCTATTTCTAAAAGCTGTTTTCTTGAAGACACACCTAATTTACCATATATATTTTTATTGTGGTATTTTAAGGTGTTTTCTTTTATATTCATTTTTGCGAGAACATCTTTAGTACCATTGCCCTCAAGATATAAATCAAATATCATTTTCTCGGTAGCTGTTAATGACAAGATACCCTTATTAAAAAGCTCAATTTTTTCGGCATCCTCATTATTTTCGGCAACTACCGTTTCCTTAACTTCTATATTGCTTTCTAAAGAATCAATTTCAGTATTAGAAGTTAAAAGTGCATTTCTTTTTTCTTCATCCTGCATAAGAAAATTCAGACCTAAAAGAAATAGCTCGCTGATAATATATGAAAAGGAAAGCAATTCAAAGCCGAAATCAACAAATTGCTCAAGGAACCATACACCGATATTAACCATAACCGCCAAGGTGAGCGCTATCCCCTGACTGCTTGAAGCAACAAGCTTTTTAACCGAGGTTTTAATAATAATGCCAACCATTGCGGCAAAATAAGCAAAAAGATAAATATAATAAGTTATATGCCAGGGACCGTAAACCTTATTGAGAACGGAAACTCCGTTAATAACCTGTAAGCTTACCTCTTTATAATATAAATCAAGGTAACCGGGGCTTGCGGCAACAAGAAAAACTAAAATACCAACAACAAAAAGCAGATACGGTAAAGCCTTGTTAAATTTGAGTTTAATTGCTTTTGCTATAATCATCAGCATTGCCATTGGTAAGAATACCGAGCCCAGATAGGAAACTCTGTTTGCCATTAAAGCTGTTTCAAGTGTATCGGAAACCGCTAAGCAGAGATAGCCTACATTAACTATGAAAACGCAGGAAAAAAGCAAAACAAACCATAGCTCCCGCTTTTTAATCACAAGGAAATAGCCAAGCAACAGCCCGAAGGATATAACGGCAGTTGCAATATAAACTCCGACGAGACTTGCAGTTTTTTCACCCGAAGTTGAACAACCGCTAAAGCTTAACAATATTAAAAACGAAGAAATCAAGCAAAAAATTGACTTTTTCATAACGCACTCCTAACTCACATAGAACTTACACCCAAAACGGTGCTTCCCACACTTTTTCCCACACTTTTTTTTAAAGAAAAACCCAATTTCCCACACTTTTTCTTACAGTAAGTGTGGGGATTTTGTTATTTATATTAATTATAATAAATACAGTAGGATATTAAGAAAGATATAAAACCTACCTTTTCTTTCCATGGGGTATCTTTGTTACACGGAATTGTCGGTCCTGTAACGCTCTGCGTGGGAGTGCCAATGAACACGCAGACCGCCCTTATTAATGTAATTATATCATACTACTGTAACACTGTCAATTAACATCATTCAGCACAAGGAGTGGTTTTATGAAAAAGAAAAAGTTGAAAGGCTTTATCAGCCTGATGCTGAGCTTAGCAATGGTAATCGGTCTGCTTCCTGTGGCTACCCTCCCCGCTTCTGCTGCAGAGCTCATAGGCAGGGACACGATATCTTCCGTTGCTATCACGGTGGGGAATATCATTGCGGGTGAACCCCTGTCTAATTGTGTGCCTACGACGACTCTTTGTGACATCACGTGTACATGGGCCGTTCGTGGACTTAAAGGCACTACAGAAGTACCTGCTTCCACCATTGCCGAGGAAGGAACGCTCTATTATCTGGCGATGGTACTGACACCAAAGCTCGATCTTTACACTTTTGCCACCAGCGTCACGGGTACCGTTAACGGCAATACTGTGACGATAGAGAGGATAAGCAGTACCAGAGTTGCCTGCATGGTGGCTATCAACCCCAAAAGCAAAGTGACTACGGTTGAAGTCAGCGTGCCCCAGCCGATCTATGGTGCCATCCCCGGCACCCCTACTGTTACCGGCGGACACACGGTGTCGGACTGCATATGGTGGAAAAGCACCGAAAGTGCTACTTCTCCCGAAACACAGCTCGGGGAAAACGAAGGGTTTTCCCACGGTTATGACTATTATCTGGAGGTAACGGTGACGGCTGCGTCCACCTCTCTGTTTGACGAAAGCACGGCGATTTCCGTCAATGGAAAAACTGCGGAGATTCTCGAACAGGGTACGAATACGATTCGCTTCCGCTACCATGTGGACAGTAGCGAGGTCATCTATGGCACAGGCATAATTTTTGTGGCTGACGGCAACGGCGGATACTGGCAGCTGGGCTACGGAGATACCAAAACCAATGGCAGCGGCTATACCGCCTCCTATGATCAAAGTGGTGTTCTTACGCTGACCAATACCGGCGACAGTGTTATCGGTGGAACCTGCAAGATTCCGGACGAGAGCGCGTACACCGCCATATATGCCGGCAGCGACCTGACCGTGCGCTTTGAGGGCGATTTCCACTTTGACCTTTCGGGAACGCCGAATACTGCTGCTTATGTCTATGGCATCTATGTTGACGGCGACCTGACCATCATCAACGGGTCTGCTGCTGACTGCACGGTCAGCTTCTCTCCTGCTGAGGGAATCCTTGCCTCCCGTGGCAGCGACGGTATTTACTGCTACGGTAACCTGACCGTCCTCAATGTGAGCAACAGCGATTTTGTTCTGAACGCCGACGCCGTAGGCGTTCGTCCGGAGAACGGCGCGGTGAATGCTAACTTCACCAACAACGGCATTAATACTCAGGGCTTTATTACCATCGGTGACAACTGCGCAGTGAACGCCACCGCCGCCAACGTGGAGCTGTCCGCCTGGGGCACGACCATCAGCCACGGCATCTACTGTTACCGCGACCTCACCATCAGGAAAAATGCTGCGGTGAATGCCACCGGCGGCAATATCAACCCCTCTGAGAGTGCCGAAACTCTGGATATGGGTAATTATCAGTATTGCTATGGCGTGCAGGCTGAGACCGGCAATATAACGGTCAACGGCGGCACCCTGACCGCTACCGGTGGAAATATCGACTTCGGCGACCTTACCGGCACAGGCAACTTCGGCACGGCTTTAGGACAAGACAGCTACGGCATCTATGGTACTAATATCACACTCAACGACGGCGCCATCACCGCCAAGGCAGGCTACAGCCGCTCCTCTGCTTATGCGAGCAGCAGCCTCAGCCGTGGCATTTTCTGTGGAGACCTGACGGTCAGCGGTGGCACACTTACTGCCACTGCAGACGACGCCTGGTTGGAGAGCACCGGTATTCGGGTTCAGAACAGCCTGAATCAGACCGGCGGAACGGTCAACGGCAAAGGCAGTCTGGCTGTCTGCACCGGAGGCGCAGGTACAGGCTCAAGGGGCATTTATGTTCAAAATGTCCTGACCGCCAGCGGTGGCAGTCTGACCGGTACCGGCGGTACCATGGGCAACGAGCTCTCCAGTGTAGGCTTAGAGGCAGGTACAATGGCCCTCAGCGGTACGGCGAAGATTACCGGCATCGGCGGCCTGGTAACGACTGCAAATATCGACACCCCGGTGACAGTGGCTTCGTCCTTTGCCTCCTATCCCGGCGACAGCATCGGCGTGTGGATTTCCAAAAGCCTGTCGGTGGACGGTAGCGCTGTTCTGACAGCCACCGGCGGAACCGTGAAGGGAAACTACGAGAAGGCGGGTCAAGCCATGAGCGTGGGTCTCCAAGTTCGCTCAGCGGACGGTGTCACCATCAGCGGCAACGGCACGGTTGTTGCCTCCGGCGGCAAATCGGACTACGGCAACAAGGGCAACAGCACTAGCGACAGTAGCTGCGGCATTCATGGCGAAGTACCGTCTCTTACCATTGACGGCACCACGGTTATTGCCACCGGCGGCACGGTCTGCACGGAAAAAACGTCGAGCGACTATTACACAGGCAGCGTAAGCTACGGCATGCATCTGCCCGGCGCCAGCCTAATACTGCAAAACAGCGCTCAGCTCACCGCCACCGGCGGCGAAAACCCCAATTACTCCACGAATTCGTCGCGCCCCTCCTATGTCAACGACAGCTACGGCGCCTATATCAAGGGCGACATCACTGTGACGGATTCCGTCCTTACCGCCACCGGCGGTCTCTCTACGAAAGCCGTTGGTCTTTACAACGGCGGCACAGTGACGCTCAGCGGCATGAGCAGCCGTCTCACCGCCTCAGCGGACGATTATCACCAAGACGCTTATTATTATAACGGTAGCCCATACAGCTATGGCGCCATGAACGGCTACGATAGCAATCCCGGCGGTGCTTACACAGTAAACGGCGGTATTCTGCTCCTGCAGGGACAGACCGGAGCTATGGGTTACAAGACGGACAATACCATAACGGCTGGTACGATCACGGCCGGCAGCAGTTGGGACGGCTCCGACGCGGCAAGTATGAGCGGCACCGCCGATTTCTCTACACTTGCCGGCAGCAAATATGTGAAGGCGGACGGCAACGCTGTGTACGTCACCATCAAGGACTGGACCTACGGCGATGCGGCAAGCACGCCTACCTACTCCACCCTTACGGGTGAGCCCACCATCCTCTGGACCGGCACCACCCGCGCAGGCAAGGCATATTCTTCCGACACAGCTCCCACGGATGCAGGTAGCTACACCGTGACCGTCACCTATCCCGGCGGTCAGACAGGTAGCGCCGACTTCACGGTGGCGCCCAGACCGATCAAATCCTGCGTTGTGACCTTCGACGACTCTAAGCTCACCTATAACGGCTTGGAGCAGACCAAGGGTGTAACCATCACCTACAACGGGATAACGCAGGTAGAGGGTGTTGATTATACCGTCACCGGCAAGCAAACCAATGCGGGCACCCATACGATGACGATAACCGGCACCGGCAACATTGAGGGAACCGAAACCGCCAACTTTTACATACGTCAAAAGGAACCCACGGTGGAAGATTTCAACATCCCCGAAATCGTGGAATACGCCTATACCGGTGAGATGGTGGAGCTTCCCCTCCCAACGCTGAAGGAACCATACACAGGCGGCGGCACCATTACTCTGCTTTATGATAGACAATATACACCGCCCTCCGCTATCGGTGAGTATGAGGTGACATTCCGCATGGGGAATGGCACAAACTTCTACGCCAGTTCCTACTTAGAATACGGCACACTAGTGATTAAAGCTGCCGATATTTCCGACATTGTTATTCGTGATCTGGACGCACCTCAGGTGGGCAAGACCCCTGATACGAAAGTATCTTCCGGATATCCCGCCCTCTACTACGTGCTGGATGTGCGTTGGTTGGATGATGAGGACAATGAGGTAAATAGCTTTGAAGAAGGAAAATTCTATACCGCAGAGCTAACTGTTTCCGCCACCTATATCGGCGACGGCAGCGGCAACAGATTTAACTTTACAGATTCTGTCACCGCCTCCATCAACGGCATCGAGGTCAGCGGTGAAGGTAACAGCGTCACCGTAAACGACGACGATACGGTGACCATCCGCTACAAGTTTGCGGCTGCTCCCGCAGGCGCTATTGTCAGCGGTACGGTAACCAGCTTCAACAGCGAGTCCGATGACATCACCATCGAGCTTTTTGCCGAAGGTAGCACATCGGCAGACTACACCGTTACCGTCAAGGGCAACACCTCAGAGTATTTCATTGTAGGCGTTGCCGAGGGTACTTACACCATGAGGGTAACCAAGGCATCCCACGTCATCGTAGAAGAGGTTATCACAGTATCTGAGGATATGACGAAGGATATAGAATTGAATCTTTATGCTGATACTAATTTTGACGGTGAAATAGATGTTGAAGATTATCAGGCTCTTGTAAATGCTGTTCTTGCAGATGACCACGAGCAAATTGAAACTGCAGAATATGATGATTTGATTCATTATGATTTAGTAATGGACGGTTATCTTGATGTTCTTGATGCTGCTGTTATGGCACTTGTAGTTAATGGTCACAAAACAATTGATGAAGTATATGATATTAAAAAAGGTGACTATGACCTTGACGGTGAAGCATTTACTGAAAGCGATATTGTTGCAATGCAAACATCACTTTCAGATATTGAAACCAATGCTCCCAAAATGAACACCGCTGAAAAATTCGCAGCAGATGTGAACTACAATGGTAAAGTCGATTCCGATGACCTTACAATTCTTATTAAAAGATACGGAAATCTGATTGTATAACTGACTGTATTCAATTCTTTCCAAATATAAAAATAGAGCCCTCGCTGAGAAATCGGTGAGGGCTCTGTTTTTATACGAAATGCGAAACGCGGAATGATACTCCCCACACTTTCCCCCACCCTTTTTTAGACAAAAAATCAATTTCCCACACTTTTTCTTATTATAAGTGTGGGGATTTTATTATTTATATTAATTATAATAAATACAGCATATTGAATAATGAGTGTTAACGAGCGAATCTAATAATAAATTTCACGGTTCTTTACCTCATCTTCAACTGCGTTATCAATTTTTTCATAAGGAGTGGTGTTCATGAAAAAGAAAGGCAGGTTACTCAAGAAAATCGGAAGTGTTTTATTATCTATTTTTATCATTTTCGGATTAAACCTTTCTCCATTTTTAAACACTAGTGAGAACGCTCATGACCATGACCATGACCACGGCATTGAACCCGGTGGACTTGTTATAACCGGCTATGCCTGGGAGCAAGAAGGCGAATGTGAGCATTGCGGGGGCTTCATCGGTGATTCATGGATATGCTCAGGAGGCGAGCATTGTGGCGAGGACAGCGACCGCACCGATTGCTATGAAGCATGGCACTGTGCTGATTGCGGTGACTGTATGTATAATGAGGACGATTTATGCGATGAATGCGGCAAATGTCTTGAAATGTGTTGCGATTGTGACAACAAATGCGAGAACTGCGGAGAAAAAGCAAATGAGCTCTGCGAGGGCTGTTGGGAAGTATGCTCAGAATGTGCTCCGGATGAGCTTTGCGCCGATTGTGGCAATATGTGCAGCTCTTGTATAGAATCTGTTCTCGGCTGGTGTGACACCTGCAAGCTGGGTGGCTGTTGCACTTCTATTTGCGAAGGCTGTGGCAATTCCTGCGAAAACTGTGCATACTTCTGTGAAGACTGCGGACTTTGTATAGATAACGAATGCTGCGACTGTGACGACAAATGTGGCGGCTGTGGCGCAAAAACCGACAACATCTGCGAGGACTGCGGAAATCTGTGCTCTGAATGTGCGCCTGAAAAAATCTGTCAGGATTGTGGCAAAATTTGTGCCGATTGTGCTTCTGCTTTCTGCGAAAACTGTTGCCTTGGTTCCTGTTGTGCTTTAGTCTGCGAGGGCTGTGAGGGCTGTTGTGAAAACTGCGATGTAGTCTGCCCGGGCTGTGGTGAACAATGTGTTGAATGTGCTTCAGACTGGATTTGCGTTGAATGTGATAAATGCCAGAACTGTGCAGGAGATGTTAACGATTATTGTAGAAACTGCGGTACCTGCGGTACTTGTGCAGAAATATGCTACTGCGGTGAAGGATGCTCAAACTGCGCTACCCTTTGCGAGGGCTGTAACGAAACCTGCTCAAACTGTGAGGCAGTAACCCTATGTAGCTCCTGTGGCACCACCTGCGAAAGCTGTTCAGGTGGAGAAGGAGATTGGTGTTCAAACTGTGACACCTGCGGGGCTTGTGCAATGATATGCGAATGTGGAAACGGTTGCGAAAGCTGTACGGATATCTGCCCCGGCTGTGCCGAGCAATGCGCAAACTGCACGGGTGCTATATGTGCATATTGCGGTTACTGCGTTGGCTGTACCGGTGACGGTGGCTGGTGCTCTAACTGCAACACCTGCGGAGAATGTGTAACCACCTGTATATGCGGTGAGGGTTGCTCGGATTGTGCAACTGTCTGCCCCGAATGTAACGAAAAATGCACTAACTGTGAGGAAGAAAGTATATGCAGTGGCTGTAACGTTTGCGCAGATTGTGTAGGCGGTGAAGGTAATTTCTGCTATGGCTGTGAAACCTGCATTAACTGTACCGATTATGTCTGTATTTGTGGTAAAGGATGCTCTAATTGTACGGATATTTGTGAGGGCTGTGCAGAGCAATGCGCAAACTGCACCGGTACCATTTGTGCCTACTGTGGTTATTGCAAGGGCTGTGTTGGAGATGAAGGCTGGTGCGACAACTGCGATGTTTGCGGTAATTGCGTAGAAGATATTTGTTATAACGGAGACGGTTGCTCGGAGTGTGCGGTAGTTTGCCCCGAATGCAACGAGCACTGCGATAATTGCTATGAGGATTTCTGCGGTGGTTGTAATACCTGCAAGGATTGCGGTGAATCAAGCGGATGGTGTAACGAATGCAATAACTGCGGTGAATGTGTTGAAGCTATCTGTTATTGTGGTAACGGTTGCTCTGATTGTGCAACAATA
>JAZQLF010000028.1:0-91056 GCA_045542535.1 Acutalibacteraceae bacterium | reverse complement strand
GTAACAATGTTAACCTTATCTTTACCGGTCTGTTCTTTAACTAACTGAATGTATTTATCAAGCTTTGCAGCAGAAATGAATGGATCAGAAATAAGTGGGAATGTGAAGAAGTAAAGATTGTCTTCGCCACCGATTTCATCTACAACAGATTTCATAGGAATCATTCTGTAGAAATAATCCCTGTCATCTTGAGACATCTCTGAAACAGGGTATTCATAAGTAATAGTTTGAAGGTTTTCTTTTGCTTTACCATCTTTACCTGAAGCCTGAATTGAGAAAAGCTGAGTAACTGTTGAATAAACAGCATCAGAAAGACCCATATCAGCCTGCATTAAAAGTGATGAAACAAGTGGACCAGCAACTGTACCGGCAAGAACACCAGGAAGCTCTGCAGAGTCTATAATGAGAAGACCGCCTGAAAGTTCTTCTCCATTTGCATTAACAGCAGGGTTGCCATTTTCATCTGCAAGGTATGAGATTGATTGGCTGATACCAGGAATGATAATAGTCGGAGCTATATCTTGTGAAGCATCATGTTTCTCTGGTTCTTCAACATCTGCGAAGAAATTAGATGAGTTTTCAACAAGGTTAATGAAATCATCAACACTGTTAACACTCATATAAGATGATGTTGAACTATTATAATTTGGATTGAGATAGCTTGCTATCGCAAATACGCCCGCAGTCATTGCTGAAAAAACGAAAGTGGTCGCAAGAAGGAAAGCAATTACTCTCTTGTGTGTCTTTTTCATTGAAAAAGTCCTCCTTAAATAATATACAATATAATACACAATAAAATATAACATATTTTTCTAAAATTAGCAAGGAAAAGTGAAGTGAAAAATGTATAAATTACATTGATAATTTTTGTTGACTTTAGACGAAAATAATCATATAATTAGTTTGAATTGATATAAGTGAAAAGGAGTTACCTGGAATGTTGGATTTTTTAACAATTTATATCGCTACAATAATTTTCGTTTTTGGTACAGTTATAGGCAGTTTTTTAAATGTTCTTATTTATCGTTTACCAATTGGTCTTGAGTTCGTAAAAACTAATTCTATGTGTACAAATTGCAAACATCGACTTAACTGGTATGACTTGTTTCCGCTTTTCAGCTGGATATTTTTAGGTGGTAAATGCCGTTACTGTAAATCAAAAATATCAGCAAGGTATCCAATAGTTGAAGCGTTAAACGGTGCGTTTTATGTTTTGGTATATCTTTTCCTTTCAGGTGGTAATGCAATTGAAGGCTTAAACTTAACTCTTGTTGGCTATATGATTGTATTTTCTTGCCTTATTGTTACTGCGTGGATTGATTTTGAACACCAGATAATTCCTGATTCTATGTGGATTTCAATATTTGTTGGTGGATTATTTATAGTTGCAGATGTAGTTATCAAAGGCGAGTTTACAAAAGAATTTATTTTAAGTAAAATTATTGGTTTGTTTGCAGTTTCAGGCTTTTTCTTCTTAATCGGTATGTTATCAAAAGGTGCCTGGATGGGTGGCGGCGATGTTAAGTTTATGGCAGCTGCTGGTTTTGTTCTTGGGTGGAAAGCGGTAATTGTTTCAATGTTTTTCGGTGCATTTGCAGGTGTTATATTTGCGATTGGCAGAAAAATTGTTTCTAAAAAAGAAATGCGTGGGATAATTCCGTTTGGTCCTTTTCTTGCAATAGGTGTATGTTTATGTGCCTTTGTAGGAGAAGCTATATTTAACTGGTATTTAAATATGTTTATTTAACATTTTATTCTAATCTTACGCATATATTTTATAAGTATAACTTTAAACTATTGCGGGGGATTAAAATGTTCGTTTTTTCAGTAACTTCAAAAAATATTAAGTACATTTCAATTGTTTTATTGCTTGTGATTTGTGCCAGTATTTTAACCACAGTTTCAAGAGTTCGTTTGAAAAATCTTAATGCAAAATCTGTTGAAACAAAGAATGATGTAATAAAATACAAAGCTAACAATAATAAAGAAAGACTTGATTTTATTTCACAGTTCGGTTGGGAAGTCAATGAAGAACCGGAAGAGGTTACTGAAATTATAATTCCACAGGAATTTGACGATGTCTATAATAATTATAATGAAATACAATTGAGTCAGAATTGCGATTTAAGAGACTACTGCGGAATGCGTGTCAAGCGATTTACATATATAATAAGGAATTATCCAGGTTATAACGAAAATGATACCTGTGTGAGAATAAATCTTTTAATATTTGATGGTATGGTAATAGGCGGAGACGTTTGTTCTACCGAACTTTCAGGCTTTATGCATACTTTCAGAAAAGAGTAGCTTATGAGTAAAGAAAGATTAGACAAAATTATAGCTTCCTCTGGTCTTATGACAAGAAGTGAAGTGAAAACACTTATAAAAAAAGGTCTGGTAAAAGTTAATAATTCTACTGTTAAAGATGCTTCGCTTAAATGTGATTGCGAAACAGATGATATTATAGTTGATGGTAAAAAGTTGAGAAAAGGTAAGTATATTTACATAATGCTTAATAAACCTAAAGGGGTAGTCAGTGCAACAAATGATAATAAAGATTTAACGGTTGTCGATATTTTACCGGACAGTTTAAAAAGAAAGAATCTCTTTCCTGCTGGCAGATTGGACAAGGATACAACGGGTTTTTGTCTTATAACAGATGATGGTGATTTTGCACACGATATTTTAGCACCTGCACACCACGTTTCAAAAACATATATAGCAGAATTAGATAGGGATATTGATTTTGAAAAAGGCAGACAAGCCTTTAAAAAAGGTGTAGTTTTAGCGGATGGCACAGTATTGCTTTCTGCAGATTTAGTCAAGATTGAAAATAACGATATACCTACATATAAGGTTGTTATAAACGAAGGCAAATATCATCAGGTTAAAAGGATGTTTGCTTCACTTGGTTCAACCGTTGTTGAATTGAAAAGGATTAAAATTGGTGAGCTTTTTTTGGACGAGAATCTTAAAGCTGGTGAAGCTCGTTTATTAACTCAGGAGGAGTTAAGTAAAATTACACAAAGACCACATAATATGGTGTAATATTATCTTTTTTTTAGATTATATTGGTGATTTTTACCATAGTGTTTTTAATGAAAAGTATGTGCAATTTTTAATTATTTGTGTCGTTTTTTAGCATAAAATTAACATTTTGCATAAAAAATGAAGAAAAAATCTAAAAAACTATTGCTTTTTTTAGAAAAGTTGTGTATTATGTATAATTGTTAAATGGTCATTTTGTTCAAAATCTTGTTTTGGAGGTAAATTAAATGTCCAATAGATTATTTCAAAGTGTAATTCATCAGATGAGAGATGCAGTTGATAAGACTATCGGTGTTATTGACGAAACTGGTGCTGTTATTTCTTGTAGCGACCTTAGTAAAATAGGTGAGGTAAGAAATATAAATTTAAGTACTGTTTTCTCATCTAATACACCTGTTGCGATTGATAATTGTACATATCAAAGCTTCGGTACTCACGTTCATCCTGAATGTGCTGCTTTCATTGAAGGTGCCGATGAATTATCTAAAGGTTATCTTGGTATGCTTTGTGTTTCACTTTCAAGCATTAAGCAATACTATGATGAAAAGTACGACCGTAGCAATTTTGTTAAAAATATTATTCTCGATAATATCTTACCTGGTGATATCTATCTCAAGGCAAGAGAACTTCATTTTAACAATGAGGCATCAAGAGTTGTTATTCTTATAAGACTCCTTGATAAAAATGATGTTTTCGTTTACGATGTTATACAAAATCTTTTCCCTGATAAATCAAAGGATTTCGTTATAAATATCAGCGAAAGTGACATTGCACTTGTTAAAGAAGTTAAGAGTGATATTGAAGGCAAAGATTTAGAGAAGCTTGCTCGTTCAATTTCTGATGCTCTTACATCAGAATTTTATACACATTCTCTTATCAGTATCGGTACTACTGTTACTGGCGTTAAAGACCTTGCTCGTTCATTCAAAGAAGCACAGGTTGCTCTTGAAGTTGGTAAGGTGTTTGATACAGAACGTAATATCGTTAGTTATGACCATCTCGGTATCGCTCGTCTTATTTATCAGCTTCCCACAACTCTTTGCGAAATGTTCCTTAAAGAGATTTTCAAGGTTGGTTCAATCGAAACTCTCGACCAGGAAACTCTTTTCACAATCCAGAGATTCTTCGAAAACAATCTTAATGTTTCCGAAACCTCAAGAAAACTCTTCGTTCACCGTAACACTCTTGTTTACAGACTTGAAAAGATTAAAAAGCTTACAGGTCTTGACTTGAGAGAGTTTGACGATGCTATTGTTTTCAAAGTTGCATTGATGGTTAAGAAATATCTGGATGCAAATCCTGTTAAATATTAAGAAATAATTAATTTAGCACATTTTTATTACAAAAGGGTTACATTTTGTAATAGAATGTGCTATAATTGTTTTTGTTAAAAAATATAAGATTGGGTGTTGAAATTGATAGAATTTAAAGGCGTCTCAAAGGTATATGAAGACACCAAAACAAAAGCCCTTAATAATCTTGATATCAGGATTGAAAACGGCGAATTTGTTTTCATTGTTGGTTCTTCAGGTGCCGGTAAGAGTACTTTATTAAAACTTATGATGCGCGAAGAAGTTCCCACTTCGGGCTCTATTAACATAAACGGATATGACCTTAACAATATGAAGAAAAAAGAGATTCCCTATTTCAGAAGATCTCTCGGTATTGTTTTCCAGGATTTCCGTTTGATTCAGACAATGAACGTTTACGACAACGTTGCTTATGCGATGCGTGTTATTGGCGCAAGAGAGGGTGCAATCAGAAAGAGAGTTCCTTATCTTCTCGGTCTTGTTGGTCTTAACTCCAAAGCCCGTTCAAAGCCGAATCAGCTTTCCGGCGGTGAGCAGCAGAGAGTCGCTCTTGCAAGAGCTTTGGCAAATAATGCAAGTATGATTATTGCGGACGAGCCTACCGGTAACATTGACCCTAAAATGAGTTACGAAATCGTGGATTTACTTAACCATATCAACTCCGATGGTACAACCATTATTATGGTTACTCACGATTTACATCTTGTTAAAACCTTTAACCATCGTGTTATTACCATTAAAAACGGTCTAATTGAATCTGATTATCCCGACGCTTCACATATTGATGTTGAGCCTTACACATTTGAATCTCCCGAGGATGAAATCGGTTCATATTTCCTCGATGAAGATAGCTCAGATTTTGATTATCTTATGCAGACTTATGGTATCGACCCTTCTAAAGACACAATAGAAACAGAAGAAGCTGTTTCTGCAGAAGAGGAGGTTGATGCTCAATGAAAGGCGCAAGTTTAGGTTATTTAACCCGTGAGGGTTTTAGAAATATCTGGGTAAACCGTTTACTTTCATTGGCAACAATTGTTGTTTTGATTTCCTGTCTTATTATTGTTGGTAGCGGTTCACTTATTTTCCTTAATATCAATGCAGTTCTTGATTTAATTGAGGGTCAGAACGTTGTTATGGTTTACGTCAATGACGATGCCGATGACTATATGACTCAGACTCTTGGTGTTCAGCTTGAAGCTCATACCAATGTTTTAGAGGTTGAATTTGTTCCTCGCGAAGAGGCTTTCCGACGTCAGATTGAAGCATACGGTGATAAGGCAGACCTTTTGGAAGGTCTTTCTCCCGAGATTTTGCCCGATGCATATAAAGTAACTGTTAAAGACCTTGAGCAGTTTGATGCAACAGTAGGGGAAATCAAGAATTTTGAAAACGTTCTCCAGGTACGTGAAAACAGTGATTTGGCAAGTAAGCTTGCAAGTATAAGAAATGCGGTTACATATATCAGTATCGGTATTGTGGCAATTCTTTTCTTCGTTTCCTTGTTCATTGTTTCCAATACAATTCGTATTACAATTTACAACCGCCGACTTGAAATCAGCATTATGAAAGCCGTTGGTGCTACTAATGCATTCATCCGTTGGCCCTTTATGGTTGAAGGTATCCTTTTGGGACTTTTCTCCGCTATTCTTGCTTTGGGTATTCAATACGGTGTTTACTCATTAGCATCCATTTGGCTCGGAAATATTCTTTCTATGCTTGGTGGCGAGGTTGTAAACTTCCTTGACTATGTTTGGGTAATCTTCGGAATGTTCGCTTTCATCGGTATTGTAATCGGTGCATTCGGTAGTATTATTTCTCTTAATAAATATTTGAAGGAGCACAGTAATGTTGTTGAAAACGACTGATAAATCCAAAAAGATTTTAAGTTTAGTTCTTTCTTTGGTTATTGTTTTCGGCGTTATGTCTGTATCTGCTTTCGCTCTTACTGATGCGGAAAAGCAAGCGTATGAAGATAAAATTGACGCTATCAGAGAACAGATTAAAGAAAATGAAAAGAAAATTGCAGAGCTTGAGGCAGAAGCAGCAACTTATGACGACGAAATCAATGCTTTGCAGGAAAAAATTGATGTACTTTCAGATCAAATAGACCTGTATAACGATGAAATTGCTCTTATTGATGCAGATATTCAGGTAATTGATAATCAGATTACAGGTATTGAAAATGAAATAGAAGACTTAAATAAGCAAATCAAAAAGCTTGATGAGCAGGTTGTTGTGATTCAGCAACAAATTGCAGATACCTATACTCTTTTAGGTGAAAGAATTCGTGCCACATATATGACAGGTGCCAATAGCGCTCTTGAATATATTCTTACTTCTGACGGCTTTGAATTTCAGGAATATCTTGAAAGAACAGAGCTTATTGACAGAATCGCAGAGCACGATGATAAGCTTATAAAAGACCTTGAAGATGATATCGATTCTCTCAAAGCCAAGGTTTTGGAAATTGAAGATATGAAAACTCGTCTTAATTCCAAGGTTGAAGAGCTTGACGAGGCTAAAAAAGAGCACGAGGCAAAGAAAAAAGAACAGGTTGACGCCCGTAAGCTTATCGAGGACAAAGAAGCATTAATTCAAAAAGACCTTGATAAAGTTATGAGCATCGTTAACGGACTTAACTCAAAGAGTAAAGAATATGAAGCTGCCATGGAAAAAGGCGAAGCAACTATTCTTGATTATGAGCAGAAGCTTGCTCAACAGAACACCTCTTTCGGTTCAGGTCAGGTTAAGGGTGATATGATTTGGCCCTTGCCTTACAGCGATACCTACGTTTCCTCATCCTTTAAAATGAGAACTCTCAACGGTGTTACAAGACAGCATAATGGTATAGATATTTGCCGTTGGGCAGGTACTCACGGAGCACAAATCGTAGCAGTTAAAGAAGGTACTATTGAAACTGCAGTTCACAGTGGTTACGGCGGCGGTTACGGTCTTTATGTTGTTATTAACCACGGCGAAGGTGTTAAGACTTACTATGCTCATCTTTCATCAGTCCACGTTAACGTTGGTGACTATGTAACACAGGGTACTGTTATCGGCTTGGCAGGTAATACAGGTTATTCTTTCGGTGCTCATCTCCATTTCGGTCTTATGATTAACGGCGGATGGGTGAACCCCATGAACTACCTTTCAAAACCCGCAGGACTTCAGATTTGCGGTTAAGAAATTCAATAATATATAATAAATACGTCCCTTTTTCATAGAATGAAAAGGGGCGTTTTTATGTTAGTTTTAAAAATAACCGATGAAAGAGAAAAAATAAAAAAAGTTAAGGGTGTTTTTCGCAAAAAGATTATTTATGAAAAAAATGAAGAAATCAAAAGATATTCCCTGAATGTAAACGGAAAAACAGTCGTAGTGTTAGAACTACCCGAGGTTAAGTTGGAAAGCGAAGATGTTTTAACACTACTGAAGGTTTATGAAGGAAGGGTTTTAACATCAAAAGAAAATGTTAATAATCCCTTATTGCAGGAGTATTTGTTTGATCCCAAGGAATATTACCAAAGAGCAGTTCTTTCGTCACTTATTAATCAAATGAAAACTGTTAATAAAGAATGGAAAAATGTAAATATCAAGGTTACTGATTTTCTCCCATTCAAAGAGCTTTTTGAAATTGTAAAAATATCAAAATCAGTTGTTTTAATAACAGAAAAAAGTGTTTTGACAGAAAAATTCATAAACGACTGTTATTATGAATTCGGGGCAATCGTTACGATAAAAGGGGACTGTATTCCTTTGAAATATGATATTTTTCTTAATCTGGAGGAAATAGATAATAATGGGAAGTTAATGATAGAAGTAAAAGGAAAAGACTTTCTTTTATACCCTGATATGACTTATTTCCAAGAAAATCCGGAATATCAAAAGCTATTACCTTTCAATATAGAGCATAATATAATTTGCGCGGCTTTTTCTGGTAAATAAACTAAACCTTGACATTTTCATTAAATTTCTATATAATACTATTTATTAATTTTGCACAAGAGATTTGTGCAAATAATTTTTGAGAGGAAGTAATTCACAATGGCACAGGATATTGTTTTAACTAAAGAGGGTTATGAGGAGCTTTCCGCAAAACTTAAGGTGCTCAAATCCGAAGGCCGTTCCGAAATAGCAGAAAAACTCAAGGTTGCTCGTTCTTTCGGCGACCTTTCCGAAAACAGTGAGTATGATGAGGCTAAGTCCGAACAGGCAAAACTTGAAGCAGAAATCAATGATATTGAAACAATGCTTTCAAGGGCAACAATCATCGATGAAGAAGAAAACTCAAATACAGAAGTTGTTCACCTTGGTTCAGTTGTAACTATTAAGGAAACAACAAGAGGTGCTGCAGAAAGAACATATACCATCACAGGTTTTGCTCAGGCAAACCCCACAGAAGGCAAAATTTCTGACGAATCACCCGTTGGTAAAGCTCTTATGGGGCATAAGGTTGGCGATAAGGTTGCAGTAGAAGCACCTCGCGGAATTATCAATTTTAAAATTGTTAAAATTGATGTTGACCAGAAATAATTTATTGAAAAACCGATTTATGCAGAAATGCACGAATCGGTATTTTTAATATCAGGAGTATAAAATGAAACGGATTATTTCTTGCGTTTTATGTTTGGCTTTTCTTTTTAGCCTTGCTTCTTGTGATGATTTTTCGGAAGATATTCAACCTGAGAAGATAATTGCAGTAAAATATGCTTCCGGCAATGAGTTAGCTTCAGAGGAGTATGAGGCACAAGGTTTTACAAAGGTTACATATAACTCTTCTTCGGATGTTGTTCTTGCAGTTGAAAACGGAAAAGCAGATTACGGGATTCTGGATGACTTTGAATTAAATTCATATTTATCTGCCGGAAGAAACATAAAAAATAAAGAGCTTTGTGAATACAGTATAAGTTATTGTGCTTATTTCAATTTGGAAAACGAAACGTTGAAAGATTCTTTTGATAAAGCCATCGGAGATTTAAAGAATGATGGTACTTTGGAAAGAATCAAAACTGCTCATTTAAAAGGGGAAGTTTTTTCAAACAGCGTAACTGATTCTGAAAACGGAACTCTTGTAATGCTCTGTGACCCGTCTTTTGAAAATAGAGTATATACAGACGATAGTGGTAACGTTGCAGGTTTGGATGTAACTGTTGCCCGTGAAATATGCAACAACTTAGGTTATGATTTAGAAATCGTAACTGCCGATTTTGACGAGTTGTTTTCAAAACTTCAAGAGGGTGAAGGAGATTTTGTGATAACTGCTTGTGAGGTCACAGAAGAAAGAGAAGAATATTATTTAGCAAGTGATACATATTTTACATTGAATTACAATTTAATTGAAAGAAAATAAAAATAAAGCCTCTCATACATTGCCGTATGAGAGGCTTTTTAAGTTTAAACTATAATCAAACTTATGCAAGTTCTGCAAAGTATTTGATTGTTCTAACCATCTGGCTTGTGTAGCTGTTTTCGTTGTCGTACCAAGAAACAACCTGAACTTCGTAAAGATCATCAGCGATCTTAGCAACCATTGTCTGAGTTGCATCGAAGAGTGAACCGTATTTCATACCGATAACGTCGGAAGAAACGATGGGATCTTCGTTGTAACCGAAGGAAGCAGAAGCAGCAGCTTTCATAGCAGCGTTGATGCCGTCAGCTGTAACGTCAGCACCTTTAACAACAGCTGTAAGAATTGTTGTTGAACCTGTAGCAACGGGAACTCTCTGTGCAGAACCGATGAGTTTGCCGTTAAGTTCGGGAATAACAAGACCGATAGCTTTAGCAGCACCTGTTGAGTTGGGAACGATGTTAGCAGCACCTGCACGAGCTCTTCTCATATCGCCTTTTCTGTGAGGACCATCAAGAATCATCTGGTCACCAGTGTAAGCGTGGATTGTGCTCATGATACCGCTCTGGATGGGAGCATAATCGTTAAGAGCTTTTGCCATGGGAGCAAGGCAGTTTGTTGTGCAAGATGCAGCAGAGATGATCTGATCATCAGCTGTAAGGATATCTTCGTTAACAGAGAAAACAACAGTTTTTGTTTCTTTGTCTGCGGGAGCAGAGATAACTACTTTCTTTGCACCTGCGTTGATGTGAGCCATGCTCTTTTCTTTTGTGCAGTAGAAACCTGTGCACTCAAGAACAACGTCAACACCGATTTCGCCCCAGGGGAGTTCAGCAGCGTTAGCCATTGCGTAGATTTTAAGAGTTTTGCCGTCAACTGTGATTGTACCTGCTTCGTCGTCAGCTTCAACAGTGTGAAGACCTTCGCCGATTCTGCCACAGTAACCGCCCTGAGCTGTATCATACTTAAGAAGGTTAGCGAGCATTGAGGGTTTTGTAAGGTCGTTGATAGCTACTACATCGTAACCTTCAGCGCCGAACATCTGACGGAATGCGAGACGGCCGATACGACCGAAACCGTTAATTGCAACTTTAACTGACATTTGAATTACCTCCAAATATTTTTTGTTAGTTTATTTTTAACCTTGTCTATTTTACCATAAAAATGAATAAATGCAAGGACTTTGACATAATTTTAACTTATATTTTTAAGTTTTGGCATTATGCAAAAAAATATAACAATAAATGAGAAAAAAATGGTTTAATTTCCAATATAAAATAGTAGGATTAATTAATTAACAACATTAATTGGGTTACCGTCGAGGAATGCCTTAACATTTCCCTCAAGAATACCCATAAGACGAAGTCGTGTTTCATAGGCTGCCCAAGCGATATGTGGAGTTATAAAACAGTTGGGAGCAGTGAGAAGGGGATTGTCTTTCGCAGGGGGTTCAGTTGATAAAACATCTGCACAGTAGCAACCCAGCTTGCCCGATTTCAACGCGTTTGCAATATCTTCTTCATTTGCAACTCCACCGCGAGCAGTATTGATTACGCAAACACCATCTTTGAGCTTGTTGATAAATTCATTATTTATAAGTCCTGCAGTGTTTTCCGTAAGTGGACAATGAACAGTAATAAAATCGGAATTTTTGAGAACATTATCCATATCTGTAAAATCAACATCAGGAGCATTATCTTTTTTCCCTGAGGGAGTGTAAACGAGAACTTTCATACCAAAAGTCTTTGCTATTTCTGAAACCCGTCTGCCGATTTTACCGAAGCCGATAATTCCCAGAGTTTTGCCGTCAAGCTCAAATAAAGGTTTATTCCAATAGCAAAAATCCTTGCACTTTGCCCAATCGCCGTTTTTAACGGAATCTGTATATTCGCTGACTCTGTTTACAGATTCAAGAATATATGCAAATACCATTTGAGCAACTGCATTTGTTGAATAAGAGGGAATATTTGAGAGGGGAATGTTACGATTTCTTAAAGCAACTCCGTCAATTTGATTGTAGCCGGTTGCAAGAGTGCCCACAAACTTCAGGTCGGGGAGTTGTGAAATGATTTCCTCTGTAAGCTTAACTTTATTTACAATAAGGATTTCCGCTTCTTTTGCTCGTTCAACAACAAGTTCATCCGGAGTTCTGTCGTAAACAGTGAGGTCTGTTAAATTACCGATACAGTCCCAAGATAAATCACCGGGGTTTTCTGTGTAGCCGTCAAGTATAACAGCTTTGAGTTTTTTATTCATAAAATCACCGAATATATTATACACATAAATACTTTTTCTTTCAATGATTATTTTATATTCTCTTGACCTAAGTTAAATATTGTTATAAAATAATATAAATGTGCAAATTGGAAACGGAGTGAGGATTTGGGCTTTAAAAAATTAACAGCAGATGAAAAAAGAAGTCGAAATCTCCGCCGTTTAAGTGTAGGATGCTTTATCAGTGCGGTTTTAGCGGTCATTGTTATGTTGATCATACCCTTACCACAATTTCAAAAGCAACTTGCTGAAATAAACTCTTGGTTTACAAATATTGAGCTTTTTATTGCTCGATTTGATAAATTTGCCGCAGTGGGAGTTATCTTGTTTTTCTTTTTAGTAAAAACGGTTGTTGGCTTTATTCCTTTTTCGGTTCTTTTTATCGGAACTGGTTTAGTGTTTTCTCCGCCCATTGCCGTTGCTGTAAATGTTATCGGTTTCAGTATGCTTATAGGAATTAAATTCTTGTGGGGGCGTAAATTCGGTGGCGGTGGTTTGCATAAACTGCTTTTGAAATCCGAGTCTTTGTCAGATTTTATGGATTTCCACGGCAAAGGAAATAAATGGATGCTTGCTGTTCTTCGCTTCGTGCCCGTAGCACCCGTGGGAACTGTCAGCAGAGCATACGGCGCAACCGATATGAAAATAATTCCTTTTGTTATTTTGTCGGTTGTTGGTTTTTTACCACGCCTTATTTCCTGGAGTATTATCGGTTGTAATGTTTTTGACCCTTTTACTCCATCGTTTTTAACACCTATTGCAATTCTATTAGTAATTAGCGGTATTTCATTATTGCTTCTTGATATACTTTTTAAACTAATCCGAAAGGACGATAAAAATGAAAAAGAATGATGTTTTAACAAGCGCTTTTTTAGAAAGACTTGTTACAGTTTACGGCAGTGCAGAAGCAACATTTCAGCAAGTAAGATATGCAAAACTTGTTGAAAGCTTTGAAAAAGATTTTTCTGCAGATTCAGATTTAAGATTTTTCTCTGCACCCGGCAGAACTGAGGTTGGCGGTAACCATACCGACCATAATAATGGTAAGGTTCTTGCGGCGGCAATTAACCTTGATGCAGTTGCGGTGGTAGCTCAGCGTGATGATGGCATTATTTGTGTTAATTCCGAAGGCTATCCTTCAATTTCTGTTGATACAGCTGATTTGAAAGTTAAGAATGATGAAGCAGGTAAATCATCTGCTCTTATCAGAGGTATTTGTGCTCGTTTTAAACAGTTAGGTTACAAATATGGTGGCTTCAATGCATCTGTTACATCCCGTGTTCTTTCTGGCTCAGGGCTTTCTTCTTCTGCAGCTTACGAAGTACTTATTGGAACAATTCTTAACTACTTATATAATGACGGAAAAATCAGCGCAGTTGAAATAGCACAGATTTCTCAGTATGCAGAAAATGTGTTCTTCAAAAAGCCTTGTGGACTTATGGATCAGACCGCTTGTTCCGTAGGTGGTTTTGTTCAGATTGATTTTGAAGATACATCTGCACCCGTAATCAATAAAGTTGATTTTGATATTGCTAAACATGGCTATAATCTTTGCATTGTTGATACTGGCGGAAATCATGCTGACCTTACAGGTGACTATGCAGCAATCCGTCTTGAAATGAATTCTGTTGCCCAATATTTCAGTAAAAGTGTTCTTCGTCAGGTTCCCGAAAAGTATGTTTTTGAACAAATGGGTGAAATTCGCAAGAAAACTGGCGACAGAGCTATTGAAAGAGCAATTCATTTCTACAATGAAAACAAACGTGTTGAAAGACTTGCAGATGCTCTTTCAAAGGGCGATTTTGAGTCATTCAAAGAAACAATTATTGAAAGCGGTAAATCATCGTATATGTATAACCAGAACTGTTATACTCTTTCAAATCCCGATTCTCAGCCTGTGGCACTTGCACTTTGCTTTACAGAAGAGCTTCTTAAGGGTAAAGGGGCTTATCGTGTTCACGGCGGTGGCTTTGCAGGTACAATTCAGGCTTTTGTTCCTGTTGAAGAAACTGATAATTATGTTTCCGCAATGAAAAAAGTCTTCGGTGAAAATTCTTGCTATATTCTTAAAGTAAGAAGTCACGGCGGCTGTGAAATATGATTAAAAAAACGTATCAATTTACAGACATAAACGGTGGGTTTCCACCGTTTATGTCTGTAATCAATACAGATTTCTACTTTGCCCGAGGAGCTTCTGATGGAGTGTATTTTCAGGAAATCAACGGTGAAAAAACACTCCTGTTTTCTTTTAGGGGAGTAACTGCAACAATATGCAGATTAAGTGAAAAAGCAGATACACGGGAACTTTCTTCTTTTTTGAAATTCCAAGGTATAAAGAATGTTTTATCTGATTTCTTTTTCGATGAAATTTGTCTTGAAGAAAGAGCCGTTTTAAAAGCAACGCCTGAATACAAGGGGTTTTATGATGCCGTAGTCATTACACCATCATCAAGCTTGAGTGATTACGAAAGTGTTTTTTACTTGCTTTCCCGTAACGGCTCCTTTGAAACGTGGTTTCCCTTGTTTTCCGCCAAGATAAATAAGTTTTTTTCGTATGGTGTTTATATGGTGGAGGACGCTGTTCCCGTCAGCTGTGCAGTCGCACCATTTATTTTTGGAAATTCAGGTGTGGTTGCAGGCGTTTTTACAAGTGAAAGCCATAGAAATAAAGGGTATGCCACAAAGTGTGTAAAGGCACTTTTAAGCGAGCTTCAAAAGAAAAATATTGAAGAAGTTTATCTTTGGTGCGAAGATAAAAATATAAAATTATATGAAAATATAGGCTTTTCGTTATATGGAAGAATATATATAAAAAAGGAAGAATGAAATGTCATTTTTTAATTTTAGTGCTGAAATGAAAGATATTTCAGAAAAAGCACTTTCAAAGTGCAGTGGAAAATTTGCGGAAATCGATAAAATTGCAGAATTTAATCAGCAAAGAGTTTTAAAAGCATTTATAGATAACGGCGTAAGCGAGTCCCATTTTACAGCGTCAACGGGCTACGGCTACGGTGACAGAGGTCGTGAGGTTCTTGACGAAGTAACCGCGCAGATTTTCGGGGCAGAGGATGCTCTTATTCGCCATAGCTTTGCAAGTGGTACTCATACCTTGAGCGTTATGCTTTTTGGTGTTCTTCGCCCCGGTGATACAGTGCTTTGCGCAACAGGAACTCCTTATGATACAATTCATTCTGTTATCGGTCTTTCCGGTGAGGGAATGGGTTCTTTAAAGGATTTCGGAATAGGTTTTGAAATCGTTGAATTAAAAGAAGACGGAACTGTTGACCTTGAAGCAGTAAAAGAAAAGCTTAAAGAAAAAGAGTATAAAGTTGTTTATATTCAGCGTTCAAGAGGTTATACTTTAAGACCTTCTCTGACATCAAAAGAAATCAAAGAGATTACAGATATTGTAAAGACTAACAGTAAAGCAATTACAATGCTTGATAACTGCTATGGTGAGTTTACTGAATATGAAACTCCCGTTGATGCAGGTGTTGACATTTTCGCAGGTTCACTTATTAAAAACCCCGGTGGCGGTATTGCTAAATGCGGTGGCTACATAGCAGGTAAAAAAGACCTTGTTGAGCTTTGCTCATATCGTCTTACAACCCCCGGTATCGGTAAAGAGGTTGGTGCAACCCTCGGTAATACGAGAGATATTTTTATGGGTCTTTTCCATGCTCCTCACGTAACAGGCGAGGCTCTCAAAACCGCTGTTTTCACAGCTGCAGTTTTTGAAGAAATGGGCTATTGGGTTTCACCCTCAAGTACAGATGTACGTGCAGATATAATTCAAAGTGTTAAACTATGCACAAGTGAAAAGTTAATCGCATTTTGTCAGGGGCTTCAAAGCGGTTCTGTTATTGACAGCTACGTTGTTCCTGAGCCTTGGGCAATGCCAGGCTATGACAGCGACGTAATTATGGCAGCAGGTGCTTTTACCAACGGTTCTTCCATTGAGCTTTCTGCAGATGCACCATTAAGAGAACCCTTTGCTGTTTGGCTTCAGGGTGGTCTTAATTTCCATAGCGCAAAAATTGGTGTCCTTTTAGGCGCTCAGAGAGTTTTAGATATTCAATAATCAATATCATTAATAAATATTTTTTCACTGATTTCTTTGAAAACGGGTGCTCCGTCTGTTCCGCCGGAGCTTCCGTTTTCTTTTAATATGCAAACAACATATTTAGGTTTTTCCGCAGGGAAGAAGCCAACAAACCAACAGTATTTAATCTCTGCGCCATTTGCATCATACTGTCCGCTTTGGGCAGTGGCAGTTTTGGTGCAGGAGTCAAAAAGTGAAGAAAAAGCACTTTTTCCCGTACCGTCTAAAGTCGTTTTGAGCATGGCGTTTTTTATAGTGTCACAAGTGTTTTTGGACAGAACTTTTTTGCCTGATTTTTGAATTACAGGAGTTAAACTACCGCTTTCGTTTACATTGCCTTTATAAACATAGGGTGAGTTGTATATTCCTCCGTTGGCGATGGTAGCAAAGCAGGTGGCAATTTGTAAAGGTGAAGCGGTAAGCTTCCCTTGACCAAAACCGAGATTTCCAACTGCCGCATTACTGTTTAACTCTTTTAAATCGGGAAGCGTACCGGGCGATGTTAAAAATCCGTTTCCTAAATCAATGCTTTTACCGAAACCTAATCTCTTGGCAGTATTTAAAAGTTTTTTTGCACCGACTTCTGTGCTCAAATCAATGAAATATGGGTTGCAAGAAAGAGAAATAGCGGTGTTAAAATCGATTTTTCCGTGACCCTCTAATTTATTGCAGTTGAATTTATTTCCACTTTTTTCAATGTAACCGTTACAATAAAAATCCGTTAACTCTGTTCCGTTTTCCAAAGCAGCTGCAGCGGTAACGGGTTTGAAAACCGACCCAACAGGAAAAGCTTCAAAGGCTCTGTTTAAAAATGGTGAATTTGTTGAATTTAAATATTTTTCTATATTATCTCTGTCATAAACGGGAGTTGAAGCACAAGCTAAAATTGCAGAAGTGTTTGCATCAAGGACCACCGCCGCACCTTTATCAATTTTTCCGTTTTTTAAAGCGTTTTCAACTATCATTTGAATTTCTCTGTCAACAGTGAGCATAATGCCACCTTGGGAATAATAGCTATTGTCACGCACCTCAACATTTTCTCCCACCAACATTCTGCCCAAAGCGTCGGCAGAGTAAGCAACGGAAAGCTCACCGTTATATTTATCAATTTCATTCTGATAATATTTTTCAATACCTGTAACTCCGTTACTTTCTGTGTCGATATAGCCTAAAAGATGCAAGGCAACAGAATCCTGATACCTTTCATATATCTCAAAAGTCTTAATTGTATCGCTTTCGTTAATAGTTGTATTTTCTTCTGAAATAAATGATGTGAAATAACCTTTTAAAACTGTTTCTTTAGCAAATTTTTTCCCTTTTAGATTTCTTATTAAAACTGCGTTTTCCGCTGTGGGCTTGGCGCAAATAAGAGTATTTGTTTTTATGTTTGTAAGTCTTTCGCCGTTTCTGTCATATATGGTGCCTTTTTTACTGTCCAATTCTCTTACTCTTATGTGAGGTTGGGCAGAAACGTAATCTGCATTTGAAGAAATATTATAAATTTTCCCCGCAAGAGAGGTGAAAGATAAAATAATAATCAATAAAGCCCAAGTAACCCTTTTTTTCAAAAATCTCACCATCCCAAAATAATTCTCAACTTTAATTGTTGACAACTTTTTCAACTATATTATATAATCATTGTATATTGTTTTAAGGAGTAGCAAATGGACGAAAGATTTTCACGTTCAAGCCGTATTTTAGGCAAAGAATGTTTGGAAAAACTTAATAAAAGCTCTGTTATCATTTTTGGTATAGGTGGCGTAGGCGGTGCAGTTTTTGAAGCTCTCGTCAGAGGCGGTATAGGAACTGTTGCGGTTGTTGATAAAGATACTGTTGACATTACAAATATTAACCGCCAGATTATTGCTACTAATGATAATATCGGAGAGAAAAAGGTTGATGCAGCGGAAAAACGCGCTTTAAGTATTAACCCGAATGTTAATATTGAAAAATATGATTTGTTTTATCTTCCCGAAACTGCCAATGAAATTGACCTTTCAAAATACGATTTCATTGTTGATGCAATAGATAATGTGACGGCAAAGCTTGAGCTTATAGCGAGAGCAAATGAACTTAATATTCCCATTATTTCTTCAATGGGAACAGGGAATAAGCTTCATCCTGAGCTTTTCGAAATAGCCGATATTAATAAAACAAGCGTTTGCCCTTTGGCGAGGGTGATAAGACGAGAATTGAAAAACAGAGGAATCAAAAAACTAACAGTTGTTTATTCCAAGGAAGAGCCCATAAAAACAGAAAGTGCTGTTCCCGGCTCAGTTTCTTTTACTCCGCCTGTGGCAGGGTATTTAATGGCTTCTTATGTAATACAGAAACTTATTGACGAGGTGTAATATGAAATTTACAGAATGTGAAAAAGCAGGTTTTGTAGAAGGGTTCGCTCTCATAAAAGCTTGTGATAAAAAGAGTGCCAAAAACGGCACGTTTTATCTTGATATAAAATTAGGTGATAAAGATACCGAAATGGTTGCAAAGCTTTGGGATTTCAGAGAAGATGTTCACACTCTTCCTGAGGTTAATACTGTTGTTAAAATCCGAGGAACAATTCAACAGTATAACGGAAATGACCAGTTCATTATTCAGAGAATCCGTAAAGCAGAAGACAATGAATTTGATATGGCAGATTTTGTAAAATCTTCTGATTACAGCGGTAACGATATGCTTGATTCCATCATAAGACTTGTTAATGATTTTGAAGATGAAGAGCTTAAAAGGGTTGTTCTTTCAATGCTCAAGGATAATCAGGAGAGAATTTTAACTTTCCCTGCAGCAGAAAAGCTTCACCACGCTATGACAGGCGGACTTTTATACCATACTCTCTCAATTGTTCGCCTTGCAGAATGTGTTTGCAGTATTTACCCTTGTATTGACCGAGAACTTCTTTTGTCAGGTGCAATTCTTCACGATATTGCAAAAATGCGCGAATACACAGTAAACGGCGCAGGTATAGTTGACGGTCACACTCTTGAGGGTATGCTTTTAGGTCATCTTGTTATGGGCGCAGAGGATGTTGGCAGAAAATGTGATGAACTTGAAATTACTCCCGAAAAGAAATATCTTCTTCAGCATATGCTCATTTCCCACCACGGAAAGCTTGAATTCGGTGCAGCAGTAAGACCTTCATTTATTGAAGCGGAGGTTCTTTCTCAGCTTGACCTTTTCGATGCGAATATGTATGAAATGGCAGAAGCAGTAGGCGGTGTTAAAGCAGGGGAGTTTACCGGAAGACTCTGGATGCTTGATAACAGAAAGCTTTATAACCACGGCAGAATTGATGTTGAGCCTCAGGCGAACATTATGGGAGAAGAATAATGGAATATACCGAAGTAAAAATTTATATTAAAACAGAAGATACTGAAAGAGCTTCCAATATTGCCGTAATGGCAGTGCCTTATGGTATCTACATTGAAGACTACAGTGACCTTGAAGAAGCTGCTTGGGAAATTGCCCATATCGATTTGATTGACGAGGATTTGCTGGAGAAAAACAGAGCAGAAAGTATTGTTCATATCTACATAGAAGAGGGCAATAACCCTGCAGAAGCGGTTTCCTTTATTTCCGACAGACTTAACGCGGAAAAAATTGATTTCAGAATTGAAACCGATGGTTGCTCCGAAGAAGATTGGGCAGATAAATGGAAAGCGTTTTTTAAACCCACACCCGTTGGTGAAAGACTTTTCGTTCGTCCTATATGGATTGATGATTACGACGCAGGGGACAGAGCAGTTCTCAATATTGAGCCCGGTGCCGCTTTCGGTACAGGAACACACGATACAACCCGACTTTGTCTTGAAACTCTTGATAAAATTATTAAAGATGGCGACACAGTCCTCGATATCGGTTGCGGTAGCGGTATTCTTGCAATTTCCTCAATGCTTCTGGGGGCGACTGAGGCTTTTGGTGTTGATATAGACGAATTGGCAGTTAAAACTGCTAAAGAAAACGGTAAAATGAATGGCTTTGATGAACCGGAACTTAAATTTGTTTGCGGTGATTTGGCAGATAAAGTTACAAAGAAATATGATGTTGTTGTAGCAAATATTGTTGCCGATATTATTATGCTTTTCAGTACCCAGGTAAGAGCATTTATGAAGCCCGGTGCAAAGTTTATTGCATCCGGTATTATTGATACAAGAGCGGACGAGGTTGTCACCGCTCTTCAAAATGCAGGACTAAAGCTTGTAGAACGCATTGAACATGGTGGATGGGTTTGCCTTGTTTGTGAATAATGTTCTAATTTATAAACCTTTTCATAAACATTCTAAGAGGAGTGTGAATTATGAAAAGGTTTATTTCTTTTTTATTATCAATTGTCTTTGTTTTTTTAATTACAATAACATCTTTTGCCACAGATAAAACAATAGTAAAAGAAGACGAAAATATTGCAGTTGCGAAAACTGTTGTAACAGAAGATGAACAGAAAAAGCTTGAAACTTTACCGGTTGAAATCAAAGCAAAAGCGGCGGTTTTAATGGAAGTTACAAGTGGTGAAGTGTTAATGGAATATAATCCTGATACAAAGCTTTTTCCTGCATCTGTAACCAAAATTATGACAATGCTTTTAGTTTCTGAAGCTATCAGCAGTAAGAAAATTACCCTTGCCGATAAAGTGGCTTGTTCAGCTAATGCCGCCTCAAAAGGTGGTTCTCAGATTTGGCTTGAAGAAGGGGAGCGTATGACTGTCGATGAGCTTCTTCGGGCAACGGCAATCGGTAGCGCAAATGATGCTGCAACTCTTTTAGGGGAATATGTTGCAGGTAGCGAAACTGCTTTCATTGATATGATGAACTCTCGTGCAAAAGAGCTGAAAATGAATAACACTCATTTTGAAAATGCAACGGGTCTTGATGACACAACAGATACCCATTTAACAACTGCAAAAGATATTGCAATAATGTCTTGTGAGCTTTTAAAGCACGATTTTATAAGAGATTATACAACCGTATGGATGGACTCTTTGCGTGACGGTAAAACAGAGCTTGTAAACACAAATAAACTCGTTCGTTTTTATAGCGGAACAACAGGTCTTAAAACCGGCACAACCGCTAAAGCAGGTTGTTGTGTAAGTGCTTCCGCAGAGCGTGACGGACTTCATTTGGTAGCAGTTGTAATGGGTAGTGATAATAGTAATGACCGCTTTAACACCGCAAAAGCAATGCTTAACTGGGGTTTTTCAAACTATTCTTGTGTAACTCCCGAAATCAGCAAAAAAGAGTTGAAAAAAGTTCAGGTCATAGGCGGTAAAGAGGATTTTGTTTCGCCGAAAATGCCGAAAATTTCACCCGTACTTGTGAAAAAAGGTGATGAAGAAAAAATTAAAATAGAGGTTAAAACTGAAGAAAGCCTTGAAGCGCCCGTTGCAGAAAAACAGACAATAGGAAGTATTAAAATAACTATGGGAGAAAAAACAGTAAAAGAATATAAAATAACCGCTAAAAACTCGGTTGAAGAACTTGGTTTCTGGGGGTATGTAAAAAAACTTGCAAATTTTATTGCGAACGGTGAAAAAGAATACCCGAAAAGCCTTTAAAAACCTTGATAACACTTGACAATTTCACATCCCTTTGTTAAAATCAATTGATTATAAATATAGTGGATTACTATGTAATTAGATTTTATTAAGGGGATGTGTTCTTATGTTATATACATCAACAAGAGATAACAGCGTAAAGGTAACTGCTTCAAAGGCAATTACTGATGGTATTTCTCCTGACGGCGGTCTTTATATTCCTGTTGAAATTCCTGCTTTGTCAGCAGATGAACTCAAAGCACTTTGCTCTGCAGACTATAAAGAACGTGCTAAAAAGGTTCTTGGTCTTTACCTTTCCGACTTTACAAAGGAAGAGCTTGATTATTGCGTTGAGGGTGCTTATGCAGACGGCAAATTTTCCTCAAAGGATGTTGCTCCCGTTGTAAAGCTCCACGATAATGTTAATATTCTTGAGCTTTTCAAAGGACCTACTTGCGCATTTAAAGATATGGCGCTTCAGATTCTTCCTTATCTTCTTACAGTTTCCGCAAAGAAGAATCTCAAAGATAAAGAAATCGTTATTCTCGTTGCAACATCAGGTGATACAGGTAAAGCTGCTCTTGAAGGCTTTAAGGATGTTGAGGGAACAAAAATTCTTGTTTTCTACCCCAATGACGGCGTTAGCCCCATGCAGAAGCTCCAGATGACAACTCAAGAGGGTAATAACGTTGGCGTTTGCGCTATCTACGGCAACTTTGATGATGCTCAGACAGGCGTTAAGTCTATCTTCACAAATAAAGAAATTCTTAAAAGATTTGAAGAAAACAATCTCGTTTTCTCTTCAGCAAACTCAATCAACTGGGGTCGTCTTGCACCTCAGATTGTTTACTATGTTTCTGCTTATTGCGATATGGTAAACAGCGGTGCAGTAAAATTCGGTGATAAAATCAATATCGTTGTTCCCACAGGTAACTTCGGTAACATTCTCGCCGCATATTTTGCAAAGGAAATGGGCTTACCTGTTAACAAGCTTATCTGCGCTTCTAACGCTAACAATGTTCTTACCGATTTCATTGAAAACGGCGTTTATGACAGAAACCGTGATTTCTATACAACAGTTTCTCCCTCAATGGACATTCTTATTTCAAGTAACCTTGAAAGACTTCTTTATATTCTTTGCGGCAGAAATTCCGATACTATCAACGAATGGTTCGGTGCTCTTAAGGATTGCGGTAAATATACAGTAAGCGAAGAGGTTAAAGCGAAAATTAACGAGCTTTTCGCTGCAGGTTGCTGCGATGATGATATGACAAAGGCAACAATTAGCGAAACTTATTCAGCTTTTGATTATCTTGCAGATACTCATACTGCAGTTGCAATTAATGTTTGCAACGCTTATGAAGCTAAAACAGGGGACAAAACTCCTGTTGTTATTGCTTCAACTGCATCACCCTTCAAATTCTCGAAAGCAGTTCTTTCTGCAGTTGATAAAGAGAATAAAGAGTATGACGATGAATTCGCAACTGTTGCTGCTCTTGAAGAAATTTCTTCTCTTAAAGCTCCCGAACAGCTTGCCGCTCTTAAAGGTAAAGAGGTTCGCTTTAATAAAGTAACTTCAAAAGAAGATATGGCGCAGGTTGTTTTCGATATGCTCGGCATTTGAGGTGACTTGGATTGTCATTGTTCGTAATTGGTGACACACATTTGTCACTTTCCGTTGATAAACCTATGGACATATTCAGAGGTTGGACGGATTATATCGACAGGATTCAAAGCAATTGGAACAAGGTTGTTTCTCCAGCGGACAGCGTTGTAATCCCCGGTGATATTTCCTGGGCTATGAATTTTAATGAAGCAGTTAAGGATTTTGCTTTTCTCAATTCCCTTAACGGCACAAAATACATCCTCAAGGGTAATCACGATTATTGGTGGAACACAATGTCAAAAATGAATAAGTTTTTGGCGGAGAACGGCTTTGACACGATTAAAATAATTCACAATAACGCTTATTCCGTTGAAGGCTTTTCTCTTGCAGGTTCTCGCGGATGGTTTTATGACGATACTGTTGAGGCAGATAAAAAAGTCATTCTTCGTGAGGCAGGGCGTTTGAGAACCTCTCTCCAAGAGGCGAGTAAGCTTGGCGGTGAATTAATTGCTTTTCTTCATTACCCACCCATAAGTGCAAATCAGGAGTGTGAGGAAATACTTTCAGTTTTGAAGGAGTTTCCTGTTAAGCGTTGCTATTTCGGGCATCTTCACGGCTTTATTGCTCCCGAAAATGCAAAATTAGCGTGGGAAGGTATTGAGTTCAATCTTGTATCTGCCGACCATTTAGGCTTTGTTCCTCGTCTTATTGCTCATACAGAGGATTAAAACCATCGAAAATTAATATAAAATCAATAAATTTTACATATAAATGGAAATTTATTGGAAAAATAGTGGAAATTTGCAAATTATTATGGTATAATTTCGCAGTTAAATATATGATCGCAAATGAAAGGATGTTTAAAATGAGTTTAAAGTCTTGCGAAAAAGTTGAAACAAACGTATATGCTCTTGAAATTTCAATTGAAAGCGATGCTTTCAAAGCGGCAGTTTCAAAAGCTTATACAAAAAACAGAGGTAAATACAACGTACCCGGTTTCCGCAAGGGTAAAGCTCCCAAGCACATTATTGAAACTTACTACGGTAAAGAAGTTTTCTGGTACGATGCAATTGATGCAGAGTATCCCGCACTCTTCGAAGCAGCAGTTAAAGAAGCAGGTATCGTTCCCGTTTCTGCTCCCTTTGAAGATGAAATCGTTTCTCTTGATGAAAACGGCTTCACAGTAAAACTTAAAGTTACTGTTAAACCCGAAGTTGAGCTTAAAGCTTACAAGGGCATTAAAGCAGAAAAAGAAAAAGTTACTGTTAAAAAAGCAGAAATCAAAGAAGAAGTTGACAGAGCTCTTGAAAAAGATGCAAAGCTTGTTGCTGTTGAAGGCAAAGCTGCAAAGAAGGGCGATATCGCAACAATCGACTTTGAAGGCTTTGTTGACGGCGTTGCTTTTGAAGGCGGTAAAGGCGAAAGCTATGACCTTGAACTTGGTTCAGGTAGCTTCATTCCCGGCTTTGAAGAGCAGGTTATCGGCCACAAGGTTGACGAGGAATTTGACGTAAACGTTACATTCCCCGAAGAATACACAGAAGAACTTGCTGGTAAAGAAGCAGTATTCAAAATCAAGCTTCATAAGATTATGAAGAAAGAGCTTCCCAAATACGATGATGAATTCGTTAAAGATGTTAGCGAATTTGATACAATCGCAGATTATGAAAAGAGCCTTGAAGAAGAAATCAAAGCTCGTAAGGAAGCTGCTGCAGACCGTGCTTTCGAAAGCGCAGTTATGGATACTCTCTGTGACAACGTTATCGCAGAAATCCCTGCAGTTATGATTGAAAAAGAAATCGACAATCAGATTAATGAATTCGATTACAGACTTCGCGCTCAGGGTATGAGCATGGATCTCTATCTTCAGTATCTCGGTATGGATGTTGCTGCTCTTCGCGACAGCTACAAAGAAGGTGCAGAGAAGCAGGTTAAACTTCGTCTTGCTCTTGAAAAAGTTGCAGAGCTTGAGAAAATCGAGATTTCTGATGAAGATATCGAAACAGAGCTTAAAACTTATGCAGATGCATACAATATGCCTCTTGATAAGATTAAAACTCTTGTTGCTGCTGAAGATGTTAAGGCTGACCTCGCTTGCAGAAAAGCTATGGATCTTGTAAAAGATACTGCAGTTGCAGGCGCAAAGAAGAAAGTTGCTAAGACTGCAGACGCAGAAGAAGAGAAAGCAGAAAAACCTGCAAAGAAAGCTCCTGCAAAGAAGAAAGCTGATGCTGACAAGGCTGAAACTGCAGAAAAGAAAACAACTGCTAAAAAGCCCGCAGCAAAGAAAGCACCTGCGAAGAAAAAAGCAGACGCTGAAGAGGCTTAATAATTAATATTTTTGCCGCCTCAGTCAACTTCTGGGGCGGTATTGTGTATTTATTGATTAAAGTGTAAAATTTAACCAATAATCAATATTATCAAATTTATTTAGGAGGTTGTGTTTATGGCACTTATTCCTTACGTTGTGGAACAGACCAATCGCGGTGAACGTTCCTATGATATTTTTTCCCGTCTTTTAAATGACAGAATTATTGTTCTTTCCGATGAGGTTAATGATGCAACTGCAAGTATTATCGTTGCTCAGCTTCTTTATCTTGAAGGTCAGGACCCTGAAAAAGATATCAGCTTCTATATCAATAGCCCCGGTGGTAGCGTAACCGCAGGTCTTGCTATTTACGATACAATGCAGTACATCAAGTGTGATGTTTCAACAATTTGTATGGGTATGGCAGCATCTATGGGTGCATTCCTTTTCTCTTCCGGTACAAAGGGCAAGAGATATATTCTCCCCAATGCAGAGGTTATGATTCATCAGCCCCTCGGCGGTGCAAAAGGTCAGGCAACAGAAATTCTTATTGCCGCAGACCATATCAAAAGAACTAAAGACCGTTTAAATAAAATTCTTGCTGAAAATACAGGTAAGAGCGTTGAAGAAATTTTCAACGATACAGAAAGAGATAATTGGCTCACTGCAGAAGAAGCAGTAGCTTATGGTCTTGCAGATAAGATTATCGAAAAGAGGTAAAATCCTTTGGCACGTGACGATAATAAAGGAACAAACGATAAAATCCGCTGTTCGTTCTGTGGTAAACCCCAGGCACAGGTTGGGCAAATGATTTCAGGTCCCGGAGTTTATATTTGCGACGGTTGTGTTGAGCTTTGTATGGATATCGTTGAAGGTATTCAGAGCCAGCCTGAAGCAAAAAAGGTTGCAAAAGCTACTAAAAAACTCCCCAAGCCCCAGGAAATCAAAGCAATTCTTGATGAATATGTTATCGGGCAGGACGATGCAAAAATGGTTTTAAGCGTTTCAGTTTATAACCATTATAAGCGCATTTTCCGTTCTTCTCCCGATGATGTTGAAATAAATAAAAGTAACGTTCTTCTCTTAGGACCTACCGGTGTTGGTAAAACTCTTCTTGCATCAACTCTTGCAAAGATTCTTGATGTTCCTTTTGCAATTGCCGATGCTACAACACTCACCGAAGCAGGTTATGTTGGTGAAGACGTTGAAAACATTCTTCTCCGTCTTATTCAGGCGGCAGATTTTGATATCGAAAAAGCCGAGCAGGGCATAATCTATGTTGATGAAATCGACAAGATTGCAAGGAAATCCGAAAACGCTTCAATCACCCGTGATGTAAGCGGTGAGGGTGTTCAACAGGCACTTCTTAAAATTATTGAAGGTACTGTTGCAAACGTTCCTCCTCAGGGCGGAAGAAAACATCCTCAGCAGGAATTTATTCAGATTGATACTTCAAAAATCCTTTTCATTTGTGGCGGTGCTTTCGCAGGAATGGAAAAGATTATTGAGGACAGACTTGGTAAAAGCGTTCTCGGTTTCGGTGCGGAAATTCATTCCAAATCCGAACTTAAAAATATGGACTTGTTCTCTAAGGTTATTCCTCAGGACCTTGTAAAATTCGGTCTTATTCCCGAGCTTGTTGGACGAATTCCCGTTATTACATCTCTTCAGAATCTTGATGCAGATGCCCTTGTGAATATTATTACAAAGCCGAAGAATGCTTTGCTTAAACAGTATCAGAGCCTTTTCAAAATGGATAAGGTAACTCTTGATTTTACTGATGACGCAGTAAGAAGAGTTGCAGAGCTTACTATTGAAAAGGAAACAGGCGCACGTGGACTTCGCGCAATAATGGAAAAAACATTGATGCCAATAATGTATTCCGTTCCATCCGACCCGACGGTTGAAGTTGTTAAAATCACTGCCGATGTTGTTGACGGAAAAGGCGAACCCAAATACGTTAAAAAGCCTAAAGGCACAGCAGAACAAACTGCATAATTAAAAACATTTATAATGGAGAGTAAAGGTGCATATTCTTTATTCTCCATTGTGTGCTATTTAGAAATCTTTATATAAAGGTACATATATGGTAAAAGAAACTTACGAAAACAGAGCATTACCGGTTATGGCTCTTCGAAATCTGGTTGTTTTTCCCGAACAAACAGTTTGTTTCGAGGTTGGCAGACCGAAATCAATAAAAGCAATAAGAAATTCTGTTGATACAACGGACAGACTTATTTTTCTTGTAACTCAAAAGGATGCAACTGTTGAAGACCCAAAATTCGAGGAGCTTTATGATGTTGGCGTTGTTGCAGAAATCAAGCAAATCAGCGGTGACGGAAAGAACTTTGAAATTGTTGTTGAGGGTCTTTACAGAGCAAGGGTAGTTGAGGTTCTTAAAGAAAGACTTTCTATGAGAGCCCTTGTGGAGCAATGCCCCGAAATTCTCCCTGATACAGAGGATTTGAAAACAGTTGCAACTCTTCGCCTTTTAAAAGAAAGGGTAGAGGAGTATGTAAGTGCAAGTCCGAGAATTGCTCCTGAGGTTTTCCTGGCGGTATTGGAAGAATCTGATATTGCAACTGCAACCGATGGTGTAGCAGGGCATTTCCATCTTGAAATGGAAGATAAACAGGCGCTTCTTTCCGAGCTCAATATTCTCAAAAGAACCGAAACTCTTTGCACAATTCTTTCAAGAGAAACTGAAATTCTCAAAATTGAAATGGAATTGCACGACAAGGTTCAGGAGAGAATGGATAAAAACCAAAGAGAATATTATCTCCGTGAGCAGATTAAAGCAGCTTCCCTTGAGCTTGGTGAGGATGATTCTCCTATAGCAGAAGCTGCAAGCTATAAAGAAAAAATCTCCGCTCTTCCCATTGATGAGAGGTCAAAGAAAAAGCTTTTTGACGAGTGCGAAAGATTAATAAAAACCACTCCCGGCAGTCCCGAAGCCAATGTTGCAAGAACATATCTTGAAAGAGTGGTTTCTCTTCCTTGGGGAATATATACAGAAGATAACCTTGATGTTATTTCTGCTCGAAAAACTCTTGAAAAAGACCACTATGGTCTCGAAGAGGTAAAAGAGCGCATATTAGAGCTTGTTGCAGTTAAAAAGCTTGCTCCCGATGCCAATGCTCAGATTCTTTGCCTTGTTGGTCCTCCCGGTGTTGGTAAAACCTCTATAGCAAGGTCTTTGGCAGAAGCAATGGACAGAAAATATGTGAGAATTTCTCTTGGTGGCGTTCGTGACGAAGCAGAAATCCGAGGTCACCGAAGAACATATATCGGCTCAATGCCCGGTAGAATTATTACTGCTATTGAACAGGCCGGAACATCCAATCCCTTAATTCTTCTTGACGAAATTGATAAATTAGGTAGCGATTTCAAGGGTGACCCATCTTCTGCACTTTTAGAGGTGCTTGATGGTGAACAGAACGATACATTCAACGATCACTATGTTGACGTTCCCTTTGATTTAAGCAAGGTCCTCTTTATAACCACCGCTAATGATGCTTCGCAGATTCCATCTGCACTCTTTGACAGAATGGAAATAATCGAGCTTTATAGCTACACCGCAGAAGATAAATTCTTGATTGCCAAGAAACACCTTGTACCAAAGCAGGTTAAGAACTTTGGTATGAATTCTAAAATGATAAGATTTACTGATGCGGCAATTCGTGAAATTATCGGTAGCTACACTAAAGAAGCAGGAGTTCGTACTCTCGACAGAACAATTACCAAGATAATAAGAAAAGCTGCAGTTAAATTTGCAGAAGGCTTTGAGGGTAAAATTACTGTTTCACCTTCAAATCTCCCCGAATATCTTGGTGCACCTAAGTATAAGCTTTCAAAGCTTGATTTTGAAAAAATGATTGGTGCGGCAAATGGTCTTGCATGGACATCTGTTGGCGGAGAAATGATGCAGATTGAGGTTGCAGTTTTAGAGGGTAACGGAAAACTTGAGCTTACAGGTTCTCTTGGTGACGTTATGAAAGAGTCCGCAAAAGCTGCCGTAAGCTATATCAGAGCTAATTATGAAAAGCTCGGTGTTGACTGCGACTTCTATAAAACAAAGGACATTCATATTCACGTTCCCGAAGGTGCAGTTCCCAAGGACGGACCATCTGCAGGTGTGACTATGACAACCGCGCTTGTTTCTGCACTTACGGAAACACCCGTTGTTAAATCTGTTGCTATGACAGGCGAAATTACTTTAAGAGGTAAGGTTCTTGCTATCGGCGGACTTCGTGAAAAATCAACTGCCGCGTTCAAAAACGGAATGAAAACAGTTCTCATTCCTGCAGAAAATGAGCCCGATCTTGAAAAAGTTAATGACTCAATTAAAAATGCAATTGAGTTTATTCCTGTTTCAAGTCTTGATGAGGTTTTAAGTATTGCTCTTGAAAGCAAAAAATCTGCTAAAACTGAAACAAAGAAAAAAGATAATACTAAAACAAACCCCATAAAAAATAACGGTAAAGATACTAAATCTACCGGTGTTTACTGTAGGGAGGTTTAATTTATGAATTATAATAAAGTTGTATTTGAGGCGGCATTCGGTACTTTAAAGCAAATTCCCGAATCCGATTTACCTGAAATCGTATTTGCAGGACGTTCAAATGTTGGTAAATCCTCAATGCTTAACCGACTTTTTAACAGAAAAAATCTTGCAAGAGTTTCTTCTGTTCCGGGAAAGACAATCACAATTAACTTTTTTAAAGTTGAAGATGTGAGAATTGTTGATTTGCCCGGTTACGGTTATGCAAAGGTTGCCAAAGGTGAAAAACGACGTTGGGCAGAAATGATGGAAGGTTATTTCCAGAGCCCCCGTAATATCAAGCTTGTTGTTCAGCTTGTTGATATGCGCCACAAACCATCCGAGGATGACTATATTATGATGCGTTTCTTGCAGGATGCAGGGCTTCCTTTCATAGTTGCTGCAACCAAGAGCGATAAGCTTAATAAAACACAGTATAACGAGCGTAAAAATGCCCTCAGAGAAGAGTTAGCCGAGTTTGGCGATAACTTAACCATTCTTCCTTTCTCCTCTGAAAAAGGCGAGGGAACAGAAGAACTCAAGAAGATAATTGAAGCAAGTTTATAAAAGATACGAACCCCACACTTTAAAAGTATGGGGTTCATTTTTTATATTGCTTTATAAAGAATTAATTCCGAGGAAAGTGATGCTTTGATATCAACCGCAATTCCGTTTCGTTTGAGTTTTTCCCCTGAAATAATGTAGCTGAAGCCATCATTATCCAAAGTAACTTTATATTCCTTTGAAACATCAATTCCTTTAGGTTTAACCATTATAGTTTTTTCATTAGTACCGCAAAGAGTGATAACAGTAATCGCACCTTTTGATTTATCGGGTGCAGATATTTCAAGAACTGAATAATCACTTTCATTTAAATCGGGAGTGTGGTGATATATTTTAGATTTTGCTAAAAACGGTCTTATAAACATTTTATAAATATCAGTTGAATGTTTTATAAATGTCATCTGTTTTTCGTTAATTTCTGCATTAGCAGGGGAGATAACGTTAAGAGAAATATGACCGAGCATAGTATTTCTCAAATGTGCATCAAAAGAGCCAATAGTATGGCACCACATACCTGCAAAAAGTCTGTCAACTCTTTCTGGAGGCAAAGCCATTGTCATACCATTTGTTATAGCTATTGAACGGGGCATTTTCTGCCAGTCGGAAACCCAGGTGTGATTAAAGTTTTTCATCATACCTAAATCAGTTCTTCCGCCGCCGCCTGCACAGTTTTCAAAAATCACATCAGGAAAACGCTTTTTAAGGTTTTCATACATTTTATAAACTGCTTCATTGTGCTTTATGCAAACGCATTCGGGGAAACTATAGCCTGTGTCACGCATACCGAAATATTCAGTAAAGTCAACATTATGGTCAACTCTTAAAAGGTCAAGCTCATATTCTTCAATAATTCTTGCTAGTTCATTTTCGCACCATTTTGCACATTCAGGAATGGACATATCAAAGAATTTATAAGTTCTTTCACCGAAAACATTAACAGAGCGCCATTCGGGATGCTCTTGGTGAATGTTGCAGTGTTTACCAACATTTTCAATATCAACCCATAAGCCGAATTTCAAGCCTTTAGAGTGGGTGTAGTCGCAAAGCTCTTTAATACCATTAGGGTATCTGTCTTTATCGGGAATATTTCTTCCGTTATAATGTGGCCATTCCATTTGTTCATCAGGTGGGCATTCCCAACCTGCATCAACGGTGAATATTTCTCCGCCCATTTGAGCGAATTGGTCAATAAATGCTTTGCTTTCTTCCACGCTCATATCGTGCTCTGCACCCATACCGCAGTTAATGAGAGCTTCAGCGCCGTCTGCTTCGGGAAGATTGAGAACGGATTTTCTGATATGGGAGTGCATTTCGTTTATTGCATCGTCAAGGTTTCCGTGAACAAGCCCCATATATACGACGGGTGAAACGAATTTACCCTTTGGAGCAATAACATAAATAGGGTTGTGACCCGTAATTTCTGCCTTAAAGGAAAGGTGTGTGTTGCATTTATCGGGACGAGCATTGTAATCAACAGTATAGCGATAACCACCGCTGAAGCCAATCTGCGAAAACCAGATTTTGCCTGTAAGATTATTTCTTATAAACAAAAGGGGATGGCGGAATCGGTCTCTTCCAAATCGGGATTCGATTGAGGTGCAGTTGGGGGTTAAATTTTCCCATTTGAACTGACCTTCGTTACCCCAGGCATCATTCTCAAAATAACCTAATGAGTAAACATCATTAACACTTTTTGCATGGTCTAAGGCATCGTCATCAAGAGATTCAATGCCACCGCTCAAAACTGAAAGTCTGCTTAATTTCAAAGGTTCATCTGAAAGATTTTCAATTTCAACCCAACGAGAAAGCATCTGAGTTCCGTCAATTAAAGTATAAACCTTAACTATAACAGGTTTAATTTTGCTTTTAAGAGTGAGAACAGCGGTTTCGTTTTCTTCAGTTTTTTCTGACTTGAAATCAATAAAATCTAAATCGAAATCAACGCTTTGTCCATCAATTTCTATATTAAATGAAAATGGTTCTGCATATCTTTTTTTGTTAAGGTATGTAGGACAGTTTTTCAAAACATTGAGAGGGTAGCCTGAGGCATTCCAACCGCTTGAAAGGAGTGCGCCATCTGTGAAAACCTCTTCATATACCATTTCACCGCTTCTGTAACAGAAACGGTGATTTTTTTCATTATGGTAATAAATATCAAAGTAATTGTTATTCATCAAAATCAATCCTTTCGGATTATTTATCGTCATCAAGCTTAAGAATAGCCATAAATGCTTCCTGCGGAACTTCAACAGTACCGAAGGTACGCATTCTCTTTTTACCTTCTTTTTGCTTTTCAAGAAGCTTTTTCTTACGGGTAATGTCACCGCCGTAGCATTTAGCGAGAACGTCTTTTCTCATTGCCTTAACGGTTTCTCTTGCAATAACCTTACCGCCGATAGCCATCTGAATCGGGATTTCAAACATCTGTCTTGGAATATTGTCTTTAAGCTTTTCTGCAATTCTTCTTGCTCTGCCGTACGCTTTATCGGAGTGAACAATAAATGAAAGAGCGTCAACAATATCGCCGTTAAGAAGAACATCCAATTTCACAAGGTTTGAACGCTGATATTCAGAAATTTCATAGTCAAGAGAAGCGTAACCGCGTGTTCTTGATTTCAGTGCATCAAAGAAATCGTAAATGATTTCGTTAAGGGGTAAATCGTATTTTATTTCAACACGGTCCCCTGAAATATAATCCATATTCTTAAATGTACCACGTCTTTCCTGACAAAGCTCCATAACAGAACCAACATATTCGCTTGGGGCATAAATGTGAGCATCTGCAACGGGTTCTTCGCAGTAGTCGATGTGTGCAGGGTCAGGGTAGTGGGTGGGGTTGTCAATTTCAACTACCTCACCATTTGTAAGATGGATTTTATAAACAACGCTTGGAACAGTTGTTACAAGGTCCAAATCATATTCTCTTTCAAGTCTTTCCTGAATGATTTCAAGGTGCAAAAGTCCAAGGAAACCGCAACGGAAACCAAAGCCCAAAGCGCCTGATGTTTCGGGTTCATATGAAAGAGAAGCATCATTCAACTGCAATTTTTCAAGTGCTTCGTGAAGATTTTCGTAGTCTGCGCCGTCAGCAGGGTAAATACCGCAGTAAACCATTGGTGTTGCCTTGCGGTAACCGGGAAGCGCTTCTGTTGCAGGGTTAGTTGAAAGAGTAACTGTATCACCAACAACAGCATCTCTTACTGTTTTAATAGAGCCTGTAATGTAGCCAACCTCACCGGAGCAAAGCTTGCCGCAGGGCTCAAGAGATGTGGCTTTCATTGTGCCAACCTCAACAACATTGAATTCTGCACCGGTTGCCATCATTTTCATTGTGTCGCCGACTTTAATTGTACCGTCAACAACACGAACGTAAACAATAACGCCTTTATAGTTATCATAAACAGAGTCGAAGATTAACGCTCTTAAAGGTGCATCGTCATCACCCTGGGGAGGAGGAACAAGCTCAACTATCTGTTCGAGAACCTGTTCAACGTTCTGTCCTGTTTTTGCAGAAACTCTCGGAGCTGTGTCGCAGGGAAGACCAATAATATCTTCAACATCTGCCGCAACTCTGTCAGGGTCTGCAGAGGGTAAGTCGATTTTATTGATAACGGGAACAAGCTCAAGGTTATGGTCAAGCGCAAGATACGTGTTACCTAATGTCTGGGCTTCAATACCTTGTGAAGCGTCAATAATGAGAATTGCGCCCTCACAAGCTGCAAGAGAACGAGAAACCTCATAGTTAAAGTCAACGTGACCGGGAGTGTCAATAAGGTTTAATTGATAGGTGTTGCCATCCTTTGCGGTATAGTCAAGTCTTACTGCGTGAGCTTTGATGGTAATTCCTCTTTCTTTCTCCAAATCCATATCGTCAAGAATCTGAGCAGACATATCGCGCTTTGCAACTGTGTCCGTAAGCTCGAGAAGACGGTCGGCAAGGGTTGACTTGCCGTGGTCAATATGTGCGATTATAGAGAAATTTCTGATGTGTTCTTTCTTTATAAGGGACATTTATCTGTTTCCTTTCGGTTAGTTTCTTCCATAAAGATTTTAAATGTACTCATTTCGAATATCTCTTTTATACGTTGTGATTCACCGCATAAATAAAGATAGCCGTAAAGAGTTTCAAGGCCTGTGGCATATCGGTAATCTCCGGCTTCCTGGTTCTTTGGAGAATGACCACTGTGAGCATTTCTGCCTCGTTTAAAAACTGCAGTTTCATTTTCCGAAAGAGAGGGAAGCAGTGCTTTTATCATCTGGGCCTGAAAAGCCGCATTAACGTATTTCACAGACTCTTTATGTAGCTTTCCTGCAGGTTTATTTTCCTGCATAGAAAGCATATTTCTGACAAGTAAGCTATATACCGCATCACCTAAAAAAGCCAATGTAAGAGGGCTATACATTCTCGCCTTTTGTTCTTCTAAAGGTGAGCAGATGCCGTTTAAAATATCATCAGGGCACATAGTCAAACTCCAAATCATAAATACTTACTGTGTCACCTTCTGTAATTCCGCGGTCAATAAGACCTTGAATAATTCCGCTTGTCTGTAAAACATTCTGGAAATACTGAAGTGATGAGTAGTCATTAAGGTCAGTTTTCATAAGGATTTTTGCAAGCCAGGGAGCTTCAACAATAAATACATCTTCGCCCTCAACACGGATTTTGAAATCGCGCTTTGTGGTTTTGAGAATGTCTTTAGGTGTGATTTCCTGTTTTTCATAAATCTTAACAGGGGGGAGTTTCTGAAGTTCAGCTGCAACTTTATTTATAAGCTCCTGAGTACCCTCTGCAATAGGGGCAATAATTTCGAAATAATCCAAACCTTTAGAGCATATATATTCTTTGAAGGACTCTCTCTGTTCATCGGTTGCAAGGTCGATTTTGTTACCTGCAACTATTTGGGGGTATTTGGTTAATTCCTCATTGTATTTTGCGAGTTCTGCATTAATTGCCTCGAAATCTTCAATGGGATCTCTGCCTTCACTACCTGCAACGTCAACAACGTGAACAAGAAGTCTGCAACGCTCAATGTGGCGAAGGAATTCGTGACCTAATCCGATACCTTCACTTGCACCCTCGATAATCCCGGGAATGTCAGCCATAACGAAACTGCTTTCAGGACCCATTCTTACAACACCGGGAACGGGAATGAGAGTTGTGAAATGGTAGTTTGCAACTATGGGTTTTGCTTCACTTACAACTGAAATGAGAGTTGATTTACCAACATTGGGGAAACCGATTAAACCAACATCTGCAAGAAGCTTTAATTCAAGGGTTACATCCCATTCTTCACCGGGTGCGCCGTCTTTAGCAAAACGGGGAACTTGCCTTGTAGGAGTAGCAAAGTGGGGGTTACCCCAACCGCCATTACCACCTTTAGCGGCAATGAATGTTTCCTCGATACTCATATCTGCCATAACAAGACCTGTTTCTTGTTCTCTAATAACAGTACCGCGAGGAACTTTGATTATAAGGTCTTCACCGCGCTTGCCGTTACAACGGGAACCGCGACCATTTTCACCATTCTGAGCTTTATATTTTCTTTTATAGCGGAAGTCTGAAAGGGTGGAGAGGTTGTCGTCCACCTGGAAAACAATATTACCTCCGCGACCGCCGTCGCCACCATCAGGACCGCCTGCATTAACAAACTTTTCACGGTGGAAAGCAACCGCACCGTTACCGCCGTTACCTGCAATAATTTTAATTTTCGCTTTATCAACAAACATAATTTCTTTTCCTTTTTAAATTAAATAAGAATAATCAAAGGTATTATACAATATTTATTATAAAAGTTAAATACTTATTTAATTATTTTTATAAAATTTTAATTATGGCTTTTTTTGTTCGCTTTTAACGAACATATATCGAACAAAAAAGCAAAAAAAGCCAACTAAATGTTGAAAAAATATATAAAAAAATCGCAAAAATGGGCTAAAAATGACAGAAAGCACCTAAAAAGGTACTTGAAAGCGAAAGAAAAAAGAACATTTGTGTTGACAAATTGGAAAATGATGCTATAATAGAGCCATAAAACAAATGTTCGTAAATGTTCGGAGGTATATATATGTCAGTTTTTGTATTTATAAGATTTTTCCTTGAATGTGCAGCGGTTGGTCTTGTTTGCTACGCTATCTATCGTGAAAAGGATTTAATTAAATTTGAAAGAAAAGTTTGGAAATATACTAAGGCTTTCTTTAAAGCAACATATTTTTCTCTTCATGATAAATTCGCTCCTAAGAAAGAAATTAAAAATGTAACTCCTCTTGTTAATGCAGAATTTGAAGAGATGCTCAATTCTTTGAATAAAAATTCAAAGGTTATCGATTTTCAGATTGCGTCTTGATTTATTGACGAAGGTTACATTAATGGTTATAATGAAAAGGAAGTTGAAATTTGAATTTGATTAATAGGGGTGACCGTATTGATTAATAAAAACTCCCTTGATATAAAAACTGCATCAAAGCTCTTACCGAAAAGAGAACCTTTTTCCCACAAAGGCTCTTTTGGTAGGGCTTTGCTTATTTGCGGAAGTAAGAATATGGTCGGTTGCTGTTCCCTTGCAACAGAAGGTGCTTTAAGAAGTGGCGCCGGACTTGTTACCCTGGCTTTTCCTGACTGCCTTTATACTGCTCTTACCTCAAGACTTACAGAAAATTTATTTTTACCTTTGACAACAAATAAAGATGGTTGCGTAAGTTATGACAGTATAAATACAATTCTGAATGCTTGTAACGAAAGTGATGTTGTAATGCTGGGATGCGGTCTGGGAACAAGCAGTAGTATAAAAGAGATTGTTAAAGCTCTCGTTATTAAATGCGAAAAGCCGATGATTTTGGATGCGGATGCTCTTAACTGTCTGTCTGAATTTAATGATGTTTTATTAAATAAGAAAGCGGAAATCCTTTTAACACCCCATCCGGGTGAAATGGCGCGTCTTTGCGGTTTAAGTGTTTCTGATGTTGAATCAAACCGCGAGGAAATAATTGTTGATTTTTGCAAAACCTATAAGGTGAATGTTTTGCTTAAAGGTCATGAAACCTTGATTTGCGATTCAGCTGCAGAAAATCTTTATGTAAATAAAACGGGTAATACAGGTCTTTCCAAAGGCGGAGCAGGGGATTTGCTTTCCGGTATTATTGCAGGGCTTACACCCTCAATGCAAGGAAGCCTTTTTGATGCGGCAATCCTCGGTGCTTTCGTTCACGGTATGAGCGCAGATTTATTGAAAAAAGAAATGTCAGAATATTCAATTTTACCTTCAGATTGTGCCAAAATATTAGGAAAGGTATATTCTCTTCTGGAGAATGAAAAGGATTAAAATTAAACTACTTGTTATTGCATTTCCTCTTTTGTTTTGCTTGATGCTTTCCTCTTGCGCAATAGCAGAAAATGTTTTGCAAGTATCTTCGGAAGTTGATTTTTCCACACCTCAGAAAGTTCAGATTTCATATAACGAGCATATTTATGATACGGTAATCGTTTTTAAAAATGCCAAAGTTGAAGTCAATTTTATTACGGAAAAAGATTTAATGAGCGGAGCATACGTTAGTCTGAATCCTGAGAGTTATAAAATAACTTATAAAGATATGGTTTTTGAAGGGAGTATTTCAAACCTTTCAGATTCATTTTTGCCCTGTGTTGTTTATTCTTTTTTATCTTCTTTTGAAGGTGATATAGTTCTTGATTCTTATGATAAAGAAAAAAACTGCCACTATACTAAAAGAAATATAAACAATTATTTTGTTGTGCTGGAATCTTATGAGAAAGACGGAATAACAAATTATTCAATGGAAATAAAATAAAGCCTCACATTATCAGATTACCTGACAATGTGAGGCTTTAAAGCTTAATTAAAGAAGAGAAGCAGCTGCTTCATCAAGGAAGATAAGAACATCATCATGCTCTTGAAGAACAGAAGCAGGAACAAGGGGAGTAACCTCACCTTTAACCATATTTTTTATTGCTTCTGCTTTTTTAGGACCGGTTGCAATGAGAATAATTTTCTTTGCAGCCATAATCTGCTTAACGCCCATTGTAAGTGCATAGTGGGGCATGGGGTTTTCATCAAAGTAGATTTTGTTAGCTTCAATTGTGCTATCTGTAAGCTTAACCTTGAATGAACCATCAGTAAAGCTTTCTGCAGGTTCGTTGAAACCAATGTGAGCATTGTTGCCGATGCCTAAAAGCTGAATATCAATTCCACCTGCTTCGTTGATTTCGTTATCATATCTTTTGCATTCTGCATCGCAATCAACTGCATTACCATCAAGGAAATGAACATTCTCTTCAAGAATATCAAGACCATTGAAAAGCTGTTCGTGCATAAATGTGTAATAGCTGTTTTTGTCGGATTTAGGAAGGTCGCAGTATTCATCAAGGTTGTAAGTTTTAACACCTTTAAAAGAAACGTTTTCTTCCTTGTGCATTTTTTTGATGTTATCGTATGTAGGAATAGGAGAAGCACCTGTTGCAAGACCTAAAACGCAATTGGGGTTGTTTTTAACCTCATCAACAAAAATTCTTGCTACTGCAACGCCGATTTCCTCAGCGGTTTTAAAAATATTTACTTTCATAAAATCACCCTTTACCAAGTATTACTATCACAGTATAACATATTTATGAAAAAATTAAAGGGAAATTCTTGATTTTTTCTATAAATATTGAAATTTTTTAATTAAATGTTATAATGTAATAGTTAAAAGCCGACGGTGGTGATATTTTGGTAAAAAATATTGTTTTTGATATGGGTGGAGTTCTTATTGATTTTAACCCCCAAAAGACTATCAGTACATATTTTTCAGAAGAGTATCACGATATTCTGATGAAAGAGGTTTTTGACAGCGAACTCTGGCATAGGCTTGATGGCGGTACGCTTCGTCATGATGATGCCGTTTCAATGGTGTTGCCGAAGATTCCTGAGGAAACCAGAGAACTTATTTCAGAAATGCTTATGGATTTTTATTCATATATGCCCCCATTTCCTGAAATGTATGGTTTTATTGAGCGCATAAAGAAAGCAGGGTATTCTGTTTATTTACTGTCAAATGCAACGACTCGATTTTTTGACAGATATTTAGATATTCCGGCTCTTTCTTTGATGGATGGTTTCTTTATTTCCTCGGTTTATAAGCTTCTTAAACCCCAGAAAGAAATATATGAAGCATTCTGTAAAAAGTTTTCATTGAATCCTGAAGAATGTTTTTTTATTGATGATATGCCCCGAAATATTGAAGGTGCTAAAAACTATGGTATGAAAGGCCATGTTTTTAAAGCCCCTGACATAGAAAGTTTAGAAAAAGCCCTTAACGCCGAAGGCGTGAATTTTTAAAAGGAGAATTATTATGAAAAAAATTATTGCTTTATGTTCAGTGCTTCTTGCTCTTGCAATTATTGTTACTGCATTCACAGCTTGCGGTGATAAGCCTGAAGATAACACTACAACAACTACTGAAGCAGCTTCTGAAAAAAGCGGTTTTTCCGTTGAATTAGAAGAGACTCAGGCAGTTGTAAAAAAAGATGGCAAGGAATTTCAAACTTTAAAATACCCCATAAATACCGGTATGAAGTTCGATATGGCGTATGCTACAAAAAATAATGCATTCCTTGATATGAACTTTGACGGAGAGCCTGATTTTTATATTGCTATCAGCGCTGAAAATGGTGTAATCAATTATTATTGTTGGCTTTATAATGCAACATCAAAGCAGTTTGATTATTCTGTAATTCTTTCTGCATTAAAGAATATTTCTATTGATGCAGATAACCACAGAGTTCTTTCAAGTGTTGTTGTTGATGGTGAAGATCACGTGTTCTCATATAAATGGGTTGACGGACAATTGCTTCTCGATACAGATTACAGTGAAGATAACGGCGGCATTCCCGAAGATGTTACTCAGGTTGCAAATGATAACGCTATCGGTGTAGAGAAAACAACCTCTGCTTCAGAAAAAGAAGAAACAACTAAGAAAAACGGTTCTTCAAGTGATAACAAAACAACAACTAAGGCAAATAAACCTGCAAACACAACTACAACAGCTCCCAATAAGCAAAATGGTATTGTTCTTGAAACAGGTAATGCAAACGATGGTTGGTATTAAGAGGTATGAAAATGTCTGAAAATAAAGAAATTATTGTTGAAGAGGGCAAGACCTCTGCAGAAAGCAAGAAATTCAACTTCGATTTTAAGTTTTTTAAATGTTGTTCTGCAACTTTAAAAAAGTTTTCCGTAATAATATTTGTTATGAATTTATTTGTAACTCTTGTTGCGGCTGTTGTGGGCGTTGTGTTAATCGGTGTTTACATCGGAACTCAGATGATGTCCCTTCTTATTGTACCGATACTTTGTGTTGTTGTAATCTTTGTATTGGTTGCTCGTTTGATTTCTGCTTTAATTTACGGTTTTGCGGAAATAGTTGAAAAATACGAAAATAAATAAAATTTCTCGAAAAATGTTCGTTTTTTCTCTTGACAAAGCTATAATGCAAGAGTAAAATACAAAACATAATTTTTGTTATGAGAGGTGTTACGGATGTTCCGTGGTTTTGGATATTATCGATTTTATTACAATACTATGGATTGTCTGTGTTCCGCTCAAAATTGCAAGTAATTGCAATTAAAAGTGTATAGACAGTCCGCATTCTGCTGTGCTTCAAAAGCATAACGGTTTGCGGATTTTTCATTTTAAAAATATTGTTACAGGAGATTTGTTATGATTTCAGAAAAAATGATGCAATTAGGCAAAAAAAGTTCAATAATCCGCGAGATTTTTGAATATGGTAAGAAAAGAAAAGCAGAAATCGGAGCAGAGAATGTTTTTGATTTCAGTTTAGGTAACCCCAGCGTTCCTGCACCTCAAAAGGTTACGGATGTTATGAATAAACTTATTGCCGAAACCCCTGCAGAAGTGCTTCATGGTTATACATCCGCTCCCGGTGATTTGAATGTCAGAAATGCTATAGCAGAATATATAAACAATAAATTCGGCGTGAAAGCCAATGCAGGACTCATTTATATGACTTGCGGTGCGGCGGCATCACTTACAATTACTCTTAATGCAATAGTTGAAGAGGGTGATGAGGTTATCGCTTTAGCACCATTCTTCCCCGAATACAGAGTCTTTGCAGAACAAGCAGGAGCAAAATTAGTCGTAGTTTCTTGCAAAAAAGAAAATTTGCAAATTGATTTTGATGCACTTGAAAAAGCAATTACGCCTGAAACTAAAGCAATCATTGTAAACTCTCCCAATAACCCTTCAGGCGTTATCATTCCCGAATGTGATATTGTTAAGCTTACAGACTTGCTTAAAAAGAAGCAAATTGAATACGGTAAGGAAATTTTCATCATTTCTGATGAACCTTACAGAGAGCTTGTTTTCACAGGTGAAAAAGTTCCTTATATTCCTTGCTATTATGAAAACACCTTCGTTTGCTATTCTTATAGTAAAGCTCTTTCATTACCCGGTGAACGTATCGGTTACATATTTGTTTCTCCCGATATGAAAGATGCAGGGGATGTGTATGCAGCGATTTGCGGCTCAGGTCGAGCTTTGGGCTATGTTTGTGCACCTGCACTTATGCAGTACACTATTGCTCAATGTCTTGAAGATACAGCAGATATCTCAATTTATGAGAAAAACAGAAAGATTCTTTACGATGCTCTTACCGAAATCGGTTATACGGTAATTAAGCCTGACGGAGCATTCTATATGTTTGTTAAATCTCTTGAAGAAGACGCAAACAAATTCTATGAGAGGGCAAAGAAGTTTGAACTTCTCCTTGTTCCCAGTGATTCCTTCGGTTGCGCGGGCTTTGTAAGAATTTCTTACTGTGTAGATACAGACCTTATTGAAAGATCAATTCCTGCTTTTAAAGCACTTTATGAGGATTATAAAAAATGATTGATTACGAAAAAAAGTTTCAAGAAGCAAGAAAAACTATTGGTGAAATAGATGTTGAAATTGCTTCTCTCTTCCAAAAACGAATGGAAGCGGTAAAAGATGTTGCCGAATATAAAAAAGTAAATGGTGTTCCTGTTGAAGATACTGTAAGAGAAGCAGCACTTCTTGAAAAAAACAGTGCACTTATTACTGATGACGAAATACGTTCTTATTATATTAACTTCCAAAAGACGACTATGAATTTGTCAAAGGATTTTCAGCATAAGATACTTGACGGAACAAGAATTGCTTTTTCGGGAGTTAAAGGTGCATTTGCAGAAATTGCCGTTAAGCGTATTTTCCCTGACGGCAACCCCGTTGCTTATGGCGATTTTAAATCTGCTTATAAAGCCGTTGAAAACGGAGAATGTGAATGTGCAGTTCTTCCTATTGAAAACAGTTACGAGGGTGACGTTGCCAGAGTAATGGATTTAACCTATTTCGGCTCTCTTTATATTAACGGCGTTTATGATATGGCAGTTGAGCAACACCTTTTCGGTACTTCTGACTCTCATAGAAACACTATTAAAAAAGTAGTGAGCCACCCTCAGGCCCTTGGTCAATGTGCGGAATATATTTCTGAACGTGGTCTTGAAACCGAAGAAGCTGTAAATACTGCTCTTGCAGCGGCGAATGTTGCTGAAAAAGGTGATAATTCCGTTGGCGTTATTTGCAGTCTTGAGGCGGGTCATGAATATGGTCTTAAGCTTATTGACAGAAAGATAAATAAAGATAGTAAAAATACAACTCGCTTTGCAGTTTTCTCCCGAATTCCGAGAGGGGAATCAATGGGTGATGAAAACTTTATCGTTCTCTTTACCGTCCGTGATGAAGCAGGTTCATTGAGCAAGGCAATTTCTGTTTTCGGCGATTGCGGTTATAACCTTAAAGCTCTTAAGAGCCGTCCTTCAAAGGATGTTATATGGAACTATTATTTCTTCCTTGAGGGCGAGGGTAAGCTTTCAAAGGAAGATGAGAAAAATATGCTCGAAAAACTTTCTGAGGTTTGTACCAATGTGCGACTTGTAGGCAGATACTCAAAAGAGCAAACTATATAAGGGATTTTACTTATGAAATTAACAGTTAAAACATCAATGGGTGATTATAATATCATAATTGAAAGAGGTTCAATTAACCATCTTTCAGAATATTGTAATACCGAGAAAAAAGCGCTTATTATAACCGATAGCGGTGTGCCTTTTCAATATGCAGAAGCGGTTTCAAAGCAATTTAAAAGTGTTGTTATAAAGGTTATTCCCCAAGGTGAGAAAAGTAAGTCTTTTGAAACTTATAAAGAATTGCTTGAAGTGTTAAGCGAAAATGAATTTTCCCGAGCTGACTGCATTGTTGCAGTAGGCGGAGGTGTTGTTGGTGACCTTTCAGGTTTTACTGCCGCAACATATATGCGCGGTATTGATTTTTACAATATTCCCACAACGCTTCTTTCTCAAGTGGATTCTTCAATAGGCGGAAAAACTGCAATAGACTTTGGCGGTTATAAAAATACAGTAGGCGCTTTTTATCAACCTAAAGCAGTTATAATCGACTCCGATGTTTTAAAAACTCTTTCAAAAAGGCAATTCAATAATGGTTTAGCCGAAAGCATAAAAATGGCGGCAACAAGCGATAAAGAGCTTTTTGAAATGCTCGAAAATAATAATGCAGAAGAGATTATTGATACAGTTATTGAGCGTTCTTTAAAAATCAAAAAGGCGGTCGTTGAGGAAGACGAAAAAGAATTGGGACTTCGCAAGGTTCTCAATTTTGGTCATACCGCAGGACACGCTATTGAAACTGCCGCAGGACTTTCTGAATATCTTCACGGAGAATGTGTTTCAATGGGTATGTTGGCTTTCTCTTCGAATGAAGTAAGAGAAAGACTTGTTAAGGTTCTTACAAAATACAATTTGCCTGTAAAACTAACTTTTTCACCCGATGAAATTCTTTCTGCCCTTCGTCACGATAAAAAGGCGAAAGCAAATGGTGTAAATGTTGTTTTTGTAAATGAAATCGGCAGTTTTGAATTTAAATTTTTAACATTCGAAGAATTAGATGAATTGGTAAAGGAGGCGTACTTAAATTGAAAAATACATTTGGTAACAACATAAGTATAACTCTTTTTGGTGAAAGTCACGGTACTGCAATCGGTGCAGTTGTTGATGGTTTACCTGCAGGAATAAATGTGGATGAAGAATTTATTGCCCACCAACTTGATTTGAGAAGACCTGTCGGAAAAATTTCAACTCCCCGTCAGGAAGCAGACAAGTTCAGTATTGTAAGCGGTGTTTTTAATGGTAAAACAACAGGAACACCTGTTTGCATAATAATTCCTAACGAAAACACTCATTCCAAAGATTATTCAAAAACCTATGGGAATGCTCGTCCCGGACACGCAGATTATACTGCATTTTGCAAATATAACGGATGTGAAGATTACCGAGGCGGTGGGCATTTTAGCGGAAGAATTACCGCAGGACTTGTAGCCGCAGGTGCAATTGCAATAGATGCACTTTCAAAAAAAGGTATTAAAATCGGCACTCATATTTCTAAATGTGCCGGAGTTGAAGATGCTTCTTTTTCCGATTTAGAAAAAGATATAAATACACTTTCAGATAAAATGTTCGCAGTTTTAAGTGATGAAAAAGGCGAACAAATGATAAAAGCAATCGAAAAAGCTGCAGCAGATAGCGATAGCGTAGGCGGAGTTCTTGAAACATCTGTAATAGGTTTACCTGTTGGTGTAGGAGAGCCTTGGTTTGACTCTGTTGAGAGCATTCTTTCTCACGCTCTTTTCTCAATTCCTGCTATTAAAGGCGTTGAGTTTGGCGCAGGTTTTTCTTGTGCAGATATGCGCGGTAGTGAAATGAACGACAGTTTCGTTTTAAAGGACGGAAAAGTAACTACTAAAACTAACAATAATGGTGGTATTAACGGCGGTATAACAAATGGTATGCCCGTTGTATTCAGGTGCGCTGTTAAACCCACACCTTCCATTTCCAAAGACCAGGAAACAGTTGATTTTATAAAAAATGAAAATACTGTTCTTTCTGTTAAAGGTAGGCACGACCCTTGTATCGTACACAGAGCCAGAGTTGTGGTTGATAGTATAACTGCTCTTGTTTTATGCGATTTGTTGTCACAAAAATTTGGTACCGATTGGCTTGGTGATAAATAATGGAATACGGTTGTATCGGTGAAAAATTGGGACATAGCTTTTCAAAGGAAATTCATAATGCACTTGCTGATTATGATTACAGATTGCAAGAATTAAAGAGAGAAGAGTTGCCCGAGTTTTTTCAGAAGAAAGAATTTAAAGCCGTAAATGTTACCATTCCATATAAGCAGGATGTAATACCATATCTTTATTGGATATCTGAGGAAGCGAAAGCTATAAATGCAGTAAATACAATTGTCAATAAAGACGGTAAGCTTTATGGCTATAATACGGATTTTTACGGTTTAAAAGCTCTTATCGAAAGAGAAAATGTTTCTTTAAAGGGTAAAAGGGTTGCCGTTCTTGGTAGTGGCGGAACTTCAAATACTGCATTTGCCGTTGCAAACAGTATGGGTGCAAGTGAAGTGCTAAAGGTTTCAAGAAACAAAAAAGATGGTTACACAACCTATGAAGAGCTTTACAAAAATTTTAACGATTGCGAGATTGTTATAAACACAACACCTTGCGGAATGTACCCGAAAACAGGAGTTTCTGCAGTTGATTTGGAAAAGCTCCCAAAGGTTGAAGCGGTTTTTGATGCAGTTTATAACCCTTTAAAATCAAAGCTTGTTCTGGATGCAAAAGCTAAAAACATTACTGCTGTTGGCGGTCTTTATATGCTTGTTTCTCAGGCGGCATATGCAGTTGAGAAATTTATTGATGCACCTGTTGACAATGATAAAGTTGAACAGATTTTCAAAAACCTCTATAAAGAGAAAATGAATATTGCTCTTATAGGTATGCCTGCAAGTGGAAAAACCTCTGTGGGTAAGGTGCTTTCTGAAAAACTTAAAAAGATCTTTATTGATAGTGATGATGAAATAATAAAAACTGAAAATAAGACCATTCCCCAAATTTTTGGAGAATTCGGTGAAGGGTATTTCAGGGGAGTTGAAAAGAGTATTATTAAAGACATTTCAATGCTGAATTCTCAAATTATTTCAACAGGTGGGGGAGCAGTTTTAAACCCCGAAAATATCGAAAATTTAAAAGGCAATGCAAGAGTTTATTTTCTTGACAGACCTTTAGAAATGCTTATAGCAACTTCTGACAGACCTCTTTCAAGTAACAGAAGCGATTTAGAAAAGCGTTACAATGAAAGATACGAACTTTATAAATCATCAGCAGATATTATTGTTGATGGTTCGAAAACAGTTGAAGAGGTTGCAAAAATGATAGAGGAGGATTTTTATGAATATTCTTGTAATTAACGGACCAAATCTTAATATGCTTGGCATAAGAGAGCCCGATATTTACGGCAGAGAAACATATAATTCTCTTGTAGAAAAAATTGGAAACTATGCAAACGAGAAGAATATCGGTATAAGATGCTACCAATCAAATCACGAGGGTGATTTGGTGGATGTTATTCAGTTTGCTCACGGTCTTTATGACGGGATTGTTATTAATCCCGGTGCTTATACTCATACAAGTATAGCAATTCTTGATGCTCTTAAGGCAGTAAGTATTCCTGCGGTTGAGGTTCACATTTCAGATGTAGATTCTCGCGAGGAGTTCAGAAAAATAAGCTATGTAAGACAAGCTTGTTTTGAAACGATAAGCGGTAAAGGTACAGACGGCTACCTTTTAGCAATTGATGCTTTGGTAAAGAAGGCGACAGAATGAATATAACAATTAAGCCATCTGTAGCTAATGGTAAAATCAACGCACCGCCCTCGAAAAGCTGTGCTCACCGTTTGCTTATATGCGCTGCTTTAGCCGAAGGCAAAAGTGTTATAGAAAATATCGGTACAAATGATGATATTGTTGCAACAATTTCTTGTTTAAAAGAATTAGGCGCCGAAATAGAAATCAACGGCAACAAAGCAATAGTTAACGGAATAAAAACCGACTGCAAAAAAGAGAAGATTAATCTCTTTTGTAATGAAAGCGGAAGTACCTTAAGATTTTTGATACCCTTAAGCCTTGTGTATTCAAAAAACGCTTGTTTCAGCGGTAGTGAAAGGCTTTTAGAACGCCCTCAAAGCGTCTATGAGGAGCTTTTTAAAGAGAAAGGGTGTTATCTCAAAAAAGAAGAAAACTCACTTCTTGCAGGCGGAGAACTCAAAAGCGGCACTTATACAATGCGCGGTGATGTCAGTAGTCAGTTTTTGACAGGTCTTTTATTCACTTTACCTCTACTTGATGGTGACAGTGAAATTGTATTGTCAACACCTCTTCAAAGTGCGCCCTATGTTGATATAACCATCGATGTTTTATCAAATTTCGGTGTAAAAGTTAAAAAGAAGGATGAGAATACTTATTACATAAAAGGTAGTCAGAAATATTTACCTCAAAACCTTGTGGTTGAAGGTGATTGGTCAAATGCCGCATTTCTTGATGCTTTTAATTTAATCGACGGAAATGTTGGTGTTCTCGGAATGAACGAGGAAAGTTATCAAGGCGACAAAATATATAAAGAATTTTATAAAAAGTTGAAAAAGGGGACACCAGAGCTTGATATTTCTGACTGTCCCGATTTAGGTCCGATTCTCATAACTTGCGCCGCCCTTTGTAATGGAGCAACTCTTACAGGCACAAAACGACTTAAAATTAAAGAAAGTGACCGTGGTACCTCAATGCAAACCGAGCTTATAAAATTCGGAATTGATATTACGGTTAATGAGGATGAAATAATCATTCCAAAAAATCAGTTAAAAGCACCAACCGATAATCTTAATTGCTATAATGACCACAGAATTGCAATGTCACTTGCGGTGTTATGTAGTAAGGTTGGCGGAAAATTAGAAGATGCACAATGTGTTAATAAAAGTTACCCCGAGTTCTTTGATGATATCAAAGCCTTGGGAATAAAATACGATATCATATAAAAGATAGGAGAAATTAAAAATGAGTATGAATTTCAAAAGAAAACTTCCAATTCCAATGGAGATTAAAGAGCAATTTCCGCTTACTGCAAAAATGGCAGAGCAGAAAGATAAAAATGATATAGAGATTAAGAATGTTTTTTCAGGTAAATCCGATAAGCTCGTTCTTGTTATCGGGCCTTGCTCTGCTGATTCAAAAGAGCCCGTTCTCGATTATATTTCAAGACTTGCAGAGGTTCGTGAAAAGGTAAAAGACAGAGTTGTAATTGTACCTCGAATTTATACAGGTAAGCCGCGAACAACCGGTGCAGGTTACAAGGGTATGCTTCATCAGCCCGACCCCAATGAAAAGCCCGATATGCTTCACGGTATTATTTCAATTCGTGAGCTTCATATGTGCGCTCTTCGCGACTATGGTTTCTCTTGCGCAGACGAAATGCTTTACCCTGCAAACTACCGTTACCTTTCCGATTTGCTTTCTTACGTTGCTATTGGAGCTCGTTCTGTTGAAAATCAGGAGCATAGACTTGCTTCAAGCGGTTTCGATATTCCCGTTGGTATGAAAAACCCAACAGGCGGAGATATTTCCGTTATGATGAATGCTATTACCGCTGCGCAGAGCAGTCACACCTTCCTTTACAGAGGATGGGAAGTTGAAAGCGACGGTAACCCCTATGCACACGCTATTATGAGAGGTTTTGTTGACCGCGACGGACATAATATCTCCAACTACCACTATGAAGATTTACTTAATCTCAGCGAAGCTTATGCAAAGTCAGGTCTTAAAAATCCCTCTTGCGTAGTTGACGCTAACCACGCTAACTCAGGTAAAAAATATCTTGAACAGATTCGTATCACTAAAGACATTCTTTACAGTAGAGCTCATAATGACGATATCAAAAAGCTTGTTAAGGGTATTATGATTGAAAGCTATATTGAAGATGGTGCGCAGAAAATCGGCGACGGTATCTATGGTAAATCAATTACTGACCCTTGTCTTGGTTGGGACAAAACAGAAAGACTTATTTACGAAATTGCTGAACAGGCATAATTAAAAGAACCTACACATTTTTGAATGTGTAGGTTCTTTATTCTTTAAAACTTACAAAACCAATTATTGTTATCAAGCGGTCCGCCTGTCATAATCTCGGGTGCGGCGTTCTTGATATGGGTCAGTGTTCTCATAAGACCATCGTTTTTAATATGTAATTTCTTCACAAGTCGCAAGGGGAAAGCAAGTGCTTGAGTGAAAACTGTGTAATATGCAGAACCTTCCTCGTGCTTTATAAGGGTGCCATCGAGAATTGAATGGAAAGCACCAAAAACCATATCGGTTACTTTTACATCAGCTATCTCTTTTACGGCATTTTTATCAATAGCTTTACCGAATGATATGAAATTCATAATCCTTGCGGCTTTTTTTACTGTCAATTTATCAAGCCATTTAAGAAGTGGTCTTGCAAAAAACCAGATTTTACTTGCTTTTTCTGCACCTAAACCAATAGCTTCAACAACGGCTAAAAATTTATCTTTTTCATTAACTGCCGCTGATTTTATAATGTCACTGAAAAGAGCGGTAGCGTGATTTTTAAGATAATCGTTTGTGTATTCTTTTCCTTTATGAGTGAATTTTTCTAAATGCTCGGTTTTGATATCAATACCATCTTCGAAAACATCACAGTAGCAAATAGGGGCAGGGTAGCCACTTATCGAGCCTACATTGATTTCATAAAAATGGTTACCTTTTTCGGTTTCAACCTTTCTTATATGTTGCATGTGGGAATGTCCTGTAAACATAATGGGGAAGCCGATATCTGCAAACTTGGTCACTTGTTTTATTCTATGATCAACAGAACCTTTGCCGTTAATTACCCGGTCAAATTCGGTTAAGAAAAGGTGATGGTGCTGCATACCGAAAACAACGTCACCGCGTTTTTTTGCATCTTCTGTTTGTTCCTTAATCCAAGCAAAATGCTCTTCCGAATAACCGGAGCTTCCGTTTCCGTCCTGATCATCGTCAAGGCAAAATACGCTAACACCCTCGCAAGGCCTCACGATATAAGAAACCTTGTCCTGATGAGTGTGGAATTCGGAAATTGCTTCATCGGGTCCGAAATCTTTGTAGAAATCATAAAGCTCATTAACGCCTACTGTTTCAACATCGTGAAATATCTGGTCGCCATCGTATCTTCGGGGATTTCCGTCACAGCACCAGTCATGCGTTGCGGTAATAACGTAAACGGGCATTGTTTTTTTGAACTCATATAAAATTTCTCGCATTTCTTCGTGGGAAACTCTTTCACCATCGTTGGAAAGGTCACCTGCAATAAGAAGAAACTTTGCATCGGATTTTTTTATGTGTTCAAGAGCCGCCAGAACAGTTCCGCGGCTTAACGCCAACATCTTCTGGTCTGAACCTGCTCTGCGCTCGTACGCCTTGCCACTGTTACCAAGAGTTTCGGAATAGTAATGAGGGTCAGCAATTATAGCGAATTTAGTTAATAAATTACTCATTTTATCACCAATGAATGTGGAATGTTTTTGCACCTCGTGTATATGTCATAGGGTCAAGAAGATTGTCTCTGTTAGCTTTCTTTAAGCCCGTTTCAAAAGCATCAGCCATTGATTTTGTGGGGAACTTAATTGTCATATCCATATCGAGTAAAATCGGAACACCAACATTTAAAATTTTGAAGCCTGTAAGCCACCAATGTTTTTCAGGTCCTCTATGGAACATTTCCTCACCTTGATTATATAAAACAAAGGACATTTCAAGGAATTCTTCTTCAGATACGCAATCATACTGCATAATTTTATCGGTTTTGTTATAAACACCGATTTCTGCACCTGCGGTCATACCATACTGGCCTTTCCATATTTGAATCATCCAGTCTTTATCATCATAACGGAAAGTGATTCTCTCTGTTGCATAGTTCATACCCGCAATAGGTGCAGCCATATCATAAATTACATTAAAGCCAAAACCCTTCTGCCAAGGATTGACGGATGAATAGTAAATACCTTGCTTTTCATCGTATTCAAAGCCACAAGCGTTAAGAATTTGTACAGTTTTATCAGCATCTTCTGATGCAAATAAAAGGTCCTGAACATCTTTTAAAGGCATTTCTTTAATTTCATCAGCTGTGGGGAAATCGTCTTCAACAGGTTTTGTTGTGTTTGGTGTAGTGTTACCTGTTTGAGTTGAAGAGTTCGCCTTTGTTGTTTCAGTTGAAGATGCAGTTGTACCTGCAGTTGCTTTGGTGGTTGAAGCTGCTTGTGTGTCAGAAGCTGTGTCTGAAGGAGGGGTTACAACAGCGCTGTTTGTAGCATCGTCAGTATAAACAATATCACCTGAGATTGTTGTGCTCGGTGTTGTTGTACCTTCGTCCTTAATTAAAATTGATTTTGCAAAATCAATAACACCGCAACCTGAAAAAATAAAAGTGATTGCGAGAATAAGTGCAAGCATTGAAAAAACTCTTGCATATTTTTTCATAGGAAATCTCTCCTTAAAATTTTATACTGAATAAGTATAACATAAATAATACCAAAAGTCACTACTTTATATAAATTTAATATCATTGACAAAACTCTTTAATAGGTTATATAATTTAATAAATATATAAGAATAATATAAAGAAATACTTGGTGATAGGAATGTATGAAAAATTAAAAGCAGAGGTATGCTCTGCAAATAAGGAATTACACGCTCTCGGACTCGCTCCATTTACTTGGGGAAACGTTTCCGCAGTTGACAGAGAGAATGGCGTTTTTGCTATAAAACCCTCAGGCGTTGCTTATGACAAATTAACCCCCGAAAGTATGGTTATTGTTTCTCTCGAAGATGGTAGCGTTGTTGAGGGTGATTATAACCCATCTTCCGATACCCCGACTCACTACATTCTTTATAAAGAGTTTGAGGATTTGAATGCAGTTGTTCATACTCATTCTGTTAACGCATCTTCCTTTGCTCAGGCAGGTAGAGCAATTCCTCGTTACGGTACAACTCACGCTGATTTTTCTTATACTGAAGTGCCTTGCACACCTGCTCTTACTGAAGAAGAGGTTAAAACAGAGTACGAGCTTAATACAGGTAAGGTTATCGTTAAATATTTCCGTGAAAACAACTTGGAAACACAGTCAACTCCTGCAGTTTTAGTTCGCTCTCACGCACCCTTTGCATTTGGTAAAAATGCTTCTGATGCGGTTCACAATGCAGCAGTTCTTGAAATTGTTGCGGAAATGGCATTTAAAACAGAAATCATCGGCGGAAAAGTAGCCGAAATTGATAACTATCTTTCAGATAAGCATTATTTCAGAAAACACGGTAAGGATGCCTATTACGGCCAAAAATAATTATGACTGATTTTACACATTTGCATCTTCATACGGAATACAGCCTTCTCGACGGCGCTTGTCGCATCGGGGAGGTAGTTTCACTTGCCAAAAATCTTGGAATGAAAAGTCTTGCAATAACTGACCACGGCGTTTTGTATGGCGCAGTTGCTTTTTATAAAGAATGTAAGGCCCAAGGGGTGAAGCCCATTATCGGATGCGAAGTGTATGTTGCGCCCCGTTCCCGTTTTGATAAGGTTCACGGTCTCGACAGTGACCGTTATCATCTTATTCTTCTCTGTAAAAATGAAACCGGCTATCAGAATCTTTTGAAACTTGTGTCTTCTGCTTGGGTTGATGGTTTTTATACTAAACCCCGAGTAGATAGAGAAATTCTCCGAAAATACAGCGATGGTCTTATAGCTCTTTCCGGATGCCTTTTCGGTGAAGTGGCGCAAAAAATTCTCTCAAGAAATATTGACGATGCTAAGGGAACTGCCCTTTGGTATAAAAATACATTCGGGGCAGATAACTATTATCTTGAAGTGCAAAATCACGGAATGGTCGAGGAAAAAGAAGTTCTTGACGGAGTTGTTTCAATAAGTCGTGAACTCGGCATTCCTATGGTTGCAACTAACGACGTGCATTACTGCAAAAAAGAGGATGCAGATGTTCAAAGGGTACTTATTGCCGTTCAGACCAATAAGGTAGTAGGGGAAGACAATGCTCTTGAATTCGGTAGCGATGAATTTTACCTTAAAAGCGGCGAAGAGATGCTTGAGGGCTTCAAGGACTACCCTGAAGCAGTTGAAAATACCGAAATTATTGCGGAACGTTGCAATTTTGATTTTGAATTCGGTGTTACAAAGCTTCCTCTTTTTGATATTCCCACCGAGGACCATAAAACCTATCTTAAAAATGAATGTATTAAAGGACTCGAAAATTTATTAGGTGCAATTCCCGAGAATTATAAAGAACGCCTTGAATACGAGCTTTCTGTTATTGACGAAATGGGCTTCAATGACTATTTCCTTATTGTTGCCGACTTCATAAGATTCGCAAAAAGCAAAGATATTCCCGTAGGTCCGGGAAGAGGCTCTGCGGCAGGTTCTCTGGCAGCTTTCGCTTTAGGCATTACAGGTATCGACCCGATTCAGAACAAACTCCTTTTCGAAAGATTTTTGAACCCCGAGCGTGTCAGTATGCCCGATATAGATATTGACTTTTGCTATGAGCGTAGGGGCGAGGTTATAGATTACGTTACAAGAAAATACGGTACGGATAGAGTAGCGCAGATTGTAACCTTCGGTACAATGCAGGCTAAAGCGGCAGTTCGTGATGTTGCCCGTGCACTTGGTTTGCCGTATAGCACAGGAGATATTGTTGCAAAGCAGATTTCAAGGGATTACCCGGATATTAAAACTGCTCTTGAAAAAAATCCCGAGCTTAAAAGCCTTTATAATTCCGATGATAATATCAAAAAGCTTATAGATTACGCTATTCGCGTGGAGGGCATGCCCCGCCACGCTTCAACCCATGCTGCAGGTGTTGTTATTACTCGTGATGAGGTTTCCTCTTATGTTCCTCTTGCAAAAAACGGTGAACAGACCGTTACTCAGTTTACTATGACTGAAATTGAGCAATTGGGACTTCTGAAAATGGACTTCCTCGGTCTTCGTACTTTAACAGTTATAAACGATGCCGTAAATGATATAAAAAAGCATACCCCTGATTTTGATATAACAAAAATACCGCTTGATAGTGAGGATGTATTCCGAGAAATGTCGAGAGGTAATACAAGCGGTGTTTTCCAATGTGAATCTGCAGGTATGACGAACTTAATTGTTAATATGCGTCCCGAGAGATTTTCAGATATTGCGGCTGCAATTGCTCTTTACAGACCCGGTCCCATGTTCTTTATTGACAGCTATCTTATAAACAGAAAGCATCCGGAAAATATTAAATACAGGACACCGCTTCTTAAGGATATTCTTGATGAAACAAACGGCTGTATGGTTTATCAGGAGCAGGTAATGCAGGTTTTCAGAACTCTTGCAGGTTATTCTTATGGTCGTGCGGATGTTGTTCGCCGTGCTATGAGTAAGAAAAAACGCGACGTGATGGAAAATGAAAGACATATTTTCATTAACGGACTTACAGACGAAAACGGCAATATTGTTATTGAGGGTGCAGTCAGAAGAGGCATTGACGAGAAAACTGCTGATGCAATTTTCTCTGATATGATATCCTTTGCTTCTTATGGATTTAATAAAAGCCATACTGCCGCTTATGGTCTTATTGCGTATCAGACCGCATATTTAAAATACAAATACCCGAAAGAATTTATGGCGGCAATTCTTACAAGCGTTATCGGTGATGAGGGTAAAACAATCGGTTATATTGAGGAATGTAAGCGACTTAACATAAAGGTTTTATCACCTCACGTAAACAGGAGCGGTAATAGATTTTCCGTTGTTGGAAATGACATTGTTTTCTCTCTTTTAAGTATCAAAAACTTAGGAAGAGCCTTAATTGATAAAATTGAAAAAGAGAGAAAAGAAAACGGTAATTTCAAATCCTTCTGGGATTTCTGCAAAAGAATAAGCGGAAATGAGCTTAACCGCAGAGCTTTAGAAAGTCTTATAAAATCAGGCGCACTTGACGGGCTTGACCTAAACCGCCGTGAAATGCTCACTAACCTTGATATTGCAATTACTGCGGCAGCAAAGGAAAACAGTATGTATGAGGGCGGTCAGCTTGATATGTTTTCTGCTTTCGGTGGGGAAGAAGAGTTTTCTTCTGCACCCGATTTCAGCAGATGTGAAGAGCTTCCGAAAAATGAACGTCTTTATTTTGAAAAAGAGGTTTCGGGAATGTATTTCTCAGGACATCCGCTTGAAGAATACAGAGCAATTAGTGAGGCTTTAAATTCACCTAAAACATCATATCTTTACGAATGCCTTGAAACAGGAAAAGAAAATGAAATTGATAATCAGAATGTTACTTTCCTCGGTATCGTAACTTCTGTTAAAAAGAAAGTTACCAAAAAAGACGAGATTATGGCATTCTGCGGTGTTGAAGATTTGTTTGGTAATATTGAAATGATTGTTTTTCCGAAAAACTTTATTATGTATGGAAATCTTCTCACAGTAGGTAGCATTGTTCTTGTTGATGGTAAAATTTCTGTTAAGGATGAAGAAGTAAAGCTTCTTGCAGAGAAAATTACCGTAGCACCTAAAACTTTAGAGGAGATACCCAAAGATAAATTTCAATCAAAACCAACACCAACACAATCACCCAAAACCGAAAATACACAAGATAAAAAGAAGAAAAGTGGTATTTTTATTAAAATTCCAACAGAAAACCCCGAAAAAACAGAAAAACTCAAAAATCTTCTATCGATTTTTGAGGGTAAAATACCTGTTTACCTCTATTATGAGGACACAAAGAAATACGATTTTCTCGGAATGGATTATTTAACTTCGATTAACCAACCGCTGACAAATGAATTGAAACACATTTTCGGTGAAAATAATGTCGTTGTGAGAGAATGAACGCACCCTGCAACTCAAACGAGTTGCAGGGCAAATTTTATTTTATATTCAATTTCTTCAAAATCTCAGGGTCGCAGGTATCTGCAAGAGAGCCAATACTGTTCCAAAGTGCATCAGCTTCCTTTTTCCAGTTTTCAAAGTCCTTGAATTCAGCAGGGTAGTTGTCGTAAAGCTTACCAACATCACCGCTTTGTTTAAGACCTTTAAGAAGATTTTTAACTGTTGATACTCGGATTTTACCCTTTGCGATTCCTTTAATTATACCGCCGATTATTTCTGCGATATCTTTAATGCCTAAGTTCAAGCCTTCGTTCATACCGCCAAGAATTTTTTTGCTGAATAAAATATCGTTGGCGAATAAATATTCCGCTTCGTCAAAATTAATTGTTACAACGCCCATTAAAAGAGGTCGCATTGAGTCAAAGTCTTTGCCTTGAGCAGTCATATAGCGTTTGTTAATTGACCACATATTTTCCTTTGTAAGAGGCTTGTTTTCTTTTATAAGTTTAGAGATAACATCAACTGCAATTTCACCCTGAACAAGGGAAGATGTGCAACCCTCACCGCAGGTGGGCTTTGTAAGGCAAGCCGCATCACCCATAACAATAAATCCATCGTCAACAAAGGAATAAACAGAACGGTGATAAGGTGTTCTGCCTTTTTCAACCTTTTGAACTGTGTATTCAGGGTGCTTTGCGTTCTTCATAAATTGGGTGTTAAACACTTCTTCAGCGTATTCATAGGAATAACTACCACCTATACCGAGAATGGCGTCATAGCCTTTTCCTGCAGGTGCGGACCAGGATTTATATTGCATATAAAATCCGTCAAGGTCGCGAGGTTTAACGGTTTTGTCGTTATATGTAACATAGTAAAGAACAACATAAAGAATGTCCTTGGGTGTTAACTTGAAATTCTCAACAACGCAAGAGCTGGGGAGCTTTGTTCTTGCAACAGAGGGAATACCAGAACAGTCTGCGATAATTTTTGCAAATGCTTCTTCTTCACCGTTCTCAGTTATATATTTTGCACCAATTATTTTCCCTTTATCATCAAAAATGAAATCGGAAAATGATGCGCCATAAATGATTTCTGCTCCGCTTTCTTTTGCTCTCTGAGCCATGAACATTATGTAATCGTGCTTATGAAGACCAATTACCGGAGCAGGTCCACCTTGTACTCTGTATTTTCCGTAAGGGGAAATCATAGGTGAACTTTCAAAACGGAATTCGCGGATGGGGTTGTCTTCTTCGGGAATTACAAGGTCGAATTGCTTCATTTCGTCCTCGCCCATATGGAAAATATCGTAGGAGCGGGAAACATTTTCTTGTGCTTCTTTCTCTAATACAAGAACATTGAAGCCTTGCTTAGCCATCTTTTCAGCAAACCAACAGCCCGTAGTCGATGCGCCAACGATTAAAACATCATATTTTTCCATAAAACAAAGCCTTTCATTAGTTTTTAACTTTTGTTTTCAAAGTTTTCATTATGTAAATTAAAAGACCTATTCCTAAAATCGGGAAAACGGATGCAATTAACATTCCGACCTTTAAGCCGATTTCATCAGTTGCCATTGAGGTTGCCTGACTTAAATTGATTGCAAATGCACTAGCAGAAACCTTGTCAACAATAATACCCAGCATCTGAGGTGCAATGGATGCACCCAAATCACCGGATGCTGCCATAAGAGCGAATGCGGCAACACCGGGGTTAGGTACCTTTTCTTCCATTAAAATAAGTGTTCCGGGCCAGAGCATAGCAGAGAAAATACCAACTAAAATACAAGCAATAAATGAGAAAATAACATTACCTGAAACGCCTATAATAACATAACAAACCGCCGCACCAATCATACTCACCAAAAGAGTTTTTGAAATGTTGGGTGTAAATTTTGCGTAAAGGCTTCTCGTGAGGGCAAGAAGCAGTGCAAAAACCGCAAGTCCTAAAATATCGCCAAGAGCTTTAGGTAACTGCAAAGCGTTTTCCATAAAGCTTGAAATCCAGTTGGTCATTGTATTTTCTGCAGCACTTCCCAGGAAAATGCAGATTGCACAAAGAACAATCGTTTTACCCCATTTTATACCGCTTTTTTTGTTGGATGAAACATCCATTTCGGGAATAGGGGAGGTAAAAAACAAAAATGATGCAACAAGAGGAAGAGTTGCTAAAACCATAGTCAAGTACATCCAGTTTTCTGTTCCGAAAATAAGGAAGAAAACAGATGCGATTATAACATTCGTAACAATACCCCAACCATATAAGGAGTGCAGCTTACTCATATCTCTTTCGGGATTGTCAGAGGGCATTGCCGCAACAACCGGGCTTATTAAAACCTCTGCAAGTCCTGCGGAAACGGAGAATATTATTGTGCCCAAGACTAAACCTAAATAGGCAAATTGAGGGAATATGCTGGGTAGAATTGCATAACAAAGCATACCTGCACTTGTAATTATCGGCATTAATCTTACAGTTAATTTAATATTAAAATACTTTGATAGAAAAGTGAAAATTAAGTCGATTGTAAGTTGAGTGCAGAAATTGACTAAAACTAATGTTCCTAATAAAGTATATGAAATGTTATACATATCGTGGAATGTAACAAACAACATCGGCGGTAAAACAAATACCACTGATATTGCAAGATTTGCAAAATAACAAGCAAATCGTGTCTTTTTATAGTTTGGTGTGTTCATAATTTTAACGTCCTGTAATTTAATATTGCGTATTTTTAGTAAACTATATATAATATAATTATTAAGATATTGCGAGGTGGCTTTATGCAACTTGTTCTTTTAACTGCTCTCGGAGTTGGCGGTGCAACGGTTATAGGTGCCCTCTTAGGTTTTATGTTTAAAAAAACAAGTCACAAGTTCAATGATATTGTGCTTTCCTTCGCGGCAGGTGTTATGCTTGCTGCGGCAGTATTCGGGCTTGTTTTAGAGTCATTGGAATACGGCGGAAAGTATTCGATAGTTGTAACAGTTATAGGTGTTTTCTGCGGAGCTTTCTGCGTTAACCTTATTGATAAGCTTGTTCCTCATTTGCATAAACTCACAGGTGCCGATCAGGAGAGTCACCCGAATAAAACTGAACAGCTTAATAAAGTTTTGCTTTTTGTTATTGCAATTGCTATTCATAATCTTCCCGAGGGTATTGCCGCAGGTGTTGGCTTTGGTACGGGAAATACCGCAGAAGCTCTTACAATTGCAGGTGGTATAGCTCTTCAGAATATTCCTGAGGGTATGGTTATTATAGCGCCAATGATAGCTGCAGGAATGAGCGGCGGCAGAACCTTTATAATTGCCCTTATTACAGGTGTTGTAGAGGTTGTTGGTACTCTGTTAGGCTATTTTGCCGTTAGCGTATCAACCGCTATTTTACCCTTCGCCCTCGCTTTTGCGGGAGGAACAATGCTCTATGTAATAAGCGATGAAATGATTCCCGAAACTCACGCTCATGGTAACGAAAGGGGAGCAACCTATTCTCTTCTTTTGGGTTTTTGTGTGATGCTCGCTTTTGATTATTTTATGGCTTAAAGAGTTAATTCTTTCTCTATAAGCTCAGTGATACCCGGGGTTTCAAAATCTGCAAGTTCTTTTATTAAAGGGACAGCGTTTTCCATAGCGTATGAGCGGAATTCTTTTATCATATCCTTATCGTTAACATTGTCGCCAACGGTTATAACATCCTCGTATTCAGCGCCTAAAAGCTCAATAAATTTATATATTCCTTTTGCCTTATCCATATTAACAGAAACAATATCAATGCAGGTTCCGTTTTGTAATGGGTTGAGAACATCACCGAAATTTTCTTTTATAGCCTCGGTAACTCTTGCTGCTTCTTCAAAGCTGGGTAAAGCTGTGTTTATCTGATAAACATAGGGAAATTCGGGTAAATTATCAAAGATGTAGCATTCGTCTTCGTCATATTCCTCAAAGTCATCATTTTTGAAAACCCTGCAAGGAAAGCTTGTCTGAACATAACCCCAAGGGCAACCTTGTTCAAAGAGAAACTCAAGGAACGGCTTTGCAATCGCAGTATCAATTTTATCTTCGCAGACTATTTCGCCATCGGGTTTCATTATAACTGCGCCGTTATCGGCAATAAGATAGTCACATTCAAAATTATCTTTTTTAAATATTCTTATAAGATCAGGAGCACCTCTGCCACTGATAACAGAAAAGATATTTCCTTCTTTTCTCCATCGGGAAATTGCTTCGCGCTTTTTTGCGTCAATTCCGCCGTGGTTAAGTGTTCCGTCATAATCACTTGCAATAATCTTCAAATAAATGCACCCTTAAAATTTTTGTTTAATTATACCATTTAATAAATAATTAGTCTATAATATTTATAAAAGAATATTAAAAATATAAGTAGGGAGTGATATCGTGAAATGTCCTAACTGTCAAAAGCATATAGGAAGATTTGAACTTGCACCAAATTGCAAACATTGCGGTGTGAATATTTTTTACGCCCAACAGAAAACGCTTCTTTCGGAAGATGCTAAAAAATGTGAGCTTGAATATGCAACTTTTCATATTTTGATTTCTAAATTAAAAACTGCTTTCATTGGTGGTAAAATTCAGATAATGAGAATTGTTGCAATGGTTCTGGCTATTGGTGCAATATTTGTGCCCTTTGCAACTGTTGAAGCGAGTTTCAGTATGTTTTCAGCTAAAATCAGTTTCGGTGCATTCGGCATTTATCAGGCTTTTACTGATGGAACGTTAAATGCGCTCATTGATTTAGGTATCTATGCTCCCACACTCCAAACAACGTTGGTTTTGTTGTTAGGTTTAATTGTTTTGATTTTTCTTTGTGGTGTTGGTATTTTTATAACTTTATTGTTATCTTTTATCAACATTCGTAAAAGTGCAGTTAAAGCCCAGATATTTGCAATGACAGGTATGATTATTTCATTGTTGTCTGCTGCCGGTAGCTTTACTTTAAATAAATTACTCGCTGAATATACCTTTGTTTCTGCTAAAGCAGGGTTTGGTGCAATAGCTTGCTTTGCAGTTTTAATGCTCATTTTTGTTTTAAACAGATTAATAGTTACTAAAAACATTCAACCTGAAATTAAAGAGGTTGATTTGGAAAGAGTGAAAATCAGAAAACAAATAAAAAATGGTGAACTTTCTTATTCTGATTTACCTTTGCCCGTTTTAGAATCTGCAGAAGAAAAAGAAAAACGGCTTTTGGAAGAAGAGAAAAAGGAAAAGCTTGTCCAATCTGCAAAAGGGGAGGGCAAATAAAATGAATAATAAAATAAAACAATTTATTGCATTTGGTGTTTGTTCTGTTGTTGCCCTCGCGCTTTGCTTAGTTGTGCTTGTTGTAACAGTTAATAATTTAGATGATGATGCAAGTGCAACTGAAAATAAAACCATAATTAACAAAACAGAGCTTGATTCATCAAAAGAAGCTTTAGTGGAGTATATTAATAGCCTTGTTTTTAATACATCAGGAAAATTTGTTAAAACAAAAACCTATACAGATATTTCTGTTAATGATATAAAAGTTTTAAATTCTTCTGAAACTCAAGGTAAAGATGAAGCTTTGCTTAATTTTGCTAAAGATAAAATGCTCTCTGAAATTGATAGCTATTATGCGGAAGATTTTGAGGGCACTTTTGAAAAGGATGATAGTAAAAAACTCTCTCTTGTGCTTAATAAAAAACTATTGAAAAACGCAGAGTTTTCAGTAGGTCAGGTGGATGAAAACGGAGAAAGCGTTTTTGATGACGATGGCAATTTGGTTGATAATGAATATTATTATTTGAACTATTATGTTGATTTGGAAAACAGTTCAGATAATAAAAAACTCTCGGAAATGTTTTCTGTAAAAAATGATTTATTGGCAAAAGAGCAGTTTATTGGCGATGTTAAAGATAATTGTATTATAAATAGCTTTGATGCAATACCCCAGAGCTTTACTGTAAAAGCGAAGGTTAACCGCACCAATGACGAAATAGAATATATAAATGTAATAAGAAATTATAAAGTAACTATTGATGCAACATTTATAAATAATGCAGAGTTTTTCGGAGAAAAGAAAATCTCTTTTATTTACGCTGTAACAGATACTTATGAATACTCTTATGCAGGAATTTCTTTTATAGAGGATGAAATAACAATCGGCTTTGATGAAGAGCAGATGCTTAATGTTAATGCCGTTATTGATGATGACAGTGAATATACTGTTGAATTTTCTTCATCTGATGAAAATATTGTAACTGTTGATGAAATGGGCTATGTTAAAGGTATAAAGAACTGTGATGTGCCTGTAACAATTACAGTTCAACTTAATTACCTCGGAGAAACATTTACAGATACTTGTATTGTAAATGTTTCGGAAGAATAAGGAGGTGCTTTTATGAGTGATAAAGAAATGATAAATAAAAGTAACACCTCTGAAAACGAGAATGTAAGGTATTACGAAGGCTTTAATTATGTTGGTGTTCGTGAAACTGTTGCTTATCTTTTGAATGACTGGTCCAATTCCTTCAATATCAATTCTTTCTCTGAAAGATATATTTGGGACGTTGTTCATATTGACTTTACAGTAAGCGCGGTTATGAATCTTGTTACTGCCGCTTGGGACATTGTAAATGATACCTTTATTTCTGTAATTGTTGATGGTACAAGAACCCGAATAGGTAAGTTCAGGCCTTATCTTGTTGGTATGCAAATACCATTAACTATAATAGGTATATTTACATGGCTTCTTCCGTTGTTTTTCCCAAGCACCGCAGGAACCCATTTGCCAAAGCTGATTTATTATTACATATTTGCAATAATAAATGAAACCGCAGGAACATTTACAAATGTAGCCAAAAGTGGCTATATGTCAACTATAACACCAAACCCCAACGAGCGAATACGGCTTATTACCCTTGCAGAGCTTTTGACGGGTTATATGGGAGAGGATTTACCTCGTTACATAATGGGTGTTTTGATAGACCTTGTTAATAACAAGGTTGTTAAATGGAAGCTGAGCTCTGTATTTATGGTAATGGGTGGGGGAACAGCACTAATCTCTTCTCTTTGCACTTTCTGGTTCTTCCTACAATCAAAAGAGCGAGTTCCTCAGTCTATTGAAAAGCCCAGTATAAAGCAGGGGATGAAGGCGATAGTTTCAAACTACCCGGTATTGCTAATGTGCTTGTCTGAGTTCTTAGGTAACTTCTCTATAAGTAAAAGTGAAACAAACTACTTTATAGATGTTTTAGGCAGTTATTCACTTATTACATTATTAAATATACCGTCTTCTATGAATGGAAGTATTAGTTACGCTTTTGTTGGTCCATTAAGAAAAAGATTTTCTTCTAAATCGCTTTGGATTTTCAATGATATTTATAATAGTGCAATAACTACTGCAGTTTTCTTGTTTGGTATGACTAAAAAGAAAACAATGTTTAAAAAGACCATTCCAATGTGTATTGCATTTGGTTTGAAGGAATGGTTTATTAAGTGGTCCTGGGGCATTTCAAAGGTTATTAACGCAGACCTGTGGAACGAAGCCATGGACTATTGCGAATGGAAAAATGGTTACAGAATGGAAGCTACAACGGGCGTTGCTAAAGGCTTAATATTAAAGATACAGACTGCGCTGTTGGGTTCTGTTACAAGTCTTATAATGAAACGTATAGGCTATGTTCAAGGTCTTGAAATCGGCGCACAGAACGACAGGACAAAGTTCTGGGAATTCGCCCTTTGCACAATTGTACCCACAGTTACGGGAATTTTAAGAATTGTTCCAAAATTCCTTTGGCCTATATCTCGTCAGAAACGAGAATGGATGTATGCAGAACTTGCTGAAAAAAGGCAACAAAGCGTTATAAAATATTCACATGATACTTAATAAACAATAAAAAAATCCCCCCTCGGCTACAAAGCCGAGGGGGGAATCTATATTTGCAGATTAATTAAACGCGAACAATTTCAGAAGCGAGTTCCTGAAGACCATCCATAAGAGCGGATGCAACACCCTGACCAAGAGAAATTAATTCGTGGTAGTGGTTAACAGGATCGCCCATTGTGAAGTCGTTGTCGGGAACAACATAACCGATAGCATCATTCATAAGACCGAAGCACTTAACGTCATCACCAAAGATAGCGCAAGCAGGGGAGCTGCTGAATGGTCTTGCTGTTACAGAGTTTTCAGCTTCGAGTGAAGCGCCGTTGGGAGCGATAAGGTCCTGACAAATTTCACCGGGAAGGAATACAGTTTTGAACTGATTACCGAGTTCCATATAACCAACTTCTGTGATTGTTGAATATGTGCCGTCGGGATTTGTGATAACAACATAGTTAGCCATATTGAGCTTACCAACAGCTTCAATAAGGTTATTGGAAACGGGGATTTCAACCTGTTTGATAAGAAGGTTGAGGAAGGGTTCAACTTCCTGCTCTTCAGGAATTACATCGTTACCGTCTGCATCTTTATTCCAGTTTTCGTACCAGATTGAATAACCTTCTTCTTCGCCGTATTCAGCAATTTCTTCTGCGCAGTTGAGCATATCGTCTGCTTCAACTTCTTCTTTTGTCATTGTAAGAGCGAGAGCCATTCTTGCAAGCTCGAAACCATATCTCTGAGATTCTTCAACTCTCTGTTCTGTGGGAACGCCGTCACCAGTTACGCTTCTTGACATATAGATACCTGCAATAGCGCCCTGGAAGAACATAAAGTTATAACCTGCGTCTTCGAGGAATTTACCGCAATAGAAGAGGTAGTCACCGCTGATTTCACGACCGGAGTTGGATTCTGTGGGAAGACCTGCAACGTCGGGGTGAGCAGCAATGTTAATCATCATTGTGGGAGTAGCAGTTTCATCATCGGGGATGAAGATGAATCTTGAAATATCAGTCATAGCGATTTCTTTTTCGCCTGTGTAAACTGATTCGCCGTCTTCATTGATTTTATAAATCATTTCACCAGCTGAAGGACGGTTTTTGTTTGTGAAATAATCCTGACCGAGGTCTTTAGTTGTGTATGTAAGAACACCGGGCTGTAAATCCTCGTATGCATCAACAAGAGCGTCTGCAACGCTGTCTTTGAGGAATTCCATGTATGCGGGGTTAGTACCCTGAACAAGCTCCTCATCTGCGCCTGTACCGCTGATGATACCGTTACGAGCAAGTTTGTAAAGAAGTTTTGTCCAAAGACCTTCTGTGTCGATACAGCTATGTGTATGTGTAGAGGAAACGTTGATAGAAACGATATTGTTTTCTGCAGCAAATTCTGCAAGACGAGCACGGATATCTTTGATATCAGCGTTTGTGATACCGATACAGTCGATAGTAGCAAATAAAACAGTACCTGAATCAGTACCATCATTGATAGCTACACAACGAACTTTCATATCGTCTTTACCGATGCCGGGGATTTCTGCAATACCTTCAACAACGTTTGAAAAACCATTTTCAATAGCGATGTAACCGCCGATGTAATAAGTGCCGTTGCTGTAGTCATCGGGGATAAGGCTTGTGTTAGCGTAACCGATGTTCCACTGAGCATCTTCATCAGCACTTGTTTTGAATTCCTTACCGGTACCTTCGTAGTAGTTCTTAGCGGCTTTATCGTAAGCATCATCAGGAACTACAAATCCGGGGCCGTCATCAAATAAACCTGAGAACAAACCTAAAATGAAGTTCAAAAGGGTATCGATGATGTCGGAAAAAATAACACCGATAGGATCGTCGCTGTTACCGCTTATGATGGGATAAGCGCTGGAAGCACTTGCTGTTACTGCGCCGAAAGAAGCAAACGCAAGTGTTAACGAAAGCACAACAGCAATGAGTTTTGTTAATCTGCTTTTTCTCATAATTTGTATTCTCCTTTTATATCGCTTGTCGGCGATATTATTTGATAATATATTTTACAATATATTTCTGCCATTTTCAACCATCATTTTAGCTAAATTATAATATATTTGTTAAATGTTTTGCACAAAAATTTGAATTTAGTAAAAATTAATGAAAGTTGTAGTCTTTTTTTATTGACTTTTCGGAATTAATTGTGTAAAATGATTAGGAATTATATAGTATCAAGGGGGATACTCGGATGAAAATTTCAGAAAACAACGGCAGAATCAAAAAAGTTATCGCCTTGTTGCTTGTTACTACAATGGTTGTAGGTGTTCTTTCAAGCGCAGCTGTTAAGCTTGTTGCTTCAACCTACTATATGCAGACAAAACGCAAATTAAAAGTCAGCAACCCTGTTGTTCAGCAAGCTATTGATACAATTGTCGGTGACAGTAATATCGCAGGTCCCGAAACTACTGCTCCTGCAGTAACAGCTCCTGCTACAACTGAAGCTCCCACAACTCAAGCTCCTTCAACAGAAGCTCCCACAACAGAGCCCGGAACTTCAGGCTCTGACACTGCAACTACAACAAAACCTGCTGACAGTGGTTCTTCAAGCGGTGGTTCAGGCGACCTTCTTGGTGGCGTTATGGATATGCTTGGCGGTCTTGATATCGGCGGTATGATTGGTGGCATTGGTGATTTACTTGGTGGTCTTGGTGGCGGTTCAACAGAGGAATCAACAACCACAACTGAATCCACTACAGAATCTGAAGAATCTAAAGAACAGAAAAAAGATGTTCTTACAAAATACAATGCAGTTGTCAACTATGCAAAGAAAGTAGGAAAACCTGCATTTACTAAGGTTACATACAGAACTCTTGATAAAGATACTACAGCATTGCTTATGTGCAATTTGCAATCAGCAAACCCCGAGTACTTTATTTCCAAAGAAAATGCAGAAGCAGCCCCCATTGTTGTTCCTGCAAACACAGATACATCCGAGCTCCTTATAAATAACGATTATTACGCAGGTATGCTTGCATCTGCTGACGCTGCTGATGCTATTGAATCTGCTACAAGCGTTAAGCTTGAAGACGGTACCCAGAAAATAACAATCACATTACGCGAAGAAGCTGATCCTGCTGTTACAGCTCCTGATGCTAAAGAAGCAGCAAGCTTTACAAGTGCAATGTTCCCTGTAATTACAGGTGAGGAATTCGGCAATATGGTTTCTGCCGGTCTTAAGATTGCATCTCTTACTTCCTCAAATGTAACTTATAAGAATTGTACTGTTGAACTTATCTTTAATCCCGCGCTTAACAGAATCGTTTCAATTAAACAGACAACAACTTATGTTGGTTCTGTTGAAGGTCAGATTCTTATTGCTCCCGTTGGTTCTAAGGGTACTGTTACAGAGGTTTCTGAGTACAGAGATTTTGACTACGGTCTTCTTTAATATTTAAAATGTTTTTTGGAAGAACAGGTTTAAAAACTTGTTCTTCCTTTTTTTATATTCACTTGATAAATAAATACAGTTGTGATATAATTTTAAATTGATAAATTGTAGCCGAGGAGATAATTATGACAAGAAGAGAAGCAAGAGAACAAGCATTTATTGTGTTATTTGAAAAGATTTTCGACAATGATGCTTCAATTACTGAAATTGTTGAAACTGCGAAAGAGGCTGAGCTTATAAAAATCAATGCTTTTGCCGAGAATATACTTAACGCAGTTGAAGCAAATTCTCAAGAAATTGACGGTGTTATTGAATCTAATTCACAGGATTGGACTATTTCAAGATTGCCCAAGGTTTCACTTGCAGTATTGCGCCTTGCAGTTGCAGAAATCAAATACATTGATGATGTACCCAATGGTGTTGCAGTAAACGAAGCAGTTGAACTTGCGAAAAAATACGGAACAAATGAAGATGCCTCTTTTATAAACGGTATTCTCGGTACTATCGCAAAAGCATAATATGAGCGGATTTTTAGGATTTGATACTAGCAACTATACAACTTCCGTTGCTGTTTTCTCTGATGGAAATGTAATTCAGACCAAGCGCCTTTTACCCGTTAAAGAAGGGGAAAGAGGAATTCGCCAGAGTGATGCGGTTTTTCATCATACAAAGGCTTATTCCGAGCTTTTAGAAAAGGTTTTATCTGAATATTCAGGAGTGATTTCTGCTGTAGGTGCATCTGTAACTCCCACAACCCAAGATGGCTCATATATGCCTTGCTTTTTAGTTGGGGAAAATGCCGCAAGAACTGTTGCAGCAGCGTTGAATGTACCTTTTTATGGCTTTTCTCACCAGCAAGGCCATATTGCAGCGGCACTTTATTCAGCCCAAAGAACTGATTTATTGGAAAAGAAGTTTCTGGCATTTCATATATCAGGCGGGACAACGGATTTGGTCCTTTGTGAACCTGACGAAGAAAGTGTTATAAAAATTACTCCCATTTCAAGCTCAAATGATTTAAAAGCAGGACAAGCCGTTGACCGCATCGGTGTAAAAATGGGAATTCCTTTTCCTGCAGGTGCAGGTCTTGAAAAACTTGCAGAAAAATCCTCAAACCAGTATAAAAATAAGATTAAATTGCAAGATGGTTGTTGCTCTCTTTCAGGTCTTGAAAATAAATGTCTGAAGATGCTTGCAGACGGCGAATCGAATGAAGATACAGCGAAGTTTTTGCTTACCTATATTGCTGATGCTGTTTCTGCAATGACTGAATATGCCCTTCAAAAATATGGCGATTTACCCATCGTTTTTGCAGGGGGCGTTATGTCCGATAAAATTATAAAAGATATTATAATTTCTCGCTTTGATGCTTCTTTTGCGGAGCCTGAATTTTCTTGTGATAATGCGGCAGGAATAGCTTTTTTAACCTCATTGAAATGATTTAATTTATGGAGTGAAAAGATGTACACACCCTCACCAACTGTTTACAGCGTTTCACAATTGAATAGCTATGTTAAGGGTGTTCTTGATAAGGATGAAAACCTTGCCCATGTTTTTGTAACAGGGGAGATTTCCAATTATAAAGCCCATTATAGCGGACATTTATATATGACCGTAAAAGACGAAGCAGCCTCAATTAAAGCGGTTATGTTTGCAGGGAATGCCGGTAAACTGCGTTTTACGCCCGAAAATGGTATGAAAATACTTGCTTTCGGAACAGTTTCGCTTTTCCCTCGTGACGGTTCTTACCAGCTTTATATAAATGACATGCAACCTGACGGAATTGGTGCTTTGAATATTGCTTTTGAGCAGTTGAAAAAGAAGCTTGAAGCAGAAGGGCTTTTTAAACAAGAGTATAAAAAGCCTTTACCAAGATTTCCTCAAAGAGTTGGTGTTGTAACATCCGCAACCGGTGCGGCAGTTCAAGATATATTCAATGTTTTAAACCGAAGATTTCCCGTAGCAGAGGTGGTTTTAAGACCTTGTCAGGTGCAGGGGGATGGTGCGGCCGAAGATATTGCACGAGCTATATATGAATTCAATAAATTAAAAAGTGCAGATGTGCTCATTGTTGGTCGCGGTGGCGGTTCAATTGAAGATTTATGGGCATTTAACGAGGAAATTGTTGCAAGAGCGGTTTTTGCTTCTGAAATTCCCGTTATTTCCGCAGTTGGCCACGAAACTGATTATACAATATGCGATTTTGTTGCGGATTTAAGAGCGCCTACACCTTCTGCGGCGGCAGAATGTGCGGTTCCTGATAGCTATGAATTGAAATCAAACCTTATTGCTTTACAGCAAAGGATTTTTTCATTAACAAAAAATAGAATTGACTTTGAAAGAGGGAAATTAAACGCCATTGAAAAAAGCGGTGTTTTAAGAGACCCCTTAACCAATATAAACGAAAAAAGAAAAGAACTTGTTTATATTACCGAAAAGCTTTTCGGTTTAGTAAACAATACAATTGATACCAATAAATTAAAAATTTCCGCTTTGGCGGGAAAACTTGATGCCTTAAGTCCATTGAATGTTATTTCGAGAGGTTATGCTCTTGTTGAAAAGGATGAAAAGCCCGTCACAAGCGTTAAGTCTTTGCAAACGGGAGAGAACATTTTAATAAAACTTTCGGATGGCACAGTTAAAGCGAACGTAACAGATATTGGAGAATAAATATGGAACAAAATTATGAAAAATCATTGAAAAGATTGGAAGAGATTGTTTCTTTATTAGAAGAGGGCGGACAACCTCTTGAAAAAACACTTGAACTTTTTTCCGAAGGAACTGCTCTTTTGAACTCATGTTCAAAATATCTTGACAACGCAGAGCAGAAAATTACAACTCTTCTCAGCAATGGTGATAAAAATGCACAGTAAAGTAAAAGAATTTGCAGATTTATTTGAGAATAATTTGTATGAGTATTTCAAGGATTATCTTCCCGAATATAAATTGATATTTGACTCAATGGAATATAGCGTAAAAAACGGTGGTAAAAGAGTCAGACCTCTTTTAACAATGCTTTTTTGCGATGCCTGTGGTGGAAATGTTGACGCAGCAATTCCTATGGCACAAGCGGTTGAATTTATTCATACCTATTCTTTGATTCACGACGATTTACCTTGTATGGATAATGATGACTACCGTCGCGGTAAACCCTCAAATCATAAGGTTTACGGCGAAGCTTTTGCCCTTTTGGCAGGGGATGGTCTTCTAACTGCAGCTTTTGAAAGGATTTCACAAGGTTGCCTTGATGGACTTTATACCCCTGAAACTGCAATAAGCGGTGTTTCAGCCCTTTCTTCTCTTGCAGGAAGTCGCGGTATGATTGGCGGTCAGGTTATAGATTTGCTTAATGAAAATAATACAGATGCAGATTTTGAGAACTTGCAGCTTATGGATTCTTTGAAAACCGGTGCATTAATCGAGGCGGCTTGTGTTCTCGGTTGTATTGTTGCAGATTCTTCAGAAGAAAAGCTTAATGCCGCAAGAAGTTTTGCTCAGAATATCGGACTTGCTTTCCAGATTAAAGACGATATTCTTGATGTTACAAGCTCTTTGGAAAAGCTTGGAAAACTTACGGGTAGTGACACCCAAAACGGCAAATCCACCTATGTTACGCTTTTAGGTGTTGAAAAATGCCAGGAGTTTGTTGAAAAGCTTACAAAAGATGCAATGAATTCTCTTGAAGAATTCGAAAATAACGAAGCCATTAAAGCTTACGCAGAATTTTTAGCTCACAGAGAGAGTTGATTTAATGGAACATAATTTGCTTTCTAAAATTAAATCACCTGCTGATTTGAAAAAATTGGATGAAAACAAACTTCCTTTTCTTGCAGAGGAGGTTAGGGACACCATTGTCTCAACTGTGGCTCAGAATGGCGGTCATCTTGCATCAAATTTAGGTGTTGTTGAGCTTACTATTGCGCTTCATAAGGTTTTTGATTCCCCGAATGATAAAATTATTTGGGACGTTGGACATCAGGTTTATACCCATAAACTTCTGACAGGGAGATATGAAGAGTTTTCAACTCTTCGCCGTGAAAACGGTATTTCTGGCTTTTCACGTCCTGGTGAAAGTGAACACGATATCGTTTTCAGCGGTCATAGTAGCGTTTCAGTTTCAACTGCTTTAGGTATTGCATCCGCTAATAAAATTAATGGCAAAAAAGATTATGCTATTGCTGTTTTGGGTGATGGTGCTTTGACAGGCGGTCTTATTTACGAAGCACTTAACAATGCCGGGCATATGAAAGATACAAGACTCATTATCATTCTCAATGATAACGGAATGTCTATTTCTAAAAATGTAGGTCATCTTGCAAAACGACTTGCGGTTATGCGTTCTCGTTCCGGTTATTTTAAACTTAAAGCTCTGACAGAAAGAGCCGTTTCTAAAATTCCCTTTGTAGGCAAAACACTTGCCAATAAAATCTTTAAATTTAAGACCGACTTGAAGAATATGCTTTATGAAAGCAATTTCTTTGAAGATTTGGGTGTCAGGTATATGGGACCCATTGACGGTCACAATATTTCTCAACTTTGCGATGCTCTTGAAGGTGCTAAGCTTGTTAATTCTCCTGTTTTGGTTCATATTAACACAATTAAGGGTAAAGGTTATGAACCTGCAGAAGAAAGACCTTCGGAATTTCACGGTGTTGCACCTTTTGATAGAGAAAGCGGTATGCTTTCAGCATCTTCTGATAACTTTTCCGAGAAATTCGGCGAATTTTTATATAATCAGGCTCCCAAAGATAAGAGAATTTGCGCAATTACGGCGGCAATGTCCTTGGGAACGGGTCTTAAAAAGTTTTCGGAAGAGTACCCCGAGAGAGTTTTTGATGTAGGTATTGCCGAAGAACACGCAGTTCCTTTTGCTCTGGGGCTTTCAAAGAACGGTATGTTACCGGTTTTTGTTGTATATTCAACTTTTTTACAGCGTTGCTATGACCAGCTTATTCACGATTGTGCTCTTCAGAACAACCGCATGGTAATTGCAGTTGACAGAGCAGGTATTGTGGGTGATGACGGCGAAACCCATAACGGCATATACGATACCGCATTTTTTAATGGTATTCCCAATATAACCGTTTATTCACCAAGCTATTATTGCGAACTTAACAATGCTCTCGTTAATTCTCTTTATCATAGTGAAGGCCCTTGTGTTATCAGATACCCGAGAGGTGCTGAACCGGAAATGCCTGAAAATTATGAGTGTAGCGGAAATGCTTTTGATGTTTTCGGTGATGAAGAAGCAGATGTGGTTTTGGTTACTTATGGCAGAATTTTTGCAGATTGCTTCAAAACCTACGAACGTCTTAAAAATGACGGTTTAAAAGTAAAGCTTATAAAGCTTAATATTATTGTTCCGATTCCCGATGAGAGTATTGGTTTTATCGGAAATGCAAAAAAAGTATTCTTCTTTGAAGAAGGTGTAAAAAGTGGTGGCGTAGGTGAAAGCTTTGCAACACTTATGCTTGAAAATAAAGTGAAATCTGAATTTTCTCTTACCGCTTTTCCCGATTGCTTTGTAAAACAAGGTAAAACTGACAGTATTTTAAAACAGTATTCTCTCGACAGTGAGGGAATGTATAAAGTTGTTTCAACGGAGTTAAATAAATGAGTGATAAAAAAAGACTTGATATAGCTCTTTTTGAGCAGGGCTTTGCAGAAAGTCGCGAAAAAGCAAAAGCTCTTATTATGTCAGGTATAGTCTATGTAAATGACCAAAAGGAAATAAAAGCAGGACGTGATATCAAGCCCGATGATGTAATTGAAGTGCGCGGAAGTACACTGAAATATGTCAGCAGAGGCGGCTTGAAGCTTGAAAAAGCAATGGAGTCTTTTCCCATTGAGCTTTCAGGAAAGCTTTGTATGGATATCGGTGCTTCCACCGGTGGTTTTACCGATTGTATGCTCCAAAACGGTGCAGTTAAGGTTTATTCTATTGACGTTGGTTACGGTCAGCTTGCCTGGAAGCTGCGAAGCGATGAGCGAGTTGTCAATTTAGAAAGAACCAATTTCCGTTATGTTACCAGAGAGCAGATTCCCGAAGAGATTGATTTCGCTTCCGTTGATGTTTCCTTTATATCTTTAAAATTGATTTTGCCTGTTATGTATAATCTTCTCAAAGCGGATGGCGAGGCCGTTTGCCTTATAAAGCCTCAGTTTGAAGCGGGAAGAGAGAATGTTGGCAAAAAGGGTGTTGTTCGTGATCCTGCAGTTCATGAAACTGTTATAAAAACAATTGCAGAATTTGCAAACTCTCAATCCTTTGAGGTTTTAGGTCTTGAACATTCTCCTGTTAAAGGTCCCGAAGGGAATATTGAATATCTTATGTATATAAGAAAGTGTTCCCAACCTCAGAATTCGGAACAGGTTATTTCAACGGCAGGGGAGCTTGTTGAACGCTCTCACCAAGTGTTAGATAAGTAAAAATATAGGTGATATTATGAAATTTTTTATAATTCCCAATATGACAAGAGAAAATGCGTTTTCTGTTACCAATAGCCTCATTAAAGAGCTTTTTGCGCGTAATTGTGAAGTTTTTATGGATGAATCTCTTAAAGCGCCTTTTTCTCAGTATGTTGATGTTTGCTTCGGTGAACAAAACTCTCTTTTAGCTGATTGTGACTTTGTAGTTTCCGTAGGCGGTGATGGTTCTTTTATCAATGCAGCAAAGATTGCTACCGAATACGGCAAACCCTTACTTTGTATTAATGCAGGAAAACTTGCTTATCTTGCTTGTCTTGAAGGCGATGAATTAAGCCTTCTTTCCCATATTTTAAAAGGGGAATACATAACTGAAAAAAGGATGATGCTTGATGTGTCGATTCTTGACAAAAACGATAGAATAATATATCATTCAAATTGCATAAATGATGCAGTTGTTTCAAGAAGCGGTGTCATAAGAATTATGAAGCTTTCCGTTTCCTGCAATGGTGCACCTCTTATTCAATATATGGCAGATGGGGCTATAGTTGCTACCCCTACGGGCTCAACTGCATATTCACTTTCTGCAGGGGGACCTGTTATTGACCCTTGCGTTGAAAGTATATTGTTGACACCTGTTTGTCCTCATAGTGTTTTCTCACGCTCGGTTGTTTTAGGCGGCGATTCAAGCCTTGAGATAACTCACGATAACAGCGGCGAGGCAATTTTATCTTGTGACGGACAAAGTGCGGTAGTAATACCTGAGGGCGCTGTGGTTAGTGTTAAGCGTTCTATGGATTACGCCTCATTTATTAAAATAAAAAAAGATACATTTATTGATGTTTTAAATAAAAAAATATCGGGTTAAGGTGAGAGAAATGAAAAAAAGAAGACATAAACTTATACTTGATTTAATTGAACAGTATGATGTGGGAACTCAGGAAGAGCTTCTCGCTCTTTTGAGAGATAAAGGTTGCGATGTTACTCAGGCAACTGTTTCAAGAGATGTTAAAGAATTACGCCTTTTGAAAACTCTCGGAGCTAATGGTGTGTATAAATATGCAGTTGAGCGTTCAAATGATACTGGCTACAGCGGTATGTTTGATGCTCTCTTCCAAAGCGCAATGACAAAGGTTGATTATGCAGGTAATATTTGCGTAATTAAATGCTCACCGGGTCTTGCAGGTGCTGCTTGTGCTACTATCGATTCAATGAATGTTCACGAGGTAGTTGGTACAATTGCAGGTGACGATACTATTTTTATGCTCTGCCGTACTTCCGAAGAGGCACGTGGCGTTGCAGAAGCACTTAACAGAATGATTGGCAGGTAAATCCTTATGCTTTCCCTTTTAAAAATCGACAACATAGCAATAATTGAAAGCGCCGAGATTGAATTTTCAAGGGGCTTTAATGTGTTGAGCGGTGAAACGGGAGCAGGTAAGTCAATAATATTGGACTCTATTAACGCAGTACTTGGTTTTCGTACCTCCCGTGAGCTTATCAGAACGGGAGCAACGGAAGCGAGGGTTACTGCGTTGTTTTCTTGTGTAAGTGAAAGCGTTGAAAAGAAATTGGAAGAGCTTTCATTACCTTTAAGCCCCGATAAAACCTTGCTTGTAAGCAGAGTTATAAGCCCTGATAAGAATGTTTGCAAGGTTAATAACACTTTGACTAATGTTACTGCTTTGCGAGAAATCGGTGCGGAGCTTATTTCTATTCATGGTCAGCAGGACAACAGAGAGCTTTTAAATAACGAAACCCATATTTTATATATTGATGCAATAGGGGATTTAACGGAACTTGTTGAAGAATATTCTTCTCTTTACAATGAACTTTTAACTCTCAAGGCTCAGATAAAGAAGCTTTCAGGTAATAAAGAAGAAAAAGCGAGAAAAATTGATATTCTTTCATATCAGATTGATGAGCTCGAGAAAGCAGAAATTAACCCGGGTGAGTGGGAGAGTTTAAAAAACAGACGAACTGAATTGCAGAATTTTGAAAGAATTCAGGAAAGTCTTTCCGCTTCTTATGATGCCCTTTATGGTGGTGATTCCTATAAAGGCGCTGTTGAAATGGTTTCGGGAGCTTTCAGAGAGCTTTCTTCAATCGGTAAGTTTTCAACAGAGGTTCAGGAAATTGCAACAAAATTAGGCGATTTGTATTACGAGCTCTCCGATATTGCCGATACAGTTCGTGACAGTATTTCCGGGGATGGCTATAATCCTCTTGAGCTTGAAGAAATTGAAAATCGACTTGATTTACTTTATAAATTAAGCAAAAAATATGGTGAAACTGAAGATGATATGCTTGAGTATCTCGAGAGTGCAAAGAAAGAGTTAAGCGAAATTTCACTTTCTGATGAGGTTCTTGATAGGCTTAAAATCGAGTATGCAAATAAACTCGCTGATGCACAAAAACTTGCAAAAAATCTTTCAGAAAAACGAAAAACGGAAGCTAAAATCTTTTGTGAAAAGGTTTGCGATGAACTTCGTTTTCTTGATATGCCAAATGTTGAATTTCTTGTGGATTTTAAAGAGGTTGACCTTTGTGAAAATGGTATTGACAGCGTAGAGTTTCTGATTTCTGCCAACGTTGGTGAAATTCCCAAGCCTATTGCTAAAATTGCAAGTGGCGGTGAGCTTTCAAGAATTATGTTGGCACTTAAAACCGTTTTAGCTCATAAAGATAAAATTGACACAATGATTTTTGATGAGATTGATGCAGGTGTAAGCGGAAGAGCAGCGCTTAAAGTTGCTTCAAAGCTTAAAGATGTTTCACAGGGAAAACAGGTTCTTTGTGTTACCCATTTAGCTCAGTTAATGTCGTATGCAGACAGTCATTATCTTATTGAGAAGGCTGTCCGTGACGGAAAAACATATACAGGTGTTACACTTCTCGATTTAGAGGGAAGAAAAAAGGAAATTGCAAGAATTACAAGCGGTGGAGAAATTACTCAGACCCAGCTTGATAATGCATTAGAAATGATAAACAATGCAACGAAATAAGGTGTTATTATGAAATTTGGTGTTTGCCGAGGTCTTGATGATTTTGAAAGCATTAAAATCGCTTCAGAAATTGGTGTGGATTACTACGAATGTGGTTTTGGAAGTCTTTCGAAATTTGATGACGAAAAATTCAATTTATCTAAAGATTATTTAGCGGAGCATTCCTTAAAATGCCTTGCCGCTAACGGATTTATTCCCGGTGATTTAAAGGTTGTAGGGGAGTCTGTTGACTACGGTGCTTTAACAGAATATCTTGACAAGGGCTTTGAAAGAGCAAAAGTACTTGGCGTAGAAAAGGTTGTTTTCGGGTCCGGTGCTGCGAGAAGCTTCCCTGAAGGTTATTCTTTAGAAAAAGCAAAAGAGCAGCTTGCATTCTTTTTAAGTGAATATGCCGCACCAAAGGCTGAAAAGGCAGGTTGCGTAATCGTTATGGAGCCATTAAGGTTCGGTGAAACTTCAATGGTTCATACTGTGGCAGACGGTATAGAAATAGCCCGAATGAGTGGTAAGAAAAATGTTGGCGGTCTTGCAGACCTTTATCACGTTTACGGAAATAATGACAGCGTAGAAGGTATAGGGGACTTTAAAGGCGAACTTCTTCACGCTCATATAGCCGAACCTGTTAAGAGAATTTACCCTACGAAAAAAGACAGTGAGGAAATAATTGCAATTTATAAAAATTTCTTTAACGCTCTCAAAACTGCAGGTTGTGAAACTTGTTCAGTTGAAGCTCATACGGATGATTTCGCAAATGATCTTGCAGATGCACTTGCAATTATTAAATCTTTGGTATAAAATATTTTTATAAAACTTTTTTTAGAAACGAAAGGATGTTAAAAATGGGAAAAATTATTGTTATGGACCATCCGCTTATTCAACATAAGCTTTCTATTCTTCGTGATATAAATACACCCTCAAAAGAATTCAGAGCGCTTATTTCCGAGATTGCAAACCTTATTTGCTATGATGCGACAAGAGATTTGCCTCTTGAAGAAGTTGAGGTAGAAACACCTATCTGCGTTACAAAAGCAAAAGCCCTCGCAGGTAAAAAGGTAGCTATTGTTCCCATTTTAAGAGCAGGTCTCGGAATGGTTGATGGTATGCTTGCTCTTCTTCCTTCTGCAAAGGTTGGTCATATCGGTCTTTATCGCGACCCCGATACTCTTCAACCTGTTGAATATTACTGCAAATTACCATCAGATATTGAACAACGTGAGGTTTTCGTTGTTGACCCCATGCTTGCAACAGGCGGTTCTGCTATTGATGCTATTTCTCAGATTAAAAAACGCGGTCCCAAACATATTAAATTCCTTGGTATTATTGCTGCTCCCGAAGGACTTAAAGCCCTTTCCGAAGCACATCCTGATGTTGACATAATTGTCGCTTCTCTTGATGAAAAGCTTAATGACCACGGTTATATCGTTCCCGGCTTGGGCGATGCAGGTGACCGTATTTTCGGTACAAAATAATATATGTAAAAACACATTTGGAAAAAGCTCCAAATGTGTTTTTTTCTTATTCAACCTTGTCATCAATCATGTCGTTTCTGGATTCAACCATTTCATTTTCTCTGAAGAGAAGAGAGATGCACCAGATACCAGCAAGAGCAACAAGTACGTAAACAATTCTTGAAAGAATAGCCGCCTGACCGCCGAAAAGCCATGCAACAAGGTCAAATTTGAAAAGACCTACGCTACCCCAGTTAAGTGCGCCTATAGTTACAAGAATCAATGCAATTCTGTCTAACATGTTTAAAACTCCTTTCGGCAAGTTGCCGTTTATTTGTTTCAAATGTAGTTTGCACACTTTTTTTTAATTTATTAATAAAAATTTTAAAAATAACCAGTCCCTAAAAAGGTTCTTCAAAATTTATAGCTATTGGCAAAATTCTAAAAGTATGGTATTATGAAAGCATAATTGGAGTGGAGGTGAATTATGTTACATCTTTTAAAAGGCAGAGCAGGTAGCGGGAAAACTGCAAAAATGCGTGAAATTATCTCTCGGATGGCTCAAGGCGGTTGCAGTCGACCTTTGCTTCTTGTTCCTGAACAGTTTTCTTTTGAAACAGAAAGAGCAATGCTTAAGCTTTTAGGACCCCAAAATTTAAAAAATATTGATATATTCAGTTTCCCCAGAATGTCTTTTTCACAATTGAAAAAAGGTGGAAAAGCTAACCTTAAAACTGCTGATAACGGTGTTAAAGCAGCAATAATGAGTGAAGCTCTTTTGCAATTAGAGGGCGAACTGAAAATTTTCGGCAATGTAAGGCATAATTCTACCGCTTTGAATCCTCTTGTGGATTTTTGTAAAGAACTTAAATATTGCTGTATCGATAGTGATACTTTAAAAGAAAAACTCGAAATTTCAACGAATTCATTTTTAAAGAATAAACTTAATGAATTGGATTTAATAAGAAATTCCTATGAAGCTATTTTGACTCAAAGTTACTTTGACGATGCGGATGCTGTAAGTCTGTTTATAAATCTTGCGTCTGAGAATGGATTTTTTAAAAATAAAACCTTGTTTCTTGATGGCTTCAGGAATTTTTCAAAGCAAGAGCTTGAATGTTTAAAACTCGCATTTTCTCAGTGCGACGATGTTTATATTACAATTTGCGCAGACAATAAAACCAAGAAATTTTCTTCTCTTTACTATATGAAAGAGTTTGAAAATAAACTTCGCACAATTGCATCAAAAACTGATACAGCAGTTGAAGTAATTGAATGCGTTCAGTCGGAAGATGCTTTTTCACCCGATATTAAAAAGCTTGAAAAGACACTTTTTGCAACGGAAAAAATTGAGAAAACTGATTACAACGGCGATATTGTTGTTGCGAAATGCTCCGATAGTGACGACGAAGTAGCGTTTGTTGCTAACACTATAAAAAAGCTTCTCAAATCAGGGGAGTACAGATGCCGCGATATTGCGGTTATTGAACGTACCAACGGCACTTATAAACAAGGTGTTGTTGATGCGTTAAAACGCTTGTCTGTTCCCGTTTTTGACGATAGCAGACAACCTCTTGCAACAGAAACGCTCTTCATAAATATTTGCTCTGCACTGGAATGTATAACTAAAGGTATAACTACCCAGAACCTTATGAGTTACCTTAAAACAGGTCTTACTGATTTATCTCTTTCTGATATTTCAAGGCTTGAAAAATATGCACTTATCTGGGATTTGGGAGCAAAGGGTTGGCAGAATGATTTCACTATGCACCCTGATGGCTTTGGTAATTCACTGGATGAAAAAGCAGGGAAGCAGTTAGAAGAGCTTAATGAAATCCGCAAGAAAGCAATTTTACCTCTTTTAAAACTAAAGAAGAATTGTGAAGAGGTAGATGGAAAAACCATTGCAAAGGCGATTTATGAGTTTATTGTTGACTCGAATATCAAAGAAAATTTATATAAATTAACCCTTGAACTTGATGAAGAAGGTTTTTCTGTTGAAGCTAACCGTCAGGAATATTCCTGGAACGCTTTAATGCATATTCTTGATACCATTGCTATTATTACAGAAAATAAATTCTATTCATTAAAGCGATGGTATGAGCTTTTTATGATTCTGGTTTCTTGCGGTGATATGGGGGAAATTCCCCAAGGTCTTGACGAGGTTACTGTTGGTTGTGCGGACAGAATCCGCCTCGAAAAAGCAAAGGTAGTTTTCCTTGTGGGTGTAAATAAGGATGAATTTCCTCTTGTTAATGTAGGTAGCGGTATTTTAACCGATGCAGACAGAGTTTTTTTAACAAATCTCGGTATTGAGGTGCGTCCGCCCTTTGAAGATACTGTTGACGAAGAACGTTTTATTGCCTATTGTGCCGTTACTGCCGCTTCCGAAAAGCTATACTTAACTTACAAATGTAACGATGGTGAGGGTGGAGCGCTCTTTAAATCGGAAATTGTCAGCACTGTGGAAAAATCTTTTAATAATTTTACCTCTGTTGTTACCTCCGACCTTCCCGTTGATTATTTTATTGAAAGTGACGAAAGTGCATTTTCTGTATTTTCCAAAAACTATCTTTATAACAACGAAATTAAATCAACTCTCAAATCTTATTTTGATGATAAAAAAGAGTTTAAAGGCAAACTGAAAGCCCTTGAGATTTTAAGCGGTAACAAGCCTTTTGCTTTCAATGACCAAGAGAATTCTAAAGCGCTTTTCGGCAAAGAAGTCTATATTTCTGCAAGTAAAGTTGAAAGCTTTTATAACTGTCCCTTTGCCTATTTTATGCGCTATGGTCTTGGTGCTGAGCCTTTAAAAGAAGCATCGCTTGACCCTGCTCAGAGCGGTACTATAATCCATCTCATTATGGAAGAAATATTGAAAAAATACCCCCAGGCTCAATTTATCAACACACCTGATGAAGAGTTAAAAGAAAGTGTTTCATCGATTCTGAAGGCATACCTTGAAGAGAAAATGGGTGGCGTTGAAGAGAAAAATGAACGCTTTATGAGGCTTTTCAATCGCCTTGTTGATGTTTCAATGGCTATTCTTGAACGTCTTAAGGTTGAGTTTGGCGTAGGTAGTTTTTCACCTTGTGACTTTGAATTACGAATTGGCGGGAATGAGATTCCTGCTTACGAATTACCTCTTGAAGATGGTAAAGTAAGGGTTACAGGCTCAATAGACCGAGTGGATTTAATGGAAAAAGACGGCATTAAATATATTCGTGTGGTTGACTACAAAACCGGGCAGAAAGAGTTTAAATTATCTGAACTTTTTAACGGTCTTAATATTCAAATGGTGCTTTATTTAATGGCGCTTGAGAAAAACGGCAAGGATTATTACGGGGAAATTATGCCTTCAGGTGTACTTTATCTGCCCTCGAGAATCGGTCTGAAAAATTATCTTGGTGAAAGAGAACCCGATACTGTTACCATCGAAAAACAAAAACGTTTAAGCGGTAAGCTCTCGGGTATGATTTTAGACAGTCCTGTAGTGTTCAACGGAATGGGTGTTGATACTTACCCTGATTATTTTCCTGCTTCCTACGCCTCTAAAGGTGGGGCAAAGGGTAACTACTATTCACTTAAGCAATTCCATACACTTTCGCGTATTATTGATGATAAAATTATTTCTATGGGCAACGCTCTGCACAAGGGTGAGATTTCTGCTATGCCTATAGGCGATAGCGATAAAACTGACGGAAAAATGTGCGAATATTGTTCCTATAGGTCGGTTTGTGCAAGGGAAAGCGGAGAACCTTTTAATAAAATGGAAAAATTTACTCATATAAAAGCCCTTGAAAGATTGGACGGTGAAGAAAATGAGTAGAATTTGGACAGACAATCAAAAGAAGGCGATTGAAGCCCGAAATATGCAGATACTCGTTTCTGCTGCCGCAGGTTCGGGCAAAACTTCTGTCCTTACAGAAAGAGTAAAGCGAATTCTTTGTGATACTGAAAACCCTTGTTCAGTTTCAGAAATACTCGTTGTTACATTTACACGCGCTGCTGCAAACGAAATGAGGGACAGAATCTACAAAGCAATTTCTGAAGAAATTGAAATTAATGAAGATGATGCTGATTATCTTCGCCGTCAGATGACCCTTTTACCAACGGCAGATATCTGCACAATGGACTCTTTTTGTTCGAAACTTGTCAGGGAGAATTTCCACCTTGCAAACGTGGGGGCGGATTATAAAATTCTTGATGAAAAAGACGAAATAGAGCTGATGAAATATGCAATAAAAGATGTGGTAGATGAACTTTATGAAGAAAATGACCCTGATTTTATTGCTTTGAGTGAGATGTTCCTTAATGAACGCGATGACGTCGCCCTTGAAGAGGTAATTGAACAGCTTTATACATTTTCCCGTTCATATCCGTCTCCGTTTTTGTGGCTCGATAAGGTAGCAGAGAAGTTTTCTCCCGAAAACGACCCTTTTTTAACCGGTTGGATTGATGTTATATGCAAATATTTATTAATGTTTGCAGATTTTTATTATCATAGATTACGCCGTTGTGTAGCAATGATTGAAGAGGATTCGGGAAATACCTCGAATTACGCTGAACGCTTCAATATGAGCGCAGAAAATCTTGTGATTCTTAAGGAACTTTTAGAAAAGAAGGATTGGGATTCTGCAGTTCTTCTTTTAAGAGATGGCATTGTTGTCAAACCCCGTTTAAAAGGAAAAAATGATATTGACGAAGGTTTGAAAGAGATTACCGAAAAGGTTTTCAAAAGCTTTGAAGAGAATATAAAAACAATTACAAATCACACTTTACCCACTCTTCCGGAGCATAAAGAGGATTGCAGAACCCTTTACCCAAAAGTTAAAAAACTTTTCGAAGCTGTAAAGAGATTAACAAATGTATTGGATGAAAAGAAAAAAGAACGTAATTCTTTCGGTTTTGATGATATTCTTCATAAAGCGATTGATTTGCTTGTTGATTTTTCGGATGGTGATTTAAAGAAAACTCCTCTTGCAGAAGAATTATCCGCAAAATATAAAGAAATTCTTATTGACGAATACCAGGATACCAATAAAGCACAGAATACAATTTTTGAAATAATTTCAAGAGATAAAACCAACCTTTATACCGTTGGTGACGTTAAGCAAAGTATTTACGGTTTCCGTCTTGCAAGTCCGGATTTATTTATGGATTTAAAAGATTCGCTGGAGGATTATGACGGAAGCGAAAAGCCCTCTCAAATCACTTTGGAGAATAATTTCCGTAGCCGAGAGGGGATTACAAAAGCAGTTAATGCCGTGTTTTCCAATATAATGTCCAGGGAAATGGGCGAAATTAACTACAATGAAAAAGAGTTTTTAAATTACAGCGCTAAATACCCCTTTAAAAACTCGCCTGATATGGAAGTCGTTTGCGTTAACGGGAATAAAAAAGACGAAGATGCGCCTACAGAACCTGAAACAATAGCCAAATATATAAAAAGTATTGTGGAATCGGGAGCAACAGTTACGGATTCCAATGGTGAAAGAAAAGTTCGTTGGGGAGATTTCTGTATTCTTTTGAGAAGCGCAAAGGGCAAAATGGGTGTTTATGGGGAAGAGTTGAAAAAACTTTCCATTCCCGTTACAACCTCTGCGGATTGCGACGCGTCCGTTTCAAAAGAAATTCAATTTATAACCTCTCTTGTTAAAACGGTAAATAACCCCTTGATTGATATTCCGCTTGTATCTGTTTTGCTTTCGCCTGTATTTGGATTTACTGTAGATGAACTTTCCCAAATCAGAATGATTTACCCAAAAGCAGATTTCTATGTTTGTCTTGAGAAATATAGCGAAAAATCAAACAAAGCAAAGGCTTTTCTTCAAAGACTTCAACTTTATCGCAATATTTCCGCCACATACCCAATAGACGAATTTGTTCGCTTTATTGTAAATGATACTGCGGTTGCGGATGTTTACTATGCTTGCGGCGAAGGCGATATAAGAAAAGCGAATATAAAGGGCTTTTTAAAACTCTCGAAGGATTTTACTGAAAGCGGAAGAAACGGACTTAATGATTTTGTACGCTATATTGATATCGCTATTCAGAAGGATGGGTTGAAAAGTCTTGATAGTGGATTTTTTGACGATAACAGCGTTAAGATTATGTCCATTCATAAGAGCAAGGGTCTTGAGTTTCCTTATGTTTTGATCGCAGATTGCTCAAAAAGCTTTAACAGAACTGATGCCTATAAGCAAATGGTGCTTTCACGCGAAACAGGCGTTGGTATGCGGATTAGAAATGATGAATTATTCACAAGGTACCATTCTCTTTCCTCAACTGCAACGGAAGATGCAATTCTATTCAGCTCCCTTTCAGAAGAACTCCGCGTTCTATATGTTGCAATGACACGAGCAAAAGAGCATCTGACTTTCTTTATTAATGTTGCAGATAAAAGCCTTACTACAAGAGTGAAGCTTAACCATTTCTTGAAAAATAAATTAACGGACAAGCTTCATCCTTACGCAGTTTTCAGAGCCGGTTCTATGGCGGAGTGGATTTTGAGTTGTCTTTCAAGTCATCAGAATGGTGATATAATCAGAGATGTTTGTGAAATTCCTTTGCATAGTTTTACCGAAAATGCAGATTACAGCTTCGATTGTTCGTATATTGAAAGTCGTGACGACGATTTCACAGTAGCAGAGAAAATTGACGAAGAAATACCCGTTAATGAAGAATTGCTTTCAAAAATCAAGAATAATATTGAATATGTTTATCCGTATGATTATTCGGGCATACTTGCAAAAAGAACGGCATCCTCAACGGAAACCACCCGAAAAAAGAGAGAATATTTTGGCTCGATGAAGCCGAAATTCCTTAACGAAAAAATGGGTGGTGCTGATAGGGGAACTGCAGTTCATAAATTTCTTGAGCTTTGCGATTTTAAAAACGCCTTCAAGAATACAGAAGATGAGAAAGAACGTCTGAAAGCTAAAAATCTTTTAACTGAAGAGGAACTCGGGGTTCTTGATAATAAAGCGGTTGAAAGCTTTTTGAGAAGTGATGTAGGCAGTCGTCTTTTAGCTTCAGAGGAAATTCTCAAAGAATATGAATTTTCAATTCTTAAAAATGCAGAGGAATTGTATGAAGAAATTCCCGTAAGCGCAAAAGGCGAAAAGATTGTTGTTCAAGGTAAATTGGACTGCGCATTTAAAGAGCCGGACGGCTATGTTCTCATAGATTACAAAACTGATAATGTAACAGAGGAAAACTATTTCATTTCAGTTTACAAAAATCAGCTTGATATCTATGCAGATGCCCTTTCTCAATGCACGGGAATTCCCGTTAAGGAAACATATATTTATTCATTCAAACTCAAAAAGTTTATAAAAGTGTAAAGAGGTGTTTTTATGAACAAAAAATATGCTTTGATTATTGCTTGTTTTATTGGGATTACCTTGATTTTGGCTATTGTTATTGCAGGGGTAACAAAGAATGACGGAAGCGAAAAACCCTCTGAAATTGTAAGCGGAGAGGCAACTCTTCAAGCTCAGGAGGGCAATTATTCCATTAAAATTACAACTGTTTTTGATGCAGAACCGAACCCGAAAGAAGCGGATGCGCCCAAAGCAGAGAGAGTTGCCATTGTTGTTTATGAATACACAAATGACGATATTTCACACGGTCTTGCAATCGGAAACACCCATTTCAAAGCCTATGACGCTAACGGCAGGGAGTTGGAGCAGTACCCTCAGAAAGACCTTTTTGAGCCAAGCGAGGTAGGGGAGTCTGGCACATTTACTGCAAGTGTTGCTTTCGCTCTTAATAATGATAAAAACTACCTGGAAATTGAGTATTATAACGACATATCTGCTAAAAAACCTGACGCGGTGTTTGAGCAGGAGTGGTAAATGGTTATTTGTTTAAAATTGGTTGAGGTGTAAAGTGCAACTCAACCAATTTGTTATTTTACCTAAAAAGAGGTTGCTTGTGTTGTTGCTTTTGCTGAAATAAGAGTTTTAAAAATTTTCTTTGTGACATTTTTGTTTTTTTAGTCATATGTATATGAGGGCGAAAAACCTCAAAATATGACAGAAAAAGGTGATAAAATGAAAAAAACAAGAAAAATAGTTGCAGTAATACTTTCTGTACTGACACTTATGAGTGTTATATCAGCGGCAACGCCTGTCCTTGCGGCAGAGATAACGGAAAGCACAACTGCAACCGAAAACGCAGAAGTTTCTTTGGAAAATGCCGAAACGACGGAATCTGAAGAAAGCGAAGTCGCAACGGACGAAACTGAATCGGACGAGGCTGAAGTTCTCAACGAAATGGTGGAATGGAGAACTGAAAGCACTAAATATTTCCGCAATTCAGACGGGTCTTATACTGCGGCGCAGTATGGATTTCCGATTCATTATGAAGAAAATGGCGAATGGAAAGAGATTGATAACACTTTAACTGAAAATACAATTAAAAAAACTCTTTTCAGTACAGAGAAGGAATTTGTAGCACAGAAAACAAATACCCCTGCTAAATTTCCCGATGAATTCAAAAAAGATGGTAGTAAGCGAATTACTGTTACCGCGGACGGTTATAATATCAGCTTTTCTCCCAAAGAAAGTAAAAATAATTTTAGGACTAATAAGGGTAGCATTAAGGAAAGAGAGGAACTGGAGTCTGTAAAAATTGTTGAAAAGATTGGTAAGGATTTAAACGGAGAAGCTGCAACCTTAAAAGCCACCGATACTGCGGAAAATTTAAATAAAAACCCAAATAATAAAAATGAAAAATTCAAGGTTGAAAACAAAAGTGGTGCAATTGTTTACCAAAACGTTTTCAATAATGTTGACCTTGAATATGAGCTTAACAATTCCCAAATCAAAGAAAGCATAGTTTTAAAGGAAAAACAGGATTCTTATGTTTTCGAATTTAATATGGATTTAGGCGAACTTTACCCTGTTTTGTGTGAAAACGGGTCGATTAATCTTTGTTCCGACGAGGCAGGGGAAAAGCCTGTAGCAAAAATAGAAGCACCATATATGGTTGACTCATTGGGCGAATATTCCGATGCAGTAGCAATGACAATTGAACCCGACGAAGAAAACTATGTTTTAACCGTAACAGCAAACGAAGAATGGCTCAATGATAAAGCACGAGTTTTCCCTGTTGTTATTGACCCGACCATAAGACTCGATATTGATGCGGCACATACTTATGACTGTTATGTTGATGATTCTATTCCTGACACTGCTTTGCCTTATGATACATGGCTTTATGTAGGTAATAATAGCTGTGGTAAAACAAGAGCCTTTGTTAAATTCAGTTTACCCGCTTTGCCGGGAGATAACTATTTAATAACCAACGCCTCAATTGTATATTATCAGTATGAATACGACCCCGGAGACGAAACAACAGAGTATATGACAATTCATGAAGTAACAGATGAGTGGGATAATAAGGATTACAATGTAACCTGGAACAATCAACCGAAGTTCGATGATGTTGTTCTCGATTACGCTAAATATGATACTACAACTGATGGTACTTTATATGAATATAAATTTGATGTTACTCGAACCATAAAAGAATGGTATGAAAATAATCAGTTGGAAACAAACCTTGGTTTTGCCTTGAAGTTAAAGGATGAAACCGCCTCAAAAAGAAGTTGTATGGTTTCTGCAGAACATCCCGTTAATGATTATTATCCCTCAATATTTGTGAGATTTCTTGACAACAAAGGTCTTGAAAGCTACTGGAGCTATTCGAGCTATTCAATAGGTGCGGCAGGTAACGCTTATATTAACGACTACACAGGAAATCTTGTGTATGAATTGCCCATTCTTTCAAGTATAAGTGAAATCGCGCCTTTAACCCTTACAGGCTATTTTAATAATTATTGTGCAAATATTAAATATGCAGTTGGTAAAGATTCGTCTTCAAGAACATCATTAGGTAGAGGATTCAGATTGAATATACAGCAAACTGTTTTGCCCTCAACCAAATATGGTTTATCTGACAAAGAGGTAGAGGAAGAGCCTTATGTCTATACGGATGCGGACGGAACGGAACACTTCTTGCAAAAGGTAGTCGAAAAAGAGAAAAATGACGATGGTGAAGAGGTTGAAAAAACTGTCTATAAGGACCAAGAGGGACTCGGACTTACAATGACCACCGATTGCGATATGACCGCAACCTACCAGATTACCGACAAAGCTCACAATAATTACTATTTCAACTCCGAAGGCAATCTTGGCATTATTAAGGATAAAAACGGCAACAAGATTACCATTAGTTATAAAGAAGCAAATAGCGATGGCTTGGAAGCTAAAAAAAGAATATCCCATATAACTGATGGCGCAGGACATAAATATACCTTCACATATTATGATAATTCCGATGGAACTGAAGGGGGCTATATAGAAAAAATAATAGATGATGCCAATAGGGAAATCAAATTTACCACAAATGGTGGGCACCTAGAGGAGGTTACATACTCTGACGGTACAAGTACTATAATAGGCTATGAATATGATTACGGTGGAACTTCAAGCGACGAAGGTTTAATTAATTTTGTTCTTGATAATGAAGTTTATGGACTCAATTTCGATTATACCCCTAAGGCAACAGGACGAAGAATAAAAATTGTTAAAGAATGGTGTTCTCCAACTTATGACAGTTCTTCTAAGAAATATATCAGCTTCAAAAGAGGTCAGGTTGTAACCTTTGACCGTTCTCAATATAATACGACTGTAATTCGTTCATGTGGTATGGATGGTATTCATAACGGAACAGATTCAACAAAAGGCGATGACGATATTATCACTACCATTCAGTTTGATAACATGGGACGAGCTGTTTCTCAGCAAGTTTCTTTGGGAGATGGCAGCCATTCTGTTGCAGGTGCATATAATTATACTTCCGAAGCCTCAAGCCTCGCCTCACAAAATAAAATCTCTTCTTCTGCAGGTTTAGGTAAAAATACCGTTAACTATGTAAAAAACAGTAATGCAGAAACTGAAACAGGGTGGAGCAATAATAAGTCATCCGGAGCAGTTGGTGAATCTGCATTTTCCGGTACTGAAGCATATATCGGTAAAAAGGCTGTAAAGCTGGATGCAACATCAATATCGAGTGCCGGTGATGGTGTTTGGGCGTATCAGGATATAAGCGGATTAACTGCAGGAAGAACATATACTCTTTCTGCTTATGTTAAGGTTACTGCGTTTGGAACATATGAAGATTATAAAAATTTAGGTGCTTCAATAGCAGTTACTTCTCAAGGTGCGGATGAAAAAACAACCGTGTTTTCTGAAACGATTAAGGGAGTTACATCCTCGAATGTTGATAACGGTTGGCGCAGGTTGTCTGTGAAAATCAAAATACCTACAGGTGGTACGGAAGCAAGAATTTTCCTTGAATTGCGTTCAGTTGTGGGTACTGCGTATTTTGATTGCATACAATTTGAATACGGCTCAACAGAAAATTCATATAACCTACTTGAAAATTCAAGCTTTGAGAAGTATAATGACAGTACATTAATTCCTGACAGTTGGAATGATGTTGGCGTTGAAAAACTTACCGCAAGTACAGGAACTATTCTTGAAGGTACTGTTAACAGTAAGCATAAAAACGGGGATTATTCCTTTAAAATTAAAGGCGATCCGGCAGAATCAAAAGGCGTTTCTCAATATGTTACCGTTTATGGTGATGTTAACGATACATATATCGTCAGCGGTTGGGCGATGGCTAATGCCGTTAATGACACATTTCACCGTACTGTTGACGATAAAGACACAGAAGATGACGAAGATGATGAAATCATCTATCACTCATTTTTCGAAATCAATGTAAAAGTTTACTATGATGACGGCAACGGCGGAACTTATGACGAAGAAAAACCTGCCGCAAAATTCAATACAACCGTTGACTGTTGGCAGTATGCAGTTCAGGCATTTTCACTTAAGTCAACAGAACACCCTGAATACACACCAACCAAAATAAGAATAATGCCTCGTTATAATAAGCAGGCAAACTATGCTTATTTTGACCATATTCAGCTTATTAAAGATGCGGCACCAAGCTATACCTATGACGATGATGGTAATGTTATTTCCGTTGCAGAAAATGCAAAACAAAATGCAAACGCCGAATATGACGAAAAAAATAACCTTACATCATATACGGATGTTTTAAAAAATGAAACGACCTTAGAATACGATAAGAAAAATAATTTAACAATTACAACATCACCCAAAAAGGTTTACGGCGAAAACTTCTATAATAGTGCAGGTGTTGTAACTGCTCAAGAAACTCGAAGCGCTCATTCATCTGCGAATGCCTCTCTTGTAATCCGATCGGAAACAGAATATTTCGGAGCAGATGAAGATAGCGGAATAAACGCCAACGCGTATGTTAAATCCACAAGCGACGAGCACGGAAATACGACAACCTATTCCCGAAATTGG
>JAZQLF010000027.1:0-96189 GCA_045542535.1 Acutalibacteraceae bacterium | reverse complement strand
GTATAAATTTTGTTCCGTTTTTAAAGAATTACGTAAACTTACAAAATTATGCTCAGGCTTTTATGAATATTTCTAAAGCAGACCAGATAGGTCTTTCTACAGCGGCTGAGAAATTAGGTCTTGACATTGAGCATTATTCTTTACATCGCGCTATTGATGACAGTCTTTTGACTGCTGATATTTTCAGGAAAATTTTCAATAAACAAATGATTTCATCATACACGCATTCCTGCGATAATTCTTTCTATTTAAAGCTTTCGTTTAAACCAAAGGTTATTACTGATATTAACAGCCCACTTATCGACAGAAGCAAAATGAAATGCCTTTGCGATGTCTGTGGTGCAAGCTGTGAAAGAGTATCGGACTGGCGTGTTATGAATCAATCATTCAGAGCGATTTTCCAATGTACAAACTGTAAGAGAAAAATCCGCTTTACTATAAGATTTAAGGAATATTACGACAGAGTTGATATTAAATCTTCAACTGTCCCGTTTATTGATAAAAAAGAACTTGAGGCGCAAGCAGAAAAAAATGCTGAAAATAGCGAAAATCAAGCAACAAATACTACCGAGGTGTAATAAATGTATCCGATTAAATTAAATCCAATTTTTAAAGAAATTGTATGGGGTGGCGAGCGCTTAAAAAGCGATTACGGTTACGAAAGTGACCTTAACAATATCGCTGAAGCTTGGGTGCTCACTGCTCGTAATGATGGCGATAATACAGTAAAAAATGGCGAATATGCAGGTCAAAGTTTTACTGAGCTTATTAAAAACAATCCTGCTTTTTTAGGTAAAAAAGGTGAAAAATACAGCGAATTTCCACTTTTAATTAAATTCATTGATGCAAAATCAGACTTATCTATTCAGGTTCACCCTGATGATGACTATGCAAGAGTTCACGAAAATTCTTTAGGTAAAACAGAAGCTTGGTATGTTCTTGATTGCTCTAATGACGCAGAACTTATTTACGGCTTTAATAAAGAAATTACAAAAGAAGAATTTGAAAACTCAATTAAAGATAATTCATTTTTAAATCACGTAAATAAAGTTAAAGTAAAAAAAGGTGATATTTTCTTTATTGAAGCGGGTACATTACACGCAATTGGTGGCGGTATTTTACTTGCAGAGGTTCAACAAAACTGCAACACAACATACAGAGTTTATGACTATGGCAGATTAGTCGACGGAAAGCCTCGTGAATTACATATTGAAAAAGCACTTGATGTTACTAATACATTACCACCAGTTCGCTCTGCTGAAGCAGAAGGTGAAGAAATAGTTATTGGTGATGCTAAGTTGCAGAAACTTTGCTCTTGCGAATTCTTTACTATGACATCATTAAAATTGAATGGTAAATATGAATATAACTGCGATGAAGCTTCATTTTTATCTGTTCTGATTCTTGATGGTAATGGTAGTATAACAGTTGAAAATACTGCTGTAAGTGTTAAAAAAGGTGATAGTATATTCATTCCTGCAAATAGCGGTAATATTCTTTTATCTGGCGAATTCAACGCACTTTTAAGTACATTATAATGTTTTTAATTAGTCGAAACGCAGTTGCGTTTCGTAAAAGCCGATTTTATCGGCTTTTAGCAAAATTGTTTTTAATAAACACAATTTTGCATTGCAGTCATTGAAAGGATTATAGTCGAATTTTCAAAGATAAATCGATACCAAATATATGATTTGGTATTGAAACAGTGTAATTTTACACTGTTTCGACTAACTATAATCGTTATTAGCACATAGGATGACACGGTAAACAAAGAAAAAATTAAGGTGTTTTTGAAGATATATCAGAAATAACAAGGTTTTGCTTTTTAACATTTTATGCTATGATGGCATCAGAAAAAGCAGGAAGGTGTGAACAATATGAGTGAAAATATAAAAAAGAAACTTCCCATAAATAGTCCGTTGGTTAAAATTCCTTTTGGTGGACTTACATCAAATATGTTAAGAACAATTGCTGTTGTGCTTATGTTGAGTGACCATATCTGGGCAACTGCAATGAGCTTTGGTAACTGGATGACCTATATAGGCAGAATGGCTTTTCCTATATTCGCATTTCAGATTGCAGAAGGCTTTGTTCACACATCAAATTTCAAAAAATATGCTTTAAGATTACTAGGCTTTGCTTTGGTTACTGAAATTCCCTTTAACCTTTTTTACAGTAGCAGATGGTTTAATCCCTATCATCAGAATGTATTGTTCACCTTGCTTTTGGGATTACTTGCAATATATGTAATCGATAATGTAAAGAAAAACAGAACAGCAAAAAACATTGCCCTTTCGATATTGTGGTTAGCACTGATTTGTATAGCATCTGTTCTCGGCTTTGTGGATTACGGCTTTTTGGGAATGATTACTGTTGTGATGTTCTATGTTTTAAGAGATTTCCCATTTGCATGGCTCTGTCAACTTGTGGCAATGGTACTTATTAACATTGTATTTTTTGAAGGACAGGTATTCATTTTTGAAGTTTTCGGAAAAACTCTTGAGATACCGTCACAGGGTTTTGCCGTTTTCGCCCTTATTCCCATCTGGCTTTACGGCGGTAAAAAGGGACGTTCAAGCAAAATTATGCAGTACGGTTTCTATGGGTTCTATCCAGTGCATATGTTGATTTTATATTTGATAAAGTATTTCGCTTGATTTTTATATTTTAAAAAAGGTGAGTTTCGTGATTGATACAAATAAAGCTAAAAAAACTTTGCAAGGGGAGAAGAGGGAACTTGCGCGGCTTCAGAAAACCCGGAACCGCAGTTCCGGCAGTAAATATTTTTTAATTCTTCTGACACTTATTGCCATTGTAAATATTCTTGATGAGGTTACAAGTAACCTGACCGTTACAGTGCAGTCCTCTTTTGTAACGGAATTTTTCGTTAACAATCCCTTTATGGGGAAATATTATACTTACGAAGACGGCCTTGCTTTCCATTCAAGTATCGGAGTTTTCACCTATGTTTTAGGTTTGTTTACACCATTTTATAAAGCTCTTGCTGATAAATGGGGCAGAAAACCTCTTTTCGTTATTTCAACGCTTGGTATGGCAACGGGACTTCTGGTGATTCATTTGTCATCAAGCTACATAATGTTCCTTATCGGCTTTGCAATTATCAGCTTTTTTATGGGTCACGATATTCAGATTATTTATATTCTTGAAGAAGCCCCCCATAAGCACAGAGCAAAGATTTACAGCGTTCTTAAAAGCTTTGGTATTTTAGGCGTTATTCTGATTCCTACCCTTCGTGATATTTTGATGGGTGACGATGCAACAAAGTGGCGCGAAATTTTCCTTGTTCCTGCCCTTATAGGCTTTGCGGCGGTTTGTCTGGTTCTTCTCCTGGCTAAAGATACAAAGGTTTTCATTAACGAAAGGATTGCCTATCTTTCCCGACCTTACGAAGAAAGACAAGCGGAAAAAGAACTTAAAAAGAAGCAGAAGGAAGCCCAGAGGAATCAATCGGGTGTCTTTAACGGCGTGAAATATATTTTCGCCAATAAAGACACAAAAATGCTCATTATCGCTCACATTATTTTTGATACAGCAATGCCTGCCATCGCATTATATTTTGAATCCTCAATGCACCGAGCAGGAATGAGCACAGCAAGTATTACAAAAGCATTGTTTATGGTTCCTGTGATTTATGCTACAATAACATTCCTTTCCGGATTTATTGCCGATAAAGCGGGAAGAAAAACAACAGTTACACTTTTCTCCGTAACTTGTGTGGCGGGGTATGTACTCTTTGTTGTGGGAATTCTCAATAATTGGAATCCTTACCTCGTTGGGTCGTTTGCAGGTCTTTATCAGGGCTCTTATTGGATTGGCAGAGACTATATGAATGTTATGATGACTGAAAAAGTGCCAACAGATATCCGCGCATCTGTTGTTGGTGCAGAGGGACTTCTGGTTATCATTGGTCTTGCTGTCGGTTATATAGCTACAATAATCGGTATGACAGCTATGCCTATATGGTGGGCTTGTCTTGCAGTATCAATTCCAACAGTCAGCGTTGCCGCAGTTATATTCACTCTTAAAGTGAAAGAAACAAAAGGCGCAAACCTTGACGAAATAGAATGAGATCAGAAATATAGAAAGATGTGGTAAAATGCAATCAATATTTGATTCATTTTTAAATTTTGATTTAAACGTATTTCAATGGATTCAGAGCATACAGAATGACTTTTTAGATGCTCTTATGGTGGGCATCACAACTCTCGGTAATGCAGGAGCAGTTTTCATTGTTCTCGGTTTAGTTCTTTTGTTTACAAAAAAATATCGCAAGGCAGGTCTTGCAGTTATAGTGGCGCTCCTCATAATGCTTCTTTGCAACGACCTTTTCCTCAAAGAATTTTTTGCAAGACCGCGACCATTTAACCTTTTGGATACAGATCCGGAAAAATATGCTTTCTGGGGCAAAAGCTACGTTTACCCCGAGCTTATAAGCAGACCCACAAGCTACTCCTTCCCATCGGGTCATACTGCATCTGCATTTGCGGCGGCTGTAGCTTTCTTGTGGCATAACAGAAAATGGGGTATTCCCACAACAATTTTTGCTGCACTTATGGGATTTTCAAGAATCTATGTGGAAGTGCATTATTGCACCGATGTAATCGCAGGTGTTGTTTCAGGAATAATCTGCGCTCTTGCAGCGGTACTTGTTGTAAAGTATCTTTTCCCTGTTGTTGATAAGGGACTTGATAAACTTTCTGAGAAAATAAAAAAGAAAAATGCAAAAGAATAATGCTGAAAATCACCTCACCGAGAAATCGGTGGGGTTTTTTGTTGGAAAAATAAACATAATTATATATTTTTGTTGAAAATAGTTGATTATAATGGTACAATTAAAATGTGTATGCAAAAAACATCGAAAAATGGAGAAATGATAGCGTAAATGAAAAAAGTCAGCGAATACAAAACGCTTTTCAACAGTCTTAAAGCAGAATGGAAATGGCTTTTAAAAACAATGAGCCGTTACCGTTTTGAAATATTTATTTATACCGTAATTGGCATTGTTGGTATTGTGATGGGACTTGGTGCAACAGTTGCATCCAAATACCTTATTGATGCGGTTATTTCCCATAATAACGAAACAATTGTTTCGGCGGCGGTGTCGGTTGTAGGTTTAGCCGTTTTGCAAATCGTAATTAACGCGGTAACTTCTTTCATTTCCTCTCGGGTTGGAACTCGTGTCAGTAACGAAATTCGTGCGGAAATATATAAGAGTATGGCAACTGCCGATTGGGAGAACATTAACAAATACCACTCAGGTGATCTTATTAACCGCCTTGAAGGTGATGTCAGCTCAGTTTCGGGCAATGTAATATCATTTTTGCCGGGACTTTTAACAAAACTGATGCAGTTTTTCGGTTGTCTGGGTATTGTTTTATATTATGATGCCACTTTGGCGATACTTGCCCTTATGAGCGCCCCTGTGTTGTTTTTCTCATCAAGATTTATGACAAAAATGATGAGGAGATACAACCTTGAAAGCCGAGAAATGAATGGCAAAATTCTGTCTTTCAGCGAAGAGTCTGTTCAGAATTTGCAGACTATAAAAGCATTCGGCTTAACAAAAAGCTATTCCGAAAAATTCAAGACATTGTTAAATAACTACCGTAATATGCGTTTAACCCACGATAAATTTACAATTCTCACAACTCTTTGCCTTTCAGCAATCGGTCTTTTGGTGTCTTATTCCTGTTACGGTTGGGGCGTTTACAGACTTTGGCAGGGGGCAATTACTTTCGGTACAATGACTCTGTTTTTGCAACTTTCCGGTGGCTTGACTTCTTCATTTTCGGGGATTGTGTCAATGGTTCCCGGAGTGATTTCCGTTGCAACGGCGGCAGGGCGAATTAAGGAAATAACAGAGCTTCCTAAAGAGAGTCTTGAGGATGAAGAAAAGGCAGAAGGAATGCTTATAGAAGCAAGGGAAAAGGGTGTAAGCCTTGTTGCTGAAAATGTAACCTATGCTTATGCAGATAGCGACAAAACTGTGCTTAATAATATAAATTTTTCTGCTTTCCCCGGTGAAACCATAGCTTTTGTAGGTCCTTCGGGAGAGGGAAAAACAACTATTTTACGGTTGATTCTTGGTCTTGTTAATAAATCCGAGGGTAGTTTGAAGTTTGGTCTTGGAAACGGTGAAACCATCAACATTTCCGCAAGTACAAGACAGTTTTGTTCTTATGTTCCTCAGGAGAATGCAGTTTTCTCGGGAACTGTTGCAGAAAATTTAAGAATAGTTAATCCCCATGCAACTGATGAAGATTTAAAAGCTGCGTTGGAAACAGCAGATGCATTGGAATTTATTGAGAAATTACCAAAGGGAATAGAAACCGTTGTGGGCGAAAGGGGAGTCAATTTCTCCGAAGGTCAGGTGCAAAGGCTTTCAATTGCCCGTGCGGTTCTTTGTGACGCACCACTTCTTGTTATGGACGAAGCCACTTCAGCTCTTGATAAAGATACAGAAGACAGGGTTCTGCAAAGACTTATGACAACTAACCAGAAACGAACTTGCATTATAACAACCCATCGTCCCAGTATGCTTAAATATTGCCATAGAATTTATGAGCTTCAGGAGGACGGAAGCCTAAAAGAAAAGTCAGCAGACGGAGAGTGAGGTTAAAATTATGCTTTCACAAAATGTTCAATTAAAAGGAAAAAATATTCTTGTAACAGGTGCGGCAGGTTTTATCGGATCAAACCTTGTTTTAGAACTTCTGAAATCTGCTGAAGCTAAAAAAATAGTCGGACTTGACAATATGAACGACTACTATGATGTTTCAATTAAAGAATATCGACTGAATGAAATTAAAAAGCTTGCTCAGACTGAAAATACCTGCTGGGAATTTATAAAAGGTGATCTGGCAGACAAAGGGATAATAGATAAAATTTTCGAAGAAAATAACTTTTCGGTTGTTGTTAATTTAGCGGCTCAGGCAGGAGTAAGGTATTCGATAACAAACCCCGATGCCTATATTCAGAGCAATTTAATAGGATTTTATAATATACTCGAGGCGTGCAGAAACAATTCTGTTGAACACCTTGTGTATGCAAGCTCTTCAAGTGTTTATGGAACAAATAAAAAAATCCCGTACAGTACGGATGACAAGGTGGACAACCCCGTCAGCCTTTATGCAGCAACTAAAAAGAGCAATGAGCTAATGGCTCACGCTTACTCAAAACTTTACAATATACCTTCAACAGGGTTAAGATTTTTTACCGTTTACGGTCCTGCGGGCAGACCCGATATGGCGTATTTCGGTTTCACAAACAAGCTTCTGGAAGGTGAAAAAATTCAGATTTTTAACTATGGTAACTGTAAAAGAGATTTTACTTATGTTGACGATATTGTTGAGGGTGTAAAGAGAGTTATGCAGAGCGCGCCTGATAAGGAGAATGGCGAGGATGGTTTACCCTTGCCCCCGTATCGCGTTTACAATATCGGTAACAGCAGTCCTGAAAATCTTCTGGATTTTGTTGATATTCTTCAGCAGGAATTGATTCGCGCAGGGGTGCTTCCGGAGGATTATGATTTTGAAGCCCATAAGGAATTGGTTCCGATGCAGGCAGGGGATGTTCCTATTACCTATGCAGATACCTCTGCTCTGGAACGAGATTTTGGTTTCAGACCATCAACAACTCTTCGTGATGGCTTGAGAAAATTTGCAGAATGGTACAAAGAATTTTATTTGAAAGGTGAAAACTAATGAATATAGCAGTAGCAGGAACAGGTTATGTGGGTCTTTCCATTGCAACGCTTCTCGCTCAGCATAATCATGTGACGGCGGTTGATATCATTTCTGAAAAGGTTGATATGATAAACAACCGTATTTCTCCTATTCAGGATGAATATATCGAAAAATATCTTGCAGAAAAAGAACTTGACTTAACCGCAACTCTTGATGCTGAGAGTGCATATAAGGATGCGGATTTTGTAATTATAGCCGCGCCGACTAATTATGATAGTTCGAAAAATTATTTTGATACATCTGCAGTTGAAAGCGTAATAGAGCTTGTTAAAGAGGTTAATCCCGAAGCCTTTATGGTAATTAAATCCACTATTCCTGTAGGGTTTACAGAAGAAATTCGCAAAAAAACAGGCAGTAAAAATATAATGTTCAGCCCGGAATTTCTGAGAGAGTCAAAAGCACTTTATGATAACCTTTACCCCAGCCGAATTATCGTGGGAACTGACCTTAATGATGTCGGTTTAACTGCGGCGGCGCATACCTTTGCAGAGCTTTTGCAGGATGCTGCTTTGAAGCCTGATATTGATACTCTTTTTATGGGCTTTACCGAAGCTGAAGCGGTAAAACTTTTTTCAAATACTTACCTTGCTTTGAGAGTTAGCTTTTTTAATGAGCTTGATACCTATGCGGAGCTCAAGGGTCTTGATACAAAGCAGATTATAGAAGGGGTTTGCCTTGACGCGAGGATAGGTGACCATTACAACAATCCCTCTTTCGGTTATGGGGGATACTGCTTGCCCAAAGATACAAAACAGCTCCTTGCAAATTATCAGGATGTTCCGGAAAATATGATTTCTGCCATAGTTGATGCCAACCGCACCCGAAAGGATTTTATTGCTGACAGAGTATTGCAAATTGCCGGTTATTACGGTGAAAATGCGCAGTATGACAAAGCCAGTGAAAAACAAGTTACAATAGGCGTTTATCGTCTTACAATGAAAGTCAGCAGTGATAATTTTCGCCAGAGCAGTATCCAAGGTGTTATGAAAAGGGTGAAGGCTAAAGGTGCAACGGTTATTATTTATGAACCTGGTCTTGAAGATGGCAGCACCTTTTTTGGTAGCCTTGTTGTTAATGATATTGAAAAATTCAAGGCGCAAAGTGATGCGATTATCGCAAACCGTTATGACGAATGTCTTGATGATGTAGAAGATAAGGTTTACACTCGCGATATTTTCAGACGAGATTAACCCTTGTTTTCTCTTGACAAATATAGGTTTTAGATGTAATATAAAATAGTGTATCTATAAAGTGGTAAAGTGTTCTCATTATGTTTAAAAATTACTTGATTTGCCAACAACTTTTTCGCATTGAAGCTCCCGAATTTCCTAAGGATTGCGCGGATTGGCGCTTGTTTGAGGTTTCGCAGTTACAAGGTGGGAATTCCGTATCCTGCCGACTTAGCGAAAAGCTCCCTGCCGTGTCGGGAAAATCTTGCGGTAGCTCGGGAGAGTTTACGGTACATTGTCAGGGCGAAACTGTTTTCCGTGAAAGAAAAATGGGAAACTCCGAAGGCGTCCTTTCAAGATATAATTACATAAATGGTTCAGAGTGTGAGGTGTTTTTTACGCCCCACAGTTTTCCCGTTTTTATGGATGAGCGTTATTTTTGGGTTTCAGTTCCCTTAGCGCAACTTCTGTTGCCAAAGAAAGCGGTTATCATTCACGCATCATTTATTGATGTAGGCGGTTCAGCAGTTCTTTTTTCCGCGCCTTGCGGAACGGGTAAAAGTACTCAGGCGGAGCTTTGGCGAGTGCATAGAAACGCTGAAATCATAAACGGCGATAAAGCAGGCGTTTTCCTCAAAGACGGGAAAGCCTTTGCAGGGGGAGTTCCTTTCTGCGGAACAAGTAAAATCTGCAAAAATCGCAATCTTCCTTTAAAAGCAATAGTACTTTTGAGTCAAGGGAAGGAAAATCGCATTAAACGCCTTACGGGGTTTGAAGCCTTGCAGGGTGTAATTAAAAACATATATCTTGATTTGTTAGCTCCCTTGGAGAAACAAATGTGTATAGATTTCGTTATAGAGCTCTTGGAAAGAGTTCCTGTGTTTTCATTGGAATGTACCCCCGATGAAAAGGCAGTAAAAGTTTTGGAAAAGGAGTTGGAAACGCTTTGAAGGAGCTTAGCTACAAGCAGTTGATTGATACGCTTTTTGCTAAAGCTGACCGAGCGTCAATTCCGTTTTCAGGTGCTTTTGAGTTAACCTCAAGATGCACTCTTAACTGTAAAATGTGCTATATTCACCAAAATGGCGGCAATTGTCCCTCTGCGGAGAAAAGCGGCGAATGGTGGGTGAATTTAGCCAAAGAAGCTCGCGATGCGGGCACATTACTTTTGCTTCTCACCGGTGGTGAGCCAATGCTCCATCCGGATTTTGAAGATATATATTTAAAATGTCGTGAAATGGGTTTGCTTGTGAGCATAAATACCAATGCAACCCTCATAGACGAAAAAAAAGTTCAGTTTTTTAAGGAGAATCCTCCCCAACGGCTTAATATAACCCTTTACGGCGCAAGCGAAGAAACCTATGAAAAGCTTTGCGGTAATGCTAAAGCCTTCAATCAGGTTGTTTGGGCAATTAAGCAGTTAAAGGAAGTTGGGGTAAAAATCAAACTGAATTACAGTATCACACCTCACAACTTTGAGGACGCCGCAATGGTGCAGACCTGGGCGAAGGAATGGGAAATGCCTGTTCAGCCTGTAAGCTACATTGTTCCACCTGTCAGAGTTTGCGGCGAAAAGGTTCGCCTTAGTCCCGAGGATGCCGCAAGAGAACATTTTCTGTGGCAGAAACGGCTTTTAGGCGACCAAATGGGCGAATTTGTTAAAACAAAGGATTTGCCCCCGAACATTGAAGATTTCGGCGAATGCCGAGACCCAAATGGCGAGAGAATTAATTGTCGTGCAGGTCTTAGCTCCTATTGGGTTACCTATGACGGATTTATGCTCCCTTGCGGAATGATTCCCGAACCCAAAAGTGAAATCAAAGCTTCTTTTATGGACTCGTTCAAGTTTATTCGAGCAGAAAGAGAAAAAATAATTCTTCCTGCTAAATGTAAGGATTGCAAATTCAAAAGCATTTGTGACAATTGCGCCGCTGTTTCCTATGCGGAAACCGGAAGCTTCTCCGAAGCTCCCGAATACGCCTGCAAAAAAGCACAAGCCTATGCAAAGCTTGCTTTGCAAATTCGAAATTCGGAATTCGAAATTCAGAATTAGCTTGGCAAAAGGTAAAGAGAGAACAACTCCTATCATCCCTGTTTTATCGAAGATAAAATAGGGAGGGGGACCGCGTTAGCGGTGGTGGGTAGTTCTCTTACAGTTACACATCTGTAAAGTGAGTGCAAAAACCATGAAACGAACCAACCTCACCAACGAATTAGTGGACCGTGCACGAAAAATGCGGAAAGAACCCACCGAAGAAGAGAATAAACTTTGGCACATATTGTTAAAAAATATAACACCACGGTTTATAAGACAAAAAATCATCGGATTTTATATAGTCGATTTCTATTGCCCCAAACTTAAATTAATAATAGAAGTTGACGGAGAACAGCATTTTTGGAAAGAAAATACCGAATATGAAAAAAGAAGAGAAGAATTTCTTGAAAATTCAGGTTATAAGCTGTTGAGATTTTATAACAGTGATATTAATAAACACATAAGAGAAGCGGAACACACCATAATCAATGCTTGTAAAGAAAGAGCAGAAGCGGTCGGAATTGATGAAGAAGTGAAATTTAAAGATTGATTTCATTTATTGGTGAAAAGGAGTAAGAGAACTACCCACCACCACGCCTATGGCGCGGTCCCCCTCCCTATTTGCCCAAGGGCAAACAGGGATGATAGGCTTCGCATAACCGCAACATATTCGAAAACAATAAGCAAAAGCTTTTTATATAGATAACTACATAAATAATTCATTTTGCATTTTGCACTTTATCAATGGAGGTTGATGAAAAATGAAAAAACATATTACAAAAATGAAAGGAAAAAAGGCATTGTCATTGCTTTTAGCAGTGATAATGGTACTTTCTGTTGCAAGCCCTGCAGTTTCACCATTAATGGGCATAATTGCGAAGGCAGCAACGGGTGACACTATCGAGCTTGCTTTTGATAACCTCTTTATCTTTGAGCAGTGGGCTAACAATACTTTATCCACTACTGTTTTACCGAGTGGTTCAAGCACAATAGAAACGGATTTTGCTGAGGGTAGCTTTACCCTTACAAACACCGATGCAGCTGAAGTTTACACCGCATGTTCAATGGATGCTACTAACGCATTGAACAATGAAGGCTATTATACAATTGGTGTTGAGGCAAATACAGAATATACGTTCTCTTATGTTATTAGTGGAACAACAGAATCTGCTGAAACCTTTGTTTCTTATTATGACGCAGACGGAAAATGTATAACTTATGTTCAAGCTAATGCCAGCGCACTTGGTAGAAATGAATGGAACTTCACAACTCCCGAAAATACAGCCCGTATCCAGTTAAGATTTGATAATAACACAATTAATTCTTCTGCAACTTTTAAAGATATTAAAATTTGTAAAGCTGATACTGCCACAAATAATGACACAACTCTCCCCACTCGTCAGATTTATACGGCAGGGAGTGGCACTTATGGTGAGCTTCCCACACCTGCAACGCGTGATGGCTATGTTTTTGCCGGTTGGTTTACAGGTGAAAATGGCACAGGTAAGCGTATTACTGCTGATACAAATGTTTTTGAATTGAGCACCACAGTTTACTCAAATTGGAATATTGAAGTGCAGTCACTTGAAATTGCATATCTCCCGACAAAAACAGAGTATACTCTTAACGAGAAACTTAATACAACAGGTCTTATTCTCAAGGGAACCCTTGCTGACGGCTCCACAATTACCATTGATTCCGGCTATTACTGCACACCCGAGTATTTAACAAATTACGGTACACGAACCATTACTGCAAATTATGGCGGCAAGTCTGTTACATTCAAGGTTAATGTCAGCCAGTTTAACGAAATTACTGTTCCTGTTAACGACACTGCACAACCCGTAACAATAGCAAATAATGAATACACCTTAAATTATACAGGTTCAGCTTTTAACCGTTATGAATTAACTTACATCTCTGATTCCTATGTTAAAGGCGTAATAGATTTTGGTGAGGATATTGAAGAGTTTTTCCTTGAACCCTCCGATAATGGAAGCTTTGCATCCTATATTGATGATTTCCTTACCGGAAAAACTCAGACTAATATTGCAACAATCAAATTCACTTGCCTTGATAACGAGCTTGGCAGTTTTGAATTAGTTTCAGTAAAAACAGTTAACTCTACTGTTCCCGGTGAATCAACGCAATACTACCAGAATGACGAATATAAGGTTGGTATCAACCTTGCATGGGGTGGTGTTCTTTCTTATATTCAAGACCTTAAAAATAACCCTATTGCCGTAGCCTATGCCGACGGAACAGGCACAAAGGTCGATTTCGAATCTAATATTAGTAAAGACAATGCTACATCTATAAACAAAGCAGTTAACCTTATTAATACTAACGATAAAGGCAGATATGTTCAGCAGTCATATTATGGAACAGACCAGGATCCTTTTGAAATGGGTAGCTATAACGGAACACCTTGGAGATATAACCCTGTTCAGGGTGGTAATATCGAAGAAGAAGCAAGTAAGGTTGTTGATTATAAAATAACCACAGATAGTGCTGGTAATGTTACTGAAATTTATGTTAAAACCCGTCCTCTTGACTGGGGTAAAAACTCTGAGGATTACCCTGATAGCTACAACACACCCTCCTATATGGAATCAAGGTATGTTTTTGAAGACGGAATGATTAAAACATACTGTCGCTTTGTGGATTATTCCGGCTATCCTTCAAGCGTAGCTCGTCAGGAGCTCCCTGCTTTCTATTGTGTTGAGCCCTTGAACACTCTTGTTTATTATTCAGGTGATGAAGCATGGTCATCCTCAAACACAAAAGTAACTCAAACTGACCTTGACTTCTGGGGTGCAGAACCGGAATATACTGCGAAATACCCTGTTGACCCATACCGTACCTGTACGGAAAACTGGGCTGCATTTATGGCAGGCACAGATGATAACAGTTATGGTATTGGTGTTTATTCTTCAGGTGCAACAACATTCAGTGTGGGTACATTCCCCAACAAATATAATGATGATGGCACTCTTGCAAGCAGGCACGCTGTTACCGCTGACCCTGCAGTGGAAACGCCCACATCATATATCTCTCCGTTGAAGACAATGACCTTCAAGAGCTACAATCCTATAGAGTACTCTTATTACATTACCACAGGTACTGCAGAGCAAATTCGTTATGACTTTGAAACTGTTGGTAACCCTAAAATTCAGGAAGAACTTAAAAATGGCAAAATTGCTGTTCCTGAAACTGTTTACCTTACACCTTCAACAGGTGCTTCAACAACAGGTCAGTATTATGTTAACAATATCCTTGAAACAAACAGATATATACTCACTACTGAGGCTGTAAACAATGCTACTGCAGGTAAGTTTCAGTTTTATATTCCCGGTGCAAAATCAGTAAAATTTGATGTTAGTATAGTTAATGGTGGTGATGTTACAACCGCAGGTGTTGCAGAAAATACAGCGATTATACCTAACACAAAAGGGTACTTTACTGCAGATAACCTTACTATGTCACTTGGCAGCGGGCTTACAGCAGGTCAAACTGCCGTGGCAGAATGGAAATTCACTGCCACTATGGAAGATGGCACCGAATGTATATACTATGCTTATACAACATTCTATGGGCCATGGTATCAGCCTGTTGGTGCGGCGGCAAAAGCTAAGGGTGCATGGCATAATGTCTTTATGAGTACTATTCTCTGGGCATCAGGTGTCCATGGTTATTCTGATGGTGATAGTAACAACAGATATTATGTTCAAACAGCTAATTTCTTGCCGATGCTCAATATAATAGCGACTCCCAACAACAATAACCCCGACACAAACTGGATTCAATCTGGCAGCAACGGACTTTCTCCTACTATAAACTATCAGTCTGTAGAAGCCGGTGGCACAAAATACCACGCTCGCGCAAATTCAATAAGCCCTACGGCAAATCTTACAGTTGATACCAGCCGTTACAATAACTTTAATCAAATTCCTAACTTTAAGATAGGGTTTATGGTCACAGACACGGAAAATGGTAATGGCGGTAAATATTATGTTTCGGATTTTACAGGTCAGACCTCTAGTTACTACAACGGAACAGCTACCGGAGGCAGCCAATACACGGGTGATTATAATAGCCAAGGTACTGTTTTTTATGAGAATACCAATGAAAATTCATGTGGTGTAAAATATAATGATACGTGGAATAAGGCGATAACAGGAACAGGCAATTATCGAATAAAATCCGGTGCTCAAGGTATACACAGTGCTAGTATTACATCAACCGCATGGAACAATAACTTTGTTAACATCAATGTTACCGGTGTTGATAAATCCACACTTCGTGACCTTGTTATTGAATGTTCAGGCTTTAACGAAAAGAACTACACAATTGAATCTTGGGCTAATTTTAAAACAGCTCTTCAGAATGCGGCTCAGGTTCTTGGCGACCCCGGTGCAACAGATGTTACAACCGTCGCAACTGCCCTTGAAACGGCAATAACCGGTTTACAGACATATCTTAAATTCGATTTGAATTGTGATGATGGTAGTTGGACTACAACTTTTGGTGATCAGACAGCCCTTCCTTTGGATAATAATGGTCGTGGTACAACTTGGACATTTGCTGCGCCTTACGCGGAGTTCTTCTCAGCAAAGCGCGATGGCTACACCTTTAAAGGTTGGTCATACTCTGCTGACACTCACTATAGCGATACAGAAAATTATTTCCCGGCAGATGGTACTTTAATTTATGGTGGATTTAACCAGCAATTCTACGCTGTGTGGGAAGGTAGTCCGTATACAATTGTGTTTAATTCTAATGGCGGTTCGGGTTCAATGAGCAGCCTTTCTGCCAAATACGGTGAAGAAATCAGACTTACTGCTAATGCTTTCACAAAAGAAGAGGCAACCTTTGCCGGTTGGAACACAGCGTCAAATGGTAGTGGTACAGCCTATGCAGATGGTAGCACCGTAAAAACAGCCAGCGTTCTTGATAACGATACGCTTACCCTCTATGCACAATGGGTAGAACCCCAAAAGGTTAATGTAACCTTTGATAACTTGTTTGATTTTGATAAATTCAGGGATAATATAGCTTCATCTGAAACTACGGTTGAAGAGGTAACTGATACAGGCTTTACAATAAAGGCTATTTCTGCAACGAAAACAGTAAACGGAGAAGAAAAGTTCAATGACGACTGTAATACAGCTTGGACTTATTACATTGCGATTCAGCCTGATACAACTTATATTGTTTCAGCAGACATTACACATACTGACAATACACCGAATGATGGTGTAGACAATTATGAAGTTTTTGCTGATATCAGCGATGCGGATTATAACCACCTTAGTGCTCAGTCGCCTGTGGAAAACTGTAAAGATGAGGGTGGCTATATGAAAGCTACCAACACAGGTACATTTAAATTTACAACTTCCGCTGCAGCTGCTTATGTAAGGCTTCGTTTTGACCCTAACGACTACCAAAGTGTAATGACAGTAAACAACATCCGTGTTTATGAAGACAAAGATATAACATGGGGTTCTTCCGAAGTTAACAGAGTTGTTTGCTCCGACGGAACCTATGGTGAACTGCCACCCGACCCCACAAGAACAGGTTATACCTTTGATGGTTGGATGAATGAGCAGAACAACAATGAATGGATTAAAGCAGATTCCTATGTTGGTCATGACAGTACGGTATATCTTACATCCCAATGGACACTAAGAAACTACGGTGTTTTCTTCTCAACCAACGGTGGTTCAGGAAGTATTGATTCTAAAACTGTTAAATATACAGATACTTTCACTCTTCCTGATGGTTTAACCTGCGTTGGTGCTACATTCATTGGTTGGGCTCTTGAAGAAGATGCCGCTGAGGCTGTTTATTCAGGTGGCGAGACCGTAAGTGTAAGTAAACTTACAGGAATTGACCCTGATAATATTGTAAATATGACTTTCTATGCGGTTTGGAAGTTAAATGAAGCTGCAGTTGTTGCCGATAACGTTGTTGCAGACTCTAGTTTTTCATTACCGTTCAATCCTTTTAAGAATGATATGGGAATTTTGGCTCATCACGCTACAGATATTGCTACGGGTTATGAGTATGGCTTTAGTACTGATAATGGTGCAACAATTTCACCAACCCTTGATGGAACTTATGGTAAATTAAGTGTTACCGATCCGTCCAGTTTTAAGATTAACTATGTCCTCAATGGTATTATGAATGGTGTAGAAACTGTTGATCTTTATACAAAAATGACATATAAGGACGACTCAACTAATATATTGAAAAACACCATTACTATTGCGCCTGCCTCTAATATGCTTTATGAAGAAAGTGTTTTAGACTTTAGTGGAGTAAGCAATACTGTTGCTTGGAGCAAGAAAGGTAACGCAACCGCAAGTGGTACTCAAGAATATGACAAGGACGATGTCTATGGCTATGACAGCGCTTATGCAGAATCCACAGGCTTCTCCAACGGAACATATCTTCAGGCAGATGTTACTTCAACTAACAAGAAGAGCGATACTGCAACCTTTGAGTTCGTTGGTTCAGGCTTTGACCTCATCTCTGCCTGCGGTACGAACACAGGTGTTCAGCGAGTAAAAATATACAGTGTATCAGGTTCTACAAAGACTTTGATGGGTATGTATGTAGTTGACACATATTTTTCTGATACAAGTATTATGACCAATGGCTTGCTTCATCAGGTTCCTGTTTTAAATCATAGAGATTCTTACGGAACATATTATGTTGAAGTAACAGCCCTCTATCTCAATAGTTCAGGTGCATTGCAAAGTAGTGCAACAGCTGAAGTTTATAACTCAAGCGCTTCTGTTGTTGCCGAAGATGGAACAGAGGTTCAAACCAATTCTGCAGTTGCAAATTCAGCTATGCTTGAAGAACTTGGTATTGAAGATGTTGATTGCGAAGTTAAATTAATCTGGATGGATGACAATTCCATTCTTAATGGTGGTTCAGGTGCGAAAGCAACAGAAACCAAAAACACAGCAACAAGTGCATCTGCAAAACAGTATTTCTCAAGCGGAGTTACAACTCTTACTAACTATATTGATGGTATCCGTATTTATAACCCCTTAAATGGTGGTAATGGTTATTACAGCGAAGCTGAGCAGAACCCGACATATTATAATATCGTCGAAGAACTTGAAATGGATACAGCAAACAGCAATAAAAATATGGCTTATGTTGAAGGTAATAAGCTTGATTATGCTAATGCTGCATGGAACTTTAATGCTTATAACGAGCAGGGTGGTCCTAAAGGTGAAATTTACCTTAAATCAGGCGATGCAATTGCATTCAAATTCAATGCGAAATATGCCGGTACTGATGCCGCTATTATGCTTGGTATGAGGGCTGTTCAAGGTTCTGCAAAAGCAACGATTACCTCAACATTAAACGGTACTGTTAAAGAATCGTCTGAAACTGTATCAAGTGCAACGGAAATGTACTATGATGTATCTTCTGCTGCAACCGTTTCTGGTACCACGGGAGAAGTAGTCGTTATAGTTGCTAATGATGGTACGGGTATTCTTGCAGTTAACAACCTCAAACTGATCAACGGAACTTTAACATCTACGGCCCAGATAAATAATAGCAATCAGATTATCTATGGCGACAATGCCGCTGTGCTGGATGTTGTTGAACCTGTTACACCTGAGGTTGACGAAAATGATACAACTGAAGATGCAACTGAATCTGTATCTGAAACAGATGTTGAGAAAGAAAATGCTGAGAATACCGCAACAAATCCTGGTGTTCCGGATGGAATTACATCTATATTCTCATTACTTGAAAAGTTGTTTGAGTTTATAAGCAACCTTTTAGGTGTGTCAGTAAAATCTTAAAGGAGGATTAATTATGAATAAATATATAAAACCCACATTTATGGTAGCCTCTTTAGGAGTAAATGCTTTAGCTGCAGGTAGCGGTTGCGCAATTACTGCAGACGATAGAGACCTTATTTTCGATGGTGCTTCCAATGAAGAAATCCAAAAATATTTCGGCCGTGAAGAAGGATGTAACCCTTGGGTTGAATCTTTTTGTAAGTTCACATCAGTCGATTTGGGCGCAAAAAAAGCTTTCCTTTCTTAATTAAATAAAGCATAACAACCCCTGACTTGAACGAATCAAGTCGGGGGTTTGTTTGTGCTTGTATGCGAGAAATATGAATGATTTTACAGAATGTAAAAATATGTTTTTTATTTGTTTTCACAAAGCGACGAATTTGTCGTAATTTGTTGATTTTTTTGCTATATTATAGTATTATATAATATGGTTAATAATGCGGTAGTTTTATCTTATTTTAAGGGAAAAACTGCCATTGAATATAAAGTCTAAAGAGGTTTCGGATATGCGAATTTTGCGTGGTAGTGTTCTTACGCTTTTTGTAATTACGTTTATTGCCTTCTCTCTCATTTTTATCAGGGAAAAAATCACAACTGACACAACTATTCCTCAAATAACTGTTGAAGGCGAAATAATTGAAGTGAGCCTTAAAGCTACAGATGAAGAGCTTTTAAAAGGCATCACCGCCTTTGACGAAAAAGACGGTGACCTGACAAGTGAAATTATCATTGAATCTGTTTCAAGATTTATTGAACCGGGTGTAAGCCGAGTTACATATGCTGTTTGCGATAATGATAACAATATTGCAACCGCCACCCGAAAAATAAGATACAAGGATTATGAATCACCCCGTTTTTCATTGAGTGAAGCTCTTTGCTACTCTGTATATGAAACCCCGAACCTAAAAAAGGCCATAAGTGTTAAAGACAGTATTGTGGGTGATATTACATCCGATATGATTTTAACCAGCGATGACTACACAAAATCTGTAACAGGCGTTTTCACTATTAATGCAAGAGTTACCACCGAAAAAGGCGATACCGCTGTTTTGGACATTCCGCTTATTGTTGAGGACAGAAGCGAGGCAGCCCCTGAAATCAAGCTGAAGAAGTATTTAATTTATGCCGATAAAGGCGAAAAATTAGATTTCGAAGATTATTTAGTAAGCGCTACTGACAGCGAAGAAAGAGATATTACTGACGATGTAACAATCGAAACAAAAATTAACATGAAAAAAGAGGGTACCTACCTTGTTCATTATTACGCAGAAGACCGTAATGATAACAAAGGTCACACTGTTCTTATTGTGGTTGTTGGGTAATTAATTATGGATAGAAATAAAATTATAATTGAATGGCACAGTATTTTAAAAGATTTAATAAAAAATCTTTGGGTTGTTGTTCTCAGCGTTCTCATTGGCTATATGGGAATTTACATTGTTGATACCATTGTTTACGAGCCGGAATATACTTCAAGCGCGACCTTGGTTGTCAGCACAAAGGGTTCGGGAAATAGTGCTTTTTCGTATTTCTCAACTTCTTCTGAAATGGCAGATATTTACACAAATGTGTTTATTGAACCTGCTATGAAAGAACGTGCTGCAGCTCACGCAGGCTATGATTATTTTAACGGAAGAATTTCAGCAAGTGTTCTCGAATCAACAAACTTTTTGAGAATAAGCGTTACGAGCGGAGATCCTCAGGCAGCCTACGACCTTTTGAAATCCGTGTTGGTGGTTTATCCCGAAATTTCAGATAATATTTTTGAAAATGCGGTTATTAATGTGCTGACTCCGCCTACGGTTCCTAAAAATGCAACTAATGCGGTTTCAAGTACTAATACAAACATTATCATTTCCGCCATTGCGGTTGTTGTGATATTTGCGATTTTGGTTTTATCTGTTTTAAGAGATACTGTGAAAAATGTAGCGGCGTTTGAAGATCGAATTGACGCGAAGCTTTTGGGCGTTGTTCCTCACGAAAATAAAAGAATGACAATAGAAGACCGACTTAACAAAAAGAAAAAATCTTTGCTTATAGTAGGGAATGCGTTTATAAGTCTTAAATTTTCAGAGCAGTTCCACACAATCGCTGCAAAGCTTGAGAGAGAAAAGCATAACAACAGAAGCAAAGTTTTTGCAGTTACAAGCGTTGCGGAAAACGAAGGTAAATCAACAGTTGCTTCTAATATTGCTGTTTCTCTTGCAGAAAGAGGTCATAAGGTAGCTCTTATCGATTTTGATGGTAAAAAACCTGCTCTTTATAAAATTTTCGGCGTTAAATATAACGAACAAACAGAACTTGGAAATTATTTTAAAGACGAATCTGCGAATGAATTGAAAATTAAACGCTTTAAGAAAAGCTCACTGTATTTAGCCGTTAATACTATGCCCCATAAAAATTACCATGAGTGGCTTCATGGCGAAAAATGCAAAAAGCTTATGGGCTTTCTTCGGGAGAGTATGGATTTTGTTATTATTGATACTGCACCCATTTCCGCAGATACAACTGTTACTGATATGAGTGAAATTGCAGATGAAACAATACTTGTTGTTCGTACAGATGTTGTTTCTTCAGCTGTTATTAATGACACACTTACAACAATAAACAATGTAGGCGGAAAAATTTTTGGATGTATTCTTAATGATGTTTATCCTGATTTCACTCTTTTCAGTATGTCGGGCATTGATGAAGGCGGTTACAGACACTACGGAAGATATAAATACGGTTACCACAAATACGGTAAATATGGGAAGTACAGTAAATATTCAAAATACAGTAAGTACGGAAATTATAAAAACACAACAGAGGATTAAGTTTTATGGTAAAAGACCAAAAAAGTTCAAACAAGGTTGAAGCTCATTTTAAAATTTATTTAACCGACTTTATCAAAGGTGTAAAAAAGCTTTGGTGGGTTTGTATAGCTTTGGCTGTGTTGTTCGGTGGCGGACTTGCAGTCAGGGGTGTTTTGAGTTACAGTCCTACATACAGTGTTTCGGCAACCTTTGTTGTTAGTATGCAAAGTGTTTCCGGCGCAAATACAGGGCTTTCTAAATATTCTTATCATTATGATACAACTACTGCCGAACAGCTTGCTTCCACCTTTCCTCATATTCTCAGCAGTAATCTTTTGCAGGAAATTGTCTGTACCGAATTAGGTGTGGAAGGAATGCCGGCTTCTGTTTCGGCAACTGTGGTTAAAGGGACGAATATGTTTAAACTTACCACAGTGGGAAAAGATCCCCAAAAGACTTACGATACCCTGATTTCCGTAATTGATAATTACCCCAGCGTTGCAAAGCACGTTATCGGTAATATAAAAATGGATATGATTACGGCTCCTGTTTTTCCCAGAAATCCTTCAAACTCCAAGGAAATTAAAAAGAATTTTATCACCGGTTCAACTTTTGGTTTGTTGGTTGGCGTTGTCTTGATTTTCTTATATGCAGTATTCAGAAATACTATCAGAACAAAGGACGAAATTACAACAGAACTTAACAACACAGTTTTGGGTACTGTTCCGAAAATTGTCTTCAAAAAAATAGGAGAAAAAACGGATACCTCTTTGCTTATAACAAATGAAAAAATTCCTTCGGCTTTTTCAGAATCTGTCAGAGTTTGCAGAAATGTGGTTATAAACAGTCTTGAAGATAATGAAAAAGTTGTGGTTGTTACGAGTACCGCTCCCAGCGAAGGAAAAACAACGGTAATAACAAATCTTGCTCTTTCTATGGCGAAACGTAAAAAGAACATTTTGCTTGTGGACGCAGATTTGAGAAACCCGAGTGTTGCGCCATTGTTGGATATTGATGTAGATGAGATTGAATATCAAACTGTTTCAGATAAATATGAAATTGCATATATAGAAAAATATAATATTTCACTTTTAAGGTTTGTTTTTTCAGATGATGAAAAGGATGGTTATGTTTCTACTGCTTTTGCAAAAAGTGTTTTTGACGATTTGAGAAACAAGTTTGATTATATACTCGTTGATACACCTCCTTGCGGTCTGGTTTCTGATGCGATGTTTATTGCTCAGGCAGCAGACGCAGCAATATACATAATATACCAAGATGTAGTCAGAATAGGAAAAATCAAAAGCACACTTAACAACCTGCTTTCTACCGACATTAAAGTTTTAGGTTGTGTTCTTAACGGAACAATCGGCGGGACAAGTGGTTACGGTTATGGCTACGGCTACAAGAATTATGGCTATGGCTATGGGTACAAGGGTTACGGTTATGGCTATAAAAAATATGGCTATGGTTACGAAGATGAAAAAATCAGACCAAAGGATATTGACACAGTAAAAGAAGATGAAGAATAACAGGAAAGGGGTGGCATAAGTGCTTTGTAAGTGGGAAGATTTACCGGAAGAACTTAAAATTCCGGAAGTAAAAAAATATTATGATATATTAAACAAAAAACGATTCAGCTTATTTTTAAAAAGATTGTTTGATATTATAGTGTCTTTTTTCTTGCTTATATTATTGTCACCATTTTTCTTAATACTTGCTGCTGCAATTAAATTTGATTCAAAAGGTCCTGTTTTTTACAGACAGGAAAGAGTTACAAGGTACGGAAAAAAGTTCAGGATTTTCAAATTCAGGTCTATGGTTGAAGGGGCAGATAAGGGTTCTCAGTTAACTGTAGGTGAAGATGAAAGAATTACAAAAGTCGGACGTTTTATCAGAAAATATAAAATTGATGAGCTTAGTCAGTTGCTTGATGTTTTAAGAGGTACTATGACTTTTGTGGGGACTCGTCCCGAGGTTCCTGAATATGTAAACAAGTATTCCCCTGAAATGAAGGCTACGCTTTTATTACCTGCAGGTATAACATCTCAAGCGAGTGTGTTTTATCGTAATGAAACACAAATACTTAATGATTCGGCTGAACCTGAGAAAACATATATTGAAACGGTGTTACCCGCTAAAATGGTGCATAATTTAAATGCCGTTGAAAACTTTAGCTTGTTACAAGAAGTAAAAACAATGTTTTTAACAGTTACAACTGTTTTTTTAAATGATAAAACAAAAGAAATTCCGGATATTGTGGAATCGCGGTGAATTTATGAAGATAAAAAACGACAAAAAACTCGTTGCTATTTTTACCAACAATGATGACGATATATATTGCTTCAGAAAAGAACTTGTTGAGGCTGCTGTTGAAAAGGGGTATGATGTTTTAATCTCCTGTCCGTATGGTGAAAAATTTGAATTAATGCAGCATATTGAATATATATACGATAACCCTGCCATAGACAGACGGGGTACAAACATTATTGCAGACATAAAATTGTTTTGTCATTATTACTCACTTATTAAACGATATCGACCTGATATTGTTTTAACTTATACAGCCAAACCCAATGTTTATGGTGCCATGGCAGCACATCTGTTTAAAATACCGGTCATCTCAAATGTTACCGGCTTCGGTAGTGTTTTAAAAAAGGGTAGTTTTGTACAAAAATTTGTAATGAAGCTTTTTAAATTTTCTTACAGACGTGCACAATGCGTTATGTTCCAAAATGAAACAAATATGAAAATAGCATTAGAGAATGGTATGGTTAAAGGCAAAATCAAGCTCATTCCCGGCTCGGGGGTGAATACAAAACGTTTTCCTTTGCAAGAGTATCCCGAAGGTGGAAATGGTATAGAGGGAGAAAAAATCGTTTTTAACTATGTGGGAAGAATTCTGAAGGATAAAGGCGTGGAGGATTACATAGAAGCGGCTAAAAGAATAAAAAAGAAATATCCTAATACCGAGTTTAATATGTTGGGTTTTGTGGAAGAGACAGAATCACATTATTACGAGGATTTAGAAAAGCTTCAAAATAAAGGTATTATTAAATTTCATGGAAGCCAAAAGGATACGAAACCATTTATCAGAAAATCTCATGCTATTATTCATCCTTCTACCTACGGTGAGGGTATGAGCAATGTTCTTCTTGAAAGTGCGTCTTCCGGAAGACCGATAATTTCAACGGATAATCCTGGCTGTATGGAAACTTTTATTGACGGAGAAACCGGTTTTATGTATCACGGCGGAAATGTTAATGAATTGTGCGAGAAAATAGAAAAATTCCTTGCTTTGCCCAACGAAGAAAGAAAAATGATGGGTGAAAAAGGCAGAGAGTATATCAATACGAATTTTTCACGAGATATAGTTATTGATGCATATATGAAAAAAATAAACGAACTACTTTAGTTTTTAGTTAATAAAAAGTTTTAGATGTAGCTATGAGTTATAAAAACTTTGATATGTTTCTTGCTAATCTTGATTGGATTATTACAAAGACAACCGCTACTATTGAATTGTATAAGGAGATTTTGTCTTGAAGGGCACAATAATTTACTACGGCGGATTTGCTCTCCCTGATAAAAACGCTGCAGCGAATCGAGTGGTTTCCAACGGAAAGTTATTTGATTCTTTAGGCTATAAAGCAGTTTTTTTAGGTGCTTGCTACGATGGTACACTTTCAGGAATGTGGCAGATTTCTGAAAATATGTTTGAAGAACCGCATCCGGAAACTTCAAAGGAATGGCTAAAGCAGATTTTAAACTTTTCTAACCTCAAAAAACTTGCGGATGAATATGAAAATCTTAAAATGGTGTTGCTTTATAATGTTCCTTTTATCACCCTTGTTTTAGCTAAAAAATATTTTTCAAAAAAGGGGATTGCAGTAGCGTACGATTGCACCGAATGGACTCAGTTTACGGAAGGCTCTTTTTTGAAAAAGGCATTTAAATATATTGATGAGTTTTTTGTTAGAAGCCTTGTCCACAAGATTGCAGATAAAGTCATAGTTATCAGCAAAACCATGGAAGAGTCATACAAAAAAAACCAAAATGTTTTGCGTTTGCCACCACTCGTAGATATTGATGATGGAATCTGGCATCAAAAGGTTGAAAAAAATACCGATAACTTTACATTTTGCTTTGCCGGATTTCCTGACGGCAACAAAGATAGTTTAGATAAAGTTGTAGAAGCATTTCAACTTCTTGACCATACTGACATACAACTGAATGTTGTAGGAATTACCCGAGATGAATTTAATTGCTTATACCCACAAATAAAAATCAAAGAACAGCGAAAAAATCAAATTCGTTTTCTTGGAAAACAAACACATAAGCAAACAATAAAAGAAATCAAAGGTTGCGATTGTTATATATTTATACGGCTGTCAGATAGGAGAAATAATGCAGGTTTTCCCACAAAGTTTGTTGAAAGTTATACGTGCGGGGTTCCTGTAATAACCACTGACGTAAGTGATATAAAAGAATATGCTAAAAACAGTTCTGACAGTATATTGCTCGAAAACACAACAGTAGAAAGTGTTTATCTTGCAATGCAGCGTGTTTTGGAAAAAGGGAAAACGGAAGCAATTCCGGACTTGAAAACCACGTTTGATTACAAAGAATATCGTGATAGCGCAAAAACTTGGCTTGAATAAAAAATAGGAGGTGGCTATGGTGAAAAAAGGTTTCAATTACGGAACAATTCAATCATTTGCCGTAGCATACCTTGTTATATGGTCTATATCGCCTCCCTTGGAAATTGATTTAATTTACAGAATAATTGTGCTGGGGGCACTTGCCATTTGGGCAGGCGTTTGGTTAATAAGAGAAAATCCCGTTGTTCTCGACAAAAATCAGTTGCTTTCCATACTTTTCCTTTTCACCGTTATAGGTGTAACCTTCATAGATAATGGTGATTTCAGAGGAATTTTAAAGCAAATTGCGTTTTTTATGTTAGTTGTTTGCTTTATTATGAATAGCTTTTATAAGAAACATTGGGAAGAACTCAAGTGGCTTATACCTATAGTTTTGGTTTTGTTTATAATTTGGAATTACAAAACTGTACAAGCACTGATCATTGACCCGACCATTGCCCGTAAGATAGTTCGCGATGATGAAACTACATATGAATATTTAAGGCAGGGTGTAGGTGGTTATAGTCTTATTTATCCTCAGGTTTGTATGTTTTCGGCTATATTAATGTGGATAATAAAATCATTTAAATACAATAAGATTTACTTTGCCATAGGTGTTGTTTGGGCAATAAGCTTTGTTCAGCTTATTTCAAAAGCGGGTTATTCTATAGCTATTTTTACAAGCGCTGTCGGAGCGATAATATTGTTTTTTTATAACGGAAAAAGCGGTATTAAAGCCTTTGTGGTAGCGGGTGTGATTTTGGCTTCGATTATGTTCTCTATTGTTTATTGGGATGGCTTCAGAGAGTGGCTTTTGGAGAGCTTCGACGGTACTGCGGTTGCAAAGAAAATTAATGACCTTGTGGCAACAAGCGAGACCGGTGCCGCAGAGGGATCTATTCAAGCCCGTATTATTCGCTATATGAATAGCTTAGAGCTTATGTCAAAATATCCAATCATCGGTGCATTGTGGAGAGGTAGCGGCGGTGGTCACTCCGGTTTCCTTGATACTTTAGCAAAATATGGTTTATGGGGCGGATGGTTTTTTATAAAAGCCTTTTATTCTGTTCCCAATTATTACAAAGAAAAGTATGATAATCTTCAAATCAGGAGAATGGGAAATGCTGTTCTTGTTTCTCTGCTGATAGTATCATTGTTGAATTCAGTTACATATTCAATATATTGTACGGTTTTGCTTGTTTTACCTTTATTTTTTGAGGATGTTATAAGATGGGAAGGAATAAAAGATGAGAATACTTTGGACGGTTAATTTAACACCTGCTAATGTGGCTTCAAGAATTGGCGTTTCTTCCGATGTTTTAGGCGGCTGGGTTGAGTCAATGGCGAAAGAACTCGAAAATTTTGAGGGAATTAATTTAGCAATTGCATGTAAGTGCGAAAATGGAGAATATTTTGAAGAAATCGTAGATGGAATTAAATATTACAGCGTAGCATACACTCCTAAAACATCTACTGAAGTGATTGAAAATCGTTTTACTGAAATTATAGAAGATTTTAAGCCTGACTTAATACATATTGAAGGTACAGAGTTTTTACATTCCGAAGCGGCACTTCATGTTGGAAAAAACCACAACATTCCAACAGTTACATCCATGCAAGGGATTTTAAAGGGGTATTACAATTATCAATGCGGTCATCTTCAGATGGATGATTTGATTTTCTCAAGAAATATTATGGCAGGACTACTATTACATTTCAGAAAAACAAGATGGTATAAAAAACGCCTGAGCCACGAAAGAAAAGTTATAGAAAATTCTGAATACATATTAGGCAGAACGACCTGGGACAGAGCCCATTCATATTCAATAAACCCAAATGCAAAATATTATTCTTGCAACAGAGTGTTGCGCACCCCATTTTATACAGCGAAATGGAATATTGATGAAATTGAAAGACATTCAATATACGTGGGTAATGGTTATAATGCTTTAAAGGGTTTTCATTTTGTGGTTGAGGCTTTGCCTCAGTTAATAAAGGAATACCCCGATATAAAAGTTTACGTAGCAGGGCACAAGCCTTATACGGATAATGACCATCGTTCTTTTTTCAAAAAAGGCTATGGAGCATACTTGAAAAAATTAATTGATGATTTGGGTGTGAAAGACCATATTGTTTTTACCGGCCCATTGAAAGCTCCGCAGGTAGCAGAAAAATTGGCTCAAGTGAATACTTACGTGCTTTGTTCAACAGTTGAAAACAGTCCCAATACATTGGGCGAGGCTATGATTATAGGAACACCATGCATCAGCGCTTATGTTGGAGGCGTTTCCGACATGGCGGAGGACGGAAAAGATGCTCTTTTCTACAGAAATGATGATTCAGCTCTTTTAGCGTGGAACATCAAGAAGATTTTTGATAGCGATGAGTTAGCTCTTGAACTTTCAAAAAATGCTCAAAAACGGGCACTGGTTACCCATAATCCTCAAAAAAATGCAGAGGATCTTGTAAACGCTTATAAGGATATATTAAAAATTTGATTATAGGTAGGTGAAAGTATGAATTATGCTCCGGTTGCAATGTTTGTTTACAATAGAGCAGACCATTTTAAAGAAACCTATGAGGCTCTTGCAAAGTGCGAAGAGTCAAAATATACGGATTTAATAGTTTTTTCCGATGGTGCTAAAAATGAAAAAACTCAAGAGGCTGTAAATCAAGTTCGTGCTTTCGCCAAAGAAATAAAAGATAGAAAAGAGTTTAATACTGTTAAAATAATAGAAAACCCTGTAAACAAGGGACTGGCAAAGTCTATTATTGAAGGCGTTACAAGGGTAATAAACGAATACGGAAAGATTATAATTTTAGAAGATGACTGTGTTTGTTCGCCGTATTTCTTAAGCTACATGAACAAGTGCTTAAATTATTATGAAAACAATAAAAACATCGGTTCAATTTCAGGTTATGCACCTGCAATAGGTTTTCCGCCGGACTATAATGGAGATGTTTTCACCGCATATCGTTCTTGCAGTTGTTCTTGGGGAACCTGGGCAGACTGTTGGAACGGTGCTGATTGGGAATTAAAAGATTTTGCAGAGTTCTGTAAAAATCCAAAGCTTATAAAAAAACTTAATTCCAATGGTAATGACAGGTTTATGCGACTTTACCGCCAGACAAAGGGCAATGGTAGCTCCTGGTCGGTGCGTTTCGGTGCTCATTTAGTAAAAAACGATTTGTTGACTGTTTACCCTAAATATTCTTATATAAAAAATATCGGTTGCGATGAATCCGGTGTTCACAGTAAAAGTGAGGATGCCGAGAAAATGTCAGTAGATTTAGAAAAAGCCATAAAAGAGCCAAAAATCACAAAAGTTGAATTAAATAAAAAGATTCAAAAAACAATGAAGAAGCATTATTCCTATGGTTTTGTTTCGGATTTTAAAAAGCTTATTGCAACGACATTAATAGTGTTAAAGTGTAAAATAAAAGGTTGAGTGTATGGAAAACAGTGGTTTAATCAGCGTAATTATACCTGTTTACAATGTTGAAAAATATCTTAAAGAATGTGTTGATAGCGTTCTCAAGCAGACCTACGAGAATTATGAGATAATTCTCGTTAATGATGGTTCAACAGATGGCTCGGGAAGTATTTGTGATGAATATACTGATAAATACCATAAAATAACTGTTGTTCACAAAGAAAATAGCGGTCCCTCAAAAACACGGAATATTGGGTTAGATGTAGCAAAAGGCGAATATATTTATTTTCTTGACAGTGATGATTATCTTGACGAAACTGCATTTGAAAAGCTCATACGTGTTGCCAAGAGTCAAGAGGCAGATATGGTGTTTTTTGATGCCTGTTCATTTGCTGATCCGAAAGATGCATTTGATGTGAAACAAGGCTATTTAAGAAAAAATAAATATAAAGCTGATACCGGGTACAATGTTTTAACTGAGCTTAATAAAAATAAGGATTTTCATTGTTCTATACCGCTTCTGTTTGTGCGCAAAGCCTTTTTGGATAAAAGTGGTTTATTAATCAATGAAAACATATACTGCTCCGAAGATATGCTTTTCACATATCAACTTTTCTGCGTTGCTCAAAGGGTTGCCCAATGTTCTGAAAGATTGTACTACAGAAGATATAGAAAGAATTCAATAGTGACATCAAGAAAGACTTTCAGACATTTTTTAAGCTGTAAAGCAGTATATGAACAAATAAGGGATTTTTCTATAAATATAGGGAAATCAGAAGATGATACTGCACGTTCTTTTATAATAAGATGCGCTTTCAATGCTCTTGATACTTATTTAAAAATTTCGAAAGAAGATAAAAATAATCACAGAAGTGAATACCTATCATTAAAAAAAGCTATTTTAAAAGACAACGCATACGGTGACAAAGCGCTTAAAATGCGTTGCTACGGCAAAGCCTTCTGGTTTATATATAAAGTTTTTGAAAAAACAGTAGGAAGATTATTTGTATGAACAGAAAGAAAGTTTTAATGGTTATGCCTGTTTTAAAGGGCGGTGGGGCAGAAAGAGTTGCTTCCATTCTTACAAATGAATTTCATAAAAACGGTTATACTTGCGAATTTCTTTTAACCTCCTGCAATAAAAACGAGGTCATAAGCAGAGATTTGGATGAAGATATTCCCGTGATAATATTGAGGGAAAATTTTAAAAAATCTTTTACTGATATTATTTATAAGCTTTTAAGATTTGTAACCTCTTTGCTTTGTAAGCCTTTTGAAAAAGCAAAAAAATCTGTGCCCATTGCATTTTCATATCTTTCTTTCATTGCAAATTACCATAAAGAAATCCAAGCACTTAAAGAATTATTGAAAAAAAGACCAGATGCTACTGTTGTAACCTTCTTACAGCCCTCAATTCCATTGGTGCTTTTGGCAGGTAGAAAAACAAAAAACAGAATTATTATTTCTGAGCGTGGCGACCCTAAAAGACAAATGAAGCACCGTTACGGATATAATTTCGTGAAAAAATATTACGAAAGAGCGGATAAGGCTGTTTTTCAGACCGAGGACGCCAAAAACGCATATCCCGAAAATATTGCTTCAAAGGGTGTTGTAATTTTCAACCCCATAAAAGAAAATCTCCCCCAAAAATATGAGGGGGAAAGAAACAAGAATATAACCACATTCTGCAGAATTTCCTATCAGAAGAATTTACCCGTTCTTGTTAAAGCTTTTTCAGAGGTTCATAAGGATTTTGAGGACTACAAACTCCGTATAATCGGAAACACTCAAAACGCAGATGATGAAAAAGCTTTGGGAGAAACGGAAGATTTAATCGAAAAGTTAAACTTAAATAATTTTGTAGACTTTGAACCGTTTTCACTTAATGTTCACGAGAAAATAATTGAAGATGCAGTTTATGTGAATTCTTCCGATTATGAGGGAATGTCCAATGCTATGCTTGAAGCAATGGCAATTGGTATGCCCGTTGTCTGCACAGATTGCCCCATAGGTGGTGCAAGTGCTGTTATTAAAAATGGTGAAAACGGATTGCTTACGGATGTTGGCGACGCCGAGGGCTTGGCAGAGGCAATTAAAAGCGTTATTTCCGATAAAGAGTTATCCGCAAAGCTTTCAGGAAATGCCGTTAAAATAAAGGAAGAACTTTCTCTTTCAAATATTGCAAGGAAATGGATGGAGTTAATGTGAATAAAAAGAAATTACTCATAGTAGCCCATCATCTGACCATCGGCGGTGTGCAGAAATCTTTAATTTCTGCCTTGAAGGCCATTGATTACGAAAAATTTGACGTAACTCTCTATCTTCGCAAAAACCGAACGGATTTGCTTTCTTTGGTTGATGAAAGAGTTAATGTAATAATCAATGATGATAATCACCATTATTACAGAAAGCCCTATGCGGTTATTCTGCAGATGTTAATTTTGCTTTTCAAGCTTTTGGGCAAAAAGGAGAAGACAGAAAAATTTAATAAAAAGCTTTCTGATTCTATTGTAAAGTGGTCAATGGAATATGAAAGAAAACGCTTTTTCAGTTCCGAAAAGTATGATATAGCTATATCATACTTAGAAGGATATACAGTTTTATTTACTAGTGAATGTATAAATGCCAATAAAAAGTATTTCTTTTTCCGTAGTAGTACAGATGATTTCCATAATATTCATGTACCTATAATTGATAATTTTGATAAGGTATTGGCACTTCATAACAATCAAAAAGAATTAATAGGAACATGGTATCCTAGCATTAAGAATAGGATTTATATCATTGAGAATTATACAGATAAAGATTTTATAACAGCGCAAAGCAAAGAGTATATTGTTGAAAAACCTAAAGAAAAACTTGTTTTGTGTTCTTGTGGTAGGCTCGCCAAGGTTAAGGGTTTTGATTTGGCGGTTGAAGCGGCAAAAATTTTAAAAGGAAAAGACATTTCTTTTCTTTGGTATTTTGTTGGTGACGGACCCGAGAGAGAAAATATTGATAAGCTTATAGAAAAATATAATCTGCAAGAAGAGATTATAATAACCGGTATGCAGAAAAATCCATACCCTTATATGAATGCTTGCGATGTGTATGTTCAGCCTTCTTATGCAGAGTCTTTGGGAAATACTATTGTTGAGGCCCATAAACTTTATAAGCCTGTTATAACTACTGCAACACTTGGGGGAAAAAAACTTGTTGAGCCTAATATAAATGGACTTGTGTGTTCGATTTCTTCAGAAGGGATAGCACAGAGCATAGAGACTATTTTAAACAACCCGAAGCTTCGAAGTAGTATTGAGCAAAATCTGAAAAATATTGATTATTCCGAAGAATTAGAAATATATAAAACCCAATGGCAAAATCTTTTAGAGGAGTGAAAGAAATGAAGTTCAGCATACTTGTTCCGGTATATAATGTTGAAAAATATCTCGAACAATGTGTTGATTCATTGCTTTTCCAAACCTATGAGGGCGATTATGAAATAATTCTTGTGGATGACGGTTCAACGGATAACTCAGGAAAAATTTGTGACAAATATGCATCAAAGTTTCCTGAAAAAATCAAGGTTGTTCATAAGGCAAATCAAGGCCTTATTTCTGCGAGAGATACTGGAATAGAAAAGGCTAAAGGTAAGTATTGTTTGTTTGTTGACTCTGACGATTTTGCAGAAAATAATCTGTTGCAGGTTGTAAATGAAGAAATTGAAAAGAACAATAATCCTGATATGGTAATATATTCTTTTCAATATTATGATGACGGAAAAATTACAAAAAGAAAAGTAGATGTTCCTGATAAAGTTTTTACTAAAGAAGAGAAGAGATTTTTCTATGAGCAATTAATTTGTTCACCAGTTTTTACAGCTTTGTGGATAAAAGCCATAAAAACCGAAATTTTGAAAAAAGATCCTACGGATTATTCACAATACTATGGTAAGGATATGGGAGAAGATAGATTTAGGTCAATAAATATTTTTACTGAATCTAATAGTATAGTTTGTGTCAATAAAGTGCTTTATAATTACAGAACGAATCTAAGCAGTATTTCAAAAAATTTTTCAGTTGAAAAAATAAATAAACAAAATATGATTCATGTTTATAAACATTTTTTAGGGTATCTTCCAAGATGGAATATGGATGATAAAACTTATAGGGGAAAATTAAAAAAATGTTGGATGGATAAAACTATTTATACATTCTCAAATTTCTATGAGAATGCAAAAAATAATGCCGAGAGAAAAGCAGTTGTGGATTATGATTGGGATTCATTTTTGCCTGATGATTTTTCAATTAATGAAATAGAAGATAGTAATCCAAATTCGGTTTTACTATATAAAAAAATTAAAGAAAAAAAATACGGCTTTTTGAGATTGCATTTCCTCAAAAAATCAATTTATAAAAAATACAAGAAAATAAAAGCGAGAATTAAAGGGTTATGAAAAAACAAAAGGAAATTGTTTTTTTAATAAAGGTTATGAACGGCGGGGGAGCAGAAAGAGTTGTTTCGCTGCTCAGCAAAGCCGTTGCCGAAAAAGGCTTTAAAACCACCCTTATTCTCACTCACCAAAGCGAAAAAGATGCCTTGTTAAACGATATAAACCCTGATATTGAAGTGATTTCTTTACCAGATGAAACCAAAAACTTAAAATCAAATAAAATTTGCCCGAAAGTAATAATGTTTGTTGCAAGATTTATTGGTAAGTTGAGCTTCATTTTTGGAGAAAAAGCAAAATATAAATCTTCTGTTCTAAAATATCTTTCTCGTAATTTCAAAGAGGTTTGCTATTTAAAAAAATATTTTAAAGAACATAAAACCTCTTCTGCAGTAGCATTTCTTTATGATTCGATTTTTCTTTCTTTACTTTCCAAGGGCAAGAAAAATAAGTTAATTGTTTCAGAACGTGGCGACCCAAGGCAATCTGCCAACAGCAAAACCACAATGGCATTTTTGAAAAACGAATTTCAAAAAGCGGATGCTTTTGTTTTTCAGTCTCCTGATGCGCAGAAATGGTATAAAGAAAATACATCTGTTAAAGGTACTGTAATTTTTAACCCCATAAAAGCAGATTTGCCCGAAAGTTATCATGGAGAAAGGCAAAAGAAAATTGTCAACTTCTGCCGCATTTCAGCACAAAAAAATCTCGTTTTGCTTGTGGAGGCATTTGAAAAGTTTTATACGGATTTTCCGGAATATGAATTATATATTATTGGCGACCCTGTGGGGAACGATGCCCAAGGGTATATAGATTTGGTTAAAGAAAGAATAGAAAAAACGCCTTGTAAAGACAAAATTTTTCTTTTACCTTCTCGCAGAGATATTCACGAAGAAATCAAGGATTACAAAATGTTTGTGTCCTCTTCAGATTTTGAAGGGATGTCTAATTCAATGCTTGAAGCAATGGCATTGGGTTTACCCTGTGTTTGTACGGATTGTCCTGCAGGCGGTGCGAGAGCGGTTATTAAAGGCGGGGAAAATGGTCTTCTCGTTCCTGTTGGGGATTCAGAAAAATTATATCTCGCAATGAAAAGAATTACAGAAGACGAGGCTTTGGCAGAAAAGCTTTCTCGAAATGCTGTAGCAGTAAGAGAAAATCAGTCTTTAGAAAAAATCATCGAAAAATGGATGGAGATTATCAATGGTTAAGGTAAGCGTTATTGTTCCAATATATAATGCGGAGAGATATCTCCCGCAATGCCTTGATAGCATTGTTAACCAAACCATTAAAGATATTGAAATAATTCTCATTGACGATGGCTCAACAGATGGCAGCGCAGAGATTTGCAAAAAATATCTCACTGACGAAAGAGTTTCATATTACTATAAAGAAAATGAAGGTCTTGCCGCTGCACGTGATGACGGAATGGTGAGAGCAACAGGTGAATATATAGGCTTTGTGGATTCAGACGATTGGCTTGAGCTTAATATGTATGAAAAAATGTATGAAGCCGCAAAAAGCAACAATTCCGATGTAGCTTTTTGCAACTGCATTGAAAATGAAAACGGTCATCGTTTTACTCCCGAAATGGAAAGCGGACCATATGACAGAGAAAAAATAAAAAAAGAAATCCTTCCCCGAACCCTCGCTTATATCGACAAAAATGGAGGAAAAAGAGCGATTAGATGGTCTAATTGCCTGAGAATTTATAAAACAGAAACTCTCAAAAAAAACAATATAAGATTTGACCGCCGCTTCAGAAGAAGCCAGGATTTGCAGTTAACCTATGAAGCCATGCTTGTGGCAGAAAATTTTTATTACCTTGGTGACGATTATCTCTACCATAACAGAGTTGTTGGAGATTCTTTGTCGAGGGGTTACACTAAAAATATGTGGCCCTTATATGTCCCTCTTATAGAAAGACTTTATAAGGATACGGAAGAATTCAAAGAGCTTGATTTAATGCCTCAGATGCATTTAAGAAACTTTTTCTTTGTAACAGAGTGTATTGATAATGAATTCAAGCTTCTTTGCCCCAATAGCAGAGAAAAAAAGATTGAACTTGTAAAGGAAATTGTTAACCATCCGTTATGTGAAAGATTTTATGGTCAGATTCCTTTGGAAAAGCTCAGTGCCGTATATAAAAAATATTACGAATTAATCTTAAAGAAAGATGCAGAGAAAATAGTGGATTATATCCCTCGATACAGAAAACAATTGGAAAAGAAAAAACAAACGAAAGGCGAAATTATGCATTTCCTCACTGAAAGTGCGGTTGTGGGGAGAGTATATAAGCTTGTATTTAGGAGAACAAAATGAGAATTTTGATTTTTTATCCGCCAAACAAATTAGGTATGAGCGATTTCAGGCCAACTGATTACAGCACTCTTGCAGAAAGAGCTCGAAAAGAGTTGGATGGTAAAATTCCGAATTTTGGTAACAAGGTTTGGTTACAAGGCATAATATCCGCGATAAGTGTTCCCGAAAATACATATGAATATGGATATGAGGATTTGACAGCGGACTACATAAATAGTAATTTTGATTGTGTTTTGTTACCATTAGCAAATTGCTTTCACAAAGGTTGGATACAATATCTTGAAAAAAGAGTAACTTATATAGAAAAATTAAAGATTCCTGTTTATGTTATTGCTTGTGGTATTCAAGCAAATTCATATGATGAAATTGATGACCTTGTTGTAACATTAAAAGAACCCGCTACAAGATTTATAAAGTCAGTTTATAATACCGGTGGGCAGTTTGCTCTGAGAGGATATTTTACTGAAGAGTTTTTTCATCGTTTAGGATTCAAGGAGGCAGTTGTTACAGGTTGCCCCTCGCTTTATCAAATGGGGAGAAATTTGTTAATATCAAACGATAAAGTGTCACAGAAGGATTTTACAGCAACTATAAACGGAACATTTAAACTCCCGGTAAGCCATAAAAATATAAAAACATCTCATTTTATTTGTCAGGATAAGTATGGTAAATTCCTTTATGACCCTGAATTTATTAAGAATAATCCTTTTGCATTAAGGCGAGTTTTAAAATATGTAAAGCGTGGCGATTGTGATTTTGTTCAAGCGCTTGCAGATAATAGGATAAAGTTGTTTGCAGATACACAGCAATGGATGAGTTATTATGTTCAAAACAAGGTGGCTTTTTCTTTCGGTAGCCGAATTCATGGAACTATTATGCCGGTTCTATCAGGTGTACCATCATTGTGTTATACTATGGATGCCCGAACAAGAGAGATGACAGAATTCTTTGACATACCGCACATTAAACCTTCCAAAGACTTAAAAAAGAAGGGTTTATATGATTGGTATTTAGAAACAGACTACAGTAAATTTAATGAAAATTTCCCCCAAAAATTTGATGCTTTTGAAGGCTTCTTAAGGAAATGTGGTCTGGTTGAAAATATTAATCAAGATAATGTATTTATGTCAAGAGAAAAAACTAATGTTGATATGCCTACGATAGTCAATAAAGCACAAATCGATGAACTTAATAAATTGATAAAGAGAAACAAACCTATTATAAATACTTTAAGTTTATTTTATAACAAAAAATAGGGGATTTTTCTATATTGTAAAATTAAATTGAAAGTGTATTGAAAATAAAATTAGAGGTAAAGACTAATGAAACAAAGAGATGATATGGAGATTTTCTCTTATGAATATAAGGGCAGAAAATATCTTTATTCTATACCCGATTCCTGCTTTGACACCCGTGACGGCGGAGAGCATTATAATTTTTGCGTCAACGTGCGAAGCGGTAACGGGAGTTTTAAAGATTTTCAGATTCCGTTCCGCCTTTCTGCTGACGAGCTTTATTTGGCTCAGTCAAAGGTTGAAAAAGGCATAAGAAAATTTGCGGACGAAAATTGAGCAAAAATATAATCGGAGTAAAAAAATCAGGTCTTTGATATAAAAAGAAGTAGAGGTGAAACGCATGAGACACATCGTTTTTGTTATAGGTAATTATAAAAATGGCGGTGTTGCCATGCGTTCAACAAATCTTGCTAACGCCTTTGCTGAAAAGGGATATAGCTCAACTATTCTTATTACGGGTTCAATTTCTGATGACGTTTATTTTAAGCAGCACGAGAATGTTCAGATTGTTTCGCTTTCCGAGTATACCAAAGAGCATAAATGTGATAAAAAAGTCATTAATTATCAAAAAAAGCAGCAATTAAAAATTCGAATTATAAAATTGGTTAGATATGCAACTCGTTTTTTTAAAAATTTTGATTCAACCTTGGCTGAAAAAATCAAAAGTATACGCAGGAGCCAAGAATTAAGTGCTTTTGCATTAAAAAATCAGGAAAGTATTTATGTACCGTTTGGAATTGCTTGCTTTGAAAAAACATTTTCTGCAATCAAGCCTTTTGGTTCTAAAATTATATATGCAGAAAGAAATGCATCGGAAGTTGAATTTCCAAAAGATGCAAGTGAAAGAAAAAGATTGATTGAGCTTGTTGAGAAAGCTGATGGAGTTGTTTTGCAAACCGAAAACGAATTGGAGTTTTATGGGGATAAATTGAAAAATGCCGCGGTTATAAATAACCCTGTAAAAGCAGATTTACCCGAAAGGTTTAAGGGAGAGAGAAGAGAAGTAATAGTAAACTTTTGCCGCATTTCAAAGCAGAAAAATCTTCCTCTTTTGTTTGAGGCAATGAAAAAACTTCACGAACATTATCCTCAATATGTTTTAGAAATTTACGGAAATACAGTTGAAAAGCATGAGGAAGAGCTTTTAGAAGAATATAAGAATTTGCTCAAAACAATAAATGCAGAAAGTTATATAAAACTTTTGCCACCATCAAAAGATGTTCATAAGCTTGTTAACGATTGTGCAATGTTTGTTTCTTCTTCTGATTTTGAAGGGCTTTCAAATTCAATGATAGAAGCTATGGCTATGGGTATGCCTTGCGTTTGTACCGATTGTTTAGGCGGCGGTGCAAGAGAAATGTTAACTGATGGCAAAAATGGCTTGCTTGTACCAATGAATGATTCTGAAAGTTTGTATCGTGCTATGAAAAGATTTATTGAAGATCATGAATTGGCAGAAAGATGCTCAATAAATGCCGAGAAGAAAAGAGAAGATCTTTCTGTAACAACAATAGCCGAAAAATGGTTGGATTTTATAGAAAGAATCTAATCATCTTGTTTGTTGGGTGAAGAATAATTTGGTATTCAAGGAGTATTGAAATGATGCTAATTGAGAAATTATATGAATTTAAAAAACGTATTTTAAAGAATATAAAAGGTTTTTATAAAGCTTATTTTACAGTAGAGGGTTCCTATACTTCTCTGCTACCAGATAAGATTTATTTAAAGAAATTGTATAAAAAGCGTACCGGACAAGAACTAAATTTGAAAAATCCTGTGACCTTTAATGAGAAATTAAATTGGTTAAAGCTTTATAATAGAAAACCTGAATATACCATGATGGTAGATAAATATCGTGTTCGTGAATATATCAAAGGAAAAATTGGTGAAGAATATCTGGTTCCTCTTCTTGGGGTGTACGATAAGGTAGAAGAAATTGATTTTGATGCCCTTCCAAATGCGTTTGTTCTGAAATGCAACCATGATTCGGAGGTTGTTATTTGTCGGGACAAAAAAAACAATGATTTTATGTGCAAAAAAAGATCACTAAACGATATCGATGATGTTAAAACTTTTCTTAAAAGAAGGTTAGAAATAAACTTTTATAAAGCTAGCAGAGAATGGCCGTATAAGCATATAAAAAGAAAGATAATATGTGAAAAGTATATGAGTGACGGTGTTAATGATACCCTTACGGATTATAAGTTTCATTGTTTTAATGGTTCTCCCCAAATATTATATGTTCTTTCTGCTGAAAATGGTGAAAAATATTTGGATTATTTTGATATGGGTTATAATCATTTGCCTATAATACATGAGGTGTATCCGAACTTGCCGGCAAATAGTTCTGTTCAGATTCCGAAGAATTTCAAAGAAATGAAAGATATAGCGGGGCAATTATCTCAATCACTGCCATATTCCAGGGTTGATTTATATAACATTCAGGGCAATATATATTTTGGTGAGATAACATTTTTCCCAACGGGTGGATTTGCTAACCTTAATCCATCTGAATGGAACTATACATTTGGTGAGTATATAGAGCTACCAAAAAAGAAACGCATATTGCGCTGAAATAAGGAGATTGCGTTTGCATGCAAAAAAAACATATTGTTATTGTTACTAAAAATTTTGTCAATGGAGGAACAGAAAGACGGGCGACGGTACTTGCCAATAGCTTTGCGGAGAAAGGTTACGATGTTACATATTTAGTGTTGGAAAAAATATATTCTGATGTGGTGTATGAATTAGCAGATGGGGTTGAACTTATCTGTATGGCGGATTTTGCAAGGGATTCTGTTGCGCTAAAAGAGAAAAAACAGGCGACTGTATGGCGAGACAAAAAATTTAAATATTTGCATATTTTGCACAGACTTGCAAAATTGTGTGGGTATGATGATTTAAAGGTGAAAAGGCAAAAAAATAATCTTGAGGGGATAGCTTTTCTGAGGGCTTTCGCTTTATGTAAACGAGAGGCAATATTTATCTGTTTTGGTATTGGTATCTATGAGAAAATATATTATGCTATACAAGGCTTGAATTGCAAAATTATTTTTACAGATGCGAGTTCACCTGACTTCAAGGATAATAAAGAGAACATGCGTCTTTATAATAAGGTGCTATTAAAGCTTTTGAAAAAAGGTGATTATTGTGTTTTCCAAACGACTAAACAAAAAGAGTACTACGGAAAATGTGTGAAACGTAATAGTAAAGTTATAAAAAACCCCCTAACTACACAATTGTCACCATTTTTCTCCGGTGAAAGACAACATACAATTGTTAATTTTTGTCGTACTCATCCGGTTAAAAACTTGATTTTATTAGTAGATGCATTTAGTCGGTTTTCGGTTGATTTTCCTGACTATGTACTTCACATATATGGAGCGACATCTACTCGAATCGCGGAGAATTACAAAGCTGAAGTTATTAAGCATATTAACGATTTGGGTATTAGTGAAAAAGTTGAAATTTTTGAAGCTGTTACAAATATTCACCAACAAATAGAGGATTACGGAATGTTCGTTTCCTCATCCGACTCCGAAGGCCTTTCAAACTCAATGATTGAAGCAATGGCAATGGGGCTCCCTTGTATTTGTACCGATTGTTTGGGTGGCGGAGCAAGAGAAATGATAACTGACGGTGAAAATGGTCTGCTTGTTCCTGTAAAAGATGTGGATGCTTTATATAAGGCTATGTGCAGAATGGCATCAGAAGAAGGTCTGGCAGAAAGATGCGGTAAAAACGCTTATAAAGTCAGGGAAGAACTTTCTGTTGAGAATATTGTAAATCAATGGCTAAATGTTATTGAGTCTTTGTAAAAGGTGGTTTAATCATGTCTGAACAAAACTGGACTGTTATTGTAGACAGTGGCAGTAAAACCAAAGTTGATATAAAGGAAATTATCAAAAGCAAGGATTTGATTTTTCTTTGGGTTAGAAGAAATTTTGTTTCGAAATATAAGCAGACTATATTAGGGCCGGCGTGGGCTATTATTCAGCCATTTTTTACTACTGTGGTGTACTCTGTTTTTTTTGGTAATATTGCAGGTTTAGGTGCTGAGGGCGTTCCTAATTTTATATTTTATTTGTGCGGTAATATTGCTTGGAGTGTTTTCTCAGGAAGTCTTAATCAGAATGCGAATACTTTCATTACCAACAAGCATATTTTTTCAAAAGTTTATTTCCCAAGGTTGGTAATGCCAATTTCAACTGCAATTTCACAGTTTATAAACTTTACAATTCAGTTTATTTTTATGTTGTGTTTTCTTGTTTATTATACTGCAACAGATTCAGGCGTTTCATCCAACATGTATGTTTTGATGTTGCCGGTGTTACTCGTTCAGCTTGCAGCACTCGGAATGGGAATAGGTGTAATAGTATCGTCTTTAACTACTAAATATAGGGATTTACAGATGGTCGTGGGTTTTGGAATAAGTCTCTGGAGTTACTGTTCCCCTGTGGCTTACGATATGTTCAGCCGTTCGCAACTTATGCCCGGAAGCATGTTGTATAATATTTACATGCTCAATCCAGTAACACCTATTATTAATGTTTTTAGATATGCTTTTTTGGGTATAGGAGAAATAGATTGGCTTTATTATGGCATTAGCTGGATTATTACAATTATAGTTGTTGGTTTAGCTGTTCGTGTTTTTGCAAAAGTAGAAAAAACATTCCTTGATACGATTTAACAGAGGTACATTATGGAAGAGTTAGCAATAAAAATAGAAAATGTTTCTAAAGAATACAGATTAGGAACTATAGGTGGCGGAACACTGAAAGCGGAGTTGCAATCAAAATTGGCAAAAATCCGAAAAAAAGAAGACCCCAATCTTAAAATTGGTGAAAAGTCTTACGATAAAAACGAAAAATTTCTTGCTCTTAACGATATATCATTGGAGATAAAAAAAGGTGAAGCGATTGGTATCATCGGACATAATGGAGCTGGTAAATCAACTTTGTTGAAACTGATTTGTCGTGTTACTGCACCCACAAGAGGCAAGATTTTTATTAACGGTAGAATAACCTCTATGTTAGAAGTTGGAACAGGCTTCCATGAAGAACTGACAGGTCGAGAGAATGTGTATCTCAATGGTGCAATTCTCGGTATGAGTAAATCGGAAATAGACGAAAAGTTTGATGAAATTGTAGAGTTTTCTGAAGTGGGACAGTTTATAGATACTCCTGTTAAACGCTATTCAAGTGGCATGCGGGTTAAATTGGGCTTTGCTGTAGCATCTCATCTTAATTCTGAAATTATGATTATGGATGAGGTTCTTGCTGTTGGAGATGTTAATTTTCAGAATAAGTGCATCGAAAGAATGAAAAAGGTTGCTTCAGAAGAAGGAAGAACAGTTTTATATGTAAGTCACAATATGGCGACGGTAAAAAGTCTTTGTGATAGGTGTGTTGTATTAAAACAAGGCAAGGTTGCTTTTGTTGGTTCAGTTCAAGAGAGTATAGCGGTATATGTTCAAGATGAAAAACTTGATAATACAGCATTTTTTGATTTGACTGAGTTTAAACGTTCTCCTAAGTGTAATGCTAAACACAAACTAAATAGTGTTGAACTTCTGGGTGCAGATAATAATATTTTTAATTATGGCGATGTTGTTCGTTTTCGTATGAATTGGTTTAGTCAAATAGATGCCGGAAGACTGCTTTTAAAGTTTATAATTAAGGGTGTCGACCTTACTCCTGTTGGTCTTTGTTTAGTAGGCGATGTTGATTTTAAAGAAGGCGAGAATTTTTGTGATTTTGAATTGAATACGTCTTTTTTAGTTCCCGGTAAGTATGCAATAGAGCATGTTTTTTATATCGAGGATGAAATTGGAAATATTGAGTATTATGATCGATATATCTGTATGAAAATTGGAATTGAACATTGTGATAATTCGGTTCACCTCAAGCACTGGTTCAAGGACTGGGGTAATGCGGTTATTCCTTGTGTTGAGCAAATTGAAAGTGAATAAATAATTATTAATTAAAAATCGGAGATACGTATAAATGACCGAAAGCGTTTTGAATAAAAATGAACAGGTTCTTCTGGATTTGCTTGCAAACAATTTATTTGGTGCAGGTAAGTCCATTGATGGCGTTTCTTTGGATTGGCGCTTGGTTTGGTATGAGGCCTATATGCAGGCAGTTTCTCTTATAGCCTTTTCAGATTTTTCCGAGGATCTGACTTTAGCTGCAGATTTTTCCAATATAAGAAAAAATCTTCAAAGCCGAATGTCAGATAACCTTACGGTAAATAAAAGTCATTTTAAAATTCATAAGATTCTTACTGATTCAGGTATTTCTTATGTTATTTTAAAAGGTCTGGCTTCTGCTCTTTATTACCCTGATTTTCTTTTGCGGTCAATGGGTGATGTGGATTTTCTTGTTAATGAAAGTGATTTGAAAAAGACTTGCCAAGCGTTAGAGCAAAACGGCTTTGTGGTATCAGAAAAATCCCACGGCGACCATTTGGTTTTTACAGACGGAGTTTGCAGATATGAGCTTCACACCGCTCCTGCAGGTATGCCTAAGGGTGAAGCAGGGGCGTTGGTTAAAACTTATTTAGCGGATATTTTGGAGAAAGCGGAAAATCGAAATACCCTTTTTGGTGGGATTTCAGTTCCGTCACCTTTTCACCACGGATTGATTATACTGCTTCATACCTGCCACCACCTTACAAGCTCCGGTGTGGGTCTTCGTCACCTTTGCGACTGGGCAGTTTTTGTGAATTCCGTTCCCGAAAATGAATTTATTGATTTATTTCAAGCAAAATTCAAAAATATTGGCCTTTGGAATTTTGCTTGTGTTTTAACAAAAGTTTGCGAAAAATATCTTTCCTGCCCTGCGAAAAAATGGGTAGGTCAGGTCGATGAAAAAATTGTTGATGCATTGGCGCAAGATATTTTCAAAGGTGGAAATTTAGGTCAGAAAAGTGACGACAGAAGCCACGAAAGTATGATTCTTCCTAAATACGGAGACGAAGAGCATAGAGATAAAAGCCAAATCGGCAGATTCATTGAGTATGTGAATCAATCCGTTAAAAATAATTGGAAACGCGCAGAGAAAAATAAAATACTTTTGCCTGTTGGTTGGGTTTATTTCGGTGGAAGATATGTTTTTCGTTCATTAAAAGGGGAAAGACCTAAAATAAAGGTTAACAGTTTCGTTTCCGAAGCAAAGCAGAGGACAGAGCTTTTTGATAGTTTGAAATTGTTTGAAAAAGAATAAACCGCGTAATTGAATGGTGCCATTCAATTACGCGGTTAAATATTTATTATTTCAACAGATTCGCTTCTTCAAGCCCATCTAAAAATTCTTTGATATCGGCAGAGGCGTCTTCTTTTGAAACATCAAACTCTGTTGTAACAACATCGAGGATTTCATCAAATGTGGCGCCGGTTTCAAGCTTGCCCCAAATAACCTGGCTAACAGGATTAAGTATTACAATATTAGCATCGTCACCTGCTTCGTTGCTTATAGGTACGGCTAAATATTCCCCGGCAATCTGGCGGAGAACATAAGAGCCTTTGATGCTGAAAAGTTTCTCTTCCATTTAATCACTTCCTAAGGTGAAAAAGTTGTCCTGATCTTTTAAAATTATACCATTTAAAACTCCAAACTACAACCTTATTCAAGAAAAAATCACGGGTATTTTGTGGTTTTTTACAAGTTTTTCCATAAAAAGTTGTGCAATGCATTTATTGTTAATGTGATTCCTATATGTTAAAATTTAGTTAACATTTTATTAATGAGGTGGGTTTATGAAAATTAAAAGAACCATCAGCTTGATAGTTGCGCTTGTTATGGTTTGTTCTGTAATGCTTGTTCCCGTTTCTGCTAAAGAAAAGGCAACAGGTTCAGCAACCATTTTAGCAGCATCAAACTATACTGCGGATTATGACAGAGATACTCCTGTGATTATCGTTCACGGTATGAGCCAGAATGATACCTATCTTCTTAACGAAGACGGTAGCAGAATGACTGATAAAAACGGTGACTATGTTACAGGTTGGCCCCTTGAAATTGATGTTATGGGTCTTCTCAAGGAAGCTCTTGTTCCACTTATTGCATCTGTGATTTCAAGAAGTGACGCAGGTCTTACAGATGCTATGAGAAAAGGTGCTTACGAAGCTCTTTATGCAATTCATAAGGATGCAGAGGGTAATTATCTTACTCCCGTTGAAGTTCCCTGCTACGAATTTCCTATGAGTGAAATGACCGATGAGATTAAAGAATATTACTATAATATTCTTCCTCTTCAGGGCTTGGCTGAAATCGTTGGCGAAGAGAATATCTATTATTTCGGTTACGACTCATTCGGCGATGTTATCGGCGAAACCGAGAAGCTTCACCACTATATTCACGATGTTGTTTTACCCCAGAGCGGTGCAGAGCAGGTTCGTCTTTGCAACATCAGCTTGGGCGGAACAATCGGTGTTAACTATCTTGAAACCTACCCCGAAGATTATTTCTTAATTAAGAGAATGTTGTTTGTTATTCCTGCTATTGACGGCTCCGACATTATCGGTGACCTTCTTACAAACAACGTCAGCGTTCTTCACGATGATGAAATGCTTTACAGCAAATTCCTTCCCTCTCTTTTAGGCGAAAGCGGTTTATCATATTTCCTTAATATCGTTCTTCGCATTTTGCCCGATGATGTTCTCAAAAGTGCGTTAGGCGGACTTGTGGAAGGCGTTGTCGAAGCAGGTGTCCGCTCTACAACAATTATCTGGGCTCTTTGTCCCACCGATTATTACGAAGAAGCAAGAGAAAAATGGCTTTCCGATGATGAATATGCATTAGTAAGAGAAAAAGTTGATTACTATATGCAGGCGAGAGCCAACTTTGGCGATAACCTCTACAAGCTTATGGAAAACGGCACAGAGGTATTTGACATCGTTTGCTATGGCGGCGGAATGTTCCCTCTTTGCAAGGATTATAATGTAACCAACGGTGACGGTATTGTTCATTCAACATCCGCTTCTATGGGTGCAACCTTTGCAAATGTTGGCGAAACTCTCCCCGAGGATTATGTTGCAGCAGGTACATATTGTAATAACCCTGCTCACGACCACATTTCTCCTGACAGAACAGTTGACCCCACAACAGGTCTTCTTCCTTGCACAACCTGGTACATTAAAAATCAGGACCATGAAAAGCTTCCTCATAACGACGTTGCTCTCAAAATGGCATTTGACATTATGACCGATGACAACATCGTTGATGTTTATAGCGTACCTGAAGTTTATCCTCAATATAACGAAGGCAGACTTACAAACAAGGTAAAAGAATATCTTGAAATCTGGGAAAATGCAGATAAATCCCAGCTTTCCGAAAATGATATTGCTTCTGTTCAGAAGGCAGTTGACGAAATTAACAAACAGCTTTCCGAAACAATTGTTAGTACAGAAAAATGGAAAGAAGCTGAAGAAGAGCTTCGCGTTGCACTTATCAGCGCAGGTTTGATGGAGAACACAGACCCCACAGCAAGCGAAAATGCAATAACATCTGTTATGCAAGGCTTGAATGAAGGCGTAAACTTCGTTTTCTCTTATGTGTTTTAAAAAATAACAAATAGTACCTTAAAATTAACCTTGTGAGCGTTTTGTTCACAAGGTTTTTTATAATTTAAATCTTGAAAAGAAGAATTTAAGATGTTAAAATAAGGCGTATGTGCAAAAAATATTAGACTTTATGAAAATGAGGGGAATTATGAAAATTTTAAGTTTAATTCTTGCAATATTGTTGACGGCTTCCTGTATGGTTGTACCGGCTTTCAGTGCGGATAATATTGAAAGCGGTATTTCGGTAGCGGCGGATGGGACAATAACTGCTACCTCTGAAGACGGAATTCAGTATGTAGTATTTATGGTCACAAATATACACTATAATAGCTTGGAGCCTTATGTTTCTGAAATGGTAAAGCTTCATGGTGAAATAGATTCTTCTTCTGACAGAATGTATGCATTCGGTGTTGTAGGACCTATGTGCCTTACACAGTCTATTGAGCAGATGAATGAAGAGGTTAATACTGTTTTTGCCCTTGCAGAAAAATATAATGTACCTGTATTCTTTCAAATGGACGATTGCACTAACTATGCCACTAATTTTGGCGACGATGCCACCATTGATGAAGAGGGTAATAAATTTTATGACGACCCTGAAATGTGTGAATGGATTGCTTTCCCTGAAGAAGGTGAAGAGTGGGGCGGTCAAAAATATGGTATGCTCCCCAGATGGCATTGTAACTGGAGCGGAACTCCCTTTGCTACTGCAGGTGGTTTTCCTTGCTTTAACTCCCCCAAATATCTTGCTTGGTACGAAAAGCAGGTAACTGAGGGCTTTATAGAACCATTGCTTGAAAATTATGAAAGACTTAAAGGAGAAGGAAAATCATACCTTCTTGCAGGTATCAACACCGGTTGGGAAACACAGATACCCGATTACACAGATAAAACTTATGACTCTCTCGAGGAGTTTGAAAAAGCTCAATACGGAATGCATGCTTTACATAATCTCGGCTACGATGCTCAATCTATTCATGAAGAAGCGGTAATCCGTATGCGTAGCGATGCTGAGGTTATAAGAGAGCTTCTCTATGAGGTTATTGCAGATTATATAGAATTCACCTGCAAAATGTTTTATGATGCAGGTATAGAAAAATCTAAAATATTTTCTCATATAGTATCTGTTTCGTCATATTTAGGTGGTTGTTCAACAGAATATCCCCCGACAGATGTGTGCATTAACGATTATTGCACTCCCGGTTGGACAATGAGTCCCAAAACCTGTAATTACAATTTGGCACAGCTTGAAAAAGAGCTTGGCGAAAATGGCAGAAATGAGTATGTTAATGCAGAGGGCTATGCCCATTATGATGATGTGGAAACCTGCACAGCATATTTTGAAGAAAGTCTTTGCGGTAATGCCAAGCTTATAACAGTTTTTGGCTACGACCAGTCAACAGGTACTTATGGTTATCAAAAAAGCGCAGATTTCTATTTTGTTAAGGTTGTAAAATCCTGGCTTGCCCGTGAAATAGGCCCTGATTATACCTGGGCAACCCGTCCAAGCCTTGTTGCAAAGCTTAATGCCTGTAAAACCTGCGGCGGTACATTGTCTAACGGCTTCTGCCTTACTGATACCAGCCATTATGACGTTCCCTTTAAAGATGAAAGCGGATTTTACAAAATAGAAAATGCAGGTAATCTTTATTGGTTCTGTCAGCAGGTAAACGATGGTAACAATACTATTAACTGCAGACTCTACGATGATATAAGTGATAATATAGATATTTATGATTCCACCGGCGCTCTTAAACCTGATAATTTCCGTGCTTGGACCCCTATCGGTATTAAAGCAACTTTAAGCAGTAATAGCGTTGAGTTTAATGGAGTCTTTGACGGTTGCGGCTATACTCTCAGGAATTTCTATAATGCTGATGAAGAGGATTACACAGCTTTGATAGGCTACCTGGGTAGTGAGGGCATAGTAAGAAATACAAATATCAGTTCATCATATTTTAAAGGCGGAAAATATGTTGCCGGGCTTGTTGCTCTTAACGAAGGTACAATTCAGAATTCCTGCAGTAATAGCGCCGTTGGCGGAACAAGATATGTAGGCGGTATTGCAGCTCAGAATGAAGGTACAATAAATAATTGTTATTCTGCAGGTGGTGTCACCGGAACAGGAACAAATGATTATTTGAATCCCGCATATTATGTTGGCGCTATATGCGGTGATAACAATGAAACAATTTCAAATTGTTATTATTTAAGTGGTTCTGTAACTGCAGACGGCACTGCTCAAACCGGTATTGGTGCATCAATGTGGCTCACTTCAACCGATAGCGCAGGAATTACAGAAGTTAAAACTCTCGATCAGTTCAGTAGTGGTGAGGTTGCTTACTTGCTTGAGTCCGGTAATGGTTATCGTATCTGGGGACAAAAGAGCAATATATATGGTGCACTTCCCGTAATATCAAGTAAACCGATGCATGCAGTTGCAAAGTATGAGTCAGAAATAGGTTATTCTGTCGGCAGTATCTGTGATTTGAATAGCGACAAGAGTATCGGCACCGCAGATTATCAGATTTTTGTCAATATGGCTTTAGGTGAACATAACACGAAAGCAACTGCTGAAGATAGTGTAACCTTTGCCAGAGCAGATATTGATGGCGATATGGTAGTGGATGTTTTAGATGTAACCCAAGCTTGGAATCTCTATTTTGGTTATCAAACATTGGATGTGTATGGTGCAGGGGATTTCAATGGTGATGGTGTTTGCACAAATGAAGACACAACCAAAATAAAACAAGCCATAACCAATAAAATCTATGTAGGCAAATCTGCGTTAATGGCTTGCGATTTTAATGGCGACGGCAATGCAGATGACTACGATTTAGAAGAAGCGTTTGATATTTCTGCCTTAGATAATTATGTGTATTTTGACAAAAAATACGGCGATAACGAAAGACATTACTTTGATTTATACATTCCTAAGGATAAAAAGATAGTGGGCATAGTCCTTATGCTTCACGGTGGCGCATGGATGTTTGGTGACGAAAATGAATTTGCAGGCAGACTCGAGCAGGTTGCCGAGGCGGGCTATGCAGGTGTGGCAGTAAGGTACCGATACATTGATGAAAATGTTAACCTTGATGATTTAATGGATGATATTGAACAGGCAATGACTCTTGTAAAGGAAATTGGCGAATCTCACGGTGTTGAAATTTCAGGCTTCCTTTCCACAGGTGGCTCTGCAGGTGGTCATTTATCTCTCCATTATGCCTATTCCCGTGCAGATTCCTCACCAATTCCGCCGAAAGCAGTTGCAAGCTATTGCGGTCCTGCAGATTTAGCAGATGAATATTATTATTACAATGAAGATCTTCAGGCTAATAACGGACTTGGTGATGAAGAATTTGTTGCTGAGGTTCTCGGGTATGCAAGTGGTTTCCCTCATACCTACGCAACACGTGCCCAAGCAAAGGATGCCTTGAAATTTGTTTCACCTATTTACTATGTAGATGAAAATACGGTTCCTACCATTATAAACCATGGTGTTATGGATAATATTGTCCCGTACAGAAACGCCGTTGATTTAGACGCGAAGCTGACTGAATACGGAGTAGAGCACGTGCTCAATTCCTATCCTACCTCGGGTCACGGCTTGGAGTTGGATGCAGAGAATGTGGCACTTGCAGAACAGCTCCTTTGGGAATATATCGAAAAATATCTCGATTCCGTTAACGCATAAAAGTTACTCCCCATTGATTTATCAATGGGGAGCTTTTTATTTTAATCTATTGTTTTAAGATGTTTAATTTCAATTCCTTTTTCTTCTAAAAAACTTGCAGCTTCTTTTTCAAATTCTTCGGCGGAGAAGAAAGTGGAATTGTAAGTATCAATTACAGTACCGCTTTTGGTGACAAAAACAATATGCTTATCTTCTTGAAATTTGCCCTCATAGGTATAACCCTCTACAACGGCTGCATAGTCAATTGAACTGTATTCGCAAACTGTTCTTGATAACGGTAATTCTTCGGTTGAATAAAGAAAGTTATTGTCACGAAGCACCAATGTGGAGTTGACACAAGAAAAAAGAAAAATTAAAGCAATACTTTCCGAGAGAATTGTGAAATATTTTAAAATTGTTTTTGCTTTTTTAGGGGTTTCGGGTTTGTGAATATCTTTGTTTTTGTTATTCTTCCTTGCATGTATGTTCAATGCAACAGCGGTTGCAGGGAAGAAAGAGAAGCAGGGTATAAAAATCAAATTTTCCTTTATACCGTAAATAAAAGAGGAGTCTGTTGCGGTTATATATGTCAGAAGAAGGAACAGACCTGCCATAAGCGCCGAAAGGGGAACAGCAAAAAGAAGTGTATATAAAAGGAGCTTCAAAGAGCCTTTTGCATCTGTTCCCTGGCGTGATGTGCCCTTTTCTGCGGATGCAGCTTTTGCAGTTTGTGAAAGTTCCGGAGCTTTACCGCCGTTTTCAAGATAGGCTAAAAGATTGTCTTCATAAATGGAACGATATTTAGCTTTTCTCAATGATTTCAAGGATTTTTCTTCCTTGCCTTTGAAAAAGTGGGCAGGAGAGCCAACAACAAAAGTATCAATCTGATATTGAAAGAAATTATAAAACATCATTGAAAGAATTTTATCTCCCGAATCTTTCAAAAGATTACTTGCTTCAATAACATTGTCCCCGAAATATTGGTTAACCTTTTGCTTTTGCTTATCAATAAGTCTGTTTTTTTCTACACCGTTTTCCGCTAATTTCGAAAATTCAGGTAAAACCCTTTGTAAAAGCTCATCAATTTCTTGGAAGCAATCCTTCATAAGCTCTTTTGAGTCCACGTAAGAATAGGTGTAGCAGTTGAAGTTTTCGGGTTCTGTTACCGATAAAATATCATAGAGGGAAAAGGTTATGGAGGGCTCTCTGTCAAAGAAGAAAGAAAGCCAGATTACCTGCTGAACACCGGCACCTTTTAAATTCTCGATATAATAAATGTCCATAAAAAACTCGCCGAAATTATAACGGGCAACTGAACCGTTTTTATTTTTGCCGTTTTTACCGCTAACCAAAGCTTTTATTGCAGGACCTTCATTTTTTAAATGAATGCCTAATTCTCTGCAAAGGGAAGCGAAGTATGTTTTAAGTTCCATCTTTAACCTCGATAATAAAAATATGAAAATTATTGTACTAAATTCTTTCTTTTTCGTCAACCTGTTGAAGTTTTAAAAAAAATGGAGTATTATTGTTCTATAAAGTCTGTGGAGGTATATTATGGAAGAAGTAAAGGTTTTGGATTACGGCTTTTTCAAGCATGACGGCTTGGATTTTGAATACCACGTCAGCGGAAATCCCGACGGAGAACCGCTTGTGATGCTTAATGGTAACGGCGGTGACTATCGTTGCTTTGAGGGGGATTTATATAAACCTCTTTCAGAATATTTTAAAATTATACGTTTTTCAACAAGAGGAACAGGAAATACACCCTTGGGCGATAAAAAGCTTACATTTGAGCTTTTCTGCGACGATTTAAAAGCCTTGCTTGATTATCTCGGGGTGAAAAAAGCGGGCTTCTGCGGTTTTTCCGATGGTGGCAATCTCGCTATGTGCTTTGCTGTTGCATATCCTGAATATGTAGAGCGCCTTGCAGTTTTTGGTTCGAATCTTAACACAAGAGGAACAAAAACAGGAGACCAGTTGGGAATTATTAAGGACCATAGAATATATGCAATTAAAGCTGCGCTTACAAAAGACCCGGAAATGATACGCAGAAGAGAAATTGAGGGTATGATGGTTGGTCAACCTAAGCTTAATTATAAAAAGCTTTCTGCAATTAAAGTTCCTTTCCTCAATGTTTTCGGTGAATTTGATATGATAAAACGCAGACATTCCAGAAAAATAACCAAAGCAGTTAAAGGCGCGGAAGAGGTTATTGTTCTCAATGGCGGACACAGCACCGCATTCAGAAAGACAGATTTTCTTATACTTCCTGTTGTGAAGAAGTTTTTTGGTGTGATATAAATCAGATAAAAGTCGGAGCAGTTTGGTTGCTTCGACTTTTTGTTTTATATTAAAAATTCAAGTGTTATTTTAATTTTGCGAATACTATCATCCCTATTTGCCAAGGGCAAACAGGGATGATAGGGATTGCTCTTTCTTTACACCTCGCGAAGCTCATTCCATACTCCCCACTCCACATTCCGCATTTTTCTGGCATCTGGGATCTGGCATCTGGCATCTTAAGAAATCTTGCCATTTTCCGTTGCAATACAACGCCTTTTGTGTTACAATAAACTGTAAAATTATAATAGGGTGATTTTTTGAATCGAAAGAAATGGGTCGTTTCCCATTGCGACAGAGATGCGGCTGCAACCATCGCAGAAAACTGCGGAGTTGAACCTTTTGCAGCGTTTCTTCTGTGCTCTCGGGGAATGACAGACGAATTTGAAATCGAAAGCTTTTTATATGATACGGATTTAATTGACCCCTACACATTGCCCGATATGGAAAAGGCAGTAGAAAGAGTGAACTTAGCCCTTGAAAACGGTGAAAGAATTACTGTTTTCGGTGACTATGATTGCGACGGTGTTACATCGACGGCTCTTTTATATTCCTACCTTTCGTCCCGTGGTGCAAATGTAGATTTCTATATTCCTGACCGCTCCGGTGAGGGTTACGGAATGAATCTGGGTGCAATTGACCTTCTGAAAAGCAGAGGAACAAATGTAATTATTACAGTTGATAACGGCATCAGTGCCATAGAAGAAGTGGCTTACGCGAAAACTCTCGGTATTGATGTTGTGGTAACAGACCATCACCGGGTGGGCGAGGTGCTGCCCGATGCGGTTGCAGTTGTTGATCCTCACAGAGAAGATTCTCTTTGCGAATTTTCTGACTGGGCAGGTGTTGGCGTTGCTTTTAAATTTATCAGCGCTCTTGACAACAGCGAAGGCTATGAGCTTCTGGAGCAATATGGAGATATTGTAGCATTAGGTACTGTTGCAGATATTGTTTCTCTTAAAGGTGAAAACAGAATAATAGTAAGAAGCGGAATCGCATTTATGAATGCGGCGTTGGAAGAGGGTGCTTTAAGACTTGGTTTAAAGGCTCTTCTGGATGCAAGCGGTTCCACCGGTGCTTTGGATTCCTCTTCTGTTGCTTACAGAATTGCTCCCCGTATTAATGCAGCAGGGCGTATGGGTTCAGCTGAGAGAGCGTTAAAGCTTCTTTTGGCTGATGATAAAGCCCTGGCAAAAGAAATTGCGGAAGAAATTTCAAACGCTAATACAGAACGTCAGGCAATAGAAACGCAGATTACCGCTTCGGCAGTTGAATATATAGAAGCTAATCCCAAGGTTAAATACAGAAGAGTTATTGTAGTTGACGGCGAAGATTGGCATCAGGGTGTTATCGGTATTGTGGCATCGCGCCTTGTGGAAAAGTACGGCAAGCCTTGTATCGTGGTTTCCAGAAATGGTGATGTTGCAAAGGGTAGCGGCAGAAGTATCGATGGTTTCAGTCTTTATGATGCCCTTTCTTATTGCAGTGATATTCTTGTTCAATACGGCGGTCATGTACTTGCGGCAGGATTAACTGTCGAAAGTGACAAAATTGAAGAATTCAGAGATAAAATCAACGAATATGCTCAGAATCAGGAAGCAGCTGTTCCTGTGCTTAAAATTGACTGCAAGTTGAATCCCTCTTCAATTACGGGTGATATGTTATCTTCTCTTCAGCTTCTTGAGCCTTTTGGTGCGGAAAATCCTCAACCTGTTTTCGGGCTTTATAATATGGAAATTACCGCTATTCAGCCCGTCGGTGCAGGAAAGCATTTGAGAATAACCGTAAAAAGAAAAAATGCCTATGTAACCGTGATTATGTTTTCCGTTTCTCTTGTGGACTTCCCTTATGTTGTAGGAGATACAGTAGATCTGGCGGTTAAACTCAGCGAAAACGAGTTTCAGGGAAAAACTCAGATCAGTATTCAGGCAAAGGCAATAAAGCTCAGTAATACAGACGATGATGAAGTTATTTCTTCTCTTCGTGATTATGAGGATTTTTGCGCTTCTCTTGAGTTTTTTCAGGAAAAAAAGGAAACAATTTGTATAAGCAGAGAATTTTGCGGTAATGTTTACAAGTATGTAAAAGGCAATGACGGTTGGAATTTTTCATCAGAGGTCCTTTGTTACCGATTGGGTCTTCCTGCGGAAAAAATTGCCGCTTGTCAGATTTCTCTTGATGCATTAACAGAGCTTGGAATCTTAAATTTCAAGGATGGCAAATATAAAATCCCTGCCGAAACAGTAAAAAACCCCATTGAAAACAGCAAGATTTTCAAAAAAGCGAATATATAAAAATAAACAGATATAAACAAAGGAGGTGACTTGAATGGATGAAAATATGTCAGTAGAACTTATGTATGACGAACTCAAAGAACAAGCTATTGCAGTTTTCGGGCCTGAGGATGCAAAAATAATAGATAAGGCATTTGAAATTGCTAATGCTCGTCACGAGGGTCAGAAGCGTTCATCAGGTGAGCCCTATATCATCCATCCTGTCGCCGTTGCTAAAATAGTTTTAGAATACGGAATGGACTGCCAGTCTGTTGCGGCGGCTATGCTTCATGATACTGTTGAAGATACAGATATGACTCTTGAAGATGTGAAAAAAGAGTTTGGAGCAGAAATCTGCGCTTTGGTTGACGGACTTACAAAATTAGGTAAAGTTCCTCTTGATATTAAAGATAAAGAAGAGCAGCAAGCAGAAAATGTTAGAAAAATGCTTCTTGCTATGTCGGAAGACATCAGGGTTATTATCATTAAGCTTGCGGACAGACTTCATAACATCAGAACCCTTAACTTTATGCCTCCTCAGAAGCGCAGAGATAAAGCAGTTGAAACTCTGGAAATTTATGCGCCCATTGCTCACCGCTTGGGTATCAGAGCTATCAAAGAAGAGCTTGAAGATAAGGCTATAAGCTATCTCGACCCTATTGCATATAAAGAAATTGAAGATGCTCTTTCCAAGCAGGGAAAATCTCATAAAGAATTTCTTGAAACAATAAAAAAGCAAATTTGTGACAGAGTTCATGAGGTTGTTCCTGAAGCGAAGCTTGAAGGCAGAATCAAAAGTGTTCACGGTATATACAGAAAAATGTATATGCAAAACAGAAACTTTGACGAGATTTATGATATATATGCTGTAAGAATTATTGTTGATAATACCATTCAGTGTTATGACTGTCTTGGTATAATCCACGATATGTTTACTCCAATTCCCGGAAGATTTAAGGATTATATTTCCACTCCGAAGCCCAATATGTATCAGTCACTTCATACTACAGTTCTTGGCAAGGCAGGTATTCCCTTTGAGGTTCAGATCAGAACCTGGGATATGCATCATACTGCAGAATTCGGTATCGCGGCTCACTGGAAATATAAATTAGGTCTTAACGGTACTCAAAGATTTGAAGAACGTCTTGCCTGGATTCGTCAGCTTCTTGAAACTCAAAAAGAAGCAGACGATGTAAAAGACATTGTTACAACCATAAAAAGTGACCTTGTTCCCGAAGAAGTTTTCGTTTTCACTCCCAAAGGTGATGTTATAAATCTTCCTATGGGGGCAACAGTTATTGACTTTGCCTATGCTATTCACTCTGCCGTTGGTACAAAAATGGTAGGTGCAAAGGTAGGCGGAAGAATTGTTCCTCTTGATTATAAAGTTCAAACCGGTGAAATTGTTGAGGTGCTTACCTCTTCTCAGCAGGGCAAAGGTCCATCCCGAGATTGGCTCAATATTGTTAAAACAAGCTCTGCAAAAACGAAAATCCGCGCCTGGTTCAAAAAAGAGCGCAGAGAAGAAAATATTGTTGAGGGTAAAGCGGAGCTTGAAAGAGAAATAAGACGAAACAAAATTCGTTTTACTGACGAAGAATTTGAAGGTCTTGTGAAAACTCTTGCGGAGCGTCAGCATTGTGCCACAGTTGATGATTTTTATGCTGCTCTCGGTTACGGCGGAATTCCTATATCAAGAGTTATTCCTTTTGTAAGAGACGAGTATCATCGTATCGTTACATCCCGCCAACCTGAAAAAATAAAAATCAGCGAAGATAATAAAAACACTAAGCATTCCGCAGGTGAGGGCGTAATTGTTGACGGAATTGATAACTGCCTTATTAAGCTTTCCCGTTGTTGCGCTCCCATTCCCGGTGACGAAATTATCGGATTTATAACCCGCGGTCACGGCGTTTCCGTTCATAAAAGGGATTGCACCAATGTTCCCGTTGATATAACAAATTGCGAAGAACCTAACAGATGGCTCAGCGCTCGTTGGCAAAGCGGAACAGAGACTAAAGAGTTTAAAGCAAGTCTTGCTATTGAATGTGAATCCCGTGTGGCAATGATGGCGGACGTTGCCAATATTCTTGCAGATATGCGCGTTATGATAAACGCCATTAACACAAGAGATGCTAAAAACGGAAATACATTTATTTATCTTACTATTACAGTTAAAAGTACTGATACTCTTAACATCGTTATTTCAAAATTAAAGGGAATCAGCGGTGTTGAAAATGTTACAAGGAGCAAAAACTAATGAGAGCCGTAATACAGAGAGTTCTTGAAAGCTCAGTTGCAGTTGACGGAAAAATTGTAGGTCAATCGGGCAAGGGTTATATGATTCTTTTAGGTGTTGTTAAAGGCGATACCGAAAAAGAAGCAGAACTTCTTGCAAGAAAAACTGCATCTTTAAGAGTGTTTGAGGATGAAAACGGAAAAATGAATAAATCTGTTCTTGATATAGACGGTGAAATTCTTGCAATTTCTCAATTTACTCTTTGTGCCGATTGCAAAAAAGGCAACAGACCTTCTTTTACAGATAGCGAAGATCCCCAGAATGCAAACCGACTTTATGAGCTTTATTGCGATGAACTTAAAAAGAACGGTGTAAAAAAAGTTGAAAAAGGCATTTTCGCGGCAGATATGAAGGTTTCTCTTGTAAATGACGGACCCGTAACAATATGCTTTGATACAGATATTTGGAGTGGAAAGAAATGATTCTTGAATGTGTGAGTGTAGGCGAGCTTGAGGCAAACTGCTTTATTCTTTGTGATGAAGAAACGAAAATCGGTGCAGTTATCGACCCCGGTGAATATACAGGAGAAGTTAAAAATGCCATTGAACGTTCGGGAATGACTGAACTTAAATATATTCTCTGCACTCACGGTCATTTTGACCATATTTGCGGCGTTGCTAAAATGAAAAAAGAATACCCCAATGCTAAAATCGGCATCGGCGAGGAAGATACCCCATACCTTGAAAACGGATTGCTTTCTCTCGCAACAATTTTCAAAGCGGATTTTGAGCCCTGTGTTCCCGATGTGAGATTTTCTCAGGGTGATAGGTTTTCAATAGGCAATATAAATATTGAAATTCATTCTGCTCCCGGTCACACTCCCGGTGGTGTTTTGTACGTTCTGAAAGACGAAAAAATAATTTTCACAGGAGATACACTCTTCTGCGGAAGTGTGGGCAGAACTACTTTTAAAGGCGGTGACGCTTTCGCTCTTCTGAGAACTCTTAAAATGATGAAAGAATTTCCGGATGATTACGTTATTCACACAGGTCACGGCGAAAGCTCCACAATAGGCTACGAAAAAAGAACCAATATGTTTTTAAGATGAATTTATATTACATTAATCATAATTACAGATATGAGGCGGAAAAGCTTTTAAGATTGTTTTTCCCTCTTGAAAAAATAATTGAATACACAGAGTTTTCTGAAGACAGGGAAGATTATCTTCTCACTCGTATTGATGGGGAGGATTTTCTTGCATTAACTGCGGAGCTTTCTCTTAAAGGTGAAACTCAGAGAAAAACGAAAACAGTTAAAAAAGACGAATGCGATGATCTGGAACTTGAGTTATTGCTTTTGGCATTCGATTTGCTCTGTGAAATGTGCGGTTTTACACCTAAATGGGGAATACTTACAGGTGTAAGACCCTCAAAGCTTATTGTAAAACGTCTTTCTCTCTACGGTGAGGACAATGCAAGAGATTGGTTTCTCAATACCTATAAGGTATCTCCGGAAAAAACAGAGCTTGCAATAAATGTAGCAAAAACCGAACTTAAGATCATCGAAAAAGCAGGGGAGAACTCCTTTAGCTTGTATATCAGTATTCCTTTTTGCCCAACAAGGTGCAGTTATTGTTCTTTTGTTTCCCATTCAATAAATTCAGAAAAGGCAAAAAACCTTATTCCTGATTACATTGAAAAACTTTTAGAAGAACTTACCTTTACTGCCCGGATGGCAAAGCAGAATAATTTGCGACTTACAAGCGTTTATTGGGGCGGAGGCACTCCCACAACCTTAGAAAAAGAAGAGTTGGATTTAATTCTTACTCATATAGAAAATGTTTTTGATTTATCAGGTTGCCTTGAATACACAGTTGAAGCAGGTAGGCCCGATACAGTTACAAAAGAAAAACTGGAAGTTCTTAAAAAACATAATGTGGGAAGAATAAGTATAAATCCCCAGACTTTTTCCGACAGCGTTTTGAACGCAATCGGCAGGCGTCATACAACGGCACAGACAGAGGAAAAATATCTCCTTGCCCGTGAAGTGGGTTTTGACGCAATTAATATGGATTTGATTGCAGGACTTCCCACAGATACTGTTGAAAGCTTTAAAAAGAGCATTGACAGAGCAGTTGAATTAGGGGCAGATAATATAACAGTCCACACTTTAGCCCTTAAACGCTCGTCAACTATTGTTACAGAAAATGAAAGCGATTCTGTTTCCGATAAAGATATCTGGGCAATGCTTGACTATGCGGGAAAAACTCTTACCGAAAATGGCTATTACCCTTACTATATGTACCGCCAGAGCAAATCTTTAGGTAATCTCGAAAATGTAGGTTGGTGCAAAAAAGATAAAGAATGCTTTTATAATGTTCTTATGATGGAAGAATATCAGAGCATTTTTTCCGTTGGTGCAGGTGCGGTTACAAAGCTTCGTACAGAGGACGGAAGCGTTATCGAAAGAATTTTCAATTTCAAATACCCATTTGAATACATATCTCGATTTGAAGAGATATTGGAGAAGAAAGAGAGAATGAAGACATTTTATAGTGAAGAGTGAAAAGTGAAGAGTGAAGAGGTTAGGGGAAGCTTCGCTTCCAAACATTATAATTGCGTCGCAGACCCAAAACTTTCCACTTTCCACTTTCAACTTGCCACTTTAACGACGAATAACTAAAAAATCAGTAAATAATATATAAAGGGCGGTGAAATAATGGCTAACGTAAATAACACACTTGAATATATTGTTGAAAACGTGGTTAATCCCGAAAGCTTCGTTTTGCAATGCGAAGAAAAATATAATAACAAAATAAATAAAATAGCAAACGATATTGCCAAAAGCGAAAAAACGGAAATTGTAATGCTTGCAGGACCCAGTTCATCAGGCAAAACCACAACTGCCAAAAAGCTTTGTCAGGCACTTTCCGATTTAGGTGTAAAAAGCCATACAGTTTCACTTGATGATTTTTATCTTAATAATTGCGATTCACCCAGGTTCCCTGATGGCACACCCGATTATGAAACGGTAGAAGCCTTAGATATACCTTGCTTTGAAAAAACTATGGCAACTCTGATTGATACGGGTTGTGCTTTAATGCCCGAGTTTGATTTCTTGACGGGCAGACGTAAAGAAAAATATAATGAACTGAAACTTGGCAAGAACGATGTTATTATTGTTGAGGGGCTTCACGCTCTTAATCCCGTAATAACTGAGCATCTTCCCAAAGACAGACTTTTAAAAATATATATCAGCGTTTCTTCAAGAATTTATGATAAAAAGCAGAATATTGTTCTCAATAAACGTAATATAAGATTCATCCGCCGTATGGTGAGAGATTATAAATTCAGAGGAAATTCTGTTGAAGAAACCTTTAAAATGTGGATTACCGTTCGTTACGGTGAAGATGCTTATCTTTTTCCCTTTAAAGACAATGCAGATATAAAAATTAACACTATTCATCTTTATGAAACTTGCGTTTTAAAAGATTTGGCGGCAGATTTGTTGATGCAGGTAAGCAAGGATTCGGAGTTTTATAAGGAATCTCAACGACTTATTCGTTCTTTATATAAATTCCCGAAAATTGATTCGTCATATGTACCCGAAGATTCTCTTTTAAGAGAATTCATTGGAAAGGAGTAAGAAATGTCCGATAAATCAGTAAAAAAGCAAAATGTTTTAAACGGAGCAATGGTGCTTGTTGTAGCAACTGCTCTTGTGAAAATTATAGGCGCGGTTTATAAAATTCCTCTTACAAGTATAATCGGCTCTTTGGGTAGGGGCTATTTTGCTTCTGCTTATAATATCTATACTCCCGTTTATGCTATTTCAATGGCAGGTCTTCCCGTTGCGGTTTCAACAATCGTTTCAAGAAACGCCGCTTTGGGAAAATACCGTGACGTAAAACAGGTTTTAAAGCTTACTTTCCCTCTTTTCCTGGGATTAGGCCTTGTGGGCACAGCGGCACTTATGCTTGCGGCAAAGCCATACGTTGACTCTGTAGGCTCACCTCTTGCAATTTACAGCGTTTTTGCTATTGCACCCTCGATTCTTTTCTGTTGCATTATGAGTACATATCGTGGCTATTATGAGGGCTTGAGTAATATGTACCCGACGGCAATTTCCCAGGTTATTGAATCTTTGGGAAAATTGGTTTTCGGTCTTGTTTTCTCCTATGCAATGTTAGATTACGCTAATCAGCAGATTGCACTTACAGGCTCTGTTTTCGGTTATAAAGTAGAAACTGAAGCAGATGGCGCAATTGCTTACGCTCTTGCGGCGGCAGGTGCGATTTTAGGTGTTACTCTGGGTACTGTTTTCGGTGCTATATATACTATTTTGCGCCATAAAATAAGAAAAGACGGAATAAGCAAGGAAAAGCTTATTAATTCCCCTCTTGCTTCTCCCAGAAAAACTACTATAAAAGAAATTGTTGCTATTGCAGTTCCTACTGCGGCAAGCTCGTTGGTGCTTAATATTACAAACTTTATTGACACATTTATGATTCAGAGCCGCTTGGAAAGTGTTGTTGCAAACAATTACGATACTATAATGGGCATTTACGGCGCATCTATAAATTCAGCGAACATTGCAAAGGAAAATATTCATACTTTCCTTTATGGTGCTTATGACACAACTCTCGACTTCAGAAACCTTGTTCCTACGGTTATGATGACCTTGGGTGTAAGCGCAATCCCCATTATCTCTGCTGCAGTTGCAAAGAAGGATTTTAAAACAGTTAACGGAACAGTTAATACTGTTTTCAGAATCACAATGCTTATTGCTCTTCCTGCAGGTGCAGGCTTCTTCGCCCTTTCAGAGCCCATTATGAATTTGCTTTATAAGGGAACGGAAAACGAAGCAGGTATTGCTATTGCTGCTCCTGTTTTAGGTCTTTACGGTCTTATGATGGCAATTCTCACCCTTTCATCACCTTTGACCAATATTCTCCAGGCAATCGGCAGAGCAGATGTTCCTGCAAAAGCTCTTGCTCTCGGTTGTGTTTTCAAAATCGGTCTTAACTACATTCTTATTGGAATTCCCGAAATCAATGTTAAAGGTGCGGTTTTCGGTACAGCATTCTTCTATCTTCTCTGCATTTTCTATAACTATGCAGTATTGAGAAAAGAAACGGGCGTAAGAATTGATATTAAGACAGTTATTGTAAAACCGCTTATTGCAGCGGTGCTCTGCGGCGGCGCGGCATACGGCTCTTATGTGGTTTTATGTAAGGTTCTCACATTCGGTGATATGAGCAGCAGACTTAACGGTCAATCCCTTTCTTGCTTGATTTCTATCGGTGTTGCGGTGCTTGTGTATGCAATTTCCGTGCTTTTAATGAAAACTTTGGTAAAAGATGACATTTTAATGCTTCCAAAAGGAGAAAAATTGGCAAAAATACTTGAAAAATATAAGCTTATAGGTTAAAATAGAGGATGTAAATTATGGCAGTTAGTTTTACGTTTAAAGATAGATATCAGTTCAATGACCTTGTTGAAATAGTGAGAATTCTTCGTGAACCCGGCGGTTGTCCTTGGGATATGGAGCAGACTCATCAGTCTATCCGAGAGAATTTTCTCGAAGAGACTTATGAAGTCATTGAGGCAATAGATACAAACAACAAAGAGCTTATGCAAGAAGAATTAGGCGATGTGCTTTTGCAGGTGCTTATGCATTCCGATATGGCTCGGACAGACGGTTGGTTTACTATTGACGATGTTGCCAATGATATCTGTCAGAAGCTTATTGTAAGACACCCCCACGTTTTCGGTGATATTTCCGTAAACTCCACCGGTGAGGTTCTTAAAAATTGGGATGATATAAAACGTCAGACCAAAAAGCAAAAAACACAGAGCGAAGCAATGGCGGCAATCCCTGCCACTTACCCTGCTCTTATGAAAGCCCAGAAGGTTCAGGAAAAAGCTAAAAAAGCAGGTTTCGACTGGCGCGATTCTCAAGGTGCTTTTGATAAAATTGCTGAAGAGAGCAAGGAGCTTCAAGAGGTTCTTGCAACAGGCGATAAAGAGAAAATTGAAGATGAATTAGGCGACCTTTTCTTCTCGGTAGTTAATACCGCTCGTTTCTGTGGCTGTGATGCAGAAACTGCCCTTGAAAAAGCAACGCAGAAGTTTATGAAGCGTTTCACTGTTACTGAAAAGCTTGCGGCAGAAAAAGGTATTGATATGAAAGTGGCTTCCATAGAGGTTCTTGATGAGCTTTGGGACGAAGCCAAAAAGCAAAATTAATTTGTCCAAATTGAACCTGTAAAAAGGTTTGGAAATACAAAAATTTATTTTTGGAGGATTTTAAAATGAATAAGACAGATCTCGTAAATGCAGTTGCAGCTGCAGGTTTCACAAAGAAAGATGCAGACAAAGCGGTAGCAGCAGTTTTCGGTGCAATCGAAGATGCTCTCAAGAAAGGTGACAAAGTTCAGCTTATCGGCTTCGGTACATTCGAAGTTCGCGAAAGAGCAGCTAAAGAAGGCCGCAACCCCAAAACAGGCGAAAAGATCACAATCGCTGCTTCTAAAGTTCCCGCTTTCAAAGCAGGCGCAGCTCTTAAGGATGCCGTAAAATAAGATAATTTTTACAATTGTTAAACCACCCTTGAATCTTTTGGATTCAAGGGTGGTTTTCAGTTTTTATAATCAATTTGCTACTATATTATTCAACCAAACTTTCTTTTTCACAAGAATGATACCGATTATAACTTTGATAATATCGATACATTGGACAATTGGGAATGTGTACCAGATAGGAAGTTTGAATACATAATAAAGTGAAAAGGCGATGGGAACGCTTACGCACATTATAAATACGCTGTCCATAAGGAAGGTGACAAGAGTTTTACCACCGCTTCTTATGGTGAAATAGGTAGCGTTTGCAAAGGCATGAACAGGAATAAACATAGCGCAAACCCGAATGAAATAACCGGCCAGTTCTTTTGACTCCTCGGTGGTGTTATAAAGCAGAGGGATTTTGTCACCCACAAGGAAGACTACAACACCAATAACTGCGCTTAAAAAGGCGGAGAAGGCAATTAACTTGCGGTCTGTGTCAACGGCCTCTTTGAATTTATTTGCTCCCAGCTGTTTGCCGATTATGATGCCGATACTGTTTCCTAAAGAAATGAAAGCAATACTTGCAAGGTTCATAACTGTTGAAGAAATACTGTAACCTGCCACAACAGAAATACCGTAAAGACTGTACGCCATGCTTAAAAGTGACATTCCCAAGGACCAGAAGAATTCATTGAACAACAATGGCATACCTTTAAATGTAATGTCTTTAAACACCTTTTGGGGTATTGAAAAGCTTCTGAAAGCTCCCTTAAAGTAGGGGAAACGATGTTTCTTTTTGATAATGTAGATGATAATTACCACGCATTCAACATAGCGTGAGATAACCGTAGCAGTTGCTGCACCCACAACACCTAAAGGAGGGAAGCCTAATTTACCGAAAATCAGCACCCAGTTAAAAGCGCAGTTTGTTAAGACGGCAATGAAGCCTGCAACCATTGGCGCAACAGTTTCACCTGTTTCACGGAGAGTGCTTGAAAAAATCTGTGTGATACAAAAAGGAACAAGCCCCCAAAGAATAACTTTCAGATATTTTTTAGCATAGCTTAAAGTAAGTGCAATATCGCCTGAGCCATCACTTTCATGGAGATAAAGATTTATCAGAGTATCGTCTAAAACAATGAAAATAACCATTGCCACCGCCAAAAGTAAAACTGAAGCTATCAGTTTATAACGCAGTGTATATCTTATACCGTCGTTATCATTTTTTCCGTAAAACTGTGCAGTGAAAATTCCTGCACCGCTTAATGCACCGAAAATAGCAAGATTGAATATAAAAAGTAATTGGTTGACAATTGAAACTCCCGACATCTGTTCGGTGCCGAGAGAACCAACCATCAAATTGTCAAGCATACTGACAAAGTTTGTTATGAAATTTTGAATCATAATGGGGACTGCAACTGTAAGAGTCATTTTGTAAAAAGCCTTGTCCCCGACAAATTTTTTGAAAATAGACATTTTATTTAATTAAATCGTGTTCCTTGATAAATTTGATTGTTTCATCAACTGTTGTAAATGCAAGGCCTACAACAGTATCTGCACCGCCGTAGTAAATAGCAATTTTGCCGCTTTCAGCGTCAGCAAGAGCTGCGCAGGGGAAAACAACATTGGGAACATCCCCAACAAATTCATAGGTCTCGCGAGGGGAGAGGAGATAAGAGTCTGCTCTGTGGAGCACTTTCCAGGGCTCGTTGATATCTGTAATCATTGCGCCCATACTGTATGAAAAACCATTACAGCTTGTAATAACGCCGTGATAGAAGCAAAGCCAACCTTCATCTGTTTCAATGGGTGTAGGACCTGCGCCAACCTTTGTCATTTCCCAATTCTGTTCGGGTTTGATAACAAAGCGATGTTTACCCCAATAGGTAAGGTCGGGACTGTGGCTTAAGAATATATCACCATAAGGTGTGTGACCTTTGTCACAAGGACGAGTGAAAATCATATATTCGCCGTTAACTTTTCTGGGGAAAAGAACACCATTTCTTGAAACGGGAAGAACGGCGTTTTCATATCTTTCCCAGGATTCAAAATCAGTTGTTGCGGCAATACCGATGGAAGTACCTCTGTCTGTGTGGCAAACCCAGGAGAGATAGTATTTGCCGTCAATTTCGCAAAGACGAGGGTCATAACCGCGGAAGATTTTTTCATCGTTTAAATTCCAATGAATACCGTCATCGCTGAAGCCTGTAACAAGATATTGTTCGCGGGTAATGTCGTCCATACGGAAAACACCTGCAAAGCCGTTGCCGTAGGGAACAACTGCAGAGTTAAAAATACTGTTTGCTTCTTTCACAAAAGAACGGTCAATAATGGGGTTTTCTGTGTATCTCCAAACAGGGTCTGTGCAATTTTGGGGTTTGTCCTGCCAGGGAATGTTTTTTACAGTTGAATTCAAAATTTTTGCCATAATAGCACCTCATCCGTCATAGTAGTTTAATGTTTCTATAATAAGTCCGCCAACGTCTGCAATTGCTTTTCTGCTGACAGTTTGTAATTTGTCAGAGTTTGCGGAAATTGTTTTTGAAATATGTTTTTTTGATGTTCCTAAAGAACAAGCGGGGAAATCATTTTTTGAGAACGGGGTGTAAGAGCTTGTTCCCAAAAGAGAGGTTTCCTTTTTTATTTCGATATTTAAGTTTTCAGCCGCTTCGCCTATAACAGAAGCAACTTCCGAGCTACCTTTTGTACCGCTTCCGTCCTTGAAAAATACCGAGAGCTTTCTGGAAGTGGTTATTTCCTCAATGGGTATGAATACTGTAGGAACATCTGTATAAAGTCGCTTGTGTTTTTTTGCGAAATGATAAGAACCAGACCGGGAAGAATATTCACTACCTACAATAAGGCAACAAATTTCCGTTTTTTCATATCTGAAAGAATTGTCGTGCAGTTGTTTAATAATGCTTAAGAGTATGGAAGAGGGGATGATACTTGAACTTATACCCGAAGCGACTTTTCTGTTGTTTATAAGAAAAGCCGATATTATATAGAATGGTACAAATCCGATACAGATAATCGTCAAAAAGTAGAATAACGGAGATTTTTCCGGAGCGCCTAAAAACAAGAATAAAAGACCGCTGCAAAAAAGCACGGTGTTTCCTATAAGAGAGCACATACTCAAAATAAAAGGAGAACGGTTTCCGAAAAGATGTGCGCGCATACTTTGGGGAGCATCTGAACGGGCAACGAGAACAACTCTTCTGAGGGTTTCTCCCCGACTGTATCTAACGCCTAAAAGGTTTTTGCTGAATTTTGTCGGGGTAATGAAATCCAACTTTTTTCCGTCAAATATGAATTTGTAAGAAAAAATGCAGAATATAACCAAACTCATTAAAAGGGAAAGAGCAGATTTAAGGACAGAACCGGTATTAACCGCATCCGAAAAAAGAATTACGCAAATAACCAAAAGCGCGCACAGTAGCTTTTCAGCTAATGTACCCGCTCCGGGATGAGTTTTGAATTGCTCCTGATGAGTTTCGTCACAGAACTTTTTAAGTTCATTCATAAAAATATGTTGCACCTGTTCTTCGCCGGAAGAACCTGCTCTTCGCTCTCTTGAAGAGTTGAGAACAAGCTCTGCCGTATCAAGAACATATTCAACATTTTTTGATTCCAAATTTGGTGAAGCAGTCATATATAAGACTCCCAAATTATTTATTTATAATGGCTTTGAAATCTTCGTATGCCTTTTCCCATTGGGCATTGTCCTGAGGCTTGTAGAGCTTGAGGTTTTCGCCTTTAGCAATTATTTTTCTTGCTTCTTTAATGTCTTTAATTGCGCCTGTTGACATAAGCTGAACAGCAACATTACCTAAAGCAGTAGCTTCAATAGGACCGCCGTAAACATTTACATTACAGCTTTGAGCGGTCATCTGAAGAAGCAATTTGTCCTTTGTTCCGCCGCCCATAACGTGAATTCTGTCATAATCCTTGCCTGTGCATTCTTTGATTCCGTCAAAGGTATAGCGGTATTTGAGCGCAAGACTTTCATAGATGCAACGCATAATTTCGCCAACTGTCTGAGGAACATACTGACCTGTTTTTTCGCAGTATTCCTTAACGCGACGTGGAAGATTTCCCATAGGTGCAAATTCGGGAGCATCGGGGTCAATAAAGCATTTAAAGGGTTCGCATTCCAATGCAAGCTTTTCAAGCTCTGCATAAGAATATTCAGTACCCTCGCGAATCCATTGACGGCGACTTTCCTGAATAAGCCAGAGACCGCAGATATTTTTAAGGAATGCGGTTGTGTAGTCGTAGCCACCTTCGTTTGTAACATTAAGTTTTTTAGAGGCTTCGTTTATAATAGGCTCTTTAACCTCTGTTCCGAATAAGGACCAGGTTCCGCAGCTGATAAATGCAAAATCGTCATATTCGCAAGGTGCAGCAGTAATAGCGCTTTGAGTATCGTGAGCCGCAACACTTACAATATCTGCCTTGGGAACGCCAAGCTCCTCGCAGATTTCGTCTGAAAGTTGGCCTATAACTGCGCCTGTAGGAGCAATAGAGGTTAAGAGATTTTTATCAATACCAAAAGTATCAAGGATTTCATCCGACCAATCTTTAGATTGCAAATCTACCATCTGAGAGGTGGTAGCAATTGAATATTCGGTAGATTTTACCCCTGAAAGCATATAGTTGAGAAGGTCGGGCATAAACAGAAGTGTGTCTGCCTCTTCTAATATGTACGGACGGTTTTCTTTAAGAGAAAGAAGCTGGAAAATTGTGTTGAAATCCATAAACTGAATTCCCGTAATATCGTACATTCTTTCTTTGGACATATATTTTTGCGCCCTCTCAACCATACCGTCGTTACGGGCGTCGCGGTAATGAACAGGGTTTTCAACTAAAGTGCCGTCTTTACGGAGAAGTCCGAAGTCAACACCCCAGGTATCAATACCGATGGAGTCAAATCCGCCCTCTTCTTTAGCCTTGAGAATACCTTGCTTTATTTCAAAGAAAAGTCTTTGAACATCCCAATAAACAGTGCCATTGATTTTAACGGGGTCATTAGAAAAACGATGAACTTCTTTAAGCTCGATTTTTTCACCGTCAAAAATACCGAGAATGGCTCTTCCGCTTGATGCGCCGAAGTCAAATGCAAGAACTCTTTTCATACTAATCACCTTAAGAAACAGTTAATAATAATCTCTTCCGCTTCTTCCTCTGTTTTGCCGAGGGTCTGAAGCTTTAAGAGCTGGTCGTTATTGATTCTGCCGATTGCAGCTTCGTGAACAATATTTGCTTCGCAATGATTTGCCGCAATTTCGGGAATTGAACGGATATGAGCATTGCCCATAATAATGGAGTCGCACTGAACGTGAGCTTTACATTCTGCGTTACCTACTGCGCGGGGATAGAAAACCTGTTCGGAATTATCCTTCGCAACGGAACGTGAGATAATCTGGGAAGATGCACCTTCGCCGTTAAGCTCAATAACCATATCAGAATGGGCAATCTGATTACCGTGAGTCATAAGCTTTTCAAGTATAACAAGACGAGCACCTGCTTTTAATTTAGCAACTGTATCTCGTTTTGTGGAGTCAACACCTTTAATCTGAACACTTTCCATTTCACAGAAAGAATTTTCTTCCATGAAAATTTCTGTGGTGGGATTAAGTATTCTTTCGCCCTTGCCGTCACCCTCGCCGTAATGCTTTTCAACATATTTGATACGTGCATTTTTGCCGATATGGAAACGGTGAATACCATCGTGTTCACTGCTATGGTCTCCGGAATTATGAATTCCGCAACCGGCAACAATTAAAACGTCCGCATCATCTTCGATATAAAAATCGTTATAGACAAGGTCATTAACGCCTGCCTCGGTGATAATTACGGGAATATGAACGCTTTCGTTCTTTGTTCCTGCCTTTACGGTTATATCGATACCGGGCTTGTCTTTTTTAGGTTCAATTATAATATTTGCGCTTGAACGTCTTTCGGCGCTTTCGCCGTTTTTCCTTAAACTGAAAGCACCCTGAGGAATTTCGTGCAAATCAGCAACTGCTTCAAGCATTCTTTTTTCTGTATTATTCATAAATTTACTAATCCTTTATCTGAATGTGCAAGTGTTGTCAAACTGTGACATAAGCTGGGGGAATATTTCTTCCGCAGGACCTTTTTTAGATACAACACCATTAGCCACAACTGCAATTTCGTCCGCTATTTTCATGATTCTTTCCTGGTGGGAAATGATTATCATACTTTCCTTGCGTTTTTTAGAAATGCCTTTGAAGCTTTCAACAAGCATATTAAAACTCCAAAGGTCAATACCTGCTTCAGGCTCGTCATAAATTGCAAGCTGCAAATCTCTTGCCATAAGAGTAGCAATTTCAATTCTCTTTATTTCACCGCCTGAAAGAGAAGCATCAACCTCACGGTTAAGATAGTCCTTTGAGCAAAGTCCTACGTTGGTAAGGTATGCGCAGCATTGGTCTTCGGGTAAAGTTTCACCGTGGGCAAGGCTTAAAAGATCGCGCACGGAAAGACCTTTGAAACGGGGCGGTTGCTGAAATGCGTAACCGATACCTAATTTTGCGCGTTCGGTTATGGACATATCAGTAATATCAATACCGTTCCAAAGTATCTGACCCCCGGTGGGCTTCTGAATTCCCATAATAATTTTGGCAAGAGTAGATTTACCGCCACCATTGGGACCTGTTATTACAAGAAATTTTCCGTCTTCAAGGGTGAGAGAAACGTCTGTGAGAATTTCTTTCTCTCCCAAATCATCCGACACATTAAATGAAATGTTTTTTAATTCCAGCATAATTTTCTCCGAAAGTTGTAGTAATATAATAACATAATTTATCAATTATGAATTATATACAATTTTGGGTCTTTATTCAAGTCTTTTTGAAAAATCCTTGTTAATTATAATTGTTTATGTTATAGTTGTATCAGGAAATCTATACTTTTTTACGAAAGAGGGATAATATGAGAAGAATAGGCGGAGAATATGAAGAGAGTTTGTCAAGAGAGGAACTTGAAAGCATACTTCAGGAAACTGTTGCGGGAATTGCACTTGTTTCCCCTCATCCTGACGGAGTCCGACTTGATTATACCAACAATGGCTTTTTTGAAATATTCGGCTATACAAGAGAGGAATATGAAGGTCTTGGAGAGGATGTTCGTCTGAACCTCTTTCATGAAAGAGATTTCATGAATATTGTTACAAAGATAAATACAGATTATGCACCCGGAGAAGTTTTGCAATTTGAATGCAGAATTAACAAAAAAGGTGGCGAACAGGCTTGGGGTCTTATTTCTACCCGAAAACCCCGTAATGCTAACCAGGGCGAACAGAATTTTATTTGCAGTATTGTTGATATAACTTCCATGAAAAAAATTCAACTGCAATATGAACATGAGAAAAACCGTTATCAGATTATGGAAGAGCTTTCTGATAATATCTTTTTTACATACGATGTTGCAAACGACGTTTTTGAAGCTTCTTCTAAAATTCTTCGCTCAATGGGTACGAGAACAAGAATCGAAAACGCCATTGAAAATATGACATACGGAGATATTCTTGACCATAGAGATGTTCCTGCATTTATCGGTGCTTTAAGTAACGCTCTTTCAGGTCAAAAGAAAAATACCTTTGATGCGCGTATTATTAACAATCGCGGTGATGCTATCTGGCATAGAATCAAATTCTTTGTTATATTTGATGAAAATGATAATGCAGTTCAGTTCGTTGGTAATTTAACTGATGTTGATAAGGAAAAGAAAGAAAAAAATCGTTTGATAGCTCAGGCAGAAACAGATCAGCTTACAGGTTTCCTTAATAAACTTTCAACAACATTGAAGGTTAATGAGCTTATAAGAGAAGATGATGAACAAGGTGCATTTTTCATTTTCGATATTGATGATTTCAAAAAGCTCAACGATACTTACGGCCATCGCGTCGGAGATATCTTCTTAAAGGAATTAACAAGCAAACTTTCTCTCTCTTTCCGTACGACAGACGTTTTGGGAAGAGTCGGTGGAGAAGAATTTGTTCTGTATTTGAGCGGTGTTGGTGACAACAGGCATTACTTAGAGGAAAAAGCAGCGCAAATTCAAAGCATCTGCAACAGCATTCGTCTTGATGCTGCTCCCGAAAAAGAGTTTTCCTGCAGTATAGGTATTGCAAGATTCCCCTTTGACGGAAAAACATACACAGAGCTTTATGAAAAAGCAGATAAGGCTATGTACTATGTGAAAAAGCATGGTAAAAAGAATTTTGCGTTTATTGATGAGATTGGGTGATTAAATACAGCTATGTCCCGAATAATTCAATATATAGAAGATAAAAAAGTGCTTATTCTGGGTATGGGCAGAGAGGGTAAATCCACTCTTTCATATATAAGAAAACATCTGCCTCAAAAGCACTTAACAATAGCAGATAAAAACGGTTTTCAAAGCGACGATGAAAATATAACCGTTATTTCTGGTGAAAACTATTTAAATTCCCTTGGTGATTTTGATATAGTTTTCAAAAGTCCGGGTATTGCATTTTTAGATGATGTTGTTTACCCCGAGTCAACAGAAATAACCTGCCAGACAGATATGTTTCTGCGTTTTTGTAAGCCTACTGTTGTGGGGATTACAGGCTCAAAAGGAAAAACAACAACATCAACCCTTATATACGAAATGCTTAAAGCAGGGGGGCTTAACACCTGCCTTATAGGAAATATCGGTGTTCCCGTTTTTGAGAAAGCAGATGAAGACGAAAGCCTTGTGGCAGTAATTGAAATGTCTTCCCATCAGCTGGAGTTTACGAAGGCATCTCCCCATGTGGCAGTTCTTGTGAATATTTATCAGGAGCATCTTGACCACTATAAAACAGGCTTTAAAGGTTATGTTGAAGCAAAACTTAATATTGCCGTTCATCAAAAGGATGAGGATTATCTGATATATAATCCTGAACAAGACCTTGAGGGCGTTGTTGATTGGGAGAAAGTTCTTAAAAGCAACGGCAGACCTGTAACTTTTACAGACGCAAAGCAGGATGCTTTTGTTAACGAACTCTGGAATTCTACAGAGCATCTTAAAGGTGAACATAATCGCCAGGATATAGCCTATGCTTTAGCAGTTGCAAGAATTTTTGGTGTCAGCGATGATGCGGTAAGAAATGCAATTAAGTCATTTGGCGGAATTGAGCACCGAATGGAATATGTTGGAGTTGTCAACGGCATTTCCTGGTACAATGACAGCATCGCAACAATTCCTACTGCAGTTATGGGTGCGGTAAAGGCGTTGGGTAATGTAGATACCCTTCTTTTCGGCGGTCTTGACAGAGGAATTGATTATACCGACTTTATAGAGTTTTTGTCGGAGTGTAATATTTCAAATCTTGTAGGTCTTCCCGAAACAGGTCATAACATAATAAATACTCTTAAGGAAAAAGGTGTAAAAAAGAATTTAGTTTGCGCCGAAAATATGGAAGATGCAGTTAAAAAATGCGCAGAAATAACCGAAAAGGGTAAAAGCTGCTTGTTTTCACCTGCAGCAGCAAGCTATAATTACTACAAAAACTTTGAAGAAAAAGGAAAACACTATAAAGCTCAAATCCAAAATTTGACAAATTGAATGATTAGGAATATACTATATATTCATAAAACGAAAAAGGAGATAATAAAATGAAAAAAGTTATTTCTGTTGTTCTTGCAGTTTGTATGCTTTTCTCACTTGTAACAATGAGTTTTGCAGGCTACAAGGATGAAGCAAAGCTTCAGTTTAATGCAAACGGCAAATTCAAAATTCTTTGCCTTGCAGACGTTCAGGATGATTATCCTATGGAACCTGCAGTTCTTCAGTTCATCAGTGAAGCTCTTGATTTCTGTGCACCCGACCTTGTTGTTTTTGTAGGTGACAATGTTGTTGGTGAAGATATAAGAGCAATTGATGAAATGATTGCACCTCTCGATGAGAGAAATATTCCCTTTACATTTGTTTTCGGTAACCACGATGATGAAGGCGGTATGGTTAAGGAAGATCAGCTTGCAGCATATCAGAAATATTCTGAATGTATGGCATATGATGCAGACCCCGACCTTCATGGTTGTGCAACACACAATGTTCCCATTCTTTCAAGTGATGGAACTAAGGTTGCGTTCAATGTATGGTGCTTTGACAGCGGCGGAAGCGTTCGTGATGAAAATGGCACATGGCTCGGTTATGACCATGTTCATGCTGACCAGATTGAATGGTACAATACAACTCGTGATGCAATGACAGCTGAAAACGGCGGTGAAGTTGTTCCTGCTATGGCATTCCAGCACATTATTCCTCAGGAACCTGTTGAAATGATTTTCTATGAGGGCGCAATTGCTCTCGGTGAAGCAACTATCAATTTCTCTGATGGTACAGTTTATACACCTATTCCCGATATCACAAAATACGATGGCTTAATCTTTGAAAAAAGTTGCCCCAGCTATGGTAACGATGGTCAATGGGATGCAATGGTTGCAGGTGGCGATGTACTCGGTCTTGTTGTAGGTCACGACCATCAGAATAATTTCGTTGCACATTGTGGCGGTATGGACCTTATTCAGACTCCCGGTTGCACATATAATTCATATTATACCAATATGTTCCAGGGTGCGAGAGTTATTGAACTTAACGAGGCTGACCTTACTACATACGAAACATATAACCTTACATCAAACGAACTTGCACAGAGAGATGACTCCAAGCTTGATGAAGTGGGCGGAAGAAACAACTATGATTTCTTCTACACATTCGAAAAAATCTTCTCTGCAATTTACAATTTCTTCGTTTATTTCTTTAAAGGCCTTTAATAAAAAATGAAATGGTTTGGATTCGATTTTGAATCCAAACCATTTTTTATACTCCGAAAAGAATGTGAGTATTTCTCAAATCACCATCTTTGATAAAATCATTGACGGAATAGGCGTGTTTTTCTAAGTCATTGCAAGTTGCTTTTGTGATTTCTTTTTCTTTTAGTAATTTAATTATTTCTTCCGCAACGCTATTGATTATTTCATTTTTTATAGATGCATTTTCCATTGAATTATCTGTTGAAATAAGGAACTCAAGAGAATCAGCAATAAATTGACCGCCCGAAAGCTCTCTTAAAGCTCTGAACTGCCATTTGTAATATGGCATATATTCATTATTTAAAAGGAAATAGCATTTCATAGCCGCGTTTGAAAATTCAAAAAGAGAAAGCTGTGCGGAAGCGGTTTCGCCACGATTTAAAATGCGAGGGTAATTATATTGTCCGCTTTGCGCCATAATAAGAAGATTTCCTGCAAGTTTTTTCAGAAAAATTTCTTGAGGAATATTAAGGAGCTTGTTGCGGATTTCTGTAAATTCACCCAAATCATCCTTGAATATTTCCCCATTTGTAGCTTCTGCCAAAGCATAATCAGGAAGAGAAAACCATTGTTGAAGTGTCAGTTCACCATTTGGTGAGCCGATTTTTTTATTGTAAAAATCTCTTGTTCTGAAAACGCCGTTTCTGCTTCCACCAACGGGCTTTACAAGGCTTCGTTTGTAACCGCAAAATTCTTTCGGGAGTTTACTGTATGCTCTTTCCAGATTGAAAAATACTTTATCATCAATAAAGTTTTCATCAGGAAGAAACATGCAAAAACCCGGTTCAAAATCGTGGTCGTGGGAAATATCATCATCGTAGCCATAGCAGTCTGAACCGCTGCCAACAAGACCAACTGCAATTAAATTTTCATATTCAGGGAATTGTTCTTGGAGCATTGGTTTGCCGAATTCTTCATAATATTTTCTCGAAAGCTCAAGACCTTTCATAAATTACCCTCGCTCTTTCTTTTAATTCTTTTTCGTATAAAAATCTTCCGTAATAACTGAATGTGGGGGCACATTTTTCGCAAACGAAAGCATAGTTTCCGTCTGTTTTGGAAAAATTTTCGTTAAGGACTTTTTCTGCTTTATCTAATAAAATATCTATCTCTTCACAAGCGTTTTCAAGGCCTTTCTGATATTCCACTGCATTTGCTATATTAAGATAAGTTACCGCTTGTTCTAAATTGAAATCAGGATTTTTGTCTAACACTTTTATTGCTTTATCATACAGAGTAAGTGCTTTTTTATATTCTTTTAAATCAACAAGTGAAAGGGCAAAGTTGTTGTATAACCCTGCAAGTCGGCGGTCATTTTCGGGCAAAAGTTTTTCATATAAAGCCAAAGCTTTTTCAAAATAAATGATGCTTTTATCTGCCTCGCCGAAAGCCTTGAAGGCAGTACCGCAGTTTATAAAAGCGGTTGCGCCTGAAATGGCATTTTCAAGCCCTATTACATTTACTAATGTTAAAACTTTTTCGCAATATTTATAGCAATTTTCCTTGTTTCCGACTTTTCTGTAAATACCTATACATTCATTGCATAGAGAGAAAAGTGCCTTGTTGTCCTTTTGATTTTCAGCAAGAGAAACCCATTTTTCTAAAAAATCGCAGGCAGAGGAATAGTCGTTTTTGCTTAATATAAAATCAAGTTCTGTGATTACAGAGCTTATGTTTATAGGGGAAAGAAAGTTGTTCATATTTCGACCTCGTATGTTTTATGAGAACATTTTAACACGATACAATGCTTTTTACAATGAGAATATATGACCAATTTCGATAAAACCAACCGCTTTAGTGCGTTAAAGTGGTAAAGTTGCATAAAATAACAGCATTTAGGTAAATGCGGTATGACAAAGTTTACAAAATAAAAGAATTTATCAAAAACCCCTTTACTTTATCGCGCTAAAGTGCTAAAATAACCCCACAATAAAAAAGGTGATTACACCTATGGAGGAAATTATTATGAAAAAAGTATTAGCTATCGTAATGAGCGTAGTTCTCGTTCTCGGTATCGTTTGCGCATTCGCATCCTGCGGCGGCAAAGATTCTATCGTTGTTGGTTACACAATTTACGAACCCATGAACTACCTTGATGAAAACAATGAACTTGTTGGTTTCGATACAGAGCTTGCAAAAGCAGTTTTCGAAAACCTTGGTTATGAAGTTATCTTCACTGAAATTCAGTGGGAAAGCAAATACACAGACCTTGATTCAGGCACAATCGACTGCGTATGGAACGGCTTCACAGCTAACACAGCAGATGATGACGGCGTTCTTCGTTCAGAAAAAGTTGATTTCTCATATAACTATATGGAAAACCGTCAGGTAGTTGTTGTTGCTAAAGATTCAGGCATCAAATCTGCAAAAGACCTTAAAGGCAAATTAGGTATTGCTGAAAGCGGTTCAGCAGGCGAAGCTTATGCAAAAGACTTTGAAGGCGCAAAATATAAAGGTTTCACAAAGCAGACAGATTGCTTACTTGAAATCGTAGCAGATACAGCAGATTTCGCAGTAGTTGACGCTCAGCTTGCAAAGAGCTATGTTGGCAACGGCGATTACAAAGACCTTATGATTGTTGATGCACTTTCAAGTGATGTTGAATACTATGCAATCGGTTTCAAAAAAGGTGGCGAACTTACTGCAAAAGTTAACGAACAGCTTGAAGCATTAGGTGCAGACGGCACAATCGAAGCTCTTGCAAAGAAATACGGTGTTGAAAACACAGCAATCAAAGATTTCTCAGACCAGAAATAAAAAATAATCCATTCGGAGTTAAAGTATGTCTTTTTTAGAAGTTACATCTTTCTTACTTGACGGCTTTAAAATTTCATTATTAATCTTTGGGGTGACTCTATTATTAGGGGCACCCCTTGGGTTGCCTATAGCCTTTGGTTCAATGAGCAAGTTTAAACCCGTCAAATATTTGTTTAAAGTTATTGTCTGGATTGTTCGAGGAATTCCCTTGATGCTCCAGATATTCATAATCTATTATCTTCCCGGATTGTTGTTTAATTTCCAACTTTTCGGACAGGTTGACAGATTCTTTTTAATTGAATACGGAATTATGGATGCCGGTAGAATTATGGCAGTATTGATCGCGTTTACTGTCAATTATGCTTGTTATTTCTCTGAAATTTACAGAGGCGGTATTGAAAGTATATCAAAGGGGCAGTATGAAGCAGGTATTGTTCTTGGTATGACCAAATCCCAGATTTTCAAGAAAATCATTCTTAAACAGGTTGTTCAGAGAATCGTTCCACCAATGTCCAATGAAATTATAACCCTTATTAAAGATACTGCTCTTGCAAACTGCATTATGGTTTCCGAAGTTATCAAGCAGGCAAAAGAACTTGCCGCAACAAAGGCAATGATTTGGCCTTTATTCTATACGGGCTTATTCTATTTGTTGTTTGTTGGATTGCTCACTATCATTCTTGGTAAGGGAGAAAAGAAACTGAGTTATTTCAGGAGTTAAGCTATGGCAATTTTAGAAGTTAAAGATTTAAAAAAGAATTTCGGGAAAACTCAGGTTTTAAAGGGTGTCAGCTTTACAGTTGAAGAGGGAGAGGTTTTAAGCATTATCGGCTCTTCCGGTAGCGGTAAAACAACAATTCTTCGTTGTGTTAATCAGCTTGAAACACCCGATTTAGGTTACATATCTGTTGCGGGTGAAGTTTTCTTCAACGGAAAAGCAGAAAAGGAAAGCGATGAAGAACGTAGAAGACGCCAGCTTCTTGTTGGCCTTGTTTTTCAGGATTTTCACCTTTTCCCACAGTATAACGTGCTTAAAAATGTTACTCTTGCACCTGAGCTTTTAGCAGAAGAGCGAGAGGATTATAAACAGAATAAAAAACAAATCCACGAAGAAATTGAAGCTAAAGCAAAAGAGATTTTAGCTAAAGTTGGTCTTTCAGATAAATTGGGAAATTACCCTTGCGAGCTTTCAGGCGGTCAGAAGCAACGAGTTTCTATTGCGAGAGCATTGATGCTTGAGCCAAAGGTTCTCTTCTTCGATGAGCCTACATCCGCTCTTGACCCCGAGCTTACAGGAGAAATTCTCAAGGTTATAAAAGGACTTGCAGAAGAGAAAACCACAATGGTAATCGTTACCCACGAAATGTCCTTTGCAAAAGCAGTTTCCACAAAGGTTATCTTTATGGACGATGGTGTTATTGCTGAAGAGGGTACACCCGAAGAGGTTTTCGATAATCCGAAATCAGAAAGAACACGCGCTTTCATATCAAAATTTGATGATTAACATAAATCCGCTGACTTGCATAGTATGAGGTAAACAAGCACTATGCCGTCAGCGGTGTTTTTTCAGGTGGCGACGGGAAAAGTTTTTGTCGTCCATGAATAGCCTGAAAAATCTGTGCTAAAAATAACCGCCTGCGAAAAAATCGTAGGCGGTAAATTTTATGGTTTTATAACTTTTCGAGTATTTTCAATACAATATCAGAAAATGCAGTTACATCTGAAACAACTGAATTTGTGTATTCGGAAACGGAAACATCGTCTGCATTATCGGAAATTTTTCTGATACTTACAAAGGGCACATTCAAAAGGTAGCAAACTGCACCTAAAGCACCGCTTTCCATATCGAAAGCATTTATATTAAATATTTCCTTGTATTTTTCGCCAAGTTCTTTATTGGTAAGGAAGAAATCACCTGTACCGAGATTGCCGTGCTTGAAGCCTTCAACAGAACAAGCAGCTTTATAAAGAGAGTTATCACATTTATATATGTAATCCTCCTGGCCTGGCTTCTGACCGGGAAGTCTGCCGATGGGAGTTAAGTCAAAATCACATTCAACACAGGAATCAGAAACGATTATGTCACCCTTGAAAACTCCCGAAACTGCACCGCTCCATCCGGTATTTATAACGCCATCAAAATTATCGTAGTTGAGCGCAAGTGCCGCACCCATAGCCGCGTTAACCTTGCCTATACCGAAGCAAACTACAGTGCAATCGTGGTTATTATAAGAAAAATCGAAAGCAGGCATATGCTTGATTTTGTATTCTTTTTTTACAAGCTCACCAAGGCTTGCTTTGCAAGGGTTAAATTCATCAATATCTGCAATTAAAATAAGATATTTCATTGTTATTCTCCTTTTGCTTTTTCAAGCGCTTTTGCTAATTGGTCGGGGCAGGATGTGGATTTGAAGCCGCAACGAATACCTGAAACGGCATTGATAATTTCTTCTACGGGTTTGCCCTCGCAAAGCGCGGCAATACCCTGGAGATTGCCGTGGCAACCGCCTTGGAATACTACATTTTTTACTATTCCGTCTTCAATATCAAAGGTGAGATTTCTTGAACAAACACCTTGAGGTTTATATTCAAATGTCATTTTTGTTTTCCTCGCTTTCGCTTTTTAGTAAGCCAAATGCTTCTTCTAATGTATCAAGTGGTGACTGACCGCTTGATTTTTTTACTGTTATATATGGTTTAGGACCTCTTGAAACAAGAATTCTTCCGCGCATACCTTTAACAAGAACAGCAACCTTCTGCATGTCAATTTCATCCACATATAAAAGCAGACTATTGTTGTTTTGCCCGATTTCGTAAATACCCAGAGATGCGGCAGTATTTCTCAAAAGAGCAACCTTAACAAGACCCTCAACGCCTGCAGGTGGTTCGCCGAAACGGTCGATAAGCTCGTCAAGAACATCCGAAGCATCTTCATCAGTTTTAATGTCTGCAATACGCTTGTAAATTGAAAGTCTTTGAGGAAGGCTTTCAATATAGTTTTCGGGAATATGAGCGTCAATACGAATGTCAATAAGACATTCCTTCTGATTGGTCTTAACCTCTTCGCCTTTTTCCTCAATAACTGCTTCGGAAAGAAGCTTCATATACATATCGTAGCCAACAGCTTCCATATGACCATGCTGCTCCGAACCTAAAAGGTTACCTGCACCGCGAATTTCAAGGTCACGCATAGCAATTTTAAATCCTGAACCGAATTCGGTATATTCGCGGATTGCAGTAAGTCGCTTCTGAGCAATTTCCGTTAATTCTCGGTTTCGGTTAAAGGTAAGGTAAGCAAAGCCACGCCTTGCAGAACGGCCAACTCGACCTCTTATCTGATGGAGCTGTGCAAGTCCGAGATGGTCTGCGTTTTCAATTATCAAGGTGTTTGCGTTTGGCACATCTACACCGGTTTCGATGATAGTGGTGCAAACAAGAATGTCAATTTCGCCCTCTAAAAGCTGTCGCCAAACTTCTGAAAGCTCATCCTCGCTCATTTTACCGTGAGCAATTCCGATATTGGCATCGGGTAAAAATTCGTGAATTGTTGCGGCAGTTTTATCAATGCTGTTCACTTTATTATGAAGATAATAAACCTGACCGCCACGGCGGATTTCTTTCGCCATAGCTTCCGAAAGAACTTCCCAATCGTGCTCTAAAACATAGGTCTGCACAGGGAAACGGTCCTGAGGTGCTTCCTCGATAACTGACATATCACGAATTCCCGACATTGCCATATTCATTGTTCGGGGAATTGGGGTCGCAGAAAGGGTAAGGCAGTCAACATCAGGGTACATTTCCTTAAGTCTTTCTTTCTGACCAACACCGAAACGTTGCTCTTCGTCAACGATTATAAGGCCTAAATCTTTAAAAACAATGTCTTTTGAAATAAGTCGGTGAGTACCGACAATGATATCAATTGCACCTCTTTTGAGAGCTTTTATAATCCTTGTTTGCTCTTTTGGTGTTCTGAAACGGGAAAGCATCTGGGCTTCAATAGGGAAGCCTTCGAAACGGCGCATAATGGTATTGTAATGCTGAAGGGCAAGAATTGTTGTGGGAACAAGAATTGCGCATTGTTTGCCGTCTGCAATACATTTGAATGCCGCTCTCAAAGCAACTTCGGTTTTGCCGAAGCCAACATCACCGCAAAGAAGTCTGTCCATTGGGTGAGGCTTTTCCATATCTTTTTTTATTTCATTTATACTGCGAAGCTGATCCTCAGTTTCATCGTATTCAAAACGTCTTTCAAAGTCGTTCTGCATATCAATATCGGGAGAGAAAGCAAAACCTGCGGTTTTCATTCGCTTGGAATAAAGCTCTATAAGCTCTTTTGCCATATTCTTGGCAGAAGCTTTAACCCGAGCTTTCATTTTCTCCCAGTCATTACCGCCTAAACGGGAGAGCTTGAGAGTTTTTGTATCGTCCTTGGGTCCGATATATTTGGAAACAAGGTCAAGCTGAGTTACGGGAACATATAAAGCATCACCTTTGGCATAAGTGATTTTTATGAAATCCTTTGTAAGACCCGAAACCTCCAATTTCTGAATACCGTCAAAAATACCGATACCATGAACGGAATGAACAACATAGTCGCCCCTTGAAAGCTCTTCAAGACTTTGAATAGCATCGGCAGCTTTGTAGTTCTTTTTACGCTTTTGGGTAGATTTGCGCACACCCTTGCCATATGAAATGATGTTGAATTTTTCGTTAGGGTAACGGAAACCGCCCGATAAACTTCCCGATAAAACGCTTACTGTGTTTTTGGGGAATTGCGCAGGGGGAACGGGGAAAAACATCGCTTTAATATCTTCCGTTTCCAATGCTTCAACAAGTGAATTTGCGCTTTTTTCCGTACCTGCAAGAATAATGCAGGTTTCTTTTTTAGAAAGTGATGGCTTTAAATCGTCAAGGAGCACCTCTAATGAACCGTTCCAGAGAGGATTCTGCTGAACATTAAAGGTAGTAAGACTTTTAACGGGAGTATCAAAACTGCCTCGTGTAAAGTTATCTATATAAATAGCTTTCTTTTTTTCGTAGATTAAAAGAAGCTCTGCAAATGTTAAGGAAAAACGGTCAAGTCCTTTGGTTAAAACTCCATTTTCAAATTGAGCTTTAATTTCCTGCAAAAGAAGTTTAGAGGAGTTTTGAACCTTGTCCTTAACAGAGGCACTTTCGCAAACAAAAAGGAAAGCATCTTCAAAGTAATCAAAAATTGAAGCAGGATTTTCGTAGGCAAGTGAAAGATATTTGTCAACGGATTGAAGTTTAACTCCTGAATTTAAAAGCTCAATATCTTTATTTAACTGCTCTTTAGCTTTTTTAGAACCCTTACCCGAAACTGTAGGAATGAAATTTTCAATTCTGTTTTTCAGCTCTTCTTCGCTGTCGAAAATAATTTCTGTGGAGGGTGTGATTTCGCAGAAATCGAGGCTTTCTGTTCGTCTTTGGGTGGAAACGTCAAAAAGCGAAATTGTGTCAACCTCATCGCCCCAAAGCTCTATTCGGACGGGTTGAGAGGAATCGGGTGGGAAAAAGTCAATAATACCGCCTCTTACGGCAAACTGACCTGCACCCTCAACGCTTTCGGCACGTTTAAATCCTGCCGAAACAAGAGTCTGAACAATCTTTTCTGTTGAAATTTCTGTATTAAAATCTATTTTAAATGTACGCTTTTTTAGCTCATCTGGTGGAATTGTCAGTTGTAAAGCCGCTTCTGCGGAGCAAACAACAATTTTACATTCATCTTTTAAAACAGCGCAAAGAGTTTTGATTCTTAATTGCTCGTATTCTCTTGATTGTCCTTGAGAGGAGTTGAAAGAAAAATCTCTTGCAGGGAAAAATCCTGCAATCTCTTTATTGCCGTTTAATTCATTTATATCTGCGGTGAATTTTCGTGCTGCACTTTCATCGGGCAAAACAACAATAGCTCTGCGAGAAAATTCCTCGCAAAGCGAAAAAACAAGATGAGCTTTTGGTGCAGGGGGCAATCCCACAATTCCCGAGGGACACATATCTGCACCGATGTAGCGAACAACATCCGTGTATTGAATTGAATTCTGAAGAAGTTGTTTATAGCCTGACATAAAAACCTCAGAGTGTGAAAAGTATATCCGAATCGCTAACCATTATATTTTGACATAGCGCCTTCAAAATCGCCCTTTACGAGCATTTCAAGAGCATCTGCGCCGTCTTCAATAGCGCTTCTTACAGCAGGAATATCTTTCTTGGGGAAGTTTGCAAGAACCCAATCAGCTAAATCATAATCGGGATGAGGCTTTGCACCAACTCCGATTTTAATTCTCGGAAAATTTTCCGAGCCTAAATGGGCAATAATGCTTTTTATTCCGTTGTGGCCACCGGCAGAACCTTTTCTTCTTATGCGAAGCTTACCCGGTTCCAATGAAATATCATCAAAAACAACAATGATATTTTCTACGGGGATTTTATAGAATTTTGCACATTCGGAAACCGCAGTACCACTATTGTTCATCATTGTTTGAGGTTTCATAAAAAGAACCTTGCTACTGCCGATTTTTGCATCACCTATAAGAGCATGAAATTTCAATTTCTTTGCCTTGAAATTCAATTTATCTTCAAGATATGTTATAAACAAAAATCCTGCATTGTGTCTTGTGGTTTCGTATTTTGTTCCGGGGTTTCCCAGACCTACAACTAAAAAATCGTAGGTGGAGTTTCCGCCATCTTTTTTAAACTTGTTAAACATTTTAATCTCCGTGTTGTCTTTTATATGGTTTTTTAATATTTACCCAATTTTCTTTTACTGTTTGCTTACTTCTTGCAACTGCAAGAGCATTGTCGGGAACATCCTCGGTTATTGTTGAGCCTGCGGCGGTGAAAGCATTTTCGCCAACTGTAACAGGTGCAATAAGATTTGTGTTGCAACCGATAAATGCCCCGTCCTTTACTGTTGTACGGGATTTGCTTCTTCCGTCATAGTTAACAGTTACGCAACCGCAACCGAAGTTAACATCCTTGCCTACATCCGAGTCGCCCACATAGAGAAGGTGAGGAAGCTTACTGCCCTCATCAACTGTTGAATTTTTAACCTCAACGAAGTTTCCGATATGAACATTGTCCTCAATTTTGCAGTTAGGACGAATGTGAACAAAGGGTCCTGCGGTAACATTTGAACCAATTTGGGAGCTGAAGCTTTGAGTGTTATTGAGCTTTGTGTTATCGCCGATAATAGTGTCGCAAATATAGGAATTAGGCCCAATTACACAGTTTTTACCGATTTCGGTTTCGCCCATAATTATTGTGTTGGGCAAAATAAGAGTACCTTTTTGGATTTTTACATTTTCTTCAATAATAACTCCGTCAGGGCAGGGGATTTCTACTCCAAAACCAAGCAATTTTTCAATAACTTCTGTTCTTTGAGATTTATAAATCAAAAAACATTCTCCTTTGCAACATAATATTCTACCATATATTATGTTGTTTTTCAAGGAGATAAAACATGGGGTTTTTCTTGATTTATTTTGCGTTAGTGGTATAATTTAGTAAAAAATACGTATTAGGGTGTGCACCGAATGAAATATGTGGTTATGGCTATAGTTTTTGTGGTAGCAATTTTCATTTTTGTTTTAGTTTTTAATGCATTGAAAACTAAAATCAAAGCCCGAAAACTGACAGACGAGATTATTCACAGAACCAAAGAAGAGCAGACAGAATATGCTAAAAAATTAGGCGAAATGATTCGCTGCGAAACTGTTTCTAAAAAAGATGAGTATGATGATACGGAATTCAAGAAATTAAGAGAAACAGTTAAAGAGCTTTTTCCTTTGGTTGACGAAAAATGCGAAAAAATGACCTTTTCTGATGATTGTTGGATTTATAAACTCAAGGGAAAAGACGAAAGCCGAAATATTATGGTAATGTCTCACCACGATGTTGTGGAAGCAAAGGGTGAGTGGTCTCACCCCGGTTTTTGCGGTGAAATCTTTGATGATGCATTATGGGGCAGAGGCGCAGTTGATACAAAAACACCTCTTTTTGCAGAGTTTCAGGCTCTTGAAGAGTTGCTAAAAGAGGGTTTCGTGCCTGAATGTAACCTTTATATAGGCTCTTCTCATAATGAAGAAATATCTGGGGACGGAATTCCTACTGCACTTAAATATTTTGAAGAACAGGGTATAACATTTGAAACTATACTTGATGAGGGTGGCGCAATAATTGACCCACCTCTTGCAGGAATGAAATGCAAATGCGCAATGATGGCAGTTCACGAAAAAGGAATCCATCGCCTCGTCTGCACCGCGGAAGAGGGGAATGCTCATACAGGTCTTGCGGCAAATGTGAATACTCCCGTTGCAAGAATGTCTGCTTTTATTGCAGAAATTAATTCAAAAAATATATTCATACGCCGTCTTTACCCTGAGGTTAAAGCAATGTTTGAAGGCCTTTGCCCTTATACACCCTTTATTATGACAATTCTTTTCAGTAACCTTTGGTGCTTTGGTGGACTTCTGAAATGGGCGATGCCAAAAATCAATGCACAAGCAGGGGCTATGATTGGGACATCTTGCTCCTTTAACGAGATTTCAGGCTCAAGAGACGATAAAAAATGCACCGCAAAAGCAATGCTTCGATGCGTTAATGACGAGGACTTGAAAAAAGATATTGAAGCAATTAAGAAAGTTGCAGAAAAATATGGTGTTGAAGTTGCCGACGGAGAGAACAACGAGTATCATAAACCTGCGGATATGACAAAACCTGCTTTCGCATATACAAAAAAATGTATAGCGGAGATTTTTCCCAATGTTGCAAGCGCTGCGTATATTCTTCCTGCAGGAACTGATGCAAGGCATTTAAGTGATATTTGCGACTGCGTAATAAGATTTGCCCCTATTGAAATGGATTCACAGCAGTTTGCAAGCGTTCACAGCGAAAATGAAAATATATCTTTGAAAGCCATTGGCAATGCAGTTGAGTTTTATAAACACTATATGAAGAATTATAAATAAAACGTCGAATATGCACATTATTGCAGTCTGTAGAAATGTTTTTCAACAGACTGCTTTTTTGGTGTCGGGTTTCTCGCAAAAGTTTCGTTTTTGTCACAAAAATATGTTGATTTATTCACAGTTGTATTGTATAATTATTCCAAATAGGAAAATGAGGTGGGAAAATTGACTGAAAAATTTAAAAAGCATCTTATTGCTTTTGTTGCAATTATTCTCACAATATCAATAGGTATGAGTCTTGCTTTCTTTACAAGATTTTTACCGGAGTTAATTAACAGAGTTAATTTGCTTAGTGCAACTGCAGACATGGGCAAATATAATTTGTCTTCGGGAGAGAGTGTGTATTTAACAGGTGAATGGGAGTTTTTCTGGGATCAACATATAATTTCTGATAACCTGAAAAAAGCTGAACCCGATATTTTTGTAAATGTTCCCGCTTCCTGGACAACTTATAAAATAAACGGAGAAAACCTTAAAAACGGCGGTAAAGCAAGTTACAGAGCGTATGTTAAAAATGTAAATACTCCTGAGCCCTTTGTGGTCAGCGTTCCCAATGTTTCGGGTGAATGCAAAGTTTTTATTAACGGAGAATGCGTTTTTTCTAACCGTACAATTCCGGGAACCAATTATTCAACTGTTATAGAATCTTATGCAATACCTATCACTTCAAAAAGTGGTAATCCTATAGATTGCGAAGTTGTTATTGAAATGACCTGCGCTAATTCAAGCGGATTGACGGCAGTTCCTATATTATCAAGCTACGAAGAGTTTCATTCAAGGGAAATGGGAACTCTTGCCCAAAGGTACTTTTATATAGGAATAGTAATATTTATCGCTATAGCGGTGCTTTTGCTGGGAATATTGAATAAGAATGTAGGCAGTCAATTCTGGCTCTTTGTTCTTTGCTTTTCATTTGCTTTCCGAATGCTTATAACCAATGAGGGTTACGTGGTTTCTCACGGTTGGTTCGGAGATCTGGATTATGAGGTAATGACGCTGGGTGTTTATGCATCAATATACATTATAAAGTTATCAATGATGATGCATATGAATAACGCTTTAGGAATGAAGATAAGACAAAGCAGCCTTATTCTTATATCAATATTATTCCTCGTTTGCGCATTTGTGCCTTATGTTATATATGACTATGTTTATATTTCCACATCATATATGTGGCTTCAATCGGTTACATATTTGGTCGATATATTGATGATCGGCAAAATAGCGGAAAAAATCGTACAACACAAGAAATTTTCAGTTCTGTATCTGGTTGTGTATTGCATAACTTCTGCAGGAATTGTTATTGATAACTTTTATATAAATGGTTATATTTCTCAGAATGTTACCAATATAATGCCTATTGCCTGCGTGATATTTATATCAAGTGTTGTTTTGATTCACTTTATAAATACTGTTGAAGCCTTTAAGGAAGCTCGCAGAGCGGCTGAATTGGAAAAAGAATTGAGCGATATGAATATGACTTTAATGTTAAGTCAGATTCAGCCTCATTTTATGTATAATGCCCTTAATACCATAAAATATCTTACAAAAAAAGACCCGAAAACAGCGGAAAATGCGATTGTCAGATTTTCCAATTATTTAAGGGCGAACATGGATTCCTTAACCCAAAAAGAGCCCATTCCCTTTAAAAAAGAAATGGAGCATGTTGAAAACTATATTTCTATTGAACGTTTGCGCTTCGGCGACAGATTAAATGTGGAATATAATATTGAGTTTGAGGATTTCGTGATTCCGCCATTAACCATACAACCAATTGCAGAGAACGCAATAAAGCACGGAATTAACCAGCGCGTTGACGGCGGTACTCTGAAAATTTCTTCTTATGAAAAAGAAGATAATATCTTTGTTGTAATTGAAGATAACGGTGTGGGTTTTGATGTTAACGAAACGAAAAATGATGGTCGTTCCCATGTGGGAATGAATAATATTAAAAACCGCCTTAAAGAAATGTTAAAAGCAGAAGTTACGGTTAACAGTACGATAAATTCAGGTACCGTTGTTACTATAAGAATACCCAAGGAGGAAAACAGGAAATGAAAATAATGGCAGTTGATGATGAGTTCCTTGCTCTCGAAGATTTTGAAGATACTTGTCGGGAAGTGGGTATCGATGATGAGATAATTAAGTTTAATAATCCTCTTGATGCATTAGGCTATGTTGCCACAAATAAAATTGATATAGCTTTTCTTGATATTGAAATGCCTGTAATAAAAGGTATTGAACTTGCAAAGAGAATTAAAGCCATAAACCGTAATGTAAGAGTAATTTTTGCTACCAGCTACGGAAACTATGCATTGGAAGCTTTCGGAGTAGATGCAGTTGATTACGTTATGAAGCCATACGAGCCCGAGTCAATTAAAAAGGCTTATGAAAAAGCCCTTCTTGTTCGCGATGCCGTAACAGAAAACAGAGTGTTTATAAAAACTTTCGGGTTTTTTGATGTATTTGTTGACGGCAAATCCGTTTCCTTCCCCAGTGCAAAAAGCAAGGAGCTTCTGGCTCTTCTTGTGGATCGTAATGGCGGTGTTGTCAATACCGAACAAGCTATAGGGATTCTTTGGGAAGGCAGAAAATATGATGAAACAGTTCAGTCCCTTTTCAGAAAGGTTCTCAAATCCTTAAGGATTTCTCTTGAAGAAGCGGGAATTTCCGATATTCTTGTTGATAACCGTAATCAGCGCAGCATAGATAAAAGCAAATTTGCCTGTGATTACTACGATTTCCTTGAAAACGGAAAAACAGAAAATACAAAGTATTTTGGTAGATATATGGAACAGTATGAATGGGCAAAAACTACTGAAAAGCAGATTAATGAAATGATATGATTAAAAACCTCGGGAGTAAAACTCCCGAGGTTTTAAGTTGAAAGTTGAAAATGGCAAGTGGCAAGTTAAGGGGCAAAGCCGATTGTAACAGTAAAAGGATTCAAGACATTAATTGTCCTGAATCCATTTTCTTTTTTTATTTTATTTTCATATCAACAGATAAAACCAGCTTTGCGGTTATCTGAATTTCTTTAACTAAATATTAATTTAGTGGTGTATCATTGGTGCGTTTATATACTGTTGAACCATAATTATGGTGTAAAATAAGAGTATCTCCATCAAGAGTGAAGGTCATAGTTGATGTTGTTGAAGGTCCATACTGAACATTGTCATCAGTAACGAAGGTTATTTGGTTTCCGTTTATGGTGTAGCTTCCTTCCTGACCGCCACCTCCAACGCAAATCCAATAACGACCATCTATATATTCAGCATTAGCTTGTCCGTTTTCGCTTGCTTCTTCATAACTAGCGTCACCAACACTGTATCTGCCATTGTCAGAAAAAGAATAATACGCTTCATTGCGATAGGAGGGGAGCTTCTCACCGTCAGGATTTACTATTCCTTCAGTAGTTTCTGAATATACCCATTTACCTACTAAATTCTTTAGCATTACTTCGTTTGCATCAGTAGTGGTTTCGGTTGTGATTTCAGTAGTGGTTTCAGTAGTAATTTCGGTAGTGGTTTCTGTTGTGGTGCTTTGGGTGGTTGATTCAGTTGTTTGGGCTGTGTCTGCAAGGGCAGGGGATTTTACTGCGTTTTCTTGAGTCATTAAACGCACTATTACAAACAACCCAATTATAATTATTACAATAATTAACCACCAAGGCTTTTTCTTGCTGCTTGTAGTACTTGAAGGAGCTACAGTTGGAGAATTTGTAACACTCACAGGTGCTGCAGTTGCAGGACTATTGTCTAATTTACTATTAAGGTCAGCAAGAGTTTCTGCTTCAAAATTGGGGAAATCCTCTGCATACTTATTTGCAAGCGCAGAAAGAGTATAACCCTTATTTATATCATCAATAATTTCGCTGATGGTATTTTTAGCAGTTTCACCCTTTGCGAAATCTTTTGCATCAAGCAAAGCCTCTTTGGCAGTTTTTATTCTGTTTTGTTCAGGAGCATCTTGTAAATTGCCGAACAACATAATATTTGCTTCAATCCAAGAGAAAAAACAAACCTGTGAACGATAATCATAGCCTGCATTTATCATTGTAACCAAGCCGTTCAAAATCCTGTCAAGTCCTGCAATAGCAGCTTTATGTTCGCCTTGTTTTAAGTAATCGATTACCTGATTGTTGGTGTCTTTGAGTACTCTTATGCAAAAATCTTTATTGCCAATCACAAATTCTTTTGTCCATTGATTAGGGTCGTGTCTATCCATGATTTTTCCTCCAAACTTTTAAGTAATTGCATTAATTTACCACTATTTAATAGCCATAACAACAGATAATACGTGTTTTGCAGCTTCTTGCATTTCGCCCAGGGTGATTCCATCCTTTTTGCCATAGGTTTTGAGAAGTGTTCCGTCGGGCTTTTTCTTTCCTGTTCTTTTACCACCGGGCATAAGAACATCAACGCCGGCTCTTACGCGGTAAGCATTATCTTTCATTTCGGGGAATTCGGGACTATTGGTGTACTGCATCCACCAGTCTGTCATAACAAGACCGCTGAAGCTCCATTCGTTTCTTAAAATTCTTGTGCAAAGGTCGTAATGATAATGTCCCCAGACACCGTTTATTTTATTGTAAGAAGTCATTATGGTAAGGGGTTCAGCCTCTTTAACGCAAATTTCAAAGCCTTTAAGATAAATTTCTCTTAATGCTCTTTCGGAAAGTCTTGAATCTGTGCGGTTGCGGTTTGTTTCCTGAGAGTTACAAGCAAAGTGCTTGGGACAGGCGGAAACACCTTCGCTCTGAACACCTTTTACAACTGCAGCGGCAGTTTTGCCCGTTACAAAGGGGTCTTCGGAAAAATATTCAAAGTTTCTTCCGCAAAGAGGACTTCTGTGAATATTCATACCCGGGGCGAGAAGAATGTCAGAGCCTTTTACTTTCATTTCTCCGCCGATTTTCTTATACATTTCATATGCCAAATCTGTATTCCACATTGCAGAAACAGATGCACCGATGGGAAGAAGAGAGCAACAAGCCTTGATACGAATACCCGAAGGTCCGTCAGTTGTGGTAAGGGGAGAAACGCCCTTATCTCTCAAGGATTTCAGTACACCGCCCATTACACCTGCATTTCCCTCGTTACCAAGGGAGCTATTCATTGTATAGTCGCCACGGGAAACAGCTTCAAGTTCATCCAATGAAAGCTGTGCAACAAATTCATCAAGGGTGCATTTGCCGTCTTTCACATCCTGAAGCTTTAAGCCTTTATCACCGGTGAAACCGTAATCTTTGGGAAGATTTTTAAGGATTATCTCTCTTAAATTATTTGTTGAAACAGGAACATTTTCAGATTTAGCATCAAGTATTCCGTTTACTTCTTTTGCAACAATTCTTTCGAAGCTTTCTTCAGGGGCGCAAACCTCTTTGAGAGTTTCTAAAACAATTGTTTCGGAAAGTTCAAAGGCGAATACTTTTTCTGCAGAGCGTACATCACCGCCAAGATAGAAATTATATGTACCATTTTCAAGAATGTAGCAGGATTTGTGACCGCTTTTACCGCTATCATCGTATGATGCGAAAGTATAGAAAGGAATATTGAATTCAAATTCTTCTTTTTCGCCCTTTGAAAGTGCTTTCGATTTTCTGAAATCGCAAAGAACTCTGGATGGTTTACCTAAAGTGCCTTGGGGAGCTTCGGCATAGACTTGCAAAACATCCTTGCCGCAGTACTCACCGATATTTTCTGTTGATGCTTTAAGTGTTACGGTATTATCTTTAACTTCACCGCTTATAAAATCTCGTTTGTATTCTGAATAACCAAGACCGAAACCAAAGGGGTAAAGAACTTGTTCTTTTGCAAAGGTTTCAAAATATCTGTAACCAACAAAAATGTCTTCCGTGTAATTGTTATATTCTTTTTCACCGAAGGAAGATGCACATGGGTAATCCCAATAATTTTTAGCAATAGTATCTGTTAATTTACCCGATGGCTCTTGCTTTCCTAAAAGTACATCTGCAAGGGCGTTTCCGCTTTCCATACCGCCTTGCCAAGGGATGAGAATGGCACTATCGTTTTTGAGCAAATCCTTCTCCCAGCTCATATCAATGATACTGCCGATATTGAGAACAACAACAGTCTTTTTGAAAGCAGAATTAACTCTCTTGATAAGGGATTTTTCATCTTCTGTAAGGTAGTAACTTCCTTCTTCAAGCTTGTTTTCTCTGTCCTCACCTGCAGAACGACCGATTACAATAACTGCGCAGTCGCTCTTTTTTGAAGCGTTTTCTATTACGCTTGTTTCAATGGGCATCTCCTCGTAATAAAGAGGCCAATGTCCCCAGAATCCGTGGTCGGGGGGATTTTTCTTGCACCATTTTTCATAAATATCTGCAAGCTCTGTATTGATTTTTGCCCCTGAATTTTTAAGACCTTCCATTAAGTTTACGGTATAAGGCTTTATAACATCACCGCCGGAGCCGTAGCCCACAAACATATAGTCATACTGCACTCTGCCGAAAACGGAAATAGTTTCGTTTTCGGAAAAAGGGAGAACATTGTCATTTCTTAAAAGAACAGTACCCTCTGCAGCGGCAGTTCTTAAAAGCTTTGGCATACCATCTGTAACAGTTCTGTCAAGGTTATCTGTGTTCTGCGCCTCGTTCTGACCGACCTTGTTAACCACAAGTCCGATGAGATTAAAGGTTTTTCGCTTGATTTTTTCAAAAGATTTCATAAGTATCCTCCTATGAAAATTTATATAAAAATTATACAAGGTTTGTTTCGTTTGGTCAATATAGTTATTAAGAGCAAAAAATAAAGCAGATAACCCAAAAGAGTTATCTGCTTTATTGGTCTGAGTGAGAAGACTTGAAGGGCTACGCCCTTCACGCTCGCAAGCTCGCTAACCCGATTATGTTCGCCTTCGGCGAGAGAAGTTCAAGTCTTCATTTACTTATTCAAAACAAAAAAAGAACAGATAACCGATGGTTACCTGTTCTTTTTGGTCTGAGTGAGAAGACTTGAACTTCCGGCCTCTTGACCCCCAGTCAAGCGCGCTACCAACTGCGCCACACCCAGATAGCGAAAGATATAATATCACATCATTTCACATTTTGCAAGTGTTTTTTTAATATTTTTTATATTTTATTTATTTTTTATAATAAAAGTAACGCGAAGCCTATCCCTCTTTTTTCTGTTTTGCAGAAAAAAGAGGGGGGACCGTTCTTTTGGTAAGTAAGATTGATAATTGATTTTAAAGCGTGCAAATACAGCTTTTATTACAATATGGTTTATCGGAACGGTGGGTGGTACCCTTTCGCTGCTTTATTTTTTCTTTGTTATTCAATAACAACGCTACATTCTGTTATGCCGTAGTATCTGAAGCACTCCAGAACCTCTTCAGTTATTTTTTCCCCGCAAACGAGAATTGGCACTGCAGGAGGGCAACCCACTGTTACTGCCCCGAGAATTCTTCCCTCACATTTTTCTATGGGAAGTATTTCCGAAGGGGAGAGAGTTGCTTCTCTTATAGACATAACCTTTTGGGCTTTCGTGAATTCCGGCGGAGTTGTTTTCAGGGAGTCTTTTTTGGGAATTGAAGATAAAACCTTTTCTAATCTTTCAAGCCCTTCTTTTTTTGTTTCGGGGGTAGGCATCAGAACAAGGTAATCAGGGTCTGCGAACTCGCAAAGAATATCTTTTTCAGAAAGAATGTCTGCAAGCTCCGTTCCCGTATAGCCATAGTCCTTTGCAGAAAAAGTTAATTTCATTAGCTCGTCGCCATAAAAATTGAAGCCTTTTTCTTTAAGCTTTGCTTTCATTTTTTCGATTAAAGGCAGAAATGAAAGCAATTTTTCTTTGTAGGTTTCAAGATAAGCGTTGCAATGATCCAAAGATTGTAAAATTAAATATGACGGGCTTGTTGAACCGAATAGGGCTAAAGCATTTTTTACATCCTGACAAGAAAAATCGGAAAGCTCATTCGAAATATGAAGATATGCACCGCCTGTAACTACGGGGAGAGTTTTATGAGCAGAGTCGCAACATAAATCTGCTCCCAGATCCATAGGATGACGGGAGTTTTCAAGAAATTTAAGATATGCTCCGTGGGCATTATCTGTAACAAGAAGAATTCCATATTTGCGGCAAATCTGCGAAAGTCCTTCAATATCTGCGATTTTACCTAAATAATCAGGGCTTGTAAGGTATAAAGCAACAGGCTTTTCTTCGGCGCTTTGAAGAAGCTCTTCAAATTTTTCAGGTGTTATATTACAGGAAAGATAAGAATCTTCTTCCTCTGGGTAAAGCCACATTACGTCAAAATCCAATAACGCCGCCGCGCTTATAAAGGTTTTATGGGCATTTCTGCCTGCGGCAATAATGGGCCTTCTTCCTTGCTTTTTAGCATAAACAGTAACAAGATACATCATAGCGCGGATGCACTGAGAAGAGCCTTCCGTGCAATAATAAGTGGGGTAACCGAAAAGCTCAGAGGCATTTTCCTCGCTTTGATGGATTATACCGCTTGCGTTGTATAAATCATCCGCACCGTCAAATTCCGTTATATCAAGATGCTCGAAGCCGAGAAAGTCTGTACCTTTGTGCCCGGGCATATGCATTCTTAATGATGCTTTTTCATTGTACTGCCGTACAAAATCACAAATGGGAGTGTTCATAATTATTCTCCGAGAGCTCTTGCTATTGCAACCATAATTGCGCATTCCATACGCTTGCGGAAAAGACGGCAACCGCTTTCATATACGCCTGTAACTGAGCCTGTTGCGTGGTAAGCATTAGCGGCGCAACCGCCTGAGCAATAAAGCCTTGCCCAGCAATCACGACATTCAGGTCTTGTGTATACGTTGCATGCCGCAAATTCGTCCTGGGCATTAACGTTTGTAACGCCGTCCCACACGTTGCCCAGCTTGTACTCCTCCTCGCCTACGAATTGGTGGCAAGGATAAAGGTCACCCCAAGGAGTCACCGCCATATATTCCGTGCCGGATCCACAGCCGGATACGCGTTTGTAAATGCAGGGGCCGCCCTTAAGGTCAATCATATAGTGATAGAAAGTAAAGGGCTTTCCTTCGCGGTGTCTTTTGAGCATAAGCTCCGCCAGCTTTTCGTACTGCTCTGTAACGATGGGGAAATCCTCCTCAGTAAGGGCAGAGGGGTCGTCGGGAGCGCACACAACAGGCTCCATACTAAGCTCCGTGAAGTCAAGGTCAAGCATTGTCTCAATATCTTTCAGGAAGTCGGGGTTTGCG
>JAZQLF010000026.1:0-2574 GCA_045542535.1 Acutalibacteraceae bacterium | reverse complement strand
ACCGATAATCTGAATGAGTGTCATTTTTTCACCAAGAAGAATGGTTGCAAAGATAACTGCTGAGAGTGGTTCGAGATAACCACATACGGCCACCGTTTGTACGGGCAATTTTGACAAGGGTGAAAAATACAGATAACAGCCTATTCCCGTATTCACAACACCAAGTATTAAAATCCACACCCATGCATCTGTTGGAACATCAATAACAAAGCCTTGTTTTATTCCTACAAAAATCGCAACCGTCAGAAAGCTGACTGAGAGCTGTATAACTGAATTTTCCATTCCGTTGATTTTTTTCGATTTCTTGTTAAGGGTGACCATAAAGAAATACATTACCGCAGACATTCCACCACAGAATAACCCCACAAGGTTGCTGTTGTTTTCTGTGATATTTCCATTTACAAGAACTATGCCTAAAAGCACGATTAGAAAACCGGTTATTTTAGGTATAGTCAATTTTTCACGGAATATAATCGGCGAAAGTATCATTACAATTACTGGTCCGCAATAATACAGCAGTGATGCAAGGCTTACACCGATTTGTTGATATGCTTCATATAGAAACATCCAGCTTGTTCCCATTGCTATACCTGAAAGCACAATAAACACGGCATCTTTCTTATTTTCTTTAATGTGAAACTTTCCTTTGCCAAACAAAAACAGTGTAGCCAAAAGAATACTACCTATGAATGTTCTTAAAAATACGATTTCATAGCTACTCAGTTCAATATGACTTGCAACAATGCCGTTGAGACCAAATAATAACAGTGCTGATAAATATTTTGCAAATGCTTTTTTATCCATTTCAAACCTCTTGCCTTCCATTTGAGTATAGCGTATCATAAAAGTGTTCATAACAAAATTGAATATTTGTTATGTTTTAAATCACAATAAGGAATGGTATATTGCTATGGATATGAATTTACAAAAATATTTCTCCTTTGTAAAAACAGTGGAATATGGCAGCTTTACAAAGGCGGCAGAGATACTGAGTTATACACAATCGGGTATTAGCAGAATGATAGCCGATCTCGAAAAAGAATGGGGAGTAATGCTCCTAGAAAGAAATAAAAACGGGGTAAAACCGACAAGTGACGGGATGAAGCTTTTACCATATGCTCAAAATCTCTGTGCCGATTTTGGCAAACTGAAAATGCAGGTAGATGAGCTGAAGGGTCTCCAGTCGGGGTTGATACGCATAGGTACTTTTTCAAGCGTAGCAACCCATTGGCTGCCCAATATCATAAAAGCATTTCAAAAAGATTACCCCAATATAGATTATGAACTATTGCTCGGAGATTACACTGAAATTGAAGAATGGATACATACAGGAAGAGTTGATTGTGGTTTTTTGAGGTTGCCGACACATTCAGAATTTGAAACTATATTTTTAGAACAGGATCAACTGATGGCCATTATTCCGGAAAATCATCCGCTGAAAGACTGTGACAATTTTCCTGTGGCCGCTCTTTGTAATGAACCTTTTATGCTTCTGGAAAAAGGTGCAAAAGCAGAAATATCCGAGATATTTGAGCGTAACAATCTAACCCCAAACGTGAAATTCACCACTTGGGATGACTATGCCGTTATGTCCATGGTAGAAAGCGGACTTGGTATTGCAATATTGCCGGAACTTATATTAAAACGTGTTCCATATAGAATCATTGCAAAACCCTTGGATGTTCCTGCATATCGGAATATCGGACTTGTATTACGCGACAAGAAAAACGCTTCACTTGCAGTAAAGCGTTTTATTGATTATTTGCCATATAGATAAACAAAAAATATCTTTATTCTTCGTTCATAAAAATTTCCAAGTAGGATTGAAGTCTAGCTTTTGGATACAATTCCTCCATCAATCCAAATTCCGGGTCATAATATTTGCCATCACAATATAATATCCAATGACTATATCCCGGTAGGAGAACTTTAAGAATACATACTTTAGGTAAAACAGAAGAGTTGTCAGCCTTTGTCATTGTCTTGGCTTGAGGTATTCCATAATGGTTCAAAGCTCTTTCAATATTAAAAAGTAGAAAACGCATCCGCCTTGGTGACACCTGCAGCATGTATATAAATATCCATATATACGACACCATCTTTTTCGTATTCATGTTCAAAACAGCTGATGATATCATCCGATAATTTTTCTTTGAAATGATTTGCCTGTAAGAATTCCATAATACATTTATATCCTGTCGGTATTCGCTCAAAAGGTCGGATCATAGGCTCAGTTACGGTAATGACAGCATACTCGGCTTCTTTGTTCTGTGCGTATTCTACACCAGGGCAGTTTGTTTCAAAACCTTCCGGAAGTATATATGCGGCAACATATCCATGAAGTCCAAACCTTGTCTGCTGTTCCTGAGTTACAAAAGGAAAATCCCATCCAATCAGTTTTGCATTTGGATCAGCTGCAAGCAGGCCGCTCATTTTGCCCCAATTTTGCATATAATTTTGCACATCGGATTCCGGGTCGGGTGAAATCATTACGTATCTTGCCATTTTGAAAGCAGGTACTTTTCGGATTGTAACTTCAGAATAGATTTCGGCTTTGGAAGACATATTCTCTCT
>JAZQLF010000025.1:0-118805 GCA_045542535.1 Acutalibacteraceae bacterium | reverse complement strand
TCAGATTAAATGGAAAAGCACCTCAAGTAAAGCTAAATACACAATTATGCGTAAAGAGGGCGACGGAAAGTGGAAAACAATCAAATCTAACTATTCCGGTACATCCTATAAAGACACAACTGCAAAGAACGGAAAAACTTACACATATTCCGTAAAAGCAGTTATTTCAACTGATTACGGTAAAGCAACAAGCTCATATTATGCAAATGCCGATAAAGCAGTAACATATCTTAAATCACCTGCTCTTAATGAGCCTTTTGCAGTTGAAAACGGTGTTAATGTTAGCTGGAAAGCAGTAAGCGGAGCAAAGGGCTACACAATTCTCAGAAAGAATCTGGATGGTTCAACAGGATGGTCTTCTGTTGGTAAAGTTGACGCAGATGTAATAAGCTTTATTGATGAGTCTGCAGATACAAAGATAAGTTATGTTTACAGTGTGCGCTCCGAAGCAGTTAAAAACAAAGGTAGTTACAACAGAACTGGTATTGACTATGTTGTTCTTGATAAGCCTGTTATAAAGGTAGAAGCAACGAGCTACAATGAGGTTAAAATAAGTTGGAATGAAGTTCCCTATGCTACCGATTATGAGTTATATTGCAGACCTGTTGGTGGCGAATGGGATTTGTTGGATGTTGTTGATTCAACATGTTTGCACTATTTATATGATTTAAATAAATTTGGCGATTTTGAATTCAGTGTGCGTGCTGCCAGAAAAAATAAAAACTTTAGTGAATATGCTGACGCGTTTGCCTACTATCAAAATGCAATGGTGCTTAGTTCTTCTGTGGTTTTTACAGATGGTGTAGAAATCGGCTGGGCTGACCATGGTTACGACAGTTATAACGTTTATAGAAGATTGTCCACCGAGGTTGCAGGTGAAGAAGTCTTAATAGGTACAGTTACGGGTAATACTTTTAAGGATACCACAGTTGAAAATGACGTTGCATATAAATATATAGTAATAGGCGTTATTGACGGTGAGGAAAAAAGAAGTCGAACATGTGTTGTTACAACTGGTATTGCAACAACTATTGCCCCACCCCAAATTCCCAAAATGAGAGTAGTTGACGATGTGCTTGAGCAAAGCGGTTATTCTGATGTTAGATATGCTTATAATTTCAAATATGGATATTGGGATGTTGTAAATATTAATCAAACAAAAGAATATTATGAAGATTTTATTCAGAATGGCAAAATGAAACTTGCATTTTCTGAAATTACGTCTCAAAATTTAAAAACTCCCATTGATAGCACCATAATTGAAAAAGAATGGTTTGATAATAAAATTGATTTTACAACAGAAGTAAAAAACAATAGACTTTATATTACCTGTAAATCATTAAGCGATAATATCGAACATCTTTCTATAGGGTCAGAGGAGTTAGGTGTGGGAACTTACTATTATCCCGAAGGTGCAGATACAATAACCGTCAGTCTTTCCTTGCCCAAAAACGAAACATTAGAATACTGTTATTTAGAAATAGAAGCACGCTCCTTTGAAGATGATTGGGCTTCCACAGTAGCCAAAATTACTTTGTAATACAAAAATCTAAATCGAAAACCAAATAACAAAACTCTCATAAGTTCTATGGAACTTATGAGAGTTTTGTTTACTCAAACACCTGAATAAGATGAGAAACCGCCGTCAACGGGGATTATAACACCTGTTACGAATTTAGAATAGGTTTCATCACTTAAGAAGAGAAGTGTGCCTGTAAGGTCTTCGGGAACACCAAATCTGCCGAGAGGAGTGTGACCGAGAATCTTTTCGCTTCTGGGTGTGAGTGAACCATCTTCGTTATAAAGAAGAGCTTTGTTCTGGTTTGTGCAGAAGAAGCCGGGAGCAATAGCGTTAACTCTGAGACCTACTTCAGAGAAATGAACTGCCATAAACTGAGTGAAGTTTGAAATAGCCGCTTTCGCTGCAGAGTATGCAGGGATTTTTGTAAGAGGCTTGTAGGAGTTCATTGAAGAGATGTTAATTATTGTTGCATTTTCTTTACCAACCATATCTTTTGCAAAAACCTGTGTTGTAAGGAGTGTGCCGAGGAAGTTGAGATTGAAAACAAATTCAATACCTTTGGGGTCAAGGTCAAAGAATGTTTTAATATCTTCTGCATTTTCTGTAAGGTCGCAAAGCTCGAATTTTTCTTTTGTTGTGTTGCCGTTGGGGTGGTTACCACCTGCGCCGTTAATGAGAATGTCGCAAGTGCCGATTTTTTCGTTAATAGTATTTCTTGCGTTTTCAAGGCTTTCTTTATCGAGAACGTTACAAGCAACGCCTATAGCTTCAAAGCCCTCTGCTTTAATTTCCTCTGCAACTGCATTTGCAGATTCTTCTCTTAAATCGAGAACTGCAACCTTAACACCCTGTCTTGCAAGGTCTTTTGCAAATCCTCCGCAGAGAACTCCGCCGCCGCCTGTAACAACAGCAACTCTGCCTTTTAAATTTTCGTGATTAAACATAATTAAAACTCCTTAATATTTTCTAACTGTACTGTTTTTTATATTTGCTTTTTCTAAACATACATCAAGTGCGTCTGCTGCAGCATCAAATGCTGCGCGGTTGGTGGGGTAGGTGTAGTCGTCTTTAAGCTGGTCTGCGGTACCGCCTTCACCTTCAAGCTCTTTGAGACCCTCAAACACTTTAAGGTGGGGTTCAAGAGTAAGGAAATGCTCACCATCTTTATCTTTTGAAAATCTTGTGAGAAGTTCAACGATGTTACCATCTCCAAGACCTGCAGGGCGAACCTTTCCGCCCTCATAAAGACAGTCTTTAATGTGGAAATAGTCGATATAATCCTTTAAAAGCTCGTAAGCGGGGAGGATATCAACACCGCATTGAATAAAGTTTGAAGGGTCGAAAATACCCTTGATTTTACCTTCAAAAGTTTTATATATTTCAAGGCAACGGGTTTCAATGTCGCCGTAAATATCTTTTTCATTTTCGTGACAGCACCATATTCCATTTTCGAGAGAATATGTGCACATTTTATCAAGTCGTTCGAATACCTCGTCGCGATATTCTTCGAAACTTTGACCCTTGGTAAAGAAGAAACTGAACATTCTGATTCTTTCTGTGCCAAGAATATTAGCAACCTCAACGCAGTTTTTGAAATCCTCAAAATGAGGTGCGAAATCGTCTGTGATTTCAATTTTACCGTAATGAGAGCCAATAGCGGAAACGCCGATACCATTGTCATCAAGTATCTTTTTAAGCTCCTTTGCCTGTTCTACTGAATAGAGCGAAATGTTACCCTCATCAAGACCTCTGGGCTCAATATGGGTCATACCATGAGCCTTTAAAGCGGCGATTTGTTCTTTTATTCCGCCACCTGCTTCGTCTGCAAAGGCGGAAAGGTAGAATGTTGCAGCCATTTTTTTACTCCTTTAAATTGTTTGTTAAATATTGTGTTTTATGATAAAAATATATCTTTGTTTTTTAAAATGTATTTAGCCGAAAGTCTTAAAAGCTCATCGGAATTGTAACAAGAAGAAAATTCTTGATCAATGTTTCCGATAATATTGTAATCAACGGAAACCTCGCTGTCGGGGTCATACATTGGTAAAAGAGCACCATAATGCTCAACATACTTTCCTGCACTAATTGCATTTAATGCATCGGGAACGATAGAAATAAGCGGTTCACCATTGTTTTTGAAAAATATTGAAAGACCTTTCTTTGCGTCCTCGTCAAAGTATTCTAAAACATAAACGAATTTCTTTTCGCTGGGGAGTGCATTGAAGCTTTCGGTCATATCAGTTGCCTTTTCGAGCTCTACCTGAATATTCATTGCAACTCCGTGAAGAAGCTCTGTTTCTTCTGCGGATTTAAGCTTTTCTTCTGTCAGAACAGAATATTTTTCTCTCAAATCATAATCTCTTTTCCAGATTGCCGCTTCTTTTTTCAATCTTTCGCGGCGTTCTTTTCCCGATTTAAGAGCCTTAATCCAAAGTATTATTGCAAGAATTATTGCAACTAAAAGTATTACCCAGTAATACCACTGAACACCAAAAAGCATTTAATCACCCATTCTGCAAAGATTTGTAAATGTCACTCTTTTTAAGTCCTGTTTCCTTGGCAATTTCTTTGGCAGCTTCGTTTTTGGACATTCCGCCATCAACAAGCTTTTTAGCCATTTCTACTGCTGTTTCAATAGTGATTTCCTTTTCCTCTTCTTCGAGTTTACCCTCAACAATGAGAACGTATTCACCCTTTGCGCTGCCGTCTTTATATTTTTCAGCCGCGTCAAAAAGAGTAGTGCGCTCAACATTTTCGTGGATTTTTGTAATTTCCTTTACGAGAGCAATATTTCGGTTACCCCAATATTTTGCCATATCGGCAAGAGTGGCGGCAAGCTTATGAGGAGCTTCGTAGAAAATCATTGTACGCTTTTCGTTAATAAGCTCTTCTAAATGCTCTCTTCTGTTCTGCTTTGCTCTTGTAAGGAAGCCTTCAAAGGTGAATCTTCCTGAGGGCATACCTGAAATTGCAAGCGCTGTAACAAAAGCACAAGGACCGGGCACGGCGCAAACCTGAATACCGTTTTCGTGGCAAAGCTTTGTTAAATCTTCACCCGGGTCGGAGATTATTGGCATACCTGCATCAGAAACGAGAGCACAGTTTTCACCATTCAAAAGGCGGTCGATTATAACACCGCCACGTTGGGCGCGGTTGTGCTCGTAATAGCTTACCATGGGCTTTTTAATGCCGAAATGGTTAAGAAGCTTTATTGTTACTCTTGTATCTTCTGCAGCGATAAAATCGCAATTTGAAAGCACCTCAACGGCACGTGGAGAGAAATCTCCTAAATTGCCTATGGGCGTTCCTACAACATAAAGTATTCCTGCCATTATAAAACATTACCTTCCGCATCAAAAAGAGGGAGTTTTTCAAGATAAATAATATCACTTCTATCAGCAGCTTCGCCCTCTGCAAGAACTGCGAGAGCCCCTGCATAGTTAACCTCTGCCATTTCAATAAGCTTTTCAACAGCTTTTAAGGATTCACCTGTTGAAATAACATCGTCAACAATAATAACCTTTTTACCCTTCATCTGCTCTGCTTCTGCAGTATCAAGGTAAAGGTGCTGTTCACCCTCTGTTGTAATGGAGTTTACAATAACATCAAAAACCCCTGTCATATAAAGCTTAGGTTTCTTTCTTGCAACAAAGTATTTCTTACCGCTCTGGCGTGACATTTCGTGAGCAAGAGGAATACCTTTTGCCTCTGCGGTGATTATGTAATCGAATTCGGGAGCTTTTTTGAGAAGCTCTTCTGCACAAGCAACTGTAAGCTCTGCATCACCGAACATAACAAAAGCACCGATCTGAAGCTTTTCGTTAAGAGGGCAGAGCGGGAGATTTCTGTCCAGACCCGCAATTTTCATTGAATGATACATATCTATTCTCCTTTAGTGTAAAAACACACCATTTTTCTACATTTTAATTATATAAAATAGGTGGAAAAAGTCAATAAGAAACAATGTTGAAAATAGTTCTATATTATTGTATAATAGTTCTATATTTATATGGAGTGAGTAGATTTTATGCACATACCAACCTGCGAAACAAATGAACTTGATATAATCCCATTTGAGGAAGCTCTTTTAAAAGAAGCTGACGGGTCTTTTGAATATGACAGAGAGAAATGGCTCTATGTTCCCAATGCCTATACAGAGTATCGTTATATCTTGGGAACAAGAGGGGAGAACCCCTTGATTTGTATCGGAATTAACCCATCTACTGCCAAGCCCGATGACCTTGATAATACATTGAAATCTGTTGAGCGCACCGCGGCATTCAATGGTTTTGATAGTTTTATTATGTTTAATGTTTATGCCCAGAGAGCAACTAATCCCAAAGATATGGACGGTTCCTTCAACGAATATTTACATAATGAAAATATGAATGCTTTCCGCTATATTCTTTCTTCCTACGGCGAGGGTAAAACTCCTGCAGTATGGGCGGCTTGGGGAACTATTATTGAAAAAAGACCCTATCTCATTCCTTGTGTTAAAGATATGATTAAAATCGGTAATGAATTCGGTGCAAAATGGTACACCGTTGGTAAACGCTCCGTAAAAGGTCATCCCCACCATCCATTGTATCTCAAAAACAACAGTCCGGTTGATGATTTTGATATCGAAAGCTATATCTCAACTCTTGAAAATGTATAAATACACTATTAAAAGTGTGTTGACATTTTGCGACAGAGTGTGGTAAAATTTTTATTTAGTATTTTATAAAAAAGGAATGAACGAATTTGCCTATTACAGATTTTCTTGTGATTAACGCAAATAATTACAAAAACGATGTTGCTCTTGTTGAGATTAACCCTGAAATGCAGGGAAAGAGTCGCCAGACCTGGCGTGAATATTCTCTTATTGAAACAAATCCCTTTAATGTTGGCAGAACAGAGCTTACATGGGGTGAGTTTGATAAAAGAGCAAACCGCTTTGCAAACCTTCTTCTTTCAAGAGGAATCAAGAAAGGGGACAGAGTTGCAATTCTTCTTATGAACGGAATTGAATGGCTTCCCATTTATTTCGGTATTCTTAAAACAGGTGCTCTCGCAGTTCCGCTTAACTACCGCTATACCGCGGAAGAAATCAAATATTGTCTTAAGCTTTCAGACAGTGATGTTCTTGTTTTCGGCCCCGAGTTTACAGGTCGTGTTGAGGAAATTGCACACAGAATTCCTGATATTAAATATACCTTTTACGTTGGCGAGGATTGCCCCACCTTTGCTGAAAGCTATGATAGATTAGTTACATATTGCTCATCTCACGCACCCGGAATTGAAATTTCTGACGAGGATGAGGCAGCTGTTTATTTCTCATCAGGTACAACAGGCTTTCCTAAAGCAATTCTCCACGCTCATAAGAGCCTTGTTCACGCAGCTTTAACAGAGCAGAACCACCATTCACAAGGCAGAGATGATGTTTTCCTTTGCATTCCGCCTCTTTACCATACAGGTGCAAAAATGCATTGGTTCGGCTCTCTTGTGGCAGGTAGCAAGGCAGTTCTTCTCAAGGGTACAAAGCCCGAGTTGATTATAAAAACCGCAAGTGAAGAATTATGCACAATCGTATGGCTTCTCGTTCCGTGGGCTCAGGATATTCTTGATGCTATTGAAAGCGGAGAAATTGATTTAAGCGAATATACACTTTCTCAGTGGAGATTGATGCATATCGGTGCTCAGCCTGTTCCCCCAAGCCTTATTAAGCGTTGGCTAAATATATTCCCTCACCATCAGTATGACACTAACTATGGTCTCAGCGAATCAATCGGACCCGGTTGTGTGCATCTTGGTGTTGAAAATGTTCACAAGGTTGGCGCTATCGGTAAAGCAGGCTACGGTTGGGAAGTTAAAATTGTTGATGAAAACAAAAACGAGGTTGCAAAAGGTGAAGTTGGTGAGCTTGCAGTTAAAGGCCCAGGCGTAATGCTCTGCTATTACATGGATGAAAAGGCAACCAATGAAGTTCTCCGTGATGGTTGGCTTTATACAGGTGATATGGCTCAGGAGGATGAGGACGGATTTATTTTCCTTGTTGACCGTAAGAAGGATGTTATTATCTCCGGTGGTGAAAATCTTTACCCCGTGCAGATTGAGGATTTCCTTCGTAAGCACGATAAAATCAAGGACGTTGCAGTTATTGGTCTTCCCGATGCCCGTCTTGGTGAAATTGCAGCCGCTATTATTGAAGCAAAAGAGGGCGAAACCCTTACAGAAGACGATATCAACGACTTCTGCTATGATTTACCAAGATACAAACGTCCCAGAAAGCTTATTTTCGCAAAGGTTCCTCGTAATCCTACTGGTAAAATCGAGAAACCCAAGCTTCGCGAAATATATTGCGGTGAAAGCCTTGTTGCTTCACAGAACGAAATTAACAAATAATCATAAGAGGTAAAATAGAAATGAAAAAATTGCTTTTAGGTAATGAAGCAGTTGCACGTGGTCTTTATGAAGGCGGTTGCAGAGTTGCTTCAAGCTACCCCGGTACACCCAGTACTGAGGTTACTGAATGTATTTCAACATATGATGAAATTACAAGCGAATGGGCTCCCAATGAAAAGGTTGCAATGGAAGTTGCTTTTGGTGCAGCAGTTGCAGGTGCACGTTCATTCTGCGCTATGAAGCACGTTGGTCTTAACGTTGCCGCAGACCCTCTTTTCACATCTTCCTATACAGGTGTTAATGCAGGTCTTGTTGTGGTTGTTGCAGATGACCCCGGTATGCATTCTTCTCAGAATGAGCAGGACAGCCGTCATTATGCGAAAGCTTCAAAGATTATGATGCTTGAACCCTCTGATTCCGATGAATGCCTTAAATATTCCAAAATGGCATTCGAGCTTTCCGAAAAGTTTGATACACCCGTTCTTCTCCGTCTTACAACAAGAGTTTCTCATTCAAGAAGCCTTGCAGAAGTTTCCGACAGAGTTGACAACGGTCTTAAGCCCTACGAAAAGAATGCTCCCAAATATGTTATGGTTCCTGCAAATGCAAAGGTTAAACACGTTGAGGTTGAAAAGAGAATTCTCAATCAGATTGAATATTGCGAAACAGAAGCTGTTGAAAACGGTCTTAACAGCGTTGAATATAACGATAAGAAAATCGGTATAATCAGTGCAGGTATCTGCTATGAATATGCTAAAGAAGCATTGGGCGATAAAGCATCTTACCTCAAATTAGGTTGCGTTTATCCTCTTCCTGAAAAGCTTATCAAGGATTTCTGCGCAGAATGTGAAACAGTTTATGTTCTCGAAGAGCTTGACGATTATATTGAAACTCATTGCCGTAAAATCGGTGTTGACGTAAAGGGTAAAGCAGAATTTACTCTTTTAGGTGAATATTCACAGGGTCTTATCAGAAAAGTTATTCTCGGTGAAGAGAGTAAATCCCTTAAAGCAGATGTAGATATTCCTGCAAGACCTCCCGTTCTTTGTGCAGGTTGCCCTCACCGTGGTCTTTTCTATGCTCTCAAAAAGCTTAATGTAACAGTAAGCGGTGACATCGGCTGCTATACTCTCGGTGCATCAAAGCCCCTCGGAATGATTGATACCGTTCTTTGTATGGGCGGTAGCGTATCAGGTCTTCACGGCAGAAATCTTGCAGACCCCGACCACGCAAACAAATCCGTTGCAGTTATCGGTGACTCTACCTTTATTCACTCAGGTGTAACAGGTCTTATCGATATTGCTTATAACAACAGTAATTCTGTTACAATTATTCTTGATAACAGCATCACAGGCATGACAGGCCATCAGCAGAACCCCACAACAGGCTTCAATATCAAGGGCGAGCCTGCAGCTGCAGTAAGCCTTGAAAAGCTTTGCGAAGCAGTTGGCATTAACAATGTTTTCGTTGTTGACCCCTATAACCTTGATGAATGCTATACAACAATCAAAAATGCACTTGACCTTAACGCTCCCGCAGTTGTTATTTCAAGAAGACCCTGTGCTCTTCTTAAAACTGTTAAGCATAATCCGCCTCTTAAGGTTAATAAAGATAAATGTAAGTCCTGCAAAATGTGTATGAAAATCGGTTGCCCTGCTATCAGCATGAAGGATGGAAAAGCAGAAATCGACTTTACACAGTGCCTCGGTTGCAATGTTTGTTCTCAGCTTTGCAAATTCGGTGCTATTGAATAAGAAAGGGGAGAGCTAAAAATGAATAAAGCTATAATGATAGTTGGCGTTGGCGGTCAGGGTACTCTGCTTGCAAGCCGTATTTTAGGTAGTGCTCTTCTTTCACAAGGGTACGATGTTAAGGTTTCTGAGGTTCACGGAATGAGTCAGCGTGGCGGTTCCGTTGTTACTTATGTTAAATATGGTGAGAAGGTTTATTCTCCCGTTGTTGGCGAAGGTGAAGCTGACCTTATTCTTGCATTCGAACAGCTTGAAGCGGCAAGATGGCTTTCCTGCCTTAAGCCCGACGGAAAGGTGATTGTAAACACACAGAAAATTGACCCAATGTCGGTTGTTATCGGTGACAGCGTTTACCCTGATGGTGTTCTTGATGCAGTAAGGAATGCAGGGGCTGCAGTTGTTGAGCTTGACGCTCTTCCTCTTGCAGTAGAAGCAGGTTCACCTAAAGCAACAAACGTTGTTCTCATCGGCGCAATGGCAAAGAATACAGACATTCCCAAGGAAATCTGGTTAGATGCAGTTAAATCCTGCGTCCCCGCAAAATTCCTCGATATGAACCTTAAAGCATTTGAATTGGGTTATTCGAAATAATAAAAATGGTATTCAGTTCGTTTTGAACTGAATACCATTTTTATATATCTTTAAAATCTACTTCTATATATCCATCACCATCAATATCTTCGGGCAATCGAGGTTTGTTTTTGTTTATAACAATTTCAGAAACTATTTTAACAATACCGAAAACAAGAAGACCGAAGCCTACCATTGAAGTAATTGTTGTTGCGCCTTTAAAGGGGTTAAGCACAAGAGAAACACCGTATATTGCAATGATACCTGCAAAGATTTTTGAAAAAAGACCACCCTTTCCCGAGAAGAAGGTTGAAACACCATAAACCACAACGGAAATGCCCATTATAAATGGGAGAATGGACATTAAGAACTTCGGATGTAAAAGGAGCATAAAAGCGACCGCTAAAAGCACAATTCCCGATATTATATCAATAATATTGGGCGTGCTTTCTTTTTTATCTTTAACGTAACGAACGGTTCTGATTATTCCGCCGATAAGACAAGCCGTTCCTAAAACATAGCAGACAGTCATTAAGGATGTGTCAGGGAAAAGCAGAACAAAAAGCCCCACTATCGCAAAAACACCGCCGATAATTACATTCAAAATGTTATCGGGCAATTTCTTTCTTAATTTTTTCATTATTTATTCACCTTGTAAAACTTTTTCTTTTATTGTACCACAAAAATCTACCAAATATTTACATAACTATTAATTTTCTATAAATAAAAACAGGCGGGTTTTTACCCGCCCTAATTTTTTCTTGCGAAGCTCATTCCGCATTCATTTCTTTGTGTTTCTCGTTGATCTTTTCTGTAATTTCTTCCATATATTTTCCATGAAGCTTAAACTTCCAACTATATATAATAAGTGAAAGTGTAATGAGAATTACGGGTGCAATAAGCATCATAAAGCTGATAGCGGATTTAACCTCTTCACTGTTCTGAGCGTGAAGATTCTCATTGTATTTAGATATTTCAAGACCTGAGAAAAGAATAATTGTCTGAATGGTGTAAGCCATTTTCTGCAAAAAGCCTTTCATAGAGAAGGTAATGGATTCCGAGCGGAAGCCCATTTTGATTTCACCGTAGTCAACAATATCTGCAAGGAAAACTGTCTGTGAAACAAACATTGATGCAATACCGATTGAAGCAATAAGATAACAGAAATTCATTGCCATATATGAGCCGAAGGAATGAACACAAATTCCCATTGTTGTAAAGCCGAAAATAGCAAGTCCGAGAGAAACCTGATAACATCTTCTTCGGGACATAAACTTTGTGAGAACAGGCACAACACCAAGACCTAAAACAGAGCCAACTGCGCCAATAATGTTAAATGTTGACTGCTTTGCAGGGTCACCTGCAACAACGTCGAAGAAATAAACGCCCACACCCGAAATCATATACCAGCCTGCATTGGAAAGCATTGCAAAAAGCATAAATATAAGAAGCTGGTCGTTGTTCTTTGCAATATGGAACATCTTTTTAAAGGTGAACTTTTCAGGTTGTGTTGTTATGTGTCTTTCCTTCGTGTTTAAAACAGAAAGGGAAGAGAAGCCAACAAGAGCAAGGGCGCAGATAATTGCCCAAAGGCTGTAACCTCTTGCATCCGCAATCTTTTCACCGTTATATGTAGCCTCGCTCAATAAGGGAAGCATAACGGGAGTGAGAATTGAAATAATTCCTTGACCTAAGCCCGAAAAGGTTCTGGCAACTGTTGCAATCAGGCTTCTTTCTTTAGGGTCGCTTGTGAATGAGGGCACCATTGACCAATAGGGGATGTCCGCCATTGTGTTTGTCATACCCCAACCAACATAAAGCACCGCAACATAAATGTAGAGAGGGATTCCACCTAATTCAAAACCAGGGTTAGAGAATAAAAGGGAAAGCACAACCGCATTACAGCAAGAGCCAATAAGAATCCAAGGGCGATATTTACCCATTTTTGTTTTTGTGTTGTCAACAACTGTACCCATCATAGGGTCGTTGATGCCATCCCATATACGAGCAAAGGGAGTCAAAAACAAAAGGAATTTTTTATTAAGATGCAGAATATCGGTTAAATATTTTGCAAGGTATGAGTAAAAAAGTCCGTAGCTTAAATCAAGACCAACCGCACCCACACCATAGGAAAGCATATCCTTGATTTTACCTTTTTTCATAATTCCTCCGAAATTACATTTCAACAGGTTTAATATTAAAGCAGAAGCTTAATTGTTTTTCGTCAAAGAGTCTGTTATTTTCATCATTGTTAAGCTCACCGCTTTCGCTTAAAGCGTTGAAGCGGGCATCAATATTGAAAATTGTGTAAGGCTCTTTTTCTAATTCAAAATCGTGCTTCTTTTCAGTTAACTGCTCTGCAGAATAGTGAGAAGCATTGAATGAGAATTCTTCCGCACCGCAGGAGCCTGTAACGAAAAGACCGTTATCGCCATTTTTACCAACTGCAACTCTTCTTGTTTTAAAATGGGAAGAGTTTTCTTGAGGACGAATGTAGTGAACAAAGTTATCAGTAACTGTTAATTCATATTCACCAAAACGAGCAGATTTATATCTGTCGGGATAGGTTTCTGTTTCACCAAGACCGAAATATTTAATGTCCTCAAATTCTTCGTTCATAAGAATTTCAAGACCCAAACGGGGAAGGAGAGGTGCATTTTCGCGGATATCAGCAGAAAGCGAAATATCAACAGAGCCATCACCATTGAATGTGTGAGTAAGCTTGCCCTTTAAAATGGGTGGATTAGCAGGTCCGCCAAGAGCAATTTCGGAAATAATTATAACCTTATTGTTGCCCTCTTCAATTTCTGTGGAATATGTCTTTTGAGCAACGTGGTGAAGGTGGTTTGCAATCCATTCATCAACAGAGCCTCTGTTGTAAGCAGGAGCGTGCCACATTTTGAATTTAACAGGAGCTTCAAGGTATTCCTTGCCGTCTTTCTTGATGGAAGCAATTCTGCCGTAGGGCTTGTCGAAAATGTATTCAACATCACCGCAGGAGATAACTGCATATCTGTCGTTACCTTCAAGAACAACCTTGTTGCCGTCTTTATCTGCAACAGCTTTTTCTGTTTCAATTTCAAACTGCAAGAAACCAATTTCATAACCCTTTTCTGCCCAGGGAGTATCATTTTTCTGGTGAATTGTAGCAGTTACGAAGCAGTCACCTGAAAGGTTATATGCGCTCTCGTCAAAGAGCTTGTATGTAACAGAGCCCTGAGGTGCAATGCTGAGAGTTTCGATTTCACCTTCTGCAATAACCTTTTCATTGGAAGTTAATTTCCATTTCAATGTAAGGTCAGAAAGGTCTGTGAAATAGCGAACGCTCTTAACAGTCAATTCGCCGTTTTCATAACTTGCTCTGAAAGGTTCATAAACCTTTTTCATATCGTAGTAACCGGGACGGGGACTTCTGTCGGGGAAAACAAGACCATCAATACAGCAAATTCCGTCGTTGGGGAAATCACCGAAATCACCGCCGTAGTAGTAACGGGGATTGCCATTTTCATCGGGAATGTTTATTGCGTGGTCGGTAAGCTCCCAGATACAGCCACCGCAGAAATTATCGTATTTATCAACAAGCTCCCAGTAATCGTAAACGTCACCTGTGGACATTGAGCAAACATATTCGCACATGTAGAAGGGTTTGTCGTATTCCTCATTGTTGCAGTAAGCGTCAATGTAATTAACGCCTGCATACATTCTGCTTTCAACATCGGAAATGTCCTTGAAGCATTCACCTTCGGGAACTGCCTTGAATTCAAGGTGAGAGTTCTCGTAGTGAACAAGTGCATTTTCGTTACGGGCTTTTATGTATTTTCTCATAGCGCGGTGGTTTTTACCGCAACCGCTTTCGTTACCGAGAGACCACATAACAACGCATCCGTGGTTTTTATCTCTTTCAAAGAGCCTTGCGGCACGGTCAACATAAGCTGCTTCCCATTCGTCAACTGTTGAAAGCATTGACCAGCGCATCCAATCCCAATCTGCATCTGTGTTAAAGCCCATACCGTGAGTTTCAATGTCAGCCTCATCAACAATATAGAAGCCGAGAGCTTCACAAAGGTCCAAAAATCTAGGGTCGTTGGGGTAGTGAGAGGTTCTGATGCAGTTAACGTTTGCACGTTTTAAAAGGAGCAAATCTTCAACCATCTGCTCTTTTGTAACAACGTAGCCGTTAAGTGTAGAATCGTGGCGGTTGATACCGCGGAGCTTAACGCCCTTGCCGTTAACAAGGAAAACCTTGTTTTCAATTTTTACTTCACAAAGACCAATCTGGAAAGGAACAATTTCATCCTCAACAGTAAGGAAAAGGGTATATACATAAGGAGTTTCGTCATTCCACATTAAAGGATTCTGAATTTCAATTTGGAATGTACTGTCTGCACTTTCGCTTGTGGCAATAACATCACCCTTGGGAGAAGCGAGTCCGTAAAGAACGGGAGCACTTCCTACCAAGTCACATTCAACAGTAAGAGTTGCGAGGGAATAATCCTCATTGAAGCTCTGTCTTATATAAACATCTTTCAAGCGGTTTTTGCTACGGGAGAGAATATATACTTCTCTGAAAATACCTGAAAGGCGGAAATAGTCCTGGTCCTCAAGGTATGAGCCGTCGCACCATTTTACAACAACAACTGTAATTCTGTTTTTGCCCTCATGGAGATACTTGGAAATATCAAATTCACTTGTGCAGTGAGAAACCTGACTGTAACCAACAAATTCACCGTTGATTAAAAGATAAAAGCAGGAAGCAACACCCTCAAAGGTGATGATGTTATCTCTTTCCATCATTTCTGCGCTCACCTGGAATTCCTTAATGAAAACGGAGCAAGGGTTTTCATCGGGAACAAAAGGCGGGTCTGTGGGGAAAGGATATTTAAGGTTTGAGTAAAGGGGAGAATCGTGTTCAACATTCTCATAAAGCTGAATATTACCCGGCACCTTTACCAAGGGTAAATCCTTTTTATCAAAATCTGCAGTAAGATAATCGTCCTCTAAATCCTCAAAGCTGTCAAAGAATTTAAAGCTCCAGTCATCACCGCAAAGGTTTGTTAAATAGTAAGATTTGTTTCTGTCGCCTGAAAGTGCATCTTCAAGGTTATCATAGGGGATGAAATATGCACGGGGACTCTCAGCACCAACGTGCAAATCTTCAAGACTTTTGTGATAGGGTTTGAATTTCATATATATACCTCTTTTCGAGATTTTATTATTGAATTCATAATACCATAAAAGAAAAAACTATACAATAAAAATGTAAAATAAAAAAATATCAATAACTACTTGATTTTTTTATTTCAATTGGTTATAATAGCAAGGCGCTTTATGAGAGGCGCAGAATTTAAAACTTAAATTCTTTGAACAGATGGAGAGTTGTCCGAGCTGGTCGAAGGAGCACGATTGGAAATCGTGTAAACGGCCAAAACCGTTTCGAGGGTTCGAATCCCTTGCTCTCCGCCAAGAAATGTAGAGTGTTACCGAAAGGTAATGCTCTATATTTTTTATTGAACCGAAAAGGGATTCGAACCCCCTCGGCGAAGCCGAACACAATCGGGTGTTTGCAAAGCAAACGATGGGCAGAGCCCATCGGATCCCTTGCTCTCCGCCAAGAAGAATGACACACCTTTGGGTGTGTCGTTCTTTTTTTGACTATGTAAAGCTTCGCAATACTTTCATAAATCCATTTGCTATTTGCAATTTTATATGCTATTATCATTTCGGTGATTAAAATGCAAAACACAAACAAAAATCGAATTCAAAAAATGGTTTTGGCAGCAATGTTTGCGGCCTTAGTTTGCGTTGCCACAATGATAATCAAAATTCCGTCACCGCTCAAAGGTTACATAAACTTGGGTGACTGTGTAGTGTTGCTGTGCGGATGGATTTTATCGCCTGTGTATGCATTTCTTGCAGCAGGTATAGGCTCTGCACTTGCTGATGTTTTTTCGGGCTATGCGGTATATGCTCCCGTAACATTTGCAATTAAAGGCATTATGGCAGTAATAGCTTTCTATATTTTTAAGTTTATCAGCAAGAAAACAAATAATGTTTTGTCACGAATTATCGGTGGAATTGTTGCTGAAACAGTAATGGTATTGGGCTACTTTGTGTTCGAAGGCTTTATGTACGGCTTCGGTGCATCCGTTGTAAATATTCCGCCCAATGCAGTGCAAGGTGCAGCAGGTATAATTTTAGGAACCTTGCTTATAAAGGTGTTTGAAAAGAATAAGATAGTTAATTTTCCCGTTTGATTTTTATCGTGAAAAGAGATTGAAAATGAAGTATTTATTCAGAGAACTATTTGAAAAATTTATAGAAAAACCAATAAACGCTCATATTCATAAGAAATCTGAAGAAAAAGAGAAAACCTTTGACGAAAATAACTTTGTAGCATATCACGAGCCAAGAAAAATTATATTATTTTTCCTTTTGTTTTTGGTTTCTTTAGGTATTACTTTCGGTTTTTACTCGGTTGATAAAACTATTAATTTTGCTGTGAAGATTTGCCTCGCTTTTTCTGTAATAGTATTTTTTACACTGATTTACCTTTTAACTTATCGTTGCTATGTTGATGAAACCGGCTTCACAGTAAAGAAATTTTTTGTTCTAAAAAAGTTTGTTCCAAGGGAAGCGTTTTTTGATGTGGATATTACGAAATGGCAACCGAGAAACAGCGATAATGAAGGCTTGTTGATTGTCAAAAACGAAAAAGGCAAAAAGATTTTTGATGCTTCAAAGGATTTAGTCGGATTTGGTTTAATGTGCAAGATGGCTAAAAGGTTTGAGATAAAAAAGAATAAATAAAAACAAAAACCAAACGATTCAGTATCGTTTGGTTTTTTCGATATGTTGATTTCATCAACTCGATATATTTGTTTACACAAATTCGATATAATTTCTTTCAGAAATTTCGATATGATATAAATCCTTGTCTTGTTGCATCAGCAAACATATCGAGCCGAGAGGCATATCGAGTGCAGTGCACATATCGAAAAAACCTCTGGGATTTATATCGAGAATGAAAGTCGTTAGAGACTTTCATTCAAAAACTCGCCTATACGTTCAAGAGCCTTTATAATATGCTCTGTTGAGTAGCAATAGGAAGCTCTTACGAAGCCTTCTCCGCCTTTGCCGAAGGCAGTTCCTGGAACAACGGCAACCTTTTTACTTTGAAGAAGCTTTTCGCAGAATTCTTCGCTTGAAAGTCCTGTGCTTTCGATGCAGGGGAAGGCGTAGAATGCGCCTTTTGGCTCTCTGCAGGTGAGACCGAGTTTGTTGAAGCCTGAAACTATCAATCGTCTTCTGCGGTCATATTCTGCTCTCATTTTTTCAATTGCTTCGTCACCGTTTCTGAGAGCTTCCACCGCCGCGTATTGAGATGTGGTAGGAGCGCACATTATAGCATATTGGTGGATTTTTGTGATTTGCTTCATAAGCTCTTCGGGACCGCAAGCATAACCTAAACGCCAACCGGTCATAGAATATGCCTTTGAAAATCCGTTAACGGTAATTGTTCTTTCCCACATGCCCTCTACTGTGGCAGGGGAAACGTGAGTGTAATCGCAATAAGTAAGCTCCGAATAAATTTCATCGGAAATAACAATTATGTTTGTGCCTTTAAGAATTTCTGCAATTTTTTCAAGGTCTTCTCTCTCCATAACTGCACCTGTGGGGTTGCAGGGGTAGGGGAGAATAAGTGCTTTTGTTTTAGGTGTAATTGCCTTTTTCAACTCTTCAGGTGTGACTTTGAAATCGTTTTCCGCTTTGGTTTCAATAATAACGGGAACGCCACCTGCAAGACTTGTTATAGGCTCATAGCAAACGTAGCTTGGTTGGGGAATAATAACCTCGTCACCGGGTGCAACAATGGCACGGATTGCTCCGTCAATAGCTTCGCTGCCGCCAACTGTAACAAGAATTTCGCTTTCGGGCTTGTAGTCTAAATTGTATCGTCTTTTGAGATAGTTTGAAATCTCTTTTCTCAACTCAATTGTACCGCGGTTTGCACTGTATTTTGTTCTGCCGCGTTCAAGGGAGTTTATACCTGCTTTTCTGATACTCCAAGGGGTCTGAAAGTCCGGCTCACCAACGCCCAGAGATATAACATCTTCCATTGTGGCGGCAATATCAAAAAACTTTCTGATGCCCGATGGCTTGATTTCAGTTACCGCAGGGTTTAATACCTTCGAGTAATCAATCATAAATGAATTGCCCCCTGGTATCTTCTTCAGTATCAAAAAGCTCAACATCAAGCTCTTTATAACGGCGCATAACAAAATGTGTTGCGGTGGATGTAACGGAGTCAATTGTTGCAAGTTCTCTTGCTACAAAACGAGCCACATCCTGAAGAGTTTTCCCCTTAACAACAACGTTAAGGTCATAAGAGCCGGACATAAGATAGACGGACTCTACCTCGCGGAAGGACATAACCTTTTCCGCAACCTCTTCAAAGCCTGAATCCGCTTTGGGTACAACATTAAGCTGAACAATAGCAGAAACATAAGCATCATCAAGCTGGTCCCAGTCAATAACTGCTTTGTAACCGCGGATTATACCATCTTTTTCAAGCTGTTCGATTTCATTTTTTATCTCCGCTTCGTCTGCACCGAGCATTGTTGCAATCTGCTCTGTGGTGTAACGGGCATTTTTGCTTAAAAGCTTTAAAATTTCGTATTTCATATTTTTCACCTTACATTAAATCTTCATTGTAGTGTGCTCTTTCACCACCGATAAATTTCGCTCTTACTCTTGCAGCGGTGAGAGTTGCGTTTCCGATTTTATTATTTTTAAGTCTTACGGGAACTGCAACCTTTTTTAAGTGCATACCGATTAAGGTTGAGCCGATGTCAAGTCCTGCATCCGCTTTGATTTCTTCAAGGGCAACGGGGTTTTTGAATGTATTGTATGCCGCAGTTGCAAAAGAACCGCCTGCTTTGGGTTGGGGTACTACATTAACAAATTCACCGAATGGAACTGCATCCGCTTCAACAATAATTGCTCTGTTAAGGTGTTCGCAGCATTGTGCCGCAACAAAAACACCTGCTTCATTGGCAGCTTCGTAAATACCCTCGAAAATAGCCTTTGCAGTTTCGGGGGAAGAGTTTGTGCCGATAGCATCGCCTATAACCTCACTTGTGGAGCAGCCAACAACAAGAATCTGTCCTTTTTTTAGTTTTCCGATTTCAATAATTTCCTTTGCGGCGGAAAAAGCCTGTTTTTTAATTGTGTCCATAACAACACTCCAAAAATAAAAATTACTATTGTATTTTACACGCTTTTAAAAAAAAGTAAAGTATTATATTGATATGTTAATAATTTCTTGTTAAAATAAAGTAAAAGAGGTGTTTACAATGGCAGTTAAATTCAATGAAGATAAAGAGGTTGTTGCAAGAATCAAGGAAGGTCTTAAAATGAAGGGCGGTTACTGTCCTTGCAGACTTGAGAGAACAGAAGAAAATAAATGTATTTGTAAAGAATTCCGCGAACAGATAAAAGACCCGAATTTTGAGGGGTACTGTCACTGTATGCTCTACTACAAATCTAAAGATTGAGAGGAAAATAAATATGGCAGAATTAAATATTACAAGCGCTAATTTCGAAGAATTAGTTTTAAAAAGCGAAAAGCCAGTTTTACTTGATTTCTGGGCAACCTGGTGCGGTCCTTGTCAGATGATTGCGCCAACAATTCACGAAATTGCAGAAGAGAGAACCGACATTGTTGTTGGCAAAGTGAATGTTGATGAAGAAATGCATCTTGCTCAGCAGTTTGGAATTGTTAGTATTCCAACCCTTCTTGTTTTTAAAGACGGCAAGCTCTCTAATCAGGGCGTTGGTCTTCTCCCAAAAGCAAGTATATTAAAACTTATTGAAGGCTAAAATCTGAAACCCACTTCGGTGGGTTTCTTTTTTATTACATATTTATTACAATTTACTTACAAATCCCTCACTTTATTTGACAGTTGACAAGATTTATTGTATTATTAATGGGTATAATTGGTATAGGTATGATGTAAAATTATGTCTGCCTTTTGAAAGGTATGTTATTAGCTTTATGTTTATTGATTTGGAAGGACTTGACGGTTGCGGTAAAACCACCCAGACTGACCTTGTCTGCAAAAGACTTTCTGCTGACGGAATTGATTATAAAAAAATCAAATTGCCCGATTATGAAAGCGATTCAAGTATTCTCGTAAGAAAATATCTTGCAGGGGATTTCGGTAAAAATGCGGGGGATGTTAATGCTTATGCAACATCTGTTCTCTACGCTGCCGACAGATTCGCGTCCTATACTGAAAAATGGAAAAAAGAATATCTTGACGGCACATTGATTTTTGCCGACCGCTATACTCCCGCCAATGCTATTTATCAGATGACGAAGCTTGATAAAGAGGAATGGGATGAATACCTTGAATGGCTTTTCGATTTTGAATATAACAAAATCGGAATTCCTGCTCCCGACAAGGTAATTTTCCTTGATATGCCCGTTGAGGTTTCTCAAAGACTTATGACTCAGCGTTACGAGGGTGACGAGAATAAAAAAGACGTTCACGAAGCAAATGTTGAATTTCTTAACGCTTGTCGTGAAGCGGCGCTTTATGCGGCAGATAAATGCGGTTGGGTAATTGTTCCTTGCGCCGAAAATGGCGAACCTCTTTCCATTGAAGAAATAAACGATACTGTGTATAAAATCTTACTTGAAACAATAAAAGAATAATTACTATGCTTGACTTTCAACCTGTAAAAATCGAAGACAGAAATTTGATTTTAAAAAATATTCCTGAGAGTGCTTCGGGAATCTGCGATTTTTCCTTCGGTAATATTTTCTGCTGGAGTGTTGCGGAGAATACCAGAATTGCAGAAAAAGACGGATTCATTTTTCTTCGTTCCCGCTTTAACGGAGTTAAGAGCTACGCTTTTCCTTGGGGGAACGGTGATGTAAAAGAGGCTCTTAAGATTTTGGAAGAAGATGCAAAAGAAAGAAATGCAGATTTCAGCTTCTATTGTCTTAGTGAAGAACAAGCAGAAACTCTCAAAGAAATCTACGGACAAAGGCTTGTTCTGGAAGAGCAAAGAGATTTTTTTGATTATGTTTATCTTCAGGAAAATCTTGCAACTCTTAAAGGCAGAAAATATCACTCAAAAAAGAACCATGTCAATTCCTTTTGTAAAAAATTCAATTTATCTTATGAAGAACTGAACGAGAATAATTTAAAAGAATGTCTTGAGTTTTCTCGCCTTTGGCATAAAAGCGGAGAAAGAAACCCCAAGCTTGACGAAGAAAAGCTTGTTATTGATAAGGCTTTTGAGTATTTTGAGAAATTAGAATTGTCAGGTGCGCTTTTGAGAGTCGATGGCAAAATCGTTGCTTACGCTTTAGGTGAAAAAATGCCCGACGGCAAAACCTATTGCACTCATTTCGAGAAAGCCTCGCCCGAATATCTTACTGCTTATGCGGTAATCAACAAAATGTTTGCAGAAAATTCTCTCGGAGATTTTCAATATATAAACAGAGAAGATGACGCAGGGGCGGAGAATTTGAGGAAAGCAAAAACCTCTTACCACCCCGAATATCTTATTAAAAAATACTATGGAAAAATCCTTTGAAATACGCTTTCCTCTTGAAAGTGATTATGAAAATTTAAAAGCCCTTTGGAAAACTGCGTTTGATGACAGCGAAGAAAGCCTTGATTTCTTTTTTGAGAACACTGTTTCACATGACAGAGTGTTGGCAATTTTTGATGGGGAAATTCCCGTAAGTGCATTATATATGCTTGAAAGCGAAATCATAATAAGCAATAAAGCATATTCTGCCTATTATATCTATGCGGTTTGTACCCATCCTGATTATCGTGGGAAAGGCTTAATGAAAAGTCTTTTCGGCGAACTTTTCAAAGTAGCAAAGGATAGGAAAATAGACTATCTTTTCCTTGTTCCCGAAGAAGAATATCTTTTTGAAATTTATAAAAAACTCGGTTTTGAAATCGGTTTTTCATATTCACCAAAAGAAGTTTCAAAAAGTAGTTTTTCAAATGTTGAAGAAATAAAAACTGAAAGCCTTACTTATAGAGAATACAGAAAAATTGTTTCAGAAAACAATAAAAATGTTCCCGTAGCAGTTCTCAAGGAAAGCACCTTTAAAAGTTTTTTTCACTCTGTAAGCGGTGAGGTCAAAACGTTTTTTGTTAAAAATGAGGGTTACGCCCTTTATGAAGAAGCTGAAGAAAAGCTTACTGTATATGAAATTTTCGGTAATGAAAAAATTCTCTTAAATGCAGTTTTTCAAAACACCGAAAAAGAAAAGCTTGTTTACAGACAAGATGCAAATGAGAATCCCATTCCCTACGGAATGTATTATAAAATAAATGATGTTCCCGATATCGAAAAAGGCTTTTTCGGTATTCCCTATTCAAATTGAGAGGTCTTAAAATGATTTATGTTTTTCTTGCCAACGGCTTTGAAGAAATAGAAGCTCTCGCACCTGTTGACTTTTTGTTAAGAATGGGTGTTGATGTGAAAACTGTAGGCGTCAGCGGTAAATTCTGTCGCGGTGCTCACGGTATAAATGTTGAAGCTGATATTCTTTTAGAAGATGTTGAACTGAATTCCAACCTTAAAGGAATTATTCTCCCCGGTGGAATGCCCGGTGCGGAGAATCTTAACAATTCAGATGAAGTGCAAAAAGCAATTGATTACTGCGCCGAAAATGGAAAAATAATCGGTGCAATTTGTGCTGCTCCCTTTATTTTAGGCAGAAAAGGTCTTTTAAAAGGCAAAAATGCAACCTGCTTTCCCGGCTTTGAGGATGAACTTACAGGCGCAAACCTTGTCTCGTCAGGTGTGATTATAGATGGCACGGTTGTTACCGCAAAGGGCGCAGGTGTTGCCTGGGAGTTCGGTGCGGCAATAGGCTCCATACTCATGGGCGAAGAAAAAGCACTTCAGATACTCAGAGGTATTCAATGGAGAAAGTAATTGATATAAGACCTATAAAAAAGAAAATGAGAGCCCAAGCTAAAGAAAGCCGTCTTTCAATGGATTCTTTCACTAAAAGCTCTTATGATAAAAAAATCTGCAACAAGCTTCTTAATTTATGGGCAGTAAGAGAAACGGACACATTTTTATGTTATGTTTCAACTGATATTGAGGTTGACACGAAAGAGTTTATAAATTCTCTTCTGTCCGCCGGGAAAAGGGTTGCAGTTCCGCGTTGCGAAGGCGGACCTTCCGAAATGAATTTTTACTATATAAATTCTCTCGAGGAGCTTTCCTCAGGTTCATTCGGTGTTTTAGAGCCTGTACCCGAAAAGGCTAAAATGCTGACGGAAACGGAAAATACCATTTGCATTGTTCCTGCATTTATGTTTGATAAATCAGGTTATCGTCTTGGTTACGGAAAAGGTTATTATGACAGATACCTTTCCAAATATAAAGGCTCAACCATAGGTATTTGCTATTCGCAGAATATTAAGGATGAATTATTTCACGGGAAATACGATAGAACCGTGGATATGATAGTTACCGAAAAACAGATTTTTACCACAAAGGAGTGATTTTTAGTGGCAAAAGATAATTTCAATGATTATGAAGAACTTTTGAGTATGTTTGAGAATGAAAGCGTAACAAAGAAAACTGCTCCTGCAAAGCGTACTGAAGAAGAAATTCTCAAAAGCAAAAGGCAGAAAAAAGTTGACGATTTCAAAATCGACATAAACTCAAACAGCGCCTACGAAAATCCTAATTACAAAGGCGGGGTTTATTTTTCTAATCCGCCCCGAGATATTGATAAGGCGGCAGAAAGAGAGAAAAAAGCTACTGTCAGAAGAGCTCAAAGGCAAAAACCTGCAGTGGAGAAATTCAAGGTTTCCGCTCCGCCTACTACTGCGGCGCAGAATAAAGCAATTGCCGAAAAGAAAGCTCGTAACAAGAAACGTCAGAATTCATTTTTAGGTAAATTCTTCGCTTCCGGTAAACTTTCTCATTTGGCTCTTGCGGTTGCAATAATTGCTTTATCAAGCGTTATTTTATGCATTTACGGAATCGGTTGCATCAATGATGTTCTTGCAATTGATGTTGAGGAAACAACCGTTGAGGTTGAGGTTTCCAAGGGTATGAGCGATAGCGATGTTATTGATATTCTTGAGGACAATAAGCTCATTAAGAATGAACTGTTCTGTAATTTGTTTATAAAGTTCTTTGGTAAAGACGGGGACTATGTTTCAGGCGTTTATACTCTCACTCCTAAAATGGGTCTTGAAAAAATGCTTTCCACAATGAAAGCAGATATCACTCTTTCTGAAACCGTAACTCTTACTTTCCCTGAAGGTTGGACCATTGACCAGATTGCAGAAAAGCTTGAAGCAAACGAGGTTTGTACAGCTGCAAGCTTTATCAATACTCTTCAGAATGTTGATTTCTCCGAGGAATATGACTTTATTAAATCAATTCCCAATAAAGAAAAGCGTTTCAGAGTTCTTGAGGGTTATATGTACCCTGACACCTACGAGTTCTATGTGGGTGAAAATGCATCAAGCGTTGTAAGAAGATTTTTGAACAACTTCCAGAGCAGATGGACTGATGAATATCAGAAACAAGCTGATGAATTGGGCGTAAGTCTTGATGAAGTAATCACAATGGCATCAATTCTTCAGGAAGAAGCTGCTTCAAGCTCTCAGATGGCAGATATTGCTTCTGTTCTTTATAATCGTCTTGACAGACCCGCAACTTTCCCATGGCTTAACTGTGACTCAACAGAGGACTATCTTTTGAACACAATTAAACCTACTTTAACATCCTCAACTGAGGATACTCAGAAATATATTCAGTATCGTGATGATTATGATACTTACAGCACAGAGTGTAAAGGTCTTCCTGTAGGTGCGATTGCCAATCCCGGTGATGCGGCTATCAGAGCGGCACTTAAACCTTCAAGCACAAATTATTTCTATTTCTGCCATAATACCGAAACAGGCGATGTTTACTATGCAAACACTATGTCCGAGCATGAGGCAAATATGCGTAAGGCAGGTTTAGGTTAATATGAAAAAAGCAATAGCATTGTTTCTTTGCGGTTGCGTTTGGCTTTCAATGTGTTCTTGTGATTCGAAAAGCGAATCGAGAACTGAATTTACTGCTATGAACACCCTTATAAGTATAAGGGTGTTCTGTAATTCAGAGGACCAGGACACAGAAATTTATGAGCTTTTCAAAGGGCGTATATTTGAGCTTGAGGCTCTTTTTGATGCCAATAATGAAAATAGCGATGTTTCCCTAATAAACGGGGAAGCTACTGAAATAAAAGTAAGCCGTGATACCGCAAAAATAATAGAAAAATCAATACTTGCAAATACTCTTACAGAGGGCGCTTTTGATATTACAATAATGCCTGTTTTAAAACTTTGGGGGTTTAATGACGGGAATTACGGAGTTCCGAAAAATGAAAATATCAAAACTGCACTTGCTCTTGTAGGAAAAGGAAAAATCTCTGTTAAAGATAAAACTGTAACGAAAGAAAATAACACCGAAATTTCCCTCGGGGGAATTGCCAAGGGTTATCTGGGTGACGAGCTTCTGAAAATCGCAAAGGAAAAAGGCGTCAGCGGTGTAATATCTTTGGGTGGTAACATTGTTTTATGCGGCGAGAACCAAGAAAAAGGTGCATGGACCGTAGGCGTTAAAAATCCTTTAGAAACGAATTCTCTCGCTTGTACCTTTAAGCATAAGGGTAATGTAAGTGTTGTAACCTCCGGTGGCTACGAAAGAAGCTTTGAAAAGGATGGGGAAACATATCACCATATTATTGATACGAAAACAGGTGAACCTGCAAAAACAGACCTTTTAAGCGTAACAGTAATTGGTGAGGATGGTGCATTGTGTGATGCTTTTTCCACCGCTCTTTTTGCAATGGGTAAAGAAAAAGCCGTTAAGTTCGCTGAGGAACATAACGACTTTCAGTATATTTTTATTACAGAAAATAAAGAAATTATCGCAACGGATGGAGTTTCGTCATTGGAGCTTTCCGACGATGATTTTAAAATCAAATAAATTCACAAATGACAGAATTTGAAAGGAGATAGCCCTTTCTTGTAAGGGAAAGCCTTCCGCCATCAAAATCAATTAAGCCTTGTTCTTTAAGGAACGGGGCTTTTTCTTTTATTTTGGTTAAAGATTTCTCACCATAAATTGCTTTTAGTTCGGAAAGGTTTAACCCCTTTTTTAGCCTTAATTTAAGCATTATGTATTCTTCCGCGTCACCGCCCGAAGAATCGAAAATTGCCTTTTCGCCTTTTATGAAGTTTTCTGTGTCGCTTTCGAAATAAAATCTTTTACCGTCAATATAGGAATGAGCTCCGGGACCGATACCTAAATAATTTTCCAATTCCCAATACTTTGTGTTATGACGGCTTTCAAAGCCCTCTTTTGCAAAGTTTGAAATTTCGTAGTGGATAAAACCTGATTTTTCTAAAGTGTCTGCACATTGGTTGTAAAAATCAGAAGTCTTTTCATCATCGGGGAAATCATATTTGTCATAGCTTTTATAAAAATGAGTTCCTTCTTCGATTTTCAGCATATATGCGCTGACGTGAGGAACACCACTTTCTATAACAAAATCCAGGGTTCGTTCTAAGCTTTCTTTTGTCTGATAAGGGATTCCCAGCATAACATCAAGAGAAATATTCTCTAATCCGTTTTCTTTTAAATGTTCAATTACCTTTGAAACTCTTTCTCTTCCTGAAAGTCTGCCGAGAGCTTTTCTTTCTTTATCAACTGCCGATTGAAGCCCTAAAGAGATTCTGTTTACTCCTGCTTTTAAAAGGTAGGTGAGAATACCCTCAATGTCGGAGTTAGGATTGCATTCAACTGTAATTTCCGCTGAATCGGAAATCCCGAACTTTTTTCTTGCAGATGTGATAATTCTGTAAAGGTCTTCGCCTGATAAAACCGAGGGCGTTCCGCCACCTAAGTATAAAGTATCTGCCGTAAATGGCTCTTTTACAAAGTCACTGACTCTTGACAGGGTGTTAATTTCATTTAAAAGTGCATCAACATAAAGTGACATGTCTTCGCTTTTACATCTGTAAGAATAAAAATCGCAGTAAGGACATTTCGATTTGCAAAAAGGTATGTGAATATATATTCCTGACAAGTTTCTCAACTCCTTACTGTTTTTATCAATTATACTATTCTTTATCCTTTTTTTCAACCGCATCAATACGCCTTTTTACATATTTGTTTTTGCAACCGCCGGTTTCCTTGCAGTTGCATTTGTGATAGTAAAGGCAACGGATTTTCTTTTTCCCGCTTAAAAATGTCAGTTCTTCAATAATAACATTTTTGTCCACAACGGGGCAGTATTGCTGATAAGTAAAAGAATGTCTGTTCATAAGCACCTCGCATTAACATAAAAATAAAATATATCTCTAATAATTATGCACCTTATTTATGATTAATAATCTGTAATAAATTTAATTTTCTTTGAATAAAAATAATTGTATTGAAAGGGCGTGAAAAAATAAAAAATACTTATCTGTATTCAAGAATGAGAAAAATGAGTGAAAAAGAGTTGCTTTTAAAGGAAATTGAAGAAATCAGATTTTTAATAAAACTCTCATATTTCAAGCTTTCGGAAGCAACGGAAAAAGAGCTTGTAGAGTCTGCGATACTTGAACTTCGTAGTCTTGAAATCAGACACGCCTATTTACTAAATAAACTTAAGGATGTGGAGAAATGATTTATTTCATCGGTGTCGTATTATTAATTTTTGTAGCTTGTATATTTAAAAACAGCGGGTGTTTCTTTAAATCGTTTTTTACAAGTGCTCTTGGCGGAGTGGGGGCGTTGTGTGCCGTCTGGGCGGTGAATTACTTTGTTCCCCTTACTTTAGGAGTTAATATTTTTTCTCTTGTTTTCAGTGTGCTTTTTTCTGTTCCGGGAGTCATATTTTTACTCCTTTGTAAAACTTTTCTTTTTTGAGTGTGGGACAGGGTGAAAATTGTCCAAAAAAGAGTATAATATATTATGTATTTTTTCGCGTTATTACAGTTGATTTTGGCTTGATTTTAGTGTAATATGTATAATTGAATAGTAAAAAACTGCGGTTTTTCAAAATATTTTTGGAGGATTTGTATGAATTATAAGCTTACAAAGAAACAAGCAAAAGAAATGCTTGAAAATAAACTTCTCCACTTTTTCGGTATCTCCACCGAAAATGCTACCTATGAGCAGTATTATAAAGCGGTTTCAATGATTGTCCGCGATATGATGGCGCAGGGCAGAGCGGAGCTTGGTAAAAAAGCAGACGAGGAAGGCAAAAAGCGCGTTTGCTATCTTTCAATGGAATTCCTTATGGGACGTTCTCTTAAAAACTCCCTTTTTAACCTTAATCTTACAAAAACTTTCGAAAGCGTTTTGAAGGATTACGGTATTAAGCTTGAATCTCTTTATGAATGTGAGCCAGACGCAGGTCTTGGTAACGGCGGTCTTGGTCGTCTTGCAGCTTGCTATCTTGACGGCCTTGCAACTCAGGGTTATCCCGCTCGCGGTTATTCAATTCTTTATGAATATGGAATCTTCCGCCAGAAGCTCGTTGAGGGCAGACAGACAGAGCTTCCTGATAACTGGCTTCCCGGTGGTGAAGTATGGTTGCAGCCCCGTGAAAGCAGTGCAGTTGATGTTTGTTTTGAGGGTACTCTTAAAGAATCCTGGGATAATCACTATCACAGTGTTGAAATTGAAAATGGTAATGTTATTCAGGCTGTTCCTTATGATATGTTCGTTGCAGGTAAGGACGGCAAGGGAATCAGCTGTCTTCGTCTTTGGAGTGCAAGAGCACCCGAATTTGACATGAAGTCCTTTAACCAAGGTGACTTTATGCGTTCAATGGAACGTCAGGCAATGGCAGAGGTTATCAGTAAAGTTCTTTATCCTATGGATAACCACCCCGAAGGCAAGTCTTTAAGACTTCGTCAGCAGTATTTCCTTGTTTCTGCTTCCATTCAGGATATTGTCCGTCATCACCTTCGTGAATATGGTACAATTGATAATCTTCCCGAGAAAATTGCGATTCATATTAACGATACTCATCCCACAATGGCAATTCCCGAGCTTATGAGAATTCTTCTTGACGAGTGCGGATATGGTTGGGACGATGCATGGAGAATTGTTACTAATACAGTTGCTTATACTAACCACACAGTTATGAGCGAGGCACTTGAGTGCTGGAGCGAAGACCTTGTAAAACGTCTTATTCCCCGTATATACAATATTATAAAAGAAATCGATAACCGCTTCCGTGCTTATGTATGGGAAAGCACCCACGATGCAGATTACGTTGAGCGTACCGCTATCATTTCGGGGGGCGCAGTTCGTATGGCTAACCTTTGCGTTGCTGCAAGCCACAAGGTAAACGGTGTTTCTGCTCTTCACAGTCAGATTCTTAAAGACACCCTCTTTAATGATTTCTACAAACTCACTCCCGATAAATTCACAAATGTTACAAACGGTATTGCTCACAGACGTTGGCTCTGTCAGGCAAACCCTGCTTTGACTGAATACATCAAAGAACTTCTCGGTAATGATAAATTTGTTTATGATGCAGAGCATCTTTCAAAGCTTGCGGATTTCAAGGATGATGAAGAGGTTCTTAAGAAAATCGGTGAAATAAAAAAAGCAAATAAAGAAGCTTTTGCAAAGTATATCAAGAAAACAACAGGGGTTGTGCTTGATATAAACTCAATTTTTGATGTTCAGGTTAAGCGACTTCACGAGTATAAGCGTCAGCACCTTAATGCTCTTAACATTGTTTCCGAATATCTTGCAATCAAAGAAAATCCCAACGGCAACTTCGTTCCCAAAACATACATCTTCGGTGCTAAAGCTGCTCCCGGTTACTATGTAGCCCAGAGAATTATCAGTTTCATTCTCGCTCTCGGCGAAATGATTGATAAAGACCCGGATGTCAAAGGCAGACTCAAGGTTCTTTATGTTGAGGATTACAACGTAACAAATGCTGAAAGACTTATGCCTGCTGCAGATGTTTCCGAGCAGATTTCTCTTGCAGGTAAGGAAGCAAGCGGTACAGGTAATATGAAGCTTATGATGAACGGTGCTCTTACTATCGGTACTCTTGACGGCGCAAACGTTGAAATTCACGAGTCTGTAGGGGACGACAATATGTTCCTCTTCGGTATGAGAACAGAGGAAGTAAATGAGCTTCGTAAGAGCGGCTATAATCCCCAGAATTACTACAACAATAATCCCGAACTCCGTAAGGTTCTTGATTTCATTACCCATAACGGTATCGACGGTAAGGATTTCTCCGATATTTCCGGCACAATCATTCACCACGATCCATTTATGGTTCTTGCTGATTTTGCAGATTATCAGAGAGCACAGAAGAAGGTAAGAGAAACCTTCCTTGACGAGAAAAAATGGAATCAGATGTCACTTCTCAACATTGCGTATTCCGGCAGATTTGCTGCAGACAGAGCTATTAACGAATATGCTCGAAATATATGGAATACACAAAAAATGTAAGTCTTTTTAGGCTTTTTGACGAAAATGAAACAAGTCAGTGCATTTGGAAAAAATGCACTTGACTTTTTTCGCTTTTTAGAGTAATCTAAAGATACTGAAAAATAATGTGTTATTGTATATACAGTACCACAAAGTTGAAAGGGGTATTATACCAATGAAAAATTCAGATATGAAGATTATTGCTATAATTCTCAGTATAGCTTTATTCCTCACAATCGTAACAAGCAATGCAGTTTCCATCGCTTCTGTTGTTTTCCTTGCAAAAGGTCAGACAGCTACTGAAGGTACTGTAGGCGAAGGCACAGCTACAACTCCTGACGCAGGTACAGCTACAACTCCTGATGCAGGTACAGCTACAACTCCTGATGCAGGTACAGCTACAACTCCTGACGCAGGTACAGCTACAACTCCCGATGCAGGTACAGCTACAACTCCCGACGCAGGTACAGCTACAACTCCCGATGCAGGCACATCAACAACTCCTGATGCAAACAAACCCGCTGATAATGCAGGCGCAGCAGCTCTTACTGCAGACCAGGCACTTGCTATGTATCAGAAAGCTGCTAAAGAAATCAACACTAAAGGTGTTGCAGGCTACACCAAAAAAGGTTGGCAGGCAGTTGAAGGCGAACTTCAGCTCAGCAAATTCGGCTTCCTTGCAGGTACTCTTACAGACCTTATCGGTAACTTCATGACACCCGAAGCAGAAGCTGAAGAAAAAGTTAACGCTAAAGGTTCAGACGATGCTAAAAACCGTATGCCTTCCAGCGACTGCTCAAAGAGCTACATCAAGAGCGTTACTTCAAAGACTGAAGGCGATAACTACGTTATCACTATAGTTATGAACGACCAGGTTAACCCCTCTTACGACGATAAAGATGGTCTTGTAAAAATGTCAAGAGAATTCCTTGATATTAACGACGTTAAAGAAACAGTTGCAACTGATGAAACAGTTTCTAAAGTTGTAAGCAAGCTTGACGGTACTATTAACTACAAAGCTTACACAATCACAGCTAAAATGACAAAAGACGGTAAGTTTATTGATATCGTTCACTACGGTGTTGGTGATATCAAGGCTGACCTTACAGCAGTTGCAGTTGGTGATCTTAGCGCTTCCGGTGCTCTTTCATTCAACGCTCACTACTACGATTTCAAATATTAATTTGAGTTACATAAACCCGACTCTTCGGAGTCGGTTTTTTCTTTTGCACAATTGAAAGCACATTCTTTTGTATAATATATAGTATTGACTTTTTCTATATTTTGGTTTAATCTTATAATGTTAAGAAATATGCGTTTCTGCTATGCAGGGCGTAAATATGAAAGAGGTTAGACAAATGAAAAGTTCAGAGTTAAAACTTATTGCTGTTATTCTCGCGGTTGCTCTTGTTTTCACAGTAATTGCAAGTAACGCAGTTTCCGTTGCATCTATCGTTTTCCTTGCAAAGAATGATATCGTTGATGCTTCTGCTCAGCCCCAGACTCAGCAGGGTACAGTAACAACTCCCGGTGGTAGCACATCTACAACTCCTGGTGGCAGCACTTCCACTACTCCCGGTGGTAGCACTTCCACTACTCCTGACCAGGGCACTGCAACTACTCCCGATACTAACACAAATACTGATGCAGGCAACACAAACACAACTCCTGATGCAAACAAACCCGCAGATGCAGATAAGGGTACTCAGACTGCAACAAAAACAGATAAAGAAGTTCTCGAAATCTACACAAAGGTTATGAATAAAGCTAAGGCTGACAAGCCCGGTTACAAAAAGGTTGAATATCAGGAGCTTCCCTCTGATGCTGAAAACCGCGTTATTTCTAAGGGTTCAGGTCTTGTAGGCACTCTTCTTAACCTTGTTGATTCTCTTGACCTTATGACATCTAAAGAAACTGCAGAAGCAGATCCCGAAATCGTTGAAAAGGGTAGCGATATGAGATGGTTCCCTGTTTACAAATGCGAAAAGGGTTGCTATCTTACAGATGTAAGTGCTATTGAAAGCACAAAGTACGAAGACCTTGGTAACGGTAAAGCAAGAATTACTATCGTTCTTAAAGCTGAAAACAATCCCGAGCCCATGGCAGAAGGTGCTTCAACTTCTCCCAGTAACACTGGTGCAATGTTCTCACCCCTTTCAAAAGCTGATATTGATAACACAATCAACGGCGGTGCAGTTCAGGCTGTTATTAAAGAGGTAACATATAACCTTACTTACCACGATTGCACAGCTATCGTAGAATACGATACAAAGACAAACGAAATTATTAAGCTTGAGCAGTATATGGACGTTGCTATTCAGGGCGGCGGTAAAATCCTCGGTGTTTCCGAAATCAAAATTGATAAGCAAGAGCTTTTCAACACAATGATTATTACTGATTTCAAATATTAATTAAAATATTTTCCCTCTACCATTTCGGTAGAGGGATTTTCATTTACATTTATTTATATTTATGATATAATGACTACATATGTTATTTATCGACTTGTGGAGGTGGGTTTTGTGGCTTTGTGGATTCTTTTTGCGGTGTGCCTGATAGTTGAAGTTTTCTGCGTACCATGGTATTTAAAAGCACTTTGGCCCGAGAAATGCAGAAAATCTCTTGTATTGAAAATGATTTGTTCTACAATGTTTGTAAGCATCGGTGTTTTGTCAATGTTTATCTCGGGCAATTTTTCACAATATGCAATAACTATGCTTATAGGCCTTGTTCTTGGTTGGCTTGGTGACTATTTTCTCCACGCTAAGCCTACAAATGCCTATTTCGCAACGGGCTTCACAAGCTTTTTAATAGGTCACATTTTTTATATTGTTGCTTATGTTAGAGCTTTACCGAAGCTTTTCCCAGACTACGAAATGTTTAACGCTCCTGAGATAATAGTTGGTGTGGTTGTTATAGCCGCCGCTCTTATTTCAGCAAAGGTTTTGAAGGTGAATTTCAGTCCGAAAATCGTAAAATATGCCATAGGGGTATATTTTGTTGTTATTACGTTTATGTTTACTAAGGCTTCTGCTTTAGGCTTTAACTATTGGCAAAGCGGTGGCGAAAGGGGAATAATCTGCTTCCTTGCTCTTATGCTGGGCTCACTTTGTTTTGTCCTTTCAGACGCTACATTGGGTATAATCAAATTTGGCGGTCAGAAGAAAAACTACCCCTTGAAAATATTCAATATACTTACATATTTCTGGGGACAGATAATGCTTGCATCCTCAATACTTTTCATAAATGCTTGAAAGAAGAATCTTAATGTTTGATAAAGTTTATAATCGCTCGGGTAGCGGTTCATATAAATGGGACACAACTGTTCCCGAGGGCTTAATCGAAAGGGGCGCATATCCACTTTCTGTTGCAGATATGGAGTTCCAAACTCCCGAAGAAGTAAGAGAAGCTATAAAAGAATTTACTGAAAAGGGCTTCTTTTGCTATACTGATGCAGATAAAGAATACCGCGACAGTGTGCGTGAGTTCCTTTTCCGCCGTCATAATTTCAAAATAGAAAATGATTGGATTACCTGCGTTGGCGGTGTGGTTTTTACAATAAATACTGCAATTCGTGCTTTTACCAATGAGGGTGATAAGGTTATTATTCAATCCCCTGTTTATTACCCTTTTTCGAAATCAATTCTCAATAATAAAAGAGTGATTGCTGATAATCCGCTTATTCCTGAGGGCAATACCTATAAAATGAATTTCGAGGAATTAGAAGAAATTGCGTCACAAGAGGATGTTAAGTTGATGCTCCTTTGCAGTCCTCATAACCCTGTTGGCAGAGTGTGGACAAAAGAAGAGCTTAAAAGGGTAGGAGAAATCTGCCTTAAAAACAATGTTGTTCTTGTTAGCGATGAAATTCACTTTGACCTTGTAAGGAAAAATCAAGAACATATTGTTATAAACAATGTTGATGAAAGCTTTTCAAAAAATACGGTTATTTGCACCGCCGTCAGCAAAACCTTTAACCTTGCAGGTTTAGGTACATCAAATATTATTATTGCAGATAAAACATTGAGAGAAAAGTTTCAAATTCAGCTTTCTGCAGATGGCTACAGTTGCATTAACTGCGTTTCCCGTCCTGCAACAATTGCCGCCTATACAAAATGCGACTATTGGATTGACGAGGTAAACGAATATATAGAAGAAAACATAAAGCTTGTTAATGATATTTTAAAGGAAATTTCACAAATCAAGATTTACGATTGTCAGGGTACATACCTTATGTGGCTTGATATGAGAAGTTTAGGAATGAATGATGAAGAGCTTGATTTGTTTTTACAGAATGAATGTAATATAATTCAAGACCCGGGATTCTGGTTCGGTGAAAACGGGAAAGGTTTTACAAGGCTCAATGTTGCTTGTCCAAGAAGTGTTCTTGAAAAATCAATAAAAACATTAAAAGACCAAATCTTAAAAAGAGTGTGATTAATATGAAAAAAGTAATTATAGCGTTAGTTTGCGTTTTGGTGTGCTTGCTTCCTTTATCAATTTCATCAGTTGCCGCGGAAGAAACTGAATCAACGTCTTTTGTTTTCGAAGTGGATGTTAATCAAAGATATACCGATATTATTGATGCAACAGAGGATGCAGAGTTTTATCAGTTATATAACAACGAAGATGAGGAAGAACAGGCTCAGACCAGAAGAAATACATATATTGCGGTTCTTATTGCGGCGTTAGTTGTGTCTGTTATTATACTTATAGTTTCTCTTAAGCGCGTGCCTAAGGAAGACGAAATAACACTGAAAAACAAAACCAAAGACAGTAAAAAAAGCAAGGAATAACTTTTTATGAGAAAAATACTAAGCAGGACAAGAGCCGCGGTTGATGATTATAAAATGATTCAGGATGGAGATAAAATCGCTGTAGGCGTTTCCGGTGGCAAGGATTCCGTGATGCTTTTGAAAGCCTTGTGCGATTTAAAAAGGTTTTACCCTGCAGATTTTCAGATAGTTGCAATAACTCTTGATATGCGCTTTGATAATCAGGACGGTGACTTTTCTGCCATTCAAAAGCTTTGCGATGAATACGGTGTGGAGTATGTAATCCAGAAAACCGATTTATATGAAATAATTTTCAATATAAGAAAAGAGGAATCCCCCTGCTCTCTGTGCTCGAGAATGAGAAGAGGAATTCTTCATGATACTGCAAAGTCATTAGGTTGCAATAAAATCGCTTTGGGGCACCATCTTGACGATGCTGCAGAAACTTTTATGATGAATCTTCTTATTGAAAGCAGAATCGGTTGTTTTGCTCCCGTTACTTACCTTTCAAGGCGAGATATAACTATGATAAGACCTCTCATATATGTTCGGGAAAACGCCGTAGAACAGGCTGTGGAACGTCTTAATTTGCCTGTTGTTGAAAGCAAATGCCCTGCAAACGAGAAAACCAAAAGAGAGGATGCTAAAATTCTTCTCAAAAAGCTTTCCGAAGAATACGGAGATGTTCCTGAAAGAATAATCGGAGCGATGCAAAGAGGGAGTATTGACCGTTGGAACATAGATTGAGTGAATAGTGAAAAGTGAAGAGTGAAGAGTGAAGAGGTTAGGGGAAGCTTCGCTTCCAAATATCATAAAGCTTCGCTATGCTTTTATTTAATTACTACTATAAAAAGATTCAGGACAAAAATGTCTTGAATCTGTTGCTTTTATATAATGCTGACCGCAGGTCCCGAAACTCTTCACTTTTCACTCTTAACTCTTAACTGAAAAATGCTCTCCCGAAGGAGAGCATTTTTCATTAGTATCCAAATCCGTTACCAAAGTAACTGCTGAAAGGATCAGTTGTCTGTTCTTGGGCGGGTATGGCGGTTTCACCTTTATCTTCAACTAATTTAACCTTTGCATCAAATTTAGTGCTTACCGCACCGGAATTATTAAGTCTGCAAACAGAAAGGGTAATTGTATCACCGACTTCACTGTTTTCAATAACTTCCAGAAGAACATCGGTTGAGTCAAGTGCTTTGCCGTTTACTGCGGTAATGATATCGCCAACTTTAATTCCTTGGTTTTGTAAATCGCTGCTTTCTGTCATTGCGGCAATAACAATTGAGCCATAGGGGATGTTGTTTTTCCAAGCGATTGCAGAATATGTGTAATCACTTGCAACTGTGTAGTAAGAAATTCCCAACATAGGTCTGTTTGTAACATAGCCGTTTTCAACAATGTCGTTATAAATTTCGATCATTGTGTTTGAGGGAACAGAGAAGCCCATACCCTCGTAATCAGTATCGGTGATTTTTGAGGAGTTAAGGCCAATAACCTGACCGTATTCATTAAGAAGCGCACCGCCGGAGTTACCGGGGTTAATAGCTGCATTATGCTGAATACAGGGAAGGTCATAAGCACTTGCGCTTGAAGCGATAGGTCTGTCAATAGCGCTTATAATGCCGTTTGTAAAAGAACCGAAGAAAACTGTTCCGCCGGGGTTACCGATAGCATAAACCTTCTGACCAACTGTAAGTTTGTCGGAGTTGCCGAATGTTGCGGCTTTAAATCCTGTTTTGTTTACTCGGAGAACACCGATATCAGTCTTAGTATCGTAGCCTACAATTTCTGCGTCAATTTCGGTTTCGTCGCTGAACTGAATCTGAACGCTTACACCTTGGTCTGCAATAACATGAGCTGCGGTGATAATGTAAGTGTTTTCTTTCTTTTTATCTTCACCTACAACAATACCTGAACCTTCTCCCACTTTTTCGTTCTGAGCATAAACGATAACGCCAACATTAATCTCTTTTGCTTCATCGTAAATTTGCTCGGGAGTCATTGTACCCTCACCGGAATATTCGGAGAAAGAAATGGGGGAGTCTTCAACTTTTGCGGAAGCACCTTGATTTTTATCTTTGTTTGAGTTTTTATTTGAATCTTTGTCGCCTTGCTCTGTTTTAATGTTGTTATCTCCATCGCCTGAAACGGAAACTCCGATAGCAACTGATGCGATTACGATACAAGCGCAAATCAATGCCACAAAAATATTACGTCCTGTGTTCTTTTTCTTTTTTGGGGAGTGGTTAGGGTTAATGTATGCTGTCTGATTATATATCGGTGCGTTGCCATATTGGTTGGCTGTTTGATTATATGGAGTTTGAGAATAGGGTGTCTGACTATTGTAAGGTGTGTTGTAAGGCGCTGAATAGGGTGCACCGTATTGATTGTTGCTGTAAGGCGCATTACCTGAAGGAGTAGTACCCATAGGTGCTGATGCGGGTTGCTCTGCAGGAGTGTTTCCGGCGGGGTTGGTGCCGTAATAATTGTTTGTGTTGAAATTGTCGTCCATATTGTATGCCTCCAGAAGTGTGAATACATTAATATATTATTTCGGTAATTTTACCGTAAATCTTGTGAAATTATCAGGTTCGCTTTCCACCGTTATAGTTCCACCGTGAAGGTCAACTATACTTTTTACAAGGAATAACCCTAAGCCCGTACTTTTTACATCGGTGCTTCGGGATTGGTCAACCTTGTAGAAGCGTTCGAATATTTTCCCTATATCTTTTTCGGGTATGCCTTTTCCGCTGTTTGTAACGGAAAAGTAGGTATATTTTTTATCGGTTGCTGCGTTTATGAGAATTTTTCCGCCTTCGTTTGTAAATTTGACCGCATTGTCAACAAGATTGTAAATAACCTGGTCAATCATTGCGCTGTCGCCGTGAACGGTGACGTGGGGTAAATCTTCAAAACCCTCAACCTCAATATTCTTTTTGGAAACTAATTGTTCAAATCCTAAGAAGGTTGTAACAAGTTTCGCGGAAATATCAAATTGCTCAATAGTTAAATCAGCGTTTCCTGTTTCAATTTTTGAAATATTGAGCATCATTGTAACCATCTTTGACAGACGGTTGATTTCCGAAGAAACAATTTCAAGATAATAATTTTGCTTTTCGGGAGGGATTGTTCCATCAAGAATACCGTTAATAAAACCGCCTATTGTAGTCATAGGTGTTTTAAATTCGTGGGAAACGTTAGCAACGAAGCTTCGTCTTGAATTTTCAAGTTGTTCAAGAGATGTTGCCATAGAATTGAATTTTGTTATAAGACCTGCCAATTCATCGTGAGAATGAAGTTCGGGCACTTTATAAGAAAAGTCACCGGCAGAATAGCAACGTGTGGCATTTTCTAAGTTTCTTATGGGCTTAGCTATTTTTTCCGTCATAATATAAACGGCTATTGTAACAAGTATAAGCGCTAAACCTGCCGCAAACAGAAACATTTTCAAAACAGTTTCCAGATTTCTGAGAAGAGTGCCTTCAACAGGTGCGGAAACAACCGCAACTCCAGTGAAATCACCATTAATTCTTATGGGCTCCATTGAAACAGAGTGAACACTGTTGTAAAAGGAATCCATCGTTGAAAATTCGGAAAAACCGCCGTTTTTAGCTTTTTGAACATATGCTTTGGAAATTGAAAGCTGACTGTGTTTTTCACATCCGCCGTTTGTCAGTTTGAAATCTGAAAGCATTTCGGCGCAGGCGGCAACGGAGCCATCTTTATTGCAAATAAAAACATCATAACCGGTGCAGTCTGCCATAAGCTCAAGAGAATTGAGAAGAATAAGGGCAGAGCCCTCGGGATTACGGGTTGCTGTGGAGGATTCCACAAGACCACTCATAGTTGATGCAATTTCTTTAGCATAGTGAGAGGTGTTATTTTTGTCCTGAGTTTGCAGGAAGCTTGAAATAAAAACCATCAAGGCTAAGCCGATAATCAAAAAGCTGATAAGTACAATAGCGGAGAATATTGAAAAGTATTTAAAAAAGAAAGCACCTTTTTTAGAACGAAAACGAGCCATTATATCACCGCATATTTATTTTGTTTCAAATTTATAGCCTACGCCCCAAACGGTTTTAAGCTCCCAGTTGTCAGAAACGCCTTCAAGCTTTTCTCTTAAACGTTTGACGTGAACGTCAACTGTTCTTGAATCGCCGTAATATTCAAAGCCCCAGACCTCGTCAAGAAGCTGGTCGCGGGTATAAACTCTGTTAGGATTACTTGCAAGGTGGAATATAAGCTCAAGCTCTTTCGGGGGAGTGTCAATAGCTTTGCCATCAACTTTGAGTTCATAGTTTGTAAGGTTAATTGAAAGCTTGTCAAAATTAACTTCCTTGGCTACTTCCGCTGCAACTGTAATAGTTGAAGAACGTCTGAGAACCGCCTTGATTCGAGCAATAACCTCTTTTGTTTCAAAAGGTTTTGTAATGTAATCATCTGCCCCTAATTCAAGACCGAGAACCTTGTCAAAGGTTTCGCCTTTTGCTGTAAGCATAATAATAGGAGTCTGAGAAGTTTTTCTGATTTCTCTGCAAATCTGCCAACCGTCAAGACCTGGAAGCATAATATCAAGAAGCACAAGGTCAGGGTTAATGGAATTGAATGCTTCAATTGCTTTGATACCGTCTGTTACGATATCGGTCTGAAAACCATCTTTTTCAAGATATAATCTTAAAAGTTCGCAAATGTTGATATCGTCGTCAACAATGAGAATTCTTTCGTTAGCCATATAAATTCCTCCTTTGGAATTTTATAAATGTATTATATACTATATAATTGCAGAATTTATGAACAATTTTTAAAATAATATGATATTTAATAAAAACAATGGCAGTGTACCATATTTTAATTAAGTAAACTGCCATTGATTTTATTTTTTCTTGTTCTCTTTCTTTTCTCTTTTTCGTTTTTCTTTTGCTTTTCGTGCTCTCATTTTTTCGCTTTCGGTCATTTTCTTCTTTGATTTAGAGAAAATTAAAACAACTACAATAGCAATAATTAAGCCTATTAAGCAACAAAGAGAAACTATAATAATGATTTTTCTTGTTTGCTCTTCGGTAATTTCACCGTTTGAGTCTTCCGTAGTGGGTTCGGTAGTTTTTTTGTCTGTAAGAACAACGGAAACAATACCGTCATCGTTGAGTATGTAATTATACCCTGTAGGGAGGGTTTCGTAGGTAGAATCGCTTACAATGTTGCCGTATTGGTCAACAAGCTGACCCTTATCGTTTAATGAAAGAATTGTACCAACCATCTGGGAAGCAGGGCCGTTGAGGTTGATTAAACCATTCTGAGTATCGGGGTTCTGTGAACCGCCGGGAACATTCTGGTTGTTGGTTTCATCTTCGCTGTCACCTATGCCTAATGTAGGAATGAGTCCTGTAAGGTCGCTGTCGGGAGCTTCTGTAATACCTTGGTGAACATTAACTTTATAAACAGTTCGGCTTGTCTTTTTGTTAGCGGTATGTTCGCAGATAATAGTGATTGTTTCTTTTGCTTTACCTACCAGTTCAACAAGGGCATAAGAACCGGTTGTAACATCAACTCCGTTAATGGAGACTTTTACGCCGCTTTTGCTGATGGGGTTTGTGTTAACAGAGATGTTTTTTCTTATGTTTTCCAAATAGATATCGTATTCATAAATATCGGAATAAAATTCGTCCTCAAGGTCAAAACGATGGGTTTTCTGAAGAACGATTTTGAAACATTCCTCGTAGGAATATTTTGTCTGGGAAATTGTTACCTTTGAATCCTCGTAAGCCATACGTTGAAGTATGTAGTAAGGTGCGGTATTTTTGTCCAACGCCTTCTTAAATGCGGCAGGGTCAATAGTTACGGAATACTGCGTACCAAGCATAGCAGAAAGGTATTTGTGCTGAATTTCTTCGGTAGTTGCAGTTTCTGAGTCAATAGCAATTCCGGCACCGCGTATTGTCATAATGGCAACACGGCGATAAACTTCGTTTCTTGTAATGGTAGGGATTTCAAAGGGAGAAACATAGCCTTGAGTATAAAGCGCCATAAGAGATGTGTAATAAACATAATCATCAAGACTGCCTATGGAAGCGGAGCCAAAAAACTTGAGTACGAAAGCTGTTAAATCTTCGCTGTCACCGGAAAGCCCCATAAGGCATAAAACTGTTGCTTCCTCAAGGGTTGTACCCTCCGGGATTTCCAACCTTTCGCCCTTAATAACATAGTAAAAATCATTTTTTAAAAGGGCGTACAAGGCACTTGCCATAAGCATTTTTTCAGTATCCTTTTCGTCCTCTTCAGTGATTATGATACCCTGATTTCTGAGCCATTCGATTTTATCTTCATCAGTTGTATCAGGCTCTGCAATAATACCCAGAGCACCAACTTGTTCAAGAAGATATATATATGCAGCTCTTCTTGAGTCTTCATCAAGGGTGTAAATTTTAATGTATTCTTCTACCTGCGCCTTGAAGTGCGGTGCATCAGAGGTATAGGGGTAGTTAGAAACAGGGTGGAGAATTTCTTCGTTCATAAGACCGCTGGAAGAGAGCATATCTTCCTTGATAACAAGCTGTCTTAACCATGAAGGGTCATTTTCTTCATATTTGTATTGAGTGTTTACACCTACATTTGTTGCGTCAATAACGGGTGCAAATTCCCTTGCGAAAGCAGAGGGGCATAAAACTACAAATGAAAGCATTAATGCACAAATAAATGAAACTATTTTATTTTTTGTTTTCACTTGCCCATCTCCTTTCGTTATTTGTTCAAAAAGTCTATTCATTATACCAAATAAAAGTTACAAGGTCAATGAATTATTTGTTAACTGAAAATGAAAATATTGTTGTAGTTTTGTATTCCTCACCGGCATCATAAACGCATTTGCACCATTCGGGATGGTTGGGGGAGTCGGGGAATACCTGAGTTTCGTAGCAGAAAGCAGTTCTGAAATGTACGGGAAGACCTGCTTTACCTATAAGAGAGCCGTCAAGGAAGTTACCGGTGTAAAGCTGAATGCCGGGCAAATCTGTTTTAACTTCCATTTTGATTCCGCTTTTGTCACCAATAGCGGAAGCGGCGAATTTCAATGTTCCGTCATAGTCCTTGATACAGAAGTTGTGGTCATAGCCGTTGCCGTTTTTAAGTTGAATATGGTCTGCGCCGATATCTCTTCCGATAGTTTTTGGCTCTGTGAAATCAAAGGGTGTACCGTAAACTTCGGGGAGCTCACCTGTGGGAATACTGATTTCGTCAATGGGTGTGTAGCGGTCTGCATTGATAGTTAAAATATGGTCGAGCACATCACCGCTATCGAAACCGTTAAGGTTAAAGAAAGCGTGATTTGTAAGGTTGATAACAGTTTTCTTATCGGAAACTGCTTTGTAATCAAGAATAAGCTCGTCATTGTCATTAAAAGTGTATGTAACCTCTACATCAACGTTTCCGGGGAAGCCCTCTCTGCCGTCGGGACTGTGATATGTAAATTTAACTGCATTTTCACCAACAGTTTCACCGCACCAGATTTCAGAAGAGTATTCTGCACCGCCGTGAAGAGATGTGATACCTTTTTCGTTAAGGGTTACGTTATATTCTGTGCCGTCAATGGTGAATTTACCATCTTTGATTCGGTTAGCATACTGACCAACAATAACACCTTGATAGTCACCTTGGGTAAGGTGGTCTTCGAGAGTATCAAAGCCTATAAGAATATCAATTAAATTGCCATTTTTGTCCTTAATAAAAAGCTTGTCAAGTGTAGCTCCTTTTTCGATAAGCTGTGCCTTTAAACCATTTTTGTTTTCGATAATAAAAGCATTAACCTCTTTGCCGTTGGTAACGCCGTAAATACTTTTTGTAACAGACATTGTAAAGCCTCCGTTTTTCAATATATCTCTAATATATTAATATACTATATAAATAGGCACAAAGTCAAGAACAAAGCGAAACAAGGAATAATTTAACATAAAGTTATTAATTACTTAACATTTGATTGATTTATCGACATTGATTAATAGGATGGTTTATGGTATAATTAACCGATAATATTTTTTGAAAGGAGAGGTTGTCTGTGGAGCTTATAAACACTATTGCGCCTTTTTTCAGATACTTAATGCTGGGCATAGCGCTTTTTGTAGTAATCAGAATGCTTATTGCACTTTTTTGCAAAAAGACAACTGACCCTTTAAGAGCAAAACTTATAAATACCATAACGGGTGAGGGAATTCCTCTTTACGACAGAGAGGTTTCAATGGGCAGAAATAAAAAATGTGATATAGTTCTGCCATTTGAAACAATTTCCAGACTTCACGCGGTTATTGCTTACCGCAACAAAGGGTTTGTTATATTTGATACATTCTCCAAGTTAGGTGTTACGGTCAACGGTGAAAAAATCAACGGTAAAAGCCATATTTACGACGGCGATGTTATCGGTATGGGTGGACTTGAATACACCCTCAAGGAAGCAAGATACAAGTATATAAAAGATAAAAGTGGCGCTGCAGGACGAGCTTCCTACGGTGTTATTCTCATTTTACTTGCTATTTTCAACTTGCTTTCAATGATTCTGAATCTTTTTCCCAATGGCGAATTCAGCGTTCAGATTTTGTGCGTTTATTTGGGCTTTATTGCTTTGCAGTGGTTGTATTTTGCTTTTGCCTCATTCGTAATGCGAATAAATAATTTCGAGCTTGAAATGATTGGGTTTATGTTCGCATCTTTAGGACTTGCCATTGTAGGCAGTATGTACCCTGAAACTGTGTTGAAGCAGTTCCTTGCTGTTGTTCTCGGAGTAATGGCTTATTGCGCGCTTCTGATGCTTATGCGCTTTGTGAATGTTGTTAAAACTCTCCGTTGGATGGTGGCTTTCGGAGCAATAGGTCTTCTGGCAGTAACTCTTGCCATTGCAGAGCCTACCAACGGCGCTTTAAGTTGGCTCAGTCTGGGCGGTATTTCCATTCAACCCTCAGAGCTTGTTAAGGTTGCCTTTATTTTTGCAGGAGCAGTAACTCTCGAAAAGCTTCAATCCATAAGACATCTGACAATGTATATTATTTTCGCCGCCGTATGCGTGGGTGAGCTTTTCCTTATGTACGATTTCGGTGCGGCATTGATATTTTTCTTTACATTTATAGTAATCGCATTTATGCGCTCGGGCGATGTGAGAACTCTGGTTCTTATTTGCATTGTTGCGGCTTTGGGAGCAGGAATAATTCTTGTTTTCAAGCCCTATGTAGCAAGTCGTTTTTCTACCTATCTTCACGTTTGGGAATATATGGACGAGGGTGGTTATCAGCAAACGAGAACCCTTATATATACTGCCTCGGGCGGACTTTTCGGTCTTGGCTTGGGTAAAGGTGAGCTTCGCAATATATTCGCCGCCGCAGAAGATTTGGTGTTTGGCGTTGTCTGTGAAGAATTCGGTATGATAATGGGCTTTTTAGTTCCCGTAACCTATGCAGTTATTGCAGTTTGGGCGGTAATCAATTCGGGGAAAGCAAAGTCTGCTTTTTATTCAATAGTTGGCGTTGCCGCAAGTGCAATGATGCTTTTCCAGACAATGCTCAATGTGTTCGGTATAACTGACCTTTTACCCCTTACGGGTGTTACCTTGCCTTTTGTAAGTAAAGGCGGTTCGAGTGTTGTGAGCTGCTTCTGCTTACTCGCCTTTATAAAAGCCATTGATACGAGAACTTATGCCAGCTTCAAGCCTCAGACCCAAAGGCCTCAGAAGGTTCAAAAAGAGCCTAAAGGTTCTAAAGGTCAAAAGGAACCAAAAGCACAAAAGGGAGGTACAGGCAAATGAAAATGACCTCAAGACGCGGTTTTGTTGTTCTTCTTTTAGTGGTGGCGGTTATAGCAGGTTTAGGCTTTTTGGGATTCAAACTTGCCGTTAACGGTGAAAATTGGGCGACTCTTCGTGCCAACGAGCATCTGACAGAAGGTGGTAGTTTTATTGCCGCAGGAAATATAACCGACCGTAACGGTGAAATCCTTGCTAAAACGGAAAATAACGAAAGAATTTATAATGACTCGGAAAGAATAAGACGCTCAACCCTTCATATCGTTGGTGATACGGAAGGCTACATTTCCTCGGGAGTGCAGACTGCATATAAGACACAACTTATCGGTTATAACCGTATAACAGGTCTTCATTCTTTAATAAAAAACGGTCGGGGTAATGATGTTACATTAACTCTTGACAGTGAGCTTTGTGCCGTTGCCTACGATAAGCTTAACGGCAGAAAAGGTGTTGTAGCGGCGTATAACTATAAAACAGGCGAGCTTCTTTGCTCCGTTTCAAGCGGTAATTATGACATTCGTAATAAACCAAGCGAAGAAGAAATTGCTGAAAATAAAAATGGTCAGTATGACGGAATTTATATGAACCGACTGATTGATGGACTTTATACTCCCGGTTCAACTTTTAAGATTGTTACTGCCGCAAGTGCTATTGAAAATAAAAAAGATATAAGCAGTTGGAGTTACACCTGTGAGGGTGAAACAACTATTGACGGAGTTAAGGTGACTTGCCCTCGTAGTCACGGTAAGCTCGATTTTAAAACTGCATTTTCAAATTCCTGTAACTGCGCTTTTGCTCAGTTGAGTGTGGATTTAGGTGAAGATAAGCTTACTGCTACCGCAAAGAAATTCGGCTTTGGAGAAAGCTTTTCTTTCGGTAAGGTTCAGACGGAGAAAAGCAGAATTGATTTAAGTGAGGCAGAAAAAGGTGATATAGCCTGGGCAGGAGTAGGGCAATATACCACACTTGTTAACCCTTATCATATGTTGACCCTCGTTGGCTCTATTGCTAATAAAGGAACAGCGGTTTTACCCTATGCAATTTCAACAGTTGCCACTCCCGAGGGGAGAGTTGTTGAGAAAACTGTTTCTGAAAGCAGAGAATATATTTCCTCAAACGCTGCAAATCTTTTAAAAGAAATGATGCGCTTTACCGTTGAAGATAACTATGGTGATTGGCGTTTTAAAGGGCTTCAGATGTGCGGAAAAACAGGTACTGCGGAAATTTCTGATGAAGAAGAGCCTCATTCCTGGTTTGTAGGCTTTTCGGAAAATCCCGCTTGTCCCGTTGCAATAGTGGTTGTTGTGGAAAATGGCGGTTGGGGCTCTTCTGCTGCTTTACCCATTGCTTCAGCAGTAATGGAAAGTGCCTATAAATCACTGTCATAAATTAACAGTAAATTCAAATTTAAATTTATTGACTTGTTGAGTCATATATAGTAAAATAATATTCAATATGTAAAATTATGCATAAAAAACCGAAAGGCTGAAATAAATGAGTTTTATAGAATTTGATTCCGTTTACAAAAGATACAAAATGGGTGAAGTTGTCATCAACGCTGCTGACGGTGTAACCTTTAACGTTGAGCAAGGCGAGTTCTGTGTAATCGTCGGTGCCAGCGGTGCAGGTAAAACAACCGTTCTTAATATTCTCGGCGGTATGGATGATTGCGATGACGGTAAAGTCCGCGTTGCAGGTGACCTTATTAACGAATATGACAGTAAGCGCCTTATAGAATACAGACGTTACGATGTTGGTTTCGTTTTCCAGTTCTATAACCTTGTTCCTAACCTTACCGCTCTTGAAAACGTTGAACTTGCAACTCAGATTGGTACAAAGGCTCTTAACCCTGCAAAGGTGCTTGAAAGAGTTGGTCTGGGCGAAAGACTTAATAACTTCCCTGCTCAGCTTTCCGGTGGTGAGCAGCAGCGTGTTTCTATCGCTCGTGCTCTTGCTAAGAACCCGAAGCTTCTTTTGTGTGATGAGCCTACCGGTGCTCTTGACTATAATACAGGTAAGCAAATTCTCAAGCTTCTTCAGGATACAAGCCGCGAAACAGGTATGACGGTTATTGTTATTACTCATAACCAGGCTCTTACCCCTATGGCAGACAGAGTTATATCTATGAAGAGCGGTCGTGTTGTTAAAATGGAAACAAACGAAAATCCCGTATCAGTAGCAGATATTGAGTGGTGAGGGATGAAAGGAATTATCCGAACCGTGTTTTATACAGGCGGATTTCCGCTCATCCTGCGTTAAAATACTCGCCAATCCGAAAGGATTAGCTCCGTTTTTGCCTTGTCTGACCAAAAATCCGCACTGTATAAAATCTTCGACCTAAAAGCGAAAGATTTTTATTGTATTTTTGGGTGTTGAGGGCGAAGATAGGCTGGCGCCTTTCAAGACCGAAACGCCGAAAAGACTTAAAAAGATTCGCTTTTAGGCAGGTTCGGATAACTCATTTCATCCCCTGAAAGGATAGTAAGTAATAATGACAAAATCTTATGTTACAGACAGTTTGCGCTCAATAAAGCGTTCCTTCAGCCGCTTTGTTTCAATTATCGCAATTGTTGCAATGGGTAGCGGACTGTTCTGCGGTTTGAATGCGGTAGGTCCCGATATGAAGGAAACCGCAAACGAATATTATCACACATATAACCTTATGGATTTAAGGTTGCAATCTTATATCGGTCTTTACGAAGAAGACCTTGAAAAAGTTCGCGCTATTGAAGGCGTTGAATCTGTTCAAGGTGCGAAATTTGTTGACGGCTACGTGCAGACATATTCTGAAGAAAATGAAGAATATGAGGGTATCGTTGACATCGACGGTTCCGAGCTTACCGTAAGAGTTACGGGAGTTGATTTGTATAAAGCCGTAGATTTTCAGAACGGAATTGATGACCCCAACTATATCAACAGATTAAAGCTTGTTGAGGGTCGCTATCCGGAAGCTGATAATGAATGTGTTATCACTTGTAGCGGACTTACAACTCCCGAGCAATTTAAAATGGGCGGAACTATCAAAGTCGTAGGTGACGGCGAGGAAATTACATATTCTCTTAAAAATAATATATTTACCGTTGTAGGTATCGTTCAGACTCCTTATTGGGTTTCCTATGAACGTGGTGTTACAACTGCAGGTAGTGGTAAACTTGGTGACTTCGTTTATGTTACAAACGATACCTTTACCGATAAAATCAATTATTATAGCGAAGCTTATGTTACTCTCGAGGGTGCAGACGAGTTTGAAGCATACACAGAAGAGTATGACGAATTTGTTGACGTAATGCGTCAGAAAATTGCGGAAGAGAGCGAAAGCATCGCTGCTGACAGACGCGCCAAGCTTAATGTGGGACTTGCTGCAAAGCTTGCAGACGCAAAAATTAAAATTGAAAATGCTGAAGCTTCTATCGGAACAAAGCTTGAAGACGGTAAAAAACAGCTTGAAAACCTTTACAAGTTAGAGCGTGAAGGGGAGCAGATGCTTGAAGAGGCGCAGAAAACTCTTGATGAGGAGTATGCCAAAGCACAGACTCAGCTTGACAGTGGTAACGCTGAGTATATAGCGGCTGTTAATGAATATAACGAAAAATACACAACTGTTTCCAATAAGAAAGTTGAACTCGCTAATAAAAAGACCGAGTACAACGCAAAACGAATGGAAGCAGATGCCGCAAAAGAAAAGCTTGATGAAGCAAAAACACAGCTTTCCTTGGCAGAGGCGGAAATAAAGGTTACAGAAAGCCTTATTACAAGCACTCAGTCAACCCTTGAAACATTGGAAGCTAATCAGAACGTTTCTCAGGATGATTTGCATCTTGATCAGATTGCAGACCGCCTTGAAGAAACAAACCCTGAGCTTGCGAAGATTCTTCTTTCTGCATCAAACCTTACCGCTCAAGGTATGGCAGCGGATGCAATTGTTGAGGTTGAACAACTTCTCGACCAGTATCAGACCGAACTTGCAGTTGCGAAGAAACAAAAAGAAGAGGGCCAGAAAGAATATGATGCTAAAAAGGCAGAGTATGACTCAGCCGATGCTCAATTAAATTCTGCGAAAAAACAACTTGACGAAGCAGAAGCAGCTCTCGTTTCTGCGGAGCAGCAGTTGGAAAATTTCAAAACCCAGATAGAAGCCAGCGGTGATAAGCTTCAGTTTGGTTCTATTGAAGCACAGACCAAATATATGGCGGCTCAGGCAGAGCTTGCTTTGCAGAGCACCAATTACCAAAATATTCAGGCTATTATCGAAAAAGCCGAAAAAACATATAATGCAAGCGTAGAAGAAGTTAATGCTAAAATCGGTTCTGTAAAAACAGAATATGAAAAAGGTAAAAACCTTCTTGAGAATATTAAAGACGGTGTGGGTTGGTTCGTATATACCCGTCACGATTCTCCCGGTTACACCGGCTACGGTCAGGCGGCAGATAATATGGTTCGCCTTGCATATATTTTCCCCACGTTCTTCTTTATCGTTTCTACTCTTGTTTGCCTTACAACAATGACAAGAATGGTTGAAGAGGAAAGAACTCAGTTAGGTACACTTAAAGCCCTTGGTTATTCCAATAAAATGATTTCAGGAAAATACCTTCTTTACGCAGCTATGGCAAGTTTCATCGGTGTTATTCTTGGAACGGTCATCGGTTCAATCGGTGTTCCGTTGGCTATCTGCGGCGCTTGGGGAATTATGTATGAAATGCCTGATACAATTCTTCAGTTCTTGCCCTTATATATTTTCTTAGGTGTTATTATTGCGATAGGTTCAACAGTTCTTGCGGCATTCCTTGCCTGCAGAAAAGAACTTGTTACCGTACCTGCAGTTCTTATGCGTCCGAAACCGCCTAAAGCAGGTAAACGAGTATTCCTTGAAAATATCAGCGGTATCTGGAGTAAACTTAGCTTTACTTCAAAGGTTACTGTCAGAAATCTTTTCAGAAATAAAAAACGTTTTGCAGTTACCGTAATTGGTATTGCAGGCTGTACGGCTCTTATTCTTTCCGCATTCGGTCTTCGTAACGCCATCGGCGGTGTTATTGATAATCAGTACGGCAAAGAAACAGGCGTTGCTCAGTATGACCTTCAGGTCGTTTTCAAGGACGGTCAGACTGACTATGAAAACAGTACAGTTGTTCAAGATGTTAACGCTCTTGAAGGTATTGAAAGCTCAATGCTCGGCTACCTTAAGGTTTGCACAGGCTATTCTGACAGGTCCGATAAATCTATGGAAATAGATATTCTGGTTCCCGAAAATCCCGCTATTTTCCAGAACTTTATTGATTTGGGTCTTAACGGAAAAGATGTTCCGTTGACGGATGAAGGTGCTGTTATAACAACAAAGCTTGCAAACAAAACCAACACCGATATCGGCGATACTTTAACAGTTTCCTGGATTGAAGGCTCAAAGACCTATGAATATGATGTGGTTGTTACGGGCATCGTTGATAACTATACATTCCATTATGTATATATGACACCCTATTATTTCAGTACACTTATCGACAGTCCTCTCACATATAACTATCTCTTCTGCAAGGTTGATGATACCTTTACAACAGAACAGAAAGCATACCTTGAAAAGACGGTTAATGAAATCCGTGGTGTAAATGGTTCGGTATTTACAACTGTTGTTATTGATAACTTCAATAATATCGTTAACACCCTTAACCTTGTTATTATGGTATTTATTATAGCGGCAATGTCCTTGGCATTTGTTGTTCTTTACAACCTTAATAACATCAATGTTAACGAGCGTATCAGAGAACTTGCAACCTTGAAGGTTCTCGGTTTCTACAACGGCGAGGTTTCCGCGTATATTTACCGCGAAAACATTTTCTTAACAGCAATCGGTATCGCGTTAGGACTTGTTTTAGGCATTCCTCTTAATATTGCGGTTGTAGGCGTTGTTGATATTGACCAGCTGACCTTTAACACAACGCTTAAGCCCACAAGCTTCCTTATTGCTATTGCAATGACAGTTGTGTTTGCAATCATTGTCAATGTGATTATGCACTTCAAGCTGAAGAAAATAAGTATGGTTGAATCTCTTAAATCAGTTGAATAATTGCCATATTTGGCGCAGAAGCCATTTTTTGCCACTTGGAGTATCTGTGTACACCATCGTGTCAAAAAAAAGTCTTCTGCATCCAAATCTGACAATTATTAAGAAAAAATAACAGATGCATTAATGCATCTGTTATTTTTTATTGTTCGTAAGAAGCATAAAGCTGTTTTGTTTTGTAGGAGCCGTTTATGTAAACGTTAGCACAAAGTTCTGCAAGGTCGTGAGCGGGGATTTCCATTCCATCATCCAACCAGTCTATGCATATACCAATCATAGCAGTAATAACATAGTTAGAAAGGAATTTTGCGGGATTATTTTCCCCGAACATTTCTTTTGTGTTGGGAATATTTGTTAACATAAGTTGTTTTATATATGTATAAAGACGATTATTAACGTCGTTATGAATAATAAATCTGACAAGAGCTTCGTTTTCTTTGCAGAAATTGAAAAGTCTTTCGGCATATTCTGTAAAACCCTCAATAGTGTTTACGTGTATGGTTGCCTTTTGAATAACTGCCGTAAATGAATCATAAGCTTCATTTTGAATTTGTTGGAGCATGTCGATAAGGTCGGTGTAATAGAAATAAAAGGTGGCTCTGTTTACATCGGCAAGAGTTGTTAACTCCGTAACAGTAATTTCATTAATTGATTTTTCATTAAGTAGGGTTAAAAGCGCATCGTATAGAGCTTTTTTAGTTCTTTTAACTCGTCTGTCAGTATTATTCATTTTTCTATGCTCAGCCATTTTCATTCTCCGTCACTTATATAAAATCCGTCAGTTGTAGAAAAACTAACAAAGTGATTTTATCATACATTTGTCGAATAAGCAAGTAAAAAATAAACCTGACTTTTTAGTCAGGTTTACTTGTTTATTGGCTATATTCGTCTGTATAAAAATTCTGTGTTCCGTAATACTTGTAAGTGGATTTTTCATTATATGCATACCCTACACCCAAATATTTATAATTGCTGTTCAGGATGATTTTTCTGTGACTTTCAGAATTATACCAACCGTTTGAAATTGCATAGGGGTCGTAGATATTTGCAACAATATTTTCACCGCAAGCATACCATTCGATACCTGCCTTTGTTAAACGAGCGCCAACTCTTTCGCCGTCAGGGTTCTGGTGGTTGAAAAAGTTTCTTGTTGCCATATCTTTACTATGAGCCGTTGCAACCGCGGCGGCATCGGAACAATATTTCAAAGAAGGGACACCGTTAATCGCTCTTAATCCGTTTGTTAAATGGAAATTAAGCTTGGCGTTGGCGGAGTAGTCCGTTGTCTTTTTCAGAGTATAAGCGTCTCCCACAGTAGCGCAAAAACTGTAATTTTCACCATTTCCGAGAGTGTCCGAGTAAGCAGCTAAAGTGATGTCGCCTATAACCGGCGGAACTGTTTCGCAGGTTAGCGAATAACTTGTGCTTCCCTGAGAAACTTCTGCGGAAATACTGTTGGAGTAAAATTGTGTCAGTTTGCCGTCTGTAAAGGTGAATATACCCAAATCCGTGTAGTCTGTGTAATATACATATATAATAACTGTTTTTTCTGCGTAGCTGTCCTTGAAGTTATCTTGGGGGTCACCTAAAATGGTTTTTACGGTAGAGGTTGTGCAATCGAAAGAAATTTCTTCATTATTGTATTTAAGAGCGGGGGAGTAAATTAAAGTGTTACAAACTGTGCAGTAACCGTCTTTTTCCGTGTGGCCTAAAGGCAGACCGAAAGTTTCGTAACAAACTGAACAGTAGCTTGAGCTTTGGCAGGTGGCAGGAACTATCGTATGCCCTATTTTATCTATAGCTTTTTCAACCTCTTTTTCGCAATAAAGGCAGTAGCATGTGGCAAGGCCTTCTTCGGTGCAGGTAGGTTCTTTAACTGTTTTCCATTGGGAGAATAAATGGTCGGGAACATAGTCAATATCTGCTGCTCCGCGCATAATCAAGCGAACATCTTCCGTTGTAATAAATCCATCGTAATCCAAGTCAGCTATATGCTCTTGGTCTTCATTTGGCTCTTCAATACCCGTCGCAAAGCGTAAAGCAAGAACCGCGTCTTCGATACCGATATAGTCGTCGTTATTGACATCCCCGTGTAAAGCGCTTGCAGAAAGGGGGAGGACAATTATAAGAATAAGTGAAAATAACAAAGAAAAAAATATTTTTTTCTTTTTCATAAAATTTCGCCCACCTTTCCTTTTGATACATATATTATACATTTTCTTATGTAACTTTTCAACTAAAATAAAAAGACAGAAAATTGTTGATTTTGTCAAAATGTTGAAATTTGAAAATCTTGAAATTATTGGAAGAAAATGCTTGACAACAGAAAAATGTAATGGTAAAATGTACACAAGTTAGCAAAGGCTAACTCGAACGAACTATCGTGAGGCGAAAAGTATGAACTTAAACAATGCTCAGGAGGGAATTGAGTATATCATCAAGGACATTGTTACTGATGATGAGGAGTTGGATGATTTCCTTTTCTCCTTAGGTTGCTACAGTGGCGAACCCATTACAGTTGTTTCTCATAAAAAAGGCGGTTGCGTTGTTTCTATCAAAGATAGTAGATATAATATTGATAGCCAATTGGCAGAAGCAATCATAATCTGAAAATCGGATTGAATTGTTAACTGCCGTTTTTTAAGAAAATGAGTTAGCGGCGGCTAACTGAAATTGTTTGTTTAAGTTTATTGTGAAAATAAGGAGGATTTATTGTGAGAGTTGCATTAGCAGGTAACCCCAATAGCGGTAAAACTACAATGTATAACGCCATTACCGGCAGAAACGAAAAAGTCGGTAACTGGGCAGGCGTTACCGTAGAGAAGAAAGAGAGTCAGGTTAAAAAGAGTCTTTATAACGGCGCTGAAGAAATGATAGCCGTTGACCTTCCCGGTGCATATTCTATGTCACCCTTTACATCGGAAGAAAGTATCACAAGGGATTACGTAAAGAAAGAAAAGCCTGATGTTATTATTAACATCGTTGACGCTACAAACCTTAGCCGTAGCCTTTTCTTCACAACTCAGCTTTTGGAACTTGGAATTCCCGTTGTTGTTGCCCTTAATAAAAGCGACATCAATGAAAAGAAAAATACTAAAATTGATGTTGTAGCTCTCTCTGAAAAATTAGGTTGCCCTGTTATTGAAACTGTTGCCGCTTCCTCAAAAAATGAAGGCCTTTCAGAGCTTATTAAACAAGTTGCTCTCAAAAAGGGTAATGGTCAGGTAGCTCCTTATACGCAAGGTGCTATTGACCTTACAAACAAAGATGAAGTTAAAGAAGCGGACAAAAAGCGTTTTGCATTTGTTAATGATATAGTTTCTGTTGTGGAAACACGAAAAATCTTCACTAAAGATAAAAACTTCCAAGATAAAATAGACGATATTCTCACTAATAAATGGTTAGGTATTCCGATTTTCGCCGTTGTGATGTTCCTTGTTTTCTGGATTTCTCAGGCAGGTCCGGGTGTATGGATTGCAGATTGGCTTGTTGGAGTTCTCGAAAGCGGCCAAGGCTTTGTTGGGGAACTTCTCGCTGATGCTAACCCCTTGCTTTCAGCTCTTCTTGTGGATGGTGTGATCGGCGGTGTTGTTGCTGTTATCGGATTCCTTCCTCTTGTTATGGTAATGTATTTCCTTATTGCTCTTCTTGAAGATTGCGGTTATATGGCAAGAGCATCTGTTGTTCTTGACCCCATATTCAAAAGAGTTGGTCTTTCCGGTAAATCCATTATTCCTTTCGTTATCGGTACAGGTTGCGCAATTCCCGGTGTTATGGCTTGCCGTACAATCCGTAATGAGCGCGAGAGAAGAGCAACCGCAATGCTCGCACCCTTTATGCCTTGCGGAGCAAAGCTTCCCGTTATTGCTCTTTTTGCAGGTGCATTCTTCGAGGATGCAACCTGGGTAGGACCGCTTATGTACTTTGCCGGTATTCTCATTATCTTCATCGGCGCATTGCTTATTAACAAAATCACAGGCTATAAAGCCAGAAAATCCTTCTTTATTATCGAACTTCCCGAATATAAAGTCCCAAGCCTTAAAAGAGCAACGCTTTCAATGCTCTCCCGCGGTAAAGCGTATATAATTAAAGCGGCAACAATCATACTTCTTTGCAACACCGCAGTTCAGATTATGCAGACTTTCTCCTGGAACTTCCAGGTTGCCGAAAGTGCAGACCAATCAATTCTCGCTTCTATTGCAGGGCCTATTTCCTATCTCCTTATTCCCGTTGTAGGCGTTGTTTCATGGCAGCTTGCTGCAGCGGCAGTAACAGGTTTTATTGCAAAAGAAAATGTTGTCGGTACATTGGCAGTTTGCTTCGTAGGACTTGAAAACCTTATTGATACAGAAGTACTCGCCCTCATGGAAGGTGCAGGGGCAGAGGTGGCTTCTGCATTCGCTATAACAAAGGTCGCAGCTCTCGCTTACCTTATGTTCAACCTTTTCACACCTCCTTGCTTTGCAGCGATGGGCGCAATGAATTCCGAAATGAAGAGCGCAAAATGGCTATGGGGCGGAATCGGATTCCAATTAGGTGTCGGCTTTACAATTGGTTTCCTTGTATATCAGATTGGTACATTTCTTACAACAGGCGCATTCGGTAAAGGTTTCCTTGGCGGTTTAATTGCCGTATTGGTATTCGTTGCAATTATCGTAGCCCTTATTGTAAAAGCGAATAAATCTCTTAAAGAAGAAAAAGTAAATAAAAAGAAACAGACAGTTACAAAATAAATTCTGAAATTAAGGAGTTAGCTTATGGACAATTTTATCATTATAGCAGTTCTCGCTTTGATAATTGGCGGAGCACTTATCTACGTGATAAAAGCGAAGAAAAACGGCGTTAAGTGCGTCGGTTGCCCCGATGCTAAAAAATGCTCAGGTAACTGCAGTTGCTGTAGCAGCTGCATCAACAACCCAAAATAACTCCTGAATAAATATCAAAAAAACACTAGTCATTAGATTTCCATTCATAACATAAGGAACGAGTCCTTGACCGAAAGGTTGGGGGCTTGTTTCTGTTTTTTCGCTTGTTATTTACCTATTATACTGATATAATTAAAATAGCATAATATCGAAAGGTTGTTTTTATGGCTTATTCAAAATGTTTCCCCACATGGGGGCCTTACGGCAAAAAATATATGGGGCTTTCCCGAATTGCAGACCATTCCTTTAAAAGCGGAATTCGTTTTGATTTCACAGTTGCACCTGCGGTTTTCGGTGCTGATATAAAAGTTCCCAATGTAACAGTACCCTCGGGCTGTCACCCTTGGCTTGCAAGTGGTGATTATTCATTCTTTTCCTATCGTTATGATTTGGAGTGGAAAGATAAAGTCTATGCGGATGTTTCCTATTCAAAAATTGACGAGGAAAGTACCCTTGTAAGAACGGAAATTGTGAATAATTCTGAGCTCGTTCAGAATTGCCTTATTAACTATTTCAGTTCAATTGAATACCCTTATACCCATTACACAAGACTTGTAACTCCCGAAAAATGCACCTATAAGGATGCAACTGATTACGATGAGTACGTGTATAATTCACCGCGTCCCTGGGACGAGGAAAACCCTGACGGATTTAAAAAAGGTGAATTCCGCAGCTCTGATTTTGTTAATGAAACAGGTCTTGGGGACAGAGTGGGCAAATGGCATATGCCTCATAAAGTGATAAAGCCATTTGGTTATGAAAAAGGGGACAGAGTTTCCTATACTTTTGATGTTAAAGAGGATTATAATGATTCTCTTCTTCTCATTCGCTACCGCACAAGCGATTTGCACTATGAGCAGGGTCAGATGGTGGGCGTTAACCTTATTCCCGGTGAAGAGGACGCAGTTTTCACAATGAATGGTGATACCACCGTTACATTTATTGCAACAGATGACCTTAAAATTGCCGCAATTCCTTTTGGAAAAGTTTCAAAGGGTGATTTCAAATTAAATCTTGTTTCCGAGGGCGAGGGCGCAATTGAATTTGATTTCCTCTGTCTTGTTCAGAGAGAGGATTTACCCAAGGTTTCCGTTTTTAAAGAGAAAAATAACACCACTCCCAAAATCCAGGAAGAAAAAATTTCTGATGGTGGCTATACCGCAAAGCTTAAATATAAAAACATTGACGGAGAATATATTTTAAGAACCTTTAATGACAACACCCGTTTCAGAAACATCCCGACAGGTGCTCTTGAGGACTGCCTTACTGCCCGACTTTCAAACTCCGATGTTACCTTTGACGATGTTCTCGAAAGCTTTACGGGAAGCTTCTCAAGAAAGCACAGTGACGAAGGATTTTTCCATAACACAATCGTTCACACTCTCTTTGTTGGAGCAGGAGAAAGATATGTTGAATATGCGGTGATTTCAAAGAACGAAACTAAGTATTTTGCAAAGGAAGAATACGAAGCAATATATCTTCGTCAAAAAGAAAAAGCTATTAAATTTAATTACAATAAAAACGGCAAGAAATATGAATTAAGCAATAGAATTCTCGCTTCAACTCTTTTAACAAACGCCGTTTACCCCATTTATAAGCATGGTGAAAACATCATTCACCATACTCCCGGTAAGCGTTGGGATTGCCTTTATACCTGGGATTCGGGCTTTATCGGTCTTGGTATGACGGAGCTTTCCGAGGATTTCGCCTTTTATAGCCTTGATACATATTTAAGCGAGGAAAGTAACCCGGACTATGCTTTCCTTCACCACGGCTCGCCCGTGCCTGTTCAGATGTATCTTTACCTTGAACTTTTAAAAAGTAATAACAATAAAGAAAAGCTTTTGAGCCTTTACCCGAGAGCAAAGCTCTATTACGATTTTCTCGCAGGTAAAATAAGAGGGTCAACAACCGCAAAATTCAAAAGTGGTCTTACTACCACTTACGATTATTTCTATTCCTCAAGCGGTATGGACGATTACCCTGCACAGGTTGCAATGATGGACGAAAATCTTCGCGATAAAGCTGCTCCTGCCATTTCTTCCTCTCAGCTTATCCGTTGTGCGAAGATTCTTAAAATGGTGGCTCTCGCCCTTGGTAAAATCGAGGACAGTGCAGAATATGAGAAAGATATAAAGCGTGTTTCAGAGGCTCTCAATAAATATTCCTGGGATGAAGAAAGCGGTTATTATTCCTATGTTCTTCACGACGAAAATTATGAGCCTACAGAGATTTTCAGAACAAAGTCAGGGGAGAATGTTAACAAGGGTCTTGACGGAATTTATCCCATAATCGCAGGCGTTTGCGACGAAAATCAGAAAAAGAAAATCATCGACCATTTATCTAACCCCAAAGAAATGCTTTCTCCTTACGGTATCAGCGCAGTTGATATGACCGCAGGTTACTTTATGGTAAACGGCTATTGGAACGGCCACGTGTGGTTTCCTCATCAATGGTTTATCTGGAAAACAATGCTTGATTTGGGCGAAAGCGATTTTGCCTACACAATAGCAAAGCTTGCCCTTGATATATGGAAAAGAGAGGTTGAGTATTCATACTATACCTTCGAAATGGTCAATGTTGTAACTGGCAGAGGCGGTTGGTTCCATAATTTCGGTGGACTTTCCGCACCCATTAACCTTTGGACCGCTGCATATTATAAGCCCGGCACATTCAACACAGGCTTTGATGTGTGGGTAGAAAATCAAGAGTTTTTCGATGATAACAAAGCCTTTGAAGCCGAGTTCAAATACTACGGCAATAACGAAAAATTCACTATAATCGTTGCTATGAACGACGAAAAGAAGGACTACAAAGTAACCCTCAACAGCAAAGAAATCCCTTACACAGTAAGAGACGAAAGCGCAATTGAGATTACAATAAACGGAAATGTAGAAAATTATAAAATACAGATAAACTAACTAAAAAAGGTTATTCAGAAAATTTTGTTTCTGAATAACCTTTTAATCTTTTTTTATGCCAACGCAGTTTCGATACTGGCATCTGGCGACATTCCGAATTTCGAATTTGGAATTCCGCATTTATAAAACAAACTTAAGCACAATCTCTGTCAATAAAACTCCCAAACAAGACAGTGCCGCAACCTGAACAAGACTTCTTTCAAAGAACGCGGCAACCAGCGCCACAATAAAGCCAACGGCGGCGGTAATGGGGGAGTCGGTTGCATAGAAAATAGCAGGGACAGTCATAGCACTTAAAACTGTGTATGGTATGTAGTGGAGAAAGGAAAGCACAAATTTGTTTTTTATTTTCTCCTTGATAAGTGCCATTGGTATTGCTCTTACAAGGTATGTAACCCCTGCCATAACCAGAAGATAAACAAAGAATTTGGAGTTTTCCATTTATTCCGCCTCCTTTTCTTCCGCTTTAATGGGGGCGATAATTGCGAATAATGCACTTGCCACCACTGCACAGATTATAACAGTAAATCCCGATGGAACAGCTTTTAAAAGGGGAATATATCTGAATGCACAGCTGATTGCAATTGCGAGAAGAACGCAAAGGGCAGTCATTTTTTCTTTTTTGGCAACAGGTACAACAATAGCAACAAACATTCCGTAAATTGCAACGCCTAATGCGGCAGTTATCATAGGTGGCAAAATGTTGCCAACACCACCACCTACAAGGGTACCGCTTGTCCATCCTATGATGGGAAGCAGCATAATACCAAGCATATATTTTGTTCCAACCTCACCTTTGTTGGAAACAGAAACTGCAAAAATTTCGTCAGTATTGGCGAATGCAATTAAAAGCTTTTGGGGAAGCTTTACTTTTCTTGAAAGCTTCTGTGAAAGAGAGACTGACATAAGTGAGTAACGGGAGTTTATAACAAGTTGTGAAAGTGCAAGTTCAAGAAATGTTCCGCCACCTGCAATTATTGGTACTGCCGCTAACTGACCTGCAGAGGTCATATTTAGTAATGAAATTATAACTGCTTGAAAAACAGTGAGACCATTTTCAACTGCAAAAATGCCAAACGCAAATGCAACTGAAAAATAACCGACGCAAATAGGCAAACCATCCTTCAAGCCTTTTTTAAAACTGTTTATTTCGTCCATTGGTTACTGAATAAAGCCTTTCATCGCATCAATATAAATGTTATTTCTTGTAGTAGAAATATTGGCAAGGAAAATGATGTCATCTACTTGATTGTTTTCGGTGAAATCACTTAAAGTGCCTTTGTAGTGACGGGGGTCAATTACATAAACATTCTTGTAATGGGGGATGAGGAAGGGAACGAAAGCGTTGCCGTAGCTTTCTTTAATAACAAGGCAACTGCTACCCTCTGTCATATCAAGATTATTTATGGTAACTAAAGCCTGGTCACCACCGATAAAGGTGAGATATTTAAGGTTTGGTGCGTATTCCGAAACATCGCTTATAACATCCCATTTGTATTGCCTTCCGTCGCTTTCAGTTAAAGTACATTCAACATTGTTTCGGGGAAGATATGCAACAACTGTGTCGGGAGTGTCACCCAAGGCAGAGCTTTGTCCCGAGCTTGAATAGAATGTGCCTAAAAATCCGTCAAAAGAGGCGGTAAGATAATCTGTTACGGGAACGGGTGCGATACCCTTTGCCTTGCAGAATTCTTCATAAGCATAATATGCGCCGAGAGCAGTCCAATGGTGGTCTGTTCTGAAATATGTGTATTCGTCCTTATGAGCTTTCTCAACATCATAAATGCTGGAAACTGCCGTAACATTTTTAAAGGAAGAGTTGAAATAATCAAGTGCTTTCTTCTGGTCAGAAGAGTTGATGTCTTTTCGTATGGAGTCGTGGAGTGTAATGTCCATACTGGTAGGAATCAAAAGGGAATATACATTTGATTTGTTTCCTGCAACACCCTTTATGTTGCTCACGCAGTTTATAAAATCAGGAGCGAGCTTGCTTGAGAAGTTGTAGTATTCGTAAGCGCTGTTTCCTGCTACGAGAATTGCACCGAGAGATTGAGTTTTTATATCGGGTTTAGGCTCTTCCGCTTTCTCTGTTGTTGCAGGTTCTGTGGTCTGGGGAACAGTAGTTTCAGGGGGGAGAGTTGTTTCAGGTGTGCTGGTTTCCGGAATGTCCATAGGCACATCGGGAATATCATCACCTAAATCAACATCACCATGAATAGCAATTGAATCAAAACCTGAAAGCTTTTTAATAGATGTGTTGAGCTTTGTCAACTGCTCTCTGAAAGGGAAGGTATCGGAAAACCATGTGCTTATATCGTCAAAATAGCTTCCCGAAAGAATTGCTTCGTATGAGAATTTCGGAAACTCTTTTAAGTCGCGCTTTTCGCTTTCAGAATAGGTGGGGCGCAAAGGTATCATAAATGAAACCGTTGCACCAATATAAAGCATAAGGAAAAATGCAACAACCTTTAAAGCGTAGGTTTTATTAATATTCTGTTTTTCTTTTTTTCGGCGTTTTTTGCCGACGGCATTTGGAAACACGCTGAAATTTATATCGCGCGGTTTGTCGTAAATCATCAAATATACCTCGAAAAACTAAAAATTAAATAGACTAAATTAAAATTGGAAATAAAGGAAAGGATTATAACTGTCGCCAACAAGAGTGAGAGTTGAAAGGAAGAGTATTGCTAAAGGTAATAAAACGCTTAAAACCTTGTATAAAACAGCAGGGAAAGAACCCTTTTCGCTTTTCTGACAAGCTTCTGAAAACCTTTTAACAATAGGTGTAACGCTGAATAATGCAACAATAATGAAAATAATATTGCCGATTAAAAGTGTCTTTGTTTCAAAATCTATAAAGGCGTTTCCGTTTAATCCGAAAAGACCTTTTAAAACAACTGGAATAAATCTGAAGTCGGAGAAACGGAAAAGAATCCAACCGAAAAATACTACAATAAGAAGATATGCGTGGCTGAAGAATGCAGGGATTTTTTCAAGAACTTTGAGAAGACCGATTTTTTCAATAACAAGGAAAACGAAGAAGAAAAGTCCCCAAAGAACAAAGTTCCAGCTTGCACCGTGCCAAAGACCTGTAAGTAACCAAACTATAAAAAGATTTCGGTAGGTATTGAACTTGCCTTTTCTGTTACCTCCAAGAGGGATGTAAACATAATCTCTGAAAAATGAGCTTAAGGAAATATGCCATCTTCTCCAGAAATCTGTTACAGATTTTGCGATGTAGGGGTAGTTGAAATTCTCTTTGAAATGGAAACCAACCATCAGACCCATACCTATTGCCATATCGGAATAAGCAGAAAAATCAAGATAAATCTGGAGCATATAGAAGAGAACACCGAACCAAAGTCCTAAGGCTGAACGAGAAGAAAGCTCTGCAATTGCGCTTTCAAAGGAGCTGCTCATTAAAGCATCGGAAACTAAAAGCTGGTCGGAAAGAGAACCGCAAAGGTTTGCGATTAATGCCTTTTTACCCAAGCCTATTGCAAAACGGGTTACACCCATTGAAACCTCAGTCAGATTAACTTTTCTTTCGTTAATTTCTCTTTGAACATCGCTGTAACGGACAATGGGCCCTGCGATGCATTGATAGAAAAGGCTTGAATATAAAAGTAACCAAAAGAAATTCTTCTGGGCAGGAACCTCTTTTCTGTAAACATCCACAACATAAGAAAGTAATTGGAAGGTGTAGAAAGAAATTCCTATTGGTAATGCAATTTTTGGAATAATTTCGGGAATACCGAAAATGCTTTGAATGTTGGTAAGTAAAAAGCCTGTGTATTTGAAATAACCGATAAGACCTAAATTGACAATAACGGAAACTACTAACCAGAATTTTTTCCTGCTTTGCGCCTCTGCTTTTTCAATAAGCAAAGCAGAAAACCAATCCCAAAAAGTCATAAACACAAGGAGTAAAACATAAACAGGCTCACCCCAGGTATAGAACAGGAGTGAGAAAATAAGCAAAACGATATTTTTACCGTTTATGCCTTTCATAAGAGAGTAGAAGATAAGGCATATTGGCAAAAACGCATATATAAACAAAAGACTTGAAAATACCATTTTTGACCTCGTGCTTTCAAAAAGTACAATAATATATATTTAAATATATATTCGATATATTGATAAAATTCCAATATATAATTATATTAACGAGTGTCGAAAAATGCAAGACCTTTATATAAAATTAATAAATTTGTCAATATTTGTATTATTATTTTGTGTGTGAGTTGGTAATGATTTTACTTGACTTAAAGGACAAGATGTAATAAAATGATATTTGGTAAAAATTTAACATCCGAAAGGAGAAATAAAACATCATGAATTATTCACATGAAGTTGAAAAAATGTGTATGGTCAAAAAAGGCCCTCACCACGGTCCCGCACCCATCCCTGAAGAAGGCAAATGGGTAAAGGCTTACGAAATTAAAGACATTTCCGCTTTCACACACGGTGTGGGTTGGTGTGCACCTCAGCAGGGCGCTTGCAAACTCTCTCTTAACGTTAAAGAGGGTATCATTGAAGAAGCTCTTGTTGAAACAATCGGTTGCTCCGGTATGACTCACTCTGCTGCAATGGCAAGTGAAATCCTTCCCGGCAAAACTCTTCTTGAAGCTCTTAACACAGACCTTGTTTGTGACGCTATCAACACAGCTATGCGTGAGCTCTTCCTTCAGATCGTTTACGGTCGTTCACAGTCCGCATTCTCTGAAGATGGTCTTTCAGTTGGTGCAGGTCTTGAAGACCTCGGTAAAGGCCTTCGTTCTCAGGTTGGTACAATGTACGGTACAAACCTTAAGGGCGTAAGATACCTTGAAATGGCAGAAGGCTATGTTACAAGAATGGCTCTTGATGCTGATGATCAGGTTATCGGTTACGAGTTCGTTTCTCTCGGCAAAATGACAGACTTCATCAAAAAAGGCGACGATCCCACAACAGCTTATAATAAAGCTATGGGTACTTACGGCAGATTCGCAGATGCTACTAAGTATATCGATCCCCGTGAAGAATAAGGAGGTAAACGAACATGGCATTATTTGAAAACTTCGAAAGACGTGAGGCAAAAATCCTCGCAGTTCTTAAAGAATATGGCATTTCTTCAATTGAAGAATGTAAAGAAATCACTCTTGCTAAAGGCATTGACTGTGATAAAATCATCAGAGAAACTCAGCCTATCTGCTTCGAAAATGCTGTTTGGGCATACACAGTAGGTTGCGCTATCGCTATCAAAAAAGGTTGCACAAAAGCTGCTGACGCTGCTGCTGCAATCGGTGAAGGTCTTCAGAGCTTCTGCATCCCCGGTTCAGTTGCTGACAACCGTTTGGTTGGTCTTGGCCACGGTAACCTCGGCAAAATGCTCCTTTCTGAAGAAACAGAATGCTTCTGCTTCCTTGCAGGTCACGAATCTTTCGCTGCTGCAGAAGGCGCTATCAAAATTGCTCTTAACGCAAACAAAGTTAGAACACAGCCTCTCCGCGTTATCCTTAACGGTCTCGGCAAAGACGCTGCTATGATTATTTCAAGAATCAACGGCTTCACATATGTTCAGACAGAGTTTGACCCCTATACAGAAACAGTTAAAGTTGTTAACGAAACAGCTTACTCAACAGGCGACAGAGCTAAAGTTCGTTGCTACGGTGCAGACAATGTTCCCGAAGGCGTTGCTATCATGAAACTTGAAAACGTTGGTGTTTCCATCACCGGTAACTCAACTAACCCCACTCGTTTCCAGCATCCCGTTGCAGGTACCTACAAAAAATGGTGTAACGAAAATGGCGTTGGCTACTTCTCAGTTGCATCAGGTGGCGGTACAGGTCGTACACTTCACCCCGATAACATGGCTGCAGGTCCCGCTTCCTACGGTATGACAGATACAATGGGCCGTATGCACTCAGACGCTCAGTTCGCAGGTTCTTCTTCAGTTCCCGCTCACGTTGAGATGATGGGTCTTATCGGTGCAGGTAACAACCCCATGGTTGGTATGACAGTTGCTTGCGCAGTTGCTATCGAAGAAGCTTCTAAATAATTAATTTATATAAAAAATCCGTCACTCTCGAAAGAGAATGACGGATTTTTTTGTGGTTTTATTTAATTGACTGTTATATTTGCATAAGAGTCATATTCGAAATAATCCGAGCTTACGGAATTGATTTTGTAACCGTTAGCATAGACATTATCAAAGGTTGCCTGAATTTTGTTTGTGGTTTTACCGTTTGAGGCAAGTTTGTTTTTGTTTACTGCATTATATCTAATGTTTTTATATTTAATATTTGAAATGCTCATATTTTCCACAGATTCGTTATAAACGAGGCAACCGATTGCTCTGCTGTGTGCGCGGTAAACATCAATGTTCTCAAAAGTTACATTGTCGATACTTCCTCCGCCAACTTCAACAACAATTGCAATAGCAGGGATTCTGTTGGCATCCCAGGTTGCATCGTGGAAAACTACTGTGGAATCTTTAAATGTGATGTCTTTAATTTCCTTTTCGACCTCACCGCAAATTCCAAAGCAACGAGCTTTTCCGTTCCAGGCAGTGCAGTTTGTGAAGGTGACGTTTTGGCTTATTGCTTCCGCTCTGCCGCCTGCGGCTTTTACATCAAACAGGTCGTCACCGCTTCTACAGAATGAATTGTCAATAGTAGCATTTCGGGTGTTGCATATTGCAAAAGCGTCGGAGTTCTGGCGATAGCCGAAAATATCAACATTCTTTATTGTGACTTTTTCGCAGTCGTAGGTGATAAATGACCATTCTGGTGCATTTATAATCTTAATACCATCAATTTCAATGTCGGTGCAGTATGCAAACACAATGCCACGGCGCTCTGCTCTGTCAAGGTGGGAAAGGTCGATGACGCCGTTGCCTAAGAGTTTTATATTAGTATTGGAATGGAAATTTAAGAAGGGGAAACGGGTTAGTCCGAGACCTGCTTGTGAAAGAGCTAACTCTTCCTTAATGTTTGCGTTGTCTTCCTCGCTGTTGATATCGTGCACATGCTGAGCAAGGAGATATGCACCTCGTTTGAGGTAGTACACGGTGTGGTCAACGTCGTAAAAATTATAGTAAGGTGTAGTGTAAAAACCTTTTTCTACAACGACTACATTGTTTTCGCCGTATTCCGCCTTTAATTCAGCAATTTCTTTATCTTCATCAACTAATTCACGAACAAAAAGTGTGAAACCGTGTTCCTGGTCATCGCTGTTGAAAACAAAGGTGAAAGTGCCTAATTGGGTTATTTCTTCATTAAGTACGTTGTTTAAATATATAGGCTTGAAATTTGAACTTTTGGGGAGAACTTCCACATCGTCCATCATAAAGCCGTGAGTGTTGAGTTGGAATTCAAGAGAAATGTCCTTGCTGGTGTCAACATAAATTTCACAGAACGAGTGGAGAGCACCTTTCTGCGTGCTTCCTACAAAAACAGTGGTAGCATAAACAGGGATTCTTTTTCCTTCAACATGAACTGTGAAGTAGGGAGATTCGATTATACCGTTTATATCTTGGTAGCCCTGGGCATTTACATATAATTCGTCTCCGTCGTCATCAGCGCGGCTTATATAAGAAGACACTGTTAAACCTACCTCGGAAGGATTTATTATCGCTTCCTCCGGGTATTCCAGATATGCAAAGCTTTCTTTTGTTGGTTGTGAAGGGATTTCATTGGGTCCATCAAATATATTGAAAATTGATAGAAAACTTAAAAACAAAGCAAATAAGCTTTTTAAAAATGACATAATAACACACCTTTGATTTGAACTGGTGTCATTTTATCACATAAAAAGAATTGTTTCAATAAGTAATTATGTTGTTACTTGAACTTGACAAAAATATTGGTTAGTGTGTATAATCTTCAGTGTAAAAATTTATACAAGTTTAACTTGTGTTTTGAAAGAAGGATTTTAAAAATGTCAAAGGTACTTATTGAAACATCCGCTCGTCACGTCCACGTGTCAAGAGAAGATCTTGATATCCTCTTCGGTGAAGGTTACGAGCTCACTCCCAAAAAAGACCTCTCTCAGCCCGGTCAGTTCGCTTGTGAAGAAAGAGTTGCTGTTATCGGTGCAAAGGGTCAGTTTCCTGCAGTTTCTATTCTCGGTCCTACAAGACCCGCTTCGCAGCTCGAAATTTCCGCTTCCGACGCTCGTTCAATCGGCGTTGTTGCTCCTGTAAGAGAAAGTGGTGATATCGCAGGTAGCGGTTCTTGTAAGCTTGTTGGTCCTAAAGGTGAAGTTGAACTCAAAGAAGGCGCAATTGTTGCTAAAAGACATATTCACCTTACTCCCGATGCTGCTGCAGAATTTGGCGTTGAAGATAAAGAAGTAGTAGGCGTTAAGGTTGAATCTGACGGTCGTTCACTTATTTTCGGTGATGTTGTTTGTCGTGTTCATCCTAACTTTGCTCCCGCAATGCATATCGATACTGATGAAAGCAACGCAGCTTTCGCAACTCCCGGTATGATGGGCGAAATCGTTAAGCTTTAATTGATTATAATAACAAAAGCTTTTGCAATCAATTCGGTTGCAAAAGCTTTTATTTTTTATCTTCTTTTTCTAATATTTTCTTGATTATTTCGTCATCTTCGTCTTTATGAGCTCTGTAATAGAGAATGAGTCGGGCTTCGTCCCAGGATAAATCGGACATTTTAAGAATGTTTTCGCTTACATCGTCGAATTGAATTTCATTTTCTCTGCTGTGGAGAGAAAGGCGGGGGGTGTAGCCGTAGAATTCGTCAACTGTAACTTTATAAAAAGAAGCGAGAGAGGTGATAGTATCAATGGTTGGTATTGCTTTATTGTTTTCAAAATCCTTGTATTCTGCTTCTGTAATACCGAGAACTTCTGCAACTAATGCGCAATCCAATTTATTGTATTCTCTGAATTGCTTCATTCTGTTGCACAGCATTTTGCACCACCAACCTTTCATTATTTTGTACTATATTAACATATAATTCGACAAAAATCAACATTTTGCCTGTTCTGTATATATAGTTTGCAAAAAAGGTGGCTATAAATATGGAAAAATAATCAAAAAAAGACTGATTGCTCAAAGTGAACAATCAGTCTTTTTTATTCTAATCCAAGTAACCAATTAACCGAAACTCCTAAAACCTCCGATAATGCGATAAGCTCTGTATCGCACACGGAACGGATTTGACCTTCGAGCTTGGAAAGCCCTGATGCATTGAGATCGACACCGCGAATCTGCAATTGAGTTAAGAGGTCTTTTTGTTTCATCCCGATTTCCTTGCGTCTTTCTTCGACCTTGGCTCCACAGATGTTGCGGGTGCCGACTGGTTGTTTACGTACTCTCATATCGGTACCCCTTTTCCCTTTTATTAGTGTTCATACTAACACCTGTAATCATAATATCATAAGAAAACTTATTTTTCAACATCAACATTGTTGCGTGTTAAAAAAATAGTAAATATGTTGTAAAAAACAGAAAAATATTTGCTATAAATATATTCTTGTGATAAAATAAAAAGTACATTAGTTTTTCGGAGGTAGTTTATGAGCTTCGGTACGGATTTTTTCGCTGATTACAGTTGCCTTACAACTGCAGAAGGTTTGCTTTCTGCAGGTATGGAAAATGTCAGAGTAACTTATGATATGTTTTTCAGAGAGCTTCCTGATTCAGGAGGATTTGCTGTTATGGCGGGGCTTCAGCAGTTGATTGAAAAACTTTCAAACATCTCTTTTAGTGAAGAAGAACTTGAAAATTTAAAGAATATAGGTTTTTCTGAAGTGCTTGTTGAATATCTGAGAACTTTTAAATTTACCTGCGATGTTTATGCAATGCCTGAGGGAACACCTGTTTTCCCGAATGAGCCCATTGTAAAGGTTCAGGGTCCTGCTCTTCAGGCTCAGCTTATTGAAACGCTCCTGCTTAACACAATAAATCACCAAACTCTTATTGCTACAAAGGCAAACAGGGTTGTCCGCGCTGCTTCAGGTAGAAAAGTTTTTGAATCAGGTGCAAGACGCGCTCACGGCTTTGATGCGGCAGTTGATGGTGCAAGAGCTTCTTATGTAGGTGGAGTCAATGCAACAACGCTTTACCCTGCATCCCAGAAATACCGAATTCCGCTTGTTACAATGATGGGGCATGGTTGGGTTCAACTTTTTGACAATGAGCTTGAGGCATTTAAGGTTTATCTTGAAGAACACGGAGAAGAGGGAGCTCTTCTTGTTGACACCTATGATACTCTTGACAGCGGTGTAAAAAATGCGATTGAAGCATTCAATTCTGTGCTTGTTCCTAAAGGCTTAAGACCTGCAGGTATTATTATTGATAGTGGCGATATGACATATCTCTCTAAACGCGCAAGACGGCTTCTTGATGAATCGGGATTTCCCGATTGCGATATATTCGCTTCCAATTCTCTTGATGAAACCCTCATTAAAGATATGCTCAATCAGGGTGCAAAAATAGATGGATTTATTGTTGGAGAAAAACTTTTGACTTCTGCTTCATCTCCTGTGCTTGACGGTGTTTATAAGCTCTGTGAAACTGAAAAAGACGGGGTTAAAACTCCTGCTATAATGGTAAGTAATAATATCAATAAAATCACAACTCCTTGCTCCAAGAGAGTTTGGCGACTTTTTGATATGGAAAGCGGTAAAGCTATTGCCGATGTTCTCACTCTTGAAAGCGAAAGTATAAGCGATGAAAAAACCTATTCGCTCTTTGACCCGGATTTCACCTGGAAGAGAAAAACAGTTGATAATTTTGTTGCACGTGAAATGCTTGTAAAGGTTTTTGAAAAAGGTGAATGCGTATATAATTGCCCGACTCTTGAGGAAGTGAGAACCTATTGCAATGAGCAGGTTTCAGCTCTCTGGGAAGAGGTTGCAAGATTTGAAAATCCTCATAAATATTATGTGGATTTCTCCGGCAAACTTTGGGGAGTGAAACAAGCTCTTATTGAAAAAATTACTCGTTGTTCCGAAGGAGAGGAACAGTAATGTCTGAAATGATAAAACTAGGTTTAACAAGAAACCGATTGTTCGAATTTGATAACTGCGTTACCTTTTTCGGTGAGACAGAAGAGCCTTTTGATATTTCGGAATGTGAAAAGGCGCTGAAAATGCTCTGCATCAAAGAACCGATTTTGACAGGTGTTGTAGAGCTTCGTGAAAAAGCCGAGGCTTATATCGTAACAAATAAAAATGAACCCTCTTTAGAAATAACAGAGGGCGATTTGTCAGAGCTTATCTGTAAAAAGAAAACTGAGGGTATTAACTTTGATAAAGAACTTTTCTCTTTTGCAATAATTAATAAAAAAATCCTCGGCATTTTTGCTCATACAGTTGTGGCAGATTCTCGTTCTCTTATGCATCTTGCAGATGAGTTTATGTCCTTTTATAACAAAAGAACTCTTTCGGTAGAACCTTGTGCAATTAAAGTTCTTTCCGAAACTAATCAGCTTCCTTCGAATGTTTTTTCTGTGGTTGTTGACCGACTTGCTTCCGGTTTAGAGGTGGGTTGGCAGAAAAGAACTGCGGAGTTTACTGTTGAAGATTATAAAAAAGCACGAGAAAAATATTTTAAAACAAAGGCTTCAACTAAAACCGTTTCAACAACAATTCCGGAAGAGCTTTTTGATAATCTTAAAGCCTTTGCCCAAAAAGAAAAAACTGATATTTCTTCCTTGGTGGCATTCTCTTTCTATGAGAGTCTGGTTCATTTTTTAGGTGGTAAAAGACGTTATAGGAAACTGAATGTACAAGCCGACGAAAGGATTTTCTTTGAAGATTTCAATGAAATGAGGGTTGGGGCCTTTAACGGCTTCTTCGCTGTTGAAAAGAAGAAAAACAAAAAGCTTCCCGATACTCTCGGTAACAATGCCGTAAATTTTCATAAGGAAATTTATAAAAGGGCAACAAGTTCTTTCAGCGTTTTTTATAACGAATTTCTTTTTATGCGTTTACCCGCTTCTTTTTGCGATTCCCAGTATATGTTCTGTGCAGGGGAGTTTAAGCATAAGTATTCTGAAAAACTTGCAAATACATATGGTTGCGCTAATGAGGTTTTAGGTGAGGTTTGTTCTTTTAATTTGAATCAGAATTTTTGGTCGGGGCTTGATTGCTTCAATCGTGTTGTTCCCGGAGAACCTTTAAAAATGCGCTCATCCTCTATGATTACCTTTGTACAGAGTGGGGAGAAAAACGAGATTTATTTTGAATATAAGACAGATAAAATTTCTGATTCTGTGGCTCAAAGTGTCATAGAAAATGCCTTAAGAATACTGGAAGATTTAAAATAAAATTCAATACAAGAAAAACTTGGCAGTTTCAAGCAAAAATAGGCTTGAAACTGCTATTTTTTTGTGTAAAAACTATTGACATTGTGGGCTAAATTTTCTATAATGGTGGAGCAAAGTGTTCTAAATAGGGTCAAAGTGTCTCGATTTTAACACTAAAAACACCATTTTGAAAGGAGAGTCGGCTATGTTCTGCGGTCAGTTTAATCATACCCTTGATGAAAAAAACCGTTTTAAAGTTCCTGCCTCTCTTCGCGCAAAAATGGGTGTTGAAGCTTATCTTATAAAGTCACCCGACCCCAGCACAAGATGCTTGTATATGTATTCTGAACAGGGTTGGAATGAGCTTTACGAACAGTTCACAAAAGGCGACCAGCACGACGAAACCACAAGACGCGTTTCAAGAAAAATTCTTTCAGGCGTAGTTTACGGCGAAATCGATAAGGGTGGCAGACTTACTCTTAACTCAGCTCTTAAAGAGTTTGCAGGAATTGAGAACGAAGTTTATGTTGTTGGTAACACAAGACATATTGAACTTTGGTCACCTGCAGAGTGGGAGAAAGAAATGGCTATTCTCGATGTTACTCCTACCGCGTCGCTTAACATTGATTTCTAAAAGCTATGGAATTTAATCATATTTCGGTTCTTCTTGAAGAATCAGTTGTTGCTCTTAATATAAAGCCTGATGGTATTTATGTTGACTGTACTGCAGGCGGAGGCGGACATTCCGCAGAGGTTTTAAAGCATCTCGGAGAAAAGGGGAGGATGATTCTCATTGACCGTGACCCCGATGCTATCGAAACTGTTACAAATCGTTTTAAAGACGATGAAAGAGTCACCGTTGTTCACAGTAACTATTCCGAGATTAAAAGTATTCTCGCAAATCTCGGTGTTGAGGGTGTCGATGGAATAATCGCTGATTTGGGCGTCAGCAGTCATCAGCTTGATACTGCCGAGAGAGGCTTTTCTTTCCATTATGATGCACCTCTTGATATGCGAATGAGTCAGCAGGGGACAACGGCAGAGGAAATAGTTAATTCCTACTCTCAAAAAGAATTATTTAATGTAATAAGTAAATACGGCGAAGAAAAATTTGCAAGCTCTGTTGCTTCTGCAATAGTCAGAGCGAGAGATAAAAAGAGAATTGAAACTACTCTCGAGCTTGCAGAAATTGTTTCAAATGCCATTCCTGCAAAATTCAGAAGAAACGGGCATCCTGCAAGAAAAACTTTTCAGGCAATACGAATTGAGGTTAATGCAGAATTAACTGTTCTTGAAAATACATTGCCTGATATGTTCGGTGCTCTTAAAAAAGACGGAGTCCTGGCAATAATCAGCTTCCATTCGTTGGAAGACAGAATAGTAAAGGATTATTTCAGAACCTTGAAAGAAGGCTGCACTTGCCCTAAAGATTTTCCGGTTTGTGTTTGCGGAAAAGCTCCTAAAGCCATAGTTAAGTCTTCGGGAGTTAAAGCAACAGGAAAAGAAGTTAATGAAAATAACAGAAGCCGTAGCGCAAAGTTACGCACGGCAGTGAAATTATAAAATATTTCGGATGTGAAAATTAAAAGGAGGATAAATATGGCAACTTACAGAAGTTCTGCGGCTTATGATCTTTCATTGTTTGAGCCTCAGGTGATTGAACAGCCTAAAAAAGTTCATAAAACTGCAACAGCAAAGCCTGTTAAAAAAGCAGTGCCGAAAGTTCAGCAGAAAATAAGCACCGTAGTTGAAGTTAACGGAATGAGCCAGACTGTTGAACGTAAAGCTACATCTGTAAAGGTTAATAAACTTGCTAAACAGCTTATTGTTTGTTTTGTTGCCGGTTGCTTGAGTTTCTTAGGTTTGCTTGTGATGGATTCAAAAATCAATGCGCTTGATAAGCAAATTGCATCAGTTGAAAGCAAAATTGATATTCAAGAGGGTGAATCTGTAAGACTTAATGCAGAACTTAGCAGTAAAATCTCCTCCGATAAAATAGAAAGCTATGCAGAAAACGTGCTCGGTATGGTTAAGGCTGAAAGCTATCAGATCAGTTATATTGATTTGTCCGAGGGCGATGAAATAGTTGTGTCCGGTGACAGAACCGTTGGCGGACAGGAAGATATTTCCAAGAAAATAAAACAGCTGTTTGCATATATTTTCTAAATAAAAATATGTATTTATGGGAGTTGAGTATCTCGACTCTCATTTTGTGCTTTTTTTGGTAGGTTTTAATTATGACACGAGTTAATAAAAAAATGAAAAATAGGTGTATGGCGGCGATAGCAGTATTGCTTGTTTTAGGCTTTGGTGTGGACGTTTTGCGCCTTGCATATTTCCAGATTTTCAATGCTGATGAATATAAGGTTCTTGCAGAATCCGGTCAGTTAAGTGATACGGAAATACCTGCGGACAGAGGTGTAATATATGACAGTAATATGGAGGTGCTCGCAGAGAGTGCTTCCGCATGGCTGGTGTATGTAAACCCTTCTAAAATCGAAAATAAAGAGCAGAGAACTCTTATTTCCAAAGGACTTGCAAAAATTCTTAAGGATGATGACCTTAAGTGGAAAGACATCTATAACAAAATCGGAAATAAAGACTACGGTTATGTGAAAATCAAGGGTAAAATTGAATATGAACCCAAAACCAAGATACAAGAATTTATAAACGAAAACGATTTATATGCAATTGTTTGCATAGACCCCGATACAAAGAGGTATTACCCCTACGGTAATTTCGCTTCTACCGTAATCGGTATGACCAATGTGGATTCTGATGGTAGAGTTGGCATTGAGCTTAAGTATAATGACACTCTTACAGGTGTTCCCGGAAGAATTATTACCGCCCGTGACGGTCACAGCGATTTGATGTCAACAAATTATGAAACGAAATTTGATGCAGAGCAGGGTACGAGTCTTGTACTCTCGATAGATAAAACAGTTCAGCATTATCTCGAAAAAGGTCTTTCTCAAGCGGTTAAAGATAACGATGCTACATCTGCTTACGGTATAGTAATGGATGTTAATACAGGCGCAGTTCTTGCAATGGCAACGATGCCCGACTATGACCTTAACAACCCTGCTGTTATTACAGATAAGGCAGTTTTAAAAGAACTTAAAAAGATAAAAGATAAGGAAAAATATGCAAAAGCTTATAACGAGCAAGTGTATATGATGTGGCGAAATAAGGTTGTAAGTGATACTTATGAGCCCGGTTCTGTTTTCAAGGTGTTTACTGCTGCTGCAGGTCTTGAAGAGGGTATTGTAACTCCCGATTCAACCTACAACTGCACAGGTGCAATTCAAGTTGCAGATAACAGAATCCATTGTCATAAGCGTGAAGGTCACGGCGTTCAGACCGTTACTCAAGGTCTTGTTAACTCCTGCAACCCATTCTATATCACAATCGGTCAAAAATTAGGAACAGAAAAATTCTATAAATATTTTGAAGCCTTCGGCTTTACAGAAACCACAAAAATAGATTTACCTGCGGAAGCAAATCCCGTTGGTGGTGTTACTTACCACAAAAAAGAAGATATGGGTATTTCTCAGCTTTCTTCAAGCGCTTTCGGTCAGACTTTCCAGGTAAGCGCAATTCAGATGATTACCGCAGTTTCCGCTATTGCTAATGGCGGTAAGCTTATGGAGCCATACGTGGTTGCAAAGCAGATCGACCATGAAGGTAATACAGTTTACGAAAAAACACCTACTGTTAAAAGACAGGTTGTTTCCGAAAGTACCGCAAATGCGGTTCTCGCAATGATGGAAAAGGTTGTTGACGGCGGTACAGGTCGTAATGCTTATATTCCCGGTTACCGCGTTGCAGGTAAAACAGGTACATCCGAAAAGCTTACTGTTGATGGCGAGTATATCGCATCCTTTGTAGGTTGCGCTCCTGCAGACGACCCTCAGATTGCAGTTCTTATTATTATCGACGAGCCTCAGGTTTATAACCACGGTGGTGGCGCTATTGCTGCTCCCGTTGCAGGTGTTGTTATTGAACAAACTCTCAAATATATGAATGTTGAACCTGTTTATTCTGACGAAGAATTATCAAAGCTTAATGCATCAACGCCTGATGTTAACGGAATGAGCGTTGCAGCCGCTAAAGAAACTCTTTCAAAACAGAATTTCAATGCGAGAGTTGTTGGTAATGGGGATAAGGTTATTTCACAGTATCCTGCAAAAGACCAGAGTATTCCCTTGGATGGTGTTGTTATTCTTTATACAGAAACAGGAAATGTTTCAACAACTTCAACAGTTCCTGATCTTACAGGTTTAAGTATCAGCGAAGCAAATAAACGCGCCGTAAATTCAGGTTACAATATTAAAGTTTCAGGTGCAGCTCTCGGTAGCGAGGTTGTTTCCTACCGCCAGAGTGTAGAAAAAGGTACAAAAGCCGAATTGGGCTCAACAATTACAGTATATTTCAAGACCACTTCAGGCGTTCAGGATGACTAATTGCTTGATAAATTTGCGAATTAACAGTTTTGCTCACACTCGCAGTACCTTTGTACAGCTTTGGTTCGCAAGTCACGCAATTTCATCAAAGTTCCATAAGCAATAATAGCAATAATTTTGGCGCACTTTAGCGCCCCGAAATTCCGAATTTCGAATTCCGCATTCCGAATTCAAAAAAACGGAGGTTTTTTGAAAATGTTACTTTCCCAACTTTTAGAAGATGTAAAAGTCCTCAATTCCTATGAGGACAGAGATATAACAGATGTTACCGATAAAAGCGGTAATGTTAAAAATGGTTGTGCCTTTGTTTGCGTTACAGGTGCTCGTTTTGACGGCCACTCTGTTGCAGAAGATGTTTTAAAGCAGGGTGCAAGTGCCGTAATTGTTACAAGAGATTTAGGTCTTAAAGAGCAGATTCTTGTTGAAAATTCTCGTGAAGCATATGCAATTATGTGCAAAAATCTTTTCGGCAGAAGTGCAGATAAGCTTAAAATCATCGGCATTACAGGCACAAACGGAAAAACCACAACCGCCTTTGTAATCAAAGATCTTCTCAAAGAGTTAGGTGTGCAGAGTGGTCTTATAGGTACTGTTAAAAATATGGTTGGTGACAAGGATTTCCATACTGAGCTTACCACTCCAGACCCCTATGATATGCACTCTCTTTTCAAAATGATGGTTGATGAGGGTATCGAATACTGCGTTATGGAAACATCCTCTCAGGCATTCCATCAGATGCGCCTTGCAGGTATTCATTTTGTTGTAGGTGCTTTCACTAATCTTACTCAGGACCATCTTGATTATCACGGTACTCTTGAAGAATATAAAAAATGCAAGAAAAATTTATTCTTAAATTGCGATAAAGCAATTTTCAATAATGACGACGAAGCTTCAAGCTTTATGCGCGAAGGTATAGAAGCTCCTGCAACAGATTATTCCATTAATGAAAAATCTGATTATAAAGCAGAAAATGTAGAGCTTTTCTCTGACAGAGTTGAATATGACTTGAACGGTCAAAAGGTCGTTTTCCATATTCCCGGTGGATTTTCTGTTTATAATTCTCTTACTGCTATTTCAGTTGTAAATAATTTAGGCTTTGATTTAGAAAAAGTAATCAATGCTGCTTTTTATGCAAAAAGCGTTAGCGGTAGAGTAGAGGTTTTAAAGACAAATACAGATTTTAGTGTTATAATAGACTATGCCCACAGTCCCGACGGACTTGAAAAAGCAATAAATGCGGTTCGTGGCTTCACAAAGGGCAGAGTTATCACTCTTTTCGGTTGCGGTGGCGACAGAGATAAAACCAAACGTCCTAAAATGGGCAGAATTGCCGCAGAGCTTTCTGACATTGTTGTAGTCACAAGTGATAACCCCCGAACAGAAAATCCCGAAGAGATTATTAAAGATATTCTTGAGGGGATAGACGTAAAAGATAAAGAAATTATTACAATTACCGACAGAAGTGAGGCTATCAGAAAGGCAATTTCTATTGCACAAAAGGATGATGCAATTCTTCTTGCAGGTAAAGGTCACGAAACTTATCAGGTTATAGGAAAAGAACGTGTTCATTACGATGAACGCGAGGTAGTAGCAGAGATACTCAAATAAACAGGTGGTTTTTAATGGAAAAAATTTCACTTAAAAATATAGCAGAATGGTGCGGTGTCAATACAAAGCTTGATGGCTTTGTTGAGAAAATTTCAACAGACAGCAGAGATATTGACGCGGAGACACTTTTTATTGCTCTTAAGGGTGAACGCTTCGATGCAAATGATTTTGTACCGGATGTTCTTCTTAAAGGTGCAAAAGCTGTTATTTGTTCCCGATATGATGGGAATGATGAAAGAGTTATTATTGTGGAAGATACAGGGAAAGCACTTTTAGATATTGCCGCAGGGTACAGAAAAGGCTTTGATATTCCCTTTGTTGCTCTTACGGGTAGCGTTGGTAAAACCACAACCAAAGGTATGATTTACGCGGTTTTAAGCGAAAAGTTCAATACTTTGAGAACAGAGGGCAATCTTAATAACGAAATCGGTGTTCCGAAAACCCTTTTTCGCTTGGAAAAATCTCACGAAGCGGCAGTTATTGAAATGGGTATGAACCATTTCGGCGAAATTTCCCGTCTTTCTAAAACTGTATGCCCCGATATCGGTGTTATCACCAATGTGGGTACAGCCCATATCGAGAATTTAGGCTCAAGAAACGGTATTTTAAAAGCAAAATCCGAAATTCTTGATGGTATGGAAAAGGGCTCACCTCTTGTTATTAACGGTGACAGTGACATTCTTAATAAAGTTTCCGCAGAGGATTATAAAGTAATTCGCTTTGGTCTTGACGGTGGAGATGTTGTAGCTGATAACATCGACCCAACTCAGCTTGGAAGCGGTTTTACGGTTACATATAAAGGACAGAGAGCCCAAGCCTTTGTTCCATCACAAGGAATACATAATGTTTATAATGGCTTGTGTGCCATAGCAGTTGGTCTTCTTTTGGGAATGACTCTGGATGAATGTGTCAGAGGTCTTCGCAATTTCGCTCCCGAAGGTATGCGCCAGAAAATCACATCTGTCAAGGGTATGGTATTCATTGAGGATTGCTATAATGCGAATCTTGACAGTATGTGTGCAGCTCTTGAAACCCTTAAAAGCCTTAAAATAAAAAGAACTGTTGCGGTTTTAGGCGATATGCTTGAGCTTGGTGACTTTAGTAAGGAAGCTCATCAGAGAGTCGGCGAAAGAGCCTTTGAAACTGAATGCGATTTGGTTGTAACATTCGGAGAAGCTTCAGAAAATATAACAAACAGCTTTATTGAAAAAGGCGGTTTGGCAAAGGCTTTTTCAGATAAAGAAAAATTAACAGCTTATTTGCGAGAAAACCTTAAAGAAGGGGACACAGTCCTTTTCAAAGGCAGTCGCGGAATGAAAATGGAAGAAATTTTTACATCTCTTTATAAGGAGTGGGAAGTATGAATATTATAATCGCTTGTGTTGTTGCGGCAGTTGTCGCTTTTGGCATTTCCTTTGGTTTGGGTTATGTTGTAATTCCTTTTTTACATAAACTCAAATTCGGGCAGACTATTCTTGATATCGGTCCGAAATGGCATAAGAATAAGCAGGGTACACCTACAATGGGCGGTATTCTCTTTATAATCGGTACTGTTTTTGCTTTTGGTGCGGTTGTTATTGTTGATAAAATTCTCGGCGGTGACATTATCGGCACTAATGAAATACTTTCAAAATCAATGAATATAAAGGTTTGGGGCGGCCTTGTAATGGCTCTCGGCTTTGCATTCATCGGTTTTCTTGATGACTATATCAAGGTTGTTAAAAAGCGTAATTTAGGACTTACCATCAAGCAGAAAACAGTTCTCCAAATCGTTCTTATGGTAGGCTATTTGCTCACTCTTTTCTTAAACGACCCCTCAGGCAGTATGTTCATTCCTTTTGTGGGTATGGTAGAAACAAAAGCACTTTTCTGGGCAATCGGTATTGCAGTTATTTACTGCACAACCAACGCAGTTAACTTTACTGATGGTATTGATGGACTTTGCGGTTCTGTAACAGTAACTGCCGCAGTAAGCTTTATTGTTATCGGTGCTCTTCGCAACTGCTTGGGCGTTAGCCTTCTTGCAGCAGCTCTCGCAGGCGGTCTTGTAGGCTATCTTATCTGGAACTGGCATCCTGCAAAGGTTATGATGGGTGACCTTGGCTCAATGTTCCTTGGCGGCTTGGTTGTTGCTCTCGCTTATGCAGTTGATTGTCCCTTTATCATTTTACTTATCGGTATTATTTATGTTGCAGAGTTCGGCTCTGATATTATTCAGATTGGTTATTTCAAACTTACTCATGGTAAGAGAATTTTCAAAATGGCACCTATTCACCACCATTTTGAAATGTGCGGTTGGAAAGAAGTTAAAATTGTAAAAATCTTTTCACTTGTAAACCTTTTAGGCGGTATCGCCGCAATTCTTCTTGTTTATTTCGGTAATCTTAAATAAACAAATAATCGTAAAACTTTTATAAGGAGCAGGCTATGAATAAAAAGAACAAATTACTTTCCGGTTTGTTTGTAAACAACGGAATGGATATACCGTTTTTTATCATAATGTTGGGGTTAATGGCATTCGGTCTTGTAATGCTTTTGTCCTCAAGCTATGCCTATTCCTATTATGAAACAGACGGTGAATCAAGCCTTCACTTTTTCTTCAGAGAAATAATGTTTATGGGTGTTGGACTTACAGTAATGTATGTTTTTTCCCGTCTAGATTATAAGAAGCTCAAATATTTCGCTAACTTGGCTTTGGTAGGCTCATGGGGTCTTGTTATTTTGACAATTATTATCGGTAAAATCAAAGGCGGAGAAATCAACCGTTGGTTAGACCTTGGACCTTTCGATATTCAGCCCTCTGAAATTGCAAAGTTTGCAGTTGTTCTCTTCTGTGCAACAGGTCTTGATAAAAATCATAAGAAAATGGTGAGCTCAAGACCCTCAAAAGTAAGTTGGGCAGTAAAGCTTGCAGATATTACAAACGGCAAAATTGTCCTTACAGAAGGTACTGTTACACTTTTCTTTTATGCATTCTTTGTTGGCTTAACTGCAGTTTTCGTTCTTGCAGGAAGTCATCTTTCAGGTGCGATTCTCATCCTTCTTTTCGGTGTTGCAATGCTTTGGATAGGTGAGGGCAGAGCGAGATGGTTTCTTGTTGGCGGTATTGCCGCAGTAATAGTTCTTTTCATTGTAATTAACTACTATGATAAAATTCCCGTTCTTAAAGACTATATGGCAGACCGTATCGGTTCCTGGCTCGTAAAGGACTTGACAGATACCGATAAACGTTGGCAGACTAACCATTCATTGTTTGCTCTCGGTTCAGGCGGTTTCTTCGGTTCGGGTCTTGGTAATTCAAAACAAAAATATTTCTACGTTTCCGAATCTCATACCGACTTTATTTTCTCAATTATCGGTGAGGAATTAGGCTTCGTTGGTTGTTGCCTCGTTCTCGGTCTTTTCGCTCTTCTTATTCTCAGAGGTGTGTATATAGGCATGAGAGCAAGAGACCGTTTCGGTGCTTTACTTGCTTTCGGTATTATGATGCAAATCGGGTTGCAAGTAGCTCTTAATGTAGCAGTTGTAACCGATACATTACCCAATACGGGTATCAGTTTGCCCTTCTTCAGCTACGGTGGTTCTTCAACCCTCGTAACTCTCGGTGAAATGGGCTTCCTTTTAAGCGTTTCAAGGCAGGCTGACTTGCCTCGACTTTATTCATTCAGCAAATCCAAAAAACAAAAGGTGTGAGTTTGATGAAAGTATTGATAGCAGCAGGTGGCACAGGCGGTCACGTAAACCCTGCACTTGCAGTTGCAGGTGAAATCAGAAAACAGTACCCCGATGCAGAAATATGCTTTGTTGGTACTGCGGATAGAATTGAAGCAAAAATTGTTCCTGCAGCAGGTTTCCCTTTAAAGACTATTGAAATTTCAGGCTTTAAAAGAGGTTTTTCTCCTGCAGATATTAAAGCAAATGTAAAAACAGTTACCCGTCTTCTTAAAAGCTCGGGTGCAGTAAAGAAAATAATTAACGATTTTAAGCCCGATGTTGCAGTAGGCTTCGGCGGCTATGTAAGCGGTCCCGTTATTCGTATGGCGGCAAAAATGGGTATTCCTACCGCCATTCACGAGCAGAATGCATACCCGGGTGTTACTAACAAAGCACTTGCAGAAAAGGTTGACGCGGTTATGCTCACTGTTGAAGCAGCAAAGAAGCATTTAAACTGCAAAACAGAGCCTATTATTACAGGTCTTCCCGTAAGAGGTGAGCTTCTCACTGCAGACGGCGATGTTTCAAGAGTAGAATTAGGCTTTGACGAGAGACCTCTCGTGCTTTGTATGGGTGGCTCTTTAGGTGCTCGTGCTATAAATGAAGCCGTTATTGATGCAATAGCAGACGGTAGAAAAAATAAATATAATTATCTCATTTCTACGGGTCAGTACGGACTCTGGGTTCCGGACAAGATGCGCGAAAAAGGCGTTGACCCCGATAAAGAAGAGAATATTGATGTTCGTACATATATAAACGATATGGACAGATGCCTTTCTGCTGCGGACCTTGTAATCTGCAGAGCGGGAGCATCATCCCTTTCAGAATTTGAGGCACTCGGTAAACCCTCAATTCTCGTTCCTTCACCCAATGTTACTGAAAATCATCAGTTCCATAATGCTATGGCACTTGTTAATAACAATGCCGCAGTAATTATCGAAGAAAAAGATCTTAGTGGCGAAAAATTAGGCAAGGAAATGGACAGACTTCTTTCCGATAAAGCTCTTCTTAAGGAAATCGGTGACAATGCTCGTGAAATGGCAGTTACGGATGCAACTCAGAGAATTTGCGATATTGTTGTTGGTTTGATAAAGAAATAATTAACATTAACAGAAAAAATGCATAATATGTGTCGTGAGGTGTTTTGCCTATAAAAATCCGAAAGGAGCGACACTATGTCTGCTTTCGTAATAAAGGGCGGTCGTCGTATAAGCGGCAGTATTCGTGTTCAGGGGTCAAAAAATAGTGTTTTGCCCATACTTGCGGCAACCGTTTTAACAGAAGGTAAATCCGTTATACATAATTGCCCCAAGCTTTCCGACACAGATGGTACAGTTAAAATACTAAAAAATCTCGGTTGCAAAGTTTTTCGGGAAGGGAACAGTATAATAGTTGATAGCACCAATATTTCTTCAACAGAAATTCCCGAAAAATTAATGAGAGAGATGCGGTCTTCCGTAATCTTTTTAGGCGCTATAATCGGCAGAATGAATTCAGCGGTCATTTCAACGCCAGGCGGTTGCGAAATAGGTTTAAGACCCATTGATTTGCACCTATATGCAATGAAACAGTTGGGTGTTCAGGTAGAAGAAAATTACGGTAAACTGATTTGTACCGCTCCAAACAGCTTGAAAGGTAAAAAAATCACTTTTTCTTTTCCAAGCGTAGGTGCAACGGAAAATGCGATTTTAGCTGCAGTTACCGCCAAGGGTACAACAACGATTGTAAACGCCGCAAGAGAGCCCGAAATAATTGATTTATGCGATTTTCTTAATAAATGTGGGGGAGAAATTCACGGCGCAGGGGAAAGCGTTATAACAATAAATGGTAAGGAAAAGCTTTTTCCTTGTGAATATTCCGTTATTTGCGACAGAATTGCTTGTGCCACATATCTTATTGCAGGTGCGGTAACTTATGGTGACGTAACTCTTGAAAACACTAATCCTGTTCACCTTAGCGCAGTTTTGCCCCTTCTGGAAGAATCAGGGTGCGATGTGAATGTGCGTTGTCGGGCAATACGGCTCAAAGCTCCCCGAAGACTTAACAGAATAGATAAAATAATAACTCAACCATATCCCGGTTTCCCCACAGATGCTCAAGCGCCTTTTACAACTCTTGTCTGTGTTGCTAAAGGAACAAGCGTCATAGTAGAAAATATTTTCGAAAGTCGCTTTAAACATATACCCGAGCTTGTGCGAATGGGAGCAAGAATTCGTATGGAGGGCAGAGTTGCCGTCATAGATGGCGTGGAGAGATTGTACGGTGCAGAAGTTATTTCTCCGGATTTGCGCGGAGGTGCAGCTCTCGTTCTTGCAGGTCTTTGCGCAGAGGGCGAAACAGTTGTGAATAATACAAAGTTTATTGACAGAGGCTATGAAGATTTTGAAAATAATCTCTCAATGCTTAATGCAGATGTAAAAAGAAAGGCAAACTGAAATGGAAAACAAAAACCGTAAAAAAAGAAGAAAGACGGTTATAAAGCCGCCTAAGAAGAACGTAAATCAACATTTGTCCCGTGATGAAGTGCGCTCAATTAATAAAAAGAAAATGAGTCGTAGGAGAAAGTTGAAAAAGCATATTCTTACGGTGTTACTTGCAATTACGGTTTTGTGCGTAGGCATTGTTCTTGTTTTTTCATTATTCTTTAAAATAAATACCGTAACTGTTAACGGAGACAATATTTATTCCGATAAAATGGTTGTTGAAAAAAGCGGTGTTGTAACGGGGACAAATCTTTTCAGAGTAAACGAAAAAAATCTTTCGGAAAAACTTTCGAAAGAACTTCCGTACATAAAATGCGTCACATTGGAAAGAAAGCTTCCCGATACATTGATAATAAATATAGAAGCAACAAGAGAAATTGCTGCTGTAACGACTAAAGGTGGATTCGTGTTGCTTGACGAGACGGGAAAGGTGCTTGATAAAAACGCATCCATTCTCAAAGAAAATGTGGCAGTAATAAATAATGTTAAGCTTAAAGAGTGTGAAGAGGGCGGAATTGTTGCTCTTACTGATGAAAAGAAAACAGAAACTCTCATAAAACTTTTTGATGCTATTAAAAAATCAAATTTAGAGCTTCTTACAGAAATAGATTTAAAGAATGTTAATGATATTAAAATAAAATATGATGACCGAATTACCTTTGAGGTTGGAAGTCTTATAAATATAGAAACAAAGCTTGCAAGAGGAGTAGCCGCATTAGAAAAGGAAAATGAAATCAATGCCTATTCCGAAGGCACTCTTGACCTGAAAACAGAGCCTTATGTTTACTTTAAATCAGGTACGGAAGAAACAACCGAAAAACAAAACACTAAAAAACAACAAAAATAATAAAAATTTTTCAAAATAACTTGCTATTGAACAAATTGTGTGTTAATATTTAAAAGATGTATAATAGTTATACGTGTGTAGAGACATATGTATCGTATAAAATAGGAGGAAGAAAAAATGAACTTTGAAATTGCAAATGATTTTGAAGACGTTACTCAGATAAAGGTTATCGGTGTCGGCGGTGGCGGCGGAAACGCTATTAACCGTATGGTAAGCTCAGGTGTTCAGGGCGTTGAATTCATCGCTATCAATACTGATAAACAGGTGCTTACATTCTCTAAAGCAACTCATAAAATCCAGATCGGTGAAAAGGTTACAGGCGGCCGCGGTGCAGGCGCTCGTCCCGAAATGGGTCTTAAAGCAGCTGAAGAAAGCAGAGATGCAATCGTTGATGCTCTCAACGGCGCAAATATGGTATTCATTACCGCAGGTATGGGCGGCGGCACAGGTACAGGTGCAGCTCCTGCTATTGCAGAAATTGCAAAGAGCAACGGTATTCTCACAGTTGGTATCGTTACAAAGCCCTTCGCTTTCGAAGGTAAGAGAAGAATGCAGCAGGCAGAAGCAGGTATCGCAGAACTTGCTCAGCATGTTGACAGCCTTATCGTTATCCCCAACGAAAGACTTAAACTCGTTTCTGACCAGAAAATCACATTTGCTAACGCTTTCGATGTAGCAGATGATGTTCTTCGTCAGGGTGTTAAGAGCATCTCCGAGCTTATTAAAGTTCCCGGTCTTATCAACCTCGACTTTGCAGACGTTACTGCAGTTATGAAGGATGCAGGTCACGCTCACATGGGTGTTGGTCGTGCAACAGGTAAAGAAAAGGCAGAAATCGCAGCAAATGCAGCAGTTTCCAGCCCTCTCCTTGAAACAACAATTCAGGGCGCAAAGGGTGTTATTATCAGTATCACTTCTTCCGCTGATATCACTCTTGACGACGTTGACGTTGCAGCAAGCATTATTGCAGACGCAGCAGATTCAGATGCAAACATCATTTTCGGTGTTGCATTTGACGAAAAACTTGACGACGAAATGATCGTTACTGTTATCGCAACAGGCTTCGGTACAGATGCTAACGGTTTTGCAAACAAATCCGGCGCAGCAGCTGCAGCAGACGCATCTTCATCCGCAGACGATGAAGACGGCGATATCGTTGACATCCTTGGTCTTTTCAAGAAATAATTTAAGTAATTAAAGCCGACCGTTTGGTCGGCTTTTTTTATTTGTAAATAAATTCTTACAGTGTTGTTACAATACTTTCAAATTGTGTTATTATATGGTAAAATATATTTATCAATACAAGGAGAACAGAGTACAACTCTGACATATATATGAAAAAAGAAAATAAAAAAAGAATGAGCAAGATAATTGAAGATATCTTGATAGTGATACCGTTTATTCTTGTTTTGTGTATTCTTTCCCGTTGCATTCCTGACGGAACAGTCCGTCTTAATATCGGAGAAAGCGGAATAGGTGAGAAAGCCATTGCTTTAACATTTGATGACGGACCTTCCGACCATACCGAGGAGCTTCTTGACGGTCTCGAATTATATGATGCCAAAGCTACATTTTTCGTAATAGGCAGTAAGGCAGAGAAAAATCCCGAAACAGTTAAACGTGCTCACGAAGACGGGCATCTTATAGGAAATCACACATATAGCCATATTGATTTTTATAAATCCACTTTTTCAGATATAGAAGAGAATATAAATAAAGGTGCAGACGTTATTGAGCAGATAACAGGCGAAAGACCCATATTTCTCCGTGCGCCTTATGGCAACGTGAATTTTATTCAGTTAAAACAACTTGATTCCTTCTTTGTTCATTGGTCTTCTTCAACTTACGATTGGTTTAAAGAAGAGGAGGATTATATTTACAAACGCATAATGAAAGAAGCTAAAGATGGCGCAATAATTCTTATGCACGATACAAAAGAAGTAACTGTTAAAGCTGTTCTGAGAGCTATTCCCGAGCTTCAGGAGCAAGGCTACGAACTTGTAAGAGTTGACGATTTGCTTTCAAGAAACGGCGATAAATTGAAAATGGGAGTGCCTTACAGAAGTTGCAAATATGACAGAGGCGCCGTAGCGTTCTAAAGAACGCAACAGTTTTATTCGCCTGATGGCGAGTGATATTGCTACACAGTGTTATTATGCTTTGCATAGTGTTATTTGGCTACGCCAAGTTTTAACGCGAATAAAATACCACTGAAACTGAAAGTTTCAATATCACTATTGTCAAAGGCAATAATATAACTCTGCCATAGGCAGAATATCACTAAAAAACTGAAAAGTTCTCAACCTTAGGGCTGAGAACTTTTTTTGTATATTTTGAAAAAACAGGAAAAACTAACAATAAAATGTTAATAAGGTAAATAAATGAAAAGCAAAGATATATTTTATAAAATTTTCTCGCCTATTGTTTTGTTATTGTTTTATATTATTTTTCTTCCAAAAATCAAAGGTAGAGAGCATATTCCGAAAAAAACCGGCGCAGTTCTTGCGGGTAATCATATCACTAATTTGGATTGCTTTATGGTTATGGCAGGAACAAGGCGGTGTATTCATTTTCTCGCAAAAGCAGAGCTTTTTAAATTCTCTATCACAAATTGGTTTTTTAAAAATTCAGGTCTTATTCCTGTTTACCGCAACGGCAAGGACAGAAAAGCCCTTGATAGTGCAATTGATTATTTAAAAAACGGTAAATTGGTAGGTGTTTTCCCTGAAGGTAAACTGAATAAAACATCAGTAAAAACTGTTTTACCCTTTAAAATAGGCGCAGTTAAAATGGCGCGTGAAACAAAAACTCCCATTGTACCCTTTACAATAAAAGGTAAGTATATACCTTTTATTCGCTCAATAGAAATAGTTTTTCAAGAACCCTATTATGTGACGAACGAAAACTTAGAAAGCGAAAATGAAATTCTTGTAAGAAAGGTCTGCAGTAAGTTAAATGAAAGATAAAAGTGTGTCCTACCAAAATCCTTTTTATGCATTTATAAATAGCGAAAATGAGCTGGGTTTTGATATTCCCGATGTTTCTATGTTTGGTATGTTGAAAATATCGGAAAAAAGTCATCCTCAGGCAGTTGCTGTAGATTATTACGGCAGAAAATATACTTATAAAAGGCTTTTAGAGGAAATTGAAAAGGTTTCCGATGGCTTTTATAAAATTGGCATTCGCAAAGGCGACATCGTAACAATTCTGATGCCTAATACACCCGAAGCGGTTATAAGCATATATGCGCTTAATCGTCTTGGTGCGGTTGGGAATATAGTTCATCCGCTTTCAGCAGAGGAAGAAATTAAAAATTATCTTGTTTCCTGCAAATGCAAGTGCTTGATTTGCATTGATGTATGTGCTCAGAAGGTTGGAAATATTATTGCTGAAACCTATGTTGAAAAGGTGATAATTTCTTCTGCAAGTGAGTCTATGCCGGGGATTTTGAAATTTGCATATAGTTTAAAAAATAAAAACAGATACACTTTCCCCAAAAATGAAAAGTATATCTTGTGGCAGGATTTTATTAAAAATTCAAATTATAATTCTCCCGAATATTTCCCCACAGACAAGGAGAATGAAGAGGTTTCCATAATTCTTCACAGCGGCGGAACAACGGGAATTCCCAAAGATATTATGCTCTCAAATAAGAATTTTAATGCCTTTGGAATCCAGTCAGTTTTGACTCTCCGTGATGTAGCTGCAGGGGACAAAATTCTCGGTATTTTGCCCATTTTTCACGGTTTCGGGTTGGGGGTGTGCGTTCACGTCTGCTTTTGCTTTGGGGCGTGTTCCGTTCTCATTCCTCGTTTTAACGTCAAAACTTTCGGTAGCATTTTAAAGAAATATAAGCCCACAATGCTTTTTGGAGTGCCCACTCTCTACGAAGCACTTATAAATGCAAATGGAATTGAAAATCTTGATTTTTCATTTCTTAAATATGCCGTAAGCGGTGGCGATAGTCTGCCTGAACCTCTGGAAAATAAAGTAAATGATTTCTTCAGTGCCCATAATTCCCAAGTCCGCATTTGCGAGGGCTACGGAATGACCGAGGGGTTAGCTGCGTTGAGTTTGTCAGTTAATGATGGCTATAAATCCGGCACAATCGGAAAACCGCTTATAGGAAATAAAATGTGCGTTGTAGAACCCGGAACAACCAATGTTTTAGGCGTAAATCAAGAGGGTGAGCTTTGCGTTTCAGGTCCAACGGTTATGATAGGTTACAGAAACAATGAAGAAGAAACACAAAAGACCCTAAAGAAACATTCTGACGGAAAAATATGGCTTCATACGGGAGATATGGCAACTATTGATGAAAATGGTATTGTTACCTATAAATTACGAATTAAAAGAATGATTATTTCATCGGGTTATAATGTTTACCCCAATTATATTGAAAAAACAATCGAAGAATTACCAGAGGTTTCAAAATGTGTTGCAGTATCAGTTCCGCACCCGTATAAAAAAGAGGTTGCGAAAGCCTATATTATTCTCGAAAAGGGCTACACACCCGATTCTTTTACCCTTGATAAAATTAAGAATTACTGTAAAAAGAAGCTGGCTCATTACAGTGTTCCGCAAGAATTTGAATTCGTAAAAGAATTTTCAAAAACACCGTTTGGAAAAATTGATTATGTAAAACTTCAAACAAAAGCATAAAAAATTACCACCCAACAATTTTAGTTGGGTGGCATAATTTTTTATTAAAGCTTTTCGCAAATTGCTTTTGTATCTCTTGCGATTGCAAGCTCTTCGTTTGTGGGAACAACGAAAGCTCTTACGGGGCAACCGGGAAGAGTAAGCTCGATTTCCTCACCACGAACATCGTTTGCTTTCTCGTCAAGCTTGATGCCGAGGTAAGAAAGATTATTAAGAACATCTTCTCTGAGGTCGATACAGTTTTCACCGATACCGCCTGTGAAAGCGATTACATCAACACCGTCCATAGCAGCGATGTAAGAACCGATGCATTTACGAATCTGATACCATTGCATATCACGAGCAAGTTTAGCTCTCTTGTTGCCTTCAACTGCAGCAGCCTTAACAGCTCTGTCGTCGGAGTGAACGCCGGAAATACCGAGAACACCGCTCTGCTTGTTCATGATTTTGTCCATTTCTTCTGCGGAAATGTTGTGCTTCTGCATAATGTAGGTAATTGCAGAGGGGTCAACCGCACCGCAACGAGTACCCATCATAAATCCGTCAAGGGGAGTAAGACCCATGCTTGTGTCAAGAACCTTACCGTCTTTAATAGCTGTGATAGAGCAACCGTTACCAAGGTGGCAGGTGATGAGCTTGATATCTTTAAGGTCTTTGCCTACGATTTCAGCAGTTCTGAAAGCAACAAAACGGTGAGAAGTACCGTGAGCACCATAACGGCGGATGTGGTCTTCTTCATAGTATTTGTAGGGGAGGCCGAACATATATGATGTTTCGGGCATTGTGCTGTGGAAAGCATTATCAAAAACTGCTACCTGAGGAACACCTGCACCAAAAACTTCGTTACAGCATTCGATACCTACAACGTGAGCAGGGTTGTGAAGAGGAGCAAGAGCGCTAAGCTCGTCAATTGCTTTAAGTACGCTGTCGTCAATAAGAACGCTTTCTGTGAAAATGTCGCCACCCTGAACAACTCTGTGGCCGATAGCGCCGATTTCAGAAAGGTCATCAATAACCTTGCAATCGCCTGTTGTAAGAGCATCCTTAACAATGTTGAAAGCAACCTTGTGGTCAGGAATATCAACATATTCATCAAAGCTTCTGCCGTCAAAGGTTGAACCTTTAGTGTGGCTCATATCTGTTGCAATGGATTCGCAGATACCTTTTGCGAGAACTTTTTCGCCTTCCATATCAAAAAGCTGATATTTAAGGGAAGAGCTACCGCAGTTAATTACGAGAATTTTCATCATAAACCTCCATTAAAAGTGTGTATTTTCTTTTTTGGAAAATTAAATACAATAATATTGTGTAAAATACTTACCAAGTAATAATTATACCACTATTTCAAGGTTTTTCAATAGTAAACCTACACAAAAAGAGGTGATTTTTTGAATTACGGTATTGTAGCAGAGTTCAATCCCTTTCACAATGGACACAAATACTTAATCGACACCATAAAAAACAATGGTGAAAACACAGTTGCTGTTGTTATGAGTGAAAGCTTTGTCCAAAGAGGCGAGTGTGCTTGTGTTTCACCATATGCAAGAACTGAAATGGCGCTTCAATGTGGTGCGGATTTAGTGCTTTCTCTTCCTGTGCCATACGCTACTGCAAGTGCAGAGCGTTTTGCTTTAGGCGCTCTTTCTGTTTTAGGCGGTTTGGGGTGTATTGATTCTCTTGCTTTCGGGGCTGAAAGTGACAATGCCGAAAACCTCAAAAAATGCGCGGAGCTTTTAGTCAGCGAAGAGATTTCCGAGGCTCTTGAAAAACATCTTAACGAAGGTGTTTCTTTCCCTGTTGCAAGGCAGAATGCCCTTGAGGAAACAAGCGGGAAAGAGCTTTCTGAAATACTATCAACGCCCAACAATATTTTAGGTGTTGAGTACATTAAGGCTATTAATAAATTGGGCTTGAATATGGGTGTTAACCCTATTACACGAAAAGGTGTTGAGCACGACAGCAAAGAGGCCAATGACAATATCTGTTCCGCCTCTGCACTTCGTGAAATGCTTGATAAAAAAACAGATTTTGAAAAGTTTTTACCGGAGAAGGCTTCGGATATTTTAGTTGAAGAAATTAATAATCAAAAAGCCCCTGCAGAGTTCATCAAGCTTGAAACCGCAATTATATGTAAGCTTCGCTCAATGTCGGTTGATGATTTTAAAGCATTACCCGATGTAAGCGAAGGCCTTGAATACAGGATTTTTGATGCAGTAAAAACCGCAGTATATCTTGAGGAAATACTTGAAAAAGTCAAGACAAAGCGATATACTCATTCAAGAATAAGAAGAATTATTGTTTGCGCCCTTCTGGGCATAAAAAAGGAAGATGTTTTAGCGCCTGTTCCTTTTATCAGGGTTCTCGGTTTTAATGAAAATGGTGCAAAAATTCTCAAAAAAGCAAAAGAAACTGCAAAGCTTCCTGTAATTACAAAATCTTCGGAAATCAACGCTTTAGGCGAAGATGCAAAAAGAGTTTTTGAGTTGGAATGCTTTGCAAGAGATGTGTTTTCCTTGGCTCTTCCTGTCAGAGATGAATTCGGCAAGGAAATGACAGATAAACTTATCGTTCTATAAATTTAATTTAATTGGAGATATTATGGATTTAATCGTAATCGGCGGCGGTGCTGCAGGTCTTATGGCGGCAGGAACAGCTGCACAGAGAGGTCTTAAAGTTACACTTATCGAGCGTAACGAAAAATTAGCAAGAAAAGTAGGTATAACGGGAAAGGGCAGATGTAATGTTACAAACTCTTGTCCTTTGCTTAATGAACTGATTTCCAATGTTCCCGTAAACGGCAGATTTTTATACGGCGCGTTTTCAAGATTCGGAACTGACGACACAATCGAATTTTTCGAGAATATGGGTGTACCCCTTAAAATCGAAAGAGGTAACAGAGTTTTTCCTGTTTCAGACAAAGCACTTGATATCGTTGATGCACTTAATAAATTCATAACCGTCAATGGTGTTAAGCGTAAGACAGGTAGAGTTACAGAACTCATAGTTGAAGACGGTGCGGTCAAAGGGTGTAAAACCGATGACGGCAGAGAGTTTTTTGCAGATAATGTACTTATTGCTACCGGTGGTATGTCCTACCCCGGAACAGGTTCAACCGGTGACGGCTACACTCTTGCAAAGCAAGTGGGTCACACAATAACAGATTTGAAACCCTCACTTGTTCCTCTTGAGTGCCACGAAGGTTGGTGCAGTGAAGCAATGGGGCTTTCTCTTCGCAATGTGGAAATAAGAGTGGAGGACACTAAAACATATAAGGAAGTTTATAAAGATTTCGGTGAAATGCTTTTTACACATTTCGGTGTTTCAGGTCCTATGATTCTTTCCGCATCTTCTCATATGAGAAATATGGAAAAGGGCAGATATGCAATTCATATAGACTTTAAACCGGCTCTTTCTTATGAACAGTTGGACAAGCGAATTCAAAGAGATTTGCTTGAGTGTTCGAATAAGAATTTATATAATACACTTGCTCTTATGTTACCGAGAAAAATGATACCCATTGTAGTTAAGCTTTCGGGACTTAACGGCAATATTAAATCAAATCAGGTAACAAAGGAAATGCGTTCTCAGTTGGTGGATTTACTTAAAGATATTCGTCTTACTGTTACAGATTTTCGCCCTATTGATGAAGCTATTATCACCTCGGGCGGTGTAAGCGTTTCCGAAATTGACCCCAAAACTATGAAAAGTAAAATAATCGACGGACTCTACTTCGCTGGAGAGGTAATTGACGTTGATGCATATACAGGCGGATTCAATCTGCAAATTGCATTTTCGACAGGTCATCTTGTTGGAGAGAGTGTATAAGGAGAATAAACTATGATAGTAAACATCGCAATAGACGGTCCTGCAGGAGCAGGAAAAAGCACAATAGCAAAAACCGCTTCAAAGGAATTGGGCTTTATTTATGTTGATACAGGTGCTCTTTACAGAACAGTTGGTCTTAACGCTTTAAGACTTGGTAAAGATACCAAAAGTGCAGAAGAGGTTGTTCCTACTTTAGAAGGTCTCCAGGTTTCTCTTCGTTTTGTAGATGGTGAGCAGAGAGTTTTCCTCTATGAAGAGGATGTTTCAACAGCCATAAGACAGAATGAGGTTTCTATGGCGGCATCAAACGTTTCTGCAATTCCTAAAGTAAGAGAATTCCTTTTCGATTTGCAGAGAGATATTGCAAAGAAAAATAATTGCATTATGGACGGCAGAGATATCGGTACAGTTGTTCTTCCTGATGCACAGATTAAAATTTATCTTACCGCATCTGCAGAAGCTCGTGCAGACAGACGCTTTAAGGAGCTTACTGAAAAGGGTCAGCAGGTTGAATATGATGTAATTCTCAAAGAAATCAAAGAACGTGATTTCCAGGATATGAACAGAGAAATTGCACCTTTGAAACAAGCAGAAGATGCAGTTCTTGTTGATACAACCGCGCTTACTCTTCCTGAATCAATAGATTATATGATTAAGGTCATAAAGGAGCGTCTTTAATGACTGAAATAACATTAGCAAAAAAAGCAGGCTTTTGCTTCGGTGTTGACAGAGCTATAAAGCTCATTGAAAAACTTGTCAGCGAAGGGAAAAAGGTTGCAACCCTCGGACCTATAATCCATAATCAGCAGGTTATTGAAGATTTGGAAAGCAGGGGAGTTACGGTAGTTGAAAATGTTTCCCAGGTTCCCGAAAATACAATTCTCGTTTTAAGAACTCACGGAGTTACCAAAGATGTTTTGGAAGAAGCGCAGAAAAGCGGTTGCGAATTCATTGATGCCGCTTGTCCTTTTGTTAAGAAAATTCATAAAATTATTTTGGAAAATTCCGCAGATGATGTTGTAACTTTGATTGCAGGTGACGAAAATCATCCTGAGGTTAAAGGTATAAAAAGCTATGCAAAAGGCGAAGCCTTTGTAATAAATTCTGCAGAAAAGCTGGAAGAATTGTTTCAGAATCGTCAGGATTTCGTAGAAAAACCCGTAATTTTCGTTTCTCAGACAACTTTTAGTATAAAAGAATGGGAAAAAAGTGTAAAAAAAATCAAAATTCTATGTACAAATCCGAAAATATTTGATACAATATGCAGTGCGACCGAAGAAAGACAAAATGAAGCGGCAGAACTTTCAAAAGTTTCTGATGCAATGGTTATCGTTGGCGGGCGTCATAGCTCTAACACACGAAAACTTCTTGGCGTCTGCGAAAAAAACTGTCCGTCTTTTCTTATTGAAACTGCTGACGAGCTTAATGGTATCACTCTCGGCGGATTTAATTCTATCGGTCTCACTGCGGGTGCATCTACTCCCGCCGGTATTATAAAGGAGGTACTTGAAACCATGTCCGAAATTGTCAAAGACACAACTATGATTGAGGAGGAAAAAGTGCTGGACTCTGCAGCAGCTGAAGATTTTGATTTTGCAGCAGCTTTGGAAGAATCACTCAACAATATGAACAGCGACCAGAAGGTTGTTGGTACAGTATTGAACGTGACTAACACAGAGATACAGGTTGATATCGGCAGGAAGCAAACAGGCTATATTCCCTACAGCGAATACAGCAATGACCCGTCCGCAGACCCCAAAGCAGAACTCAAAGTCGGCGATGAACTTAACCTTATCATCATGAAAACCAACGACCAGGAAGGCTTCACAATGCTTTCCAAAAAACGTTATGATGCTATTGCAGCATGGGACAAAGTTGTTTCTGCTGAAGGCACAGACGAAATCCTTGAAGGTGTTGTTACAGAAGTTGTACGCGGTGGCGTTATCGTTGTTTCAAACAACGCTCGTCTTTTCATCCCCGCATCTCTTGCAACTGCAAGCCGTAACGACAAGCTTGAAGACCTTGTAAAGAAAACAGTTAAGTTCAAAGTTATTGAAGTTAACAAACAGAGAAGAAGAGCTGTAGGCTCTATCCGCGCTGTTCTTAAAGATGAAAGAAAAGCAGCAGAAGAAAAATTCTGGGCAGAAGCAACAGAAGGCGAAGTTCGTAAGGGTGTTGTTAAATCTCTTATGAAATTCGGTGCTTTTGTTGACATCGGTGGCGTTGACGGTATGATTCACGTTTCCGAACTTTCCTGGAACAGAATTAAAGATCCTTCAGAAGTAGTTTCTGTTGGTGACGAGGTTGAGGTTACAATCAAATCTCTTAACCCCGAAAAGAAACAGATTGCTCTCGGTTATAAGAAACTTGAGGACAATCCCTGGGAAATCTTCAAAGCAAAATACGCAGTTGATTCTGTAGCAGAAGTTGAAATCGCTAACTTCACAGATTTCGGTGCATTTGCTCACATCGTTCCCGGTGTTGATGGTCTTATTCATATTTCCCAGATTGCTAACAAGCACGTTGCAAAACCTGCTGATGTACTTAAAATCGGTGAAAAAGTTGAAGCTAAGATTACAGAAATCGACGAGGAAAGAAAGAGAGTAAGCCTTTCAATCCGCGCACTTCTTCCTGTAGAAGAAGCAGAAGAAGCAGTTGAAGCTCCCGCAGAAGAAGTTGCTTCAGAAGAATAATTCAGGTTAACTACCAAAATACAAATTTACGCCGTCCACCCTTAATGAGTGGACGGTTTTTATGAAAGAGAGGGTGTAGATATGTATTGCGAAAAATGTCATAGGCAAAGTCCTGATAATTTTGTTAATTGTCCCTATTGTTCTGCACCTTTGAAAAATAATAAACGCAAAAAACCTCAGAAATTTGTGAAGCCCAAGGAAAGCAAAAAGCCTGTATCTTTTAAAACAACTGTTATTGTAGCGGTTGCTGTTGCATTTGTTCTTGCAGTTTCTGCCATTGTTACAGGGATTCTTACAGGCTCAAAGCCTACAAGTGCCATAAATAAAATGGTGACTGCTCTTGAAACAAACGATGCCGAGCTTTACTATTCTCTTTATGATGACCAGATAATTGAATATTATAAAGAGAATTGGTACTACGGGGATGAAGAAACCTTTGACGCTGTAACAAAGCCACTTCAGGAAAGCAGAGATTTTTATACCGAAAAATGCGGTGAAAACTTTACTTTGAGTTACAAAATTAAAGATATTACCTATTTACCTGTGGAGGATTTCCATAAAAATACTTTATCAATTTCCTTTGATTATGAGAAATTCCCTTCAAAAATGGCATATATTAATTTTGAGATAGAGGCAAAAGGGGAAAAAGGGACATATAAAAGCGTTTACGAAAATTTTGTTTGTATCCAGATGGGTGGCAAATGGTATATTCAACCTGCCGCTTCAGATATTCTGGAAGATAAAATTTCAGAAAATTAAGACAGCAGATTTAATCTGCTGTCTTTTTTTGTCGGATTTCAAAAAAAATTGTGCTTTTTTAGAAATGTTCTGTATTTTACACAAAAATTTCACGAAAAATAAAAAAATATTTGACAAATTAACAAAAATGTTGTATAGTATATCATAAGAATGAAAAGGTCTATGGTTGGGGTGGTTTGTTGAGTTCCAAACTTTACAAGGAATATGCTTCCTTGAGTAATGAAGAACTTGTGAAACTTTCTCAAAAGGGAGAGGAAACTGCCCGTGATGTTCTTTCCGCCCGTTTTCTCAATACTCGCGGTGCAGGTGTCAGCGTTTCTTATCTCGATTCAGACGATTTCGTTCAGGAAGGTATGTTAGGCTTTTTAAGAGCTGTGGAAACCTATGATTTTTCTCGCGGTGTTCCCTTCGAAGCCTATGCTTTCAAATGTATGCAGAACAGTATCAATACCGCTGCAGGTGTATCAAGAGTCGAGATTCCTGTGGGTATGAGTTCTGAGTTTTCCGACGTTACCGATAAGGATGAGGACCCTTTAAACCAACTCCTTTTAGGTGAGCATTTAAGCGAGGTTTTAAATGCTTGTGAGGTAAGTCTTTCTGATGTTGAGAAAACTGTTGTATTTTTCAGAGCCGGTGGTATGTCTTATGACGAAATCGGAGAAAGACTTAATATGTCAGCAAAGTCAGTTGATAATGCTCTTCAAAGAGCCCGAAAAAAACTGAAAAATGTGTGTTCCGATTAATTAATAATCGTTACATAAATATGTCCTCTTAGCTCAAAAAGCAGAGCGTTGTAAATTACTCCAAGGTTCAAAGATGGCGGTGCAATTCCGTTGGAGGGCAACATCATATTTCAAGCGAGGTAGCAAAAAATGTACGAAGACAAAACACTCGTCTGCAAAGAGTGCGGCAACGAATTTATTTTCACAGCCGGTGAGCAGGAATTCTATGCTGAAAAAGGTTTAGTTAATGAGCCCAAGAGCTGTAAAGCTTGTCGTGACGCTCGTAAACAGGCTATGAGAGGCGAACGTGAAAAATTCACAACAGTTTGTGCAGAATGCGGTGGCGTTGCAGAGGTTTACTTCAAACCCCGTGAAGACCGCCCTGTTTATTGCAGTGAGTGCTTCAGCAAGAAAAAAGAAGCAGAGGCTTAATTATTATTAATATTTAGGTGTCTAACCCTGCGGTTTTTTACCGTAGGGTATTCTTTTTTGTGTTGAATTTATTGTATTAGTATAGTATAATATTACATATATGTTTTTCGGAGGAACAGTTATGAAGAAGTTTATTTCTTTAATACTTGCACTTGTAATGGTGTTCACAACATTTTCCGTTGTTGGCTCTGCAGTTGAAGAGCCTTTCGCTTCGGGTTATGTTTATAGTTATAAAGATGAAGAGTTTTATTGGGAGCTTTCAGAAGATGGTGGAACTCTTACTATTACAGGTGAGGGTTATATGAGAGATTTGGGTGAGGTACCCGGCTGGGCTTCATATAGCTTTAATAAAGTTGTAATAGGCGAGGGTATATGTGATATACCTCAAGAAGCCTTTTTATATGCAACAGATTTAGAAAGTGTTGAGTTATCTTCAACAGTATCGTTAATAGGTCAACGTGCATTTTACGGATGTACAAACCTTAAAACGATTGATTTTTCAGATGTGTATGAAATTGCTGCAATGGCTTTTTACGGATGCAATTCGTTAAATGAGATAAGAATCTCCGAAACCGTAAAGGAAATTGGTAACTATGCTTTCGGCTATTATTGCAACGAAGAGCTTGACGATGCTCTTGCAAAAATTCCCGGAGTAACCATTTTTGCTAAGGCAGATACCGCTGCTCAAAAATATGCAGAAGAAAACGATGTTGCATTTATCAATTTAAGCGACTATACAGAGTTCTTTGAGTATTATCTTATAGAGGAAGATGTATTAACCGGACCTGCTCACGCAGTAATTTATGGTTATAAAAATTGTCCCTATTCTGATGAAATAATAATCCCCGAGGAAATTGAAGGCTATCCTGTTACAGAAATATGGGAATCAGCTTTTTCGGATTCGAATGTAAAATCAGTTTATATTCCTGCAACTGTTGCATACATCTTTGAAAACGCTTTTGAAAATGCAAGTAATTTAACTGAAATTATTTGTGAAGATGGTGGAAAATACGGTTCTGTTGATGGTGTACTTTACAGAAATGAGTTCGAAAGTCTTGTAAAAGTTCCGGAAGCGAAAAACGAAATCAATGAATACCCTAAAGAACTTAAAACAATATATCAAAACGCTTTCAGAAATGCCGATGTTAAAACAGTTGAACTTCCTGAAACTGTTGAAAATCTTTATGAAAGTGCATTGGCTTTTTCAAAAGTTGAAGAAGTAACTATTCCTCAAAGCATAACTGAAATTCCCGAAATGTGCTTCTATGGTTGTGAAAACCTCAAAAAAGTTGTTCTTCCCGAAACTGTAAAAACAATCGCTGCAAATGCTTTTGGCAATTGTCCATCCCTTATGGAAATTAACTTGCCTTACGGACTTGAATGTATCGAGGGTGCTGCTTTCCATTGTACAGGTCTTAAATCTGTTGTTATTCCCGATAGTGTTAAAAATATAGGAAACTACGCTTTCGGTTATTACAGCGCAGAGGATATTGAATTCGTTAAAGACGAAGCTTTTGAAATTCAAGGTAGAAGCGGTACTTCTGCGGAAGAATATGCAATAGCAAATGAATTCAAGTTTACTGATGTTTCTCCCGAACAGCCTGAAATCTGGTATGCTTATACAGATAAGGTTTCTGTAACTCTTTTCTGGGAGAAGACCGAGGATGCCCAAGGCTACGAAATTTACAGAAAATTTGACGATAAACCTTTTACTAAAATTGCAGAAATCGGTCTTGATGAAGATACGGTTTATAGCGATATAACCGTTGATAATGGTCAGACATATACTTATGCAGTTGTTGCAGTTAAAGACAATTTAAGAAGCTCTTATGAAAATACGGTTGAAATGAAGTTCCTTTCTCTTTCGGCGCCCGAGCTTGTAAGTGCTGAAATGACCAATAATGGTATTTACGTTAAGTGGGACACTGTAACCGATGCGGATGGCTATATTCTCTACAGAAAGACAGAAGATACCGAATGGACGGAAATTGCCGAATTTAAAGGTAGCGTTAAAGCTTTTGAGGACACAACAGTCGAAAGCGGTGAAACTTATACCTATACGGTAAAAGCTTATAGCGGAGCAATCGAAAGTGGTTGCGATTATGACGGCGTAAGCGCAATGTACCTTTCAATTCCGAAACTTAAAACTGCATCAAATGCAACAAAAGGCATTAAAATTACTTGGGAAAAAGTAAAAGGTGCTAATAGCTATATTATCGGCAGAAAAACAAGCTCAACCGGTTGGACAAAAATTGCAGAAGTTGGCGATGTGGACAGTTATATTGACAAAACTGCAAAAGCAGGAACAACCTATACCTATACAGTCGTTTCTGCTTGCGATGACTTTAAAGGTTGGTACGATGAAGAGGGTATAACCTATAAACGACTTTCCAGGGTTGTTACTGAAAGCGCAACTAATACCGCTGACGGTGTAAAGATAATCTGGAAGCCTGTTTCAAAATGCACCGGTTACAAGGTTTATCGAAAAACTGAAAACGGAACATATAAAAGAATTGCTACTGTTAAAGGCTCAACAAAGTCATATTATACCGATAAAAAAGCCAAAAGCGGAACAGAGTATTCTTATAAAGTAGTAGCTTATAGCGGTTCGTATTTAAGCTATTATACTGAAGTTTCTCGTTTGTATCTTGAAAATCCCGAGCTTATCAGCACAAAGAGTGGCAAAAAAGGTGTAACTGCAAAATGGGAAACAGTTGAAGGTGCAAGTGGTTATTATGTTTACCGTAAGGAAGGTAGCGGAAGTTATAAGAAAATAGCAACCGTAAAAGGTCAGGAAAAATATTCATATCTTGACAAATCTGCAAAAAAAGGCAGAACTTATACATACAAAGTAAAAGCTTATTACAGCAAAACCACAAGCGCATATTCCAACACTAAAAAAGTGACAGATAAATATTGAGAAAAACGGCATCGCAGAAAAAGCGATGCCGTTTTTAGTGAATAGTGAAAAGTGAATAGTGAAGAGGTTCGGGACCTGCGGTCGGCATTTTTATTACGGGTACTCAACTTCTTTCCCTAAGCAGTTTATGGCAAATAAATTGGGAATTGCCATAAGTCCATTGCAGATATCTGCAAATTCCCAGATTATTTTAGGGGGATTGATACTTCCTATAAAAACAAGAATAATGTAAGCTGATTTATAAAGTTTTATATATTTTTTTGAAAATAAATAAGAAAAGCTTTTTTCACCGTAAAATGAACAGCTCGACAGGGAAGTGAAAGCAAAAACTGCAGTAAGAAGGGCAATACCTTTTCTTCCGATTTCACCTATTGAGGAATAAGCTGCAATAGACAAATCCGCGCCGTAAAGGTTAGAGTGAGAGGCGTTTGTGCTGACAAGTATAACGAGCGCCGTAATCGTGCAAAGAAATACTGTGTCGATAAATACCTCAAGCATTGCCCACATACCTTGAATTTCGCCCTTTTGGTTGTTGGATTCCGCGTGAATGAGGGTAGAAGAACCAAGTCCTGCTTCGTTTGAAAAAACACCCCTTGAAATGCCGTATCGCATAGCTTTAAACATACCGTAACCATTTATGGCTTTCAGGGAAAAAGCCTCTTTAAAGATTAATAGAAGGCAAGGAATGATGTTGTCTTTAAACTTAATTAAAACCCAAAAGGAAAGAAATAAATAAGCTACTGTCATAAAAGGAACCGTAACAGTACCGAATTTTGCAATTCTTTTAACTCCGCCACTTATTATGATGAAGCATAATGAAGAAATCACCAATCCGATAATATATTTATTTGCATCAAAGCCAATTACAAGGGATTCGGAAACAGAATTGCTTTGGGTCAGATTTCCCATTCCGATTGCAGAAAAAAGTGAGAAAAAAGCATAAACCTTTGCAAGACCTTTCATTTTTATGCCGTGCTCTATGTAGGAAAATGCACCACCTTGTAAAATGCCGTATTTGTCTTTTCTTCTGTACTGAACACCCAGAAAGTTTTCTGCATAAGCGGTCATCATAGAAAGAAGTGCTGAAATCCACATCCAGAAAACAGTACCTGCGCCACCTGAATAAATAGCCGTTGCCACACCTACAATGTTCCCAGTACCGATACACGCTCCCAACACAGAACAAAAAGCGCCGAATTGAGAAATGCCGTTGCTTTCGGTTTTTGAAAACATTTTTCCTATTGTGCTCTTCAGCATTTTTAACAAACCGCGTATTTGAAAAAATCTACTATTAAAAGAAAATCTTAATGCGGTGAAAATGAAAATCAAGAGCATGGGAGCACCCCACACAACAGAACCCACCGCACTCAAAAATCCTTCCATAAAACCACTCATCCCTTTGACAAAACCTAAAAATAGTCATATAATATTTTATTGTGATTTGAGATTTTTATTCTTGAAAGGACTTTTAAATGGCTCGTGATTTAACAAAGGGTAGCGTAAATAAATTGCTTTTGCAGTTCACTCTGCCGCTTTTTATAAGTGTTATATTCCAACAGGTTTACAGTATTGCCGATAGTCTTATTGCAGGTCGCTTTGCAGGGGAGGATGCTCTTGCGGCGGTTGGGGCATCGTACCCAATAACAAATATCTTCAATGCAGTCGCTTTCGGTTGTAATATCGGTTGCAGCGTTGTAATATCTCAGCTTTTCGGAGCAAGGGAATATAAAAAGGTGAAAACTGCGGTATCAACTGCTCTGATTTCCTGTTTGGTTTTAGGGTCAGTTCTCACAATTTCGGGAATTGCTTTAACTCCTGCGCTTATGAGAGCTATTGATACACCTCAGAATATTTTTTCTGATTCTGCGTTGTATCTTAAAATTTATATCGGCGGTTTCATTTTCCTTTTTGTTTACAATATATCAAATGGTATTTTTACCTCGTTGGGTGATTCAAAAACACCATTGTATTTCTTGATTTTCTCTTCTGTTTTCAATGTGGTGCTGGATTACGTTCTGGTTGTTTTCTTCAATATGGGCGTGACAGGTGTTGCCTGGGCAACATTTATAGCTCAAGGTCTTGCAGGGATTTTTTCAGTTATAACTCTTTTACATCATTTGAAAAAATTACCCGTGAAAGAAAAGACAGAACTCTTTTCATTTGATTTGTTAGGAAAAATTGCCCGAATTTCAATTCCCAGCGTATTGCAACAGAGCTTTGTTTCTGTTGGTAATGTGTTTATTCAAAAGCTTATAAACGGCTACGGTTCCTCTGTTATTGCGGGTTATTCCGCCGCAATAAAGCTTAATACATTCACAATAAATGCCCTTTATACCTTCGGTAATGGTGTTTCAAGCTTTACCGCGCAAAATTACGGCGCAAAAAAATACCCTCGTATAAGAGAGGGTATGAAATGCGGTACGGTGATGGTTGTTGTAACGGGTATCGCTTTAGCGGTTTTATTCCTGGCTTTTAATGTGCCCTTAATTGAGATTTTTATGGAGGGTGACGGAAGTGCGGAAGCTGTAAAATCAGGTTCGCTTTTCCTTAAAACCGTAGCACCTTTTTACGCTTTTATCGGAATTAAGCTTGTTTGCGATGGCGTTTTAAGAGGTACCGGAACAATGAAGCTTTTTATGGTGGCAACTTTTACAGATTTGATATTAAGAGTTGTTCTCGCTTTTGTTTTCTCGCCAATATGGAGTTATCAAGGAATTTGGTGGTCCTGGCCTGTAGGTTGGACCGTTGCAAATATTCTCTCATTAATATTCTATTTCAGAGTAATGAAAAAACTGACTGTCAAATGACAGTCAGTTTTGTTTTCTTACGATTCTGTATTCATCATCCGCTCTGAAATAGGGACAAGCGTCGTTGGAAGATGTGAGGAACTTTAAGTATTCATCCTCGTCTAATTCAATATCGCAGAAATATTCTTCTAAATCTTCGTCGTATCTGTAATTTTCACACATGTCGCACATTGCCATAATAAAGCCTCATTTGTGATATTTTCCGTTGTTGTTAATTTGAAATGCTCTGTAAATTTGTTCAAGGAGCATAACCCTCATAAGCTGGTGGGGGAAGGTCATAGGGGAAAAGGAAAGCTTGAAATCCGAAAGATTTTTAATTTCGGGAGAAAGACCAAAGGAACTGCCTATTATAAAAACAATGCTGCTTTTACCATTAAGAGTCGCTTCGCTGATTGCTTTGGCAAAGCTTTCGCTTGATTTCTCCTTACCCTCAATGCAAAGTGAAAAAACATAACTGTTGTTAGGGATTTTCTTTTTGATTTCTTCCGCCTCTTTTGAGAGCGCGTTGTCAATTTCCGTTTGAGAAGGGTTGTCGGAAAGTCTTACGGGGTTAAGTTCTATTATATCAAGTTTGCCGTAAGCAGAAATTCTTTTGGAATATTCGCTTATTGCATCTTTAAGATATTTTTCTTTGAGTTTGCCCAGGGCAATAACAGTAATGTTCATTATTCAAGTCCTAAATACGGAGCAGGGTTGATTCTGTTACCGTTTATTCTTACTTCAAAGTGAAGGTGAGCACCGAAAGAGTAGCCGGTGTTACCAACGCGACCGATAGCCTGACCTTTTGTAACCTGGTCACCCTGGTTTACCATAAGGGAATTATCAAGCATATGAGCGTAAAGGGTTTCAACGCCATTACCATGGTCAATTACAACATAGTTACCATAACCGCCGGTGCTCCAACCTGCCTCTGTAACGGTACCGGAAGCACCTGCAACAACAAGTGAGCCTGAAGCATTTGCGCCGGAAATATCAATACCTCTGTGATTACCGAGACTTCTGTAGCCGAAAGGTGATGTAACAGTAAATAAACCTACAACGGGCCAACAGAAGTAACCTGTTGTTTGTAAAACGGAGTAAGTACCTAAAGAAAGGCTTTCTGCACGGATTCCACGCTCAATAATCTGGGAAACAGGGTTTTTAACAGGAACGCTCATTAATTCCTCGGCAGAAACTTTTTTATCGCCAATATAGGTTACAAGGTCAATTGCATAAGCTGAACCGTTTGTACCGTTTCTGCGTACTCTTGTGTCACCAATAAAGAGGGTGTTTGTCTGTATTTCAACTGTGTCATATTCAACTGTTTCAATGTTTTTTTCGCAGTTTGCGTGGCAAATTTCAAGGGGGTCAAGGATTTTAAGATTGAGTTCTAATTGTTCTATTGACCAGATTTTCTCGTCTTTTATGTTGTAATATGCATCGCAGAAAGTGATTTCCTGAGCGAAAGCTACTGAAGAGTCAGGGTATTTCTTCTGAGCCTTTTCTAACTGCTCTACGAAAATCTCTCTTGCTTTTTGCCTGTTGGTAACTGCGCAGAAAAGTTCGCCGTCAAAATAGATTTCCGTAACACCTACAAGGTCGGGAGCGATTTTTTGAACAAGTGCATCAGATAAAATATCGCTGTTTTTTAAATTATACGGCTCTGTTTTAACTTCCTTTGTATCAAGCTTTTTTTCGCTTGTAAGCCCCAATGCTTTGAGCGCCATATTCTTAGCGTGGTCAGCGTCGTTTTGAGAACGGGCATAGCCAACAATCTCGTCATTAAAAGTAATTGCCACTGCGTCAATTTTACTGTCAGTAGAAATTATATAAACAACCGATACCGCTAAAACCGCAAAAATCAAAATAAAAGCAATACTTCTTTTGAAGAAGGTCTTGGCAGAGGAGAAGGAGGCTTTATTAAATTTGAAAAGCTTTTGCAAACCTTTAAAAATCAATTTAAAGAATGATTTGAAGATACTTGTAACAAGAATACCCAGGTTTGCAATGTAAACATAAAGTGTTTTAAATATTAAACCCATAATAACTCACTTTCAAAAATAGATACAATAAATATATCACATTTTCACTCTCATAACAAGTGAAAATAATAAAGTTTACAAATAAATAACAAGGCATCCAAAGGGACGCCTTGCCGATTTTAAACTTTATCTCCGAAACCATCGGATTCTATGTAGTCAACGCCTAAAGCTCTGCAGTAGTTAAGAGAAAGAATGTCATTTGCAGTCCAAAGACCAACCTTCAAGCCTCTGTCGTGGAATTCTTTTACCATTTTAGGTGTAGCTGATTTGTAGTCCGAATCAATATCAAAGCCGTAGTCCAGACATTTGTGATAATCACCGCATTCTTTAGCGTAGGTAAGCATAATCTGAAGGTCGGGGAAAGCCTCGTGAGTTTTAACAAGGTTTTCAAACTCAAATGATTGAAGAGAGCATTTCTTCAAATCGTAAATTTCACCTGCCATGGTGAAAAGACGTTTGATATCTTCATCGGAGAATTCGCCTTTAAGCTCGATAAAGCAAATCATATTTGCATCGCGGCAAATTTCAAGGTATCTCTCAAAGGTGCAGATATAAACGATTTCGTCGGATTTATCATTGTAAAGAGCCTTTTTGGAGAGCTCCTCATAGGTTGACTCTGCAACGATTAATTCAGTTCCGTCAAAGAATTTTGCTTCGTCATTGTGGTTAACAACAAAAACTCCGTCTTTTGTCATACGAACGTCGGTTTCAATACCGCCGGAGCCGTTTTTTACTGCGCTTAAAAATGCAGCTTCTGTGTTGCCGGGATGTTTAGCGCTATGACCTCTGTGAGCAATCATACAAATATCTTTGTGTTTTTCTTTGTTGAAAAAATGTGAGCCAACTGCGGTAGCTACAGCGCCACCTAAATAAAGCAATGCTTTTGTGGATTTCTTCATAATGCATCTCCTAAAAATAATATAACTTAATTATAAAGCTAATTTCTCTTTTGTCAACGGAAAGAGTAATATATTTTAACTATTGTTTATTTTAGAAATATATGGTATTATTAATTGTAAACTACTATAGTGGGTGATTTCGTGAAAAACTCAGAAATTAATATCAGAGACCCTTTTGTTTTAAAACATAATGGGAAATATTATATGTACGGAACAAGAGCTAAGGATTTCGGTGTGAAAACAAGTGGTTTCGATGTTTACGTAGGCACGGATTTGGAAAATTGGTCTGCCCCCAAGGAAGTGTTTAATTCAAACAAACATTCCATGAACACTGCGGTTAACTGGGCACCTGAGGTTCACGAGTTCGAAGGCAAATTCTATATGTTTGCAACTTTCACTAAGCCCAATGGTTTAAGAGGAACATATATTTTAAAGAGTGATACTCCCGATGGTGAATTTGTTCCTGCGTCTGATGGAGCAGTAACTCCTTGGGAATGGGAATGTCTTGACGGAACATTCTATGTTGAAAATGGTAAACCATATTGCGTTTTCTGCCACGAGCATACTCAGATTCTCAATGGTACAATTTGTGTTGTTGAATTGAAACCTGATTTTTCTGGTAGTATAGGTGAACCTACAGAGCTTTTCGCTGCAAGTTCATTTTTGAATCGCGAAGCTACCGAAGAATGTCATAATGTTACAGATGGTCCTTTCCTTTACAGAAAAGATAATGGCAAGCTTATTATGATTTGGTCAACCTGTGCAGATGGTTATGTTCAATGCGTTGCCACTTCCGATAATGGTTCTGTTTTCGGCAAATGGAGTCACCTTAAACCTATTTTTGAAGATGACGGTGGTCACGGTATGATTTTCAAAGATTTTAACGGTAATTTGAAATTAACCCTTCATTGTCCCAATGTTTCGTTGCAGGAAAAACCAGTTTTCTTCTCTATCAAAGAAACAGAAGATTCAATTGTTATAGATAACAACTGACAGAAAGGTGTCAAAAGAATGAAAAGCTATTTAGATATAATTGCTTTGAATCTCAAAGAGCATAAGGAAAATGTTCACCAGATAGCAAGGCTTTCTATTGCAGATTTAAAAAAGACCTATCATGGTTCTGCATTAGGCTGGGCCTGGGCTGTTATTAAGCCGGTGTTTACCATTTTTGTTTATTGGTTTGCAATTTCCGTGGGTCTTAGAAGCGGTAATGATGTAGGGGAATATCCCTTTATTCTTTGGTTAGTTTCAGGTATTATCGCCTGGTTCTTTATGACCGATGCAATTACTGGCGGAACTAATTGCATCAGACGTTACAGCTACCTTGTAACGAAAATGAAATACCCTATAATGACAATTCCCACTTTTACAAATCTTTCTTCCTTAATTGTTCATTTGATTCTTGTTGCGGTAGTAATTCTTCTTTTCTGGGTAATGGGTTTCCCGCCTACAATTTACCTTCTTCAGTTACCTTTATACACTCTTTTTATGTTCCTTTTCTTTAATGCCTGGGCACTTTTTGCAGGGCTTGTTTCTGCAATCGGCAAGGATTTTTCGAACTTGGTTAAGTCTTTTAATATTGCGGTTTTCTGGCTTTCAGGTATTCTTTGGAATATAGAAAATGTTGCAGATAATAAAATTATTTATACAATTCTGATGCTTAATCCCGTAACCTTTATTTGCTACGGTTACAGAAATTGCTTTATCGACCATGTTTGGTTTTTTGAACAACCCAAAAGACTTGTATATTTCCTTTGTTGGTATTTGGTGCTTGGCTTCCTTTCAATTTGGGCATACAAAAAGCTCCGCAAAGAAATTCCTGATGTTCTTTGATAGGAGGGCAGTTTAATATGAAAGATACAGTAATTAAATTCGATAACGTTACAAAAATATATAAACTCTATTCAAGCACAAGAAAAAGACTTCTCGCCATTTTCTTTAAGAATATAAAATATAAAAAGAAAAAGGCTGTTGACGAAGTTAGTTTTGAGATTAAAAGAGGGGATTCTGTTGCCCTTTTCGGTAAAAATGGCGCAGGTAAATCCACCATTCTCAAAATGATAACAGGTGTTACATTCCCAACGAGTGGTGAAATTGAGGTTAAAGGACGAGTAAGCGCTCTGTTGGAGCTTACAAGCGGCTTTGACCAGGAGTTTTCAGGTAGAGAGAATATTTATCTTAAAGGTCACATTCTCGGCCTTTCCGACAAGGAAATTAAAGAACTTGAAGACACAATTATTGAGTTTTCTGAGCTTGGGGACTATATTGACCAACCTGTCCGTACCTATTCAAGCGGTATGAAATCCCGTTTGGGGTTTGCAATAAATGTAAATATCAAACCCGAAATTCTTATTGTCGACGAGGCGTTGAGCGTTGGTGATACTGCGTTCAGAGTTAAATGTAAGGAAAAGGTTAACGAGATTATCGAAAAAGATAATGTAACACTTCTTTTCGTTACTCATCAGACTGCCGTTGCAGAGGAGTTCTGCACAAGGGGTATCGTTATGAAAAACGGTAAACTTATTTTTGACGGCGAGGTTCACGAGGCTTCTGAATACTACAAGAAAATGTATAACATAAAGAAAAAATAAAAAACAACTCCCGATTCGTTTGAATCGGGAGCTTTTTTATATGAAATTATTTCATTACAATATCAGCATAAACTGGATAGTGGTCGGAAACGAAACGTCCGTCAATGCCTTCAGTAACAACCTTATAAGAAAGAGCATCGAAATTATCGTTAATCATAACATAGTCGATAACATCGTCAGCGTGTTTTTCGGGCTTTGTGTCATGATATGTGCAGTAGCTCATTGTATCGGGAGCAAGATGCTTTGTATCTTTCAAAACGCCGGAATCAACAAACTGCTGATAGTTGTCGCTACCTTCTTTAACGTTCATATCTGCTGTGAAAACAACGGGAATATCAGCATATTCTCTTGCCTTGTCAACAATTAAGTCAACGCTGTTCTTTCTTGCGGCAATACCAATGTGGTCAAAGTGGCTATTAAGGTGAGCATATTTTTCACCTGTTTCTTTGTTTACGAGAACTGCCCAGGTGCAAACTCTTCTGCAAGCTGCGTCCCAACCGAAAGAAACTTCGTCGGGAGTTTCAGAAAGCCAGAATGTACCGCTGTCTTCAAGCTCGTATTTTTCTTTGAGATAGAAAATTGCGGAATATTCGCCTTTGTTGTCACCATCGTCACGACCAACACCAACATAAGCGTATTTCTCGCCAACTGTTTCTTTAAGAGTAGCCATCCATTCGGGAGTAGCTTCCTGAACGCCGATTGAATCAGCTTCACTATCTAACATTGTCTGGGAAACGATGTCGATTCTGTCTTCCCAACTGTCGCTACCAACATTCGCGCAACGGATGTTAAAGCTCATAATTCTCATTGCAACTTCCTCCTTGGGTTCAAAACCTTGAATAACTGTGTTGTCGGGTTTATTTGAGATAAAGCCAAACAAGGATGTAAGCATAGTAATGAACGCCATAATAATAGCACCAATGCCTGATGCTAAGCCTGTTGTCATATCAATACCTCCAATAATTTCCAATATATTTATATAATATCATAATTTGGAAAAGTGTCAACTGAAAATGAGGAATTCGGAGTGCGGAATTCGGAATTAATTATGAAAAAACATCGCCTCGAATGAAGCGATGTTTTAGCTTTTTATTTACTGATTTTTTGTTGATTAATTAATCTGTGAACATTCTGGGCATCGGAAATGTTTATAAAATCAGTCTCTTTATCATCTCTGTCCAAAAAGTTGTTTTTATAATTGGAAGAATTACCGAAAGCGATTGTTCCTGTACCATCTTTATTAGTTTTTAGAGTAATTGATGGTTCATTTATATAATCACAGCTTGAAATTTTTCCTTTTTTATAGCAGATGGCTCTGTGGTTTGTGAGGGCATATTGTGTGTTTTTTAATACATATTTCTGATGAATAAACCTACCAAAAACGAAATATAAACCAACACAAACGAAAGGAATACCCCAAAGCTTAAATATAATGGGTGCGTCTTCAAAAAGAACAGTTGCTTCCCAGAATATCGCAAATCCGCACCACATAATGCTGAAAGGAATTAGAAATATATCCTGTGCGGTCAGTAATTTCTTTTCATTGGGTTTGCCTTTCCAAAGAACTGCTTCACCCGGTACTAATTCACTGTTTAACCATTCAAAATCATTTAAGATTTCCATTTATATCAGTCCTTTAAGAACTCCTTAACACTACCTGTTACACCAGCAAGGTTCTGTAAATCCGAGGGAACAATAATTTTTGTTGCCTTGCCATCTGCAGCCTTTTCAAAGGCTTCCATACCTTTAAGTGAAATATATTCTTTAGAGGGAGAAGCCTCGTTAATCATTCTGATACCTTCTGCCTGAGCCTTCTGGATTGCGATGATAGCATTTGCTTCACCTTCTGCTTCACGCATTTTTGATTCTTTAACTGCTTCAGCGTGAAGAATAGCAGCTTGTTTGTTAGCCTCAGCTTCAAGAATCTGTGCCTCTTTTTTACCTTCTGCAACAAGAACAGCACTTGCCTTTTCACCTTCTGCACGAAGAATGCTTTCACGGCGTTCGCGTTCTGCCTTCATCTGCTTCTCCATCGCGTCCTGAATTTCACGAGGGGGAAGAATGTTTTTGAGTTCAACGCGGTTAACCTTGATACCCCAGGGGTCAGTTGCTTCGTCAAGAATACCGCGGATTTTTGCATTGATTGTGTCACGGGATGTAAGAGTGTGGTCAAGTTCAAGCTCACCGATAATGTTACGAAGAGTTGTAGCAGTTAAGTTTTCAATAGCTGAAATGGGGTATTCAACGCCGTAGCAGAAAAGCTTGGGGTCTGTAATCTGGAAGAAAACAACCGTGTCAATCTGCATTGTAACGTTATCTTTTGTAATAACGGGCTGGGGAGGGAAGTCCACAACCTGCTCTTTAAGAGAAACAACCTTTGCAACCTTTTCAATGAAGGGGATTTTCACGTGGAGACCTGTATCCCAGGTTGCAAAATATGCACCCAAACGCTCAATAACATAAGCTTTTGATTGGGGAACAATTTTGATGTTTGCAATAACGAGAAGAATTATAATTGCAATAACCGCAATAATTGCAATCAAACCTACTGATGCCATAGCTGAAAGTGTAATAAACATAGTTTTTCCTCCTTAATAAAACGATTATTATAAAATGGGGCGGACAATAAGCTTTACGCCCTCAATTTTAATAACTGTAACGTGTGAGCCTGCAGGAATGGTGTAGTTATCAACCTCTGTTCGCGCAGTCCAGACAGTACCGCCAACCTTAACAAGACCCTTTGCTTCAAGGTTGTTGATATCTTCTGTAACAACGGCTTCCTTGCCTATGTACATATCTGCATTTGTTGGCTGCTTTTTCGCCGTAGTCATTTTCTTTACCAAAGGACGAGTAACAGCCAAAGCAATTGCAGATACAACAACAAAAACGATAACCTGAACAAGTATACTGTCGGTTATAAATGTTGTAATAAGAGCCGTAAGTGAACCAATAGCGAACCAGATGGTAAGAAGCTGTGCAGTTGCGGCTTCAACAATTATAAAAAGCGCAAGTAAAGCAACCCAAATCCAAACCATCATAAATATCACGCCCTTTTTAACTGATTAAAATGTTTCTTTAATTTGATTATATACGTGTTTTCAAGGTTTTTCAATAGTTTTTTATCACATTTTTCTTGTCAAAAAACGGTACTTAATTTAGGTTCATTTGACTCTATGATAAGGTGCAAATCCTCTTTACATTCTTCTGTATGCAGAAGAACTGATTCGTAGTCACCGATTTCGGCGAAAAATATAATTTGGTGCAAGGTTTTCGTGATTTCGTTGGTGTGTTGTTGACCGATTAAAATATTCATCAAAAATTTTTTGCTTTCCCAATATTCGTTCGTTTGAACTGCTAATCGGTTAACTTCTTCGCCTTTTTCGGTTATAGCATTACTGATTATATGGTCAAGTTCCGATACAGCTTCGTTACAGCTATTTTTTATAAAAAACATTGAAAAAATGCCAATACCCACGGCAAAAACTAAGATTAGTATGGAAACCACCAATCTTTTCATCTCAACACTCCTTTTTGAAGATAATATTATATTTTTTGTTTTTATCAACGGTCATTAACAGAATGTTTTTTATATCATCGGTTTCTCTGTTGATTTTTGAAAGAACCTCTTTTTCCGTAATGTCACAATCTTTAAAGGTACTTTCAATAATTTTTCCGTCTATAACAACTGAGCAGGGCATACCATTATCTTTTTCGGTTTTACCCACAGTTTTCGGAGTGGCGGGACGCTTATCGGGTTTTAAGAGAACGGAAAGAGTGCCGTTTGTTTCCACAATGGCATATTCAACATCCTCAATATCGAAAACATCCTTTTGTCTTAAACCTAATAAAACATCGTTTATGGTAAAACGTAAGTTTTTCAGTTCCTTTTGCAATAGTGTGCCGTTTCTTATTATTGTTATTGGTTTTCCTTCTGTCCAATACCTGAATTTTACACTTTTTCTGTCAATAACAGAGCTGATTATTTCAAAACTGACAAGAAGTAAAAGGGGAATGATGCTGTTTAAAATTGGAACTGTATTGTCTTCTATAGGAATAGCTGCAATCTCGGAAATAAGCATAGTTACAACCAATTCACCCGGTTGCAACTGCCCTAATTGGCGTTTGCCCATAAGACGAACGCACAACGAAACGATACAATATATTATGAACGTTCTGATTATTGTTGATATCATAAAAACTCACCATTCTTGTTTTTTCCTTATTCCAATGGAATATACAGTGAAAAAAGGGAAAAAATAACGAACGGTGATTTTATGGAAAATAAAGAAGTTGTGCTTTCTCCTTTGTCGGATTTCAATGAAGAAAGCTACGGAGATATAAGAGAAAATGCCGTTGAAAACGGAAGAATTATTAAAGAAGCCTTTAAAGGTAGCTTTGATATTATTGTTAAAAAAGGCTATTGTGGCGGCAAATGTGTGGTTTTTGCAAACTGTGACGGTCTTACCAGCGCTCAAAGAATAGCAGATAATGCAATAAAACCGATGCTTGTTTTTGATGGCGAACTACCTGAAGAAAATCCTCTTGATTTTATACAAGATAGAATTATATATGGTACCGAGCAAAAAAGAGAAAAAAGCCTTGATAAAGCAATGATGGAGATTTTAAGAGGTACACTTCTCATATTTGTTGAAGGGCAGAAAGAATGTATAGTATTTGGTGTCCAAAATCCGCCTCAGCGCGCGATACAAGAGCCTGATAATGAAGTTCAGGAATTTGGTTCGAGAGAGGGCTTTACGGAGAATATAAAAACCAATTTAACTCTCATAAGAGAACGTCTTTGTACCACAAATTTCAAAATAGAAATGAAAGAAACAGGAAAAACAAGTAAAACCAGAATCCTTCTTTGCTATATGAAAGACAGGGTTAATCCAGACACCTTGGCAGAGGTGAAAAAACGACTTGACTCAATTGATATTGACACAGTTTTAGCGGCAGGGTATTTGAGAAAAACCTTTGACACCAAAAGAAAAAGCCTTTTCACAATGGTTGGGCAGACCCAACGCCCCGATACTCTTGCAGCAAAGGTCTGTGAGGGTAAAATCGGAATACTCGTAGATGGAACACCCTTTGCTCTTATTGTGCCACGGCTTTTTATAGAGAATTTTCAGACCCTTGATGATTATATTAATCGCCCGTTTTTTGCCACTTTTATGCGCGGAGTCAGACTTCTGTCATTTTTAATCAGCGTTTTTTTACCGGGTGTTTTTGTTGCAATTGGTCTTTTCCATCAGGAAATGTTCCCGGATGATATGCTCTATAATATTGTCATAATGGAAAGTAACACTTTGTTCACTTTAACGGTTGAAGCGCTGATTATACATTTTGTTTATGAAACCGTGCGCGAAGCTGGACTTCGTATGCCGAAAGCCATAGGTCACGCGGTGAGTATTGTAGGTGCTCTTGTTATCGGCGATGCGGCAGTTACCGCAGGTCTTATCGGTGCACCAATGCTCATTATCGTTGCTTTAACTGCAATATGCTCTTTGGTTTCCTCGGATTTGTATCAACCTATTTCTATTTTGAGAATCGTTTTTATTCTCGTTGGTGGTATTTCCGGACTTTATGGGATTATGATTGGTGCGGCGGCACTTTTAATAAACCTTTCTTCTATGACAGATTATGGAGTTCCGTTTTTAGCTCCTGCAACGCCTTACAACAAATCTCTTTGGCGAGATTCTGTGTTTAGATTAAGTATGGAAAAGTTAGGTAACAGGGTCTTTGATATAAACGGCTTTAAAGAAAAATCGGGAAAGGAGAGAAAAAATGACTAAATCCACAGTTACCGCTCCACAGTTTTTCGCCTTGCTTTATTTGTCTATGTTGGGGAGCGTGTTTATGTATATTTCATCTCCCGAAATTACAATAGCAACGGCTGAATCTCTTTTGAGACCTGTTGTTTTCGCCGCTATCAGTATAATTATTGCAATACCCATATATTTGCTTTGTAAAAAAGGATGCTTAACAGAAAACTCAAAGACCCAAAAGAAAAATAAAGTGTATAAAATTATAGCTGTTTTTTACGGTGTTGTGTATTTTGTTGATGCGCTTATGACTGTAGGTCGTTTCGACCTTTTCGCAAGTTCGGAACTTTTTCCGGGAACGGAAATGACCTATTTTATCATAGGTCTTGTAGTAGTTTGCGTTGCACTTTCCTTTTGCGGACTGGGGGCTTTGGGACGTGCGAGTACGATTTTTACGCTCGTTGTGGTAGCTGCCACACTTTTTGCCTCTTTAACTCTTTCAAAAGACGTTGATTTTCTGAATTTTACCCCATTGTTTGAAAAGGGTGTAGGGGATTTCTTTTATGATAGTTTTATGTTTACAGTTCAGGCTTCAGAAATAGGGGCAATAGTTATTTTCTTTCCGGAGATAAAAGGAAATCTGAAAAAGAATTATATTTTATGGTCGGCTTTAAGTGCAGTTTCATTTTCTTTTATTCTGTTTTTTGTTATAGGTACTTTGGGTGTTTTTGCCGATACTCAGCTTTTTCCGACTTATTCAGCCGTTTCACTTGCAGAATTCGGGCTTTTTGAAAGACTTGATGCCCTTGAAACTGCAATATGGATTTTATGCGTTGTAACAAAACTGACCCTTTACATTATGGCTATTGTCAAATGTGTCTGCTTTTCTTTTCCGAAGCTTTCGGAAAAAATAGTAAGTGTTTCGGTAGGTGCAATTATTTCTGCAGTTCTTATTTTTATTTCGGGAAATATTATTAATTTCGGATTTATTTCATACACGCCTCTTGTTCTCGGGGTGTATTTTGTTCCCGTTATCATTCTTCCATCAGCTTTGCTTTTATGCCAATTTATAAAAAGGAGACGGGGCAATGAAAAAACTGTTTAAAGTGTGCCTTTTAATTATTCTTTGTTCAGGTCTTGTTTTGTCCTGTTGCTCTTGTGAGAAACCGGGCACGGAGCTTTCCGAATTAATGATAATGCAAGGTATCGGAATAGATACAACAGATAACGGATTTAAGGTTACTGTCGAAATTTTAAATAATGAGCAAAGCGGCAGTCCCGGTGGCAACGGCAATAGTGACAATAAAACTAAAATATATTCTGCTGAGGGCTCTACCGTGGGCGAGGCTTTAAGAAAGCTCATAACCAAAAGCGGAAATGAGCCTATGTTTGCACATAACAGAGTGATAATATTAGGAGAAAAAGCTGCAAACAGAAATTTAAAAGATATACTGGATTTTTTTGAAAGAAACTATGATTCGAGAGCATCTCAGCTTCTCTGCGTTGCCAAAAATACAACGGGTGAAAGCATTATAAGAGCAAAGCTTTTAACAGACTCCATAAAAAGCAAAATTCTCGAAAATATGCTGGAAGAAAGTGCCAGGCAGTCCCTTGTTCCAAAGGTGAGAATACTTGACGCAATTAACTATATAAAGGACGAAACCTCGGGGCTTTGTATTCCTGCGGTTACAATACAAAAAAACGGTGAGAATGAAAACTTCGATTTGGACGGATGTGCTATTTTCGGAACAGATTCGACATTTTCAATGTATATTGATTCTGACGTTGCCGAGGGTATAGCCATTCTGAATGATAAAATTCAAGAGGGTGTAATAAGCGCAGATTTACCCAACGGGCAAAAGGCTTCATTTTATATTAATAAAGGCAAAAGCAAGTATAAAATTACTCAGGAAAACGGAGAACTTCATTATAAATTAACGGTAAAAATTTCCTGTGATCTTGAGGGAGTTCAGGGTGCTGATTATTTCAGTACTGATACAGGTGTTCTTGAAACTTTTCAGACTGCAGTAGGGGAGTCTATTTGTAAAAAGGCAGAAAATACCTTAACAGTTTTACAAGGTCGTCACGGAGCAGACGTTTTAAGATACGGAAAAAGACTCCGTCTGGATGATAATAAAATGTATCACAATTTAAAGAATAATTGGCAGGAAACTTTCCCTTCAATAAAACTCACCATCGTTGCGGATGTTACCATAAGGCGAATCGGCGAAGAAACCTTTCACAGTAGGAAATCATAAAAATGACCTCGTCACTTTTTACAGGAAAAGTGACGAGGTCATAAATTTTATTGTTATTTATTTTTTCTCTTTCTTTGGCTTCATAAGGAGCATACCGATTGCCATAATCACAGCGAATACGATAAGGTAGAAGAGAACGGGGCAAGTAAAGCCTTGACCTGCTTCTTTAGCAGCGATGTAGGGAGCGTAGCCGTGTGAATAAATGGCTGCAAATACCATACAAGCTGAACCGATAATACCAAGAGCAGGAAGAACAAATCTCTTGAGAGCGGGAAGCTCTTTTTCTTTTCTCATGAACTGAATAAACATGGGAATATAAAGAGCGTAAATTGTGATGATGGGAAGCTCGGAAGAGTCGAAGCTGAATTTACCGAACCAAGGAGTTGTAAGGTTTGCACCATAGAAATATACAAGCCATGCAGCAACAATTACAAGACCAACTATACAGGAGTTGGAGGGCATACCTGAACCTGCGTCAACCTGTTTCATAAGGTTAACCTTGGGACCATAGCCACGAACTGCGAGAGAGTAAAGACCACGGATACAACCGATAAGAAGACCGTTAAGAGTACCAAGACAAGAAACTGCAACGAAGAGGTTAAGAATGTTACCAAGAACATTACCAAATACTGTTGTGAAAGCAGAAGCAGTACCTTCGTCCATAAGAGTCTTAACAGGAGCACCACCTGCAACACCAATGTAGTAGAAAAGGTAAATTGCAATAATGATGATACCACCAACTACAAGAGCGATAGGAAGATTCTTTTTAGAATCCTTGATTTCTGAGTTGATTGATGTAGCAAGAATCCAACCTTCATAAGCGAAAGCAGTAGCAACAACAGCACCAAAGAGAGGTGACATGTCGCCAGCACTTGTAGCAAAGTTAGAAGTAAGGATTGATGTTGGTTCACCAGCAAGGTTGTGTGTAAGACCATAGATTGTACCAACAATTGCCATCAAAAGAAGTGGAATAAATTTAATGAATGTAGCACTAATCTGGAGTTTACCAGCAAGTTTTGAAGAAAGTGTGTTAACTGCGAATACGCAAATAAGAATGAAACCTGCAAGTAAGAATGTTTCACTACCTGTTACAGGGTCACCTGCAAGCTGTAAATCAGGGTTTACAGATACTAAGAAAGTAAGGAAGTATCTTGCAGTAAGCCAAGCAAGAACAGATGTCATTGCAGGCATATAGATTGTTGTTGCAAACCAACCCATCATATAACCGTATTTGCTACCAATTGTTGCTTCAGCATAGTCAACAAGACCGTTAACCTTTTCATAACGCTGAGCCATAACGCAGAATGCGAGAACACAGCAAATCATAATAACGCCACCGATAATCCATGCCAAAATACCGAGAGGCATGTCACCGTTAGTCTTTTGAAGAATTGCTTGTGCTTTGAAGAAAACACCGGAACCTACAACAGTACCTACAACCATGCAGATAGCCATTAAAAGTCCGTATTGTTTCTTGAGACCGTTTTCCATAGAAACCATCCTTTTTATAAATATTTGTGTTATTATACAACATAAATCTGCAATTGTAAACACTTTTTTGAAAAATATTTTAGCAAAGTAAAGTGTTAGCACGATAAATTAGAAAAAAGAGTAAGAACTTAAAATCAAAAAATAATCCACCGCAAAAGCGATGGATTATTTTTCTGGCATTGACTACGCTATTTAATACAATTCGTCGTTTTTGAAATAGCGTTGCAAAACTACATCTTATAATTTTTGCTAGTTTTTAATTGGTTTTTTCAGAAATGTTCATAAAATACAATTTCATTGATTTTCAACAAATGCAATTACATCTCCAACTATTTTAAATTCTTTAATTTTTCTATCAGGAATTTCAATATTAAATTCATCTTC
>JAZQLF010000024.1:0-50483 GCA_045542535.1 Acutalibacteraceae bacterium | reverse complement strand
GTGAAACGAAGTCTGTGAATCTGACCGTCAAAGCCCTGAGGATCACGTTTATCTCTGATATAATCGCTGATATCAGCTGAACCATAATTGAGAGTACCGGGCTTCATATTGTTAACAGCCTTCTTCATAGCAAGAACGGTTTTCTGGAAAAGATTTTCCATGAATTCCTGATTCTTCTGAACCTTCATGCTTTCAATAATGCCGCCTGAAGCTGCATTACCTGTGTTGAAGATAAGAGCCTGTGCGAGAGGAACGTTCATACCGAGTGTATCGATACAGGAGTGCTGATGAAGAACTGAAACGTTGATAGCAACAACATTGTTTTCAGCAGCAAATTCTTCCATTCTTTCACGGATAATCTGAACATCACCGCGAGAGAAACCGAAACCGTCGATAACTGCCTGAATTACTACACCGCTAACGCCGTCAGTTACTGCATAAACGCGAACTCTCTGATCGTCAACAACTCTTACGGGAACACGACCTGCGATAGGTTCAAGAGTACCTGCGAGGAAATAATCGCCACTTGTTGCTTCGATGCCTTCAAGGAGAGATGCGCCTGAATAACCCATTTCCCATTTAGCATCTGCAGAAACCTCTGTGTCAAAGGTTTCTTCACCTGTATAGAAATTCTCCGGAACATATTCGTCCTGAGTTTGCCATTGATCATCATATCCCGGCCAGAACTGGTTCAGATATGTAAGAACAAATGAAATAAGTTTGTCGATAATTGTGTTGAAAATATTTTCGATGTTGAAGTCTGCATCAGCTGCGCCAGCGGGAACTGCAACTACCGAAAAAGCAAGAATAAGTGACAGTACAACTGCCAATACCTTTTTAGACATAGGTACTCCTCCTTTTAATTATACATCTTGATTATATAACTATTTCTTCCAATAATCAATATTTATTTATGCGTCTGCAATTTCTTTGGTATTTTTAGCCAATTCTTCTTCAATCATTTTGTTGATATTGTTCTTGCCCATATGTCTGTAAGGCTTCTTTCTCAAAATAAGATACATAACAACCGCACCTATTGCATTGAGAATCGCATCACCCATAGTGTCCATAATTGCGAAACGGGCTTCAAAACGCTCAGCATCAAGAGGAATAAGCATGAAAATATCTTCGATATTGCCACCTGCTTCTTTAATTGCAAGTTCAAGATTCCAATGCTGTGCATCCCCGCCGAACCATTGGTCAAATGAGAACTCAAACAATTCCCAACCTGCCGCAAAAACGAAAGCAAGTCCGAAAGCACCGAGAGTTGCATACTTTGCAGGAACTACTACCTTATCGCGCAACTGCATTGCACAGATAAGCTCATAGCTGATAAACACAGCTTCCATACATCCGAACAGATGAAGAGCTTTATCATAAGCAGGGATTATGTAGTAGAAATTCAGGAAAGCTCCGCCAAAGGATGCAAGGAAGAATCCGAGAATAGTAATATTCTGGAAATATGCCGAAAAATAACGAGGGAATGTTTTTTCAGGGAAAGCCTGACAAATTTCGAAAGCAAACATACCCAAAAGGTTTGCTGACATCTGCATAGGCTGATACATACCCAACTCATCCGCTTCAACAAGACGAAGGATTATTCCGCCAATCATCAAAAGTCTTAAAATCCACCAATATACGAGCTCCCAGGGTTTACACATACTGAGGACTCTTTTAAAATATCCTTTTCCCATACATTTCTCCTAAAGTTTATTTTGCCACCTGTAAATAATACCAAAACTATAGAGATATATTTTTCTTTTTTAGAAAATAAAAGTTAAGAATGGCTTAAAAATGCAAAATTTTTTCCTCTCAACCTCAAATTTATGAAATTATGTTGAAAATTTCACAAGTTAATTGTATAATGTAGGGTGGAATTAAGTGGAGATAAGGAGAAGACATTATGGCTAAACGTGACGGCTATATTTCCTGGGACGAATTCTTTATGGGTGCGGCAATGCTTTGCGCCGAAAGAAGTAAAGACCCCAACACTCAGGTGGGTGCTTGTATCGTTAATGACGAAAACAGAATTTTGTCCGTTGGCTATAACGGATTCCCCGCAGGTTGCGACGACAATGTTTTCCCTTGGGACAGAAGCGGTGACGACCCTTACGATACAAAATATCTCTACGTTTGCCATGCAGAGCTTAATGCAATTCTCAACTGCCGCGGCAGAAGCCTTGCAGGAAGCAGAATTTATGTTGCTCTCTTCCCCTGCAACGAATGCGCAAAAGCCATTATTCAAAGCGGAATCAAAGAGGTTATTTATCTTTCTGATAAATATGCCGAAACCTCTTCAACAAGAGCTTCCAAAAGAATGTTTGATGCAGCAGGTGTTAAATATACAAAGCTTGTTCCCACAAAGAAAGAGCTTGTTCTCAATCTGAGGGAAGAAGATATTTAAGTAATTGGAAGTTGGTAGTGAAAAGTCAGGAATACCATTATAATCGGCTTTGCCCCGAAATTTGCCACTTTCCACTTTCAACTTGCCACTTAAAATTTGTTTATAAAAAATTTTAATATATAGGAGTGTTAAAAATGCCTTTAGTAAACGCAAAAGACATGCTCACAAAAGCAAAAGCAGGCCAATATGCAGTTGGTCAGTTCAACATCAACAACCTTGAATGGACAAAATCCATTCTTCTTACCGCTCAGGAAATGAATTCACCCGTAATTCTCGGTGTTTCCGAAGGTGCAGGTAAATATATGTGCGGCTTCAAAACAGTTGCTGATATGGTTAAAGCAATGATTGAAGACCTTAACATCACTGTTCCTGTTGCTCTTCACCTTGACCACGGTTCATACGAAGGCGCAAAAGCTTGTATCGAAGCAGGCTTCTCTTCAATTATGTTCGATGGTTCTCACTACCCCATCGACGAAAACATTGCAAAAACAAAAGAACTCGTTGCAACTTGCGAAGAATTAGGTCTTTCTCTTGAAGCTGAAGTTGGTTCTATCGGCGGTGAAGAAGACGGCGTTGTTGGCGCAGGCGAATGTGCAGACCCCGAAGAATGCAAAATGGTTGCTGACCTTGGTGTTACAATGCTCGCAGCAGGTATCGGTAACATTCACGGTAAATATCCTGAAAACTGGGCAGGTCTTTCTTTTGACACTCTTGCAGCAATTCAGGAAAAAACAGGCACAATGCCTCTCGTTCTTCACGGTGGTACAGGTATCCCCGCTGATATGATCAAGAAAGCTATTTCTCTTGGTGTTTCCAAAATCAACGTTAACACAGAATGTCAGCTTGCATTCCAGGATGCTACAAGAAAATATATCGAAGCTGGTAAAGACCTTCAGGGTAAAGGCTTCGACCCCAGAAAGCTTCTTGCTCCCGGTTGCGAAGCAATTAAAGAAACTGTTCGCGAAAAAATCGAACTCTTCGGTTCAAAGGATAAAGCTTAATTATGAGCAATAAAAAAAAGCGGAACTTAATAATAGTTCTTTGTGTTCTGGCGGTGGTTATTGCAATCGCGGCGATTGCTCTCTCTCCTTTCGGCAGAAAGGCTACCGGTAATTCAGACTCTCCCAATATCACGGAAAGTTCCGGAATTACAGAAACCGTTGTTGAAAGCAGTTCTACTTCGGAAAAATCTGAAACCTCCGCTGAATCCACAGAAACAACTTTCGTAATCCCCTCTTCAACAGACCCCATAGTTAATCCCAATAAAAATTATACATTTTTTATTGATAAATCAACTTTTGAGGTAACTGAAAATGATGACGGTGAAACCACTCTTACAGCAAAGGAAAACAGTAATGTTAAAATGACTGTTACACCTGTAAGAGAAATGGGTTACAGAGAATGTTGCCGTGCAGCAGAAAACAAACATAAAAAATTAGACAGTTCCGCAAAGCTTGAAATCGAAAATACAAATACTGCTTATCGTTCCCAAACGGGTGACAGCGATAGTGATATTATCACAACAGTATATTGCATTGACGACAACAAAGGTGGTTGCATCGTAATCGAGTGCAGAACACCCGTTTTGGCAACCGAATATGCAAAAACATTTGAAATAATGCTTTCGATGTTCAAAGTTTTATAAAAAAAGCGTCTGTGTTTTGCACAGACGCTTTTGTTGTTTAAAACTTTCTCCAGACCATTTTGTTAACAACGCCGGTATAACTTTGAATTATCTTAACAACCTTTGTTGAAACATTTTCTTCAACATAAGTGGGAACGGGGATACCATAATCGCCGTTTTCATTCATATCAACCGCTGTTGCAACTGCCTGAATGAGAGATTTTTCATCAATACCTGCAAGAACGAAGCAAGCCTTATCAAGAGCTTCGGGGCGTTCTGTACTTGTTCTGATACAAACCGCAGGGAAAGGTTTGCCTATTGATGTAAAGAAGCTTGATTCTTCCGGAAGAGTACCGCTATCGGAAACAACCGCAAAAGCATTCATCTGCAGGTTATTGTAGTCGTGGAAGCCGAGAGGTTCGTGGCGAATTACTCTTTCATCAAGTTGGAAACCACTCTCTTCAAGACGTTTCTTTGAACGGGGGTGGCAAGAATAAAGAATTGGCATATCGTATTTTTCTGCAATTTTATTAATAGCAGTAAAAAGTGATAAGAAATTCTTTTCTGTATCAATATTCTCTTCTCTGTGAGCAGAAAGGAGAATATATTTTTTCTTTTCAAGACCTAATTTTTCAAGAATATCGGATTTCTCAATGTCGTTGAGATTTTCGTGCAAAACCTCTGCCATAGGGGAGCCAGTTACATAGGTTCTCTCTTTGGGAAGTCCGCATTCATGAAGATATCTTCTTGCGTGCTCGCTGTAAGCAAGGTTAACATCAGAAATGATATCAACAATTCTTCTGTTTGTTTCTTCGGGAAGGCACTCATCTTTGCAACGGTTACCTGCTTCCATATGGAAAATTGGAATATGGAGTCTTTTTGCAGAAATTGCGGAAAGGCAGGAGTTTGTGTCACCTAAAATAAGAAGTGCGTCGGGCTTAATCTGATTCATAAGTTTATAAGAACAATTGATGATATTACCAACTGTTGCACCAAGGTCATCCCCTACTGCATCCATATAAACCTCGGGATTTTCAAGCTTTAAATCCTTGAAGAAAACACCGTTGAGATTATAGTCATAGTTCTGCCCTGTATGAGCTAAAATACAGTCGAAATATTTACGACATTTGTTTATAACCGCCGCAAGTCTTATAATCTCGGGACGAGTTCCTACAATTATAAGAAGCTTTAATTTGCCGTTATTTTTAAAAGAAACATCTGAATAATCAAGTTTAATATCCATTTTCTTACCTCATTTATTCTACGATTTCGAAATAAGTATCAGGTTTGTCCGGGTCAAATTGCTCGTTTGCCCACATAACTGTAACCAAATCCTCTGTATCGGAAAGGTTAATTATATTGTGAGTGTAGCCGGGAAGCATATGGACTGCTTCAATTTTTTCACCACTGACCGGGAAATTAAGAACCTCATCAGTACCAACTTTTCTTTGCTGAATAAGACCTTTACCTGAAACAACAATGAAAAATTCCCATTTTGTATTGTGCCAATGCTGACCTTTTGTAATACCGGGTTTTGAAATATTTACACTTACCTGACCGCATTTTTCAGTTTTGATAAGTTCTGTAAAGCTACCTCTTGGGTCAACATTCATTTTTAATGGGAAAGAAACTTTTTCTTTGGGAAGATAGGAAAGATATGTTGAATAAAGTTTCTTTGCAAATGAATTGTACGGAATTTCGGGCATCAAAAGATTTGAGGGTTGATTTTTAAACTTGCCGAGCAAATCAACAATTTCGCCTAAAGTTACCTTATGGGTTACGGAACAATAGCAAAATGCGCCGTTTTCATTTGCAACCTCATCAAGACCGTCATATTCGCAACGGTGAGGCATACCTCTTAAAATTGCAAACATTTCATCAATAAGGTCGTCTATATAGAGCAGTGTAAGCTGGATAGCTCTGTCATTAACCTGAATAGGTAAATCATTTGCAATATTATTGCAAAATGTAGCAACCGCACTATTGTAATTAGGTCTGCACCATTTACCAAAAAGATTGGGAAAACGGTAAACATATACCTTTGCCCCTGTTTCTTCGGAATATTTAAAGAACAAATCCTCCCCTGCTTTTTTGCTCTTACCATAGTCACCCTCAGCATATCTGCCGATAAGAGTTGCCTGAAGAGAGCTTGAAAGCATAACGGGACAAGTATTGTTATATTTTTTTAATGTATCAAGAAGCGTACCGGCAAATCCGAAATTGCCTTCCATAAACTCTTCCTGATTCTGAGGACGGTTTACTCCTGCAAGATTGAAAACAAAATCTGCTTCCTTGCAATATGTATCAAGGAGAGCTTTATCGGTATCAATATCGAATTCAAAAATTTCGATATCGCTTCCGATTCCCCTTGTTTTATCTTTTCCCTCTTGAACATTTTTAAGTGCTGCGCAAAGATTTTTTCCTACAAAGCCTTTTGCACCCGTAACAAGAATTTTCATTTATTTATTCTCCCAAGCAGCAAGTTCATCTCTGATATATTGGAGTGAAAGAAGTTTTTCTTTTACTTGCTCAACATTAAGAAGCTCTGTATTGTTCGAATTGAACTCACTGAGCTTTGCGCGTTCTGTGTCGCCTTCTTTAAAGTATTTATCATAGTTAAGACCGCGTTTATCGCTGGGAACACGATAGAAATCACCCATATCAATGGCGTTTGCACATTCTTCGTTTGTAAGAAGAGTTTCGTACATTTTTTCGCCGTGACGAATACCAATGACTTTAATTTCTGTATCGGGATTGAAAAGCTCTGTAACTGCCTTTGCAAGTGTTTCTATTGTGCAAGCAGGAGCTTTCTGAACAAGAATATCACCGGTTACACCATTTTCGAAAGCGAAAAGCACAAGGTCAACTGCTTCGTCAAGTGACATAATGAAACGAGTCATTGAAGGCTCTGTGATTGTAATAGGCTTACCCTGTTTAATCTGGTCAATCCAGAGAGGAATAACAGAACCTCTTGAGCACATAACATTACCATAACGAGTGCAACAGATTTTTGTTTTATCTTCACCTACGGTTCTGCTTTTTGCAACAATAACCTTTTCCATCATAGCTTTTGATGTACCCATAGCGTTTACAGGGTAAGCAGCTTTATCTGTGGAAAGGCAGATTACTGTTTTTACCCCTGCATCAATAGCTGCAGTAAGAACATTCTCTGTTCCGATAACATTTGTTTTAACCGCTTCAATGGGGAAAAATTCGCAAGAAGGAACTTGTTTAAGAGCAGCAGCGTGGAAAATATAATCCACACCGTGCATAGCATTCTTAACAGATGCTAAATCGCGAACATCTCCGATAAAAAATTTGATTTTTTCTGCAACCTCGGGCATCTTTGCCTGAAATTCGTGACGCATATCATCCTGCTTTTTCTCGTCACGGGAAAGCACACGGATTTCACCTATATCAGTCTGCAAAAATCTATTTAAAACCGCATTACCGAATGAACCTGTACCACCGGTAATCATAAGTGTTTTGCCTGTAAATAATGACATTGTTAAGCCTCCGTTTATAAATTTTCTTTGTACCATTCAATTGCCGCTTTTATGCCTTTTTGAAAACTCCAATCTGGGTCATATCCTAAAAGATTTCTTGCTTTTGATATGTCGGCATTGGAGTGTTTGATATCTCCTGCCCTATCAGGGCCGAAATTGGGTTCAACATTAAGATTTAATGCACTTGTTAGACCGTAATAAATATCAATTAAATATTCTCTTCCACCGTAAGCTATATTGTATGCTTGACCGGCAGCTTCATGAGATGCAAGGCAAGCCTTCAGATTTGCTTCAATAACATTATCAATATAGGTAAAATCACGGCTTTGTTTGCCATCTCCGTTAATTGTTGGTGTTTCTCCATTAAGCAATAACTTTAAAAATTTGGGAATTACAGCAGCATACGCACCATCGGGATCTTGTCTGCGACCGAAAACATTGAAATATCTCATACCGTACGTATCAAGACCATAATGCATTGTATACATTTTAGCCCATTCTTCATCGCATCTTTTTGTCACCGCATAAGGCGAAAGGAGATTTCCTTCTCTCCCCTCTTTTTTTGGAAGATTCGGCTCATCTCCGTAAACAGAAGAACTGGATGCAAAAACAAATTTACTTACACCGCATTGCCTTGCCGCTTCAAGCATATTAAGAGTGCCTTCTATGTTGTTTTTGCAATAAAACAACGGCATCTCAATGCTTCTGGGAACACTACCCCAAGCCGCTTGGTTGAGAACATAATCCACACCCTCACAGGCTTTCATACAAGTTTCAAAGTCTTTTATATCACCTTTAATAAACTCATAATTAGGATTCCCAAGAAACATATCAACATTCTTCTGCTTTCCTGTTGACAAATCATCCAAACCACGAACTCTGTAACCCATATCAAGAATAGCTTCGCAGAGATTTGAACCGATAAAACCAGCACACCCTGTAACTAAAAACAATGAATCTTGAGGGAATTTTAAATCTTTATAACCCATAACGATCAGCACCTATAAACACAAAATCAAAGTCTCCAATATGAATAACCTGCTGCTTCATATTCTTTTCTGTTAAGTAAACCTTTAATGTCAAGAAGAACTTTTTTGCCTTCGCCGAAGAAACTTCCCACTTCATCCAATGAAAGTTTGCTGAAGCTTTCGTGAGCTACTGCAAGAACAACTGCATCCATATCTTTAATTGCATTCATATCAACGAACTCAATTCCATAAAGATGTTTTGCTTCTTCTGCATCTGCTTCGGGGTCTGCGATTACGGGAGTGATACCATATTCTTTAAGTTCATTTACAATATCAATAATTCTTGTATTTCTTGTATCAGGGCAATTTTCTTTAAATGTGAATCCAAGAATTGCAACCTTTGCATTTTTTACTGCCTTATCTGCAGAAATTAAGTTTTTTACTACATTTTCGGCTACATATTTGCCCATATCATCATTAATGCGACGACCCGCAAGAATCACCTGACTATGATAACCCAACATTTCTGCTTTATATGTAAGGTAATAAGGGTCAACACCAATGCAATGACCGCCTACAAGACCAGGAAAAAACTTAAGGAAGTTCCATTTTGTACCCGCTGCTTCAAGAACAGACTTTGTATCTATTCCCATTTTATTAAAGATAATGGAAAGCTCATTCATAAATGCAATATTGATGTCTCGTTGACTGTTTTCAATAACTTTTGCTGCTTCAGCAACTTTGATGCAATCAGCTCTGTGAACACCTGCTTCAACAACAAGTTCATAAACTTTTGCAATTATATCAAGTGACTCTTCATCCATACCTGAAACAATTTTGACAATTGTTTCAAGTCTGTGAACTTTATCACCGGGATTTATTCTTTCAGGAGAATATCCGACCTTAAAATCAACACCGCATTTGAGCCCGGATTCTTTTTCAAGAATAGGAATACAAACATCCTCGGTAACACCCGGATAAACGGTAGATTCATAAACAACTATTGAACCTTTTGTTAAGTTCCTTCCCACAATTTTTGAAGCACCTTCAACAGGTGTAAGATCAGGTGTATGATCATCGTTTACAGGTGTAGGAACAGCAACGATATGAAACTTTGCTTCTTTAAGTCTTGTTTCATCCGAAGTAAAGTCAACAGTTGTTTTTGATATAACCTCGTCACCCACTTCATTGGTAGGGTCGATTCCGCTTTTATAAATTTCAATCTTTTTTGCATTTAAATCATAGCCTATTACGTCAACTTTTTCTGCAAAAGCCACAGCAATCGGCATACCTACATAACCGAGTCCTACTAATGAAATTTTCTCTTCTTTTGCTAATAATTTTTCGTAAAGTGTCATTTCTATTTCTCCTAAAATTTTCACGGGTAACCCTACACAAACAACTACTTTTTTAACCTCTATGTTACCTTATAAAACGGCTTCGATTTTTGTTCTAACTATATCAAAAGCCATGTTATTCATTCCACCGTTTATTATAATGTCTGCAAAGCATTTGGTTGGCTCAACATAAAAATTATGCATCGGCTTTACTGTGGATAGATATTGCTCAATAACACTATCAATAGTCCTGTTTCTATCACAAACATCCCGTCTGACTCTTCTAAGAATTCTCTCGTCCGCATCTGCTTCAACATATATTTTAAGATCCATCTGATCGCGCAGAGCTTTATTTGCAAAAGTCAGTATCCCATCAACTATTATAATTCTTCGAGGAGTGATTTTTCTTAATTCTTTTGAACGGGTATGTAAAGTAAAATCGTAAACAGGACATTCTATCGCTCTATTTTCTTTGAGTTCTTTGAGATGCTCTGCCAATAAAGACAACTCTAAAGCTTCCGGAGTATCATAGTTAAGTTTTGTACGTTCTTCTAACGGTATATCATCATGTGGCAAATAATAGTCATCACAACTTATCATAACAACGTCATCACCAAAACACTCTTTCAACCTTTTAGCAAAGGTTGATTTTCCCGAGCCACTACCACCAGCGATACCTATAATATATGCCAAATCCATAGTCCTTCTCCATTTACTTATTCTAAAAACTGACTTTTCCAGGCATTGATTTTTTCCTCATCAATGTTGATATTCGTAACTATTTCCGAATTTATAATATTCTCCAAATTTTTGTCATATCTCTTAATTGTATTGATGTTGTAAGTCTCTCCCATATCCGCCGCACGATTATCAACAATCAGAATAAGGCTTCTAACCTTGTGTTGCATCGCATAAATTCCGGCATGCAACCGAGTTCCTACATAGTCAATATTACCCTTTGATAAAAGATCTGAATAAGCTTTTACGCTGGGTGTTATCATTTTTATATTTTCTGTATTGTTTAAAGATTCAAAAACTTTTATATCTCGTGTTCCCTGAGGCCAAAAATAAACAGTTTCATAAGTTCTTGTTAATACATCTATTAAATACTGATCCGTTTCTCTGTTTGCAGCATAATCAGTCAAAGTAAACACAACCGAAGGCGCTTTTTTCACCGGAATCTCGCTACAATGCTTTTTTGTTAACCCCCAAAGCGTAGGACATCCTGTGTTTATAGCGCTTCCTGCACCGCAAATAGACTCAACAATGCGTTTTGTCCTCTCGTCACGCACACTATGCTTGTACTGCTTTGATAAAAAACGTGAAAATAACAGTTTTGAATAAAAAGATACCTTATCATCACCGTCTTTAAAACCTGCAACACCTACACCAACTAACACAGCGTTTTTATAACATTTTGAATTAAATATATTAATATTCCAAAACGGCCAAGGAAAAAACATGTGGTTGCTAATTATATTAGTTCCACAAATAAATTTGTAATCTGAATCACACACGAATTTAAAACGCTCGTTCAATCGTGTTTGTTGATAAAAGCTAAAACACGGCGTATGTGTAGGAAACCGTGCCACATAATTATTATCAAGAATATCTTTTGCATTTTTCAACACAGATTCCATTATTATTTCATCACCATGATTCAAAGTCGCCGATGATGTATCAAATAAAACAATATTCTTCAAATTATCTCCATCCTTGTTTAATGCTATCCGCATTATTTTTTTCTCTCACTTTTCACCATTTCGAAGATTAACTTTATAATAGGCGCTATATCTTTATTAATTATTACAAGTGTCAAGACGCAGAGCGTAGCAAATATCAGAACATCAGTTAAAAGAGATGTGAAAAATAATGAAGCAACTGCCCCAGTCGTACTCAAAAGACACAAAACAAAAGATTTAATCTCTGATTTCCCACTATTATAAAGTTTTAATCCTGTAACAATACGATAAAACCTACTGATACCGGTACTTATAAGAACTGCAATACCAACACCAATAAGCCCCATCGATGGTACAAGCGCATAACATAATAACACCGATACCACACCCTGTATCAGAGGGGAAATAACAAGATATGTTGTTTTTTTTCTGATATTTATTCCCACCGAATAAATAATAGCAACTATATGATAACAGGAAGATAACAAAATTGCGGGTGCAATAATATATACGGAGGAATAGTTTTCATCAAGCAACAACACCAGCCATCGTCTCAATAAAATGCATGCGGCTGTACCTAAAGTTACAATTATTGTGGCAGTAACTCCAAAAGCATGTAAAATCGGTTTAAATTTTTTCTCATCGTCACAAAATTTAAAGACAATAGGATTCCATATGTTTGTGAGCGTATTAGTAAGCAATAAAACAACCGTCTGAAATATTGACGCCGCCGTGTAAATACTTAAGACTTCCCAGCTTGTCAGATCTCGAATAATAAGCTTTTCTACAACCGGAACTATCATCACTACCACATTATTTATCATATACGGAAAGCCATAGGAAACCAACTCTTTATTTGATATCTTTGTGGTTGATGGTGTACATTTATTTCTTATTTTAGGAAATATATATAAGTTTATAACAACTGACAATGCTGCCGTTATCATAAATGAGATAACTACCCACTCAAATGTAACCTCTTTGGTCAAAGCATAAACTACAAGTAATAAAACAATAAAACCTGATTTTGCAACAATTTCTGATGTTACATAGTTTCCGGCAAACTCTTCCATTCGTGCCGTAAGCTGACTAAAACGGTGCATCGAAGAAAACAACACATAACCTATCAATGCAAACATTGCAATTATAGAAATATTTTCTTCAAAAATATAAAGCAGAAAGGTATGAGATGGTTCTAAAACCACAATACCAAACAACACAAAAAGAATTAAAGGAACTTTCAAACATTTAAGCAAAAATTTTGTCTGAGAATAGCCGTGATTATAATAAAAACGCATATATGCGGAATCATAGCCGAATGCCAAAAACATATTCACTGCTGTTATCATAGTATTTAGCAGACCATACATAGCGTACACCTGCTGAGAAAGGAATCGCGTAAGGATTATTGTATTTAAAAAGCCCAACGCCCCCATAATTACGGTTCCCACAAAGTATATAATCGTATTTTTTGCTGTCTTGTTCAAAATTTGTCATCCTTTAAACTTTTTTCAAAAAGGTCACCATTGCAACAGAATCCACTTCAATAAATTCATTATCACACACCTGATTGCCTGAAGAGTATATGGGCTTTGCTCTAAAAACCTGTTACAGATTCCGATTCACTTAAGAAATTGTCGGATATCCGTTTATAACCAGATTGTTCTTCATTTCTCTTTGGGTAAGATAACTTTGGTTTTCAAAAAGCTTTATTAGTTCTTCCAGATGTTTTCTATGCGGAATATAACGGTAAATCAATGCTCTTTTAACTATGCCACAAACCCTTCTGGTAACATGTTTCAAATTAACAAATATGTTTTTTAACGGTACTTTAATTTGTTTGGAGAGCTCTTTTATGAGATAAATAAACAATTTCTCCATTTCTTCCACCGTGAAATCTCTTTTACTTACCTCAGATAACTTTATTGAAATACAATAGCTAAAATAATCCTTGATTTCTTCACTTATGGGTAAAGAGTTAACAATCTCAAGCCTATTAACAAACCCACTGGCAAGTTTCCCGTGACAAACAAGCAGAACCGTCATAAGATCAAGAGAGTTTTTGGCAAGAGAATATCGGTATTCCTCAAAATTCCCCTCTGCCTTTAACGGTAACCCGTAATAAAGAACAGAAAAAACTCTATGTGTTAGAATATCTTTTATATCCCATAAATTAATATTCTTCAATGAAATTTCAGGCAAGTCCTTAATATCATCGCGACCTACAACTGCTTTACCCATACATTTTGCATCGTACGTAAGCAATTTTCTTTCGATTTTAGGCAAAGCAGTTCTACAAATAAATGTATTATCAATATGAAATAGCGAAGATTTTTGATCTTTGAATACTTCCTTGGCTGTAGCTTCTATAAAATTTGTAAACTCTGAAAATCTATCAAAACCTTGAGGATAAACAGTAAAAAATTCAATATCGCTGATTATTGAAAAACCGTCCTCATTCTCAATCCAAGTAGCTTCACCCCTGGAGAGACTACCTAACAAAATAACAGATAATTCTTCGTTAAAAGTGTTTTTATTGTATTCTTCTATACAATAAAAATATTTGTCGACGAGTTCTTCAAGGAACGGATTTTCTCTGTAAAAATATTTCATTTTTACATACCGCCTTTCATAACTTCTTTTATGACTTGATGAGCTTGTGGATAATTATAAAGTGAATTTAACTTCCTTTTACCATCAATAAGGATCACACATGCCATTTGATCACGCGCCTCCCTTTCAGGCCAGAAACCATGCATACCATACCCGTCAGAGTTTGCTTTTACAACACTTTTTCCGAACCAACTTTCGTAAAACACTTTACCTTCACGTAAAATATAAATAATATTACCAAATTTTCTATCCGTTGCACCATACATCTTTCGCTCATCTTCTGTAAGGAGATGACCTTCTTCTCGAGTTTTAAGAAATTCACATATTTTTTTCTGCAAAACCTCATCTTCTGTCCAAACACACATTACCGCAGTATCGCAATATGCAATATATGTATCGGTACTTTGTTTACCGAAGATTTTTTCTAATTCAAAATCAACAGTTTGCTCAACTGTGCTCATACCGTGATCTGATATTATGAGAATTTCTTCCTGAGGATTACGTATTTTATAATCTGAAACAACCTCTTTTAAGGCATCCATATAAGGCTTAAGACGATTGCTGTATAACTCTCCCCGTCTTACGGAATGACCTAAGCTGTCTGCAAAACCAAAAACTGCAAAAATATCTTTCTCGTTTGATTCTACGGAATTTTTGAATTTTTTTATTGTTTCTTCAAAGGAAAGATGCCCTTCATCCTGGGAAATCACCGAATAACCATCAAAAATTTCTTCCTGACGATAAATTTTTTCATCCCAAAAAAGATACTGACCTTTTTCAATGAAATATTTTCTGAATTTATACGGAATATTTGCAAAAAGATTTCTTCTAAACACCAATCTATCAAGAACTTTACGCGATAAAAAACCAATTGAATCCACCATATCCAATGGTGAAAGCATTGTTGAAATAAGGTTTACAAGCTTATTCTGTTCAGATTCTTTAGACCAATCAACAAGCACGCCTCTCTCATCAGGGTATTTATTGCAATAAAGCTGCCAATGAAGACTTGAACTGTACGCAATGTTAGGTACCAATTCAGCTACTTGCATATTCTCAAACCAGTCAGTATAATTCGCTTTTATCTCACTATACGGTAACGCATCTATAAAAATACTTAACGGCATTTATCTTTCATCCTTTTATAAAAATTAAATAATCAGGAATATATCGTTTATGCTCCTAATAAAGAATAAACTATAACAACTCCCAACAATCCTAATGAAGCAATTGAAACCAAAAATTTCTTATATGTCTTCTGTCCTTTATCCATATAAAGAGAATAGTTAATTAGTTGCAACGGCAATAAAAACAGATAGTGCCTGAAAACGCCTAAAGAAAGAATAATAACTGCTACGTACATAATCAAACTGGATAACCAAAAAACCCAATTATGTTTTTTCTGGAAAATATAAAGAAAGTTTCCTATAGCAACAGGATATATAGTGATATTCAAATAAGTTAAAACCCTATACCATAAGTTGGAATACGTATTGGAGAAAAGATTCACATTAATTGGTTGAAGCGTTGCGAAGAAATACGTAATCGGCAATTTATAAAAATCGCTTATTTCTTTTATTTCGATAGCACTCATATTTCCGCTTTCGCCACTGTAATCATAATAATAAAAGATTTTTTCTTCGAAAGATTGAATAATAAAATCCTTAAACAGGTACACCATCATTACTGTTACCAAAACAATGAGGAGCACTTTAAAATATTTCTTCTTCTTAACGTATTTCTGTATAAAGAACACGAAAAAGTAGATTGCTAAAAGTTCAATAACGGCACCTCTTGTAAAATAGGTACAAACCAAACCAACAAGACATAACACAAGCGATAAAGCTTTAATTTTTACACCCTTTTGCAAACAAACAAAAATATAAAAAGCATACATAACCGCTAATGTTATAAAGATATCCTTAATAGGGAAGCAACATACGAATACCGTAAGCGGTAAAAAAGCAAAAAGTTTTGCCGATAAAAGTGCCGTTTTTTTGTTTTCCGACAATTCTAATGCAAGCTTATATATAACTACGATACACATGCTGGACAAAATTATATTAATAACTCTTCCGGCATAGACCCATTTAAAAATATATGCTGAGATACTTACAACCCACGGCCAAAAAGCACGAATATATTGCGTTTCTATACTTTCCAGATAATCAGCATCTATAACAGAATTCGCAAACGCCATGTACATCTGGGCTGTATCTTCATATTTTATATCGTCTAAAATAAAGTACGGTTCTGTAAAAGAGGTACCTATAACAAGTATGAAAAACAATACAAAAACTCTTAATAAAAAGCCGCCTATTACGACTTTTTTTAAGCTTCTGTTTTCATATTTATTTTGAAAACTTTCTATTCTCTGTCCCATTATCTATTTTCCTTTATACAGTCAATATAATACTTTTCCAACTCACGAGCCTGGGTATCAATATCATACCCTGCAAGTACAACATCTTCGGAGGCCTTTTCATCGTGCCCCTTCTTTGCAAGGGCAACAGCTTTTTCTGCCCACACCTTATTTGTCTCTTCAAGCGAAAGAAACTCTACGCAATCGCTTACTTTTACAAGTTCTGTAACAGCATCAGAAGAAACGCATTCTAACCCGTTGCACTGTGTTTCGATAAGAGTAAATGGCAAACCTTCGTGAGTGCTCGGAAAAACAAAAACGTCAAACGCATTAAGGAGTCTATTCACATCGTCTCTGATTCCTAAAAGGTTTACACTATCCTTAAGCTCGCATTCTTTAATTTTTTCAACGATTTGTGCTTCTCTTTCACCTCTACCAACAAGGTAAAGAACTGCATCCGGCGTAATTTCTTTTATTTCTTTAAAAATTTCAATTAATCGGATTTGATTTTTCTGGTCACTCAATCTACCAACATGACCTACCACAAGAGTATCTTCTTTTATCCCTAAACGTTCTCTTTCTTGTTTTCTTATATCAGCAGAATATGCAAAATTTTTCACTTCAATAGCATTATTATGAATAGCTACTTTTCCGCTTTCGTATTCTTTTTCACCCCAAAGCCATTTTGCCGCATCAACACCGCATGCACAAAGAGAAGTGGAAAGTTTTTTACATATTATCGTAAAGACCTTTCTTATTATCTTTCCTAATTTCCCTTCAGGCTCGAAAGCAATGTGCGCGTGGCTGATTCGGGTTTTGATTCCGCATTTTTTTGCACAAAAAAGAGCAATAGCGCCCCTATATCCTAAATGCATATGTACCGCATCGTATTTGTTTTGAGTCATAATTTCTTCCAATGCTTTATAATTGGCTTTTATTCCAGCTCTTTGACGCGGCACTCTATATATACGGCAGCCTAAATCTTCAAGAGGTTGCTCAAGAATACCTTTTTTACCGGTATCAACTATTGCAAAATCAAACTGTATCTGTTTTATTCTGCTGCAGTAATTAAGCAAATATCTGTCAATTCCTCCGCCATCCAAATCGACACAAATTTCAAGTATTTTCATATTTTTCTCCAAAATCATTTTGCGTTTTGTATGATTTTATTATATAAATCAATATATTTCCTATACTGCTGGGCTTTTTCATACTTTCTTGCATTAGAAAACGTATCGTTATAACACTGACTAAGTACCTTTTCTATACCTGCCACAACACCTTGAACATCAAGATTTTTTATAACAATACCGCTATCCTCAGTTACCACCTCAGGAACAGCCGTGCAATTAGATGTTATAACCGGAGTTCCGCAAGCCATAGCCTCAACCGTAGTAAGTCCCATCGTCTCCTCGAGACCCAAATTCGCAAAAACATCTGCGCAAGTGTAAATTTCTGACATTTCCTCAACGCTGTTAGTACGAGGTATGGCTAACATTTTTTCAGAATACCGCGCCGCTTGTTCTTGCGGAACACCTACGACCACAACTTTATAACTATCGTCCAATACCTCAGCAACTTGAGAAAACAATTTTAAATTTTTGCTTTCCGGCCAAGAGGTTGCTGCACCTAATATTATTTTTTTGTTTTCCAAACCATATCTTTCTCTAAAATCTCCATATGTAGGCTTGAAAACATCCAAATCAATACCATTGGGTATCGCAATTATCTCATATTTTTTCAAATATGACTGCTTTGCCATATCCGCAAGCCATTTCGAAGGCGTAACAATAATTAGATTATCAAGACTTGTAAATAAATCTTTTTTTAATTGATAATTTCTTTTTGAACGATCCAAAAAAAGGCTTGTAGGATATACATTTTTTTGTGAGCACGAATAACATCCGTTCTTCCATTTATCACAACTCGCCATAGTAAAATGTGCACAATGTCCGGTAAACGCCCAGCAATCATGTAATGTCCAGATAACCGGTTTCCCGTAATCCTTAAGAAACTTAAAAAGAAGGCGAATATTTATATAATATCCGTGGATATTATGGAGATGTATAATATCGGGGTCAAAACATTCTATCCATTTTATAAATCTTTTAGTAGCAGCGGTTGAGTTAAAACCTGCATTGTCAAGAAAACGTGTTTTTAAAGCGTCTATTTTTACATTTGTGTCATTACCTATTTTATAAGCATATTTCTGATACTTATCAGGAACGGATTCTCTTCCGTAAGCAATTCTACATTCACAACCGTCGTTTTCTAGAATTTCTGCAAGATCAGTACATATCCTACCGGTGCTCCTTATTCCGCACACCGTGTTAATTTGCAATACTTTCATGCCTTTTCCGCCTTTTCATCTAACCTTATCTCTATCGCAACAGAAATAGTTTTATTGCTCTCTGCAGTATGTTCTTATATTCTCCTCTGTTGATTCAAAGTCTATCAATACTCTTTTCATCAATCTTTGACAGTTGTCTGTAAACTGTGTTTCTTCAATATCAGTATAATACCTATACACCATATCAGCGAATTCATCGGAATCAATATCAAAAGCCCGGCCTATTCCGTACTCTTCAACTTTTTCCCCCATATATGAGCCTTTTGTACAAATCTGGGGAATTCTAAAAATCGCGCCATCGAAAAATTTATTACCCATAGCCATTCCTTCTGTACCCGTTACATCGTACAAATTATACAAAAGATCTGTTTCTGCAGCAAAGCGGTAACGATCCTCCTCTTGATATTCACCGTAAAACTTAACATTTGAAATTTTGTTTTCTATACAGTATTTTTCAAGATTTTCGACAACTTGTTGTTTTTTTCCGTAAAAATTTATGAGAAATCGACTATCGTTAGCGAATTTGTCTATTACCTTTCGATTGAAACCTTCATTTCTTAAAAGACCCCAATAAGAAATCCTGATAGAATCTCCTTTACCTATTTGCTTAAAAGGCTTTTGGTTTTTGATAGTAACGGATGCTTTTATAAAATTATAGGCAACATGGAGTTTTTCACTTTCCGGCAAAAAATCCAAATGTTTCTCCGAACTATATACTGTCATTGCCGAATTTTCAACTAATTTTGCTATACACTTCTTGTATGGCAATAATTTTTCAAATGTGTAATCACGGTAATCAAAAATGTACTTCTCCTTATATTCGCCCAAAAGAATTCCCGAAAGAAGCACAGCCGGAACACTTGTGAGAACAATTATGAAGTCAAATTTATTCTTTTTAATAATTTCTTTAGCATTTTTCCTGAAATCAATAAACGCTTTAATTTTAGCTATTTTGGGAATTTCGTCTGCTAGTATTTCATTAAAAGTATGAACAGTTATATTATCAGGCAATGGTTTGTCCGGACTTGTATCTCTATCCCAGTAAAGAATGTGAACATCGTTTGAACTCGTATCTATATTGTTCAGATACAAGCTTAGATAGGGCATATATTTAATTTTCGCAAAGCCTATTATAAGAATTTTCACACTCTCACCCGTTAGTCTGATTAGGTATTTTTTCAAGAATTTCCACACATCTTTCGACAGTGAAATGCTTTTTCATATACTCTCTGCCGTTTTCGCCCATTCTCTTACATTTTTCTTTATCAGCGGAAAGCTCTTTGATTTTTTGAAAAAAAGCTTGTTTGTCTGCAGAGCAAACCCACTCTCCGCAATCTGCTTTTTCAATTAAATTTTTCATATCAGTAATCGTGTCCGTAGCCGCAAGAACAGGTTTAGCATAATCCATATATGAAAGAATTCTTGACGGATAGTTTGGAATCGTAAATCTCGGGTCAAGAGTTATGAGTCCCACGTCACTCTCCTTTGTAACCTGTTCGTACTCTTCTCTGGGTAGGTTGTCCAGAAGAAGAGCATTCTTTATATCGTTATTTTTAATGGTGTCTGCAAGAATATGCTTTTCTGTTCCTCTTCCCACAAAAACAAAGAAAATACTATTGTCATTTTTAAATTCCTTTGCCGCTGAAGCTAATATTTCAACATATTGGGGTTTGCCCATATTCCCGCCAAAAAGAAAGACACAGGCCTTTTCAGAAATCCCCAGTTTTTTTCTTACAGAAAACTCTTTACATTGGTAATTTTCTGTGATTTTTTTAGCATTGGGAAAAATCTCCACCTTTCCCTCAGGTATTTCCGGATTATGCTCGAGAAGATATTTTTTATTTCCTTCGGACATACAACCAATGGTATCAGCAGTTTTATAAAGAAACTGCTCCTTAAATTTGAAATAATTAAAAATCAATTTGCCCACAATTCCTGAACCCAATATTCCCAAATCGGCTCCGTTTTGAGGAAAAATATCTTTTAGCATTAAGTAGGAATTGCATTTAAAATGCTTTTTTGCCCACGCAACAACACCTGCATTTGTAATGGGCGGTGTTTCAAAAAGAACTAAATCAAACTGCTCTTTTCCCAAGTGCTTTTTGATTTCTTTCTTCATAATAAATGGCAGAAGGACCGTAACTATTCCTTTTTTTATGATGTTAACATCGTAATAATCGCCAACTACCGCTCTTAAAACTTTGAAACCTCTCTCTGTTTCAAGGGTTGTTGCGGATTGGTTTCTTTTTTGTTCAGATACCGCAACTGTTATTTGGTGCCCTTTTTGATTCAAAGCCTCTGCCAAATCCGTATAAATGGTTGCGCCTTTACTCTCCTTGGGAAAGGATGTTGCTATATAGAGGATTTTCATTTTTGTACCTCAGTTATTTCTAAGATGATATATTCTTGTAGTTTTTAAAAATTTAAAACCGCATTTGATATAGAGATTTATTGCAGGAATATTTGTTGACTGCGTTCCCACAAAAAACTCTTCACATCCATTTTCAAATGCATAGTTATCGGCATACTTTACTAATGCTGTGCCGACACCTTTTTTGCAATTTCGACCGTCTGTTGCAATAAGATTAATGTAGGCTCGGTTGCCATCGTTGAAATATATAAGAAAACCGTTTTTCTCTTCTGTTACAAAGATGGTTTTATTATCATCCAAAAAAGCATTCTTTACCCACGATGTATAAAGTTCACTTACCGCTTCTTCGGTTATATGTGGATCATTACAAAATCTGGAATTAACAAATGCCTTACCTGCAATTTGTGTAAGCCAAGGCAAATCATCCTCCGTAGCTAATCTTATTTGTGTTTCACACATATTAACTTCAGAATGTGCCTCACTTTTCTTTTTTAAAGTTACGGAACAGTCGGTAATATATGCTTTACTCTTTTGACCAATATAAAAATCGTTGATAAAAGCTCCGCAGGTATTTTCAATCGTAACAAAATCGTATTCCCTGCTTTGCTCAAACAATTCCTCTGTTTCCTGTTCTGTGAGCTCATCGTTTAAAGTTACTCTTGCGCAAGACATACCGAAAAAATCCGTATCCCAATCAAGAGGTTTAATAATATATTTCTCCATCATTGCGCTCCGTTACCCTCGTTTGCCTTTAATGAATCTTCATTTCTATAAATATCGCTGTGAGAAAGAATTGTTTTTATAGTCTGGAAAAAAACCTTTACATCCAACATAAAACTTACGTTTTCGGCATAGTAAACATCACATTTGTTCTTTTCCTCAAGTGGAAGCGTATTTCTGTAATATGCCTGGGTATATCCTGATATTCCCGGCTTTACGGTGTATTTAACTCTCATTTCGCCCTTATTAATTTCATACCATTCAGGCGGATCGGGTCGAGGTCCGAGAATACTCATTTCGCCTTTTAAAACATTCAAAAACTGAGGGAGCTCATCAATGCTGGTCTCTCTGAGCTTTTTCCCGATTCTTGTAAGACGGGGATCATCAGCTGCGCTGTATGTTGTCCCATCCTCGTTTCTTATATCGGGTGCATTCTCCTTCATAGAGCGGAATTTGTACATATTAAAAACTTTTCCGTTAACGCCCAATCTTTTTGCTTTATAAAACACAGCTCCGCCATCATCTTTTTTTATAAGAAGTCCTACAATTGCGCATATGGGTACCAAAGCTATGCAAGCAAAAAAGGATACAAAAACATCCAAAAGCCGTTTTAAAAATTTTCTGTACATTTAATCACCCTTCGAAAAATTAAAACAATTCTTTTACACAAGCAGCAAAACACTCGATTATGTAATCAATCTCTTCATCCGATAAACGCGTATGAAGAGGGAGAGTTATTTCGTTTTCAAACTGCTTATATGCATTGGGATAATCCTTAATATCAAATCCCAGAGTCTTATACGCCGTCATCATCGGCAATGGCTTGTAATGAACATTACATGCAATTCCCTTTTCAGCCATTTTAATGATAATTTGATTACGTTTTTCAAAATCTGCACCGGGTACCCTTGCAAGGTAAAGATGTCCGCTTGAAATATGATTTTCACCTGTGTGAGAAAGAGTTTTAACCCCCAACGGCTTAAACGCCGAATCATATTTTGCTATAATTTCTTGACGCCTGTTAAGCATTTGGGGATATCTTTCAAATTGAGCAAGTCCAATCCCGGCCATAATATCAGTCATATTGCATTTATATGCAAGATATTTTATATCATATTCCCATGCACCCAATTGGGTTTTTGCAAGGGCATCTTTGGATTGTCCATGGAGGGAAAGCAATTGATACTCGTGATAAAGCACATCGTTGTCAACACCCTCAATATTGCGCCAAACAACAGCACCGCCTTCGGCAGTAGTTAAATTTTTTACTGCATGGAAGCTAAAAGATGTAAAATCTGCAACCTCTCCGCACATTTTTCCGTTCTGTTGTGCACCGAACCCGTGAGCAGAGTCAGAAATCACAACGATTCTTCCCATTGCCTTTTGAATATCGTTGGATGGCGAATACATCATTGCTTTTCTGTTGACGATTTCAAATATTTTCTCGTAGTCGCACATTACACCGCCCAAGTCAACACAAATGATCGCTTTAGTTTTCTCAGTTATTGCGTTTTCAAGAGCGCAAAGATCCATTTCAAAAGAATCGGGCGCGGTATCTACAAGCACTATTTCCGCACCTACATGGTCTATAACACTTGCAGAAGCGGTATAAGTGTATGCACTTGTTATCACTTGGTCGCCTTTGCCTATACCCAAAACTCGCAGGGTCATCTCCATAGCAGCGGTTGCAGAATTAAGACAAACTGCTTTCTCCGTGTGGCAATAAGCTGCTATCTTTCTTTCAAATTCTTTCACTTTAGGTCCGGTAGTTATCCAACCGGATTTTATCGCCTCTGAAGCACCTAAAGCTTCAGCATCTGTCATATCAGGTGGAGAAAAAGGAATATTAAACACGAATTTCATCTCCGTTTATTTCGGTATTTTTTGTTTCTTTATATGCAACATTCTGCGGGTTAAATGTGGGCACCAATTCTTTAATCACATTAACAATTTCAGTTGCTTCTCCTGCATCAAGAATTTCTTTCAAATCTCCCAGCTTTTTAAATAGATTATCCGAATCAAAGTCCATAGGTCTTGCAACATAGATAAGGTCATTCTGAGTTTTCTGAATACCCTCTTCGCTTATCAGAAGTTCCTCATAAAGCTTTTCACCGTCACGAAGTCCCGTATATTTAATTTCAATATCTTCTCCGGGAATATGGCCCGAAAGACGTATAAGGTTTTCTGCAAGTTCACGTATTTTAACAGGCGAACCCATATCAAGAATAAATATTTCTCCGCCTTTTGCGTATGCGCCGGCCTGAAGCACAAGAGAAACAGCTTCAGGAATAAGCATAAAGTAACGAATAATATCGGGGTGAGTAACTGTTACAGGCCCACCATTTTCAATTTGCTCTTTAAATAACGGAATAACACTACCGTTTGAACCGAGCACATTACCGAAACGCACCGCAACAAAATCTGTTTCGGAGATTTTGTTGAAGGATTGAACAATCATTTCACAAACTCGCTTTGTGGCACCCATAACATTGGTAGGATTAACAGCCTTATCGGTTGAAATCATAACAAAACGTTTAACACCATATTTATCCGCAGTTTTTGCAAGGTTGTACGTACCGAAAACATTGTTTTTAACAGCTTCTTTGGGGCTGTCCTCCATAAGGGGAACGTGCTTATGTGCTGCTGCGTGATAAACGAAGCTGGGCTTGTACTCTTCAAAAATCTCGCAAAGTCTCTTTTCATCTCTGATAGAACCGATAAGAACCTTCAAGTCAACATCGGGATATTTTCTTCTGATTTCCTGCTGAATCTCATAAGCTCCGTTTTCAGCTATGTCGAAAATTATTATTCTTTTTGCAACACCGCTTTTAACAACTTGTCTTACAAGTTCGCTACCTATGGAGCCGCCGCCGCCTGTAACAAGTACAGTCTGGTCTTTCAGAAGCTCAAAAACTTTTGAAAGGTCGGGCTTTATCTGTTCACGACCTAAAAGGTCAGTGTAATCAACCTTACGAAGCTGGGAGCCTATATCGACATTTTCTTCAACAGCTGTTATACGAGGAAGCGTTTTCAAAACACATCCTGTTTTGTTACAAATCTCAAGAATTTCTTTTTTATTCTGCTCGCTCGTAGAAGGAACCGCAAAGAAAATTTCATCAACATCAAGCTCCTTCGCTGTCTTGATTATCACATCTCTTCCGCCCACAACCCTTACGCCATTGAGCATTTCACCCTGTTTTCTTTTGTTGTCATCTATAAGAGCAACAACCTTATATCGATTCAAGAATCGAACGCCACGGAGTTCATTGATAAGCCTTATTGCCGCACCGCCGGCACCGATTATCATAACCCTCTTTTTTCTTCCCTCTTCAACATTCTTTTGGGCAAGGTATTCTCTCTTCCAAAAATTATAACCCACAAGCACCATAGCTCTTACAGCAATAACCAGCAACAAAAATATCATCGAGTACAATGCAACAAATGTAAGAAAAGAACGTGTGTATTCAAACCAGATGTACACAAATGGTAAAACCACAGCAAAACGTGATATTACAAATGCTTTTAACAAATTCGCGTAATCAGTACCAATAAGATACTGCCACATTCTTTTGTAAATCTTAAATTTAGTAAAGCATAATGACGTAATTATAAAATCCGCCAATAATATGAACAACCCATTATCCAAAAACCATTCAGGTAAATAAACAAATGCGTCAAATTTTAAATATATTGCCGCAGCAAAGGCTAGTCCCAGCGACAATACATCGCTCACAATAAGAACCTTTTTTATGTGTTGTTTTAAAAAGTCTAACGCTTTTTTCATTACGTTCAATGAAATCCCTCTTCTTCAGAAATAATACACAAACAACCATGTGTTGCTTGCATTGTTTTAAAAAGCCGCATACGGAGTGCATTTTAACTAATATATTTTACCATATGCACTTTCCATTTGCAATATATTGAGCACATAAAAACAACCAATTTTTTCACTTTATATTGTAATATATAACAATATTTGACAAATACCACTTTCTCTTTCGCTCTATTGTAATAATTTTGCAATTGTGGTAAAATTGCATTGAATAAAGTTATAGGAGATTTCGCCATGAATTCTTGGATGAAAAGCGTTGATGACACTATTTCCGTTTCATATATAAATATACCCGGCACCCACGACAGCTGTGCTTATCGGGTTCAATATCCCGTGCTTTCAAAATGTCAGAATACAACCATAATCGAGCAATTGAACAACGGTATTCGTTTTCTTGATATTCGCGTTGAAAAAGACGGAAAAAGATTGAAGATTGTTCATGATATTGCAGACTGTAAAAATCCTGAAAACAAAAGAGAAAACCTGTTTCTTGAGGACGTTATACAAGACTGCAAAAATTTCCTTTCACAGAATCCTTCGGAAACAATTTTGTTAAGCTACAAAAGAGATGACGGCGCAAACCAAGAAGAAACCTTTGATACTTTTTTTGATAATTATCTTAAAAATGACCCTATCTGGTACAAAGAAAACCGCACCCCGATTCTTAAAGAAGTTCGAGGAAAAATAGTCCTTTTAAACCGCGATAATATTGATAAAAACAACGGAAATTACACCGACTTTAATACAGGAATAAACCTTTCAACATGGGTTTATCAAAAAGAAAATGTTGAAAGAATTTATGAGGTTGCGGAGTTTTTAGGACGTGACGGTACATTAACGGGAAAAACCTTTACTGTTCAGGATTTATACGGCTTAACCCCACAAACCAAATGGGGTTTGGCGGTGTTTCCTTTCATTAAAAATCCCCCAAAAACAGACGGTATTTTAATCACTTTTTTCTCGTGCGGAAGTTTATTTTACAACCCCAAAAGAAGCGCAAAATTTATTAACAAAAAACTTTCAGATATAACTCTTGAAAAAGCAAAAAAATATGGTTGGATAATCATGGATTACCCAACCGAAAAATTTATAAAAGAGATTATAAAATCTAATTTTTAAGGCGGTTTCACCGCCTTTTTTATTTACCCACGCAAAAATTCTTGAAGACCTCATTGACTATTGTTTCAGTAGCTTTTTCGCCTGTTAAAACGCAGAGATTTTCTACGGCACAATCGATGCAAACATTAATAGCATCGGGGGTTATGCCCATTGAAAGTCCATCGAGAGCCTCAGTTAAATGCTCGACTGCTTTTACCACGCAACCACGTTGTCTTTCGGTGGTAATAAGAGGTGCTGAGGGGTTAAAACCTGCCGTTCCAACAACCTTTTCAACCATAGCCGTAAGTTCATGCATACCCTTGCGGTTTTTAGCAGAGATTTCAACAATATTTTCGTCATTTATAAGTGCTTTCACCTCATCAAGTGAGAGCGCTTTTTCTTTATCTGTTTTATTGATAACTACAATAGAGTTCTTGTTTTTGCACAATTCGAGAAGATCTTTATCGTCCTCGGTCAAATTCTGCTCTGCATCAAGCACCATCAGCACAAGACTTGCTCTGTCAAAACGTTCTTTCGCCCTTACAACACCGATTTTTTCGATTTCATCATCGGTGTCACTTCTGATACCTGCAGTATCTGCAAGACGAAGAGTGATATTTCCCAAACGGACAGTTTCTTCAAGAACATCACGGGTAGTTCCTGCAACAGATGTAACAATAGCTCTTTCTCTTCCGGAAAGGGCATTTAAAAGTGTTGATTTACCAACATTGGGTCTGCCTACAATAGCGGTATCAATACCCTCAAGAATTGCCTGACCTGCATCGAATCCATCAAGTAATTTTTCAAGGCGGTATTTGACTGTAGAAAGAGTTTCGGTCATTTGGGAATCCGTAAGCTCGGGGATTTCATCGTCAGGGTAATCTACCCATGCCGCAAGGAAAGCTGCAGTTCTTGCAAGTTCATCTCTGCATTCTCCGATTTCTCTGCTTAAAGCGCCGTCAAGAGCGTTTAATGTTGCTGCTCTCGCCTCTTCTCCCGATGCAGAAATAAGAGACATAACTGCTTCCGCTTCAGATAAATCCATTTTTCCGTTAAGAAAGGCTCTTTTTGTAAATTCTCCACCCTCTGCGGCAACTGCACCTGCGTTAAATACTGCACGAAGCACTCTTTGAAGAATAAAAAGCCCACCGTGACAACTAAGCTCTACAACATCTTCTCCCGTATAGCTTTTGGGGGCACGGAAAACAAGGGCAACCGCATCGTCAAGCTCGGTTTCACCATCGTGAACCTTTCCGTAATAAGCAGTATAGCCTTTAGCGTCTGTTAACTTTTTTCCTGAAACAGCAGAAAAAACTCTGTCGGCAATCGACAGAGCGTTTTCTCCCGATAATCTTACTGTTCCTAATCCTGCTGCCGCCTGAGCGGTAGCAATTGCTGCAATAGTTGACAAGTCAGTTCCCCTATTTCTAAAAATATAATTGCGTCGCAGACCCATTAATTCTGCATTCCGCATCCTGAATTTCCCATTCAGGCTCTGCCTGTTGACCCGAAGCCACCTGCTCCGCGGTCGGTTTCGTCCAATTCTTCAACCTCAACGATTTCCGGCAATTCAACGGGTTTTATAACCATCTGTGCGATTCTTTCAAAAGGTTGAATTGTGTAAGGTTCTTCTGTTAGCTTAATTACGCCAACACATACTTCTCCACGATAATCACTATCAACAACCCCTACGGAATTGAGAAGAGCTATACCCTGCTTGATTGCAAGACCGCTTCTCGAATGAATAAATGCGGCATAATGAGGGTCGTCAAGTCCGATTGCAATTCCTGTAGGAATCAATGCTTTGTCGCCCTTGTTTAAAGTAATAGGCTCATCAATACAAGCGTACAAATCAAGACCTGCGCTCCCGGGTGTTGCCCTTGTGGGTAATTTTGCATTGGCTCTTACCTTTTTTATCTTCAAAGTTTCCATAATTATCTCCAAAGTCCGCCGGTTTTGTCCTCGGTGTTGCTGATGGCTTTTATTCTGTCTAACTCTCTTTTGTAAAAATCTCTTTCGCTTTTTGCTTTTGCCGCATCTTCAAGATACTCTTTAAGCTGTAAGCGAAGGTTATCGGTTGTGCCACCGTTTTTCTTTGCTTCATCTGCATACTGGAGAGCAACAAGAACTGCTGCCTGAGTTGTAGAAACACGGGCACCGCGAAGAATATCTGCCATTTTCAAATCTATTTCGTGAGCCAACTCGCTCATATATTCAGGAGCTTCATCAGAAACTATTCTGTATTCTTCCCCTGCGATTCTAAGCTTATGGGTTGTTTTATTCATTTTAATCATCCTTAAATTTTGTAGAAAATAAATTCTATAAAATTATACATTGTTTTCGGTTTTTTCGCAACACTACATATTGTAAAAATTCATTGTATGTACACAATTTGTGAGTTGATATTTGTAAGAATAGTTGGTATAATCTATAAGAATACTAAACTAATCGAAAGGAAAAGTTATGGATTACATTCCCAACAATAACCCTAACACAGCAGGTCAGCCTTCAGGCGCAAATCCCCAAGGTAACATTTCCTCTTCTACCCAACAAACTCCTTCTCCTGCTGAAATATATAATGCAACCGCACCAGGCGGAGCTCCCCAGTACCATTACGGTACACCTCAAAACTTTTTCAATCCTCAATATCTTGAACAACAACGTCAAAAGATGCTTGAGCGCAGACAGCACGAAAATAAAATCAAAGCTCTCGGCACAAATACCGGCATCATTCTTTTGATTTTATTGGGGCTCTCCTTTGCCCTCTCCTACTTACTGCTTATTCCCACTTTTTATAAATTATACGAAACTAATTTGACCTTTGCATCTGCTTTCGGTATTTTTTATTCGGTAATAAGCGTAGGCGGTGCGTTTTTCATCGGCTCAAAGCTTTTGAAAAAGAATAAATTTTTGGGAAACATTCCCTACAATCCCCCAAAAGACAAAACAAAAGCGCTTTTATTGATTCTTATCGGCTTCGGCGGATGCCTTGTTGCAAACTATGTTACTGTTTTCCTGCGAGCTTTCGGTGAGGGTATCGGTATTTATTCTGATTATTCAGCTCTTCAGGACCCTTCAAGCACTTTTGATGTAGTGATGATTTTCATCAGCTCCTCATTAATCCCGCCTCTTGTTGAAGAATTTGCTTTGCGCGGTGTGCTTATGCAAAGTCTGCGAAAATATGGTAATCTCTTTGCAATCGTTACCTCCGCATTTGTGTTCGGTGTTTTCCACGGAAACGCTGTTCAGATGCCCTTCGCATTCCTTTGCGGACTTGTAATCGGATATGCTGTTTTAGCTACAGAAAGCTTATGGACAGGTGTTATTATACACGCCCTTATGAACGCTATGTCAGGTATTTCTTCGGCGTTGATATATTATTTTGACGAATACACATCTAACACATTTTTCTATATCGGTTCTGCTGTTGGAATAACTTTAGGCATTATTGCTGTTATTGTGTATTTAACCCGTTATAAAGACGACACAACCTTGAAAAATGAGGGTTGCTTCAAAGACGCTTCATTAGGAGAAAAATTTGTAAAATTCAACACTTCACCTGTTATGATACTTGCGATAATCCTCTATGTTATTCAAGCAATTACTCAATTAACAACCACTCCCCCCACTTATTGATATGGAAAATTTTGAATTTATGAACGAGGCTTTACGCCTTGCAGAAGAAGCGGCAAAAGAGGGTGAAGTTCCTGTCGGTGCAGTAGTTACCATTGGTAACAAAATCATCGGCAGAGGCAGAAACCGCCGTGAAAAAGGCAAAAATGCTCTTTGCCACGCAGAAATTGAAGCCATAAACGAAGCCTGTAAACGATTAGGCGGTTGGCGACTTTGGGAATGCGACTTGTACGTTACTCTCGAACCCTGCCCCATGTGCGCAGGAGCAATAATCAACTCTCGCATTAGGCAGGTTGTTTTCGGTGCTTATGATAAAAAAAACGGTGCTTGCGGTTCTGTTGTTAATCTGTTTAATGAAAGCTTCAACTATAAACCATCCTATACAGGCGGATTTATGGAAAATGAATGTTCCGCAATTTTAACTGAATTTTTTAAAAATATAAGAAATACAGAAAAGAAACACAAAAAAGAACTTGAGGAGAAAAACAAAATGGAAAGAATTGAAAGTTTTAACGTTGACCATACAAAGCTTATGAGGGGTATGTATATTTCCCGTATAGACGGTGATGTGGTTACATACGACATAAGAACTCGCCGTCCCAATGTTGAAGAGGTTATGGAAACCGGTGCTATTCACACTGTTGAACACCTTTTTGCAACTTTTGTAAGAAACAGCGCTCTTAAAGATAACATTATCTACTTTGGCCCTATGGGTTGCAGAACAGGATTCTATTTCCTTACAACAGGAATTACTCATGGTGACGCCCTCAAGCTCACACAAGATGCTCTTGATTTTATTGCAAAATTTGAAGGAGAGGTTCCCGGAGTCAGCGCAATTGAATGCGGAAACTACCGTGACCACGACCTTGAAGGCGCAAAAAAAGAAGCAGCCGACCAGTTTGAAGTTCTTAAAAACTGGACAACTGCTGATATGATTTATTAAAATGTTTGGAAGTGAAGCTTCCCCGAAACTCTTCACTATTCACTCTTCACTTTTAACTAAACAAAATTTCTTTAAGGTTATCACCTAAAATTCCACGCTTTGCCTCCTCACTTATGGGGAGGTTTTTTATTCTTTCAATGGATTCTTTTATCTTTTTAGCATCTTTATAGGGAGTGTCAAGACCGAAAATACTACGCTTGGGACCCGTCTGGTGAATCAAATCACAAAGCTCTTCATCGGTAATTGACCAAGCACCTCTTCGGGTGTTGCCGAATTCGTCTTTTTCCATTGCGATGCTTGTCCACCCTGCAAAAACATGCTGGATTTCACCTCTTGAATTGTTGTTCATAACAAGAAGTGCTTCTCTGAAAAAGCTATAACCGCCCATATGCTCCATACTGAAGCGAAGCTTCGGGAAGTTATATGCCACCTCATCAAATAAAAGCATCTGATAATCTGCAATTCTGTGCCAATGAAGACCTGTGTGAAAAGATAAGAAAAGACCTTGCTTTTCCGCTTCCTCATAAACCTCAAAAAGCTCTTTTCCTGCTACATTAACTTCTTGAGCGGCAGGGTGAATTTTTATTCCGTAAAGACCTAAATCCTTGATTTTTTTGACCTGGTCCTTTAAATCTTTTCTGTCAAAATCAATTGTACCAAAGCCTACAAGATTCGGCTCATTTTTGAGAGCCTTTGCCGCCCATTCGCAAGGATTCTGACCTGTTGTATGAGCATACATATCCATCTGATGCCAAAAGGGAGAAAAGCAAACTGCGCCTTCAATTTCACATTCTTCCATAATGGATTTCAATGTATCAATGTCACCATTGGGCTTTGTATTTTTCGGAAAAAGATGGGCGTGGTTTGCAAAAATTTTATAGTCTGACATTTTTATCACCCGATTTATACAAGTTTAAAATCATCATCGGACATACTTTCCCAATCGATGTCTTCATCCTCAGGGATGTCTGCATAATAATCCCATAAACTCTCTTCCTGCTCTGCCGTTAATGGTTCAGCAGGAATTTCGTTTATAACCTCAAATTTCTTTGTTGCGCTCCAAAGGGATGGAGTTATACGGATTGTATAACCGCAGCAAGAAGGACAAAGCCATTCTGTCATAGGAAGCTCCGGCACACCAAATGCGGCGAGTATGCTCATCATAACACCGCCGTGAGTGACAATTACAGCACTTCTCGTTCCTGTTTTTATCATTCCGTCAACAGTTTTTACAAAGCAATCGCAAACACGTGTGGCAAATTCGGAGTTGCTTTCGCCGTTTAACGGACGGGCATCTTCGCCTCCCGAAAGCCATTCTGAAAATTCCTCGTAAGGCTCTAATTCATCGGCGGTATGACCTTCAAACTCACCGAAATCACACTCCTCAAAACCTCTCATTTCAATGGGAGTTTTATCTGGGAAAAGAATTTTTGCAGTCTGAACGCAACGCTTCAAGCTGCTTGTAAAGACAACATCTGCGATGGGGTAATTATAATCTCTTTTCATCCCTTCAAGCTGCTGAAGGCCTTCCTGACAAAGCTCCTCGTCAGTCTGACCGATATATCTACCCTCAATATTTCCTTTGGTGAGAGCGTGACGAATTAAGTGTATTGTATAAGTTTTCATTGATTTCTCCTGTAAAATAGTGTATAGTGTTATACAAATCGTATAATTCAGAGGGGTTAATATGAATAGAACTTTTAACGAAAGATTAGTTGAACTTCGCACCGAAAAAGGCTTAAGCCAAAAGGACGCCGCAGCAGATTTAGGTGTTTCTCAAGCTCTTCTTTCTCATTATGAAAAAGGTATCCGAGAATATAGTCTTGCTTTTTTATGTAAAGCTGCCGAGTATTATAATGTTACCACCGATTATATTTTAGGCATAACCGACAGCCGTTCGGGTCTTAACTCTACCGCCCTTGAAGACAGAGAGGAAGACTCTATTTTTAACACAAACTCCATTTACCGCGCGGCAATTATGACCCACGAAAGAATGAACGCAGGGTCTTTCCAGGCAGGAACATCCGCAGATATTCTTTACGCTGCAACCATTTACAGAACTCTTTTTGCCGCCGCCCAAAAAGGCTATATTCCAAAAAGATGGTTTTCGCTTCCGCCAAAACATACCCAGGCACTCAGCCTTGCTCTTATAGAATCCTATCTTGATGATTTCCCGGAAAAAACCGTTAACGCAAGACGTTACGGCGGCCCCGAACCCAAGAGTATCGAGGCCGTCATAAAAGGAGTTGAAAGTCTGTTAAGTAAAATGGCAAGCTCTATAAAAGAAAATTAAATTAACCTTTCAGAACTTCTTTATACATTTTAATGTATTCATTTGCAGATTTGCCCCAAGAGTTGTCGCTTTCCATTGCGCGTTTAACAAGGATTGACCAACCCTTCTGGTCCTGATAGCCCTCAACCGCACGTTTAATAGCGTGGAGCATATCGTGAGCATTATAAGAAGAGAACACGAAACCGTTACCCATATTGTCACCGCTGTCTGTAACAGAGTCACGAAGACCGCCTGTTTCACGGACAATGGGAATTGAGCCGTAACGAAGAGCAACCATCTGTGAAAGACCGCAGGGCTCACTCTTAGAGGGCATAAGGAACATATCGCTACCTGCATAGATTTTTCTTGCCAAATCGGGAATAAAGCCCAGGCAAAGACCTACTTTATCGGGATAACGCTGTGCGAGTCCTCTGAAGAACTCTTCATACTGATAATCTCCCGAACCGAGAACAACAAGCTGAATATCTGTTGTAGCAAGTAATTCATCAAGAACTGCTTTGCAAAGGTCGAGACCTTTGTGAGAAACAAGTCTTGTTACCATACCCATAACGGGAGTATCTTTTTTCTCCGGAAGCCCTAAAAGCTTCTGGAGTTCTCTTTTATTTACTGCTTTTCCGCGCATATTGTCAGCAGAATAGTTCTTGAAAACATCCTTATCTGTTTCGGGGTTATAGTTTTCAACATCAATTCCGTTAAGAATACCGCGTAATTTATAGCTTCTTTCACGAAGAATTGTATCAAGACCGTGAGAATACCACGGGTCAAGAATTTCCTTAGCATAAGAGGGGCTAACTGTTGTAACCGCATTAGCGCACTCAATACCCGCTTTCATAAGGTTTACTGCGCCATCGTATTCAATAAGGTTCTTGTGTGCGTGGTCAATACCAACAACATTATCAATAAGCTCTTCTCCATAAACGCCCTGATACTGAATGTTGTGAATGGTAAGAACTGTTTTGATATTTTCGTAACCGGGCTGATTAGCGTACATTGTGCTGTAATAAAGAGGTGTAAGAGCTGTCTGCCAGTCGTTACAATGAATGATATCGGGCTTGAAATCAATGTGGGGTATGATTTCAAGAATTGCTCTTGCAAAGAAAGCAAATCTTTCCGCATCATCATAGAATCCATAAAGAGAATCTCTCTTGAAATAATATTGGTTATCAAGGAGGTAATAAATTACTCCCCCTGCTTTTGCTTCAAATATTCCGCAATACTGTCTGCGCCAGGCAACAGGAACAGAAATATTTGTAATGAACTTCATTGAATCCTTAAGCTCCTGCTTGATGCCGTCATAAAGGGGCATAACAACTCTGCACCCGATAAGTCTTTTTCTCAAAGCCTGAGGAAGAGAACCGGCAACGTCTGCCAAGCCGCCGCTTGCTATAAAAGGAAGGGCTTCACTTGCAGCATATAAAACTTTCATATAATAAACCTCCGTTAAATTGTCTGTCTTTTACAGTGCAATTCCTGCCATATCAAAAATCGCCTTAAAATTATCTATAACACCTGAAGACATAACAATGATAATAAGCAATATCAGAAGTATAACGGGCGCACCCAGTTCAACTATTGTTTTTATCATTTGTTTTCTTTTCATTGTGCGAATTTCATTTTCCAATGCATCAATTCTATTTCTCAATTCATTGATTACATCATCACTCTCATAATCCAATTTTGATTTTCTGAGCGTGCTACCCTGAGGAACTGCACTTGCCTTCTGTTGCACAGGTGTAGCAGATTGTGGCACTTCTGCTTCTGCATACCGGCCACGGATACTTTTCAATGCTGTAAGAACAGTATCTTCTCTCTCGGGGACGTCCTTTCCGATTACTGCAACAAGCCATCTCAATTGTGCTTCAGTAGGCTCTTCCACAGTATCAAAAACATTCAATTGACGATTGCAGAAAGAACACACCTTACAATCAGTATCAGTTATCTTTCTTTCAACAAAATCAAGATCTTCTGTTTTGCATCCGCAAATGGGACAAACTGCCATATTAACACCTCACAATCAAAACAAGTTTTATCAGATAACAATTTCCTTACCCACAAATAAGGGATAGCTCTTATCGCCACTGAGGGTTTTCTTAGGAGTAATAACTGTGTTTTTATCCATAATTACGCAGTTGAGCTTTGCATCTTCGCCAACGAAAGCATCCTGCATAAGAATGGAGTTCTCAACAACTGCACCCTTTGCAACTCTTACACCACGGAAAATAATACTGTTTTTAACAGTACCCTCAATCTGGCATCCGTCAGCAATAAGAGAATTTTCGCATTTTGAAGTAATACCGTAAATAACTGGCATATCGTTACGAACCTTTGTATAAACGGGAGCATCTGCACGGAAAAGATTCTTTCGGCAATCTTTCTCAAGAAGGGCCATATTTGCATCAAAATATGTTTCCATACTGTCAATTGTGCGGGTCCATTCATCAACCTTGTAACCATAGATATTAAGGTGAGAAACGTTTTTCTGAATAAGATCTTTTTCAAAGCTTGTGTAGGTATAGCTTTCTGCATCGCCGATAAGTCTTTCAAGAAGAGCTTTTCTGATAAGAATTATATTTGTTGAATAGTTAATATCGCTTTCGGTCTTAACATCGATACCAACATTTGTAACCTTGCCTTCCTCGTTGAGAGTAAGCGCCATTGTTCTTTCAAGCTTGGGAGCTTTGCCGTTTGCATAAGCAATTGTAATATCAGCATTCTTTCCTGAATGGTAACTGAAGAGTTTTGATAAATCCATATTGCAAACAACATTGGAATCCATAAGAAGAACATATTCCTGCTTTGAGGTTGCAATAAATTCCATTATTCTGTTAAGAGTGTCGATTCTGTCGCCACTATCTCTCTCAGTAGCACCGGGAGTAAAGGGCGGAAGCATATAAAGTCCGTCAACTTTTCTTGAAAGGTCCCAGGGTCTGCCGCTGCCAACATGGTCCATAAGAGAATGGAAATTGCTGTTTGCAATAACACCAACCTTTGTAACTCCGCAGTTAACAAGGTTTGAAAGAGCAAAGTCTATAAGGCGGTATCTTCCGCCGAAGGGAACTGAACCCATAGTACGTCTTGCTGTAAGCGCACCTAAAGAGGAATCATAAGAGTTGGAATAAATAATTCCGAGAACATTTTTCGGCATCATACTGTTTCGCCCTCCTTAACATCTTCTGAAATCATTGACTGTGCTTTAACGGTTGCATTTTTACCAACTGTTACGCCTGCACCAACAACGCTAACGCCCCAATTTTCAAGGTTTTCGCATTTTTCGGGATTTTCACCTACAACTGCGCCTTCTTCAATAACTGCATTTTCTGCAACCATTGCATACTGAACTACTGCGCCTTTTTTAATAACTGCGCCGGGCATAATGATTGAATAATCTACAAATGCACCCTCTTCAACAGTAACATTTGAGAAGAGAACTGAATAGTCAACCTTACCTTCGATTTCGCAACCTTCTGCAGCAAGTGAATTTTCAATAACCGCTTTATCGGAAACGTACTGAGGAGCGGTAACTGCGCCTCTGCCGTAAATTTTCCAGCTGTTGTCTGACAAGTCAATATTTGCTTTCGGATTAAGCAAATCAAGGTTTGCTTCCCAGAGAGAATCTATTGTACCAACGTCCTTCCAATAACCGTCAAAGCCGTATGCGAAAAGTCTTTCACCTGCTTCGTGCATTGCGGGAATAACGTTTTTACCGAAGTCGTTTGAAGAATCGGGGTCAGCTTCGTCATCAATAAGATATTTACGAAGCTTCTCCCAAGTGAACATATAAACACCCATTGAAGCCTTGTTGCTCTTGGGATTCTTGGGTTTCTCCTCAAATGCGGTAATTCTTCCGTCATCATCTACAAACATAAGACCGAAACGAGAAGCCTCTTCCCACGGAACCTCAAGCATAGCAATAGTACAAGCCGCATCTTTTTCTTTATGGAACTGAAGCATTTTTGCATAGTCCATTTTGTAGATATGGTCACCTGAAAGAACTGCTACATATTCGGGGTTATATCTGTCAATAAACTGAATATTCTGATAAATCGCATTAGCAGTACCTTTATACCATTCTGTTCCCTCAATCTGCTGATAGGGTGAAAGAATATGAACACCACCGTTTGCACGGTCAAGGTCCCAAGGACCGCCGTTACCGATGTAATCATTAAGTTCAAGGGGCTGATACTGTGTAAGAACACCAACAGTATAAATACCTGAGTTCACACAGTTTGAAAGGGGGAAGTCAATAATTCGGTATTTTCCGCCGTAGGGAACGGCAGGTTTTGCAATGTTTTTTGTAAGAACGCCAAGACGAGAGCCCTGACCGCCTGCAAGAAGCATTGCAATGCATTCATTCTTTTTTGCCATTGTCGTTACATTCCTTTCCTATATACAGTTTTATTTTTTTTTGCTTTTTTAGTTGACGGTTTTGTGACTACCTTTTTATCTTCAGCCTTTTTAACTTTTTTCTGTTTGAAATAAAGGGTTGTCATAGGCGGCAAGGTCAGTTCAATATACTGCTTGTAGCCGTGCATTTCGCCGTCAATAGTTTTATAAGTTTTCTTTATTTTTTCACCCGTACCACCGAATTTTTCGGAGTCTGAGTTGAAAACAAGCTCGTAACCTTCACCCTCGGGAACACCGATTTTATAATCTTTTCTCAAAACGGGGGTGAAATTGCATACTGCAACAACTTTTTCGTCCTCTTTATCAGTTCTTACAAAGGCTATAACAGAGTTTGTATTGTCATCGCTGACAATCCAGTTAAAGCCTTCCCAACTGTAATCAATTTCCCACAGCGGCGAATTCTTTTTATAGAATTTGTTAAGCTCTCTTGCGTAATCCTGCAATAAAGCGTGCATTTCATAGTCAAGGAGAAGCCAATCAAGACCTTTTTTATAGTCCCATTCAATAAACTGACCAAACTCGCTACCCATAAAAAGAAGTTTTTTACCTGGGTGAGCATACATATAACCTAAAAAGGCTCTTACCCCTGCAAACTTTTCATTATAGTTACCGGGCATTTTATTTATAAGAGAGCATTTTCCGTGAACAACCTCATCGTGGGAAATGGGAAGCACGAAATTCTCGCTGAAAGCATAGAAGAAGGAGAAAGTAATTAAATCATGGTTGAACTTTCTGAATATTCCGTCAAGGGAGAAATACCTGAGAATATCATTCATCCAACCCATATTCCATTTGAAATTAAAGCCCAAACCACCCATATAAACAGGCTTTGAAACCATTGGCCAGGATGTGCTTTCCTCCGCCATCATCATAACGTCGCCGTGCTGTGTAAAGACAGTTTCATTAAGTTGTTTAAGGAACGCAACCGCTTCCAGGTTTTCATTACCGCCGTTGGCATTTGCAATCCAATGGCCGTCATCTCTGCCGTAATCCAGGTAGAGCATAGAAGCCACCGCATCAACACGAAGTCCGTCAACGTGGTATTCATCAAACCAGAAACAAGCATTTGAAATAAGGAAGCTCTGAACTTCATTTCTGCCGAAATCAAATACCTTTGTTCCCCATTGGAGATGTTCGCCCTTACGAATATCTGCATATTCATAACAAGGTGTTCCGTCAAATTCTGCAAGACCATGGGCATCTTTCGGGAAATGGGCAGGAACCCAGTCCACAATAACGCCTATACCTGCTTTATGGCATTGGTCAACGAAATATTTAAAATCATCGGGAGTTCCGTAACGGGAGGTTACTGCGAAATACCCTGTAACCTGATAACCCCAGGAGCCGTCAAAGGGGTATTCTGATATAGGTAAAAGCTCAATATGGGTATAGCCCATATTCTTTACATATTCTACAAGGTCTTTTGCTAAATCACGGTAGCTTAATGTGTTACCGTCTTCATATCGTTTCCAGGAACCTAAATGCACCTCGTAAATATTAACAGGAGAGGAATAAACACTTGATTCCTTGCGTTTTTTGAGCCAGGCGCTGTCATTCCATTTGTAATCCCCTTCAAATATTTTTGAAGCAGTACCGGGACGGGTTTCCGCGTGAATTGCATAAGGGTCAGCTTTATAAAGCTTTCTGTCGCTCTGAGTGTAAATAATATATTTATAAGCATCAAAGTTTTTGACACCCTCAACATAAGCTTCCCAGACTCCGCCTTCATTAAGGCGATACATCGGTGCAGCATCTTCGCTCCAATCATTAAAAGTGCCGGTTACGAAAATGCTTTTTGCATTAGGGGCCCATACTCTGAAAACATACTTTCCTTCCTGGACCTTGTGAGCGCCTAAAAACTCCTGAGCTTTGAAGTTTTTTCCCTGATGGAATACATACAGAGGAAAATCATTATAGTCATTAATTTTCTCTTTTTTCACTTCCGCACCTCTCAAGACATACTAATGCTATATTACATTACATCAATGTAATAATATCAAATTCTAAAAATCATTTCAAGGGAATTTTGATATATTTTGTTCAAAGCACAGTTAAATTTTTCCAGCTGACTTTGTTAACTTTGCACAACATTTTTGTATAAAATGTCCGTTTAAAACTCATACGCATTGTTGAAATTTAAAAAAACACAAATATTAATTATTTGTAAAACCATAAAAATTTGTTTTATTTTTCTTTTTCAGAAAAATAAAATTATAAAAAATGGTATTATATTCAACTGTATAATTAAACGTTTAACTATTTTGGAGGTTAACTGTAAATGAATTACAGAGAAATGGTGGGGAAGCTTATTTCCACATCGTTGATTCACCGATACCATATTACAAAAGCCGCCCAGAAAGCAGGCTTGTATTACGGTCAACCGATAATATTGGAATACATCAACGAGCACAAGCTTTGCACCCAGAAAGAACTTGCAGACAGTTTGCATATATCTCCTGCAAGTGTCGCCACATCAATAAAAAGGCTTGAAAAAAGCGGGTTTGTCAACCGCGAAACCGATAAAGATGACATCAGAAAAAATCGACTCACCCTTACAGAAAGCGGAATAACCGTTTTAAAAGAGTTTCGCAATATTTGTGACGAAACAGACAAAGAAATGTTTAAAGGTTTTTCACAAGAGGAATGCGAAATGCTTTGCAATTACCTTGAGCGATTATACAGCAATCTTGATACGGAAAACCTCACAAATTGTCAGTTGAAAGCAGAAATAAAGAAAAATGAAGAAATTGCAAAGGAGGAATTGCAGTAATGGTGAAAAAATTAATGAGTTATGCAGGTAAATATAAAGTTTACGCTATACTCTCCCCTCTTTCAATCGTTTTAGAAGTTCTTATTGAGGTTATAATTCCTCTTCTTATGTCAGTAATAATCGACTGTGGTATCAGCGGTCAACCCTTATCTGCAAAAGAGAGTTTCATTGCCGACATTCTTATCAATTTAGGTTTCGGCAACAAAACAGGAACAGACCTTATTTTGTCATTAGGCGCACTTATGGTAGCTATGGCTTGTATCTCCCTTTTATGCGGTGCGGCAGCAGCTTTCTTTGCCGCAAAAGCGGGTATGGGCTTCGGTGCAGAATTGCGTTTCGGAATATTTAAGAAAATTCAGGAATTTTCATTCTCCAATGTTGATAAATTCTCAACAGGCTCTCTTATTACAAGAATGACAACTGATATAACAATGATTCAGAACACCTTTATGATGGCAGTGCGTATGTTTGTGCGTTCTCCCCTTATGTTCTCAATGGCAATTGTTATGGCATTCAGCATAAACAAAAAGCTCTCCCTTGTTTTTATGTGTGTAGCGCCTGTTATGCTTTTCCTCATTCTTCTTATCGGTGTTAAAGCTCACAAGCGTTTTAAGAGAATGTTTAAAAAATACGATAAATTCAATACATTCATTCAGGAAAATCTTATTGCCGCACGAGTTGTTAAAGCCTTTGTCCGCGCAAGACACGAAAAAGACAAATTCAAAATTTCCAACGATGAACTTAAAGATGCTTCAATCTTTGCAGAAAAGCTCATAATTTTAAATGGTCCGATAATGTCCGTTTCCGTTTACACTTGCATAATCCTCATTCTTTGGGTGGGTTCAAAGCTTATTTTAGGCGGAAATATGCAGTTGGGCGACCTTATGAGCTTCATAACATACATTCAGCAAATCTTTATATCACTTTCCTTCATTTCAATGATTTTCGTTATGTCCGTTATGTCAAAAGCATCTATGGACCGCGTTTATGAAGTTCTTACAGAGAAACCCCATATCAATGATGACGATGCAGATGAAAATCTTCTTGTAGCAGACGGAAGCATTGAGTTTAAGAACGTTTCTTTTAAATACGGCAAAAATGCTAAACGAGAAGTTTTAAAAGATATTAATCTCGCTATTAAATCAGGTGAAACAATCGGCATCATCGGTTCAACCGGTAGCGCAAAATCCTCTCTCGTTCAGCTTATTCCAAGACTTTACGATACAACCGAGGGTGAAGTTCTTGTTGGCGGAAGAAATGTTAAGGATTATAAGCTTCACAATCTTCGCGACAATGTTTCGATGGTGCTCCAGACCAATATTCTTTTCTCCGGCACTATTGAAGAAAACTTGCGTTGGGGTAATGAAAATGCAAGTTTTGAAGAAATCCGTGCCGCAGCTAAAATTGCTCAGGCAGACGATTTTGTTATGAGCTTCCCCGACGGTTATCAGACGGATTTAGGTCAGGGTGGTGTTAATGTTTCCGGTGGTCAGAAACAAAGACTTTGCATAGCCCGTGCTATTCTCAAAAATCCTAAAATTCTCATTCTTGACGACTCAACAAGCGCAGTTGATACCGCAACTGACGGTAAAATCCGCGAGGGTATGAAAAACCTTCTGCCCGAAACCACAAAAATTATAATTGCTCAGAGAATCAACTCTGTCCAACACGCTGACAGAATTATTGTTATTGATGACGGACAGATAGACGATATCGGCTCACATGACGAATTGCTTTCCAGAAATGAAATATATAAAGAGGTATATATTTCACAGCAGGAAGGCAAAATGGAACAATAAGAAAGGAGGAAGTCAAATGGCAGAAAAACAAGTTAAACGCCCCAACGGCAACGGACCCGGTCCTGCAGGCAGAATGAAATTTGAAAAACCGAAAAACACCAAAAAGACCCTTTTAAGACTTCTTTCTTATGTTACTCAGAAAAAAGCCTTGCTTGTGGTTGTTTTTGCCCTTGTTCTTTTCAGTTCAATTGCAGATATTGCAGGAACATATCTTTTAACCCCTATCATTAACGAAATCGGCAATATGGTTTCAACAGGTAGCAGAGATTTCACAGTAATCATCAAGTATTTATTTGCTTTAGGCTTTATTTATATTTGTGGTGCTGTGGCACAGTACACATATTCCCGTCTTATGCTCAACGTTTCTCACGGTACTCTTAACGTATTAAGAAAAGACCTTTTTGAGCATTTGCAGGATTTACCTATTAAATATTTTGATACTCATACTCATGGTGAGCTGATGAGCCGTTTCACAAACGATGTTGACACCATTCGTGAAGCTATAAGTAACGGTCTTGTGCAGACAATGTCCTCCTTTGTAACCGTTGTGGGCATCTTCATTATGATGCTCTATATCAGCCCCGCACTTACTTGTTTAATTATCGTTATGCTCGTTGTGATGCTTTACGTTATCAAGCTTATCGGCGGCCGCTCTTCCGGGTATTTCCGACGTCAGCAAATGGCTGTTGGTGCAGTTAATGGCTACATTGAAGAGCTTATTGAGGGCTTAAAGGTTGTTAAGGTTTTCTGTCGCGAGGAAAAAGCAAAAACAACTTTTAATGAAATCAATGACAATTATCGCAAAGCTGCAACAAACGCTCACACCTTTGCAAGTATTTTAATGCCCATTATGGGTAACCTTTCATATTTTAATTTTGCAGCTACTGCGGCTTTTGGTGCATTTATAATCCTTAAAGTCGGCGACACTGCAACAGGCGGTATATCAGGCTTGTTTTTAGGTGGTGCAGCAGGTGTGCTTTCCATTGGTTCTCTTGCAGCATTTCTCCAATATACACGACAGTTTTCTCGCCCTATAAGCATGATTTCACAGCAGATGAACAGTATTCTTGCTGCTCTTGCAGGTGCTGAAAGAATTTTTGAAATCATTGATGAAGTTCCCGAAGAGGATAACGGTTATGTTACTCTCGTTTATGCGAATGTTGACGAAAACGGAAATGTAACAGAATCTGAAACCCGAACAGGTACATGGGCTTGGAAGCATCCTCACTCTGCAGATGGAAGCGTTACTTATACTCTTCTTAAGGGTGACGTTCGTTTCCACGATGTTACATTCTCTTATGACGGCAAAAAGACTGTTCTTAAAAATGTTTCTCTTTATGCTAAGCCCGGTCAGAAAATTGCATTCGTAGGCTCAACAGGTGCAGGTAAAACAACAATCACTAATCTTATTAACCGTTTCTATGACATTCAGGAAGGTAAAATTACCTACGACGGAATAAATATTAAGAAAATTAAAAAAGACGATTTGCGCCGTTCACTTGCTATGGTGCTTCAGGACACTCATCTTTTCACGGGTACAGTTGAAGAAAACATCCGTTATGGTAAGCTTGACGCAACTCACGAAGATATTGTAAAAGCTGCAAAAATTGCCAATGCAGACAGCTTCATTACCCGTCTTCCTGATGGCTACAACACAATGCTTACCGGTGACGGTTCAAACCTTTCACAAGGTCAGAGGCAGTTACTTGCTATTGCCCGTGCAGCAGTTGCAGACCCGCCCGTACTCATTCTTGACGAAGCAACAAGCTCTATTGATACACGAACAGAACGCCTTATTGAAAAGGGTATGGACTCCCTTATGCAAGGTAAAACTGTGTTCGTTATTGCACATAGACTTTCAACCGTTCGTAATTCAAACGCTATTATGGTTCTTGAAAACGGCGAAATTATAGAAAAAGGCGACCACGACACTCTTTTAGAAGAAAAAGGAAAGTATTATAAGCTCTACACAGGTCAGTTTGAATTGTCGTAATAATGATAAAATCACTTGCATATTCTTATGCAGGTGATTTTTTATAAAAATTACAAATATTAAGATTTTGTAACTTTTATTGAGTTTTTTGAAAATATGATTATAATGATATGATACAGGGCGAATACACAAATTAAATTATTAATCGTTATTGCGTGGTATATATAATGGAATATATTTTTAAATCTGAAAAATCTTTAGAACGACTAAAGAATATCAGGATGTTTTTATTAAGCGAAAAGTGGATGACAATTCTTTTTGTCATTGCCGGAACTTTTGCTTGTCTTCATTCATACTTTCCTAAAGAACAGTTTCACATCTGGGGGTCTGTTGTTTTAGCTTATATCACAGGTATAGTTTTTGTTATCTCCGGTGATATTTTTGCTATGCTCATTCCTGCAATGTTTACATATTGTATCGGAATACGGTGCTACAATTCACTATCAACCTTCGGTGAAATCTGGTGGCTAGCCATTCCCTTGGCTGCAATGGCTCTGTTCAATATAATTGCATATTTCAAAAAGCCTACTATTAAGGGTTCTCAATTCCTGCCAATGCTTGCCGTTTCATTTGCAGTTACCATAGGCGGTGCAGGTGTCATTTCTGCCAAAGATTATTTCGGCGGTGCATCCATTTATAATATGTTAGGTATCGGCTTCGGTATGTTGCTGATATACTGCTTCTTCTATTCAAAAATCAATACTAATAAAGGCTATTTGCTCATTGAAAAGCTTACAGACATAATGGTTGTTATCGGTCTTTTCATTGCCTTTATGGTCTTTATGCACTATATAATTAATATAAACACCGTAATCGACAAAGGCGGTATTTTCTACATAAGATGGAGAAACAACGCTTCAACAATGCTTATGATGGCAACGCCTTTTGCCTTCCTTTTAGGAAACCGCAAGTCCTCTGCAGTTATTCTTGCATTTATTTTCTATGCGGCAACTCTTTTGACAGGTTCACGAGGCGGTATGATTTTCGGCTCAATTGAGCTTGTAATGTGCATTGTGATGTTCATTCTTTATGACAAACGTCGCCGTTTAGCATATATAATTATCTGTGGTTGCTTTGTGTTTATTGCACTTACCTATCTTCCCGAAATCACAAGCTTTTTAAATACTACTATTCAAAGAGTTTTCAAGGTACTTAACGAATTCCTTTTAGGCGGTGCGGATACGGAAACCCGAGTTCGCCACTATGCCCGAGGAATAGAGGATTTCCTTAATCACCCTGTTTTCGGTACCGGCCTTGGAAATATGACAAATCGCGATATTTTCAAAAATAAACCCGGTTCACTTTGCTGGTATCACTGCGAACCCATTCAGATTGCAGGTAGCTTCGGTCTTGTGGGTATTGTGGCATTCGTATATCAATTTATTAAACGAAATCTTCTTATCTGGAAGCATGCCACACTTTTCAATATGACTATTTTCCTTTCTTATATAAGCCTTGAGCTTATGTCTTTGGTAAATCCCGGCATTTTCTGTCCTATGCCCTATCTTTTACTTGTGGTAATATATATGATTGTTGTTGAAAAATGTAACGACAACGAGCCTCAGATAAAAGTTCCTATTTTAAAGAAATTCAGAGATAAAAGAAAAGCTAAAAAAGAAGCTCTTGTGAAATAATAAAATGACTGCATTGATTTTTATCAATGCAGTCATATTTTTTATATTTTTATTGTTTCTTTTAATTTTATATTACTCGAAGCGGAGCCTATCATAATTTCAAACTCGCCATCTTCAACAACCCATTCTAAATCTTTATTAAGAAGTCGGAAGGATTCAAAATCAAGCTTAAATTCCACTGCTTTTGTTTCCCCTGCTTTGAGGCTTACTCTCTCAAATCCTTTAAGGAGTTTAAGAGGAGTTACCACAGATGAAACAACATCATTTACATAAAGCTGTGTAACCTCGTCACCGTCAACAGAACCGATATTTTTAACATCAAATGTGACCGTATAATCTGTTCTACCCTGCTTTGTAATTTTCAAATTACTATATTCAAATTCTGTATAAGAAAGACCGTAACCAAATGCGTAACGAGCTCCTCTTTCACCTTCAAACATCATTTCTGTATGGTTGGGAAGAATTGAATAATAGCAAGGAATTCTGTTTGTATCTGCAGGGAAAGAAACAGGCACGCGACCTGCAGGATTGTTTTCACCTAAAAGAGTTTCAACAATTGCCTTTGCGCCAAATTCGCCGCCGAACCAGGAAACAAGAATTGCATTTGAAACCTTAACCTCTTCGGTTAAATCAATTGCTCTGCCGTTTTCAAAAACAAGAATTAAAGGTTTACCTGTTTTTGCAACCTCAAGAATAAGCTCTCTCTGTTTGCCGGGTAATTTCAAATCTGAACGGTCGTGACCTTCGCCACTTGTGAAGTTGTTGTCACCGCCAACGAAAATAACAAGGTCACTTTGTTCCGCAACTTTAACCGCATCTTCGATGCTACCGCTTTCATCCTCGTCATAAACCTCAATAAGATGGGGCTGACCATCTTCCTGAGTAACCGCTTCAACGCCTTTAGGAATACCGCAACCGGAGCTTTGAAGAACAGTCACATCTTCACCTAAAGCATTTTTAATCTCTTCATAAACAGAATTAACTGTATAACCATAAGGAACAGATGAGTAACCACCAACGCGCTGTCTTGCAGAAGAAGGACCAACAACAGCAATAGTTTTGTATTCCTTTTTAAGAGGAAGAATACCGTCATTTTCAAGCAAAGTCATTGCCTGACGAGCACCATCAAGAGCGATTTTCTTATGTTCATCACATCTGATAACGTCTTTATAATGCTCTTCGTCAGTATAGGGATTTTCGAAAAGGCCTAATTCAAACTTAACTTTTAAAACATTTTTAACGGAATTGTTTATAAGTTCTTCGGAAACTCTGCCCTCTTTAATGAGATTTAAAAGAGTGCTTTCCCAGAATTCTGGAGTGTAATCAAGGCAACCCTGCATATCAAGTCCTGCATTAACAGAATCGCAAATTGCATCAACGTGATTTGCGGCAGTTCTGTGAGCAGTAACAAGTCTTGTAATTGAGCCCCAGTCTGCACGGACATAACCTTTAAGACCATATCTTCCGCGAAGAATATCTGTTAAATAATACTTTGAACTTGCAACAACCTCACCGTCAATACAGTTATAGCAGGACATAACATTGTATGCACCGGCTTTAGTGATTGCTTTTTCAAAAACGGGAAGATAACATTGTTCAATTTCTCTTTTGCCAACCCTTGCATTTGCACAGTTGATGCCGTTTTCGGGCATACCGTGAACGCAATAATGTTTGGGCTCGGTTAATACCGCGTCATTTCTCGAAAACTCACCATTTTTCTGCTCACCTGTGATAATGGAATAACCCATTTCAGAGCAGAGATATGTATCTTCGCCAAAGGTTTCCTCAACTCTTCCCCAACGAGGCTCTCTTGCAACGTCAAGGTTGGGGGCAAGAATTTCCTGCATACCTAAAGCGCGGGTTTCTGCACCGATAGCCTTACCTGTTTTATTAACAAGATCTCTGTTAAAGCTTGCGCCAAGCGAGAGAGGAACAGGGAAAATTGTTGCACCGGGGAAAGAAATACCGTGAAGAGCTTCACCTGTGAATATACAAGGAATACCAAGTCTTGTTTTCTCTACAAGATATTTTTGAAATTTGTTGAAAACAGCAGGAACTGTATAGGAATCGTGAATAAAGCCGATACCATGGTCGCCAACTGTTTTCTCAAACTTTTCATATTCCACGTCAGAAGACTCGTGAATACAGCAATGGTTCAATGTGCTTGGAACAGTTGCATATTCAACACCACGAAGAATATCAATCTGAGCAACTTTCTCCTCGAGAGTCATTAAAGAGAGTAAATCTTCTGCTCTTTCCTCGGAAGAAAGAGCAGGATTTTTATATTTATAGTCCATAAAACACCTTGTATTTATATTATTTCTTAATTTTCATTGAGATGTCAAAAGCAGTAACGGAATGAGTAAGAGCACCGATTGAAAGAATATCAACACCTAATTCTGCAACGCTTTTAAGTCTTTCTTTTGTAAGGTTGCCGGAAGCTTCAAGAAGAGCTTTACCGTCAACGATTTCAACAGCACGTTTCATTGTTTCGTTGTCCATATTATCAAGCATAATAATATCTGCACCAACTGAAACTGCCTCTTCAACCTCAGCGAGAGTTCTTGTTTCAACCTCGATTTTTACTGTATGACCGATTTTCTCACGAAGAGCCATAACCGCCGCAGTAATTCCGCCCTTTGCATCGATATGGTTATCTTTAAGCATTGCGCAGTCGGAAAGGTTGTATCTGTGATTTCTTCCGCCACCGCAGGTTACTGCATATTTCTGAAGAGAACGAAGACCGGGAAGAGTTTTTCTTGTGTCGGCAATTGTTGCTCTTGTACCCTCGGTCTGCTTAACACATTCATTAGTGAGAGTAGCGATACCGCTCATATGCTGAATAAGGTTAAGAGCGGTTCTTTCGCCCTTAAGAAGCTTAACTGTTCTTCCTTTAAATTCTGCAATAAGGTCGCCGTTTTTAACCTGATCACCGTCTTTTTTATGAAGGGTATATGTGAATTGGTCGTCAAGGAGCTGGAACACTCTCATTGCAATTTCCGCACCGCAAAGCACACCGTCTGCTTTAGCAACAAAATAGGCTTCGCTGACAGCACTCTCACAGAGAAGATAGTCAGTTGCAACGTCGATATAGTTTATATCTTCCGTAATTGCATTTTTAATTAAATCATCAACATAAAACTGGGGTAAAATCATTTGTCAACCTCCTGAAGAATTATATAGGCAACAGTGGCAAGAGAAAGTGCCTCGCAATAATCTGCAGTTACTGCAAATTTTCCGTTTTTTAGCCTGTTAAGTATATTTTCAATTCGTTTTTTGCCTTGGTGAATTGCACCCTCATCGGGAATTACGAAATATGCTCTCTGCATAATGTCGCGAATTTCCGTTCTCGTTCCTTTGGGAAGAGGTGCACCGGTTCTGTCGGGCTCCTTTTCCTCAGGAACAGTTAATTTATAAAAACCTGCTTTTATGCAACGGGTTATGTCTTCCGCTGCTTTTCTTCCGAAAACAAGTGCTTCAAGAAGAGAGTTACTTGCAAGTCTGTTTTTGCCATGAACACCCGTACAAGCGCATTCACCTGCAGCATAAAGTCGGGGAAGAGTTGTTCTTGCATTAAGGTCAACCTCAATACCGCCCATAAGATAGTGCTGACAGGGGAAAACAGGAATTAAATCCTTTGAAATATCAACACCCTGACTCAAGCAACCTGCATAAATACCGGGGAAACGCTTTTTCAGATATTCCTCACCCTTATAGCGAATATCAAGATAGAAATTATTGCTACCTAAACGCCTTGATTCCATAATAACCGAACGGGAAACCACATCTCTGGGAGCTAACTCAAGACGGCTGTCATATCTGTCCATAAATCGCTCTTTATTGCAGTTTAAAAGATATGCTCCTTCACCACGAACCGCTTCACTTATTAAAAACTGTTCACGATTAGCACCATTGAATGCAGTCGGGTGAAACTGCACGTAACTTAAATTTTTGATTGAAGCACCCATTTCATAAGCCAATCTTATGCCGTCACCCGTTGCAACAGATGGGTTTGTGGTGTATTTATAAACTCTGCCTATACCACCGGAAGCTAAAAGACAGAACGAAGCGTAAACAGTTTTAAATTCACCGTCACACATAATAGTCGTTTTAAATCCGTTGGTAATTCTCGACATAGACGTAACCA
>JAZQLF010000023.1:0-114436 GCA_045542535.1 Acutalibacteraceae bacterium | reverse complement strand
TTACAAAATCGTATATCGGAGTTTTCATAGTAAATTATTCAGCGTCTTCCGCTTCGGCTACCTGCATCATGACCGCACACTCAATGCGCTTCTTGAAGAGCTTACAGCCGTATTCGTAAACGCCGCCAATGCTGCCTGTTGCGTGGTAGGAGTTTGCCGCACAACCGCCTGAGCAATAAAGTCTTGCCCAGCAATCCTTACATTCGGGATGTGCGTAAACATTACAAGCGGCAAACTGGCTTTGAATTTCGTGATTTGTAACACCATCCCACACATTACCCAATTTGAATTTTTCGTCACCAACGAATTGATGACATGGGTATAAATCGCCCCAGGGGGTAACTGCCATATATTCGGTTCCGCTTCCGCAACCTGAAATACGCTTGTAGATACAAGGACCGCCTGTAAGGTCAATCATATAGTGGTAGAAGGTGAAGGGTTTGCCTTGCTTATCTCTCTGAAGCATTAAATCTGCAAGGTCTTCATACTGCTTCATAACAATCTGCAAATCTTCTTCTGTCAGCTCCGAAGGGTCACCGGGAGCGCAAACAACGGGCTCCATACTTAATTCGCTGAAGCCTAAATCGAGCATTTGCTGTATGTCTTTAAGGAAATCGGGGTTCGCGTGGGTAAAGGTACCGCGCATATAGTAGTTTTTGCCGTTTCTCGCTTTCACGAATTTCTGGAATTTGGGAACGATTTTGTCCCAACTGCCGTTACCTGCGTAGTCCACGCGGTAGCGGTCGTGAATTTCTTTTCGTCCGTCAAGGCTGAGAACAACATTACTACATTCCTTGTTTGCAAATTCAATAACATCATCGTCAACAAGCACACCATTTGTAGTAAGAGTGAAACGGAAGTTTTTGTTATGCTCTTTTTCTATGCTTCGGGCGTATGCTACAAGGTCTTTAACAACCTGGAAGTTCATAAGAGGCTCACCGCCGAAGAAATCCACCTCAAGATTATGACGAGTGCCTGAATTTTCAATAAGAAAATCAAGAGCGCGTTTGCCTACCTCAAGGCTCATTACATCGCGTTCACCGTTGTATTTTCCCTGACTTGCAAAGCAATATGCGCAGTTGAGGTTGCAGGTATGAGCGATATGAAGGCAAAGAGCTTTGACAACTCCTGCGGTTTTCTGCTTGAGGGCGCCTGCCATTGATTCGAATGTATCAGGGGCGAAAAGCTTTCCCGAATTCTTTAACTCCTGAACCTGAGCATAACACTCTTCTATATCAGAAGTTGAAATATCGTCACGGTTTGCATATTTTTCCCCGATAGCCGTCAGAACGTCTTCTTTACTGTTATTTTCAAACATAGCAATGATGTCGAATGCTACTTCGTCTACAACGTGAACTGCGCCCGAGCAAACGTCAAGCACAATGTTGTAGCCACCCTGCTTGTATTGATGAATCATATTTTTATCTCCTTCACGAAAAAAGCCACCGTTTCCGGCGGCTTTTCGTTTTTCTGTAAATTAATTATTTGCTTTCCTTAACGCTTTCGCATTCCTGGTTAGCAATACCGCAGCTTGTTTTGCAAGCAGACTGGCAAGATGTCTGGCATTCGCCACAGCCACCGTTTTTAGCGCTTTCACACAAATTGCGTGTTTCAATAGTTTTGATATGTTCCATGAGAATAAGCCTCCATATAAATTTTTCGTATATAGTTTACCACAGAGGTTTTTATATGTCAATTGGATTTTGGGGTTAATATATTATATTTTTTTGAATATATCATATTAAAAGCAGTTGTGAAATATTTTACGGAGATATGATAATGAAAGAAATATTAAATTTTTCTCCATTGACCATAACGTCAACAATTCTGACGCTTGCAGTAGTTTTTGTAAACGGATTGACCGATGCGCCAAACGCCATTTCAACAGTTACTGTTACACGGTGTATGAAATTAAAACCCGCTCTTATAATGTCTGCGGTTTTTAATTTTATTGGCGTGGCGGTTATGAGTGCGGTTAATAATTCTGTTACCGTAACCGTTGCCAATATAGTGGATTTCGGTGATGATTTTCATTTAGCCTCCGTTGCGCTTTCTGCCGCTCTTTTTGCCATTGTTTTCTGGGCGGTTCTTGCCTGGTATTTCGGAATTCCCACAAGCGAAAGCCACGCTCTTATTGCAGGGTTGACAGGAAGCGCCATTGCAATTAACGGCGGTTTAGGTGGAGTAAACGGTGAAGAATGGTTTAAAACAATAAAAGGACTTTTCACTTCTTGCTTATTTGGTTTTGTTGCAGGTTTTGTTATCTGTCAGATTATAATTATGATATTTAAAAATATTAAAAGAAGCAGAGGCGAAAAGTTTTTTAAGTTCGGTCAGGTTTTTGCCGCTGCAGGCATGAGCTTTATGCACGGCGCTCAGGACGGACAGAAATTTATAGCGGTTTTAATGCTTTGTATGACCTTTTCGGGTAATAATGGGAAAGACACTTTTCAGGCAGATTGGAAAATAATATTACTTTGTTCTGTTGTTATGGCTTTAGGAACAGTTTGCGGTGGCAAAAAAATCATAAAATCAGTTGGAATGGATATGGTAAAGCTGGAGAAATATCAGGGCTTTTCTGCAGATATTTCCGCTTCTCTCGCTCTTCTTTTGAGTACAGTTTTAGGATTCCCTGTTTCCACCACCCACGCAAAAACCACCGCTATGATGGGGGCGGGTGCCGCAAGAAATATAAAAGCGCTGAATACCTCGGTAATAAAAGAAATTGCATTGACGTGGTTACTTACATTTCCGGGTTGTGGAATTATAGGGTTTGTTGTGACTAAAATATTTTTAAAACTGTTTTAGTTTGCGAAGCCACTGGCATCTGGCATCTGGCGACTGGCATCTAAAAAAAGACGGCTTGCGCCGTCTTTTTTTAATAGTCTTTTCCCCAGTTTTTACGATTATAGAACTTCTTGTCGTGGAGATTCTTTTTCTTTCTTTCCTTTTTATACTGCTTTTTCTCTTTGCGGTTCATTTTGAATTTGAATTTTCTTTCTTCAACCTCTTCACAAAGAGGTGTTGCGAGACCGCCGAGAGCACCTTTTACCTGTGTAGCGGCAAGAATTACAATATCTTTATCTTTAGGAAGTGTTACTTCTGTTGCTCCGTGCAAATCAATTTCAATTGCGAAGAAATACATTGATTTTGCAGTAACGTCTGCGAAATCCTTATGACAATGAGTGAATTCATAAGCCACTTTGCAGTTTTTGATTCTTGCGGTTTCCTTGAAATCATACATATCCCAACGGGCAGGTCTTTCGAAAGCGTCGGGAACTGTCTTTGTGATAGTTTCATTTCCAACCTTGAATTTAACCTTTTTATCGCCATCAATGGAGTTGCAGAGAAGAACCAATTTTGTTGAATCTCCGTCAACAGCAATTTTCTGCCTGTTTGCAACTGCAACATTTTTGCCCTCTTTGGAAATTGCAAAGTCAACACCGCCTATGGTGATATTGTCAGGAGTTATTTCATAAGGAATGGTGTATTTGAAATCACCCAATTTGCCTTGCTTTGTGATTATGTTTTTGTTTAATTTCAAATCAACAGGATTGCAAATTGCTTTTTCTGTATTGTATGTATTGTTTTTGAGCTTGAGAGCAAAGGATTTAATTTCGTAAGGTTCAAAATCTGTTACAAGCTTTCCGTCAACAACCTTTGCTTCTCCAAGATACTCTTCACTTGCGTAAATTTCTCTTGCGCTTTCGATTCCCTCGCCCAATGTAAGAGTGAAGTTTTCAATATTTTTCTTTGCGCCTTCCCCAAGACGAACGATGATTTCGTCGCTTTCTTCAGCCTTTTTCATCGCGCGGATTATAACGTCATTTGTTGAAACATTACCGAAGGAGTATTCTGCCCCGAGAACACCCTCGTGTTTATCGCAAACTACCGCGCACATAGGTTGAGTAAACATTCTTGCCTGAAGCTGAGTGTCAGCTCCCACTTTGCCTTCGTGGCTGAAAATGCCGAAGGAATATCTGTTAAGACCCAAATCCATCATAGACTGCATGGAGTCGATACGGTAGTTAGCCTTTGGTGTGTGAACAACTGTAAGGCGGAGGGTGTTGTTGTCGAACTTGTCCCAACCGTATTTACATTCGCTGATAACAGAAACGCCGAATTCACCGCTTTTATCTGTAATATCTGCCCATTTTTGAGCAGGAACTTCATAAAGCTGTTTTGTCATATTACCGCGCTCAATAGCACCAAGACCAAGGTCGTAAAGGGCTTTTTCATTGTCTGCAGTAAATGAGAAAACATTTTTCGCCATTGTGCGAAGTGACTGCCACTCAATTTCAGAATAAACCTCAACAGTTTCTCCGCCATCGGTAAGAGCTATTATATTAACGAATGTGCTTCTGTCGTCTTTCTGAGTTACCTTATAAGAAACTCTTGCAACGCCTTTTTCAAGCTCTTCAATAGAAACAATGCTAGGGGTTCTGTCAGGCTTTTTATTTGCATCCTCAAAGTTCATTTCCCAAGCGGGCCAATCCTTAGAGCCTGTGTAATTGAAAAGACCAAGGCAAACAGGTGCTTTGAGAATTTCTTTATTGTTGAGAGTTTTGTCAGTAATAGAGCAAATGTCGCCGTTTTCGTTGAGTTTTACAATATATTTGTTGTTTTCGAGAGTATTGTTGCCAATAGAAATTGCACATTCAACACCGCAGGGAGAACTACTTTCGCAAATGTCATAAACCTTTGTGCCAAGGCTTTTAATATCTGCAATAAATGTAATTTCTGTTTTGCCGTCAGAAAGCTTTTTGCTTTGGCTTTTAACCTCTGTTTCTCCGTCAAAAACTTTAACATAATCAGAGGAAATTCCCTCAAGGCGAACTGTAACTGCGCCGTGTCTGTCTGCTTCAATGGGGTTGAAAACAGTAACGGGTGTACCTTTGCAGTTATCGGTTTTCATAAGTTTGCCGATAGAAGAAACTGCGCCCTCAAGCTCACTCTGGAACTGATTCATTGAAACGTAAAGGTCATTCCAGGAGCGTTTGTAAACACGCTGACAGGAAGTACCGGGCATATCATCGTGGAAATGGTGGGAAAGAACACGTTTCCAGGAGCGAGTAAGACTTTCGCGGTTGTAGTCATATGTACCAAGCCAATCACCGAGAACCGAACCGCGTTCTGCCATATCAGCAAGTTCTTCTGCGCGTCTGTTCCAACGTTTGCTCATAACTCTGGATGTGTAACCGCCGATAGCGTGTTCGCTCATGACAAGCTCGTTGTCCCAGACGGGGAATTTTGCTTTCTGTTCGGGGGTAAGCTGAGTTTCTATATCATTGTAAATTTTATCTGCTGAGCCGTAGCAAATTTCAATATCGTTGGTTTCATTTTCTTTAATTTCTTTTTCAAGGACAACGCAGGAATTTTCTTTAACCGCACCGCCACGGTCACCTGTGCCGTGGAAAACGGCAGTCCAGTCGAAGTCAAATTTTTCATTTTCTTTAAGCTTTTCCTGCATTATATCCCAGTTGCGGATTTCTTTGAAAGGTCTGCTGTAAGAACACATTTTTATACTTGCATAAACCTCTTTACCGTTAACACCACGCCATCTGCCTATGTCAAAGGGAGTACCGTAAGCGCTTCCCCAGGAAAGCTTCTGGGTTGTGAAGCCATTAAGATTTGCGTGGTGCATAATGATGGGAAGTGCCCAACCGAAGCCGAAGCAATCGGGTAAAAAAATGTCGGTTGAGGTTTTACCGAATTTATTGCGAAAATATGAATTACCGATAAGAATATTTCTGAAAAGTGCTTCGGGAGAGGGAACGTTAACATCGCCGTTTTCAAAAGCAGAACCGCAAACATTCCAACGACCTTTGTCAATATAATCAGCCATTTTCTTGAAAAGCTCGGGGTAATATTCCTCCATAAGCTCGTATCTGTAAGAACCTTCAAAGTTAAAGGTGTAGTGAGGGTAATTTTCAAAAAGTCTGAAGTTATCTACAAGTGTGTCATAGATATATTGGTCGATGCTTTCTTCCAAATCCCAACTCCACACCGTATCAAGATGAGAGGTTGCAACTGTATAAATCTTTTTCTTTCCCATAAATATATCTCCCAATGAAAATAATATGGGGAAATTATATAATATTCAATCTGCGTTTGCAACAGTTTTGTATGTGAAAAATCCCCAAATATTTGATGAATTTTTTGTCATTATAAATGTTTTAAAATTGTTGAAATACGCCGTAAAAGAAATATAATAGAAGATGAACATTTCACCCTGAAGGGATGGTAAAAAATATGGATAAAATTATAAAAGTTGGATTTATTGGATGCGGTGGTATTGCAAACAGCAAGCATATGCCCGCTCTTCAGAAGGTTGATGGTGTCGAGATTGTTGCTTTCTGCGATATTATCAAAGAAAGAGCAGAAAAATCTGCAAAAAAATTCGGCACTCCCGATGCAAAGGTTTATGAGGATTATAAAGAGCTTCTCAAGGATGAAAGCATTGATGTAATTCACGTTTGCACACCCAACCGTTCTCATAGCTTTATTACAATTGATTCTCTTGAAGCAGGCAAGCACGTTATGTGTGAAAAGCCTATGGCAAAAACCTATGAAGAAGCAAAGGCAATGTGCGAAGCTGCTGAAAGAACAGGTAAAAAGCTTTCTATCGGTTATCAGAACCGTCAGACACCTGAAAATCTCTATATTAAAAAATGCGCTGAAAATGGTGATTTCGGTGAAATTTACTATGGTAAAGCACTTGCTCTTCGTCGCCGTGCAGTTCCTACCTGGGGTGTTTTCCTCAACGAATACGAACAGGGTGGCGGTCCTCTTATTGATATCGGTACCCACGCTCTTGATATGACTCTTTGGGTTATGAATAACTATGAGCCCGAAATGGTTGTTGGCCAGACATTCCGCAAGCTCGCTGACAAGGAAGAGCAGGGTAACGCCTGGGGCAAATGGGACCCGAAGGAATTTACAGTTGAAGATTCAGCATTCGGCTTCATAAAAATGAAAAATGGCGCGGTTATTAACCTTGAATCAAGTTGGGCGCTTAATATTGCTGATTATCACGAGGCTTGCTATATGATCTGCGGTGATAAAGGTGGAGCAGATACTCTTGACGATAAAGCAAGAATCAACTACATTAAGCATCAGCGTCAGTGCATTGAAGAGCCTAATCTCAATGCAGGCGGTGCAGCATTCTTTGAGGGTCAGAAGGATGGCTCTCCTGCAGAGATGGAAGCCTCCTCCTGGATTCACGCTATAAGAACTGATACAGACCCTGTTGTTTTACCCCGTCAGGCACTTTGTGTAACTCGTATTCTGGAAGCTATCTACGAGTCAGCTAAAACCGGTGCACCCGTATATTTTAAGGATTAATAAGGAGAAAATAAAATGAAATTCGCAGTACAGCTTTATTCCGTTCGCGACCATATTGAAAACGGAAATGATATGTTAGAAGTTCTCGGCAAGGTTAAAGAAATCGGATTTGACGGTGTTGAATTCGCAGGTTATTTCGGACTTTCTGCTGAAGAGCTTCGTGCAAGATGTGAAGAGTTAGGTCTTGAAGTTGTTGGTAGCCATCTTGGTTTAGACGATTTCAAACCTGAAAACCTTGAAAAAACACTTGAATACGGCAAGAAACTCGGAGCAAAATACCTCGGTGTTGGCGGTGCGCCTCACTCAACTTATGAGGAAGCTAAAAACACAGGCGATGTTCTCAGTGCCGCAGGAGTAAAGGCAAGAGAAATGGGTATGGATACCTATTACCATAACCATACAGAAGAATTCGAAGACCTTAAAGACGGAAAAAACGCTATGGACATTATTTCCGAAAACGGTTGCAAGCTTGAGGTTGATACATATTGGAGCTTCTGCGCAGGTATTGACAACAGCAAATACCTTCCCGAAAACAAAGATAAAATCGTTCTTATTCATATTAAAGACGGCGTTGACCACAAGCCTAAGGCTCTCGGTGAGGGTGAAAATGATTTGGCTAAGGTTGTTGAAGGCGTGAAGGCTATTGGTCTTGATTGGGTTATTCTCGAAAATGATGATCCGGTTCCTACAGGATTGGAAGATATTTCCCGTAGTTATAAGTGGTTGCAAGAAAATTTTTGCTAAAATCGCCCACAGCACCGCCTTGTGCTCGGGGCAGTATCTATATACAGCACCACTCACACAAAACGGCACTGTGAACAATTTTTTCTAAAAATTAGAAAGTTTAATGACTTTTTCTTAAAATTTTGAAAGGTAAAATTAAATTATGAAACTTGGCGTTCTTACTAATTTATTAGGTTCTGTTTCCCTTGAGGAAGCATTGAAATATTTTAAATCTCTCGGTCTTGAAATGGTTGAAATCGGTTGCGGCGGTTTCCCCGGAAAAGCCCACGCTGACCCCGATATTCTTCTTAATGATGAAAAGGCTTTAGCGGATTTCAAAGCTCTTCTTAAAAAATATGATGTTGAAATCAGCGCTTTAAGCTGTCACGGAAACCCCGTGCATCCTAACAAGGAAATTGCAAAGTCATTTGATGAAGATATGAGAAAAGCGGTTCTTCTTGCAGAAAAGCTTGGTGTTCATCAAATCAATACTTTCTCCGGTTGCCCCGGCGACTGCGAGGATTCAAAATATCCCAACTGGGTAACTTGCCCCTGGCCCAATGATTTCGGCGAAATTCTCGACTATCAGTGGAACGAAGTGCTTATTCCTTATTGGAAAGAGTTTGTTAAATTCAGTACCGCTCACGGTGTTGATAAAATTGCTCTTGAGCTTCATCCCGGTTTCTGCGTTTATAACACAGAAAGCCTTTTGAAGCTTCGTAATGCAGTAGGTAAGGAAATCGGTGCAAACCTTGACCTTTCCCACCTTATCTGGCAGGGAATGGACCCCGTTGCAGTTATTCGTGCTTTGGGTAAAGAGGACGCAATCTTCCATTTCCACGCTAAAGATACTAAAATTGATGCTATCAATACAGCAGTTAACGGCGTTCTTGATACAAAATCCTATGCAGACGAAATTAACCGTTCCTGGATTTTCCGCTCCGTTGGCTTCGGTAACGGTGAAACCTATTGGCGCGATGTTATCAGCAATCTTCGTATGGTTGGCTACGATTACGCTATTTCCATTGAACACGAAGATTCTCTTATGAGTCAGAACGAAGGCCTTGAAAAAGCGGTTGCACTTCTTAAGAATTGCATTATCAAAGAAGGTCTTGAAGCTGCTTGGTGGATTTAAGTTCGCTTCGCTCACAGTGAAGAGATAAGAGTGAATAGTGAAGAGGTAGAATTTATTATGGAAAAGATTAATGTTGTTGTGGTTGGTTACGGCGGAATGGGTAATTACCACGCTGAAAGAATAGATAGCTTTGAAAACTTCAATCTTGCAGGTATTTACGATATAAAGCCCGAAAGATGCGAATTTGCAGAAAGTAAAGGCTTTTATGCTTATCCATCATTTGAAGCGGTGCTTGAGGATGAAAAGGTTGAGCTTATAGTTTGCGCTACATATAATGATTGCCACAAAGATATTGCAATCCGTGCTATGAGAGCAGGAAAAAATGTTATTTCCGAAAAGCCCGTTACACTTTGCTCTGAGGATCTTGAAGAAATAATTGCAGTAGCAAATGAAACGGGTAAGCTTTTCACAGTTCACCAGAACAGACGTTGGGATAATGACTACCGCACAATTAAAAACATTTTTGATAAAAATGAACTTGGTCCTGTTTTCTCGGTGGAATCCAAGGTTTACGGTTCTCGCGGTGTTCCGTCTGGTTGGCGAGGAGAAAAAGAACACGGAGGCGGAATGCTTCTTGACTGGGGCGTTCATCTTCTCGACCAGATTCTTATGCTCAACGAGGGCAAAAAAATCAAAAGTGTCTATGGCTCATTAACAAATGTTACCACCCTTAAGGTTGATGATGGCTTCCGTGCTATTATCAAATTTGAAGGTGGTCCCGAGTGCCTTGTAGAAGTGTTCACTAATAACTTTATTGAGGCGCCTCGTTGGTATATGGCAGGTGAAAACGGAACTGCTATTATAAGAACATGGGATATTGAAGGCGAAATTGTTAAAATCAAGGATTGGGAAAAAATGGATGCAGTTCCTGTGCAGATGGGTGCAGGTATAACAAAAACAATGGCACCCAGAACCCCGGAAACAATAGAAACATTCCCTCTTGAAGTTATAACTGTTCAATGGGCAGATTATTATAATAATATCTACGATGTTTTGAGAAACGGTGCAAAACCATTAATTACACACGACCAACAGAGAAGACTTATGAAGCTTATGGAAGCTATTGTTGAGTCTTCCGAGAAAAATGAAGTTATTTATTTTGAATAATTTTATTAGAATTTCTCAAAACACTTGCATTTTTCTCATATAAATGATAATATATAAAAAACTGTCATCGAAAGGACGGAATAAATATGAAAAAAAGAGTGTTGGCTACAATACTTACAGTATGCCTTCTTTTTAGTGTAATGGTGTGCATGTCAAGCGCAGCAGGCATCGAAGTTGGTGAAATTATCTCCTCTAAGAGAATTTGCCCCGGCGATGTTATTGATTTCGATTTTATCGCAAGACCCGAGATCGAAGGCGGCGTTTATGCTGAAGGTTGGGAAATTAAAACTGAAGACGGCGTTTGGGTTCCTTATGACGGAGAGCCTATTGATGAACGCGCAGGTACTTTCGAATTAAGATATTTCGCAACAGACGCTCAGGGTAATTATGCATATTCAAACGAATGTGTTGTTACTGCAAAGCATAATCCTGACGGTACTTATGAAGCAAGCGGTACAGATCACTGGAGAATTTGCCAGGACTGCGGCGGCGAAACAGATTACGGTCATCATGACCACCTTGGCGCAAGTGCAACAGCAGCAAATAAAGTTTGTTCAGTTTGCGGCCACGTAAGAACATCTCAGTGGACCGGATTACTTGGTTTCTGGGAGTGGCTTATCGGTCTTCTCGCAATATTCATTGGCTAATAAATAAAAAGAAGTCCTTCGGGGCTTCTTTTTTTTGTTTACAAAAGACCTTTTTCCTTGACAAAGATATTATATTAGGTTATATTTAAATGTGGATTTATTATTGTAATTAAAACATAATATATAAGGAGTGTGACATAGTAATGGATTCAGGCAGTAGCGGGCATGGGCGAAGTTGCATTTATATTAAAACAGCGATGAAACAGCCTGAAGAAATTGCAGGTTGTTAACACACTTTAACTGTAGTAACAGTAATATGTATAGCGGAAAAGGCTTTCCTTTTCGGCTAATGTGTCTTTTTGTCGCTGGGTCTTATGACTCAGTTTTTTTATTTGTGCTTGCCTTCCATTCTGCAAAACAGAAAAAGGAGGAAAAATAGTGACAAAAGAAGTTTTTGAAAGATTATTGCTTGAGAAACAGTATAAAGCAATAAAAAGTATATTCGATACAATGAATCCCGTTGATACAGCGTTGCTTTTGCCGGAATTTGAGGAGAAGCAGATGGTTATGCTTTTCCGTCTTATTCCTAAAGAAAATGCGGCGATGGTATTTACCTATATGGAGCCCGAACAGGAGCAGGTGCTTGTTGAGGCTTTTACTGATAGTGAGTTAAAACTCATTATGGAAGATATGTTTATTGATGACGCCGTTGACGTTATCGAAGAAATGCCTGCAAACGTAGTTGAAAGAATGCTTTCTGTTTCGGGTGATAAAAGAACCGCTATTAACACAATTCTTAATTACCCTGAAGACAGTGCCGGAAGCATTATGACTCTCGAATATATCAGTTTGCATCCTGCAATGACAATTGGCGATGCACTGAAAAAGATAAAGTCCCGAGGAGAATATTCGGAAACAGTTAACGTTTGCTACGTTGTTGAGAAGCACAGATTATTAGGTACAATAACTGCAATGGACCTCTTAACCTGCGATGATGACGAAATTCTTACAGATGTTATGGAGGAAAACCCCATAACAGTTAAAACATTGAGCGACAAAGAAGAAGTTGCTCAGATGTTTAATAAATATGACATGGTGTCTATTCCCGTCCTTGATAACGAAAATTGTATGGTGGGTATTGTAACTTTCGACGATGCTATTGACGTTATTCAGGAAGAGGCGGAAGAGGACTTCCAGAAAATGGCGGCTATTGCCCCCAATACAGATACACCTTACCTTAAAATTTCAACCTGGGAGCTTTGGAAGGGCAGAATACCCTGGCTTCTTTTATTGATGCTTTCGGCAACATTTACCGGAATGATAATTTCTGCATTCGAGGATGCACTTTCAAAATTAGTGGTTCTTACTGCATTTATTCCCATGCTTATGGGTACGGGCGGTAACTCCGGTAGCCAGGCATCAGTTACGGTAATTCGTGGTCTTTCTTTAGGTGAAGTTGACGTTAAAGATATTTTCAAGGTAATGTGGAAAGAATTCCGCGTATCAATTCTCTGCGGTGTTTCTCTTGCAGTTGCTTGTTTTATAAAAATAATTTTAATAGACGGACTTCTTCTTAAAACACCGGGAGTTAACAACAATGTTGCTCTTGTTGTAGCGCTTACCTTATGCTTAACCGTTATTTGCGCGAAGTTTATCGGTTGCGTTCTTCCTATAATCGCAAAAAAACTCAAACTTGACCCTGCTGTTATGGCAAGTCCCTTTATTACAACCGTTGTTGACGGTGTTTCACTTATTGTTTATTTCGGTATTGCTAAAGCAATTTTACCCGAATTGATGTAATTAAAATTTTTGAGGTAGTTTATGAAAATAAAATTCAAAAACTCTAAAATAAGAATAATGCAGGTCAGCGACCCTCAGGATTTGCAGTTCGTTAGACCTACAATGATTCGTATGCTTAATAAGGCTTATGATACCTTGAACCCTGACCTTATTGTGCTTACAGGTGATAATATTCTCGGTAACCACCTCTGTGATGCAAGAATTGGCTCAAAATTGGTTATCAAAGATAAAGAGGGCGAAGCAGAGGCAATGAGAGTTGCCATTGATAAGCTTGTTGCTCCCATTGAGGAAAGAAAAATTCCTTTCGCAATGATTTATGGTAACCACGATGATATGAACCGCCTTACAAAAGACGAGCAAGCAGATATGTATAGAAAATACAGCTGTTGTCTTGGCCTTGATGACGAAACCTCTCCCGATGTTGCAACATATAATCTTCCCATTTATTCCGAGGATGGTGAAAAGATTAAATTCAATCTCTGGATGATGGATTCAGCTTGGAAAGATAAAGAGCTTGATAAATGCTTCTCTCTTGTTAAACCTGAAGCGGTTGAATGGTATAAAAAGAAAAGTGCAGAGCTTAAAGAGAATAATGGCGGTGAGCCTGTTCCATCTTTAATGTTCCAGCATATTCCTTTAATTGAAACCTTTGAGCTTACAGAGGAATGTTCAAAAGATACTAAAGGTGCAATAAAAGCTCCCGATGGTAAATATATTAAATTAAAAGACTCCTGCAAAGGCGTTATGGGTGAATATCCTTGCGTTGTTGACGAAAAAACAGGACAGCTTGAAGCAATGAAAGAATGCGGCGATATTAAAGCGGTTGTTTTCGGTCACGACCATTGCAACTGCTTTGAGGGTGTTGTAGATGGAATTAATTTCATCCAGACCGCTTGCGCTTCTTTCCGTTGCTACGGCACAAGAAACCGCGGTGTAAGAATTTTTGATATAGACGAAAACGGCAATTACGAAACAAAGTTCTATACATATAAAGAGCTTATGGGCAACGGCATTTTAAATGAACTTGCGTTTATCTGGGATGCAGACGGCTTTATTAAACAAAAAATTGCCCTTATTGCAGGTGGCGTTGTTGGTATCGGCGCTGTAGTCGGCGGATTAGTAAGTTTATTGAAATAATTATACGTTGACATAAAACTCCAAAATAATGTATAATTATTTGAGATGATAAAAAAGTGGGGGATTACAATGGCAGAATGTAATGTTATTGCTCACAGAGGTGCCAATATCGTTGCGCCTCAGAATACAATTGAAGCTTTTAAAATGTCTATGGAAATCGGTTGCGACGGTTTCGAAACAGACATTCATTTGACAAAGGACGGAATTCCCGTTGTTTGCCACAATTTTACCATTGATGAAACCTCAGACGGTCAGGGCGCAATTAAAGATATGACCTTGGAAGAATTGCGCGAATTTGATTTTGGTAAATATAAAGGGCCTGAATTTGAAGGTGTAAAAATCCCCACATTAGACGAGTTTTTGGAATTAAGCAAGTTAATGGGGGACAAAATGAAGGTCCTCGATATTGAGCTTAAGAGCGAACATTTCGGAGAAGCAGGAACTGAACTTGCAGAAAAGACCATTGACGCAGTTAAGAATCACGGGCTTTTCGACAAGCTCCTCATATCAAGCTTTGACCCTGCGATTCTTGTTGTTTGCAAGAAAATAGATAAAAACTGCAAAACGGGTATTCTTTACGCTCCCGATAAATTAATCGGTATGAAAATCGCTCCCAGACCCGTTGCTTTTGCAAAGGAAATCGGCGCGGACGCTTTGCATCCTTACTATATGTTAGTGACACGTCTTTATGTTGAAAGAGCTCACAGAGCCGGTCTTCAGGTTAACCCCTGGACAATAAACAAAGAGAGTGTAGCTAAAAAGCTTATTAAATTCGGTGTAGATGGTCTTATTACAGACGATTCTGCACTTATGAATACTCTTTTAGGTAAATAATTATAGAAAGAAGTTTCTATGAACGATATTTTTAAATCCTTGCGCACTTGGGTGGAGATAGATCTTGATGCACTGGGGTGCAATTTTGACGCTGTCAGGGAGGCACTTCCTGAAAATATTAAGATTTTAGCTGTGGTTAAAGCGAATGCTTATGGTCACGGCGCTGTTGGTGTGTCAAAATTCCTTGAGGACAAAGCTGATTATCTGGCGGTTGCCGCAACTGACGAGGCTTTGGAAATTCGCAAAAGTGGAGTAAATTGCCCCATTCTTGTTTTGGGTCATATTCCCTACGGCGATTATGACAATATCGTTAAATACAATATCACACCTACAATTTCAGATTTTAATGAAGCAGAGCTTTTATCAAAAGCGGCAGTAAAAGCCGACGTAACTGCAGCTTTTCATATTGCTGTTGATACGGGAATGTCCCGGATCGGCTTTAAGTGCGACGATTCCTCAATAGAAGAGATTAAGAAAATAAAAAATCTTCCCAATATAGAAATTGAAGGTGTTTTCAGTCATCTTGCGGCGGCAGATATGCTTGATAAAACATATACAAAAATGCAGGTGGAAAGATTTGACAACTTCGTTTGCAAATTGGAAGAATCAGGAATAAACGCTCCCGTGAAGCATCTTTACAATAGCGCTGCAATTGCTGATTTGGAAAAGAAATATGATATGGTTCGCCAGGGTATTATTCTTTACGGCTTAAGACCCTCTGACGAGGTTGAGTTTAAAAATATAAATGCTCCGAAGCCTGTAATGTCAATGAAAACCCGAGTTGTTCAGGTTAAGACTTTGCCCGAAGGGGTCAGCATCAGCTACGGTTGCACCTATGTTACCGAGAAGGAAACCAGAGTTGCAACTCTTTGCGCAGGGTATGCGGATGGCGTAACGAGAGTCCTTTCCAATAATGGCGAGGTTCTTATAAAGGGTAAACGAGCGAAAATTATCGGCAGAGTTTGTATGGATCAATTTATGGTTGATGTTACAGACATTCCCGAAGTCCAGGCCGGGGACACCGCAACAATTTTCGGAGCAGACGGCGAAGAAAGCATTTCCGTTGATGAAATTGCAAAGAAAGCTAATACAATAAACTATGAAATCATCTGCAATATCAACAGCCGAGTTACAAGAGTTTATATGAAAAACGGCGAAGTCGAAAGCGCATTTGGTTATTTGTTAAGTGAATAAATTATAAGAAAACGCCTGACAGGAGAGGGAGATCCTGTCAGGCGTTAATTTATTTATTAGCAACAAACTATATACTGACTTGAAGTTAAGACGGATTCGCTGAAGTCACAACGAGTGCAAACATTGTAATTGTAGGTTTTCTTTAAGCATCTCGGGGATGTTGTTCTTACTTCATGAGTGATTTTATAAACTTGAGTGGTTTCTAATTTATGACCTAAAAGAGTACAGGTAAGGCCATAAGTTGTAATGTCTTCTTTTTCTTCGCCGCCATTAGTATAGAAAGCAATTATTTCTTTTTTTGTTTCTTCAGAAATGTTCTGGTTAACAATTATAATTTCAATATATTCATCAGTTTCTGTTTCTGCAGCATTTGCAGGCATAATAAACATACAAGCTAATATTGCAAATGCAAGAATAAGGGATAATATTTTTTTAGTCTTCATTCTTTATTTCCTCCATATTGTTCAATATTTCCATTAGAAGTTTTTCGTTTGTGTTCATAATAACATACATATTGTTATCGTATATAAAATAGGCTTGAGCTTGGTTAATATCTTCCATTATACAAAGATAATAATCAATTCCGTTCAATGTAATTTTGCTATCGCAAACGTCTATTGTTTCTTTCGATATTTCTGAATCAATAGTAACTGTTATAAATAAATCAGAGGTGTTAAAAACTATATGTATTTCCTTGTTTTTATCAATGCTATTTACAATAGTAATATCGTCAATATCATCTACCATGTTTAAAGGGAATAACAAATCATACTTTTCGTTTTTAACGAAATCTTCCATTGATGTGTATATTTTACCTGAACCATCCTTGCCGTAAGATTCATTTCCAACTGTAACTTCTTTACCAAAAGGAATAAATTCAAATGTACCAAAGAAATCTTCTAAAGTGTCAACAACGCCTTTTTCAGAACTGAATGAAACAATGCTGAACAATGCCACCAATATAGCAATACAAGCGGCAACAAGCCATACTTTCTTTTTGTTAATATTTTTCTTGGTTGTTTTTACCGTTTCGGGTGCGGTATCTCTTTCCTTTTGGTTAAAGAGCTTTCTGACCTGTTCGTTAACGAATTCGGAGCTGAGTTCTATGTGCTTGTCCTGCAAGGTGAGCAAAATTTTAACATAAGAATCAATAAGCTCAAGGTTCATTTCGTCCAAGGGCTTTGATGCTTCGTTATCTCTTTGAAACTCAAAATAATCAATCAACTTGAGTTTTTCTTGCTTTGTTAATTCCATAAAAATAGGCTCCATTCCCGAAAATAAATTTTTCTCCCTTCATATATATATGACGTGAAAAGAGAAAAAGTCACAAAAAATTTTAAAAAAACTGAAAAAATTTTTTAAAAGAAGAGTTTTATAACAATTTGACCCACAAAAGTAAAGCAAAAATGGCCTAATCTTTCGATTTTTTTCCTTAATCGAGCAGACCTGCTGCTGACGCAGGAGACAGAGATTCCCATTTCTTCTGCTATTTCTGCTTGGGTTTTATTTTCTTCGAATTTTTTTATGTAAAGGTCATATTCGTCCTTTGTAAGCATTTTCTTTATTGCTTCAAGGGTTAGTTTTATATCCACATCACTTACACTTTGGAATTTGGCGATTGTGGATAAAATTTCTTCAGGAGAAGTAAAAGTTTCCTCCAAAGCTATGAGTGCTGGCTCGTTTTTCAATCGGCGGAAATATTCATAACATTTTTTCTTTGCTACGGAGATTAACCAATGCTCCAGCCTGTCATCCTCTAAGGCATTTAATTTTTCTAAAAATAGTAAAAATACTTCCTGAGTAATTTCTAAAGCAATATCATAATTATTCTTTGAATAAGAAAAACAAAAATCAAAAACATTTTGATAGGCAGATTTGCAAATTTCATCCGCTCTTTCTTTAGTTACCATACTTTTAACACCCGATTATTTAAAAATATATTTTAAATTTTTATATCATTTTAGCATATTTCTGATTTTTTTGGGGGCAGAAATTTCAAAAAAATAAAAAAATTTTTAAAAAATAAAAATTTTTTGTGACTTTTTTGATTCTGGAGTCATATATAAGTAGGAACGGTAAAGTGAGCAGTACAACTTTGCGACACTTTGGTTGTTTATGTTGCAAAAGCTGTGTTTTACCTTTTTCTATTGAGTTTCATTTTTTCCCTTTTTGCGAGCTTTACCGTTCTGTTAAATAAGACTAAATTATGATGACAAGACCGGGGATGGGTTTTCAGAAAGGACGGCGAGAGCCGTCCTTTTTAGTGAGGAGTTAGGAATGAGGAGTGAGGAGTGTAGGGACTTGCGGTGAGCAATTATAATTTAAGTGTTGCGAAGCATATCCCTCTTTTTTCGTCTCGCGAAAAAGGAGGGGTGGTGGGTGGTCCGCATAGCTAAAATTCCGTTGGAAGTTTCAGGGAGGATAGGTAAGGTAAAGAATTTTATTAGACCCTCCACCGCTAACGCGGTCCCCCTCCCTTTTTTGCTACGCAGAAAAAGGGAGGATAGGCTTCGCGATACTTTTACTTTATTCAGAAAACAACAACGGGACGGTCTTGACCGTCCCCGTTTACTTTTTTCGCTAATTGCTTTCTGCTAACCGCTAAACTGGTATCTGGCATTTTTTAGCGATATACAAGCAAGCTTGTTCGATATATTTTGCTTCACAAAATTCGATATATTTCGCTACGCTCAATTCGATATGCTATAAATCCTTTTATCTCGTGCCAACGGCACATATCGAACCGTAGGTATATCGAATCGGCAGATATATCGAAAATCCGTAAGGATTTATATCGCTGTGGCTTCGCCACATCTGGCGACTGGTGACTGGCAACTAAAAAACTCACCTTGGAAAATCCAAGGTGAGTTTCTTGTTTTATGAGATTAAATTACATTTCGCTGAAGCCTGCGCCGTCAAAGAAGAGGTAGAGGATTTCAGAAAGCATCTGGAAGATTTGTTTGAGTGTGTCGCCGAAATCCATATAAGCGCCGTTTTCTTTTTCTTCGGGTTCAGCATCTCTGTTATGAATCTGGTCGCAAACTGAATAGAAGTTATCCTTTGCTTCGTTGAAAGCGTCAAGGTCAACATTTGTCTGGTTAAGCTGTGCTTCTGCCTGAGCAATTGCATCAGCAAGAAGAGCTTTTTCTTCATCAGTAAGGTCGCTTGTGTCATATTCTTTCATTTCTGCAACGTCTTTCATAAGCCCCTTTGAATTTCTTCCAACGTTGAACTGAGGGAATTTATCGGGCTTAGAGAATACGTCAACGAATGTTTCATCTGTGAGAAGCTCTGTAACAAGCTTCATAATAACATCGTTTGAACCTGTCTTTTCGTGGTCCTGATTGTAGAAATAGAAGGTTGTTTCGGGGAGAAGACCTGTGCAGGCATCAACGATGCCGTTGGGGTCAGTGTGGTCGTGATTTTCGGGGTCAGAGCAATTGTTGTGAGTTGCAACATAATCCTCACCGAGCTGAATATCAACACCATAGCTGAAAGCACCCATTGATGCTGAATCAAGCTGAATGATACCATCTGCGTTTACGTCATCGTAAGAATCAACAAGCTGGTAAAGGGGATAGTTGTAGTCAACGATATCGAATACCTTAACGCCATCGTCAATTGCTTTGAGAATATTGTCATAACGGTTGCACTGTGCACCGTAGAACCAATCAGTCTGTCTGCGGATTTCCTCAAGACCTTCGTCCATAAGATACATTTCGCGACAAGCTTCATAGTTACCGGAGGGGCAAAGTCCCCACATAAGAGTTGAATATCTCATATAGTCCATAATGAGAGTGTTAACTGCAGTATCAAGAATGCTGTTTACATTTGCGTTAGGCATAATGCGGAGAACAACATTAATAAGGTAGCTTACCATATCTTCTTCACCCATAAGTGAGGGAAGCATTGTTGTGTAAAGCTCTGCATCATCAATAAGACCATACTGATAAATTTCGCCGATAAGGATTGAACCGTCAAGAGCGGGAACAACATAGATAATTCTGTTAATGTCTTCTGCCACTGAACGACCGTTATCAGCATAAATCTGCATAAGTGCGTTTGCAACGGAACCACCCTGGCTGATGGGAACGATATTAACCTTGTCTGAACCTGAATCCTCTTTTACGAACTGAATGAAATCGTAAAGCTCCTGAGCAGTATCAATCATATTGCCGAAAGAAGCGTATGAGAAGAAATAAAGATTTTCGCCACCGGCAATGTCAATGTAGTTCTGTAAGGGAATCTGGTCAAGAATATATTCCTGGTCGTGTGCAGAAAGGTCGTTGAAGCTGTCATTGTATTTTGTTGCACGGATATCGTGAACAAATTTGCCGCTTTCGTCTGAACGGCTTCTTTCCATAAGTGCTTCGCCAAGAATATCTGCAACTGCCTGAGCAGCCTGGCTGTCCTTATCTTCCTGAGTAATAAGAAGCTTTGAAATCGGAATAAGAGCATCAGTAAGAGCCACTCCTACAATTTCAATTGTCGAATCCATAAAGAACGGGGGTTCTGCATTAGTTGCTTTGCCGTCTTCATAGTATTTTGTTTCGCTCTGGAAAATACCGGGGATTACGATAGAGGGAGTGTAAGCCTCGTCAATAGCAAAAGCAGTTGAAGAGAAGCAACCAACTAACATAATTACCGAAAGAACTAAAGCGAGAACTTTCTTTGATGTTTTCATTACTACCATTCCTTTCAAGAATGTAAATTTATACAGATAAATTATACCACAAAAAAATATTTTGTAAATATTTTCTATAAAATTGTTTATACACTTATATTACAAATATAGAGTCGTTTTTGTAGTGAAAAAGTAAAAATTCCGCACACTTTCGTGTACGGAACTCGTTTGACTTTAGCCTTTAATGGGTATGATTTTTAAGTGGTATTCTGCCTTCGGCAGAGTGGTATTGAAATCTTCGATTTCAGTGGTATTTTATTCGCCAATAAACTTGCGGAGCAAATAACACTCGGCATCAGCCGAATAACACTGCAAAGCAATAAAACTCGCCGTCAGGCGAATAAAACTGAAAACGACAAGTTTCAGCGGAAACTCGTCGTTTTCTTTGGAGCTTATAACCGGATTCGAACCGGTGACCTCATCCTTACCAAGGATGCACTCTACCACCTGAGCTATATAAGCACAGCTTTTAAATCAAACAAGTGATATTATACATATTGGAAAGGGGATTGTCAAGAACTTTTTTAAGGGGTTAGTTGTATCAGCTTGCAGAGCGTGTGCATTGATAATTACAACGTCACTCCGTCCTTGAATATTGCGATTTCGCGATTACCTTGAACCTCATTTTTTGTAAGGTCTCCGTTGGCAATCTGTTTTATGAGATTTAGTAAAATTTCTGCCTTTTTATTTTTATCTGAACCGTATGCAGAATAGTCAATCCAATGGGGCTTTTTAGTTGCGATATTGTCATTTGATGCGATTTTTATTGTTGGCACAGCACCGCCAAGGGGCGTTCCTCTGCCTGTGGTGAAAAGAATAAGGTGGCAACCTGCTGCTGCAAGATTTGTTATTGAGACGATGTCATTTCCGGGACCGTTCAGGAGATTAAGCCCCGGTTTTGCTACTGTATCGCCGTAATCAAGCACATCAACAACAGGTGCATTTCCGCCTTTCTGAACACAGCCCAGAGATTTTTCTTCAAGTGTCGTTATTCCGCCCTCTTTATTACCGGGGGAGGGGTTTTCAGATACGGGTTCGCCATGGTCTTTGAAATACTGTTTGAAATTATTAATAAGATTAACGCTTTTCTTGAAAACATCTTCGGAAACGCATCTGTCGAAAAGAACTGTTTCTGCGCCAAACATTTCGGGAACCTCTGTGAGAGCGCAGGATGCACCCATTGAACAAAGAATATCTGTGACTTTGCCTACAACCGCATTGGCGGTGATTCCCGAAAATCCGTCTGAACCGCCGCATTTAAGACCGATTTTAAGCTTTGAAACGGGTACGGGCTGACGCTTGTCCTTTGAAGAGAATTCTTTCAGCTTGTTGATAAGATTTATTCCTTCAGCAATTTCATCTTCGCAATCCTGAACAGAAAGGAATTTTATTCTGTTTTCATTCCAAGTGGCTAAAACTTTTTTCATCTCAGCAATGTTGTTGTTTTCACAGCCTAAGCCCAGAACGAGCACACCACCTGCATTAGGGTGGTTTATAAGTCCACGAAGAATGAGCTGAGTGATTTTCATATCATCACCCAACTGACTGCAACCGTAAGGATGTGAAAAGCAGATTGCACCTGTTTTTTCAGCTAATTGCTTTCCGATACTGTTCACGCAACCCACAGTCGGTACAATCCAGATATCATTTCTGATGCCGATTTCTCCGTTTTCGCGGACGAAAGCATTGATTGTAAAAGGCTCTTTTGGTGTAAGTTCTTCAAAATTCGGCTTGTATTCATAAGAAAGAATATCTCCTAATTTTGTTTTAATGTTGTGAGAATGAACACTCTCGCCTTTTTCTATCTTTTCAGTTGCATAACCAATGGGGTAACCGTATTTAATAATATCTGCACCCTTTTCTATATTGCACAAGGCAATTTTATGCCCTGTTTCAATGTCAACGCAAACATTGTCTTTTTCGTTTATTCTGACAGTATCCATTTCATCGTTTCCTTTGCGCCCAGTGTATTGATTTTATTATAGTATTCTGTGATAATCTCATTCATATCAGAGAGGTCCGCCTGCCATAATGAAGTGTTTTTTAGAATTTCTTCAATACTCTCATTTTTCATTGCTTGAATTACATTTTCTGCATCGTCGGGAGTGTCATTTTTATAGAAATAAATAAGGTTTGCCAAAGCAAGTGCAAGTCCCTTTGGTGCAACGCCGTTTTTCTCCTTGTATTCGAGAAGTGTAGGCAGAACGCGGACAGAAAATTTGCTTACGGAATTAAGAGCGATTGAACGCCATTTATGCTGAATAAAGGGATTTCTGAATCGGTCAAAAACATTCTTTGCGAAGGTGATGCTTTCGTCAGTTTCACCGATTGTGGGGAGAATTTCTTCATTCATACATTTATTGAGAAAAGCAGAGGCTGTTTCATCATTCATAGCCTCGCCCACTGTTTCAATACCCGAAAGTAATGCCCCTGCAACAAGGGAAGTATGAGCACCGTTGAGAATTCTTACTTTGATTTTTTTGTAAGGCTTTGCATCCTCTGTCCAGATAACATTGAAACCTGCTTTTCTTAAGGGTAACTCCTTTTCAAAATTCCCCTCAATTACCCATAAATGAAATATTTCTGCTGTGTCAAGGAATTTGTCATCTGGGTGCAAATCTGCCGTTTCGTCCTTTGGAAATCCTGTAACAATTCGGTCAACGAGAGTATTTGCGAAGGTGTTTTCTGCTTCCAACCATTGAGAAAATCCGTTTTCAAGCTTCCAATGCTCAGAATATTTCAGAATGCATTTTTTCAGTTCTTCGCCGTTGTTATCTATAAGCTCACAAGGGAGAAAGATAAAACCTTTCATACCGTTTTTATAACGTCTGTATAAAAGCTGAGTAAGTTTGCCGGGAAAGGATTTGCAGGGTTTGTCATCAAATTTGCAGTTTTCGTCGAACTGGATGCCTGCTTCGGTTGTGTTGGAAACAACAAAACGAAAATCGGGATTGTCTGCAAGGGAGATATATTCACAGAAGTTTTTATAAGGGTCGATTCCTCTTGAAATGGACTCAATAAGGTGATGCTCCTTTTTTATCTCACCCTTTTCTAAACCACGAAGATAAAGGTTATATTTGCAATTCTGCTCATTTAAAAGAGCAACCTTACCACCGGCTCTGGGCTGAATAACAACCGCTTTGCCGTCGTAAAGACCTTGTTTATTCATTGAGTCGAGGAAATAATCGAAAAATCCCCGAAGGAAATTGCCTTCACCAAACTGAATTACTGTTTCTTTCATTTTAATCACCGGTTTTTATTTCAAAAATACATTTTTGCATAATCTTTTAAAGTGCCTTTTGCCTGTAATGCGGTATCGGGGTCTTTGTCAAGGGCATGACCTGAATTTTCATAGATTAATAAATCGTTTTTTACCCCATTTTTATTCAATGAGTTTATGAATTTTTCTATATGGGAAAAGGGTATAAGCTCATCAAATCTGCCGTGGAAAATGGCGGTGGGAACACAATTTTCTGAAATGTATTCCTGGGGTGAAATCTTTTTCAACGCCTCTTGCTGTTGGGGCTTGAATAGATTTTCTCGGTTAATTTCAATGCCGCAACATTTGGAAAGTACACCATATTTCCAATCCTCAAATTCACCTGAGATTCCCATTAAAAAATCAGATTTTGAGCAGTCAACAGGTGGGCAATAGGGACAAACTGCAACGGGGGTTACGGGTGCTTCATCTTTCCTTGTGTAAGCATAAAGAAGAGAAAGATGTGCTCCTGCCGAGGCACCTGATAAAATTAATTTTTCTAAATTGAATCCATGATTTCTACATTCATTTTTTATAGTTTTAAGCGCTTGTGTTATATCGTCAAGCTCGTCGAATACAGTTATATCCTCTGAAACATAGCGATAGTTCATAGTGGCAGAAATATACCCGAGATTGCAGAAGTGACGGGCATCATCAATATGTCCGATTTTATCGCCCTGAATCCAACCGCCACCATGAATGAAGAGTATAATTCCCGAGGTGCATTTGGGTTTTTCGGGGATTAAAATATCAAGCTTATGCCTTTCGTGGCTTCCGTATGATATATCGTTCAAAACAATGGTATTTTCCATAATTATTCCTCGGTGAAAACCTCTTTAATTGCTTCAAGATAACCGTAGCCATAAAGGTCATCGGGCTGAAGATAACTGGTTTCCGTCCATTCATTCCAACTGTTAATTGTGATAAAAGGTGCTTTCAAAATTCCGTTTTTCATTCCCTCGTCTGCAAGTTTTTTCACCTTTTCACAAGCCAGTTTAAAGTTTTCGGGAGTATTGTTTTCTACAACTCCGGGTACGAATTTATTGAACCTTACATTATTGTCCCACCCTACAGAAATATTGGGGTAGAAGGGGATGTTAAGTTTTTTTGATTCTTCGGTTATTTCAGCGATATATCTGTCTGTAACATCGGTGTAATCTCCGTCAAAATCAGTTGAACAACCCCAGTTATAGCTTGTTACCGAATCAGCACCGAGAAAATCGTACATTTCGGCAGAAGAAACTCCCTTTTGAGAATCAGTATCATCAAGCCAATTAAAAACGCGGTTTCTCCAATGAACAAATTGCAAATGAAGTCCTTTAAACCCTGCATTAATAGTCTTTTGGCGGAATTCTTCAATAGCTTTTTTGCAGTTGTCGCTTGTGCCGAATGAACGGATGAAATTATCAATATCAAAAATCATATATACAGGGCAACCGTCAATGCAGTAATAGTTTTCTTTTAAAAAGTATTTTTCAATAGTTCTGTCGCAGATGTTATCAAAAATCTCAGGGGTTACAACACCGCTCCAGATAACTGTTGAAAGGTCATTGTCAGAATTGCGTTTGTCCCAAAGATGTGTTGCATCGTGATTTGCCCACATAAGACAAAATTTCATTTTATTATTGTTTTTTGCTTTCAAAAAACCGTCGTTAAGGCAGTTTTCCAAAAAAGCTCTGTTATCATACCAATACCAGTCATAAATAAAAACATTTACTCCATGAGAAATGGCACAATCAATCTGCATTTCCATAACGGAGCTGTCTGCTTCGTTTACATAACCCCAAGTGGGTATGCGAGGCCAACGGCAACCTTTATAACCTTTATCGGTCATTGCTTTAACAGTTTGCCATTCACCATTGCCCTCGGGCCAGAAAATACGGGTTCTCGGCTCATCGCCTGTGTACGAAGGCCATACAAATGCGGCTATATCATAATTTTTCATAATAATCCCTCGCAATACGTTTTGGAGTTTATTAAAATAATTGTAGCATAAGAATTTAAACATTTCAATTAACACCCAAAAGTAAATTGTTCTTGATGTGGTGATAGATGTTAACGATTCTTTCACAAATGCAAGTGTTATTTATGATGAGTAAGAAAAAGTGAAGAGTGAATGGTTAATAGTGAATAAGTAAAAATTCCGCACACTTTCGTGTACGGAATTTTTTTGGTGGAGCATAGCGGGATCGAACCGCTGACCTCTACACTGCCAGTGTAGCGCTCTCCCAGCTGAGCTAATGCCCCAAATGTTTAGAAATGAAGTTGCCTTACGGCAAATGAAATTTCGCTACGCGAAAACGAAGTGGCTTTACAAATTGTTTCTATGAAAGTATAGCATTTTGGGTTTTGTTCGTCAATAGAAAAAGGGGCAAAAATATTTGCTTTTTTCTTAAATTTTTGTATGTTTTCTATTCCATTTTTTATATGTATATGTTATACTTTAATATGTATAATTAGGTGAATTAGAGCTATGTGCTCTTGTGATACGGAAGGACAGTTTAAATGGCAAAAATTATTTCCATTGTTAATCAAAAGGGTGGCGTCGGCAAGACCACAAGTGCCGTAAATCTTGCAGCAGCTTTGGGTGCACTCGGCAAAAGAGTTTTACTTGTTGACATTGACCCTCAGGGTAACACCACAAGCGGTTACGGAATTTCCCGTAAAAATCTTGCGGCAACCTCTTATGAAATTTTAATAGGCTCGGCTACGGCAACTTCGGCTATTATAACAACAAAGTTTCAGGGTGTTGATATCATTCCCTCAAACATAAATCTTGCAGGTGCGGAGCTTGAACTTGCGGTTATTGAAAAGCGCGAGGCAGTTCTTAAAAATGCATTGGCACCTATTCAGGGAAATTATGATTTCATTTTCTTTGACTGTCCGCCGTCTTTGGGACTTATAACCCTTAATGCTCTTACGGCGTCCGATAGTTTTCTCGTTCCCATTCAATGTGAATATTATGCCCTTGAAGGTCTTTCACAGCTTATGGCAACGGTCAGAACAATAAAAAGACTTTATAATCCGCTTATTGAGCTTGAAGGTGTTCTTCTTACAATGTACGACGGAAGACTCAATCTTACTCAGCAGGTGGTGGCAGAGGTTAAGAACTTCTTCCCGAAAAAAGTTTATGCAACGGTTATTCCCCGTAACGTAAGACTTTCAGAAGCCCCCTCATTCGGTGAGCCTGTTATTTATTATGACAGAGGCTCAAGAGGTAGCGAAAGCTATATGGCTCTTGCAGAAGAATTTTTGAGAGGTCAATTATAAGGAGATAAATATGGCAGTAAAAAAATCCGGACTCGGCAGAGGCTTTGATGCAATTTTTGCCGATAACTCCGTTGAAGATATTTCTACAGGAAACAGTACGACTAAGGTTAAATTACTTGATATTGAGCCTAATCGCGACCAACCCCGAAAACAATTTGATGAGGAAGCGTTAGCAGAGCTTTCCGACAGTATTGCTCAGCACGGTGTTCTTCAACCCTTACTTGTAAGACCCATGCCCGATGGTGGCTATCAGCTTGTTGCAGGTGAAAGACGTTGGAGAGCTTCCCGAATGGCAGGGTTAACAGAAGTTCCCGTTGTAATCCGCGATTTGACAGATTCTCAGGTTGCAGAACTTGCTCTCGTTGAAAATTTACAGAGAGAAAACCTGAATCCTCTTGAAGAAGCTAACGGCTACAAAGAGTTGAGCGATAAATTCGGCTACACCCAAGAGAAAATTTCCGAAATTGTTGGTAAATCCCGACCCTCAATAGCGAATGCTTTAAGACTTCTCAATTTGCCCGAAGATGTTCAGGAAATGGTGTCAAATGGCAGTCTTTCAATGGGTCACGCAAGAGCAATTTTATCTCTCGAAGATGATAAAATGAAAACCGATCTTGCAAAGCTTGTTATTGCAAATGACCTTTCCGTAAGAGAGACTGAAAGAATTGCAAGAAATATGGCAAAAGAAGCTCCGAAGGCTAAGAAGGCTAAAAAGCGTAATCCCTATTACGATGAAGCAGAACTTGCGCTTTCAGAGGTTCTGGGAAGATGTGTAAAAATAACAAAGTCTTCTAAAAAAGGCTCCCTTCAAATCGAATTTTTCGATGATGCAGACCTTAAGAAGCTTTTGAAAATATTTGATAACGAATAAGAAGTAAGGAGATAGAAAAATGATTGATATTAAATTTTTAAGAGAGAATCCCGAAATTGTTAAACAGAACATTAAAAATAAATTCCAGGACAAAAAAGTTGGTCTTGTTGACGAGGTTATCGCTCTTGATGCTGAAAGCAGAAAAGTAAAGGGTGAAGCAGATAATCTCCGCGCTTCAAGAAACAAAAACAGTAAAATGATTGGTGCTCTCATGGCTCAGGGTAAGAGAGATGAAGCAGAGGAAATGAAAAAGAAGGTTTCCGAGGATGCTGCTCGTCTTGCAGAGCTTGAAAAAGCAGAAGAAGAGCTTTCAAAGAAGGTTACTGATATTATGATGAATATTCCTAATATCATTGACCCCTCTGTTCCGATTGGTAAGGACGACAGCGAAAACGTTGAAGTAGAGCGTTATGGTGATCCCGTTGTTCCCGATTTTGAAATTCCTTATCACAGAGAGATTATGGAACGCTTTGAGGGTATTGACCTTGATAGTGCAGGTCGCGTTGCAGGTAACGGTTTCTACTACCTTTGCGGTGATATTGCAAGACTTCATTCCGCAGTTATCTCTTATGCGAGAGATTTTATGATTGACAGAGGATTTACTTACTATATTCCTCCCTTTATGATCAGGAGCAATGTTGTAACAGGTGTTATGAGCTTTGCTGAAATGGATGCAATGATGTATAAAATCGAGGGCGAAGACCTTTACCTTATCGGTACAAGCGAACACTCAATGATCGGTAAATTCATCGACACAATTATTCCCGAAGAAAAGCTTCCCCAGACACTTACAAGCTATTCACCCTGCTTCCGTAAGGAAAAAGGTGCTCACGGTATTGAGGAACGCGGTGTTTACAGAATTCACCAGTTTGAAAAGCAGGAAATGATTGTTGTTTGTAAGCCCGAGGACAGCCCTTATTGGTTTGATCAGCTCTGGAAAAATACAGTTGACCTTTTCCGTTCTCTCGATATTCCTGTAAGAACACTTGAATGTTGCTCAGGCGACCTTGCAGACCTTAAGGTTAAATCCGTTGACGTTGAGGCTTGGAGTCCACGTCAGCAGAAATATTTCGAGGTTGGTTCTTGCTCAAATCTTTCCGATGCTCAGGCAAGAAGACTTAAAATCCGTGCAGGCGGAAAAGATAAAAAATACTTCCCCCATACACTTAACAACACAGTTGTTGCTCCTCCCAGAATGCTTATTGCTTTCCTTGAAAACAACCTTAATGAAGACGGTAGCGTAAATATTCCCGTAGCATTAAGACCTTATATGGGAGGAAAAGAAAAACTTATTCCTACAGTTTAAGTGGCGAAGCCACCTCGATATAAATCCTGACGGATTTTCGATATATCTGATGATTCGATATACCTGCGGTTCGATATGTGCCGTTGGCACGAGTAAATAAGGATTTATATCATATCGAATTGAGCATAGCGAAATATATCGAATTTTGTAATACAAAATATATCGAACAAGCTTGCTTGTATATCGACAAAACAATTCGTAATTAAGGACTTTTTATGTATAGAGATAGAAAAGAAGATAATTTTAAGAAAAATAAAAGAGATTTCGAAAAAAGAGATTTTGACGGTGGTAGGGATGATTTCAGAAGAGACAATGATAATCAGCCCGATAAAGATATAATTTTCGGAAGAAATTCCGTAAGCGAAGCAATTAAGGCGGAACGCCCTCTTGACAGTATCATGGTGGCAAGAGGAGAGAGAACAGGCTCAATTCCGAAAATTCTTTCCGATGCAAAAAATGCAGATATTCCCGTTAAAGAGGTTGACCGCAAAAAGCTTGATTTCATGTGCGGTCACGGGAATCATCAGGGAATTGTTGCAGTTGGTGCGGTTAAGGCATACTCAACTGTTGACGATATTTTCGCATTGGCAGAGGAGAGAGGGGAGTCACCTTTCATAATTGTTTGCGATGAAATAGAAGACCCTCATAATTTGGGTGCAATTATAAGAACCGCGGAAGCTGCCGGTGCTCACGGAGTAATCGTTCCAAAAAGAAGAAGTGCTCCTTTGAGCTTTGCTGTTTCTAAAACTTCGGCAGGTGCAGTAGAGTTTATGCACGTTGCAAGAGTTACAAATATTCCCCAGACTCTCGAAGAGCTTAAAGAGCGCGGAGTGTGGGTTTACTGCGCAGATATGGACGGCGAAACCTTCTATACCGCAAACCTTAAAGGTGCGGTGGCTCTTGTTATCGGTTCAGAGGGCAAGGGCGTAGGCAGACTTGTAAAAGAAAAATGTGATGTGGTACTTTCAATGCCTATGAAGGGAAAAATCAATTCCCTTAATGCTTCTGTTGCGGCAGGTATTTTAATGTACGAGATTTCTAAGCAAAGAGATTTATAAGATACAATAAGACACAAAAGGATTAGAGAAAAATGGCTGACGAACGTAAAACACCGAGAAAATGGTCTCTCGAGGAAATTGACGAGCTTCTTCAGGACAGCGGTATGCTTCCTAAAGAGGAAGTGGTAGAAGAGTCTGCGCCTGTTAAAAAGGCGGAGGCTATAAACCCGCGTCCTGTCAGGAATGATGAAATAGAGCATCAGATTATTTCGGAGAAAATTGAACGTTCCGAAGGTAGCGGTGAACCCCAGGTTTACGGTGCTTTTGTCAGCGAAAAATACAGAGACAGATTCTTCAACAGACCTATTCAGAATCTTGAAAAAACTGCAGAACATCAGTTTATTCCCGAGGAAGAGCAGAAATACGAAAGAAGCGGTTTTGTAAAACAAAAAAGCAGTTTCGAAAGTACTGCAGACCTTTCGCCCGTTCCTACTCTTGTGCCCGACAGTAAAATTGCAGATGATTCTGTAACAGAAAAAACAGTAGTTTTCGGCGATCTGAATGAGAAAGATATAGACGAAGAAAAATACAGGGAAGCAAAAACCCGTACAATCGGTCTTCGTTCCTTGGCAGTTACTGACGGCAACGCTCACGAGCAGGAGCTTCCTGATGAATATGATGATTCTCAGCTTTCCTTTGAGGGCTTTCATACTGCAGAGGTAAATATTGTTGATGAAAGAGAAGTTGAAGAAGAGCTTATTAAAAAAAGAAAGGTAAAAGCAAGTACTTTTACCATAACAAGTGATATTTCCGAAGAGGAAAAGGATGAGTCTCCCAGAAAATACGGTACAGACGAATATCGTACAGTGGATGACAAGTTTAAAGTTTCATATTATTTGAAGAAAAACAAAAACTCTTCTTTTATAGGTACTGTTGCAAGCTATGTTTGTTTCGGATTATTAACAGCTCTTTCAGTGTTCGCAAAAAATTTCCCGGAAACCGAAAAGGGTGTTCTTATTGCTTCTTTGATAGTTTTAATAATAACAGTTGTAGCAAATGCTAATGTACTTTTAGACGGATTGCGTTCCTTTAAAGGCTTGAAATTCGGCAGAAATACCGGTTCGGTTGTTTCAATTTTTGCAGCCTTTTTGCAGAATATAATTTTCCTTTTATCAAGTGCCGAGCCTTTTGAAAATGGTCTTGCGCTTCTTTCTGCTGCGGCTGTTCTGCCTTTAGCATTTAACAGAACTGCAGAATATTTTGAGTACAAGAGAATAACAGATAATTTTGAATATATTTCTGATAATGAGCTTTATTCTATTGGCAAAATCGAGAAAAAGCAAACTGCCTTTGAAATAGGCAGAGGTCTTCTTTTAGACGACCCAACTGTTTTAGCTTCTCAAAAAACAAGTTTCCCCAGAAGATTTATTGAGCTTTCTCAGAAGTTTTATCCTTCAGATGATGTTAATAAACGTCTTGTTCCCATAGGCTTTGGTGCATCAGTTCTCGTTGGGGCAATAACACTTCTGATTACTAAAGATTATCTTTCTGCGGTTACTGCATTTACTGCGGCGGTTTGTATCAGCGTTCCCTATTTCTCATATCTTGTTGATGCTCTTATTATTTCAAAGACATCAAGAAAGCTTTTGGAAAAAGGCGGTATGCTTGCAGGTTGGGATGCTTTTAAAGAATGTAACGGGGCAAATGCAATAGCAGTTGACAGCGCCGATATATTTGATGAAAACGGCGGCAATGTTTTTGGTATTCATCCGTTTTATGATATACAAATTGACGAAGCGATTTTATATACTGCTTCTCTTCTTATAAAATCAGGTGGACCTTTAGGTAACTTGTTCAAAAGAGTTATTGTTGGCGAAACTTCTCTTTTGCCCCCTGTTGATTCCCTTACTTACGAAGATAAATTAGGTCTTTCTGCCTGGATTTTTAACAGAAGAATCCTTGTAGGTAACAGTGACCTTCTGAGAAATCATAATGTAGTTATTCCCGATATGGCGCTTATCGAAAGGCATTTGTGCGAGGGCAGATACCCCTTGTATTTGGCTATTGATGGTAAAGCGGCGGCGGTTTTCATTGTTTCCTATGATGTTAATAATGAAAACGCAAAACTTCTCAGATCAATTGAGAAAAACAGTATTTCTCTTCTTGTTCGTTCAGATGATGCGAATATTACCGATGAAATGGTGGCAAAAAAGCTTTCCCTTCCCCAAAGCGGAGTTAAAGTGCTTTCTGCTGTTTCAGGCGATATTTATAAAAATTATTGCGCAGGAATTACATCCGCTGCAGATGCTCTCTTAATGCACGACGGAAAACCGCATTCATTCCTTTCGGCAATAAATGCGGCATTGTCTTTAGGCTCTGTTAAGCATATTCTTAATGTTTTCCAGACCTGTGCAATGGGTGTGGGACTGGCGATTGTAAGTGCGCTTGCATTTGTTTCGGGGCTTTCATCTTTGAATTGTATTCAGCTTATTGTTGTTCAAGGCTTTTTCGCTGCGTTTACTGTTTTCGCTATGACAGGAAGTCACATAGCAACAAACGGAAAATCCAAAAAGAAGAAAGCAAAGAAAAATCATAAATCGTCCTGATCCTGTATGGGTCGGTCGGTGTCTTCAGGATATCCGGTATAGGAGCCTGTGACATCACTTTGAATTTTATCGAGATTATAATTTTCGGTAACTTCCAATGCTTTTTTAGTTGGATTTTTATCTTTCATATAAAACACCTCATCTATATTATGATGAGATATCTATAAATTAATCGGAGGATTTGATTTTTATGGAAAAAGTTCGTTTAGGTATTATCGGTGTTGGTAATATGGGTTCAAGCCATATTAAAAATGCACTTCAGGGCAAAATGCCCGAAATTGATATTACAGCAGTTGCAGATATCAAGCCCGATAGATTAGAGTGGGCAAAGGAGCAGCTTCCCCAGGTTAAAACCTTTGACACAGCTTCAGCTCTTATGGATTCAGGTGAAGTGGATGCAGTACTTATTGCCACACCTCACTATGACCATCCGCCTCTTGCAATTGAGGCACTTGAAAAAGGTCTTCACGTTATGAGTGAAAAACCTGCAGGTGTTTATACTAAACAAGTAAGAGAAATGAACGCTGTAGCAGATAAAAGCGATAAAATATTTGCAATTATGTTCAACCAGAGAACAAACTGCCTTTACAGAAAAGCTCACGAAATTGTTCATAGCGGAAAATACGGCGAACTTCAGAGAGTAACCTGGATTATTACAGATTGGTACAGAACTCAGTCTTATTACAATTCAGGCGGATGGCGCGCAACCTGGTCCGGTGAAGGCGGCGGTGTGCTTCTTAATCAATGTCCTCATCAGCTTGACCTTTGGCAGTGGATTTGCGGTATGCCCGAAAAAATCACAGCAGTTTGCCATGAGGGTAAATGGCATAATATCGAGGTTGAAGACGATGTTATGATTTACGCAGAATACCCCAATGGTGCAACCGGTACATTTATTACAACAACAGGTGATTGCCCCGGAACAAACCGTCTTGAAATAACTCTTGACAGAGCAAAGCTTATTTGCGAGGACGGTAAACTTATTATTAATGAACTTGAAGAAAGTGTATCTGAATTTACAAAGAATGCAAAAGATGGATTTGGTCACATTGATTACAAAACCTTTGAAGCAGAGCTTGACGGAAGAAATGTTCAGCATCCTGAGGTTTTAAATAAATTTGCAGGTGCAATTCTCAGAGGTGAATCTCTTGTAGCGTCCGGTCAGGAAGGTATTAACGGACTTATGATTTCCAACGCCGCATTCCTTTCTTCATGGCTTGGAGAAAAGGTGACACTTCCTATTGATGAAGACCTTTTCTATAAAATGCTTCAGGAAAAAATAGCAAACTCAACTTTCGTAAAGGAAGTTAAAGAGGTTGTAAACGAAAACATGGATTCTACTTATTAAGGGGTCGAAAAATGACACGAAAATTTTCTAAAATTTTTATTTGCACAATTGCAATAATGTGTTTGCTTTGCAGTTCTTTGACTGCTTTTGCAGAAAACGGTGACGTGGATTTTGATTTCAATATTCAGCCTCTTGAGCCTACAACTCAAGAGGAAATAATTGAAACCGAAAAGGAAACCGAGGAAGAAACTGAAGAAGAGACTGAGGAAGAAATTGAAGAGGATGAGGTGGAAACAACAAAAAAACCAACACCTAAACCTACAAAACCTCAGACAACACACAGACAGGAAAAACCTGATAACAACGAAAACAATGTTAACGTTAATAAACCTGTAGAAGAGGTTGAGGAAACTACTGAAGAAGAAAGCACGGAGGAACCTCTTCCCGAAGGCTCTTTTTATGTTTTTCTTGAAAGAAATAACGGACAACGCCGTTTGAAAACAATTATGAACGGTGAAGGTTATGTGCCTGAACCTGAAGAACCTGTTCGTAAGGGTTATGTTTTTGCAGGTTGGTATTCTGACTCAAAGTTTAAAAAACCTTGGAATTTCTTGACCGATAAGGCCGGAAAACAAATGACAATCTATGCTAAATGGAAAACAGACAGTAAAACCGTTGCGTATGATATCATAATTGAAGATTCTATAGGCGGAACTATCGAGGTCAATCCCCAGAAAGCAAGTTTGGGTGAGCCCGTTGTTATAACTGTAATTCCTGATGAAGGAAAAAGACTTGTTCAGGGCAGCATAAAAATAAACGGAGAAGCAACAGACTTTTTGAGCTTTATTATGCCCAAGGGTGATGTTACGGTTTCGGCAGAGTTTGAGAACATTCCTGAAAACGAAGGCCAGATAAACGAAAAATCCAAACTACCTCTTTTTATAGCAATAGGTGTAGTTGTTGTAATCATTCTTGTGATCGCGATTGTTATTGCAAAAAGAAGAAGTGATTTTAATGCTGATTTAGATCCGGATGAAGAACTGATAGATATTGATGACGATGAGAATTGGATTGACGAATCCATCGTTGTTGAGCCCGGATTTAAAGAGGGTAAAAAGGTTGCAGAAAGTGTAGAACCTGATTACGGTGCTCCTGATGCAGATATAGAAGAATAAAAAACAACACCCCGAAGGAAACTAACAGTTTTCTTTGGGGTGTTGAAACATTTACTGATAATTAATAGCAACCATTAAAAGCATAATAAGAGCGGAGAAACCGAATTCTGCAACAAAAAGCTTCCAGGACCATTTAATCCATTTGCCGTAAGATACGCCTATAAGACCAATAGCGATAATCATTAAGCCGTTTGTTGGGTAAAGGAGATTTGTGAATCCGTCTGCAATACAGAATGTTGTAACAACGCTTTGTCTTGTAATTCCTACAAGGTCGGAAAGAGGAGCTACAAGTGGCATTATAAGAAATGCTTTAGCAGTTCCGCTACCGATGAAAAATTCAAGAATTGCAATAACCGCAAAGAGAATAAATATTGCGGCATAGGGCGAAACGCCTTGCATAGCATTGTTTAATTCATAGAGGATTGTATGCATTATTTTGCCTTCGTTGAGGACATAGGAAATTGCAATAACAAAAATGATAAGAGGAATTGCGGGAGCTATTGTTTTTGCTCCCTGGAAGAAGCTTTTTCCGAGGTTCTTTCCTTTTAAACCTGCAAAATGACCTGCTAAAAGTCCGCCGACTGTAAAGAGAATTCCCATAGCGGGAAGAGAAAGTCCGCCGCCTAAATTGAAAACAAAATCAAGAACTATAAAAATTGCATCAATTAAAATGCAGATAACAAAAGCTCTTGTGCCTTTGCGAATGTTGGGATTGTTTAATATAGTTTCGGCATCTGCCATTGTGAACTTTTCTCTTAAAGCCTTGTCAGATTCGTAAACGGGAGATTTTGTGGGGTCTTTTTCAATTTTCTTTGCATAGAAATAAAGGAAAAAGAAGAGTATGAGATATACGCCCACAAAGACTATCAGACGAAGCCAGAGTCCTGAGAAAACTTCCAGGTCTGCGAGTTTTTGAAGAGTTACAACATTGAAGGGGTTAAAGGTGGCAGCGGTAAAGCCCCAGGCAATTGATACAAGGCTCAAGCCCAGACCTACCAGAGAATCCCAACCAAGTGCCAAAGATACCGCAACTGCAATAGGTACAAGGGTTATGGATTCTTCCAAAATACCTGCGGTGGAGCTTAAAAGCATACAAACAAAAATAACCGTTGCCATTAAGGTGTATTTCTTGTTGCTGTATTTTCTTATGAGAGTTGCCATAATATATTTTAAAATACCGCATTTGTCAAGAATAAGAAAAGCACCGCCTATAAGGACGATTATTCCGATTATAGCAATACCTGTTCCTGCATAACTGCTGCCAAGGCAAAGTATAGGTGAAAGTATTATCTTCCAGATGGGCATTTTATAATCTTCCAATATCGTGTATGTTCCGTCAACAATAGTTTGATGACCGTCTTGGGATATTATCTGATATTCGCCTCGAGGAAGTGTTTGTGTGAGGACACCAATAAAAGCAAGAATTACCAGAAGAACAACCGAAATGGTTGCCATTGTTTTCTTGTTAAGGCTCAAACCTAAAGAATCGTTTTTCTTTTCCATTTTTTCAATTCCTTCTAAAAATGATAGAGAACATTATACATAAATAGTATAGAAAAAACAAGTATATATTTGACAAACCCCGCCTTTGTCCGTATAATATCGTTGCAAAGGCGGTGAGTTTTGTGGAAATTATCGAGGATTTTGTGCAAGGGAAAAAAGCGATAAATATTGAAAATGAAGATTTGCTTTTAACGACCTATGATTTTATTGCAGTGGTTGACGGTGTTTCTGCAAAAAACGGACGGCTTTTTGAGGGAGTAACAGGTGGTAGAAAAGCAGCAGATAAAGTTTGCGAAGCCATTGTTCTTCTTGATAAAAATGCCACTGCTAAAGAAGCTGTAGAAAAAATCACCCAAGCAATAGCAGAGCTTTACGAAGAAAATGAGCCAAAAGGCGATGCCGCCGCAGGTGCGATTATTTTCAGTAAAGCGAGAAATGAAATCTGGAGCGTGGGAGATTGCCAATGCCTTATAAACGGCCAGCTTTTCTCTCACGAAAAGGAAATTGACAGAATTAATTCCGATGTCCGCGCTGTCGTTCTGGAAATGGCAAAGCGAGAGGGTAAAACTGAAGAAGAGCTGCTTAAAAATGATGTGGGCAGAGAGTTTATTATGCCCATATTAAAAAAGCAACATATATTTGCTAACAGTACAGGCCGATTTTCCTACGGGATTTTTAACGGAACGCCTGTTCCTGATGAACATATCATTATTCATAAGGTGAAAGAGGGGGACGAAATAGTTCTTGCCTCTGACGGTTATCCTTATTTGAAAGAAACTCTCCCCGAAAGTGAAATGCTTTTGGAGGAAGAGTTGAAAAATAACCCTCTTTGCGACGGGGATTACCGTTCAACAAAAGGGAAAGCAGAAAATAATATATCTTTCGACGACAGAACATATATAAGATTTAAGGTATAAGGTTTAAGGTGTAAAAATGAGAGTACATAAGAAAAAACACGGCGCAGAAAGACTTGAAGCTTGCGGAAATATAGTTATTAAGGATTTAAGAGCAGAGGGCAACACCTCTCAGGCTCTTTTCGGAAACGATAATCCCATTAGAATTGAAATTGGTTGCGGTAAGGGTGACTTCATTGTGGGTACTGCCGCAAAAGAGCCCGATGTAAATTTTCTTGCAGTTGAAAAGGTTTCTGACGTTCTTGTTATTGCGGCGGAAAAAGTAAAAAATTCAGGACTTTCAAATGTGAGAGTTTGCTGCGTTGACGCAAAAGAACTTGAAGAGATTTTCCCCGAGGGAAGTATTGACAGAATTTATCTTAACTTTTCTGATCCCTGGCCCAAAGCTCGTCACGAAAAACGCAGACTTACATATAGAACCTTCCTTGCAATTTATAAGAAAATTCTTAAAAAAGACGGTGCAATTCATTTTAAAACCGATAACAGAGGTCTTTTCGATTTCTCTTTGGAAGAGTTTAAAGAGTTCGGTATGAGAATGGAAAAGCTTACTTTCGATTTGCACAATTCCGAATACATGGACGGAAATGTTATGACCGAATATGAGAAAAGATTTTCGGAAATGGGATTTCCTATAAATCGCGTAGAGGTTTATTTCGAATAAGTTGCAAGTGGCAAATGGCAAGTGGCAAGTTTCGGGACCTGCGGTTGGTATTGTAAAAAGATGCCAGATGCCAGCTCCCAGATGCCAGTGTGGGGTCTGCGACGGCATTGTAGAGTGCGGAATGCTGGGGTAAAGTCGATTATAATAAAAGTCATCGAGAAAATATTTCTCGATGACTTTTTATTTGGTTTTATTTTCAACGTGTTGTTTGAGTACGATGTTGATATATTGAGAAAGCGAACGGTCATCTTCTTCTGCGAGATTTTTTATTTTCTTCAATAAATCTTCATCAATTGTAATACTTATTTTTTCTTTTAAAGGTTTCATATTTATACACCTCGAGAAAATATTAACACACAAAATGTTGTAGTATTGACAAATCGGACAAAGTAAGATAAAATACTACTAATTATTATTCCGAAAGACTCAAAATTTATTATTCTGTAAAACCAAAAAGATGTTGGGGTGTGCAAATGACAGATATTACTTTGGCTAGAGAATTGAATGTGTATAAAAAGATGTACAGGCATATTTTTAATATTGTTACAAGCGTAATTGAAGAGTGCCAAGATACTAGAGCAAAGTATAGACTTATAAAAGCACAACAATATACAGAGGGTATTTATACAGGTGAAAGTATTCGTCCCCAAAAAATGACAGTCGATGAAGAAACAATAGTTGTGTTATTACGTGTTATAATTGAACAAGAGAGTAAAAAGTCTATTTCAGAACAGGATGTAAAGCTTATGGAAGAATGTGAAGATTGGATTTTAGATTTGGAAGAAGACAGAATAACACAATTTCTTTTGGATTTTGAAACTGAGATGAAAGAATTGAAGGAACAAAATAAGAAGAGATAAACTTGAGAGCAAGTTTATCTCTTCTTTCATTCCGAATTCCGCATTAAAAAAAGCAACCACTCGATTGAGTGATTGCTTTGTAGTGTCGGCATCGCCCTATTTTCCCAGGCGGCTTCCCACCAAGTATCTTCGGCGCTGTTGAGCTTAACTACCGTGTTCGGGATGGGAACGGGTGGACCCTCAACGCCATCAACACCGACTTCGATGAACTGTTCGTCCGTCGAACAACATTGACAATTATAGCAGAATATTTTTAAATGTCAAGCATTTTTTTAATATTTTTTTAAAATTTTTTATTTGTGGAAAAAAACAAGCAAAGTCCATAAATTTTGTGCAATATTTTTAGGGCTTCACTGTTGATTATTCACATAAAATAGTGCATAATTAAAATAAGTTACTCTGTGATAATATTGTGGAGGGTTAGATATGGGTAAATATGCTATTACATATGATATAGGAACAACGGGTGTTAAAACCTGTATTTTTGAATTGGGCGATACTATAAAATTAGTTTCTGCCGCTTCAGAAGGTTACAAGCTTTATGTTTTTCCCGATGGTGGCGCGGAACAGGACCCTCAGGAATGGTGGGATGCAATGTGCTCCACTACCAGAAAAGTTCTTGATAAAAGCGACATTGACATAAAAGATATTTGCGGTATTTCTTTCTGTTCACAGATGCAGGGTATAGTTCTTGTAGATAAGGACGGTAAGCCTGTTCGCCGAGCAATGAGCTATATGGACCAAAGAGCAAGAAAAGAGCTTAAAGAGGGTATTGCTTACGGTCCTCAGATTGCAGGTGCATTTATCCCGAAGCTTCTCAAATCTCTTATGATTACAGGTGCGGTTGCCGCTTCTGTTAAAGACCCTGTCTGGAAATATAAATGGGTTGAGAAAAACGAGCCTGAAAACTTTAAGAAAGTACATAAATGGATTGACGTTAAGGAATATTTCATTACAAGAATGACGGGCGAGTTCTGTATGACTCACGACTCCGCTTTCGCAACTCTTCTTTATGATATTAAAAAGCACGAATTCAGCAAGTCTATGTGTAAGATGCTCGGTGTGAATTTCGACCATCTTCCCGAAATTAAAAAATCTGCTGAAAAAGTGGGCGAACTTTTAGAGCAACCTGCAAAAGAACTTGGACTTCAGCCCGGTACTGCAGTTTTCGGCGGTGGCGGAGACGCTTCTCTTATCGGCGTTGGCGCAGGCTCTGTTGCTCTCGGCGATACCCATATTTACAGCGGTACATCAGGTTGGGTTTCAACAGTTGTTGACAAGAGCATTGTTGACGCTTCAGCTATGATTGCGGCAGTTGTGGGCGCAGAAGAGGGTAGATATAACTACTTCGGTGAGCTTGAAACTGCAGGTAAATGTCTTGAATGGGTTAAGGACCACCTTGCTCTTGATGAAATCGGCATTTATCTTGATAAGAAAAATATTACCGATGGTTACGAGGCTAAATACACAAGCCTTTACGATTATATGACAGACGTGGTTAAGGAAGTTCCTGCAGGTGCAGGTGGTGTTATTTTCACACCGTGGCTTCACGGTAACCGTTGTCCCTTTGAGGACCCCAACGCTCGCGGTATGTTCTTTAATATCAGCCTTGAAACAGGCAAGAGCGAAATGATCAGAGCGGTGCTTGAAGGCGTTTGCTATCACCTTCGTTGGTTCTTGGAAACAGAAGAAAAGAAGGTTAAATCTTCCGAAAAAGTTCGTTTTGTAGGCGGTGGCGCTCTTTCCGACCTTACCTGCCAGATTCTTGCAGATTGCTTAGGCAAGGTAGTTGAAACTGTTGACACACCTCAGAATGTTGGTGCAATGGGTGCGGCAGTTCTTATTGCAGTTGGTCTGGGACAATGCAAATCCATAGAAGATGCAAAGAGCCTTATTCCTGTCAGCAAGACCTTTGAGCCCAATATGGAAAACAAAAAGATTTACGATAAGTATTACGAGGTTTACAAAAATCTTTATAAATCCAACAAAGAGAATTTTGCAAAACTTAATGCGTAAAAAAGTATTTGCCTTTTTAGAAAAATGTTTTTCAAACTGTTGAAAAATTTGTGATTTTCTGTTAAAATATTACAAATGTTATTACATACTAACAAGGAGTGAGGTTTAATGAATATAGCTTTGATAGCACACGACTCCAAGAAAGAACTTATGACTCAGTTCTGTATTGCTTACTGCGGTATTTTAAGTAAGCATAGCATTTGCGCTACCGGTACAACAGGTAAGCTTGTTGCAGAGGCAACAGGACTTGATATAGAAAAATACCTTAGTGGCTCACAGGGTGGTGCTCAGCAAATTGGTTCAAGAATTGCTTGCGATGAAATTGACCTTTTGCTTTTGTTCCGCGACCCGCTTAACCCGAAGCCGGGTGAGCCCAATGAAGCCAACCTTTTAAGACTTTGCGATGTTCATAACATCCCCGTTGCTACTAATATTGCAACTGCGGAAGCTCTTATTCATAGTCTTGAAAATGGTGACCTTGACTGGCGTGATATTGTTAATCCCAAAAATTAAGGGGTTTTGGTTCGTTTTTTCCTGAACGGACTTGATTTTGTTCGCGTTTTGTTGTATAAATATCGGGTAATCAGGTTTATTCTTGATTACCCGTTTTTTTATTTATTATTATGTAATCTATCATTTTAAGGAGATTTAAAATGGCTGTAAATATTCAAGCAATTAAAGGCACAAAGGACACATTACCTTCTGAAAGCTACAAATCCCAGTATATTGAGCAGGCGGCTCTTGATACTGCAAAAACCTTCGGTTTCCACGAAATGAGAACACCCGTTTTCGAATACACCGAGCTTTTCGACCGTTCTGTTGGTGAAACAACTGACGTTGTTCAAAAGGAAATGTACACTTTCAACGATAAAGGCGACCGTTCAATCACCTTGCGCCCCGAGGGTACTGCAGGTGCAGTCCGCGCATTCCTTGAGCACGGACTTTTCAACGAGCCTCTTCCTCAGAAAATTTGCTATCTCACATCCTGCTACCGTTATGAAAAACCCCAGGCAGGCAGACTTCGTGAGTTCCATCAGTTTGGTATAGAATGCTTCGGCGCAGCATCTCCTCTTGCAGATGCAGAGGTTATTGCCCTCGCTAACAGTTATTTTACATTTTTGGGTCTTGAGGAATACACTCTTGAAATCAACTCTATCGGTTGTCCCGAATGCAGAAAGAAATATCAGGAAGCTCTCAAAGCATATTTTGAAGAGAAAAAAGGTGACCTTTGCGAAACCTGTCTTTCACGTCTTGAAAGAAACCCTATGAGAATTCTTGACTGTAAGAGTCCCGTTTGTTCAAAAATTGCAGAGGATGCACCCGTTGTTCTTGACTATATTTGCGACGACTGCCGCGACCATTTCGAGAAGCTTCAGAAATATCTTGAAGCTATGAACATTGAATACACAATTAATCCTCAAATCGTTCGCGGTCTTGATTACTATACAAGAACCGTTTTCGAATTCGTTTCACAGCACGAAAAAACAAAGGGACTTGTTCTTTGCGGTGGCGGAAGATATGACGGACTTGTGGAAGAATTGGGCGGTTCTGCGCTTCCTGCTTGCGGTCTTGCTATCGGTCTTGAAAGACTTTTGATGGCTATGGAAGAAAGTGGCGTTCAGTTCCCCGAAGCTCCCAAATGCAACCTTTCCATTGTTACTGCAGGTGAAGATGCAGTTCTCAAGGCAGTTGAGCTTTCAGCAGATTTACGCGCTCAGGGCTATAGCGTTAATGTTGACACAGTTGGTCGTTCAATTAAAGCTCAAATGAAATATGCTAATAAAATCGGTTCTCAGTTTACTGTTGTTATTGGTGATAATGAGCTTCAGTCCAATGTGGCTCAGCTTAAATGTATGGAAGACGGCAGTCAGACAGAGGTTTCTCTTACCGAGTTTGAGGCAGGCTTTGAAAGAGCATATATGAATCAGGCGGTTGCTGCATTCAGCGATGCAGATTTTTCTACACTTACACAGGTTGATATAAATAATCTTTTAAAATAAGGAAATTTTATGGAAATAATTGATATTTCAAGAGATTTATTAAAAACTCCCGTTTACCCCGGTGACCCGGAAGGGTATGTTGATAATATTAAAAGCATAAGAGCAGGGGATAACTGCAACCTTAACGCAGTTTACACCTGTCTTCATACCGCAACTCACGTTGATGCTCCTTTGCATTTTATTGATGGTGCAGGCGGTATGGAAACCTTGCCCTTAGATTTATTTATCGGTGAGTGCCTTGTAGTTGAAACACCACCCGGACCTATTACAGGCGCGTTTGCAGAAGAGCATTTCCCTTGGCAGGATTGTGAAAGACTTTTAATAAAGGGTAACGGACTTTCACATCTTATGGATAGCTCCGCATATTATATTGCAGATTCGGGAATAAAACTTATAGGTACGGATTCACAGACTATTGGTATAAGCGGTTCAAATGAGTCCATTCACCGTGCTCTTCTTTCCGAAAACATACCCATAATTGAAGGTCTTGACCTTTCAAATGTTGCTCCGGGCAGATATTTTCTTATGGCGCAACCATTGAAAATTGCAGGCGTTGAAGCTGCACCGGTGAGGGCGGTTTTAGTTAAAGAGCATCTTTTCTGGTCAGGAAGATAAAAAATTCGGAATTCGAAATTCGAAATTCGGAATTGTAGGGGCGCGAAAATGCGCCGTATAATTAATGGTAAGGTATAAATATGAGATTAGACAAATTTTTAAAAGTTTCAAGAATTATAAAACGCCGTACTGTTGCAAACGAGGTTTGCGATGCAAAGCATGTTGAAGTTAACGGCAAAATTGCAAGAGCATCCTATGAAGTTAAAGTTGGGGATGTTATTGCAATTCAGATGGGCAGTAACCTTACAAAGTACAAGGTTCTTTCCGTTAACGAATATGCAAAAAAAGACGAAGCGGCAAATATGTATGAAGTTGTGAATTAACAATTTGTTCACCGTTTTTCTAAAAATGTTCATAACTTTTTCATACGCAATTAAATAATGTGATGTATAGTGTAATCAACGGAACGGGAATAAAAACTCGTTTCTGTTGATTACACGTTTTCATTCCTATCTCCTTATTTCCATATTTACCCCTAAGAAAAGCTCCCCTGCTTTAAGCAGAGGAGTTTTTCGTTTTTTTGTTTAGTTTTTTATTAAAGATATCTGCTGTTAAAGCTCTGTTTTAAATCAATTGAGGTGTCTTCGTGAATTATGGTGATTGTTACGCCCTGTTGCCATTCTTCTTCGGGGAGAGAAATGCCGTTGTAATCACCGAGACCGTAGGCATTATAGCTTCCGAATTGGTTATACACAAGCCATATTCCATCATATTTTGCAGCCCAGTCATTAACATGGTCGTGACCGCAGAAAATACCCTGAGCGCCGTTTTTCTTCATTGCTTCAAAAAGACCGCTGTTGAAGGGCGAAGAGCCAACGCTTTCGTGCATTCTGCCGTAGAGGATTTCTGCTTTGCCTGTGGGTATGAATTTGCCCTCTTCGTTTTTCTCGAAAACCTCTTCATATTCCTTAATTGGAATATGCATATAAAGAAGGTTGGGGCATTTGCCGTATTTCTCTTTAAGAGTTTCCATTTCTTCTGTGTACCATTTAATCTGGTCGGGCTTTATGTAGTCATAGCCGTTCTTCATTTCTGCAGGTACGCCATCTCTTGCCATATATTTTTCTATAATATCTCTGCCGGAATCCATGAAAACAAGGCTCTGTTTCAATTCAGTTTCGGAGTTCATAACGTTAACAATGAAATTGCCGTAACCGAAAAGGTTGGGGTCACCAAATTTTGAAAGGCAATGGGGGTAGTCGGAAAGGCTTTTGAAAATAAGGTATTTGTGGAACTCTTTTTCTTCCCTTGCCTCGTGATTGCCGAAAACATAAACCCAATATACTCCAAGCTTTTCCATCATCTGAGCAAAATGGATTGCTTCGAACTGCTGGTATTTTGACTGAATGCAGTCACCTGTGAGAATAACCAAATCGGGCTTTTCATCACGAATCTGATTAATGAAAAGCTGTAAGGTTTTGTTGTTGAGAGAGTAATCCTCATCTGTATGCATATCGGTAGTGGCAAGAAGCTTGAAATCGCTGTTGTCGATAGTGCCGTTATCATTGTATTTTGCGATAAATGTTGAAGTTTCTGTTTCTTTAATGATTTTAACCTTGCTTCCCACATAGGGCACATCAAGCGCAGATAAAAATCTGTTCTGAGCAAGCTTTCCTTTGCTTAAATCATATATAATTTTTTCTGCACCAAGGCAGAATCTGATGCCGTTTTGCTGAATAAAAGTTCTTACGGGTTTCATAAAATACCTCTTTTCCGTGAATATAGGTTTATATTATCACATCGAATTTTATATTTCAATATTTTGACAAATATTGAGCATTTGTTAACTGAATATTTCGGGGGTTTTAACTGTTTTTTAAAAGAGAATTTTTTCTGTTTTTTATGTATAAAAACCGAGAGAAAACTTTGGCTATTTTTACATTTTATTTAAAGTGGATTTCGTTGACAGAGTAAGGGGTTTTATGGTATATTTATTCTGTAAAATCATATAGTAGGGGCAAGTGCGCTCTTTTAAAGAAAACGCCTTTTCCTCTGCATATTTACAAACAATATTTGACAAAACCGAAAGGAAGAAACTAAAAATGAAAAAAAGTATCTCTTTGGTGTTATGCCTGGCTATGCTTGTTTCGGTATTCTCTTGTCTCGGCGTTACTGCTTCTGCAGTTGAGGCAACTGATTTATTTACCGTTAAAGCAAGTGGCTTCAAAAATGACAAAATCACATACACCGTTTATCTTAACGAAGGTGTGAATTTGTCAGGTGCTATTATCTATGCGAAATTCGATTCAGATGTTCTTGCCATAGACAAAGCAAATTCAGGTGCTTATATGGTGGATGATGGCGACGGCGGAGAACGTGAGAATATCGGCGGTATGTACGAAGCTGATTTTATGGCTGGTTTCGATGACCAATTCTCCATAGCTCACGCTTATGGTCAGGATGCAGACTATAAAGCAGGTTCTTCCAATAAGCCCTATATGCAGTTTACATTTAAGGCTATTAACGCGAATCGCCCTGTAACAACTGTTAAGCTTTATTGCTACGAATTTAACAGTGCAAGTATTCCTGATAACAATATTGCAAACGGAAGCTCCGAGCTTGTTTATTCATATGAGAATAAAACAACTCTCAGCGAAACCGAAATCACTTCCGTTGCAAGCGAGAAAGACGGCGTAAGAATCTCCTGGAAAAAAACAACCGGTGCAGATTATTACAGAGTTTATAAAAAAGTGGACGGAAGCTTTAAAATCATCGAAAGCACAGCAGACGGCGATGTTACAACTTATCTCGATACAGATGTTGAAAACAACACTTCCTATACTTACACTGTAAGAGCTGTTAACGAAGCGGGTCTTAACTCCTGCTACGACAAGAGCGGCGTTACAACAAGATATACAGTTGCTCCTAAAACTCTTAAGGTTTCCAATGATGACGGTAAGGTTGTTGTTAAATGGTCCGAGGTTGAGGGCGCAACAGGTTACAGAGTTTACAGAAGAACAGTTAACGCAGATGGCACAACAAGCAGTTGGAAGTATTTGAGCAAAAAAATTACTGCTTTGACATATTCAGATACAACTGCAAAAAGCGGAACAACCTATGAATATGCAGTTCGCGTATATTCAGACGGCGGTAACAGTGATTTGTATTCCGAAAAGGAAATCGTTTATTTATCAATTCCTGAATTCTCCGCCACAGCAACTGTCAAAGGCGTGAAAATCTCCTGGGACAAAGTTACAGGGGCAACCGGCTACAAGATTTTCAGAAAAGTTAAAGGCGGTAGCTGGAAGACAATCAAAACAGTTTCTTCTTCAACAACTTCATATACAGATACAACAGCTTCAAGCGGCAAAAAAATCTATTACGCAGTAAAAGCAATTAACGGTTCATATATCAGCGATTACGATACTCACTCATTAAACTATCTCAAAACTCCCGAGGTAAGCGTTAAAAATATTACTTCAGGCGTAAGAGTTTCCTGGGATAAGGTAAGCGGAGCAACCAAATATGAGGTTTACCGTAAAGCAGGCAGCGCAAAGAAATGGACAAAGATTACAACAACTACTAAAGCTGCTTATACAGATAAGAACGTTAAGAGCGGTACAACCTATAAATATTGCATAAAAGCAATCAGCAGTAGCGTTAAATCCGCATACGGCGGTTCTTCCTACGAAAAAATCCGTTTCCTTTCAGCTCCTGAGCTTGAAAGCATCAAAAGTTCAAAAAGCGGTATTACAATCCGTTGGGACGAAGTTAAAGGTGCTTCCGGTTATGTTATTTACAGAAAAGCAGGTTCCGGAAAATATAAAGAGCTTGTAAAGGTATCAGGAAAAGATACAGTTAAGTATCTTGATAAAACTGCAAAAAAAGGAACAACTTATTCATACAGAGTGTATGCAACTTACAGTTCCTACAAGAGCAGCTATGAATCACAGCTTTCAATTAAAGATAAATATTAATTAAATCCAAAAATTCCTAAGGAGGAATTAATTTGAAAAGAGTTATATCATTACTTCTTTGTCTGGTAATGTGCGTTTCTGTTTTTTCTGCAACCGCAACCCAGGTTTATGCATTAGGTGCAACTGATGATATTTTCACAGTTGAAAAGACAGATTTTGAAAACGACAGAATAACCTACACAATTTCCCTTAATGCAAACCAGAGTAAGATTTCCGGTGCGATTCTCAAAGTGAATTTTGACAGTACTGTTCTGGAGGTTGCTTCTGATAGCGGTGCTATAGGTTCAATCAACTCCTACGGTGAGTTTGCGGCAAATGTAACAGGTTATTATGAAACAGGTCTTGTTTACGATGATGTGAATACATACGCTGTTGCATATATGAATCCCAATGGCTTTACCATCGGTGAAGAAAGCAAGAAATTCGTTAAAATTACATTTGTTGCTATCAGCGATGTTCGTCCAGTTACAGATGTTGAATTCTACTGCGAAGAATTTATTACAGATGACGAAGACGATTCAAACGACATCAGAAAGAGCGACGGCGCTCAGAAATTCTACAGTGACACATTCTTTACCCTCAATCCCGCAAAAAATGTTGAGGTTGCTTCATCAGAAAATGGTCTTAAATTTACTTGGACAACCGCAACAGGTGCTGAGTGGTATAATATTTATCGTAGAGAAAAAAGCAATGAAGACGGCTCTCTCTCCGAATGGGCAAAACTCATAGAAATTCCTGCAGGAACAACAGAATATATCGACGAATCTATTACTAAAGGCGTTGAATATTATTATTCTGTTGAAGCTGCTAACCAGTACGGTGTCAGAGAATACGATAAAGAGGGCCTTGCAGGTTTCTTCTTCGGTACAATTACAGAAATTAGTGTAGCTCCTACAGAAAGAGGTGCAATGGTTTCCTGGGGTGCTCTTAATGGTGCAGAAAGCTATTCCGTTTACAGAAATGAAGCAGGTGAAACCGACGAAAACGGAAAACTTATCTGGGAAAAAGTCGGTGCAGTTGACGCTGTAACATCTTATGAAGATGAGCCTCTTACAAGCGGTGTTCAGTATTATTATACAGTTAAAGCTCATAAGGGCGTTTATAATGCTGAAAGCTCTGTTGACCCTGCAACAATTATCTTTATTGCAAATGCAGATATTGTTGGTTACAAATTGAATTATAGCGATATAGTTATCAACTGGAACATGGTTAATGGTGCAGTAAGCTACGAAGTTTACAGAAAAGCAGAAGGCGAAAGCCAATATACCCTCGTTGGTACTACAACTGATAACGGCTTTACAGATATAAATGTAGAAGATAAGAAAACTTATTCTTATCAGGTTCGTTCTATTGCTGAAAATGGCGACGGCAGCGTTCGCGGTGAAACCGGCTACGATTTGGTTAAGCTTCCCATTACAACAGAGGTTGTTGGTGCTTTAGGCGAAGACCACATTACAGTAAGCTGGAAACCTGCAGATCTTGCTGAAGAATATATTATTTACAGAAAAACAAGCACAGGAACATGGATGAGAATCACTACTGTTCCTGCAACTGAAACTAAATTTGATGATACTGTTGTTGACAGCGGTGTAACTTATATTTATTCCGTTGCATCTAAAGCAAAAGGCTTATCAACAGAATTATCAGTAGTTTCAAATCCTGTTTATTTCCTCGCTTCACCTGAAGTTATCGGTGTTTTCAATGGCTCCGATGGTATGGAATTTAAGTTCAAATCAGTTGAAGGTGCGGAAAAATATAATATTTACAGAAAAGAAGTTAACGGTCAGTTTGGTGAACCTGTAGGTACTATTGACCAGTCAACCTTAAAAGAATATGTGTATGTTGATAATACCGCAGTTTCAGGTATTCAGTATGTATTTGGTGTTCAGTCAGTTTACGGCGATATAACCAGCGCAATTACCGAATCAAACCTTGCTTGTTGCCTTGATGAGCCTAAGTTTGAACTTGAACCTGTTTATAACGGCGTTAAACTTACATGGAATGAAGTTCGCGGTGCAGAGGAATATGCAATTTATTACGGAACAACCCGTAAAGCAGAGGAAATGACTCTTATTGCTACTGTTACAGATACCTCTTTTGTTCACGAAGGTCCTACAAGCGGACGTAACAACTACTATGCAGTTGAAGCAGTATGCGGTGATACAATAAGCACCAAAACTCAGGATTTTATCTATTACATTGCAGTTCCCGAAAAAGTTGAATTTAAGAACTATAAAACCTGTGTTCAACTTAAATGGGAAGACGTTCTCGGTGCAGATGAATATATTGTTTATCGCAAGGTTTACGGCGAAAGCAAATGGACTGAAATAGATGTTGACCTTGAATATGAAGAGGTTGAGGATGGAGAGAAGACCATCGTTTATGTTGTTGCCAAGGATTCCGGTGTAAGCGCAGGTAAGAAATACGTCTATACCATCGTAAGCGGTGACGGCGAGGATTACAGCGCAAGATATGAAAAGGGTTGGACAACAAGATTCCTTAAAAACCCCACTATTAAGAGCGTTACCAACTACTACGGCGGTCCTAAAATCACTTGGAAAAAGGCTTCCGGTGCTTCTGAATATTACATTTACCGCAAAACAAAATCTTCAAGCTGGAAGAAAGTCGGTTCAACAAAATCAACATCTTATGTAGATAAATCTGCAAAGAGTGATACCAAATATTACTACGCAGTAAAATCAGTTGATGGTTCAAGTGCTTCCTATCACAGCACTTCTCATTTCAACAGTATTTGCAAGACTATAAACTATCTCGCAGCTCCTGTTGTTAAAGCTGAAAATACCACAAGCACCTCTATTAAAGTTTCTTGGGGTAAGGTTACAGGCGCACAGAAGTACGAGGTTTACAGAAAAGCTGGTTCTGCAAAGAAATGGACTAAGGTTAAAACAACAACCTCAAGGTCTTATACAGATAAAAAAGTAAAGAACGGCACAACCTATAAATACATGGTTAAAGCCATAGACGGTAAGATAGTTTCCGGTTATAAATCATCCGGTACCGCTATCAAACGTCTTGCTGCTCCCACTCCTTCAAGCGTAAAGAGCGCTAAGAGCGGTATCACATTCAAATGGAGCAAGGTAACAGGTGCTTCCGGTTACATTGTTTACAGAAAGACCGGTTCCGGCAGTTACGAGGAACTTGCAACTGTAAAGGGTAGCACAAAGGTTAGCTATCTTGATAAGACTGCAAAGAAGGGTAAGACTTATACATACATTGTAAAAGCTTACTCAGGTTCTTCTAAGAGTGCAAATAAAACAGGTCTTAAGATTAAAGACAAATATTAATAAAGTAAGCAGTTCCCTCGATTACGGGGGAACTGTTACCATACCAAATTAGGAGGTATGTTTTTGAAAAGAGTAGCTTCTTTAATATTATGCCTTATAATGTGTTTTTCTGTTTTTAGCAGTACTGTAATTGAGGCTGCGGCTATTGGGTCGGCAGAGAAAATTTTTACGGTAAAAAGCGGAGCAATAAAAGACGGAAAAATTACTTATACAGTAAGCCTCAGCGGTGGCGTTGAAGGCTTCGGTGGTGCAGTTATATTAGTAGAATATGACAGTACAGTGTTAGCCCCTGCGGAAGAGGGATTTAAACCCGCATATACAAGCGCAGGTATTCAGCAGTTTAAGGGTATGTATGTAAACGGTATTTCTGCCGCAGACGAAAATATATATTCTGTTGCTTATACCAATACTACTCCCGAATCAGTAAGTGCTAACACAGAGTTTTTCAGTATCACTTTTGAAGTGATAAATGAGCAAAGACCGACAACATCAGTAGCGTTCTACTGTAAAGAGTTTTTCTCGACAACTGATTCCCAACAGTCCATTACTGTAGAGGATGGTTTGCAGACCATTGCTAAAATAGAAAATGTTGTAACCATCGAATCTCCGGAAGTTATAACAGCAACTCTTGATACTAATAAAATTGTTGTTGAATGGAAGGAATCCCAAGGTGCTGCAAAATACGAGCTTCGCCGAAAAACTCTTGAAGGAGCATGGGGCGACAGTGAGCCTATATATGTTTCCGCAGACAGACTTTATTACAATGATGTTTTGGACCTTGAAAGCGGAAAAACATATGTGTATCGAATTCAGGCAGTTAATGCAGATGGGACAACAAGCGTATATAATTCATTAACCGCATCCTGCAGATATATTGCTAAACCTTCTGAAGTTACTGCAGTTAACGGCGTTGGCGGTATCGATATAAGCTGGTCCGCTACTGCAGGCGCAGACAGTTATAAAATAATGCGTCGTGAATTAGGTGCAGAGGAGTGGGAAACTCTTGTAGAGCGTTCTTCTTCGCTGAACACATTCTATAAAGACACAAAAGTTGAAAACGGTAAAACCTACGAATATGATGTGAATTCAACCCTTGGCGAGTTTACAACAAAAACTCTTGAAGAGGGTAAAATAGTTACTTATTTAACTTCTCCTGTTGTAACATCTGTTTCAAATATCAGCGCAGGTGTCGAGTTATTATGGGAAAATGTTGAAAACGCTTCATATTACATAATATACAGAAAAGCTATAGGCGTTGAAACAGAGCTTTCAGAATATACTACTGTTGTTTCAAACAGCTTTATTGATAGTGATGTTGAGCCAGGAAAAGCTTATACTTACAGTATCAAAGCCGTTAACGATTACGGCGAAAGTGCTTTTACAAAAACAGGCTATACAATAACACGAGTTCCTGCAACAGTTGTAACAAGTGTTGTTCCTATGGCTGATAACATAACAGTATATTTTGAAAAAATTGATGCCGTTGACGGCTACAATATATACAGAAAAACTGAGGATTCTTCCTGGGTTAAGGCAGGTAGCGCGTCAAAGACTGCGGAATATTTTGAAGATAAGCTTGCTCCCAGCGGAAAGGAATACTACTATTGTGCAGTTCCCTTCATCGGTAATTCCGAAAGTGAAAAGGTTTCAACAACAGAAAGTTATTATTACCTTAAAGCTCCTCAGAATGTTAAATCTGTTAACACAAAAGATGCACTTAAAGTTACCTGGGATGTTTCCGGCGGTGCGGGAGAATATTATGTTTTCAGAAGAAATGGCGAAACAGGAGTTTTCACATTAGTATCTTCCGTAAAAGCAGGGGAAGCGCTTGAATTTATTGATACCGATGTTCAGGTTGACCATATTTATTACTATAAAGTTCAGGCTATCAGCGCTAAAGGTGAAAGCTTTGAAAGCGAAATTTCACCTGCGACTATGAGAATCACCTGCGTTACAGGGATTGAAGGTAAAAGAGTTTCAGATGGTATCTATATTGAGTGGAACAATCACAAATATGCAGAAAGCTATATAGTTTGCCGTATGGAAAGCGGTGAGTGGAAAAGAATAGGTGAAACTTCTGAGGTTGATTATACTGATACAACTGTTGAAAGCGGAAAAACATATTCTTATTCCGTAATCCCCGTTGTAGAAACTTTTGAAGGCGGTATAGACGAAGACGAGATTTTTAAAATCAGATATATTGCCGCTCCAACAGTTTCTAAAACAACTAACTATAAAGCAACGGTTAAAGTTGAGTGGACAAGCGTTGCAGGTGCTGAGAAATATCGTTTGCAAAGAGTTACCGTTGATTCAAAGGGTAATAACAAAGGTTCATATAAGACAATTGCAACAGTTTCTGCTCCCGATGTAAGCTATAAAGATACTGATATTGTTGCAGGTCGCACTTACAGATACAGAGTCTATGCAATTTCCGGCGATGATGTAAGCGTTGCTTCTAAATCATTTAAGAATACATTCCTCAGCGTTCCTAAAATCTCATCTCTTGATAATGCTTACGGCGGAATAAAGATTTCCTGGGGTGCTGTTAAGAATGCAGAAAAATATCGCATTCTGCGAAAAGAAAGCGGCGGCAGTTGGGAAACAATAAAAACCGTTTCATCTTCAACTACTGCATATACAGACAAAACTACCAAAAACGGAGTTAAATACTATTATGCAGTTAAGGCTTTGGCAGGGGACAGCATAAGTTATTATGCATCAAAGAGCTTTACTTATTTCGGCTCTCCCAAGGTTACACTTTCAAATAAAACTTCCGCTATAACTGTTTCCTGGTCGAAAATTTCCGGAGCGAAAAGCTATTATGTTTACAGAAAAGGTCCGGGAGAAAGCTCTTGGAAACAGGTTGGAGTTGTAACTAAAAATATTTATACAGATTCTAATGTGAAGAATGGTAAAACCTATAAATATACAGTTAAAGCCTATAACGGAAAGATTTTTTCGGGCTACAATACAAAAGGTTGGTCAATAAAAAGACTTGATGCTCCCAAACTTAATAAGATATCTAACAAAACAAAAGGTATTTATATCAGTTGGAGCAAGGTTACAGGGGCTTCCGAATATATTGTTTATCGTAAGACCTCAACTACAAGCTGGACTGAAGTTTGCACAACAAAATCTTTATCATTTACAGATAAATCTGCGGTAGCAGGTAAGATTTATACCTATACCGTTGTTGCCAAGAGCGGTAGTTCCCGTTCAACCTATATTGCAGACGGGCTTAAAATGAAACGCCTTGCAAGACCCCAGCTTGACAGCGTTAAGAGTGCAAAAAAAGGTATTACTTTTAAGTGGAAAGAGGTTAAAGGTGCTTCAGGTTATCTGGTTTACAGAAAGACCGGCTCAGGTGATTGGGAGCAAATTGCTAAAGTAACAGGCGCTACTACAACCTCTTATCTTGATAAGACTGCTAAAAAAGGCAAGACCTATTATTATTCGGTTCGCGCTTACAGCGGTTCTTACAAGAGTGCCTATAATTCAAAGGGTCTTAAGATTAAAGACAAATATTAAAAATGAAAATTGTCCGGGTGTTTAATAACACTCGGGCAATTTTATTGACAATAATGTATTTTTTGGTTACAATTTACTTACTTTAGTTTCAGGAGATAAATAATGAGTAAAGGTAAGAAAAAGGAGCGGCAGAAGGCCCATATATTAAAAAATACGGCTTTTATGTTAGGGTGTGCTTTGAAATGTGCGCCTTTATCGCTTTTTATTATATATTTTTCTTATATTGCAGAAAATGTATATTACGCGGTTGTTATAAACGTAATGTTCCTTGAAACAGCTCTTTCTATGATAGAGGGTAATGGTAGTTTTCAGGAATTCGCCATAAGAATGGGAATCATCGTTTTAGGAAAGCTTCTTGTTGACTTGATAGGGTATATTGATGTTTATACTGTAAGAATAAAATTTGAGATAAAATGCGAAAGCTACATAAACTCTCTTATTTTCAAAAAGGCGCAAGAGGTTGAATTGGGATGCTACGAGAATCCTGAGTTTTTTGATAAATATAACAGGGCAACCTGGGTTGTTGACCAAGGTGGATTTAAAAGAATAATTGAAGGCTCTGCCTGGACCTTGGGCTCTGTTGTCAGTCTTGTTTTCCTTGTTATGTACTTGGTTTCCATAGACCCTTGGCTTCTTGTGTTTATTCTTTGCCCTCTTGCTGTTATGGCTTTCAGAGTTTTCAAAAACAATCTGGAGCTTGAAAAAGAAAAGGAAATGACACCTTTTGAAAGGGAGAAGGACTATGTCAGAAGAACAATTCTCCTTAAGGATTTTGCAAAGGAAATAAAAACCACCAATATATTTGTAGTTTTAGAAAAACGTTTTAAAAAAGCAATTTCCAAAAACATTGATGTAATAAAAAAATATGGTTGGAAAATCGCGCTTCTTGAATGTGTTTCCGATTATTTTGCAGAAATTATTCCCGTTACAGGCGGATTCGTTTATGGTTGCTACAGACTTATGGTAGTGGGTGATATTCCTGTTTCTCAATTTTCCGTGCTTGTATCTGCTATAACCACTTGCAGAAACAAGCTTAATCAGTTGGCATATTATTTTGCAATGCAGCAAAAGCATTGCCTTTGGGTGCAGAATTTAAGAGAGTTTCTTGAATATGAACCGAAAATCAAAGGTGGAGAGATTGCTCCCGAGGAATTCAGGAGCCTTGAATTTAAAAATGTTTCCTTTAAATATAAGGAGGATTCCGATTATATTTTAAAAAATATTTCCTTTAAAATAGAAAAGGGAGAGACTGTTGCGGTTGTTGGTCATAACGGAGCAGGTAAGACAACTCTTTCAAAGCTTCTTATGCGCCTTTATGATGTCAGCGAGGGTGAAATACTTTACAACGGTATAAATATTAAGAAATATGACCTTTTAAAATACAGAGAAAAATTTGCTTGTGTATTCCAGGATTACAAGGTTTTCGCTATGACCGTTTCTGAAAATGTTTTAACTGAAGAAGTAACGGATGAAAATAAGAAAATCGCAGTAGATGCACTCAAAATGGCAGGAGTTTACGAAAAAATTGGTAAGCTTCCCAACAAGGAAGATTCTCTTCTTACCAAAGAATTTGATAGTGACGGAATTCTTCTTTCAGGTGGCGAAACCCAGAAAGTTACCATTGCCCGTCTTTTTGCAAGAGATTTTGATGTTGCAGTTCTGGACGAGCCCTCTTCGGCTCTTGACCCTGTTGCAGAAAGCAAAATGTATGATGCGCTTATGGAGGGAACAAAGGGTAAAACAGTAATTTATATTTCCCACCGTCTCTCAAGCGCTACATTGGCAGATAACATTTTGGTTTTCAATAAAGGTGTATTGTCGGAACAAGGTCCTCACCGACAGCTTATGGAAAAAGGCGGAGAGTATAGCGAAATGTTTACTCTTCAGGCATCAGGCTATAAGGAGGTGGGTGAAGATGAATAAAGGAAAAGAAAAGACAAATTCATTCAAGAATTATGTTTATATGCTCAAATTCATCTGGAAGCATACTCCTTTCATGGTTTTCGGGTATCTGTTTTTCGACGTTCTTGCAAATCTTCCCTGGACTCTTTCTAATGTTGTTTTACTTAAATACATAATTGATGTTGCAAGTGAAGGTAAGGATTTTTACAGAGTTGCAGTTGCGCTTGGAGTATTTGTTGTATTTGTTGTTGTAACAAATCTTTGCACCACGCTTTTCTACGAAATATCAATGCCCAAGCAAAAGCAAAAGCTTTATTTTGCAATATACAAAACAATTTACGAAAAAGCAGCAAAAATGGATTACGAGGCTTATGATAATCCTGAGTATTACAATGACCTTGTACTTGCGATGAACTCTATGAATGAGAGAGCTTATGCGGTTTTGTCAAACACCCAAGATATACTTACAAATATTATCGGTGTTTTAACTATCGGTACGGTTATTGTTACCATAGACCCTATGTGCCTTGTTTTTGTGGCAGTTTGCGTTGCAATAATGACACCTGTGGGAAGACTCATTGCAAAGGTTAATGTGGAAAGAACCGAAGCAATGACCCCTCTCGATAGAAAAAATCTCTATTTCAGTCGCGTTTTCTATCTTCAGGATTACGCCAAAGAACTAAGGCTTTCTGATGCAGGAAAAATGGTTGAAAAGAGATATAATCAGAACATTTTTGACAGAATAAAAACAATTTCTCCCTATCTTACAAAACAGTGGAAATTATATTTCTGTCAGGAATCGCTTCCGATGACCTTGCTTATATATCTTGGTATCACTCTTTTTATGGGCTACAAAGCTCTTGTTACAAAAGAGGTTGGAATGGGGGATTTCGCCGCAACCTTTAATGGCGCCTCATCCATAAGCAACAGCGTTTTTGCAATAACAAGCCAATTTGCAATAAGCATAAGAGAAAACGGTCTTTATGTGGAAAAATTCCGCCGTTTTATGAACGCCAAGGAAAAAATGATTTCGGGTACAAAAACAACTGTTTTTGAGAATCCGCCCGTTATAAAATTTGAAAATGTATCTTTCAAATACCCGGGTACAGAAAAATATGTTCTTAAAAACATTAACCTTGAAATATCCCCCTATAAAAAAATAGCCTTTGTGGGCTATAACGGCGCAGGTAAAACCACCCTTACAAATCTCCTTTTGCGCCTTTATGATGTAACAGAGGGTGCAATTACTATAAACGGAGTTAATATTAAGGAATGGGACATAAAGTCTTACCACAAAAACTTTGCGGCAGTATTCCAGGATTTCTCTCTTTTTGGTGCGACTCTCGGAGAAAATGTTTCAATGGATGACTGCCCCGAAAAAGAACGAGTGGAAGAGGCTGTTAAAGCCGCAGATTTTGACAGGAAGCTTCCAAACGGAACAGATAGCATTCTTTTAAGAGAATTCGACGATGACGGAGTTTCACTTTCAGGTGGCGAGGCACAGAAAATTGCAATAGCAAGAGCTTTTTATAAGGATTGCCCCTTTGCAATTCTTGATGAGCCCAGTGCAAATCTTGACCCTATTGCAGAATATGCTCTTAATCAGTCTATGACTAAAGCGGCAAATGATAAAACGGTTTTATTTATTTCCCACCGCCTTTCAACAACTGTTATGGCAGATGAAATATATATGCTTGAAAAGGGCGAAATTATCGAACACGGTTCTCACGAAGAGCTTATGGCTCTTGACGGAAAATATGCATATATGTTCCGACTTCAAGCAGAAAAATATAACGAACATTAAAAAAACAAGTGTCATTTCTGACACTTGTTTTTTAAATTTAATTGAACTGACCTTGTAACTGTTTGTTAGCCATATCTGCAATTTCTTCTTTGGTAGCAGTTTTCATAAATTCTGCCATTGAAGCTCTTCTTTCCTGAAGGTCTGCGTACATTTTTTCACGAACCTCAGCAGAAAGAGGATAGAAAAGCTTAGGGATAATGCCCAGGCTTGAAGTGATAATCGGAATACCTGTACCTAAAGCAAAAATCCACCATTTTGTCTTATCTGTCTGAGTACCGATTTCCAAGCCTTGAACATAACCGATTTTACCCATAACAAGATTTGTTACGGCTCCCATAACAGCTTGCTGAATTTTAGTGATAAGGCTTTGTGTAACACCGAGCATAGCTTCGGAACGATAGCCGTTTTTCCATTCGCAATAGTCAAGAGCTTCGTTCTGGATTTCTGCAGGAATAACTCGCCTTAATCCGTAAACGCACATTTCAAAAATTTCTTCTATAGCCATCATTGGTAGTATGATTGGCTTTTTCATAAAGTTTTTATTAATTGAGCCTATACCGAAAACCAATAGCCACAGCATATCTGTCCAGGCATCCTCTAAAATCCACAGGGCTTTCGTTGAGAATCGCCGTCTTAAAGGCTCAACAAAGCTATAACTTATGAATTTAATCGGGAAAGCAGGAATACCTACAATAGTTTTCCAGGTGATAGAGCCTATAACATCTATGTAGAAGTTTGTTCGGCTTGCACCTATTGAAAAGCCTGAAAGCAGAGAAGAAAGTAATTGTATTCTCAATGGTTTATTGCTGATAACGGCTTTCAGACAATGCTTAACTGAGGGTTGCTTAATAGATTGAGAAACTCGTTCCCGGGAATTTGTAATAAAGAAAAGTGCAAACGCTGCAGATGCCGCCGCACAAACAATACCAAATGCGGAGAAAAGCTTCGGCAGGGGAAGATTCAGCTTCTTGTTTGCAATCAAGTCGTAAATGAGACCGAAAATCTGTTTCGGTAAATCCTCAACCAGATGGGATGAAACATTCGCCAAAGCAATCAAACGCGATCGTTCCAGGGGTTCGGGGGTTATGGTTGAAAGAAATCCTGTTTTAGCAACGGATGTGAAGGTGCCGGCGGTTTCTGTAATAATACTCATTGCAAAATAGAAAATCCATTTGGGGAGATATGTTGCGGGAGTATTTGGAAAGAGAAAGGGTATCAACCAATACCACATACCTAAAACAGTAAGAGGGATTTCACCTAAAAGCACATAGGGCTTGAACTTACCCCAACGGGTTCGGGTCTTATCAACCATAACACCGATGAAGGTATCATTGAAAGAGTCCCATATTGTTGCAACAACATTCTGAATTGCAAGATATTTAAAATCAATTTTTACAACATCATAAATATATCGCTCTTTGAAATCATTAATGTTTAAACTTGCTGCAACATCGTTAAGAACATAGGCAAGAGTTTCTTTTTTGCCTACGTAACGGCGTGGTTCAGCGGTTATAGTGGACACAGATTCACGTTGTTCCATAAAAACCTCCTTATTATGTTGATTTAAGATGATCAAGTATCGCCTTTACATTGTTTTCGGGGACATCTATCACTTGCTCGGGCAAACGCATATTTTCAAGATAATGAGCATCCGAATCTGAAAGAATTTTTAATTTGTTTAAATAAGGATGCTTTTCTTTAAGCTCTTTTTCTTTTGTAATATCAAAAATTTCCGCACAGTTAAAACCAAAATACTCGTCAATCATACCTAAGTTTGACAGAATACTGAAAGAGGAACGGTCAATGTGAGCAGGGTAGCAGATACCGCCCCATTCCGCCACTTTTTTTACAACCTTTTCCGTGCTTATACCGCTTGCGGTAACAAGCAAGGTTTCCTCTTGCCCTATGACATTGTCATTTTCGTCGCATATTAACTGCTCACCGAAAATCGAGGGTTTGTTTTTGATAGGTGGCATAGTTGATTTAACATAGTCGGAAAAATTCAATGCATCTTCCAAAGTGTAGAAAAGGCAAACTATATGAACCTCTTCCGATGTGCATAATTCCATTCCCGGTATGAAGGTTATACCGTTTTCTTCCGCAATTTTTGCTACTGCAGGACAGTTTTTTGCGGTGTTATGGTCTGTTAAAGCGATAACATCATACCCCATAATTTTTGACATATTGACAATGTTCTGGGGCGTCATATCAGAGTCACCGCATGGACTCAAACAGGAATGTATGTGAAAATCATAATATAATTTCATATCAATTTTGAAATTTCTACGGCAACTTCATAAGAGTTTTTTCCTGTGCCGAGAATTATAACTTCATTTTCTTCTGCTCTTTTGAGCGCATCTTTGTCAATGGGTGCATCTTCTGTAAGAATAATACATGCAACGTCTGCGAGAACCGCAACACCGATAGATGTAACGTTTCCCATAACCGTAAGCCAGGCATCACCCTCGGAAGCTCTTGACATAACCCAACTCAAAAGGTCTCCGCAATAGCAACCGGTTACTTCCTTTTGGTTGGCTATGCTTTCGTTACAAATCATTTGTAAATTTAATTGTTCTTGTAATTCTTTAACTGTCATATAATCACTCTATTCTCTGAATGGTGCAGGGATGAAACGGTCAAGGCTTTCGCCACTGTCTAACTCCTGGAGTTCTTCTCTTGCTCTGAAAACGCAATCGTGCTCGGTGGTGAATCCGCGAACAACATCCTCTGCTAAAGCTCTGCAACTGGGTGCACCGCAGGTTCCGCAGTCAAGACCGGGGAAAACCTTGAGAAGCTCTTTCATTCGGTTCATTCTTGCCATAGCTTCTGTCACATTATCGGCAAGCTTCATAACATCGTCACAGGGTTCAACAGGACTTGTGCAAAGAAGCTCTTTAGGAAGAACTCTGTTTCCAAGATGGTTGCAGGAAATGGGACTGTATTTTCTCAGCTTCATAAGTCGGGATTTTGCTATGAAGGGGTTTTCGGAAGTAAGACTTCCGCCAACGCAACCGCCCTGACAGGCGTTGAGCTCAATGAAGTCAACTGCGTCAAGAGTTCCGCGCTCAACCTCTTCAAGAATTTTCATACAGTTTTCTATTCCGTCTGCTGCCAGAGCATTGTCGTGCAAAGTGCCCGATGCTTCACCGCCGCTTGTTGCCCAACCGATGCCGATAACACCGGATTCGTGAAGTGCTTTAAGCTCGTCGGATTTTTCTGTCTTCTCCATTGCTTTTAAAAGGGCGGGGTAAATATCGTTAATTGCGATTGCACCGTCAACGTGAGATTTTGGGATTCCAATAGGTTGCTTGATAGCAGTAACCTTTGCAGGACAAGGGGTAATGAAGAAAACACCGATTTCTTCGGGCTTCAGACCTGTTTTCTGAACCGCCTTTATTCTTGCAAGGCGACCTGCTTCATCAACGGGAGCAGTCATTGGAATAATATTATCTACAAGCTCGGGGAAACAAACTCTTATAAGCCTTACTACCGCAGGACAAGCAGAGGAAATCAAGGGTCTTATGTGAGTGTTTTCCTGCATATAAATTCTTGTTGCTTCAGAAATTAATTCTGCTGCTTTGGAAACCTCGAAAACGCTGTCAAATCCCAAGGCGGGGAGGGCATTGAGAATTATATTAACATCATCAAGATTGTTAAATTGACCGTAAAGTGCAGGGGCGGGGAGAGCTACTTTATATTTGTAGTCCTCAATCTGAGAAAGAACATCGCGACTTGCATATTTAGCGTGATGTGGACAAACACGAATACATTCACCGCAGTCAATACAACGCTCTTTAATTATAACAGCCTTACCGCTACGAACACGAATTGCTTCCGTAGGGCAACGCTTTATGCAGTTAGTACAACCTCGGCACTTGTCTTTATCAAGACGCACCGAATGGAAATATGTATCCATAACAATTCCTTTCAGTCGGATTATTGAACAAATACCTTCAATTTGATAGTTGTTCCCTTTCCGACTTCTGTTTCTATAATCATTTCATCGGTATATTTTTTAATATTCGGAAGACCCATACCTGCGCCGAAGCCTAACTGGCGGACATTATCGGGTGCAGTTGAATACCCTTCCTGCATAGCAAGTGATACATCGGGAATACCGGGACCCTGGTCAGTAAGAACTATTGAAATGCATTCGGGAGAGATTTCAACATCAATAACACCGCCTCCGCCGTGTATTACCATATTGATTTCACCCTCGTAAACAGCAATGGCAACATTTCTTATAATTGAGGTAGGGAATCCCAATTCCTTGAGATTTTTCTTAATCTTGCTTGAGGCTTCACCTGCGCAGGTGAAGTCAGTTCCGCTGACATCATAATGTAAAGAAAGAAGCTCCATCAGATACCGCTGCCTCCTTTAAGTCCGTTTTTATAAAGAAGACCGCAGGCGGTGAACATTTCGAGCTTTGTTCCTAAAAGAACGATATCGCGCTCAACGGCAAGTTCAATCATATCTTCGTCGGGCTCTTTTCCGCGAACGAAAACGATGCATTTCATATCCATCATTTCAGCGGTTCGCACAACCTGAGGGTTAACAAGACCCGAAAGAAGAACAGCCTGTTCTTTTACATAAGCTAAAACATCGCTCATCATATCACTGCCGCAAGCGGTGTGAACTTCGTTTTCTATGAATTCCTCTCCGCAGATAAGCTCCGCGTTAAGAATTGATTTAATTTCGCTTATTTTCATAAGAGTTCCCCCATATATTTATATACAATTATATTCTAACATAGAAGTTTTGAAAATTATAGGCGAAAAACCAAAAAAAATTCTAATTTAGGCTAAAAAGCAGAAAAATTTTTCTCTCCTATTTGTGCAAAACGGAAAAATGTTAAAAATATATCAAAAAAACGGAAAAAGTCGAAATTTGGTATAGACATCAAGGAGAATTCTGTGATATAATTTCGATGTATGTAAAGTGGTAAATTGCGATTTTGCGTTTACCCCAACAAACACAATCTGAATGGAGGAAATCTAATGCTCAAGAAAATCAGTACAATACCTTTCAAAGGTACACCTGAGCAGAAAGCAAAACTCGATGCAGTAATTGCAGAGTGCAAAGGCGACAAGAGTCAGCTTATGCACGTTATGCAGGAGGCACAAGGTATCTACGGTTACCTTCCTCGCGAAGTGCAGGTAATGATTGCAGAGGGTATGGACATTCCCTTGGAGAAAATTTACGGCGTAGCAACATTCTATGCTCAGTTCTCTCTTTCTCCCAAAGGTGAATATGACATCTCTGTTTGCCTTGGTACTGCTTGTTACGTTAAAGGTGCTCAGCCCATTATCGACAAAATCAGTGAAATTCTCGGTATTGAACCCGGTGAATGTACTGCAGACGGTAAATTCTCTCTTGAAGAGTGCCGTTGCATCGGTGCTTGCGGTCTTGCTCCCGTTTTCACAATCAACGGTGAAGTTTACGGTAAAATCACCGCAGACGATGTTCCCGGAATTCTCGCTAAGTATATGAATTAAGCGTTATGCGCGAACTATCATTAAACGTTCTCGATATTGCCCAGAACTCAATCGTTGCCGGTGCATCTCTTACAGAGATACTCGTTAAAGAGAATACAGAAGAGAATACGCTTCTAATTGGTATTTATGACAACGGCAAGGGAATGACACCCGAGCAGGTGGAAAATGTAAAAGACCCGTTTTTTACAACCCGAACAACCCGAAAAGTAGGCATGGGAATACCTCTTTTCAAACTTGCGGCGGAGCAAACGGGTGGAAGTTTTACAATAACCTCTCAGGTTGGAGTGGGGACAAGAGTTGATGCTTTTTTTAAAACAGACAGTATCGACTTTACTCCTTTAGGCGATATGGCATCCACAATAGCAACTATTGTGTCGATGAATGAGGACAAAGATTTCGTTTATACCCGTAGTATTGACGGTAAAGAGTTTACGTTTAAGTCTTCTGATATAAAAAAGATTCTTGACGGAGTTCCACTTTCAGAACCCTCGGTAATGAGTTGGATTGAAGATTATATCAGGGAAAATACGGAACAGTTACTTTGAAAGGAATGAATGATATGAAATCACTCGAAGAGTTACTTGCTATAAAAGAAAAAGCACAGGCTCAGATGGCTGCTCGTGACGCTGATGGTAACGATGGTATCAGAGTTGTTGTTGGTATGGCAACTTGCGGTATCGCAGCAGGCGCTCGTCCTGTTCTTAAAGCAATTACTGATGAGATTGCAAAAAGAAGTATTAAAAACGTTGCTGTTTCACAGACCGGTTGCATCGGTATGTGTCAGTACGAACCCATTGTCGAGATTTTTGAACCCGGCAAGGAAAAAGTTACTTATGTTCAGATGACTGCAGAAAAAGCAGCAAAGGTTGTTAACGAGCATATCGTTAACGGCAAGCCCGTAGTTGAATATACTGTAGGCGCAGTTACCGAATAAGGAGGAAAGAATAAATGTATCGTTCTCATGTACTTGTCTGCGGCGGTACCGGATGTACCTCCAGCCACAGCGGTGAGCTTATTGATGCACTTAATGCTAACATTAAGGAAAAAGGACTTGAAGAAGAAATTCAGGTTGTAAGAACCGGTTGTTTCGGTCTTTGCGCATTAGGCCCCATTATGATCGTATATCCCGAAGGTTCTTTCTACAGCGAAGTTAAGGTTGAAGATATTCCCGAAATCGTTGAAGAGCACCTTCTCAAAGGTAGAATTGTTAAAAGACTTCTTTACAGCGAGACTGTAACTGAAGAAGAAGTTAAACCTTTGAATGAAACAAACTTCTATAAAAAACAGCACCGTGTTGCTCTTCGTAACTGCGGTGTTATCGACCCTGAAAATATCGAAGAATATATCGCTTACGATGGTTATCAGGCTCTTGCTAAAGCTCTCACTCAGATGACTCCTCAGGATGTTATCCAGACAGTTATCGATTCAGGTCTTCGCGGCAGAGGCGGCGGTGGATTCCCCACAGGCCGTAAATGGAGCTTTACAGCTGCTAACCAGGCAGACCAGAAATACGTTGTATGTAACGCTGACGAAGGTGACCCCGGTGCATTCATGGACCGTTCAGTTCTTGAAGGTGACCCCCACTGTATCGTTGAAGCAATGGCACTTTGCGGTTATGCAACAGGCGCAACAGAGGGTTATGTATATGTTCGTGCAGAGTACCCCATCGCTGTTCAGCGTTTGCAGAAGGCTATTGACGATGCTCGTGCATACGGCCTTCTCGGTAAAAATATCTTCGGTTCAGGCTTCGACTTCGACCTCTTCATCCGTCTCGGTGCAGGTGCATTCGTTTGCGGTGAGGAAACAGCTCTTATGACATCTATCGAAGGTAACCGCGGTGAGCCCCGTCCCCGTCCTCCCTATCCGGCAGTTAAGGGTCTTTTCGGCAAACCCACAACAGAAAACAACGTTGAAACCTTCGCTAATATTCCCCAGATTATTCTCCATGGTGCTGAGTTCTTCAACACAATGGGTACTGAAACCAGCAAGGGTACAAAGGTATTCGCTCTCGGTGGTAAAATCAACAACACAGGTCTTGTTGAAGTTCCCATGGGTACAACCCTTCGTGAAATCGTTGAAGATATCGGTGGCGGTATCCCCAACGGCAAGAAGTTCAAAGCAGCTCAGACAGGTGGCCCTTCAGGCGGATGTCTTCCTGCAGACCTTCTTGATATTGAAATTGACTATGACAACCTTGTTGCAAAAGGCGCAATGATGGGTTCAGGAGGTCTTATCGTTATGGACGAAGACGACTGTATGGTTGACATTGCTAAATTCTTCCTTAAATTTACAGTTGACGAGTCTTGCGGTAAATGTACTCCCTGCCGTGTTGGTACAAGAAGACTTCTTGAAATTCTTGAAAAAATCACAAGCGGTAAAGGTACAATGGAAGACCTTGACAGAATGGAAAAGCTCTGCCACTACATCAAAGAAAACTCTCTTTGCGGTCTCGGTCAGACAGCTCCCAACCCCGTTCTTTCAACATACGAGCGTTTCAAAGATGAATACATCGCTCACGTTGTTGATAAGAAATGTCCCGCAGGTGTTTGTAAAGACCTCGTTACATTCTCCATTGATATGGAAAAATGTATCGGTTGCGGTATCTGTGCTAAAAACTGTCCCGTTGATGCTATTACAAGAACTGATTACATTGCTCCCGGTCACAAACTTGCATCCTTCCAGATTGATGCTGAAAAGTGCGTAAAATGTGGCGTATGTATCGGTAACTGTAAGTTTAAAGCAGTAAATAAATAAGGAGGAACTAATAATGGAAAATGCAGTAAATATTAAAATTAACGGCTTCGATTATCAGGTTCCTGCCGGTTCCACAATTCTTGAAGCTGCTCATTCAGTAGGTATTGAAATTCCTACTCTTTGCTATCTTAAAGAAATCAACGCTATCGGTGCTTGCCGTATCTGCGTTGTTGAAGTTAAAGGCGCAAGAAGCCTTGTTGCTGCTTGTGTATTCCCCGTTAACGAGGGTATGGAAATTTTCACCAATACTCCCAAGGTTATCGAGGCAAGAAAAACTACTCTCGAGCTCATCCTTTCAACACATAAGAAAGAATGCCTTTCTTGTGTAAGAAGCGGTAGCTGTGAATTGCAGAAGCTTTGCCACGAATATGGCATTGCAGACGAAAATGCTTTCGCAGGTGAGTTTGTTAATTACGCTATTGATGCAAGTGCTTCACATATGTATCGCGACAATGAAAAATGTATTCTTTGCCGTCGTTGTGTAGCAGTTTGCGATAAAATCCAGAACGTTTCCGTTATCGGTGCAAACGCTCGTGGTTTTGATACACATATCGGTTCTGCATTCGAATACAACCTCGCTGATGTTGCTTGTATTTCCTGCGGTCAGTGTATCACAGCTTGTCCCACAGGCGCTCTTGCTGAAAGAGATGACACTCAGAAAGTATTTGATGCTCTTAACGATCCCACAAAACACGTTGTTGTTCAGACTGCTCCCGCAGTTCGTGTAGGTCTTGGTGAAGAGTTCGGTTACGAAATGGGTTCTGTTGTTACAGGCAAAATGGTTTCCGCTCTCAAGATGCTCGGCTTTGACGGTGTATTTGATACAAACTTTGCTGCTGACCTTACAATTATGGAAGAAGCAACAGAGTTCCTTGCAAGATTCAAAGAAGGCAAAAACCTTCCTCTTATCACATCTTGCTCACCCGGTTGGGTTAAATATTGCGAACACTATTACCCCGACTTCATTCCTAACCTTTCTTCCTGTAAGTCACCTCAGGGTATGTTCGGTTCTGTAGCAAAAACATTCTATGCAGAAAAAATGGGTATCGATCCCAAAGATATCTTTGTTGTTTCCGTAATGCCCTGTACTGCAAAGAAATTTGAAGCAGAAAGAACTGATTACAGCGCTGTTGAAGGTCTTGCTGATATTGATGCTTCCATCACAGTAAGAGAACTTGCAAGAATGATCAGAAAAGCAGGTATCAACTTCAGAGCAATCCCCGATGCAGAATTTGATGCACCCTTCGGACTTGGTTCAGGTGCAGGTACAATCTTCGGCGCAACCGGCGGTGTTATGGAAGCTGCTCTTCGTACAGCTTACGAAGTTGTTACAGGCAAAGAGCTTACAGACCTTGCAACATTCAAAGCAGTTCGTGGCGTTGAAGGTGTTAAGGAAGCTTCTTATGACCTTGACGGCGTAACAGTAAACGTTGCAGTTGCTTCAGGTCTTGCAAATGCTAAGAAAGTTCTCGAAATGGTTAAATCCGGCGAAAAGAAATATGATTTCATCGAAATCATGGCTTGTCCCGGTGGTTGCGTAAACGGCGGTGGTCAGCCCATCGTTCCCGCATCTGTTCGTAACTTCTCCGATGTAAGAGCTCTTCGTGCAGCAGGTCTTTACAATGATGATGCAAATCTTCCTGTAAGAAAATCTCACGAAAATGCAGACGTAAAAGCAATTTACGATGAATTCTTCGGTGAACCCGGTAGCCACAAGGCTCATGACATACTCCACACAGGATACACAGAGCGTAAGGTATATTAAAATACGAATTATCGCCTATACCATTTTTTGATGGTGTAGGCGATTTTTTTATTATATATATGGATTTATTGTGCTTTTTATAGTATAATAAATTAAATGATTTTATTGAAAGGAGTCTTTTGTGTGCAGGATATTTTCGAAGAGTATTTAAGAGAAAAAGAACCACAAAAAAAAGAAAAGGGTTATGCCTGGCACACCGCAATAGGACTCCAGGCAGTTGATGGTCTTGAAACAAGTGATTACCTTATTGATACTGCAAAGAAAAACATTGAAGGCGATATTACCTTTGAAGAAGCAAATCAGCTTATACAAAGTTACTATAAAGAAAATGTAAAAATTGTAGGGAACAACAGAACAGAAGAGGCTGACAAGGTTTCTGTTCGTATTGCTCAGATTCTTTCTGAAAAATCTTTTGTTTTCTCTCCTGCTCAGTATGTTTCAATTCATAAACGGTTGTTTGATGGTGTTTATAAGCACGCAGGAGAAATAAGAGATTACAATATCACAAAGGCTGAATGGGTACTTGATGGTGATACTGTTATGTATGGTGGCGCTTTGGATTTAAGGGCAACCCTTGATTATGATTTTTCTGTTGAAAAAGAATTTTCTTATAAAGGACTTTCAATTGATGAAACAATAAAGCATTTAGCAGTATTTATTTCTCGCCTTTGGCAGATACATGTTTTCGGTGAGGGGAATACAAGAACCACAGCGGTATTTTTTATAAAATATTTGCGAACTTTAGGTTTTGATGTTACAAATGATATTTTTGCTGAAAATGCTTGGTATTTCAGAAATTCATTAGTAAGAGCTAACTATACCAATCTGAAAAAAGATGTTCATGAAACAACAGAATTTCTTGAACTCTTTTTAAGAAATTTGCTTTTAGGCGAGAATAACGAATTGAAAAACAGATATTTGCATATAAAATCTGTTCCAAAGTGCAAAAATGATAAAGGTGATTGCACTTTGGATTGCACTTTGGATGAGTCTATTGTTTTGAATTTGTTAAAAGACAACCCTAAAACAACACAAAAAGAGCTTGCTGAAAAAATACAAAAATCGGAACGAACAATAAAAACAATAACAGTTTCGTTAGAAGAAAAAGGTTTTATCGCTCGTGAGGGTGGAAAACGTTTCGGTTACTGGAAAATTTTAAAGAAATGAACTCAAATTGACGAAAGCCGTCTTTTGTGGTATATATTTATACAGTATGTATCACGAAAGGCGGTGTTGTTTTGGAAAAGGGAGATGCACTTTCAATTGAACCGATTGCATATATAAAAAATGGTTATAAAGAGAAGTTTGGAGTTCCTCGCCAAAGCGGACTTGCGCCCTCTGTGAAATCAGTAATTGAGTTTTGCCCCGAATATCGCGATGAAAACTGTGTCAGAGATATTGAACAATATTCTCACCTTTGGCTTATATGGGGATTTTCCAAGAATGATAAACAATGGTCCCCAACTGTCAGACCGCCTCGCCTGGGTGGTAATAAAAGGGTAGGGGTTTTCGCAACCCGTTCACCTTTTCGCCCTAATTCGATAGGACTTTCTTGTGTTAAACTTGAAAGAGTCGAAGATAGCAAAAACGGAAAAATTCTTGTTGTCAGCGGTGGAGATTTGGCAGACGGAACACCTGTTTACGATATAAAACCTTATCTTCCTTATGTTGACAGTATTCCAGATGCCTTAGGCGGTTTTTCCGAAGAGCATAAAAATGATGTTTTAGACGTTGAGTTTTCAGGGAATACAAAAGATGAATTAACAGAAAAACAAATTCAGAATATAACAGAACTTTTATCTCTCGACCCAAGACCATCTTATCAGAATGATGAAGAGAGAATTTATGGTCTTGCTTTCGAAAATTTGCAGATAAAGTTCAGATATGAGGAAGAAAAAATCACAGTTGTTGATATTATAAGAGGTTAAAATGTTTACTATTAAGCCTGATTTTTATGACGAATTTAAGTGTATTGCAGGAGAGTGCACAGACAGTTGTTGCATCGGTTGGGAAATTGATGTGGATGACTTTGCATTCGAAAAATATATTCAAATAAATACCGAATTTGGTGAGAAAATACGTTCTCAAATTGTGACTTCCGAGGATGGCAGTAATTGTTTCAAACTTTCTGAAAATGAGCGTTGTCCGTTCCTGAATAAGAACAATCTTTGCGATATCATAATTAATTGCGGAGAGGAGCTTCTTTGCGACATTTGCAGAGAACACCCAAGGTTTTATGAATGGTTTGCAGGTGTAACCGAATGTGGTCTTGGCCTTTGCTGTGAAGAGGTTTGCAGACTTTTACTCTCTCAAGAAGAACCTTTTTCATTAATAGAAGAAAATGACGGAGAGGAAATAGTTTTAGAAACTGCGGAAGATGTTGCAGAATCAGATTTCTATATTTTTCTTTCTGCTTTTCGTGAGAAATTATTTGAAGTTCTTTTCAGTAAAGATATTGCTTTTGAAGAAAAGCTTGTTAAAATTCTTTCAAAAACGGAAGAATTCTGCGGTGAAAATATTAAAATTCGAAATTTTGAAAACACCCTTAAAATATACAAAAAAACAGAGCCTATTGACGAAAATTGGACTCTTTACATAAATGATTTAAGTAATAAAATCAACGATATTTTAAGTGTTGAAAATAAGTTTAATAAAGTGACAAACGGTGATATGCTTTATTCTAAAATTCTCGCTTATATAATCTACCGCCATTTTACTAAAGCGGTTTTTGATAAGAGCATAAAAGAGAGAATTCAGTTTGCAGTGGAAAGTGTAAGATTTATTTACCTTTGCGATATGAAGACCTTTTATGAAAAAGGCGAATTGACCTTAAAGGACAGAATAGATAATCTTAAAAATTGGTCAAAGCAAGTGGAATATAGTGAAGAAAATACAGATTTATTGATATACGGAGAAGAGTAATGGCAAAGCAGGAAAAAACCAATGTAATGCGACTTTTGGAGCAAAAGAAAATCCCCTATGAAATGCACGACTATTCCAGTAGCGGTGCAATTGCAGGGGAGGATGTAGCAAAAACTTTAGGTGAAAATCCCGACGAGGTTTTCAAAACCCTTGTTACTGTTGGAAAATCGAAACAAAACTATGTTTTCCTTGTTCCTGTTAACAAGGAGCTTAATTTAAAGAAAGCCGCAAGTGCCGTAGGTGAGAAGAGCATTGAAATGATTAAGTCTAAGGATTTATTGGGGCTTACGGGCTATGTTCACGGTGGTTGCTCTCCAATAGGAATGAAAAAGGTGTTTCCAACTGTGGTGCATAATACTGCAGAAAATATGGAGAAAATTCTTTTCAGCGGTGGTAAAATCGGCTTTCAGGTGGAGCTGAAAACCGAGGATTTTAAAAAGATTATAAACTTTAAATTTGCAGATGTTGCAGAATAAAAAAGGTTGGAGATATACTCCAACCTTTTTTAATTATAGTATATTTTCTATTTCCTTTAATTTATCAACTATGTATGTAGGTTTAATGTTTTCACGCAATTCGTCACCATTTTTATTAAACCAGACAGAGTCAATGCCATAATTCAAACCGCCGATTATATCTGCAGAAAGACTGTCGCCAATGAGTATTACATCTTCTTTTTCGGGATTTCCTAATTTCTCAAAGCAATAGTCGAAAAACTCTTTGGCAGGCTTTTGAATACCAATATCTTCCGAAAGGAAAATATCTTTAAAATATTTTCTGAAATCACCGATTTTGAGTCTGCTTTCCTGAACAAAACGGAAGCCGTTTGAAACTATGTAAAGCTCATATTCAGGGTAAAGGTAATCTAATAATTCATAAGCGCCCTCTACTGCATACGCCCCTTGAGCAACGCCCTTTTCGAACTTTTCTTCAATAACAGTTCCGTCATATTCTATTCCCAATTTTCCCAGAATTATATTCCAACGGTTTGCACGAAGGTCGGCTTTTGTTATTTCGCCCTTTTCAAGCCTTTTCCATATTTTAACGTTTTCCGTAATAAAGGCTTCAAAAACTTTCTCCGTATATGCAAAGCCAAGTTCCTCGAAAATGTTCATTATGGAATGCCTTGCGCATTCGTTGAAATCAATAATAGTGTTGTCTAAATCTAAAAGTACAATTTTTTTCATATTTTATCTTTTAAATCTTTCATTAATTTTTCGGTTGCGGTTATTAACCGCTCTTTTGCATTTTTTATTGCTTCTTCGGTGGAGTCAGAGGAGAGCCTGCATTTATAGGTTTTATAAAAGTAATCAGATAAATTAAGGGATTCTTCAATATCACCGCTTAATAAAATGCAAGGTTTGTTGTGCTTTTTGGAAAGTTTTGCAACACTTACAGGGAGTTTTCCCAATAAGGTTGAATTATCTGTTTTGCCTTCGCCGGTTATCACAAAATCACAGTGTTTTATTTTTTCTTCCAAGCCCAGCGCGTTGCTTACTGCGTCAAAACCCGAGGTGAGTTTACCGCCGCAATAAGCCATAAGAGCAAAACCGAGACCGCCTGCTGCACCTGTTCCGGAAAGAGTTGAATAATCTTTTCCTAACAGTTCTTCTGATTTTTTGCCGTAATGAATAAGAGCATTTTCGAGCTTTTCGATTTGATGGTCGTCAGCACCTTTTTGACGTGAGAAAACTTTTGTCGCCCCGTTTTCACCAAAGAGGGGAGAGGTTACGTCACAGGCGATTATGAGTTGGGCATAATCGGAAACTTTTTTGAAGTCCAAAAGGTCTATTGTTTCAAGTTCCTTCAGTGACGCTCCGCCGTGGCTAAGTGGTTTATCATTTTTGTCTTTGAATACTGCGCCCAAGGCTTCAAGACAACCCTTTCCTCCGTCGTTTGTGGCACTTCCGCCTATACCGATTATAATTTTTGTGCAACCCTTTTCAATAGAGTGGCTAATTAGCTCACCCGTGCCATAGGTGGACGTGATTTCGGGGTTGAGTTCATTTCCTTTAAGAAGGGTTATACCCGAAGCAGCAGACATTTCAATAATTGCAGTTTTTTCTGCAACCACATACTGTGTGGATATTTCTCTCATAAGCGGGTCGTGTACGGTTACTGTTACAGTTTCACATTTTAAAGCACTGCGAAAAGCGTCAACGGTACCTTCACCGCCGTCGGCAAGAGGGCAGATGACTGTCTTGATGTTTTCGCTGTTCAGTGTTTTAGAAATACATTGGCAAACTTCCGCTGAAGAAAGGGAACCTTTAAAAGAATCACAGGCTATAAGAATGTTCATAACAACAACCTTTCAAAAAAGACTTGTCCAAGGACAAGTCTTTTTGAATAATTAAAGCGTTTCTAATAATTTGTCTGCAACACCGTCAAGCCAGTCACCGTCAAAAAGTTCAACTGCGCCTGCATCAACTGCAGCGGCAAGTTTGTTGTTAATCGGGATTTGGGCAACTGTGTCAACATTGTATTCTTTTGCAATTTCTTCGATATGGCTTTCACCGAAAACCTTGTGCTTTTTGCCACAATCGGGGCATTCAAAATATGCCATATTTTCTGCAAAAGCGAGAACGGGAATGTTCATAAGACCTGCCATCTTAGCAGCCTTTTCAACAATCATACCAACAAGCTCCTGAGGAGAGGCCACTATAACAATGCCGTCAACGGGAAGGCTCTGGAATACTGTAAGGGGAACGTCACCTGTTCCGGGAGGCATATCAACAAACATAAAGTCAACATCGTCCCAGATAACATCTGTCCAGAATTGCTTTACTGCTCCTGCGATAACGGGACCGCGCCAAACAACAGGGTCAGTATCATTTTCCAAAAGAAGATTAACGGACATAATCTCGATACCTGTTTTGGATTTGCAGGGGAGAATGCCGTTTTCTGTACCTTGAGCTTTCTCTTTGATACCGAAAGCTTTGGGTATTGAGGGACCTGTAATATCAGCGTCAAGAATAGCGGTTTTGAAGCCTCTTCTCTGCATTGTTACTGCAAGTAAGGTTGTAACAAGGGATTTACCAACGCCACCCTTACCGCTTACAACACCGATAACTTTTTTGATGTTTGAAAGCTCATGGGGTTTTTCAAGCAGACTCTGAGGTTCAGTTCTTGAAGAACAGTTCTGACCGCAGGTGCTGCAGTTATGTGTGCATTCGCTCATTTAAAATCATCTCCTAATAATACCCTAATAATATAACACAATACTTTTTAAATATCAACTGAGAAAGACACAAAAAATCCGTTGCGAAGAAATCGCAACGGATAAATGGGAAGAGTTAAGCTTTATTCAGTGGGGTTTGCTTCGGTTTCTGCCTCGGGGTCATAACCCATAAGGAGAATCTTGAAAATTCTTATACCGGGATTCTGGAAAGCAATTTTATCAAGCCAGGATATTAAATCACGAAGGAATGTTGAAATATCTTTTGTTACGGGAACTTCAATTTCTTCATATTGAGTGCCTTCTTCATGGACAACAAGCGGCTGTGAATAGCAGATACCATCTTCACCTGTAATATAGAAACGAACAAAATAGTTGATATCATAATCCTTAAGGTCAATTGTAATACTTTCGTTTTCATTACAATCATAAGTTCTTTCAATAACATTTCCGTCTGCAATCCAGGTGATTGTATCGAAATTTTCACCCCAAACGGTAATGGTATCGTTTTCGTCATCTATTTCCATTTTTGTTACCAAGGGGGTGTCATTTGATTCGTGGTTAACCTCTTCTTCAATATACTCGGGAAGCTCTCTCATACCATTAAGCTCAACACCGTTTGAATAATGGGAAACACTGAAGAAGGTTCCGGTTTCCATACTTGCTCTGAGCTCTTCATTGGAAAGCTCTGGCATATAGTGCATTGTATAAGCGAAATTTATTGATTCTGCGTCGTGAGAATCGGAGAAGGTAAAGCCCCAAGGAACAACATTGTTGGGGATGGTTTTCTTGAGTATCTGGTCATAGAGGATACGGTCGCAACGAGTATGTGCATCTGTTGCGCTGTTGATTCCCATACCAACGGCTGAGCCGGGGTTGTCAAGGAAAAGGCGGGCGAATTTATTTACATAGTATTCATCAACAGGATGACCTACATAGTTTTCGGAATCTTTATCGGGATAAACATATTCTCCTATGTGGGAAAGCATGGTGATACCACCTGCTTCATTTACACCCGCAGCAGGAGTTTCATAGTCACCGAAAACGCCCATAAGACCTTGACCATATTCAGCGAAATAGCCTGTGAGGTGGCAGTCGGCAACAGGAGTTGCGAAATTAAGTTCAATTCCAAGGGGTACATCAATCATACCATTTTCACGGATGGTTCCGTTTGTGGTGGCTGCAGTTCCTTTAAGATAAGAATTATATATATCATCTGAAAGAGGCACGATCGGAGCCATCTGTGTTCTTTCGTATTTTACCAGACGAAGAACAGGAATGAGCTGAGGTTCAGCATTCCAACCGCGGTTAAGAGTGCCATGGTCGGTAATTGCAAGAATATCGTAGCCCTTGTCATAGTGAGCCTGCACTGATTCATCAACCTTAAGGTATCCGTCGCTTGCATTTGTATGGCAATGAAGCTGAGCCTTATAAGCTTTCCAAGCGTCCCACTCAATGTTTTCATAGGGACTTGTTATTTCATAGCGTTTCTGCGATGCAACAACATTTCCCGCCATGGCACTTAAAGGCATTACAATAATAATGAGCGAAAGTGTAATTGCAACAAGCTTCAATAGTTTTTTCATTTGGTACTCCTCCTTTTAAACTTGTAATTAATTATAATATACTATACCGAATTAGTCACAAACAAGAATAAGATTTAACGAAAATAATATGTTTGATATGTGAAAAATATCCAAACATTGATTTGGGTCGGTAAATCACTTATTTGTTTGTGAGAATATATTAAAATTGTAAAATACTTTTTAAGTATTGACTTTTTTCGAGAATTTTTATATAATGCTATGTGCTACTGTCGGAATGTATGGTTTGTAGCAATCAAAATATAAATAACAGGCTTTATTTTAACACTTCTCATACTTCGTAAAATTGCCTGAATATACAGATAGGAGAAATAAAAATGAAAAGAACTTATCAGCCCAAGAAAAGACACAGAAAGATGGAACACGGTTTCCGTAAAAGAATGGCAGACAGAAATGGCCGCAAGGTACTTGCTCGTCGTCGTAAAAAAGGCAGAAAACAGCTCACATACTAATCCTGCCAAATAATTCGGGAGAATAATGTGTCAGATTTCGTCACACTCAACTGTAATTCCGACTTTCGTCGGCTATATAATAGAGGTAAGGCTGTAACTGATCCTGCGCTGGTTATTTATTATTCGAAGAACCGCGCGGGAATTTGCCGTATTGGTATAACTACAAGTAAAAAAATCGGTAATGCTGTGGAGAGAAACCGTTCAAGAAGAGTCATAAAAGAGGCTTTTCGTCAGGTTTGTCCCCAACTTAACCCATGCTATGATATAGTTATGGTTGCCCGTTCCAAGACGAAATATTTAAAAAGCACCCGTATTGAAGAGGTTATGAAAAGGATTTTTGAAAATGAGGGTATGCTGAAAGCGGAGAGTGAGGAGTAATGAAAGACTTTCTCACTAAAATAATCCGTTTTTATCAGCGCCGTATTTCGCCCCTTTTCGGTCCAAAATGTCGCTTTTATCCTACTTGCTCCCAATATGCCCTTGAAGCAATTGAAGTTCACGGTGCATTCAAAGGGACAATTCTTGCAGTAAGGCGACTTATGAGGTGCAACATTCTCTTTCCCGGCGGGGTGGACCCCGTACCGCCCAAAAAGGAGAAAAAGTGATTTCTTCTTTTTGTAAACCACAGAAAGGAATACTATTCTAATGGGTTTTATTAGAGAACTTCTTACGCCGATTTTTGCGTTGCCACTCTATTTTTTCTACAATTTAACTGGTAGCTATGTTTTAGCTATTGTGTTGCTTACTGTTATTATCAGATGTGCTCTTTTACCTACATCTATAAGCCAACAGAAAAACAGCGCAAAACAGGTACGTCTTAATACAAAGGTAAATAAAATTAAACAGAAATATGCAGGCAATCAGCAGAAAATTCAAGAGGAAACCCAGGCTCTCTATCAGAGAGAGGGCTTTGGTGCAGCCAATATGGGTTGTATGCCTCTTATGATTCAGATGATTGTTATGATTGGTCTTTACGGTGTTATTTATACACCTCTCTCAAGCGTTTTGCGTTTTAGCAATGAAACAATTGAAAAACTCAAAACATTAATGGAAATTAAAGTTCAGGAAAAGGCTTCAAGAGGCTCAAATATGTATGAACTTCAGATTCTCGGTAAATTTGAAGATTATGCAGATAAGCTTTCTGGTATTCTCAATGAAGAACAGATTGCAGGTCTTTTTGAGTTTAAAGAAAGATTTACAATATTCGGATTAGACCTTTCTCTTACACCTAACGTAAAGGAACCCGGTCTTATCTGGATTATTCCCATTCTCGCTTTCGTTACTGCTATGGCATCTTCTCTTTATATGTATGCCCGTCAGAGAAAGCAGAATCCCGAAATGGCAAAGAATCCCACTATGGGTTGTATGACATTTATGTCACCTCTTATGTCACTTTGGTTTACATTTATGTTCCCTGCAGGTGTAGGCTTCTACTGGATTATTTCAAACATCTTGTCCTTCATTCAGCAGGTAATTCTCACAAATATTTACAGTCCTAAAAAGGTTCTCGCTCAGCAGATGGTTGACGAAACAGTTGTTAGACGTTCAAAGGAAAACAACACGAAGATGCGTGTTGACATCGAAAAGAAATAAGGTGAAAATATGATTAAAGAAGCAATCGGTGTTGCAGCCACCGTTGACGATGCCAGAAAAATGGCTGTGGAAAATCTCCACGCTCCCATTGATGCAGATGTTAAAGTTGAAATTCTCACTTTCCCCAAAAAGAAAGTTTTAGGTCTCTTTGGCGGTGCAGATGCCAAAGTAAGAGCATATTATGATGACGGCGTAGAGGAGAAAAAGGAAGCTCCCAAGGCAGAAAAAAAGGCAGCTCCTCAGAAAAAAGAAGCTCCTGCTAAAAAAGCAAACGAGAAAAAGCCTCAACCCAAAAAGGAAGCAAAGAAAGAAGCTCCCAAGAAAGAAACAGTTAAAAAAGAAACTGCTCCTGCAGTTGATTTTTCTCAGATTGAACCCAAGGAAAACGAAGCAACAGAATACCTCAAATCCATTCTCGTTGGTATGGGCTTTACAGATGTAGGCGTTACCGCAAGAGAAGCAGATGAAGACGTTTACTTCGAAATCACTTGCAGCGAAGATTATGGCAACATTATCGGCAGACGCGGTGAAACTCTTGATGCTTTACAGTATCTTACAAGACTTTTCGTTAACCGCGCAAACGATAACAACAAGAGAGTTGCCCTTAACGTTGGCGATTACAGAGCTCGTAGAGAAGAAACTCTCCGCGCTCTTGCAAAAAGACAGGCACAGCGCGTTCTCAAATACGGCAGAAGCTCATCTCTTGAGCCTATGAACCCCTATGAGAGAAGAATTATTCACACTGCTATTCAGGAAATTGAAGGTGTTACATCTCATTCCGTTGGCGAAGGTGACAGAAGAAGAGTTGTTGTTACTCCCGAGGGTGGCGAGAAACGCGGTAACTACAGAAATGACCGCCGCGGCAGAGAAAAACGTGCTCCTTATGTTCCCGAGGTTTCTTCAGAACCCAGAGAACAGAAGGTTGATGCAGTTTCTTCTTCAAGATACGGCAAAATCGAGCCCAGAAAGCCTGTAGAAACAACAGAAGAATAATTTGTTGACTTTTTAAAAGTTTAGGGTTATTATTAAAATGTAAATAAACTACTAAATCTTTGACGAAGAGAGTAAGGATGAATTTCCTTTTCAGAGAGTGCGCCGGTTGGTGAAAGGCGCAAAAGGACTCCTCCCGAAGACCACTTCCGAGTGTGATGCGAAGCGAAAGATAAGCATTACCGTTTCAGTCGCGTTAAGACTTCTCGAGTGGCAACATTATGGTATGTTGCAATTTGGGTGGAACCGTGGAGTTAAGACTTCATCCCAATTTTTATGAATTGGGATGGAGTTTTTTATTTTCCCTGCGCTTATAGAATTAAATAAATAATACTTAATTGAAATATAGAAAGGTTGGTTAGTATGGTAAAAATCAAACTTCGTGATGACGTTAAGGAATTCGAAAATGGCATCACTCCCGCTGATGTTTGCAAAGAAATCAGCATGGGTCTTTACAGAAATCTTTGCGCTTGTCTTATTAACGGACAGAGTTCAGATATTCGCACACCTATCAACGAGGATTGCGAACTTGAACTTTTAACATTTGATAGTGAAGAGGGTAAGCACGCTTTCTGGCATACCGCTTCTCATATTCTCGCTCAGGCAGTAAAACGCCTTTACCCCGAAGCAAAGCTTGCTATCGGTCCTGCTATTGACAACGGCTTCTATTATGATATCGACAGCGATATTTCTTTCACTCCCGAAATCCTCAGTAAGATTGAGGCAGAAATGAAGAAAATCGTTAAGGAAGACCTTCCTCTTGAAAAATTTGAGATGGAGCCCCAGGCTGCTATTGAAGAAATGAAAGCAAAGGGCGAAATCTACAAGGTTGAGCTTATCGAAGAGCACGCAGGTAAAAACGAGCCCATCAGCTTCTATAAGCAGGGCGAATTCGTTGATGTTTGCGCAGGTCCTCACATTCCCTCAACAGGCAGAGTTAAAGCATTCAAGCTTACTGCTTGCACAGGTGCATATTGGAGAGGCGACCAGAACAACAAAATGCTTCAGCGTGTTTATGGTACTGCTTTCCCCAAAAATGCAGAGCTTGAAGAGCATCTTCAGAGAGTTGAAGAAGCAAAGAAGCGTGACCACAACAAACTCGGTCGTGAGCTTGAAATCTTCACAACAGTTGACACTATCGGTCAGGGACTTCCCATTCTTCTTCCCAAGGGTACATTCATTGTTCAGACTCTTCAGAGATTCGTTGAAGACGAGGAAGCAAGAAGAGGTTGGGTTCGTACAAAAACTCCTCTTATGGCAAAGAGCGACCTTTATAAAATCTCAGGTCACTGGGACCACTATAAAGACGGTATGTTCGTTTTAGGTGACGAGGAAAAGGATGACGAGGTATTTGCTCTTCGTCCCATGACTTGCCCCTTCCAGTATCAGGCATATCTCAACAGAGCGCGTTCTTACCGCGACCTTCCCATGCGACTTGCTGAAACATCAACTCTTTTCAGAAATGAGTCTTCAGGCGAAATGCACGGTCTTATTCGTGTTCGTCAGTTCACAATTTCCGAGGGTCACTTAATGTGCCTTCCCGAACAGCTTGCAGACGAATTTAAGCGTTGTCTTGACCTTTGCATATTTATGCTTAAAACACTTGGCCTTTATGAGGATGTTTCTTACCGCTTCTCTCAGTGGGATCCCGATGATACAGAAAAATACATCGGCACAAAAGAGCAGTGGGATGAAGCTCAGGGCGTTATGAAAGAAATTCTTGACGATATCGGTCTTAACTACAAGGTCGGCGTTGGCGAAGCTGCTTTCTACGGTCCCAAGCTTGACATTCAGATTAAGAACGTTTACGGCAAGGAAGATACTCTTATCACAATTCAGATTGACCAGATGCTTGCTGAAAAGTTCGGTATGGAATATGTTGACCGCGACGGTACAAAGAAAAATCCCTATATTATTCACAGAACTTCAATCGGTTGCTACGAGAGAACTCTCGCTCTTCTTATTGAAAAATATGCAGGTGCATTCCCCATGTGGCTTGCTCCCGAGCAGATGAGAATTCTCCCCATTTCCGAAAGACATCATGATGCTTGTTATGACCTTAAAAACGAGCTTGAAGCAAAGGGCTTCCGCGTAACTGTTGATGACAGAGCGGAAAAAACAGGCTACAAAATCCGCGAAGCACAGCTCCAGAAAATTCCTTATATGCTCGTTCTCGGCGATAAGGAAATCGAAAATAAGGAAGTTGCGGTTCGTGGCAGAAAGATGGGCGATATGGGCACAATGAGTGTTGAAGCATTATGCGAAATGGCTCAAAAAGAAGTTGACGAAAAGGTAATTAATTAAAAAAGTATGCCCTTATTCATTTTCTTGTGAAATGAATAAGGGCATATTGCTGTGCTTTTTGTTGATTTTATATTCGTTTTATGATAATATAGTTTTCGAGCTTAGGCTCAGCAAGGAGTTGTCCTTTGCGGTAGGCGGTTAGCCCTTTCTCAAAGAGAGGGTAATATTGCCCTCTCAAACAAGAGGGGGTGATGCTGATGGAATATTTAACTTTTATAGTTATTATCCTCGTTGTAGCTACAGGTTACATAATAAGCATAAAAAATAACCGCCCCATCGTCCAAATGTAGCGGTTACTTTAACTAACACATTGGGCTAACCGTCTATCGGATAGCTCCTTGTTCATTTATATTATATGATGAAATATTTTATTTGTCAACATTGTTTTTCTGGCATCTGGCATCTTTTAAATACTTGCTTCGTAGCCTTCATCAACAATTGCCTTGATTAAAACATCATCTGCAACATCTTTTGTAAGAGTTACTTTTGCAATATTTTCTTCGTGACTTGCGGTTGCGCTTTCAACGCCATCAATAGCAGTAAGAGCTTTTACAACATGTGCTTCGCAACGAGGGCACATCATACCTTCAACTTTGATTACTTTTTCCATAATATTGTTTCCTTTCTCTTCTGTTTCGGGTGAAGTGTCCGAAACAGATTTATTATTTTCTTCTTTAATATATTTTGATTTAAAAAATCTTAATCTTAAAGCATTGGTTACTACGCAAAGAGAACTCATACTCATTGCTGCCGAGCCAATCATAGGACTGAGCCTTAAAGCGAAAGCAGGGTAGAGGACACCTGACGCAAGGGGAATACCCAAAACATTATAGAAGAATGCCCAGAAGAGATTCATTTTTATATTTCGCATAACGGCTTTACTCAGTTCAACTGCTTTAGCGCCGTCTGAAAGAGAGCTTTTAATAAGAACAATATCTGCCGCATCAATGGCAATATCTGTTCCTGCTCCGATAGCAATACCAACATCCGCTCTTGTAAGGGCAGGGGCATCATTTATTCCGTCACCGATAAAGGCAATTTTTTCGCCTTTTTCCTGAAGAGTGCGGATGATTTTTTCTTTGTCCGCAGGAAGAAGCTCAGAATAGATTTCGTCAATTCCTGCTTTTTCACCTATAAACTCTGCGGCGGATTTGTTATCACCTGTCAGCATAACAACTTTTTTGCCAAGCTTTTTGAAGGTTTCAATAGCTTTTATACTATCATCGCGAATAGTATCGGAAACCGCAATAATACCTAAAATATCGTTTCCTTTGCAGAAAATTAAAGGAGTTTTTCCTTGGAATGAAAATTCGTTGATTTTGCTTTCAATATCAGAATAATCAATATTATATTCTTTTAAAAATCTTATATTTCCCGAAATGTATTTTTCACCGTTTATTACACCGCTTACGCCTTTTCCTTCAAGGGCTTTAAAGTCGGAAATCTCGGGGAGTGAAAGGTTCTCACCTTTTTTTCTTACTGCATTTGCAAGGGGGTGCTCGCTTCCTTTTTCAAGGGCGGAGCAAATTGCGAGAAATTCATTTTCCGAAAGAGTTTTATCGTAAATGAAAACATCGCTTACGCTCATTTCGCCGCTTGTAACAGTGCCTGTTTTATCGAGAACGATTTTATCAACATTGCCGAGTGTTTCAAGAGCTTCAGCGGATTTTATGAGGATTCCGTTTTCGGCGGCTTTTCCTGTACCTGCCATAATAGCAACGGGGGTTGCAAGACCGAGAGCGCAGGGGCAGGAAATAACGAGAACCGTAACCGCAAAGGAAAGAGCAGTTTCAAAATCTTTGCCTAAAAGAAGCCAGATAGCAAAGGTAATTGCGGAAATAATCATAACTGTGGGAACGAAAATTCCGCTTACCTTGTCTGCAAGTCGGGCAATGGGTGCTTTTGAAGACCCTGCTTCGTCAACAAGACGAATGATTTGAGAGAGTGTGGTGTTTTCTCCGACTCTTGAAGCGGTCGTTGTAAAAGTTCCGTTTTTATTAAGAGTTGCGGAAATAACTTCGTCACCAATTCTTTTTTCAATGGGAAGACTTTCGCCCGTAACGGCAGACTGGTCAACAAAACCGTTACCGCTTAAAACAATTCCGTCAACGGCAATTCTTTCACCGGGGCGGATTATAAGTGTGTCGCCCTCTCTCACATCTTCCGCATCAATAGTTATTTCGTTTCCGTTTCTTATAACATTTGCAGTTTTTGGAGAAAGCTCAACGAGCTTTCCTAAAGCATCACTTGTTTTACCCTTTGAGCGAGTTTCTAAAAACTTACCCACAGTAACAAGAGTTAAAATCATTGCACTTGATTCGAAATAAAGCTCATGGGAATAGTGTTCTAATACTTCAAGGTTTCCTCTCGGTGCGGCATAAGCCATCATAATTACTGCAAAAACGCCATAAAGGAAGGAAGCAGAAGAACCGAGAGCCACAAGAGAGTCCATATTGGCGGCTCGTTTTAAAAGTCCTTTAAAGCCCGAAATGAAGAATTTTTTATTTATTATCATTACGGGGATTACGAGAAGCATCTGAATAATTGCATTTAAAAGAGCATTTTCTGTGCCACAGAGAAAATGGGGGAGAGGAAGCGAGAGCATATGCCCCATTGCAATATACATAACAACAACGAGAAAAATTATAGAAGAAACAAGTCGTTTTTTCATAGAAGAAATATTTTCTTCTTCGCTTTTCTTTCGTTCCTGCCATTCTGTTTTCAGTTGGCTTTTTTTATTATCTCCGTAAAGAGAAGCACCGTAACCGATGTTATTTACTGCATCTATGAAATCCTGCTCTGTAAGCTTCGTTTCGTCAAAGGTTACTGTCATAGACTCCGAAAGCAAATTAACATCTGCTTTTTGAGTGCCAGGGAGCTTCGTTGCAGCTTTTGTAACATTAGCCTGACAAGCGGCGCAGGTCATACCCGTAATATTAAATTTGCAGGTTTTCACAGTATCACCACCTTATGCAAAAATCGTTTTAAATATTATACAACCGATAAAAGTTAAAATCAATTTATAATTGACAAATTGTTTTAATATATGGTACGATTTTTGTAAATGATTAAGAGGCGATATTATGGAAAAATACGTGAATGAAGTTCTCGCGCCCAAGCTTCAGGGTGACGGCGGTTGGGTAGAATTTATTTCTTTTGAAAACGGTGAACTTACTCTTCGTTTCAGAGGGGAATGTTCAAAATGCCTGATTCTCCACCGTTGCACCGAATGGATTGAGCAAGAAATAAAGCGAGATTTAAAGAAGAATGTAAAGGTAATTGCAATTCGCAAAAAACCGTATTTTCAAGATATATGAGGTAGGATATGGCACATATAAAGGTTGAAAGGCGTTCAATGCGACCTGAAGAATGGACAGATTTGCGCTTCGGTTGGCTCAAACGTCACATATATAATGAAAAATGGGAAATAGAAAATTTAGAAATCCGTGATGCCCGTCAGGTTAAGGAAATGGAGTTCGAATATTATTCGGAAGATTATCGCCCTCTTAAAAAAGGTGATATGTATTTCACTCCCGACGGAACTGCTTTTATAAAAGCGGATGTGAATATTCCTGATAGCTTAAAAGAAAAAGAACTCTGGTTCTCTCTTAAAACTGCGGCGGAAATCTGCGTTAAGGTTAACGGCAAATACATAGGCGGTGTTGACCCCAACAGAGAAAGAATGCTCCTTTCTCCCTATGTTGATGTAAACTCAACTCTTCATTTTGATATGATGGGTTATAACCGCAGTAAGCCCGATGACGAAAGAAACCCTGAAAGCCTTTCTGTTCGCGGTTGCCGTCAGATTTTTGAGGGTGCATATATCTGCACAATAAATGACGATGTGCAAAGCCTTGTATATGATTTTGAGCTTCTTTTAGATATTGCAAAAAGTGAGCTTTTTAATGAAGATTACAGAGCATTTTTAAACAGAGAGCTTAACAATGCTATGAACTGCATTGACTTTGACGGTGATGAGCTGACAGGTGTAAAAGAAGCAAAGCAGTATCTTGAAGATGTGGTTTTCAGCAATGATACATATAAGGGTACAGGTGATGTTGCACTTGTGGCACATTCCCACCTTGATATTGCATACTATTGGCGAAGAATTCATGCGGTGCAGAAAAACCTGCGTACAGTTCTTATTCAGCTTCGCCTTATGGACAGATACCCTCATTTTAAATATGCTCACACGCAACCTTATACATACGAAACTCTTGAAAAATACTACCCCGATGTTTTTGAGGAGTTAAAGGGAAAGGTTAAAAACGGACAGTTTGAGCCCGTGGGAGCTATGTATGTTGAGCCCGACTGTAATGTTCCCAATGCAGAAAGTCTTATAAGACAATGCCTTTACGGACAGAAAACCTATGAGAGAATGTTCGGAAAACGTGTTAACAACGCCTGGCTTCCCGATGTTTTCGGCAATAGCTGGATTCTTCCCCAGATTCTCAAAAAGAGCGGTGTTGACTATTTCGTTTCAAATAAAATGTCAACCTGGAATGATACAAACCGTTTCCCTCATAACAATTTCATCTGGCGAGGTATTGACGGCAGTAATGTTTATGCCTGCGTTCCCCCAACTCACTTTATAACATGGAATATGCCAAGTCAGATTCAGGCTAACTGGGAAGCTTATATTGATAAAGACCAGGGCGGTCAGACTCTCAATATGTTCGGCTATGGTGACGGCGGTTCAGGCTGCACCGAAGAAATGATTGAAATGATGAATCGTTTTGAGAAGCTTTCAATTATGCCTAAATGCACCCATACAAGCGGAGCAGAGTTCCTCCAAAAGAATCTTAAAGATAACAAAAATCTTCAGGTTTGGGACGGAGAATTATACCTTGAAATGCATCGCGGTACATTCACAACAAAAAGCTATATTAAAAGAGCTAATCGTCGCCTTGAAGAAAAATTCAGAACTGCGGAAATGCTTACTGTGATGCGCGGTGAAGAAAGAAATGAAGAAATTACCGAGCTTTATAAAAAATTCCTTATAAATCAGTTCCACGATATTCTCCCCGGTTCTCATATTCATCCCGTTTACCTTGATGCTATGGCGGATTACGAGGAAATCGAAAACACCCTTGATGAAATTATCGGTAGCGGTAGCAAATATTTTAATACTCTGAACTTCAAACGCAATGCACTTACCTTTGTTGAAAATAAAAAAGGAACGGCTACCCGTTACGGCAAAAAGGGTAATTGGATTATTCCTGAAATTCCTGCTCTTTCTTCTGCAAATTTGAGAAAAGCTAATTTCCTGGGTGAGTGGTTTAGTGTTGAGAATAACAGAGTCGAAACGCCATTCTACACAGTTGATTTTAATAACGACGGCTCATTCGCTTCTCTTTATGATAAAGAGCTTTCAAGAGAATGGGTTAATGGGGATTTTAACAGGCTTAAAATCTATGTTGACTGCCCCGGTAACTATGATGCCTGGGACATTCTTCCCAATTACCGCGAAAAAGAAATTGACGTTAAGGTGGTGTCACCGCTTACACTTATTGAAAGTGACGGCGAATGTGCTGCTTTCTCTGTAACTCTCGCAACAGAAAAATCCACCTGGGAAATGCTCATCAGATTTTTCAGAAGAAGTCGCGGAATTGAAGTGGAAAACAATGTAAATTGGAATGAAAAGCATAAGCTTGCAAAGGCAGAGTTTAATTGCAATATTCTCACAAGAAAAGCTCTTTGTGATACCTCTGCAGGGTTTATTGAAAGAGAAACCCACCGTAATACCACATGGCAACAAGCCCGTTTTGAAACCTGCCACCATAAATGGTGCGATATGTCAGAATCAGGCGGTGGTATTGCCCTTGTAAATGACGGCAAATATGGTGTTGGCTTCCTTGATAACTCAATGAGCCTTTCGCTTCTTCGTGCAACGGAGCGTCCAGATGTAACTTCCGATATCGGTGAACACAGCTTCTGCTATATGATTGTTCCCCACGAAAATGATGGGGTTACTGCAGAAATAAATAAACTCGCTTTGCAGTTCAATACACCTCTCATAAAGTCCGATTGTCAATGGCATTTGCCCACCTTTGAGCCCTTGTATTTACAAGCGGTTAAAAAGAGCGAGGATGGTAAAATGACAGTTATCAGACTCTGTGAGCAGGACGGAAAACGAGGTAAAATCCAACTTTCCGAAAAAGTAAAGCTTCTCAATATGCTTGAAGATATTGAGGGTGAAACAGACGTAATTGAATACAAGCCTTTTGAAATAATCACCATAGGTATATAAAAAACAAAAGAACAATTCGAATTTTGAAATTCGAGTTGTTCTTTTCACATTCTTGTTTTCTTGGAATATGATATACCGAGAGGATTGATTATTTTATGAAAGATGTAACTTTTTTAATATTGGGCGGAGATAACCGTTCCTTGTATCTTGGAGAATATCTTGAAAATCAAGGCTTCAAGGTTTGTTATTACGCCTTTAATCATACAGAGTGTTACAATAGCTTGGAAGAGGCGTTGGCATCTTCTGACATAATTGTTTTGCCCTTGCCCTTTACAAGAGACAGGTTAACTCTTAATTCACCTTTGTTTGATGAAGTAATTCTGATTTCTGATATCGTAGCTTTACTGTCTTCAAAAAAGATGGTATTCGGCGGTCAGTTGCCTAAAAGCTTTTGCGAGGAGTTGGATTCAAGGAATTGCCCGTATTGCGATTATTTTCTTCTGGATGAATTGGCAATTTACAACGCAGTTCCCACAGCAGAGGGTGTTGTTCAGGTGCTTATTGAAGAACTGCCTGTTACAATTCACGGAATGAAATGTGCCGTTTTAGGTTACGGAAGGGTGGGTAAAGTTCTTGCAGATACCCTTGCTTCTCTGGGCGCAGATATAACTGTTTTTGCAAGAAGAGAAAACTCTTTTGCAGAAATTTACGCAAACTCTATGACGTATAAGCATTTTGATGCGTTGGAAAGGGAATACAATGACTTTGATGCATTGATAAATACAGTTCCCGTAAAGGTTCTTGGTTCGGAACAGCTTTCAAAGCTTAATCCTGAATGCGTTCTGATTGAGGTGGCATCTGCACCTTTCGGTATTGATTTTCAGGTGGCAAAGGAACGAGCATTCAAGGTCATAAAGGCAGGTTCTCTTCCCGGCAAGGTTGCCCCTAAAACCGCAGGTGAAATAATCGGTCGCTCAATTCTTCCTATGATAAGGAGGTACAATGAATGAAAACTATCGGCTTTGCCATTTGCGGCTCTTTTTGTACATTTAAAACAGTTTTTGAAGAAATAAAAAACTTGAAAAAGCTGGGTTATAAAATTGTACCGATTATGTCCGAGAATTCCTATAGTCTTGATACTCGCTTCGGTGATGCGGCTCATTGGAGGGAGCAGTTCAGGGAGATAACAGGGAACGCCATTATTCACACAATACCCCAAGCGGAGCCTATAGGTCCCAAGAAACTGCTTGACGCTCTTGTTATTGCCCCTTGTACGGGAAATACCCTTGCAAAGCTTTCAAGCGGTGTTACAGATACCTGCGTAACTCTTGCGGCAAAGGCTCACCTGAGAAATGGCAGACCTGTTATAATTGCCCCGTCAACAAATGATGCCTTAAGTAATGCGGGGAAAAACATCGGTTCTCTTCTGAATTACAAGAATATTTATTTTGTACCATTTGGTCAGGACAGCTGCAAGGGTAAACCAACCTCTATGGTGGCGGATTTTTCTCTCATTCCCGAAGCTCTGGAATGTGCATTGAACGGTGAACAGTTACAACCTATTATAATTGACTCAAAATAAAAAAATCCCCGTACTGAAATTCAGTACGGGGAAAATATTTTACTTATTCAATTACTTCAACAGGTTCATAAAGGTCGCTTGTAAAACCGAACGCATTGAATATTCTCTCAAAGAAATCGAAAATACTGTCAAAATTGAAGAAATCTTCGAAAACTGAGATGTAAGTAACGCTTGTGTTTGTGTTGGAAGCTTCGAGAGCACTTGCAGAAACTGCCATTACGCTTGCGAGTAAAACAATACAGAGAACAACTGCAATAATTTTTTTCATATTTATATCTCCTTTGAACTTTTTGAATTATTTATGAACAAAGCATAACATATTTTTTCGGATTTTTCAATATTTTATATAATTATTTTTTATAAAACGGCATTTTTTGGTTGAAAACGAGAAAAGCTATTTACAAAACATTAAAATTAATGTATAATCTACTGTAACAAAAGGGAGTAACTCGTGCTTCGGCGCGATATTGGCGACATTCCCGGCAAAAATTGCCCGCCAATGTCTTAAAGAGTGAGACTTTTACCGGAAAGTGCGGTAGAGGTCTTTTATTTTTGTTGCTCTGATTTTGAAAATAAAGAGTGAATGTATTCACTCTAAAGAAAGGGATACCACTATGAAGCATTATCTCGAATCTGCTGAAGCTGTATTTCAGGAAGTAAATTCCAACGAAAACGGTTTATCTTCTGCAGAAGCTGCTGCAAGACTTGAAAAAAATGGTAAAAACAAACTTGCAGAAGCCAAAAAGGATTCTACTCTCAAAAAATTCTTCGACCAGATGAAAGACCCGATGATTATTATTCTCATCGTTGCTGCTGCTATTTCCGCAGTTACCGAATATATCGAAGCAAAGGCAGCTGGTGAAGGATTCTTCCCCACAGACACACTCATTATTCTCGCAGTTGTTCTTATTAACGCAATTCTCGGTGTTATTCAGGAAAACAAAGCGGAAAAAGCCGTTGAAGCATTGCAGAAAATGTCTGCCGCAACAACAAAGACTCTTCGTGACGGTAAGGTTGAAACCATTAAGAGTGAAGACCTTGTTGTAGGTGACGTTATTCTTCTTGATGCCGGTGACGCTATTCCTGCTGACTGCCGTATTTTCGAATGCGCAAGCATGAAAATCGAAGAGGCAGCTCTTACAGGTGAGTCCGTTCCCGTTAATAAGCTTGTTAAGGCTCTTACTCTTTCAAAAGACAAGAGCGACGAAGTTCCTCTCGGTGACCGTAAAAATATGGCTTATATGGGCTCAACTCTCGTTTATGGCCGTGGTAAAGCTGTTGTTGTTGCAACAGGTATGGACACCGAAATGGGTAAAATTGCAAATGCTATCGCACTTGCAGAAGAGGGCAAAACTCCCCTTGAAATCAAGCTTGAACAGCTTTCAAAAATCCTTACAAAGCTTGTTATTGCAGTTTGTGTTGTTATTTTTGGCTACAATATTGCAATGCATTTCATTTCAGGCAGTGATGCTGAATTCTATCACGTTGCTCTTGAGTCTTTCATTACTGCTATTGCTCTCGCTGTTGCGGCTATTCCCGAGGGTCTTGTTGCAGTTATGACAATTGTTCTTTCAATCGGTGTTACAAATATGTCGAAAAAGAACGCTATCATCCGTAAAATGAACGCCGTTGAAACTCTCGGTTGTACTCAGATTATCTGCTCCGATAAAACTGGTACTCTTACTCAGAACGTAATGACAGTTGTTGACCATTACGCAGAGGATGAAAAGGTTCTTGCAACTGCTATGGCTCTTTGCACAAATGCAGAAGTTGAAGCAGACGGCAAGAGCACAGGTGAACCCGATGAGGTTGCTCTTATTAACTATGCTTCCTCTCTCGGTCTTAAAAAGGCAGACCTTGTTGCTGCTAACCCCAGAGCAGGTGAAGTTCCCTTTGACTCAGGCAGAAAAATGATGTCAACTGTTCATTCAGTTGACGGCAAATTCGTTCAGTACACTAAAGGTGCTCCCGACGAAATTCTTAAGAAATGCTCTCACGCTCTTGTTGGCGGTCAGGTTGTTCCTATGACTGATGAAATCCTCGCAAAAGCTGCAGAGGAAAATACAAGAATGGGTAACAAAGCTCTTCGTGTATTCGCAGTTGCTTTCAAAGAATATGCTTCTGCTCCTGAAGTTTACGATTCTGCTTCTCTCGAATTCGATATGGTATTTATCGGTCTTACAGGTATGATTGACCCTGTTCGTCCCGAGGTTAAAGATGCTATTGTTGAATGTCGTGGCGCAGGTATCACACCCATTATGATTACAGGTGACCATATTAACACCGCTAAAGCTATTGCAAGAGAGCTTGGTATTCTTTCCGACGATTCTCAGGCTATGATGGGTAGCGATATTGATAAATACTCCGACGAAGAATTTGAAAAAATCGTTGAAAATATTTTCGTATATGCTCGTGTTCAGCCCGAACACAAAACAAGAATTGTTAACGCTTGGAGAAACAAGGGTTACGTTACTGCTATGACAGGTGACGGTGTTAACGACGCTCCTTCTATTAAGAGCGCTGATATCGGTGTTGGTATGGGTATCACCGGTACAGACGTTACAAAGAACGTTGCAGACATGGTTCTTACTGACGATAACTTTGCAACTATCGTTTCCGCAGTAGGCGAGGGTAGAAGAATTTACGATAACATCCGTAAAGCAATTCAGTTCCTTCTCGGTTCAAACCTTTCCGAAGTTGTTTCTATTTTCTTCGCAACAATTATGAATTTTACAATCCTCAAAGCTCCCCACCTTCTTTTCATCAACCTTGTAACAGACAGTATTCCTGCTCTTGCTCTCGGTCTTGAAAAACCCGAATCTAACATTATGAGAAGAAAACCCAGAAGCAAAACTGACGGTATCTTCGCAGGTGGTCTCGGCATTGACTGTGCATATCAGGGTGTCATTGTAAGTATCATTACAATTGCCGCATATTTCATAGGTAATCTTGTTAGCGTTAATCAACTCTTGGCTGATAACATTATCACACAAGAGCTTTTTGCAACAATTCAATCTTTCCCCATCACATTCTTTGGCATTGAAAATGCAGAAATAAAAGAGATTCTTATGAATATTGCTATTACAGGCCATGAAAAACTTTATACCAATGCGTATGACTGTATTCATGCAACCGGTATGACAATGGCATTCTTTACAATGGCAATGTGCGAAATCTTCCATTCATTCAATATGCGTTCCCAGAGAGGCTCCTCCGTTGGTATGGTTCTCAAAGGACACCACAATATCGCTCTCTATGGCGCAATGATTGGTTCATTCCTTCTTACAACTGCAGTTGTTGAGATTGACTTCCTTTCAAATCTCTTCAGTTTTGCACACCTTAATCTTGAGGCATACCTTATTTCTCTCGGTCTTGCATTCCTTATCATTCCGATTGTTGAAACTGTTAAGTTCTTCCAGAGAAAGTTCGGTAAGAAACACGACTAAGTTAAAAAGCATCGCTCGAAAGAGCGGTGCTTTTTTAGTTAAGAGTGAAAAGTGAAGAGTGAAAAGGTTCGGGGAAGCGTCGCTTCCAAACATTAATTTGGTAGTGTGAAGTTGACTATAAAATTGTGTTTTTCCTCTTGCCAATTTCTTCTTATAATGCTATACTGAAAAAGATAATAAAATCGAAAAATATGGCTTGTTTTTCGGTTAGAGAAAGGACGATAATTTTGGCTGAGATTAAAAACATGGACGCTGTAGCAGCTCTTGATGCTATGGATGCTCACGTTGATGATTGGCGAGATGCGACTAAAGGTAAGCAGAGAGGCATTTTCTCTTTTGATGATGTTGCTGCGCTTAAAATCAAAAACCTCAAAAAAAGAATTTACACCGATATTGAATCTATTCCCGCATGGAAAATGAAGGAATGCATTTATAAAGGTGTTGACGATTATGAATTCCTTTATGACGAATGGAAGGAGCTTAACGTTGGCGACCGTTGGGGTAACAATGGTTGGAGCGCATTCTTCAAGAATTCATTTGATATGCCTGCTCGCTTTAAGGGCAAAAAGGTAACTCTTAACGTGTATTTCGGCGGTGACTCACTTCTTACACTTAACGGAGTTCCCTATCAGGGTCTTGACCCCTTCAGAAACTCCGTTCTTCTTACAGATTGTGCTAACGGTGACGAGCATTACGATGTTGACATTGAGTCTTACTATGTATGGCACTCAAATGAATCAACAGTTAAAACTCTTTCTTGCTCATTCGTTGGCGTTGTTGACCCCGAAATCGAAGAGATTTATTGGGATTTCAAGGCTGTTTTCAATGCTCTCTTTATGCCCGTTCACGATACAGGTCTTCAGGAGCTTATCAGAGCAGCTCTTAAAGAAGCATTTACATACGTAAACTTTGACCTTGACGGTGAAGAATTCAAAGCTGGTCTTCGCCAGGCACAGAAGGTACTTAAAGATAAGGTTTATAACAACACTTCTTACAAATCAGAGGGTACACTTGCTCTTGTTGGTAACTCTCACCTTGATATCGTATTTATGTGGGCATATAAAGAGTATATCCGTAAGCTCGGCAGAACTCACGCTACAATGCTTCGTCTTATGGAGCAGTATGACGATTTCATTTTCTCACAGAGTACCGCTCCCACATATATCGAAATGGCAAACAGATACCCTGCACTTTATGAGCAGGTTAAGAAACGTATCGAAGAGGGCAGATGGGAATACATCGGCGCAATGTGGGTTGAACCCGATTGTAACCTTGTTTCCGGTGAATCCTTTGTTCGTCAGCTTCTTCATGGTATTCGTTTTGCTGAAAAGACATTCGGTATCACTCCCAAAACATGCTGGGTTCCTGACGTTTTCGGTAACGGCTATGCAATGCCTCAGATTCTTAAGAAAGCAGGCGTTGAATATTTCGTAACTCATAAAATGGGTATCTGGAACGATACTAACCCTTGGCAGTATAACACCTTCTGGTGGGAAGGTCCCGACGGTTCAAAGGTATTCTCAATCGTTCCTCCCACACACTTTATCGGTACTGTTGAAGCAGACTCTCTTAAAGTTAACTGGAAGAAATATACAGATAAAGAAACTATCGGCGAATCTATGTACTGCTACGGCTGGGGCGACGGCGGCGGCGGTGTTGACACCGAAATGCTCGAATATGTAAAACGTTACAAAAACTTCCCCGGTCTTCCCAAAACTCAGACAAGTAAGATTGAAGATTCTCTTGCAAGAATGAAAGCAAATGCAACAGAAACTAATATTCCTACCTGGAAGGATGAGCTTTACCTTGAAGAGCACCGCGGTGTTCATACAACAAAGGCTCTCCTTAAAAAGCTTAACAGATATTCCGAACACCTCTATCGTCAGGCAGAAATGTTTGCAAGTATTGCAATGCAGTATGGTTACGAATATCCTCTTGAAAAGCTTAACGAAGGCTGGCAGGCAATTCTTACTAACCAGTTCCATGACTCTCTTCCCGGCTCTCATATTACAGAAGTATTCGGTGACCTTTGCGCTATTTACGATAACATTATCGCTATCGGTGAAAGCGTAAGAGATGAAGCACTCAATGTTATTGCAGGTAACGTTAACGGTGCAGAAAAATACGGTAAACCTTTTGCTCTTTTCAACTCTCTCGGTACTGCTGCAACTCAGAAGGTTGAGCTTCCCTACAAGGATGTTGAAATCTACGATGCAGAAGGCAACAGGCTCGCTACTCAGGCTTATACAAAGCTTGACGGCACAAAGGTTCTTGTTTTCGTTGCAAAGGACATTCCTGCAGTTGGTTACAAGATTTACTATACAAAGGATGCTGCAGTAAGCGAAGCAACATCAGTAGGTGCTTTCGGAAACACTGTTGAAAACGATAACTTCAGACTCGTTCTTGATGAAAGCGCAGAGCTTGTTTCTATCTTCGATAAGAAAAACAACAGAGAAGTTCTTGATGGTAAAGGTAACGTATTCAGACTTTACGAAGACCTTCCCGGTAAATATGACGCTTGGGACATTGTTGCTTCTTACGTTGACCGTCAGTTCGATACAGAGCCCGGTAAGGTAACAGGCATTGCAACAGGTGATGTATTCACAGTTGTTTCCATTGAAAAGAATATCAATAAATCTCTTGTTAAGCAGAATATCATTATCTATAATGACCTTGACAGAATCGACTTTGATACATTCATCAACTGGAACGAGCAGGAAAAGCTTCTTAAGGTTGGCTTTGATGTTGATGTTAAGGCTCAGAAGTTTACCCGCGATATTGCTTATGCAACAATCGAAAGCTCCAACTATCGTCATAATCCTTATGACAAGGCTAAATTCGAGGTTTCTGCTCATAACTTTATTGATATGAGTGAAGATAACTACGGTGTTACAATCCTTAACGATTGCAAATATGGTTACGAGGTTGATAAGCAGAGAATGATTATCACTCTTCTCAAAGCTCCTATGAATCCCGATCCCAAATCAGACCGTGGCGACCACTACTTCACATATTCAATTTACCCCCATGCAGGTAACTGGAAGAATGCTGAAACTCTTGTAAGAGGTCTTGAAATGAATAACCCTGCAGTTGCAGTTGAAATCAAAGGCGACGCTAAGGGCGAGGATGCAAAGAGCTTTATTAAGGTTGACGGCAAAAATATTACACTTGAAGCAGTTAAGAAATGCGAAGACGAGGATGCATATATCATCCGTTTCGTTGAAAAAGCAGGTAGCAGAACTAAAGTTTCTGCAGAGCTTTTCGCAGAAATCCAGAGCGTAGCAGAATGTGACCTTCTTGAAAGAAATGACGTAGCAGTTGACATTGCAAACGGCAAAGCTCTCAACTTCGAAATCAACCCCTTCGAGATTAAGTGCTATAAAGTTAAAGTTAAATAATTTAACGAAAAGGACGGCGAAAGCCGTCCTTTTTAGATGCCAGATGCCAGATGCCAGATGCCAGGAATGTTACAATGACTTTTTCGTTCTAAATTTTCTTGTATTTTAATCTTTGGGTTAAGAAAAATTAGTGCAATAAAAGTTACAATTATGAATAACTAAATCTGGCATCTGGCATCTGGTATCTGGCATCTCTTATATGCCTTTTGCCCAAAAAACTCACCTTAATATTAGCAATTGTAATAAATTTACTTTTTATATTGAAATAATAGGAAATTCGTTGTATAATGGTATTCATAAAAATGGGCGGTACTGTATGCCCAGATTTAATTACGGAGGTAGTTATGAAAAAGACAGCTAAGAGATCTCTCGCCGCTTTACTTGCAGTTATTATGCTTTTCAGCTGCATCGGTTTAAGCGTTTCCGCAGAGAGCACAGGTTTTGAAACTCTTCGTGTTAACTGCACAATGTATGGTGACACTCAGACACAGCGCGGTTTCACTTGGTACACAGAAAATTACTGCGACACAACAATCCAGATTGTTAAAGCATCAGAATTTGATGGTACTTTCAATAATGCTCAGACTTATACAGGCGATGTAACAGTATTCCAGGATTACTATTGCCATAAGGTTGTTGTTACAGGTCTTGAAAAAGGTACAACATACAACTATCGCGTTGGTAGCATGACAGAAGACACTTGGAGCACAACAGGTAAATTCGTTACCGACAACGGCGACAAGAAATTCTCCTTCATCGCTATTGCAGACGTTCAGGCAAGCAGCCTTGAAAACTTTGAGCAGGCAGCTCTCGTTATGGATGCAGCAATGGAATCCAACAAGAAAGCTGAATTCGTTGTTAACCTTGGTGACTTCGTTAACGACTGTACAAACGAAGAATGGAACTGGTACGGTCAGGCATTCAACGATGCTAACACAAACCTTACTCTCGTTCCCGTTGCAGGTAACCACGAAGGAAACATCACAAACAAACTCAATGTTGGTTGGTTTGCAAATATGTTCAACCTCGATGCAGGTGACGGCGCAGGTAACGGCGTAAACGGTGTTTACTATTCTTATGATTACGGCAATGCTCACTTCTGCGTTGTTAACTCAAACGATATGTACCCCATGGTTGAAGCTCAGAGAAACTGGATTATCAACGATCTTGAAAACTCTGACGCTCAGTGGAAATTCCTTCTTCTTCACCGTGCAGTTTATTCTGCAGGTAAGAACATCAACAAGCCCGATACTCTTGCTATGAGAGAAACAATTATCGATATTGTTGACCAGACAGATGTTGACGTTGTTCTTTCCGGTCACGACCATATGTATTTCAGAACAAAACAGGTTAAAGGCGATGCAGTTGTTGAAGATGTTACTTATGTAACAGAGAAATTCAACGGCGAAGAAACAACCTTTGCTAAAAACCCCGATGGTGCTGTTTATATTCTTCCCTCAACAGCAGGTACAAAGAGATACACAGTAAACGAGAATCCCATCGACCCCATCAACGAATGTGCAGACGTTAAACTCTCCACAAGAGATATGGGCGGTTGCTTCTCCAATATTTACATTGACGGCGGCAAGCTTGTTTACGAAGCTTATGTTGTTAATGACGAAACTCAGGAAGTTACAAAGATTGACGAATATGCAATTAAGAAAACTGTAAAAGCAGAAGCAAATGAAGAAGAATCCAAGCTTCCCACAGATGCTATCGGCACTATCGACGGTTCAGTTGCAAACTTCTTCACAGAAATCTTCGGTCTTCTCATTACTTATATTAAAATGATTCCCCAGTTAATCGGCGGATTGTTCTAAGAAAAAAGTAAAAGCGTATTCGGTTTTTCCGAATACGCTTTATTTTTATGATAGGGTGGATAAAACTTTTCGTTTTATCCACCCTATCATTATGCTTTAATTTTAAATTAGCCTACAAACTCGTGGTAAATTGCATTGAGAGTTTTAATGTAGTCATCCTCGCTGATACCAACGATAATGTTAAGTTCGCTTGAACCCTGGTCAATCATTTTGATGTTAATGTCATTTTCTGCAATTGCTTTGAAAAGTCTGCCTGCAGTACCTTTAGCACCTGCCATACCTCTACCAACAACCGCCACAAGAGCGATACCGCCGTTAACAGTAATAGCATCTGCCTTTGTTCTTCTCATAATATCGTTAACAACATTGTCCTTTACGGGAAGGAAATCGTTATCGTTAACAACAACGGACATTGTATCAATACCTGAGGGGAGATGCTCGAAGCAAAGGTTGTAGTTTTCGAGAACTTCAAGAACAGTTCTGCCGAAGCCTACTTCAGCGTTCATCATATCTTTTTCAATAGCGATAACAGAGAAGCCTTTTTTACCTGCAACGCCTGTAATAACTGTGTCAACCTTGTTGCTTTCAACGGAAGAAACAATCATTGTACCTGCATCTTCGGGAGCGTTTGTGTTTCTGATGTTAATCGGAATACCCATTTCGCGAACGGGGAAAATTGCATCCTCGTGCATAACAGTTGCACCCATGTAGGAAAGCTCACGAAGTTCGCTGTAAGTGATAGTTGAAATAACCTGGGGGTTTTCAACGCATCTGGGGTCTGCCATAAGCATACCCGAAACGTCTGTCCAGTTTTCGTAAATATCAGCTTTAATAGCTCTTGCTACAATAGAACCTGTAATATCGCTACCACCACGAGAGAAGGTTTTAATAGTGCCATTGGGCATTACGCCGTAGAAGCCGGGGATAACTGCGTGGTCGTGGTTTGCGAGGATTGCAGTAAGCTCTTCGTTAGTTTTTTCTGTGTCAAGAGTACCGTTTTCTTTGAAGAAAATGCCTTCTTCTGCATCGATGAAATCATAACCGATGTAGTTTGCAAGAACCATTGAGTTAAGGTATTCGCCACGGCTTGCGATATAGTCGCGACCTGCGTGGTGAACAATTGCATTTTTGATTCTGTCAAATTCGGGTTGAAGCCAGAGATTGATGCCTAAATCCTTGATAATTCCGTTGTAACGGTCTTCAATAAGCTTGAAAGCATCGTCAATGGGCTGATTTGCTTTAACGAGCTTGTAGCAATCGTAAAGCATATCTGTTACTTTAATATCATCGGAAAATCTTTTACCGGGAGCTGAAGCAACAACGTATCTTCTTTCGGGTTCTGCCTTGATTATTGCGGCAACTTTTTTGAACTGCTCTGCGTCTGCAAGAGAGCTACCGCCGAATTTAAGAACTTTTACCATAATACATTCTCCTTAGGGGAATTTCTTGATTTTAATTCTAATATATATTATCACTCGCAACCTCGCTTGGCAACAAAAAAATCATCCTTTGAAAAAAGTTCTATTTATCATATAAAATTTACAAAAGTAAAGCCGTTCTCTTGTGCAAAAACACAACGAAAAAAGGACTCTAAATCAAATAAGTTCTGTCAAAATTTTCTTGCAATAATTTTGCATAATAATCTCATAATAAAAATGCAAACGCAAGATTTAATTGCGAAGGAGTGTATAGAAAATGGCTTCAAGAAACAACAATATGCCCGCAGAGAATAAAGCAAGTGCAAAGCAGATTCTCAATCAGGTTAAGATGGAAGCTGCTCAGGAAGTTGGCGTTGACCTTAAGCAGGGTTACAACGGCGACCTTACTTCCCGTCAGGCAGGTTCTATCGGCGGTCAGATGGTAAAAAAGATGATCAAAGCTTATGAAGAAGGCAACGTTTAATTAGAGCCTTTAAATGACTTTTTGTAAGTCGAGAAAAGGGGAAACACTCAGTTGAGTTGTTTCTCCTTTTTGATTTTTCTGTATTAATGTAATAATTTACTGTTATTTTTATTGTATTTGTAGGGTTACTGTGGTAAAATTATTATGTATAAATATTTTGTTTTGAGAGGTTTTTTATGAACAAAACAATGCAGAAAAAATATGCCCGTCTTATTGCAAGAGTGGGCGCAAATATAAAAAAAGGTCAGCCTGTGAGAATTTATGCAGAAGCGGATCAACATGAGTTTGTAACAATTCTCGTAGGGGAGTGTTATAAAGCAGGTGCATCAAGGGTTGAGGTGGATTTCTCATTCCAAGCGATTACCAAGCTTAACTACAAGCACCGCTCTCTTAAATCCTTAAGTGAAGTTCCTGCCTGGCAGGAAGAAAGACTTAAACTTATGGTTGAGGAGGTTCCCTGCAGAATTTACATTGAAAGCGAAGACCCCGATGGACTTAAGGGCGTTAATCGTGAAAAAATGCAGAAATCTCAGATGGCTCGTTACAAGGTTACTAAAAAATATAGCGATGCGCTTGAAAACAAAGACCAATGGTGTATTGCTGCAGTTCCTTCTTACGCCTGGGCAAAGAAGGTTTTCCCAAATGAAACAAAAAACAAGGCTTACAATATGCTCTGGGACGCAATTCTTCAGACAGTTTATGTTACTAAAGACAATGACCCTGAGGAAGCCTGGAAAAATCATAATGCTGATTTAAAATCAAGAACCGCATATCTTAACGATAAAAAGTTTGATTATCTTGAATATAAAAGCTCAAACGGAACTCATTTTAAAGCAAGTCTTATTCCCGAAAGCCATTGGTGCGGTGGTGGAGAAAATACTCTTTCCGGTAATTTCTTTAACCCCAATTTGCCTACAGAAGAGGTTTTCATTTCTCCTAAAAAAGGCTTTGCAGAGGGAAAATTGGTTTCTACAAAACCCCTTTCTTATCAAGGGCAGATTATCAATAATTTCTCAATAACCTTTAAAGACGGTAAAGCGGTAGAATGGGAAGCAGAAGAGGGTAAGGATTTACTTGATAAAATGCTCTCAATGGACGAGGGTGCAAAATATCTCGGCGAGCTTGCGCTTATTCCCTATAACAGTCCCATAGCAGACACGGGTATTCTTTTCTATAACACTCTTTTTGATGAGAATGCAAGTTGTCACGTGGCTCTGGGCAGAGGCTTCTGCGATACTATTGACGGCTTTGAGGAAAAGACCCTTGAAGAATGTCAGGCTTTAGGCGTTAATGACAGTATGATTCACGTTGATTTTATGATTGGTGCTCCCGACCTTGAGATTACGGGGTATAAAGACGGTAAAGCTTACCCCATATTCAAAGATGGTAATTGGGCGTTTTGATGTGGCGAAGCCACAGCGATATAAATCCTGACGGATTTTCGATATATCTTGTGATTCGATATACCTTCGGTTCGATATGTGCCGTTGGCACGAGAAAACAAGGATTTATATCATATCGAATCGAGCAAAGCGAAATATATCGAATTTTGTGAAACAAAATATATCGAACAAGCTTGCTTGTATATCGAAATTTTAATTCGGAATTCGAAATGAGGCTTCGCACCTCTTCACTTTTCACTATTAACTATTAACTAAATTTACGGAGGTAAATTACTATGGCAATGGGATTTCCTAAAAAATGGAAGACAGAAAGATTTCAAAGAGAAGCACCTGCACCGCTTAAATTCGGTGCAGACGGCAAATTCAAAATTTTACATATAACTGATATTCATGATGTTGAGCCTATAATGGACGATGATGAAGACCGTTCAATTCCAGAAAGAAGAGATAAAGAAACTCTCAACGTTATTGAAAGCCTCGTTGCGAAAACAAATCCCGATTTGGTTGTTTTTGGCGGTGACAATATAAGCGGTTATTGGGAAGAATTTACCTATGACCTTGTTCAGAGCACTATTCAGAAAATTACTAAACCCATAAGAGAAAGAAATATTCCTCTTTGCGTTGTTTTCGGTAATCACGATGGTGAGGTTGGTTTCCACACAGAATTCCAGATGATGCAGTATATGGAATACCCTAACTGCCGTTCAAATCTTAACGATGCAGATGTTTACGGAACAGGCAACTGCTGCGTAACAATTAAAAGCAGTAAGGAAGATAAAGACGCTTTTGCAATCTGGCTTATGGACTCCAACGATTATGAGAGAAATTCAACAGGGGATTTTTCCTACGACCACGTTCACGATGACCAGATTGCCTGGTACGAAAAACGCGCAGAAGAACTTAAAAAAGCAAACGGCGGAGAACCTCTTCCTGCAATTCTTTTCCAGCATATTCCCGTTCAGCAGGAGTTGTTCGGCTTCAAGCAGGTTTCTGAAAAGGATGAATATACATTCTCAAGAGACGAGAACTTCTTCGTTTTAGGCCACGAAATCCTTGAAGGCAGAGTAAGAGAAACTCCCTGTCCTCCCAATATGGAAAAGGACTATACTCAGCAGTTTGAGAGTTGGAAGAAAACAGGTGATATTTTCGCTGCTTTCTTCGGCCACGACCATGTTAACGATTTCAAAATGACTGTTGACGGAATTGACCTTTATCAGACTCTTGGTGCAGGTTATTTTACATACGGCATGGAGCACGGCGGCAGACTTATAGTTCTCGATGAAAATAATCCCAGAGAGCTTTACACAGAGTCTATCGAAATTCCTCAGATTACAGATTTAGGCAGATATTAATTTAAAAATATTCAACGAAAGAGTGATTCCTTTTGGGTGAAAGATTTAAAAAGGCAATAGGTGTTGAAGGTAAATTTATGGACACTGTCTGGCCAATGATACAGTATTGCTATGCTAATATATTTATGGGTGGCGGTGGCTACATAATCAGTATGTATTTTACTGCTTTCCTTACTGATGTTGTGGGAATGGAAATAAAACACGCCACATTCATTGTTATGATAGCAACTATATGGGATGGCGTAAATGACCCGATTATGGGTATTGTTACAGACCGCACCCGTTCAAAATATGGCAGACACAGAAGATACCTTTTATGGAGTATTCCACCGCTTGTTATATCATATGCAATGCTCTGGAACTCTTTTGGGCTTGATGCTGCGGCTCATCCTACAGTATGTGTAATGTACTATGCTTTTGCATATATTCTTTATAAAACTGCTTACACAATGGTGGCGGTTCCTCATACTGCAATGCTTCCTACATTAGCACCCGAATATAATAAGAGAACCCAATATACCTCGGTTAGTTATATCTTCAATTCCGTTGGTATGATACCCTCATACATAATTCTTCTTATATTCCTTTCTGTTTTCGGGTCATCAGGTGCACTTTCGGAAAGTTCAAAAATGCCATTCATGCTTACAGGTGTTGTTCTTTCCATAGTTTATGCTGTTTCAGTTTTTGCAACCTTTAAAACGGTTAAAGAACCCAGCTCATTAAACGAGAAATTACCACCTCTTGATATTAAGTTTGCAATTGACGAATATATTCAGGTGTTCAGAAGCAAGGCTTTCAGAGATTATTTTTCAATGTCTTTCTTCTGGCAGATGGCAAGAAGCTTTTATTCAACAACAAGTGTTTATTACATAACTTACCTTGCAAATCTTTATAAATATTATCCCATATATAATACCTTTGCAGGTGTGTTTGAATCCCTTGCATTTCCGCTCAACTATGCTCTTACAATGAAAAAAGGTAAAAGCAAATGCGGTGCGGTAGTAACTCCGTTTATGATTATTGGTCTTGGGCTTCTTCTTTTTGTTAAAACCGGTAGTCCTGAGGGTCAAACTTCAATAGTTCCCCTTGTTATTATGATTTTAGGCGGCGCGGTGCTTTATCCCTTTGGTATGAGTGGTCTCGGGTTTGTTGGCAACAATGTTTTTCCCGATCTTACAGATGTGGATGAACTCATAACCGGAAGACGCCGTGAAGGTGTTATAAGCACCTGCAACACAATGGTTAAGCAGGTTGTTGGCGGTATTATGACATTTGTTGTTGGTGTTGTTCTTGATAATTTCGGACTTGTTACAGGAAACAAAGGTGTTTATATTGAACAGACCGACAGCGCTTTGTTAGGTATACGCATATGTGTTTCTATTCTTCCTATGATTAGTGCAATTGTGGCATATTTCTTGCTTAAACGCTTTAAAATGACTAAAGATGATCATACAATGATTCGTGCAGCAATTGCCACAAAGCATAAGTATGGTTCAGTAACTCTCACAGATTATGAAAAACAGCGTTGTGAAATGCTTACAGGCTATAAACTTGAGAATACATGGCTTGGTAAAGATAATTATGGAACAGAAATACATTCACTTGAAACTAATGAAAATGGTGAATATATAATTCTTATTGAAATGGATGAACTTAAGAAAAAACAACTTGCAGAGGCAGAGTAATATGGAAAAAATCGAAAATGTTGATATTACCAAAACCGAACCTACTCCCAAAGAGAAAAATTTGAAGAACACCATAAAAGACATACTTTTTTATGTTGTTCAATGGACCTGGGGACTTCCTGTAAATATAGTCGGCGGAATTGCTTACCTTATTTGTACGAAAGTTCTCAAAAAAAGACATTCTAAATTCGGCTATGCAAATATCGTGTATCTCCCTTGGAATGCAGGCGGACTTTCAATGGGTCTTTTCATATTTATGAAAGACAGAGAAGATGTTAACCCTTGGACTTATAACACCCGTATTCACGAATATGGCCACACCTGGCAATGTCTTCTTTTAGGACCTCTTTATTACATTGTTATCGCCCTTCCTTCTGTTATCTGGTGCAACTGCTTTGCAGGTTACAGAAAGAAAAACAATGTTTCCTACTATAAGCTCTATTGCGAAGGCTGGGCAAACTGCTGGGGTCAGAAAGCAACAAAAATGAAAATGGTTGATACGGGGAAATAAGAGTATGGACTACATTTTTAAAGGCAACTGGATTGGTGCAGATATGACGGTTGAAGACCGCCGTGCGCCCATATTCAAAAAGACTTTTACAGTTAAAGATGAAATAAAAAAGGCGGAAATGCTTATTTGCGGTCTTGGACTTTTTGAACTGAAAATCAACGAAAAATTACCTGATGATACTGTTCTTAACCCTGCCCATACTCAATATAATCGCACTGTTTTATACAGAAGCTTTGATGTTTCGAATTTGCTCCAGTCAGGCGAAAATGAGATAACCGTTGAATTAGGCCATAGCTTTTTTAATGAAACTACAAATGTCTGGAATTGGGACAAAGCTTCCTGGCGTTCTTCACCCAAACTTATAGCAGATTTAAATGTTTCTTATGAAAACGGTGAAATCGAAAGTATTTTTACCGATGAGAATTGGGAATATACTCTTGACGGACAGATAACAAAAAACAGTATTTATTACGGTGAAACTCACGATTTAAGAAAAAAAGATTTCAAATGGAAAAATGCAGTATTGGTTGAAGCACCCGAAGGGGAGTTGAAGCCTCAGAATATGCCACCCATCAGAAGAATCGGCGAGTTTAAGCCCAAAGAAATAATTGATAAAGGCGATGGCACATATCTTATTATTGCTCCCGAAATGATAACCGGTTGGGCAAAATTAAGTTTGTGTTTGCCTTTAGGTACTGAAATAAAAGTAACCTATAGTGAAAAGCTTAAGGAAGATGGCTATATACAAAAAATCGGGAAATTCGAGGGCCACGATGGACCTTGGTGGCCTGATGAATATATTCAGCACGATACCTTTATCGGTAACGGCGAATTCTGTGAATTAGAGCCCAAATTCAGTTACAAAGGCTTCCGTTATATTCAGATTGAGAATTGTCCCGTCGAAATAACAAGAGAAAATATTACTATTTACCGAGTAGCAAATGATATGGAGGTCATTTCTGAATTTGAATGTTCTGATGATAGTATTAATAAGCTTCACGAAATAATGCAAAGAACACTTTTCAATAATTTCCAGGGTAAGCCCACTGACACTCCCGTCTGGGAGAAAAACGGATGGCTTGGGGATTTCAGTTGTGGTCTTACCTCAATAATGTTTAATTTTCAAATGGCAGAGTACCTCAAAAACTTTGTTGGTGTAATGAACGACTGCTTTGAGGCTTACGGCAATGTTCCCGTTATGGTTCCTGCGGCGGAATGGGGGATTGACAATTCTCCCGTTTGGAACACAGTTTATGTTTTCGCTTGTGAAGCACTTCTTGATTATTGCGATGAAAAAGAATATGCAAAAGCTCTTTACCCTAACCTTAAAAAATTTGCTTTAAATGATATTGAAACTCTCCAAAAGCAAGGTTGGGTATGGGGTCAGCGCGGTCTTGCAGACTGGCTTTCTCCTATGGGGGAAGAAAATGGAGAAATTGACCCCGGCTCTTCTGAGGGTTGTGAAATCTGCGGTACTGCATTTATTTATAAAATGCTTTTGAGTATCACAAGAATTGCAGAAATCCTTGGGAAAACAGAAGATATAGAGCTTTATAAAAATGCCTGTGAAAATATTTATAAAGCATTTAATGAAAAATTCTATAATCCTCAACAACAAATATATGAAACAACCTTCTGGGATCAGAAAGGTCTTCGTACAAAGTACAGACAGACCTCAAACCTTTTGCCCTTGGCTTTCGGCTTAGTTCCCGAGGAAAATAAAAAAGCGGTTCTCGAAAATTTGGTGAATGACTTTATTGACCGTGATTATCATTTTGACACAGGCTGCACGGGAACAAAATTTGTTCTTCCCGTCTTGTTTGATAATGGATTTTCTGAAGTAGCTTATAAAGTTCTCACCCAAAAAACTTACCCCAGTTGGTGCTTCTGGCTTGAGAATGGTGCAGATTCTGCTTGGGAAAGCTGGGAAACAACTACTCGTTCCCAAGACCACTATTTCCTTGGCTCTTATGATGAAGCTTTATTTACTCACTTGGCAGGAATTAAAGATGTAAGAGATGGGTATAAGAGCTTTACAATTTCGCCTCAGCTTGATTGCGGTCTTAAATATGTTAAATCAAGTGTAAAAACGCCTTTAGGAACTCTCCGATGCCAATGGCAAAAAAATGAGAATAATGGGTTTACGGTTAAAATTAAAATTCCTGAAGGTGCAAAAGCTCAGGTAATATTGAATGATAACATAAAAGAAGTTCTCGGTGGCGGAGAATATACTTGGGAAATTAAAATTTAACAAAAAAGTTTACAAGGACATTGGCAAAACGCCAATGTCCTCGTTCTTTGACAGAATTGTTATCTGTTGTTCTGATTCTGTCTGTTCTGATTATTCTGGTTGTTCTGATTGTTTTTGTTATTCTGATTCTGCTGATTGTTCTGGTTGTTTTTGTTGTTCTGGTTGTTCTGGTTCTGCTGATTGTTTTTGTTGTTCTGATTGTAATCCATAATTTCACCTCCTAATTATGTTACAAGAATAGTTTCTCTTATTTATCAAAAACTATTCACAGAAACATTAAGCAAAATAAGGAGATAATATTTTATGTTGTTGATACAAAACGGAAATCTTCACACAATGGAACAAAAAGAACCCATAAAAGCAGATATGCTGACAGAAAACGGAAAAATTGCAGAAATTTCTCAAAAAATTAAGCCCACTGATAATATGAAGATAATTGACGCAACGGGAATGAATGTTTTCCCCGGGTTTATTGATGCTCATAGTCATTTGGGGATTTGCGAGGAAAAGGCAAGTGCTCAGGTCGATGAAAGTAATGAAAATACAACGCCCATAACCCCTACCGTCAGAGGACTTGACGGCGTAAATCCTATGGACAGTGCTTTTCATAACGCTCTTGCTTCGGGCATTACAGGGGTTATGGTTGGACCGGGAAGTGCCAATCCTATCGGCGGTCAGTTTGCCTTTATTAAAACATACGGAAGATGCATTGATGATATGGTGGTTCTTGCTCCTGCTGCTATAAAAATTGCTTTGGGTGAAAATCCTATGACGAATTATGGTCTTAACGGAAATACTCCCTCATCCCGAATGGGTACTGCATCCCTTATAAGAGCGGAGCTTTTCAGGGCAAAGCAATATTTAGAAAATGAAGATAATACACAAAAAGATTTTTCATTAGAGTGTTACAGAGATTTGTTTGAGGGGAAGATTCCTCTTAAGGCTCATGTCCATAGAGCAGATGATATATTGACCGCCATAAGAATTGCAAAAGAATTCGGAGTAGGACTCACTCTTGACCACTGTACAGAAGGTCATCTTATTGCCGAAAAAATCGCAGAAAGCGGATTTCCCGCAATTGTAGGTCCTTCATTAGCTTCAAGAAATAAAAAAGAGGTGAGTCAGTCTGATTTTAAAACTGCAGGAATACTCAAAAAAACGGGGGTTACGGTTGCACTTACTACCGACCACCCCGTTTCAAGAATTCAGTATCTTCCTTTATGCGCAGCTTTGGCGGCAAAAGAGGGGTTGGGGGAGCACGATGCACTTCGCGCTATAACAATAGATGCGGCAAAAATTTGCAGAGTTGACCATAGATTAGGAAGCCTTAAAGTCGGAAAGGATGCGGATTTTGTTATTTTTGACGGCAATCCCTTTGATATATTTTCCCACGTTCATGTAACAGTTATAAACGGAAAAATCGTTTGGCAATAAATTTAAGTGAATTTTGAAAATTTCTTGAAGGTATAGTTCAAATGTGCTAGAATGACGATATTAAAAAATGCAGCAGGTGGAATTCAAAATGAAAAATGCATTATATGTTGATACAATGATAGGCACCGTTGGTGATGGTCAAATGGAAAAATCTCACGGTGGCGGAAAGACCTACCCGGGTGCTTGTGTTCCCGGGGGAATGGTTCAGCTTTCTCCCGATACTGTCAGCGGTGGTGACAATGGTAGCGGTTACAATTACTGCCACAGCACCATTGAGGGCTTTAGCTTTAATCATATGAGCGGTATCGGTTGGTATGGAGATTTAGGAAATATTCAGGTTATGCCTGTAACGGAAGATACAGACCTTCGTAGCGGAAGCAATGAAGAACAGCCTTTTAATAAAGGTACAAAGGGTTGGAAATCCGAATTTTTTCACGAAAAAGAGAAAACTCGCGCAGGGTATTATTCCGTAGTTTTAGAAAGGTATGGGGTTTTAGCAGAGGCAACTACTTCCGAGCATACGGGACTATTGCGCTTTACATACCCCGAAAGTTCAGAAAAGAAAATTATAATCAATTTCAGTAGAAGAATCGGAGGAAAAGCGGATTTTCAGGAAGTTGATATAATAAACGACAGAAAAGTCGAAGGCCATATAAAATGCACTCCAAAGGGTGGCGGATTCGGTCACGGTCATGGTGGGATTTTCTATGATTTATATTTCGTTATGGAATTTTCTCAACCTTTTATTAGAAAAAACTTTTTCAGTAACGAAGAGTTTACAGAACAGAATAAAGGCGAGGATTTAGGTCTTTTCCTTGATTTTTCAAAGGAAACAAGTGAACCCCTAACAATAAAATGCGCTATTTCCTATGTTGATATTGAAGGCGCAAGAAAGAATTTTTCCGCAGAATGTGACAATATTGATTTTGACACTATGGCAGAAAACGCTCTTTCAAAATGGGAAGAGGCATTTTCTTGCATTAAGGTTTCAGGTACGGATGAAATAGATTTAAAGCTTTTTTATACCTGCCTTTATCACGTTCTTTTAGACCCTCGTACAATGGCGGATGTTGATGGGAGATATACCATCAATTACGAAGTATTTAAAAATTCGGATTATAAGCAAAGAACTGTGTTCAGCGGTTGGGATGTTTACAGAAGTGAGTTCCCGCTTTTAAGTATTATTAACCCTGATATGGTTAGTGATCAGGTTAATTCTCTTTTGAAAATTGCGGAGCTTAATAATTCCTCGTTTCCACGATGGGAGCTTTTGGGTATAAATGCAGGTTGTATGGTTGGTGACCCGGGGCTTATTGTTTTGGCAGATGCTTTTATAAAAGGTATAAAACCGTATAACACAGAAAAAGCATATAAAATATCAAAAGCATCAAGTGTTTGTGAAAAAGAGCTTGACGGAAAAGAGTTTAAATCTATAAGACCTGATTGCACAGCATATCTTGAAGATTGTTATGTGCCTGAAGAATTAAGTGATACACTTGAATATTTGTTAGCAGATTTCACTATGGCAAAATTTGCAGATGCTCTTGGTAAAACAGAGGATGCAAAATTCTTTGTGGATAGAGCTAATCGTTATAAAGAGAATTATAATGAGGCTTTACAGTTTATGGCACCCCGTAAAGCAAATGGTGAATTTGTTTTTGAAGAAGACAGATACGATGACGACGGAACTGTTGAAAGTAACATTTTTCAGCAATCCTGGTTTGTTCCCTATGATGTGGTTGGCTTGAGTAAGCTTTTCGGTGAAGAAAGAACCATAGAGCTTCTTGAAGAATTCTTTGAAAAAGCAGATTTGAAGAGCCTTTGGAACGATGACTATAACCATTCTAACGAACCTTGCCACAATATAACTCACTATTTCAGTATTCTTGGTCTTCCTGAAAGAACACAATATTGGACAAGAAGAGTTCAAAAGGAATCCTACCGCACAGGTGCTTACGGATTTTGCGGTAATGAGGACGTTGGTCAGCTTTCTGCCTGGTATGTGCTTTCTGCATTGGGCTTTGCTCAGGTTTGCCCTGCAGACCCGAAATATTACATAAACACACCTCTTTTTAAAAAGATAGAAGTGAAGCTCAATAAAAATTATCACTCTTGCAAGAATGGTGAAGCATTAAAGATTATTTGTGACGAAAATCCATTAGACTTCCCCTATATAAAATCCGTTAAATTTAACGGCGAAAAGGTTAAAGAAACATTTTTAACTTACGAAGAAATAACATCGGGAGGAGAACTTGTTTTCGAACTCTCAAAAGAACCTTGCGAAAGTTTTTAAAATCCAAAAATCCCAGGAATTATTTTAATTCTTGGGATTTTTTTCTTTACCAGATTCTCACACCGTCTATGTGAAGAAATCGGGCAGTATAGTAATTGTATGCTGCTAAGGGTCTGTCGAGGGCATCATTGGTATGGGCGCAAACCAGAATTTGCGGAGTGGTTTCAGTTACAACAAGGGTGTGATAAAAATCTCCGTCTGCTCTTCCCAACTGAATAATATCACCGGGTTGAATTTCAGCCTGGCTTACTTCTCTGCCGAAAGGGCCTACAGAAGTGTTAGTAGTCAGAAAATTATATAGAAATTCCACACCGCTCCAGGCAGGCGCACGGTCGGAAAGGGAAACATAATACCACCCGAAAACAGGTGTGTAGTTCATTATTTTTGCTCCTGCATAAATACATTGGGAAGCAAAATTGGTGCAGTCGCCTCCAATGTTTTGAAAATCATAGAAAGCAGGGTTTCGGCTTAATGCCCATTGACGAGCGTAAGCCACTGCCGCTATTCTGTCATAAAGTCTTTCTCGCAAAAAAATCCCTCCTTTTCATAAAATGGTGATTTATTTCACCAAACCATAATATGAAAAAAGAGGGAGTTGTGTTTTTAATTAGTGGTTGTAGGTATTCTTTCTTCCTGTTACCAAATGGCAGAATACTCGACCTGTTTTTGTATAGAATCTTTGGAGAACACCTTTGAATGTAACGCTCTTTGCAGTCTTGTAACCGAAATCGTCACCTTTTGCCTTGAATTCTTTTAAGTCATTTGAGGTGAACATATTGTACCAATGAACAACGCGACTTGTGTATTTTGAGGTATCTCTTTCATCTACCTGGAGAATTCTGTAGCCATATTGAGAAGAAAATCTGTCGTCATTGTAGCGTGTGCTCAAGGAATTTCCGATATCAATACCCTTGTGGCGAACAGCGAAAGCGTTTGTGTGGTCATGACCGCTGAAGATACCGAGAACATCGCCTTTTTCAACCATTGCCTCAAATTGACCGAAGTTGTGGAAACCGCTGCAGGGAGTTTCGTTAAGTGTTCCGAAATTCTGAAAATTCGGGTCAAACATATAGAAATCCTTTTTGTTATACATATGAGGGAATGAATAAAGCTTTCTCTTGTTGACCTTTTTGAGAGCTTCATAAACATCTTCAACAATCATATGCTGGAAAGCGAGAGAGTAAACCTTTTCTCCATTGTTTTCCTTTGTGATTTCATCACTTTTGTTTTTATACCATTCAACCTGAGGGGGGAGGACGCAACCGTAATGACCTTCTTCATCGTAATCATTTGAATCAAAAACCCAAAGGTTGAATTTCACCTTTCCTCCGTCAGAGGAAAGAACGGGAACATTGTATGTAGCGCAGTCGGGGAGATTTTTAAAATCTCTGCTTACAGAGCAAGAAAAGGAATTGTAATATTCCATAAGCCCTTCTCTTGACAAAGCACCAACCTCGGAATCGTGGTTGCCGAAAGTAATTGCAACGGGAATGTTCCTCTTTTGGAAAACATTCATAAGCTTATCAATATAGCCTTTTGTTATTTTCTCGTCATCGCAGTTCTGAACATTGTCGCCGGTAACAATAGCTATATCGGGCTTCTCTCTGTCACAAGCTTCGCCCATAAGCCATACGGACATATCAATGTTGTCATCTTCAAGATGTGTGTCTGTAATGTGCATTATTTTAAGTTTGCCATTTGAATTGAATTTTAAAGCCATAAAAAGACCTCCAAGTTTATCTTTATATAGAATATAACATTTCAGAGAATAAAGCAAACATTTTATTTATTGATATGAAGAAAATCTTATGTTAATATATTTTCGGAGATGATTTTATGCGTTATATTGCAGACCACGATTTTCATATTCATTCAACAATTTCACCTTGTTGCCATGATGAAAACCAGATTCCTGAAAATATTTTAAAATATGCAAAGGAAAATGATTTGAAGAAAATATGCCTAACAAATCATTTGTGGGATGAAAAGGTTGAAAGTAAAGCAGAATGGCACGAGATGCAGAGATTTTCCTGTATAACCTCTGTTTTGCCCTTGCCCCAGGAAGAAAACATAAGTTTTTTGTTGGGTGCGGAAGTTGATATGGATTTTGATAATATTGTGGGGGTAAGCCGGGAAAGGTATGATATTTTAGACTTTATTATCGTATCAACTACCCATTTGCACCTTGCAGGGAATACTGTGAAAACGAAAGTCCAGACACCCGAAGAGGCTGCAGAACATTGGTTGAACCGTTTAAACGCATTAATGGAGAAAAATCTTCCTTGGCACAAGACCGGTGTTGCTCATCTTACCTGCGGTCATATTTTCAAAGGCAGAACTCCCGAGGTTATAAAGCTTCTTTCTGACGAAAGCCTTTATTCTGTTTTCGGAAAATGCGCTAAGAAAGGTCTGGGGATTGAGCTTAATATGAAAACTATTTTCTCTTCCGAAGAGGAGAAAGATATTATGCTCCGACCTTACTATATTGCAAAGGACTGCGGCTGTAAGTTCTATCTGGGAAGTGACTCCCACAAAACAGAAGCACTCAAAACTGCAAAAGAAAATTTTGAGAATATAATTACGCTTCTTGATTTAAAAGAAAGTGATAAGTTTAATTTATGTAAATAAAAAAGCTAAGTGTCCAGAAGGACGCTTAGCTTTTTTACATCTGTTCTAATATATAATTTTTGACATCTTCTAACTTACTCTTTTTCCAATCGCCCTTTTCAGCTTTTTCTGCCAATGGGCAAAGGATGAAAAAGTCAAGAGTTTCACCGGGTACGCGACCAGTCCGAAGTTCTTCGGAGAAATGCTCTTTCCATTTTTCTTCCGTTGCACCCTTGAATTCCTCGGGTTTAAGGAAAGTCATTTGTCGCTTAGTAGCTTCAATGTGCATTTTTGCAGAAAGGGGAGAAAGTAAATTGAAATCCTCTTCTCCTACATCAACAAAAATTCGTGGGAGATTATCTTTAACAATTTTTTCTTCACCGCGGACAATTTTAAGTCCCATAGGCTCATAAGAAAATTCAGTTTCGGTGAAATTGAGCTTAACAAGAATTCCGAATTCGGTGTTGAATTGGGAACGCTGGTAGTCTGTGTCAAAAATGAAATTGCCGAGAGAATAGAAAATAATTTTATCACCGACAGTTTCATAGTTCATGGGCACGTGAGGGTGGTGACCCACAACAATATCTGCGCCCATTTCGAGATATTTATGATAACGCTCTCTTGTGTAGGGCGAGGGGAGCGGGGTGAACTCTTCACCTGCGTGAGCAACAACAATGCACCAACGGCATTTTGACTTTATTTCGTCAATAGTCTTTTGAATGGCATCAAGGTCACTCCAGCTATAGCAACCGGGCTTGTCAACATCTGCTTTTCTGCAAGCTCGCTGATAACCTACACCAAAAAGACCGATTCCACCTGCTTCATTAATAATAACAGGCTTTCTTGCCTCTTCAATATTCATTCCTGCACCGATAGTCTGCGCTCCGAATTCTTCTGCAATTTTCAGAGTGCTTTCAATACCGTAAGGACCTGCATCCATAATGTGATTGTTACAGATGTTCCAAATATCCGATTTCATATTATTAAGAACTATTACAGCAGCAGGGTCAATGGTATGTAACAACTGCTGAACCCCACTTTTAGTTGTGTTTTGTTCCGCAACAGCAACAGGACCTTCAACATTTGTTATAACGTGGTCAGCACTGTGAAGAAAGTCAAGAATTTCCTTTGATATTAAATTTTCATCATCCCATTTACCGTACAT